>NZ_CP050313.1:1447500-2712500 GCF_011765625.1 Shewanella aestuarii
AACTTTGGTTTTCCATTGGTGAATGCTTTTGAGCCACAACAATATCTTAATGATGGTGATAAGGTTACTGTTGGTGAACAATCCCTTGATGTCGTGCATTGTCCCGGACATACCCCAGGGCACGTGGTATTTTTCTCAGCGGTCAGCAAACTTGCTTGGGTAGGGGATGTATTATTTAGAAGCTCAATTGGTCGAACTGATTTTCCGCAATCAAATCATCAAGATTTAATTCAATCTATTACTCAAAAACTCTGGCCGTTAGGCAGCAATGTTAGCTTTATTCCGGGTCATGGCCCTATGTCGACATTTGCAGAAGAGCGTGAGCATAATCCTTTTGTGGCCGATCAACTGCTAGGTTAAGTTTTTCGTTTCAGATATTGCGGTTTAGTATTTTGGGGGAAGAACAGTTCTTCCCCTTTGTTTTATCGATTGTATTCACAAATTGAAACGCTTTGTTGCTATTAATCTTTGGCCCAGTCTGTTAGCTTAATTTACTCATTTATTATCTAAGCCACGGATGTCTTATGCGCCAACACCTTGTTGATTTATTAGATGTTTGGCAAGCTGATTATCAAGATGATTGGGTTGTCGCCGTTCTTACACATGTCCAAGGCTCATCGTACCGCAAACCCGGTGCCATCATGCTATTTCACCCTTTGGGCAAAACCCTTGGCATGTTAAGCGGTGGCTGTCTTGAGGCCGATTTACGCCGTCATGCACAGCGGGCAATTCAAACACAGCAAGTGATACAGTTAACCTATGATGCCACCGATGAATCCGATACCAGCTACCAATTAGGCTGCGGCGGTATTGTTAATATAATGATGTTAGCGGTCAATTCGGCTAATCAGTATTTGGGGTTACAACAACTTTATTTTGATTTACAAAGCGGTAAAAAAGGCCAATATCAGCTCGATATTGCTCAAGATGGTTCACCTTGTTCTTCGGTAACTGGGTTATGGCAAACTGATGAGGTTATTTCTGCCATTGACGTAGACCATGAGTCACAAACAGCGACTCACTCAGTAAGCCCAACTGCCATCAAAACTCAAATTATGCCGATCACTGATGCCGATTATCCGCATAAACATAGGATAATTATTCCGGTTAGTCCTCCCATTCATATTGGTATTTTTGGTGGCGGTTTAGATGCTCAACCTTTGGCTCAAATTGCCCATAATTTGGGATGGAAGATTAGTGTATTTGATGAGCGTACCGCTTATGCCCGAAGTTATGATTTTCCTCATTGTACCGTATATAAAATGCCGGTAGATAAAGTGGCACATGAGCTGTTAGCTTCACTTAATGGCGCGTTTATTATGAATCATAATCTAAATTTAGATGCCAAAACCTTGAGGGTTTTGGTCTCGCAACCATTAGGTTACATCGCTTTATTAGGTCCCGCTCACAGGCGTGATAAAGTGCTCGAGTTAGCACAGCTTGTTGCAGATGATTTTAATGGCTACTTTTCAGCACCGGCCGGAATCGCCTTAGGCGGTGAATTGCCCAGTTCGGTTGCGTTGAGTATGTTAGCCCAATGTCATGGGGTATTGCACCAAAGCAAATTACTCAGTCTTGATAAGGTGATGTTGTAGTGCCAGAGTTGGTTACCATGACTAAAAAACTGGTCTGCGTGATATTAGCAGCGGGGGCAAGTCGGCGTTTTAACGGGGTAAAACAATTAGCCCAATTAACCGAATCGCAATATTTACTGGCTCAAACCATTTCGCAATTGAACCTTACAATTCAACATTACGTAGAAAAAGTGCCGTTAAATGATATTGAGTTTGTGGCATCAGCCGTCGTGCTGGGGGCGAATCAATCGCAAATTGCAAAGCAATTAGTATCAAGCCCAAAAGAGCTGCTAACCATGGTAGATATAATAGATAATCCCAATTGGGCGCAGGGATTATCAAGCTCGATTCATCGAGCCGTTGATTTTGCAATGTTGCATCAAGCAGATGGGTTATTAATCGCGCTTGGGGATCAAGTGGCCATAACTGCGTTAGACTTTACCCAATTGATCCAGCAATGGGACCGCACTCGGCAAACAACCTGCGCTTTTTATCAACAGGACATTGGAGTGCCGGCTATCTTTTTAGCTGATGATTTTGACGCCTTACGAGAGTTAGACGGTGATAATGGTGCTAAAAAAGTATTAAAACAAAGACAAAATGCCAATAGCTTAACTCAAGTCGAGTTAACTCATGCGGCAATTGATATTGATACGCCTGCCGATTTAAGTTGGTGGTTGGCTAACAAGGAGTAAGTGATGACAAACCCGAAACAAACACTTTTAGTTAATGGTAAAAATTTTACCTTAGATGCTGACCCCAATATGCCTGTGTTATGGGCAATACGAGATATTATTGGCTTAACGGGTACCAAATATGGCTGTGGCTCTGGTTTATGCGGTGCCTGTACTATCCATGTTGATGGTGTGCCAATGCGAGGTTGTTTAACTAGCTTAAAACAAGTCGCGGGTAAAAATGTTACCACTATTGAAGGGGTTGCAGCCGATAGCCTAAAAGCAAAATGGGCGGAACATAACGTTCCGCAATGTGGTTACTGCCAAGCGGGGCAAATTATGTCAGCTGCAGCATTATTAACTAAAACGCCTAACCCGAGTGACACGCAAATCGATGAAGCTATGTCGGGCAATATCTGTCGTTGTGGTACTTATCCACGCATTAAAGCGGCGATAAAAGCGACTGTCGCTGATACGGCGGAGGTGTGATCATGACAACATTTACCGCAATAGAAAATATTAGCCGTCGTGATGTATTGAAGCTTTTTGGTGCCGCAGGTGGTGGTTTAGCATTAAGTGCGACAGGACTTGCATGGAGTCCAATGGCTCTTGCTCAAGACAAACAAGCCTTGATGAACTTGTTTATTGCCATAGGTGAAGACGACAAGGTGTACTTAACTTGTCATCGTTCTGAAATGGGGCAAGGGATCCGAACCGGTATTCCACAAGTGTTGGCTGATGAGTTAGAAGCTGATTGGGACAAAATTGTGGTGGTGCAAGGCTTAGGTGATAAGCGTTATGGTGACCAAAATACTGATGGCAGTCGCAGTATTCGCAAGCAGTACTACAAAATGCGCCAGATGGGTGCCATGGCCAGAACCATGTTAGAGCAAGCTGCCGCAGATAAATGGCAAGTGCCGATATCTGAAGTGTATGCCAAAGCTAATAAAGTACATCATAAAGGTTCGGCAAAAAACTTCACCTTTGGTGAACTTGCTCTGGCAGCGGCCAAGGTTGTCACCCCTGATGTTGCCAGTATCAAATTTAAAGCCGATAGCGATTTTAACTTTATTGGTAAGCCTAAAACCATTGTTGATATGGATGACATGCTTAGCGGAAAAGCCATGTATGGTTACGATATTAAAGTGGACGGTATGGTGTATGCCAGCATTACACGCCCACCAGTATTAGGCAGTGACGTAGCCAGTTTTGATGATAGTGACGCCCGTAAAGTTGCTGGGGTAATTGATGTCATTCAATTGCCAGTACCACAAGGTGCGCCATTATTTAAAGCTTTAGGTGGCTTAGCGGTTATTGCCACCAATACGTGGAGCGCCGTACAAGGCCGTAAAGCATTAAAAATCACTTGGACAAAATCGGTAAATGATAGCCACGATACCGAACAGTACATGGCAGAGCTCGTGGAAAAAGTGAAGCAACCCGGCAAAGTGATGCGTCAATTAGGCGAGAGTGTAACCGATTGGCCGCAAGCATCCACAATTAATGCAGTTTATAGTGTGCCTTATCTAGCCCATGCCATGATGGAGCCGCCAGTGGCTACTGCAAATGTAACGGCGCAAGGTTGTGAGATATGGGCATCAACTCAAACACCTCAAAGTACCCAACAAAATGTGGCAGCTGTACTTGGTTTGAGTGAAGATAAAGTTAAAGTCAATGTGACTTTACTCGGTGGTGGCTTTGGGCGTAAGTCTAAGCCTGATTTTAGCGTAGAAGCTGCGATGTTGTCGCAACGATTAAATAAACCTGTGAAAGTATCATGGACGCGAGAAGATGATATTCAGCATGGTTATTACCATGCAATTAGTGCCCAATTTTACCAGGCAAAACTCGATGCGAATAACCAACCACAAGCCTTATTAGCTCGAACGGGTTTTCCCTCCATTAGTTCCACTTTTGCTGAAGGTGTTGATACTCCATCAGCTGGTGAGCTAGATTTAGGGTTCTCTGATGTACCATTAGCCCTGGGGCAAATTCAATTAGAAGCCGTTAAAGCTAAAGCGCATACCCGCATTGGTTGGTTGCGTTCTGTATGCAATATTCAACATGCATTTGGTATTGGCAGTTTTGTTGATGAACTGGCGGTTAAAGCAGGTAAGCCCTGCATTGCAATGTGGCGACAATTGTTAGGGGAAGCAAGGCAAGAAACCTTTGCTGATCAAGGGTTCAAATACGGTAATTACGGTGAAACCTTGGCTGATCATCCGGTCGATGTCGGTCGTTATCATCACTTGCTCGATGTTATCGAACAACGATTATCTGAGCAGCCTAACGTGGCCGCTAACCAAGGTTGGGGTTTTGCTATTCATCGCAGCTTTACAAGCTATGTTGCTGTTGCAACCTTGGTTGATGTAACTGACGGTAAGTTAAAAGTGCTTAAAACGATCAGTGCTATTGATGCCGGGCTGGTGGTTAATCCTGACCGATTAAAATCGCAAACGGAAGGGGCGATTATTTTTGGTTTAAGTTTAGCCATGATGGGGGAAATTAGCTTTAAAGAAGGCAAGGTGGAACAAGCCAATTTTCACGATTATCCTGTATTACGCTTACCGCAAAGCCCTGATATTGAGGTGATTCATATTGAGTCAACTGCCAATCCGGCTGGGGTTGGCGAGCCAGGTGTGCCTCCTGTAGCGCCAAGCCTAACTAATGCGATATTTGCTGCGACAGGCAAGCGTTACCGAGATTTACCGCTTAATCGTGTATTAAGGGTATAAAGTATGTGATATCCCTGGCAAAACGGTAAAATTTCTTTAAAGAAAACCACGGTTTAAGCCGATGATTAAATAAGTCTATGTGTTGGGGTCAACATGCAGGCTTATTTTCGTTTTATAACAAAAAAAGCAGATAAAATAATTCACTCAAACTATTATTGACTGAGATATCTGTCGGTCACATTTGAATTACTAGGAAAACTTTATGAAGCAGATCCAGTTTCGAAAAATCGATGCAATGCTGATCAAGCTGACATTAAACGGTAAGTTTTGGCTTATATGTTCATTGGTTTCAATTATCACCCTCACCATCGCATTACTAAATCAACAGCAAAATCAAAAACTAATAGAAGCAGGCTCAATGGCAAAAGCGACAGCAACCATAGAAGCTTATGCCCAAGTGGCAATAAACCAAGATTTATCGGGTGAGTCGCTGCGAAATTTTGCTCAGCAGCACCAGTTGTCTGTGTCAGATCTAGCGACCTCAAGCCGCAAAGGTGACAACTTAACGGTATCATCATCGGTTAATGGCCAGTTTTTAACCTTGGATCAAAATGTGGCTAATTGGGAACAATCTCAGTCAGATAACCGTTTATTTTGGTATGCGTTAATCGGTTTGTTGCCCTTATTCCAATTGTGTTATTGGATTTCTACCTCCCTTGGTGGTGGTTTATGGGATATGTATGTAGCAATTAAGCGTCTTGCTGATGGCAATTTAACCCAACGCCTTAATTTTTTTGGTACTGATGACTTTAGTTTGATTGCCAAAGAAATCGACCGTTGTGCTGATAATATGAGCGAAATGGTCAGAGCCATTGGCGATAATGCCAATACCTTATCAATGGCGGCCACCACTTTTGGACAGCAAGCCAGCACAAATGATGAACTGATTAAGCAGCAGCATCATTATTTAGATTCGGTATCTCATTCGATGGAGCAAATGACCGCGGCAATTTCTGATGTATCACATCATGCTTCAGCCACTTCAGAACACACCAAAGAAAACGCACAACAAGTAAATGACAGCCGTAAGAAAATTAAAGATGCTGAAACTCGTATTGCTTTCTTAACATCGCGTATTTCAGAAGCTTTTGCTTCGGTTGAACAGTTATCAAAAGATGCAACCCAAATTAATGCCGTGGTAACAACCATTAATGCAATTTCAGAACAAACGAATCTGTTAGCGCTTAATGCGGCAATTGAAGCGGCAAGGGCTGGAGAACAAGGGCGTGGTTTTGCTGTGGTTGCCGATGAAGTTCGTACATTAGCAGGGCGTACTCAGCAAGCCACAGTTGAAATTCAAGCCATGATTGAAGGCTTACAAAAAGGTTCAACCAAGCTGACCCAAATTACAACCGAGATTGTTGAGCAGGCCGATGAAGGTAGTGCGAGTATTAGTGCAGTAGGCGTTGATGTTACTCATATGGCAGATTCTATTAATGCCGTATTTGATATGAGTAGCCAAATAGCGGCCTCTGCCGAAGAGCAAAGTGTCGCTTCTGCTGACATAGTGTCACAAATTAATGAAGTTAGAGGTCAGTCTGATACCATTTTAGACAATGCTAGCCAAGCATTGACCATTGCCAATGATTTAAATACCTCTTCAAAAGGATTAAGCCAGATATTGAGCCAATATAAAATCGCTTGATGCAAGTTTGTGTTGAATGGGGATTTGTAAAAAAGGGCTTAACACTTATCGTGTTAAGCCTTTTTATCAAGCGGATTTTGTTATTCGCTAAACGTTGACCAGATAGGCGCGTGATCTGAAGGCTTTTCGATACCGCGTAGATCATAATCTACATCCGATTCGATAACTCTTGCGGCTAACGACTGGGTCGCTAAAATCACATCAATACGTAGACCTCGGTTGTCATCAAAGCCTTTGCTACGATAATCAAACCATGAGTAACGCGCTTCACGGGTTGGATGTAAATGACGAAAACTGTCAATAAATCCCCAATCTGTTAAGCGGGCTAACCATTCACGCTCTTCAGGTTGAAAACTGCATTTACCCGTTTTTAGCCAGCGTTTAGCGTTCACTTCACCAATGCCAATATCTAAATCAATGGGCGAAATATTAATATCACCAATAATCGCGATATCTTCATCAGGATGATGATGCATTTCAAGATGGCTCATCAAATCTTGATAAAACTTGCGCTTAGCAGGGTATTTGGTTTCATGGTGGATACTTTCGCCTTGCGGGAAGTAACCATTAATGACTGTGAGCAATCGACCATTAGCTTGTTCAAACTGGCCAATGATTAAACGGCGCTGGGCATCGTCTGCATCAGTATCAAAACCTTTGCACACCTTGACCGGTTCTACTTTTGATAGCAGGGCAACGCCATAATGGGCCTTGCCACCATGAAAATGGACCTTGTACCCCATGGCTACAACATCGGCGACCGGAAAAGCTTCGTCATGCACTTTGGTTTCTTGTAAGCCAATAATGTCTGGCTGGTGGCTATCAATTAATGCTTGTAATTGATGAAGCCTAGCTCTTAGTCCATTAATGTTGAATGAAACAATCTTCATTAAGGTAAAACTCGTTTGAACGGCTTAACGATAACACTCTTATAAACGCCTGCACCGATATAGGGATCAACATCTGCCCATGCTTGTGCTTCTTCTAATGAAGGGAAATCTGCCACCACTAATGAGCCAGTAAACCCTGCTTCACCTGGATTTTCATTATCAATTGCTGGGTGCGGCCCGGCTGTTAGTAAACGACCTTCGTCGGCTAGTGCTTGTAAACGTGCTAAATGCTCAGCACGAACTGATAAACGTTTTTCTAGACTATTTTCAACATCTTGAGATGAAATCATATACCACATAATGAATGGCTCCGTAGCGAGTTTTATTGAATAATTGTATATAAAAATACTAGGTTTAAATTATTGGTTGTTATCTTCTAACGGTGGATTTTTCATGTTTTTAAACAGATAAATTACCGTTACTACTGTATTTAATAAGGTTAGCGCTGTTAGGCCAAACACCTTGAAGTTGACCCATGTTTCTAGGGGTAAACTAAATGCCACATAGATATTGACGATACCGCACACAATAAAAAAGCTGACCCAATACCAAGTCACATATGCCCAGTGCTTGTCTGCAACATCCATTTCTTTACCTAGCATACTTTTTAGCACAGGCTTACCAATAAGCTGACTAACGGCAAGAGCAAGAGCAAATAAACCATAAACAATGGTGACTTTCCATTTGATAAAGGCATCATCATGGAAAAACAAAGTCAAGGCACCAAAAACAGTCACCATAGCAAAGGTGATGAGATGCATTTTTTCAACTTGTTTATACAGTATATAAGTGACGATAAGTTGAATGGCGGTGGCCACAATTAATGCGCCAGTTGCGGTATAAATATCGACAAATTTATAGACCGCAAAAAAGATAACTAAAGGTAAAAAGTCGAGCAGTTGTTTCATGTTTAATGTGATCCGTTAGTAAATCGCAAGGTCCATTCGCATTAAAAATTAGGCCCGAGTGTAGCATGTATCCACATATGCCGAGAACCCTTGGAGCGCCTTAAACACGCTTTTATGATTAACAATTATTCATCGCAGAATTTTTTGTTAGTGTCTTAACATTAGTTTTGTATTCAATGCTTTTAAGCTGATTGAAGTAAATGAGTTTTAATACCAAATATCAGTAAACTATTGGTTAGTGACACCCTGGTTGTTTTACATAATTACCGTTAACCATAGTGATGTCTCATTCAGGATTTCTGCACTTTGGGGCGATAAAAGTGGATTAGCAATTTCATATTCTTGCCGGTTAAATAAGTTTGATTTTGTAATCATATTTTTGTTAATTGGGTTATTGAAAAAATGATCATCAAAACTGCCGTCACTAATCGCGACCCTTAAGCCAAACTCGATTCGTTCTGCGAGCAGATGATTTTGCTTATTAACAAAAAAGTATATTGGAGCAGGATAATGCAGTAATAAATTTTGCTCTAGTTCAACATCCTCTCTGAGAGTTAATTCATGCCATGGCTCGTTTAGTGTTCGTGGGAAATAATCAAATCGATTTTTTGCTAACATAGCAAGTAGATTTTGATCAGCACCTGGCACAACGTTAAATCCATTAAGTCTGAGGATCTCAACATCAGGCCAGTCTTTGCCTTGGCCTATAGTGATTTTTTTGAATGATGCTAGGGTGTCTATCTCATCGAATTTACCCTGTTCTCCTTTTCGAATAATGCCAATGCGATAGCCCATCAAACCTTTTAATAGTGGTATATAGATAGCTTTGAGTTGGTTTTCTCGCTCTATGGATGTCATGGTCCAAACAATATCAATGTGTTTATTTTGTTCGACCAACTTGATGGTTCTACCCTGAGGCATTTCGAGAGGAACTGGGGTTAGCTTATAAGCACCATATTTAGGTTCGCTTTTTTTTAATACTAAATCGAGCAGTGCAATATAGTAATTTTGTTTAGGATCGATAAATTGTTCTGAAAAGTTATATCTAACTTCAGTGATTAGCGGATCTTGTTGCGCGTATAGGCGAGGGCACAAAGCCAGCAAGCTTAATGACAAAAGTAACAAGATAATCAGTTTCTTTGACATAGTTCCTTGTCTGTTTTTTCCTTTTCACCAGAGTATAGCAGGCAATAAAAAAGGAGCCGTATAAAGCTCCAATTTAATTTTTATGACATTAAGGGATTTAGTAATGCGTGGCTGCTTTCATCGCTTGAGTAAATTCAGCCAGTTTAGTTAATAATGTTGCTTCATCATGTTGATGTGTTTCGATAATTTTGACCACAGCAGAGCCTGAAATGGCGCCAGCTGCCCCGGCTTTAATCGCTTCACTTACCTGAGATGGCTCAGCAATACCAAAGCCCAATAATGGTGGGGGGGCATCAAATTGTGCTAATTTTGCAAGGATTTCCTCAACCGGTGTGCCCGCTTTAGATTCTGTGCCTGTCACCCCAGCGCGTGATAATAAATACGTATAACCTTCACCAGACTTGCTCACTTGTTTTAAGGTGTCGCTATCAGCATTTGGCGGCGCAATGAAAATAGGCGCGATACCATGCCTTTTGGCAGCTTCAGTAAAAGGGCTTGACTCTTCAACGGGGACGTCTGCAATTAATACTGAATCAACGCCAGCGGCCTTCGCTTTGTTATAAAACTCATCAATGCCATTGGCAAAAACTAAGTTTGCGTAAAGTAATAAACCTATGGGTAATTCAGGATACATAGCACGAACTTGAGTGAGCAACTCAAAGCAATCATCTGGGGTGGTTCCAGCTGCTAATGAACGTAAGTTTGCACCTTGAATAACTGGGCCATCGGCGAGTGGGTCTGAAAATGGAAACCCTAGCTCCAATGCATCAGCACCATTATCTACTAAGGTTTTGATGATATTTAACGATATTTGTGGACTTGGGTCACCTAAGGTAACAAAGGGAACAAAGGCACCTTGTTGTTTAGCTTTTAGGGCGGCAAAGGCTGCCTGATATCGATTACTCATTGCCGCTCTCCTGTTGCTTGGCAGTTAAAATGTCAGATACGGTAAAGATATCTTTATCGCCACGTCCTGAAAGATTGACGACTAAAATGGTTTCTTTGGTGGCTTGTTTAGCCAGTTTAACTGCATATGCAATTGCATGAGCAGACTCAAGTGCAGGAATAATTCCTTCAGTACGGGCCAACAGTTGGAACATTTCTAGCGCTTCATCATCGGTCGCGGATTCATATCGAGCACGACCAATGGCATTTAAGTGTGCATGTTGTGGGCCAACTGATGGAAAATCTAGCCCTGCAGATACTGAATATGACTCTTCAATTTGGCCATGGGTATCTTGCATTAATGGCGCTTTCATACCAAAGAAAATACCGGTTTTACCGTGTTTTAGTGGCGCGCCATGCATAGGGGTATCGATGCCTTTACCCGCAGGTTCAACACCTATCAGCTCAACGGATTCATCATCAATAAAATCAGCAAACATGCCTATAGCGTTTGAGCCTCCGCCAACACAGGCAATAACGGCATCTGGCAAGCGACCTTCTTTTTCAAGAATTTGTTTTTTGGTTTCTTCACCAATCATGCGTTGAAACTCACGCACTATGGTTGGAAATGGATGAGGGCCCGCTGCGGTACCGAGTAAGTAGTGAGCTTTATCATAACTGGCTGACCAGTCACGCATGGCTTCATTACAGGCATCTTTTAAGGTTGATGAGCCAGAAGTGACAGGAATAACCTCGGCGCCCATTAACTTCATTCGGAATACGTTTGGTGATTGACGTTCTACGTCTTTTGCACCCATGTAAACTTTACATTTTAAGTCGAGTAAGGCACAAGCTAGTGCCGTAGCTACCCCATGTTGGCCCGCGCCGGTTTCTGCAATGATTTCTTTTTTACCCATACGTTTGGCAAGTAAGGCTTGGCCTAACACTTGGTTGGTTTTATGGGCGCCGCCATGTAATAAATCTTCACGCTTTAAGTAAATTTTTACTAATGGGTTAGGGCTTAAATTACGTGTTAGGGTCAGCGCCGTAGGACGACCTGCGTAGTTTTTGAGCAAGTCGGTAAATTCGGCTTGAAACTCAGGGTCTTGCTGAGCGTCTACAAATGCACTTTCAAGCTGTTTTAAAGCTGGAACAAGGATTTGTGGTACATACATACCACCGTATTCTCCGAAATAAGGGTTAAGCTTGAGCTCTGCCATAATAGTATCCTAAAGTTAAATCGATAATACTTTCAACACACTCACTGCGTGATACAACAAGTGCAAAATAGGGGGCGTTAGTTTTTTCTTAACTCATTAAAAACTGCCGTTAACTTTTGTTGATCTTTGATGCCTGGGGATGATTCAACTCCCGAATTAAAGTCCAACCCGTAAAATCCTTGTTGGCTGGCTTCATAAGCATTGTTGGCCGCTAAACCGCCTGCCAATATGGCTTTTGATTTATCATCTATGGCTTGCCAATTAAAACGCTCGCCTGTCCCACCAAATTGGCTGCCACTTTTGCTGTCGTATAAGTAGCGCTTTACACCCGTTGGCTTATTGGCTACTTTTCCGGTTTGGTTATCAACCGCAATGGCTTTCCAAATTTGACAATTAATTGCTTCATCATTGAAACATTGATTGAGGGCTGCAATTTCTAATTCGGTTTCATCGCCATGTAATTGCACTGCAAACAGACGAAGGTTTTTAGCTGCGATAACAATCTCGTTAAGTTCTGCATTAACAAAGACACCTACCATGTTCAAACCAATTTGTTGGCTTTTCATGCTGGTCACTATTTCTGTTGCCGCTTCAAGGGTGATAGCGCGTGGTGATTTAGGGTAAAAAATAAGCCCACCAAATACGGCGCCTGATTTTGCAACAGCTTGCACATCATCAATATTGGTCAAACCGCACACTTTATTGTTGCCAAATAACAATTGGCGACAGGCTAGATCAATGTCATCCTGCGCCATAATTGAGCTGCCTACTAAGTATCCGTCTACCAATGGATTTAAACGGCGGATTTGATCATGGGTATAAATACCTGACTCGCTGATCACCACGCGATCGGCAGGAATATGCGGTGCTAATACTTCTGTTGTGGCTAAATCCGTTGATAAGTCCCGTAAATTACGGTTGTTAATACCAATAATTGGCGCATTAAGATCAATTGCCCGTTGTAATTCTGCTTCGTTGCTTACCTCGGTGAGCGTATCAAGCTGATATTTAGCCGCCTCTGCGGCCAGTAAACGATACTGATCATCATCTAATACCGACAACATGAGTAATACCGCGTCTGCGCCTTGGTGGGCAGCCAGCTTGACTTGGTATGGGTCAACAAAAAAATCTTTACATAAAATAGGTTGAGTGACCCGAGATCGTACCAAAGGTATGTAATTCATATCGCCCTGAAAAAACTGCTCGTCGGTTAATACTGAAATCCCAGCAGCGTATTTTGCATAGATATCTGCAATGGCTTCGACATCAAATACCGGACGAATTAATCCTTTTGATGGGCTCGCTTTTTTACATTCAAAAATATACTGCGCATTGGGCTGCTTTAAAGCGGCAAATAAACTGCGGTCAGATATTTTCGGTTGTAAGTCCGCCTCAGGAAAGCGCTGTTTTAGCGCGGCAATATGGGCTACTTTGGTGTCGACAATACGGGTTAACACATTCGATTCTTTTGCACCCTGATCAGTGATATTCATTTGAGATGCCATGTTTACACGCCCTTATTGTTTGCAGAATGTTGTTCATCGATTTGGCTAGCGGCAGCTAATTGGGTTAATACCTGATAACCTTTGCCACTCGCGAGGGTTTGTAACGCAAGTTGAGTTCCGGCTTTGACAGAGTCTGCTACGCCACTGACATATAAAGCGCAGCCAGCATTTATGGCAACAGCATCACGCTGAGCATCACTGCCATTGCCTTGCAATATGGCTTTGGTAATGAGGGCGTTGTCACTGGGTTCGCCTCCGGTTAACTGGTTAATGTCGGCATGTATAACGCCCAAATCTTCGGGTGATAAGTCATAAAAGTGTACTTTACCATTATTTAACTCGGCCACTTGGGTGATACCATGTAAAGCGACTTCATCTAAACCACTACCATGAACGACCATTGCACGCTTTACCCCTAATGCGTTTAATACATTGACTATGGGTTTTAGTAGTGTTGGTGAGTATACCCCTAAAAGCATAAACTCTGGCTTGGCAGGGTTAATTAATGGCCCAAGAATATTAAAAATGGTGCGGGTTTTTAGTGCTTGACGAACAGGCACCGCATGGCGTACCCCTGCATGGTAATGCGGTGCAAATAAAAAGCATAAGCCTAACGTATCAATTGCATCACTGGCGCCTTGTGGGCTCATGGTCAGTGCAATGCCACAATGTGACAGCAAATCCGATGAGCCTGATTTACTCGACACTCCTCGATTACCGTGTTTGGCAACCTTGGCTCCCGCGGCGGCGGCAACAAATGCCGCGGTAGTCGAGATATTAATTGTATTAAAGCCATCACCCCCTGTACCGACAATATCAACCACACCTGAGCTAAGTGATTCCTCACTGCGTGGAAATGCTTTGGCTGCTTGGCGCAGAGCATCGGCGGCTCCGGCGATCTCATCAATGGTTTCACCACGCATTTTTAGCGCGATCAACATGCCAGCCATGGCTATTGGATCCATATTCCCTCCGACTATATCGGCAAATAAGCTGGCACTTTGTTGGCGCGTTAATGGGTTACCCTGATAAAGCGTATCGAGCAACACTTGAGTCGGCTCATTCGTCATGACTGGCCTCCTTGAGTTATAGGTGCTAATGATGTTTGGGTTAAGTAGCTGAGCGTTTGGGTTAACAATTGGCTGCCTAAAGTTGTCAAAATTGACTCTGGATGAAATTGAAACCCCACTGCTTTGTGGGCATCGTGCAAAATTGCCATTGGCATATTATCGGTAGCAGCAATTACCTCGAGGCAATCGGGTACCTTGGTGGCAACTAGGCTGTGATAGCGAGCAACCGGTAAAGGTGAGGGAAGATTGGCAAACACCCCTTTACCGCTATGAATGGTCGGGCTAGCTTTTCCATGCACCACAAAAGGCGCGCGTTCCACTTTGCCGCCGTAGTATTCAACCATGGCTTGATGGCCTAAACAAATACCCAACATGGGTACTTTACCTGCCACTTTAGCAATAAGCTCCATCATGCAACCTGCCTCATGGGGCGCGCCAGGGCCGGGGGATAATACCAGTGCTGAGCGTTGGGTTTCGTTTAACAATTTTTGGGCTAAATAGTCGGCGCTTACATCATTTCGATAAATAACCACTTCAAAACCAAGGCTGCGGAATTGATCAACCAAGTTGTAGGTAAATGAGTCGAAGTTATCGAGTAAATACAATTTCATTGCTTGGGTTAAATCACTCATAGTCCACCTCCTAATTGGATTGCGGATATGACCGCTTGTGCTTTTTGGCGTGTTTCATCGGCTTCTGCTTGGGGATCTGAATCAAATACCACGCCTGCACCGGCTTGAATATGAGCCATATCATGTTGAACAAACGCTGAACGGATAACAATACAGGTATCCATATCACCTAAACCATTTAAATAACCTACTGCGCCACCATAGCTTCCTCGACGTGCTTGCTCTGCTTGGCGCACCAGTTGTGATGCTCGTACCTTAGGAGCACCAACCAGTGTGCCCATGTTCATACAGGCTTGATAAGCATGTAGGGCATCTAAGTCATGGCGCAACTGCCCAGTCACCCGACTGACTAAATGCATCACGTGTGAATAACGATCCACTTTAAGTAATTCAGCGACTTTGCGACTGCCACTTTGGCTAATACGGGCGATATCATTACGAGCCAAATCCACTAGCATAAGATGTTCAGAAAGCTCTTTTTTATCTAAGCGCAGTTCTAGCTCAATACGACTATCTAAGTCAAAATCAATCTCTCCATTGGCCGTTTTGCCACGTTTTCGTGTGCCAGCAATCGGATAAACTTCTACTTGATTATTTTGCGCTTCATATTTCAAGGCTGACTCTGGAGAGGCACCAAATAAGGTAAAGTCAGGGCCTCTAAAGTAAAACATATAAGGGCTAGGGTTGGTTTTACGTAGGGCACGATAAGCCCCTAAGGTATTAGGGCAAGGTAAGCTAAAGCAGCGTGATGGCACCACTTGGAAAATATCGCCAGCAACAATGTGCTCTTTTAAATCAATCACGATTTGCTTATAGGTTTCGTCGCTAATGTTAACTTGGACTTGCTCCGAAATTGGCGCCAGAGGTTTAGCTGGCGTGATGGTGTGGCATAGCTCAATGACTTGTTGACGTTGGGTATGAAGTGCAGCACTAATTTGCACATCTTTTGTAAACTGCTGAGTGATAATGTCGGCTTGTTGCTGTTTGTGATCGATTAGAATTAAGGTTTCAGCAAGGTAAAAAAGATAATCAGGGCATTGGTTATTTGCGTTGGGTACTGCTGGCAGTGGCTCTACGGTATCAATTAAATCATAGGCTAGTACCCCCCCTAAAAATAAGTCTTCAAACTGTGGATCTTTATCGGTTTTGATATGTTTTACCAGCGCTCGAAGACCATCTAAAGGGGAAGTTGATTTGAGTCTGGCATCTTCATCTTGCAAGCTGGTGGCTTTTTGAAGGTGAATGGTTAACGATGCTAATACGTCATTTTGGCTGGCTAGATTTAATTGAGTGTGGCAATCAAATTGTTCGGTAAAAAATTGCTCAATAGGCGTTAACAAGCTTTGGCCGTTTATGGTTAAGGCGCTTAAGGTAAGCTGATAACCATCGCAGCGGATCATCAAGGCTGCATGGGTCAGTACAATGCTTTTTAGATGGTCTTTGCTGTCTATTTCCGCAGACTCAAGCAACATAGTATGAGGTGCATTATTGGTCACATGTTCATACAGACTTAATGGATCAGCATGATAGGTTAGCGGCTGTTTTTCGGTACTGACCTGGGCTATTTGATTCGGTTTCATCTTGCTGCCTTCGTTTATTTGAATTTATTAATTAACCTGTGAACATGGGCCAGATAACAAGAAAGCCCACATCTCTGCGGGCTTTCTTGTAAAATTTTGTCTCTAAAATGAGCGCAATGCTTCACACAACCCGTTAATTTGGGAAGTGCCACCACCAAGTAATGTGTTGTGAAGCGATAAGGTTAGTCATATGTCATTTCAGTTGTATTTGTTTGTGCCTATAGGAAACCTTAGCTAGCGTTTAATGTCAATTGAATATTGCTCATTTTCGTGGTTTCAAGTGAAATAAAATCGTATCCGCTCATTACTGCTTTTCCTCGTTGTTAGTTTGTTAAGCTTATCTCGTTAACAGCTAAAGATTTTTTACACAATCACAAAGCTTTTAGCGTGAGTATCAAGTACAATAGGTGCATGACTACCCAATCTATATTGGCTGACTTACACAGCCACACAACAGCATCTGATGGCGTGTTAACGCCTTCTGAGCTAGTTGCTCGCGCCCTTGAAAAAGGGGTTCAAATGTTATCCATTACTGATCACGACACGGTAAAAGGATTAGCTGAAGCCCATGCATTTAACCAGCAGCAACCTGAACCGCTTATACTTATTGATGGCACTGAAATATCCACTCGCTGGAATAATTTTGATATCCACATCGTTGGTTTAAATATTGATAAGAATGATGCCACACTGCTGAGTTTTTTACGCTCGCAGCGAGAACTGCGTGAGGCCAGAGCCCAAGAAATTGGCTTGCGTTTAGCCAAGGCTGGTATTGAAGGGGCTTACGAAGGCGCTAAAGCGATAGCTGGTGATGCGGCATTAAGTCGTGGCCATTATGCGCGATGGTTAGCTGATAACGGCTATGCCAGCGATATGCCCAGTGTGTTTAAACGCTATTTAGCCCGAGGTAAAACTGGTTATGTCCCTAACAATTGGGGGACATGGCTAACGCTATTGAGGTTATTCATCAAGCTGGCGGCCTTGCGGTGCTTGCTCATCCTAGTGGCTATAAATTATCAGCGAAATGGTTAAAACGACTTGTGCGAGATTTTAAAGACGCTGGTGGTGATGCAATGGAAGTGGTGCTGGGCCAGCAAACGATTGAAGATAGAAATAATTTATTGGCACTAAGCCATCAACACCAGTTGCTAGCTTCACTTGGCAGTGATTTTCACTTTGTCAGTAACTGGATTGAATTAGGTAAAAATTTATACCAACCTCAAGGTGTAACTTGGGTGTGGCAATCACCAATTTGGACGGAAAGATAATGAGTCAATTTTTTTATATACATGATGAAAATCCACAAGCAAGGTTAATCAACCAAGCGGTCGATCTTCTTAAACAAGGCGGGGTAATTGTTTATCCTACTGATTCTGGGTATGCGCTGGGTTGCATGATTGGCGACAAAAATGCAATGACGCGCATGGTGCGTATTCGCCAAATTGATAATGATCGTAACTTCTCGCTGATGTGTCGTGACTTATCTGAACTGGCCAATTTTGCCAAAGTAGATAATCAAGCATATCGCTTGCTAAAAAGCTGCACGCCAGGGCCTTATACCTTTATTTTTAAGGCCAGCAAAGAAGTACCGCGTCGACTACAGTGTGAGAAGAAACGCACTATTGGCATACGTGTGCCTGATAATGTGATTGCTCAGGCGCTATTAGAAGCTCTGGGAGAACCCTTAATGTCGACCAGTTTAGTGATGCCAAATGAAGAGCATGCAGAGTCTGATCCTGAGCATATTCGCGATATTCTTGAAAATCACGTTGAAGGCATTATTCATGGTGGTTATTTACCTGAGAAGCAAACCACAGTGATCGATATGTCAGAAGGTGAAATGAATATTTTACGCCATGGTGCAGGAGATACCTCTGCTTTTGAATAAGCGGGCTTCACCCTAAATGCGGATCAAAGATATTTGTTTAATCCTTATTCATAAATGCGTATAATCGCGCGTTTGGTTTAGCCTCCTCAATAAATCATCGATACGGAGCTTTATGCAGGGTCATCAACAAAGCCTTCCATTAGCTGTGGTGCGTGGGCAAGTACTAGATACTATGCCGACTGATTTATTTATTCCGCCTGAAGCGCTGGAAGTGTTTTTGGAATCATTTGAGGGGCCATTAGATTTACTTTTGTACTTGATACGTAAGCAAAAGTTGGATGTGGTTGATTTACCTATCCAACAAATTACCCATCAGTACCTGATGTATATCGAAATATTAACCGAAGCGAGAATTGAGTTAGCAGCAGATTATTTAGTCATGGCTGCCACCTTAGCTGAAATTAAGTCGCGTTTACTTTTGCCCAAAATGGTCATGGAAAACGACGAAGAAGAAGATCCGCGCGTGGTGTTAATTAGGCAATTAAAAGCCTATGAAGTGATTAAACAAGCTGCGGCAGATATTGACGCGTTACCTCGTTTAGAACGAGATGTATTTCAAGCCCGTGCTGCGAGAGCACCAAGTATCAAACCTGTTGTTGTGCCACCTGATGCCACTTTATTAGAACTAGCGCGTGCATTTGGTGAAGTACTTAAACGTATTGATGCCAACGAAGAGCATCATGTGAAACGTGAAGCACTCTCGACGCGTGAGCGAATGAGCCAAATTTTAGCTAAGCTTTCTAGCACAAGTTACCTGCACTTTGAGCAGTTATTTGATGTGAGTGAAGGTAAAGCTGGCGTGGTGGTGAGTTTTTTAGCTTTGATGGAGCTCATCAAAGAGTTATTGGTTGATGTGGTTCAAAATGAACCTTTTTCAACAATATATGTGAAAGCAAAATAAGTAACTAAAGGGTAAAGTAAACCCTAAAATTGTTATTAGGTATCATTAGTTTAGGCGCCAAAATTACGTATGCAGATTAACTCAACGCAATTAAAGCAATTAATAGAAGCCAGCTTATTTGTTTTAGCTAAACCAATGACTATTCAAGCATTAAAAGAAACTGTACTGACTGATTTCAGTGTGTCTCGTTCAAGGATCAAAGCCGTATTGGATGAGTTACAACAAGATTATCAAGAAAGAGGTGTTCAACTCGTTAAAGTTGCGGGGGATATCGTTTTCAAACTCAAGAAGTACTTAGCCCTTTTTTACAGCCTTTATGGCATGAAAAAGCCCCTAAGTATTCTCGTGCAACCATGGAAACCTTAGCCGTGATTGCCTATCGCCAACCTGTTACACGGGGCGATATTGAACAAGTAAGAGGTGTGGCCATCAGCAGCCATATCATAAAAAGTTTAGCTGACAGAAACTGGATAAAAGCGGTAGGGCACAAAGAAGTGCCGGGAAGACCTGCATTATATGCAACTACCAAAGATTTTTTATCTTATTTTGGCTTAAAAAAATTAGCTGATTTACCTCAGCTAAATGATATTGAGTCATTACAAGCGATGTTTGAAAAAGCCCAACAGGCTCCACTGGATGTGGAACATACATCGCAAGAACAACTTAAAGAGTAATACTAATGAGCGAAAAATTGCAGAAAGTCTTGGCCCGTGCAGGCCATGGCTCCCGTCGTGAGATGGAGGCATGGATTGCTGCAGGCCGAGTTAGTGTTGATGGTGAAATTGCTAATTTAGGTGATCGTGTAGAGGCTGATGCCAAAATACGTATTGATGGTCGAGCAATATCATTAAAGTCAACTGAAGACATGATTTGTCGTGTGTTGGCGTATCACAAACCAGAAGGTGAGATTTGTTCTCGTAAAGATCCTGAAGGTCGTCCAACGGTTTTCCAGCGTTTACCAAATATTCGTGATTCTCGCTGGGTGGCTGTAGGTCGATTAGATATCAACACCTCTGGTCTATTATTGTTTACTTCAGATGGTGAGTTAGCTAATCGCTTAATGCATCCGTCAAACGAAGTGGAGCGAGAATACGCTGTACGTACTTTTGGTGAAGTTCCAGAAGCCGCAGTACAGCGTTTACGTACAGGCGTAACCCTTGAAGATGGTCCTGCACAATTTGACAGTATTAAGCCTGCCGGTGGTGAAGGGATCAATCAATGGTGGCATGTTACTTTACGTGAAGGTCGTAACCGTGAGGTTCGTCGTTTATGGGAGTCGCAAGAAGTGCAGGTTAGCCGTTTGATCCGTGTCCGTTACGGTATGGTTGAGTTACCAAAAACCTTACCACGTGGTGGTTGGGTTGAATTACCTCTTGAGCAAGTTAACTATTTGCGTCAACTCGCAGGATTAGACGCCGAAACTCGTTCAATGTTGGGGCATGATAAACACAGTGTTGCACGTTCAAAAGTGAAAAGCGCTAAAATTCGTCGTGCAGTGCGTAAGCATAAAGTGACGGGCAGTAAGACAAAGCCATCTCGCCAGCGTAGCTAATACACATAGTTACGTCAGCCGATGAAAGCCGCTTAATGCGGCTTTTTTTATGACTAATTATTGCATGTCATTAGTGGATAAAATTATTGGCTTTTAGTTTGGTATTACTTTTTTGCCCTATCAACTAGGATTTGGTTCTATTTTACTAACGGGTTTTGTGTTGACGTTAGACTATCTGTATTGCGAGCGAACGACATAGGCTAACAAAGTATCCGCTTGATTTTTGTCACTTATGGCTGAAAAAAGTTCGCTTTGGTGTTTTTTAAATCACTTAAAACTCTATTCGGTAATTTTTAGTTGCGCTAAAAATAAAATACAGTAAAGTATGCACCACGTTCAGCGGCGCAGCCTAAGTTGCTAAGTTGACAACAAATTTTAACGAACTGAACTTCAGTTTGTCAGAGTTTGCCCGAGTGGTGGAATCGGTAGACACAAGGGATTTAAAATCCCTCGCTGAATAAGCGTGCCAGTTCAAGTCTGGCCTCGGGTACCATTATCAAGCTTGCTTGCAAGTGATGGATAAACAAGCCTCAATGATAAGTTGGGGCTTTTTTATGTCTGAAATTTAACGATACAAAATCCCTCGCACTCTTGATAAAAGCAGGCGTGCCAGTTCAAGTCTGGCCTCGGGTACCATTATTAAGCTTGCTTGCAAGTGATGGATAAATAAGCCTCAACGATAAGTTGGGGCTTTTTTATTGCCTGAAATTGATGATTTGCTGCGTTATCCTCGAGATCTGTTATCGAGGATCTTTATTTATTTGAGGTAGCAGATTCCAGCCCAAAAGCATGGCTGGAATGACGGTGTTGAGAAGTGTTTTGGTAATGCTTGATAAAAGCAGGCGTGCCAGTTCAAGTCTGGCTTCGGGTAGCATTATTAAGCTTGCTTGCAAGTGATGGATAATTAAGCCTCAACGATAAGTTGGGGCTTTTTTATTGCCTGAAATTGATGATTTGCTGCGTTATCCTCGAGATTTGTTATCGAGGATCTTTATTTATTTGAGGTAGCAGATTCCAGTCCAAAAGCATGGCTGGAATGACGGTGTTGAGAAGTGTTTGGCGTGTCGGTTAGAACGTCAATTAACGCAGGCTTTTAAATAATTGGAGACTTTAAAGCTAGGCTGATTGAATCCTGGAATTTCTATTAATTCACCTGTTTGTGGATTACGGCCGTTTTTGGGTAAATAAAATCGTAATTCAAATGTACCAAACTGTGGGATATACACCTTTTCACCTTCAGTGAGTGCTTGATGAATAGTCGCTAAGATTTGCTCTAATTGAGGTTTGCATTGGGCTTGTGAAATATTAAGTTGTTTAGCCATGGTTTCAATTAACTGCTTTTTATTCATGTGTGTCATCAATAAGGAATAAGGCAAGCTTTATAACAACTATTCTAGCTAAGTCACAGTGAACTATGGTTAATCAGTAAATTGATTGCAGACAAATTGGGCAAATGTTACTAGCTTGCTTGGGTTTTGCTCTCATTCGTAAGACTTACATTTTAAGATTTAAAATTTTTGTCATCCAAATGTGAATTTTTTTGCCATACTGAAATAGGTGCGCGAGTAGGAAAGCGAGGTAGTCAAATATGGCATATCAGGTAACACAAAATGATTTTAGTAAGATCAATGTCACCATTGCGATGATCAGTGCGTATGTCCTGCTTATGTGTCAATCTGCGAATGCTGTCAGTTCTTTACCAAGCCGTGAGCAAATAACAGACTCCCCCTCGTTAACATCTGCACAAATTAGCGTGCAATTGGCCTCTCAGTTGTCAATCCAACCGCCACAAGCTTTGCAGCAGGCTCAAAGTGATTCTACTTACTATTTAAATGAGAATAGCGTCCCTACGTTAGTCTTCTCATCTGAGTTACAAACTGCCAATATCAGCCATGTCATTCATCCCAAACAACAAGAATATAATCAGCAGTTGTTGTTTGAGCACTTGCAGTTATTGGCTTTGGGGAGTGATGATAAAAAGTTTTATCGTTATTGGCAGATGCTTAATAAGGGAAGTGAGCAACAAAAGTTAGAGTATGTTGATACCATTGCCAAAGATATTGCTGATTTTTGGTTGGCGCATCAGGTGAGACTACCATATCATTTTCAAACACAGAGTGAATCGACCCTTGCAGTTTCCACCATCACTGATCCGTTGGCTTCTCAAAATGTGCTTTCTGATGGAAACGTCGAACCAATAGATAACTATTTTGCGTTAGAACCCCTATTAAAGATTATCTTCAAGTTATTAGTCACATTCGTCGTTTAATGTGGCTTCATCAAGAGTATCAATGGCAAGATATTCAAATGAATGGCTTGTTAAAAGCGGGAGAGGGTCATGCTGCTGTTAGTGAAATTAGCCAGCGCCTTTGGTTGCTTGGCGATTTAAATAGTTATGATCCTGCTCAATACACTTATCAAGGCGAGTTAGTTAACGCTATGGTGAGATTTCAAATCCGCCATGGTTTAAAACCTGATGCAGTGATTGGGCCCAAAACCTTATTTTGGATAAATCAAACTCCCTTTGAACGTGCTCAATTGTTAGCGCAAAATTTCATCAACAAAACGATATATTTAGCATCTTTGCCTAAACGTTTCTTGTTGGTCAACATTCCGTCTTATGAAATGTTTTTAGTTGATGATGATAAGCTTGCGCTTCATTCGAAGGTGATCGTTGGTAAGCCTTACCGTCAAACTCCATTAATGGTGGGACAAATTTCAAATGTGGTGGTAAATCCTACGTGGACTGTGCCACGTAATTTGATGCGACTCGATATTTTACCGCAAATTAGAGCAGATGGTGAGTATATTACTGAACGTCAGTTTGATGTGTTTAACTATCAAGGTGAGCTTGTTGAGAAAACGGCAGAGCAATGGCAACAAGTGGCAGGGGAGAGCTTTCCATATCGCTTAGTACAGCGCCCCGGTAGTCATAATGCATTAGGGCGATATAAGTTCCATTTTAACAATGATTCCAATGTGTATTTGCACGATACACCTACTAAAGAATTATTTGCAGAATCTGAGCGAGCGTTATCATCGGGTTGTGTCAGAATCGAAAAAGTGCAGCAATTAGCCGATTGGTTTGCTAAAAATTTGGTGATTGATAAACGTACATGGCGCAGAATTCAATCTAACTATGACAAGATTCAATGGTTTTCTTTAAAAGAGACCTTACCTGTTCATTTTGTCTATTGGACATCATGGGTCGATAACCAGCATCAAGTGCAATATCGAAGCGATATTTATTCATTAAGTACTGCAACGGCTCCCGCCGCATTAGTGAATCATCAAACTGAAAAAAATGTAACGACCAGTGCTATATCACCTATGTTGCACAAACAATTGACTCAGCGATAATTGTTATAAAAATGTTTTTTTTGCCGCATTTTTGTAAGTTTATTCCTTTCGTTTAAAAAAATTGAAATTTCCTAATTTTAGTTAACTTATTGACTGGGTTAAAAGACTCCTGTTTTAAGGGCTTTTTAACTATTTCACATGCTTGTTTTAGACTTGCAATTATTACTGCATCGGTTTAATTTGTCGCCAGTTGGGTAAAAAAACAACAAAACTATAATTAAATTGAAAGTGGTGCGCGAATGTCTTTAGTTTGTTCTGCCCGTCGGCAGATTTTGTTGGGCCTAGGTGGCGCGGCCCTGGTGTCTATGATGCCTAAAAACGCTTACGCAAGTCGATCTACTAAAGGAATAAAAGAGCTTAGTTTTTATAATCGTCATACTGGTGAACGAGGTGAGGGGCTTTTTTGGGTTGATGGTCAATATCAACCAGAGACCTTAGATACTTTTAGCCAAGTATTACGAGATCATCGTCAGAATATTGCTGCGCCAATGGATAAGCGCTTATATGAATATTTATACCAATTACAATCGGTATTAAATAACAAAGATGAGATCCATGTTATTTCTGGCTACCGTTCACCAATAACTAACCAAATGCTTGCCGCGAAAAGTAATGGTGTGGCGAAGAAAAGTTATCATATGAAAGGTATGGCAATGGATATTGCAATACCAAGTGTCAATTTGAAAGAATTACGCGAAGCGGCATTGTCGCTAAAAATGGGTGGAGTTGGTTATTATCCTCAATCGGGTTTTGTACACGTTGATTGCGGTCCTGTTAGAAGCTGGGGTTAACTGGCTTGTGCAAATAATTCGCTCAAGCTTTAATTATTAATAGTAGTTGGCGCGTGGGTATGTTAATATCCGCGCGCTTTATTTGAGTCATTGTTGGTCGAAAACAATGACGCCTTTTATTTTATTATTAAGTGAGTAATAACATGTCTTATACAATCAATGCTGAAATCCGTACTGAAATCGGGAAAGGTTCGAGCCGCCGCCTACGTCATGCGGGTCAAGTACCAGCTGTAATCTATGGCCCAGGTAAAGAATCTATCTCTATCAAGTTTTTACATAAAGACATCATCAACCTAGCTGAGCATAAAGAATTTTATGAAGGTTTAACTCTTGTTGTTGATGGTAAAGAGATCAAGGTGATCCCACAAGCTATTCAACGTCACGTTTATAAGCCAATGATTGAACATGTTGACTTCAAATTTGCTTAATTGCTAGTTTGCTAAAAAAGCGCCAATTGGCGCTTTTTTTGTGCCTAAACCACAAGGTTATTTGGTATCTTGTTCGATAGCATAAATTTCAGCATCGACGGTTTCCATTCTGGTTTCAAATATCGCTCTGGCATCTTTAAGGCCTTGATTATAGTAATATGCTCCGCACTCTTGGCTAAAAAAATCCAGCAAAAACTCAGCGTCAAATTGTTCTAACTCTTGGTCTAATTCATTTTCAAAATAAGATTGTAGTTTATTAATCAGCGCGCTTTTATCTTGGTTAGAAAATTTGATTTTAGCCATATAAAATCCTGTTAATCAAAATCGTAGCTGTAATAAATATCTAATGACTGGCTTAATGTGCCTGATACGCTTTCAAGGTATAACTGCGAGAAAATATAGTATCTTACGGTCATTTCATAACCTGGGTTAAATACCCCAATACCGTATTTAACCATTAAGCTGTCACCAATAAAGCCACTCACTGCAACGCGTCCATCGTCATTGGCATCTAGCTGTACATTCGAGAAGCCAAAGGTTTCAATCACGTTTTTGGCTGTTGAGCCTATATTATTGATGGCGCCACCATCAACTTGGGACCCTAAGCTTAATGCTGCCCCCATCATTAAGGAGTTGTTTTGCTGATCGCTGGTATTGTTAAACCCTTTACCGGTTAAAATATAAGATAGTGCTTCAGCTTGCTCTTTGGCGGGGTTTGAAAAAATGGTCACTGATGGGCGCATTGGTGTGCCTGTTACCCTTACGCCAGCAGTCATATCTTCATCTTTGATTTCTTTCACGGCTTCAATATTTAAGTTGGGCACTTCTAATGGGCCGACAAACTGCACTTCGCCTGCATTAATTTTTAACGTTTGACCCATAAACTTGTAACTACCGCTTGCCACTTTTATATCACCAAATAACAGTGGCGGTTTAAACGCTTGTTGTTGCAAACGTAAGTTACCAATTAACTTACCTGTTAAGCCCATTCCATCAATAGTGAGCTCATTGCCGACATCAATATTGACGTCAGCAATAATGGCAAATGGGCTCGCTTTTTGTTCAAGCTCTGAAATTGAGTCATTAAAAATAACGTCATCAGATAAGGCAACACCACCATCTGCCAATTGCATAATTTTGATTTGTCCAGATGGAATGGCAACATGTCCTTGAACTGCAAATTGGGTTGAATCGAATGATAAGTTTACATCCGGTGATATATTTACAATGGCTATAGGTGGCTGAATAACGGAGAGGTTGTCTCCTTTGATATTTAAATCTGCGGAAACCTGGCCATTTGGCCAATAAATATTTCCGTCAACGCTGGCTTGGCCTTCTCCCATTTGCCAGTTGCCATTAACTTGAGCTTGTTGGCCATTTAGAACTAACCCAAGGTTAATTTTGTCGACTAAAGTGGGGTTGCTGGATAATTCTAGTGCTCCCTCATTTAATTTAATGGTACCACTTAACTCGGGTGATGAAAGTGTGCCAGCAAGCGCTATGTTGCTTGATAGATTTCCAGCAAAGGTAGCCAGTCTTGGAAAGAAGTTGCCAAAAGGTTCAAGGTTTAATGTTGCTATATTAATAAACCCATCAAGACTTCTATCTGGGGTAACATTGATATTTATTTCAGATAGTAAACTTGCAATACCCTCAGAATCGGCAGTTATTTTCGTACGGAGTTGGTTTTCACCTAATGTTGAAGTAAGCAATAATTGTTGGTAATCAATGCTGACAGTATTGTTTTTATTTCTAATAAGTTCAATGTTACCTGGCAACAGAGAAAAATTAAGCTGTGCTGTTGGTTTGGTTTTGGGTTGCCAATTAATTTGGCTTGTGAATACGGCTTCACCGTCCCAATTAATATTTTTAGAGAGTATAGGAGCAAAAAGTTGTCCAGGATTACCACTGAAATTAATATTTGCTTGGCCCTGATCACCTAAATTAACAGTATCAGTTAAACAAAATTTATTATGTGGATGACTAATGCAAAAGGCATCAATTTGTCCAGTTTGTTTGATGTTATCCCATGCGAAGGTGATAGGGGCATCTAAGTGCCATTGACCTAGCGCATTATTGAAGTTTAATCGACTCCATTGTGCCGCAAGAGTTTGTTTTATTATATCGGTTGTGCTTGTTAACAAGCTATTCAGTTCAGTATCACCCGATGTGTTGATTGAGGTCACTTGTTCAGTGTCATCCCCAGTACTCGCAATAGTTAGAGTATCGAGAGTATAATTTTTCCAAAATAAATTGTCTGTTGTTAAGTCAATGGAATATAGGTGGTTTTGGTACGGTTGATATTGAGCTTTTAGCATTAAGCCATCAAACTTTGCCCCTGAGTAACTACTCTTTTGCATATTGGCCTGCACAGAGACAATCGGATTGTCACTGGTTCCATTGACATCGATTCGAGCATGAATATTACCCCTTGCGCCGACTAACCATTGGCTTAAATCTGGCACATCAAGCTGTGCATCGATATCCCAAATCTTATCTGCAGTACCATTTATATAAAGCTCTGCGCCTAACGCGGTGACTCTGAAATTATTGGCGTTGACGGCAAGATTTTGATCAAAGGTTGCTTGACCTTCTAGACTAAGTGGAAACCCATTCATTCTCCCTGTGAGGGCGGCATCACTTATCCCTATTGTCCATTTCTGGTCTGTGTAAAAGCCTTGGCTGGTAAAATGTCCATTCACTTTGCTGCGCATATTAGCTTGCTGATTAAGCGCTTTGATATTTTGTATGCGAATATTGTTCGTATTTACAGTAGCTTGCCATTCTAAACCATTGTTAAAGTTCAGTTTGCCAACGACGTCAAGGTCGCCTGCTTCAGACTGAATCGTTAATTGAGAGAAATCAAGCGCATTTGATTGCTGGTTAAATATAGAGGCAACAGTTAACGTTGGATGATAAGGGCTGGTAAAACGACCCAAAAGATTGACTTGTTGGTGATTAAATGTGCCTTTTGCCATTAAGTTGTTAATGTCGGCAATATATTCTGCTTGGTTTAATGGCCATTGTAATTTGCTGTTAATTAGCGTTGCCTCAAACGGTATGTTTGATTGGGTTAGATCGATGACACCTTGTAAATTAATTTGCGTGTCGCCTTCTAGTTTGGCAGTAATGCCTAATTGGCTAAAGTCATCTGTTAATTCAAGCGCGAGTTGCTGATTGTAAAATCCTGTTAATTCGTCAATATGTTTAATATTGGCTGCGGCTTTAATGTTCAGTGGATAATTATCAACTAAACTGAGGTCGCCAATGAGCTCAACGTCACCATAAGTATGATTCACATTTAATTGACTCAGACTAATATGGTAACCAATGTAAGTACCCGCTAAGTCAATGTGTTCAAATAAATCCTGACGTTGGCCTATTTGCAATAAACTTTTTTTGGCGACAAGCTGTTTAACAAACAAAGGGAAAGGCATGTACACATCAGGCAAGTCAGCCATCGCCCATTGATTATCTTTATCGTTTTTAGCAGGCGTTTTTTCATCTAATGGCAAAATGACTTCGAGATCTGTACTGGTTAAGTATTCTACTTTTAAACCGGAATCACCCCAAAAAGCGCTACCGTTTAACGTGCTAGCATTATAGTGCATATCGTTAACTGTCACTTTAACCTGAGCTAATGCAGCTTTATCAAGGTTAATACTTATCGGAAGCTTTAGTTCGTTATCTTGTGGGTTTGCACTTTCATCAACATCAACATCATGGGTATCTTCTGTTTTTGCGCCTAGCAAAGCTGTTTGTATATCAACCTTAACGGCACTGGCTTGCAGGGTGTCAACACAGAGTTGTTTATGTACTAGGCAGCTGGGGTTCCATTTTAGCGATAAATCATTCAGCTCAACTTCAATGCCATTTATTGACCAATAAGCGTAATCCAATTTTAGATTATGATTGATTGTGCCCGATTGATAATCAAGTTGCAGATTTGGCACCAATTGACTCACAAGGGTTATAGCGATTTTACTACCAAAAGGCGTGCCAATGCCGACGGCTAACAACACCAATACAATGAGTGGGATGTAGACTAGCATTCGGGTATAAAACTTCACTGTGCGCCATAATTGTTTTAATAGGCCAATGTGTAGTTTTTCAGTGGTGAGCTTTTTATCAATATTGCTATTTGGCTGATGTTCAGTCGCATGCGTATTTGATGGCAAATCTGTTTGGTGTTCAACGTTTGACTGTTGGTTAGGTGTTGTCATTATAAATCTGTCCCCATTGTTAAATGGAAACGAAATGAGCGATCGACCGTTTCGGTTTCTTTTAAGCCAAAACCTAAATCAAGTCTGATGGGGCCGATGGGTGATATCCAATGAACTCCACCACCAACAGATATTATGGGCTCAAATTGATCAGTATCAAATGCATTACCTGCATCTACGAAGGTGCCTAAGCGCCAAGTCGGGGTTAAGTAATATTGATATTCTAAGCTGCCGACAACTAAGTAGCGACCACCTATAACTTCACGAGACAATCCTCCTTCATTGTTGATGTAGTCTGTATAAGGTCCCAATTCTTGATAGCTGTAACCCCTTACTGATTGATCTCCGCCAGCAAAATAGCGCAAAGAGGGCGCAATATTTGGAATATTTTCTGCTGCAGCAAGGTTAGCCCCCATGTCTAGCCTGGCAACAAAACGATGTTTATCAAAAAATGTATCTATCCATTTAAGTTTTGCTTGTAAACGAGTCAAGCGGATTTCTGAACCTAGAAATGGGTCGGCATACTCAATGCTGTAGGTTTGCCTTATGCCTGATTTAGGATCAAGGCTATTATCACCACGCTGGGTTTTACTTACGCCAAAGCCTAACAATATAAAGCTGGGCGAATAGTTGGTATTTTCTTGATAATAGGTTTCTCTCATTGCTTCAAGGGAGTAGCCCATTAACCAGTTGCTAGCGGTACGGAACTGGCGAATAACCCCTAATTGGTATTTTTCTGACTCGAGTTGACCGGTGTTTTTAAATTTACGGTCATCGACAGAGTAGTCTTGGGTTAAGCCATATTTATCTCTTAATATACCAACCCGTAATTTGAGTTGGTCATCTAATGGATGCGAGAGTGGAATAGTATAAGTGGTTAACAGTTTAGGTCTGTCTGGCGACCACTCTGCAGTGCTTTCTTGTTTATGGCCAAAGCGATTGACTTGTGGTGTGCGCCAAGTAATACGAAGTTTGGGGTCGATACTGTTATCTGCACTGCCATTACCAATATCAATCCCCGCACCAACCTCAATTGAATGATTGGGTCTTGGACTGAGCTCGACTTTGATTGGCACGGCACCATTGTTAATGTTTTCTGTTTCAGGTAGAACCTTAATGTTACTGAAATAGCCAGTATCAAGTAAGTTTCGATTTAAAGAGCTTAATTGATTGGTGGCATAAGGTGTATTTGTTTCAAAAGGGATTAACTCTTCAACAATATTGCTATTAAGTGTATGCCCGGTGAAATTTACTTCACCGAAATGGTATCTTTTACCTGAACTAAAATGCAGATTAATTTGTGCACTATTATTATCACGATTAATTTTTATTTCTGATCGCGTGAATTGCCCGTCAAAATAGCCGCGAGCCAGTGCTAAGGTGACGAGTTGCGATTTAATATTTTCGTATTTACCGTGATGTAGCACATCACCAGGTTTTATCGTGAGTCCATCCAACCAACGTCTAAATGCTTCGTCTTCAAGCATGTCGCCATCAAAGTTTATATCGATCCATTGAAGGGTAACGGGTTCTCCCGCATCGACATTGATATTAAGTTGCCAAGGGCCTTTGTCTTTTTCAATGACATTTAGCTCAATTTTTGAATGATAGTAACCAATAGATTCAAGGGCTTCAGTAGTATAATCTTCAACAGTAAATAGAAACGCACGGCGTTGTACATCATTTGCTGGAGGGGTACCTATATGCGCACGAATATTGTCTTCAACCGAGCTTTTTACCCCAGTAATTTTTATTGTCAGCCAATCATCGGCCGCGACAACCGTTTTGCAACATAATACTGTTATCGCTATCAAAATAAAAAGATTGATTTTTAAGTAATTAGTTAACAAATTGGTCAAACTTATGGGTTAGAAAACTTATGTATATATTGTCGCTACAAAGCGCTAAAGTCGCAAGTTAACCTCGAACAGAATCAGCATAAATGGAGCAATAATAATGAAAAAAAATATATCAACTCAAATATCTAAGCATTTGCTGAGCATACCTTTGCTTTTAGGAATGAGTTTTGCGATTAATGCCAATGACACACCAAGCTATGCTATCGCGATTCATGGTGGTGCGGGTACGATTAATGAGGCTGATTTGAGTGAAGTGCAGCAGCAAGCTTATCGGGATAAATTAAATCAAGCAATCAATGCTGGACATGTGATTTTAGCTAAGGGAGGCGATAGCCTTGATGCGGTACAGGCGGCTATTAATGTGTTAGAAAATAGCCCATTGTTCAATGCGGGTGTTGGTGCAGTCTATAACTTTGATGGTAAGCATGAATTAGACGCCTCTATTATGGATGGTAAAACCATGGCCGCTGGTGCGATTGCTGGCGTCACGCACATTCAAAACCCGATTAACCTTGCAAGATTGGTGATGGATAAATCACCTCATGTCATGTTATACGGCCAAGGCGCAGAAGAGTTTGCTATTGATCAAGGCCTTAATCTTGTACCCAATAATCATTTTGATACACCTCATCGTTATGATCAGTTATTAGATGCTAAAAAGAAAATTTTAGCATCTGAAGCCAAAAATTATGATTATCAAGCCTCGGTAAATCAATTAGATGCTAATTATAAATTTGGCACAGTGGGAGCCGTAGCATTAGATAAAAATGGCAATTTAGCAGCGGGTACATCAACGGGAGGCATGACAGCTAAACGCTTTGGGCGTATTGGTGATTCACCTGTCATTGGTGCCGGTAATTATGCTGAAAACGGTGCTTGCGCTGTATCTGCAACAGGCCATGGCGAATACTTTATACGTTATAACGTCGCGGCTGATATTTGCGCTAGGGTGAAATACCAACAACACTCTATTATTCAGGCTGCGGATGATGTGATCAATAAAAGACTACTTGATGCTGGTGGAACAGGTGGCGTTATCGCTATTGATGCGAAAGGAAATATTGCCACGCCATTTAATACTAAAGGGATGTACCGAGCGACAAAAGTGGGTGATGAAAAAACCAATATTATGATTTGGCGTGACAAGTAGCGATAGTCAACAAACAGGTTAATCTATTTACTCGATGTGATTAATCGTATTAATTTTACAACTAGTTAATTTATTTAGACTAAACTGAATATAGTTCTGAACTTGCCTTAATTAAAGAAAAGCCTGCTTTCGTTATAGAACCGTAAGATTAGTTGTTTACTAAACCGAGTTGATGCATGTTAAATTTTTTGGGGGTAATATGGATTCGATAAAAATAAAAGATTATATGGATAGACGACCTGTTTTATTAAAAGCCAATATGTCGTTAGCAGTTGCAGTTGAACATTTGCTAACTAGCAGTCGACCTGGAGCACCTGTTATTGGTGAAACAGGTCAGCTTGTCGGCTTTTTATCGCAACAAGATTGTTTGTCTGTGATGCTGAAAAGTAGTTATCACTGTGATTTAACCAGTACGGTAAGTGATTGTATGCGTACAGATGTGTTAAGTGTGGGCCCTGAAGACAGTATGCTGCATTTAGCGGAGCAAATGACGGGAGCTAAACCGAAAATTTATCCTGTGGTGGCTGATGGAAAAGTGATTGGCGTGATAACCCGTCAGGATGTCCTTAAAGCGATGAACACTTATATGCAACAATGTTACCTTAAGCCTGCATAGCGCTTAGCCATTTAAAAACACATATTGTTTGGTGCTACCCCATACCAATATGTTGGCTTCCTTGCTAGGATCGCACTTTCATTACTTTTTTACTGAAAGATTAGCAAGGAAACCGCGTTGAATACGGATCAAAGTCCACTTAAGCCTCTGTCAAAAGCCTTTTTAGAGCGTTGTGTCCAAAGCGACGCTGCATTTATTCGCCGTCGTTTGTTCCGCTTGAATAAGCAACCTCACTCAGAAGCCAAAACGCAGGCCATTATTGAGTTAGAGAAGCGTGCTATCGCCTCAGTCGAAAAGGTTAATCAACGTCTGCAATCACGTCCTATTATTCAATATGCTGAAGAACTGCCCATTTCACAAAAACGTGATGAAATTGCCAGCGCGATTGCCAATAATCAAGTGGTAATTGTTGCGGGTGAAACCGGTTCAGGTAAAACCACTCAATTACCAAAAATATGTCTTGATTTAGGTTTAGGATCTCGTGGGATTATTGGACATACCCAACCGCGTCGATTAGCCGCTCGAAGTGTGGCAACCCGAATTGCAGATGAGTTAAATAGCCCGTTAGGTGAAGTGGTAGGCTTTAAAGTACGTTTTGCGGATGCCATCAGTGAAAATAACTACATTAAGCTAATGACCGACGGTATTTTATTGGCTGAGCTCACATCTGATAAATACTTAAATCAATATGACGCCATAATTATCGATGAAGCGCACGAGCGCAGTCTTAATATCGATTTTATCTTAGGCTATTTAAAACAAATCTTAAAAAAACGCCCAGAGCTTAAAATTATAATTACATCGGCAACCATAGATGTTGAACGTTTTTCAAAGCATTTTAATAATGCTCCTGTCATTGAAGTATCAGGGCGTACTTACCCTGTTGAAACCCGCTATCGTCCTTTAGTACAAGACAACGATGCTGATTTAGATGTCAGTGATGGTATTTTTGCCGCAGTGGATGAGTTAATCGCTGAAGGACCCGGCGATATTCTTATTTTTATGAATGGTGAACGAGAAATTCGTGATACCACAGAGATGCTTAGAAAGCAGAATTATCGAGATACCGAAGTCCTGCCGTTATATGCTCGTTTATCTTATGGTGAGCAGTCAAAAGTCTTTAAAAGTCACATTGGACGGCGAATTGTATTAGCCACTAATGTTGCTGAAACCTCATTAACCGTACCGGGTATTCGTTATGTTATTGACCCTGGCACTGCACGTATCAGCCGCTATAGTTATCGCACCAAAGTACAACGATTACCAATAGAGCCAATTTCACAAGCCAGTGCTAATCAAAGACAAGGGCGCTGTGGTCGTGTTGGCCCAGGGATTTGTATTCGTTTATACGATGAAACCGACTTCATTCAACGTCCAGAGTTTACTGATCCTGAAATTTTACGCACTAACTTGGCATCCGTTATTTTGCAGATGCTGTCCATTGGACTAGGGGATATTGGTGGTTTTCCATTTATTCAACCGCCAGAACAAAAACATATTCGTGATGGTTTTTTACTGTTAGAAGAGTTACAAGCTGTTAAAAAACAAAAGGGCGATTTAGTGCTAACCCCATTAGGACGTCAGTTATCACGCATTCCGCTCGATCCTCGTTTGTCTCGTATGGTGTTTGAAGCTAACCACAATGGCTGCTTACATGAGGCGTTAGTCATCACCGCAGGTTTATCAATTCAGGACCCTCGAGAGCGCCCCATTGATAAAAAACAAGCTGCAGATGAATGCCATAATCGATTTGCTGATAAAGATTCTGACTTCAGTAGTTGGATAAAACTGTGGGATCACCTTAAAGATCAAAAACGTGAATTGTCAGCTAGCCAATTTAGAAAACAATGCCGAGATGAGTACCTTGCCTACTTGCGCGTTCGTGAATGGCAGGATTTATATGCTCAATTAAAACAAGCCGTTCATGAGTTAAAATGGCGCTTAAATGACTCGCCAGCGGACTATGATAATTTACATAAATCATTGCTTTCAGGGCTGTTAAGCCATATTGGCTTTAAAGATGCTAATAATGAGTATTTAGGTGCCCGAAATCGTAAGTTTTTTGTCTTCCCAGGTTCCCCATTGGCTAAAAAAGGGCCAAAGTGGATTATGGCTGCAGAGTTAACAGAAACCTCCCGCTTGTTTGCCCGTTGTTGCGCTAAAATTCAACCAGAATGGCTTGAGGATTTAGCTGCACATTTAGTCAAAAAAAATCAAGTCGAGCCGCATTTTGAAGCCAAAGCTGGCAGTGTGATTGCATTTGAAAATCAGGTGTTATATGGCTTAACCATAGTTAATCGACGTCGCGTACAGTACGGGCCAATTAACCCAATAGAAGCCCGTGAAATCTTTATTCGAAGCGGTTTAGCCCAAGGGGAGTTGCAAACTAAAGAAGCTTTTTTTGTTAATAACCAGCGTTTATTGAACGATATTGAAAACTTAGAACATAAATCACGTCGCCGCGATATTTTGGTCGATGAAGATGTGCTGGTGGATTTTTACGAACCAAGAGTACCTGACGGAATTTATAACGCGCCATTATTTTTTAAATGGTGGAAAAAAACACGTCAAAAACAGCCTGATTTACTGGATTTTAATGTCGATTTATTAATGCAGCGGAGTGTTGATCACATTTCAGCATTGGATTTCCCTGAAGTATGGCATAAAGGCAATTTAGCGTTAAAAGTGAGTTATCATTTTGAACCTGCCGATATTGACGATGGCGTTTCGGTACATGTTCCAGTGGCTTTGCTAAATCAAATTGACGATGAAGATTTTGATTGGCTCGTTGCAGGTCTGCGCGAAGAAAAAATTATTGCCTTGATCAAATCATTACCCAAAGCATTAAGGCGTAATTTTGTACCTGCACCTGATTATGCCAAAGCTTGTGTACAGGCGATGACACCCTTCGAACTGCCGTTAATTGATAGTTTATGCAAACAACTGCTTCGCATGAGCGGTACACGTTTAAGCGCCGAGGATTTTGATTTTAGCCAACTGCCAGCTCATTTATTAATTAACTTTAAAGTAGAAGATGATAATGGCCGCTTAATAGCCCAAGGCCGGCAAATTGAACCATTAAAAGAACAACTACAAGGTGTGGTGGCTAAAGCAATCCGTCAAGTTGCGGATAAAGGTATCGAGCAAGAAAAATTAACCACATGGTCATTTGGTGATTTACCTAGTCAATACCAGCAACGAAAAGGCAATTATGAAGTCAAAGCCTTTCCGGCGTTAATTGATAATAAAACGGATGTCGCTATCAAGTTATTTGATGATGAGCATGAAGCGGCAAAACAGCATAGATTAGGCCTTAGGCGTTTACTGTTAATCAATATTCCATCGCCAGTAAAACACCTACAACAATCACTGCCCAACAAAGCCAAACTGGCCATGTATTTTAACCCTTTTGGTCAAGTGCAATTACTGATTGATGACATTATTCAAGCTGCAGTACAGCAACTATTGGATGAAAAAAATCTCGATATTCGTAATCAAGCTCAGTTTGAACAAGCTAAAGATTGGGTACGACAAGAGTTAAACTCGACCACTGAACAGCTATCGCTAAAAGTTGAAAAAATTCTCACAGTTTATCAGCGAGTTAAAAAGCGTTTGAAAGGAAAGATTAGTTTAGATATTGCCTTTGCTATGAGCGATATACAAAATCATTTAGATAAATTGGTTTATAAAGGTTTTGTACAAGAGTGTGGGTGGAACCGTTTAACCGATGTTGCGCGTTATATCAGCGCAATTGAAAATCGATTAGATAAATTGCCGGTGGATCCAAACCGCGATCGAATCCATATGCAAAGTATTACCAAGCTAGAAGGTTTGTTAGCTGCTCAACTTGCCAAGGTTCCAAAATTACAACCAGTGCCTGAGGCGTTGATAGAAGCTAGATGGATGTTGGAAGAGTATCGTGTATCTTGTTTTGCTCAGGTTTTAGGTACTGCATATCCTATTTCAGAAAAACGGATTTTAAACCATATCAATCAAGTCTAGTGTTTGGGCTCGAACGTTAAGAGTAATATCTATTTTTTTACGCTATTTTAGGCTTCGATATAACCTCAACTCATTTGTTATACCATTTGAGTTGAGGGTTGATGGAGGAGGCTAAAGGGTTAAACGTTCTGAAAATTGGCTCTGACCATAGTTTTCGATGATTTTTCCGATACTATTTTGATCGATGTGATTAAGCGCAGAAATTTCTTCCATTAATTTGTTTTGTACATCAATTGGCATATGCATATTTTCCATAAACATATGCATCGCTATACGATCTCCTTGATCAAATAGATCCGCTAATTTACTTGCTTCATATTCTATAAGTGTATTCATTTTATTTCCCCATAATGACTAAACGGGGGCTTTAATCAGTTTTTGCCAGCATCTTATAGGCAAAAAAATTAAAGTCACTCTCTATTAAATCTAGCAGAGCATGACTTTTGGGTTATAACAATTTGAGTTAAATGTTGACTGTTGAGGTGGTTTTGGTTATTAAAATTGATCTCACCTGTGTAAGTCTTTCAGTTTTTTGTTAGTAAAACACTGTTTTTTGAGTTTTGTGGGTACATTTTTGAAAGTTTTTTGTAATTTTATGGTTTTTACTGTGGAGTTTAGTCTTTATTCATTGATATACTCGCTGGCAGAAGAACATGACTGGTACTCTTCTCTGCCATTAGGAATATGTTACCGGCAACCATAGCCAACAAAATAAAACATACCTGATACCTACAAACGACCTGAAAAAAATGATTGGAGTGATTATGGAAGTTCATGAATACGAAAATGCTTACTATCAAGTAAAAGATGACGTGTTAGAGTCTTTGCCTTCTGAAGAAGAGTAAGACAATTGAACGAGGAATAACAGTCTTTAGCATAAGATTGAGTGCTCCAAGCGACATTGCAAGCAACCCATAAAAATAGCAGCTTAGGCTGCTATTTTTATGGGATTCGATCCATGGATGATCGGTATCCAGTTTGAAGTCATTGCGAATTAACCATTTATTTTGCCTTTTTCAGGTAACACTTCGACAATAATCCACTTCTTTCCCTGTTTTTTTAGTCGCAAAGTGCGATCATCTATCCAATATTTACCGCCTTTTAAGCCTTCCATTTTTACAATTACGGTAACTTCATCAGTAAATTTACGAAAAAAATCGATATCAATTTCATCAATACTGACTTTGACATCTGTCATTGATAAGCCTAAAACATGACGCTGTACCGATGCAGCTATATGATAATGCTCTAATATTTCTCGCATTTCAGGGGTCACGTAAGGAAGTGCTTTACTCACATCTCGGTCTGTGTAAATGGCTTTAAAAAAACTTAATGTGACACTTTCGGGTGATTGAGGTGGCTCACCTTTTTCAATAACTTTTTCACAGCCAAATAAAGCTAGCATACTTATTAACAATAAAACTCTAATCATAATTACCAATATACTGTCTAGAAAATACACCTTTAGTATCCAGAATTAAATTAATGCTGGCAAGGCGGGATATAAAATTGCTATGTTGATCGATATAGAATTATTCGATTATGTCCCGATTTTTGCTAACAATCTTGTTAGTCAAACTGCTTCATCCTCAATGTTATCCACAGAATCTGTGGACAAGTATGTTAACGAAATAGAATATGATACATAACATTATGTTTTATATCGTTATTTATTCTTGGTTAAAAATTGCCTTCTAGGTTTTTTTCTTTTAATAATAAAAAAGCACTGTCAATGACAGTGCTTTTAAATCAGTAAACTAGATTAATCTAATTTATTTATCCGCGTTTTGAGCTGCTTGAATTGCGGTTAATGCAATCGTGTAAACAATATCGTCGACTAACGCACCACGTGACAAGTCATTAACAGGCTTACGCATACCTTGAAGCATTGGGCCAATACTGATCAAGTCTGCACTTCGTTGTACTGCTTTGTAGGTTGTATTACCGGTATTCAAATCTGGGAATACAAATACAGTCGCTTTACCCGCGACAGGGCTATTAGGCGCTTTAGATTGTGCCACATTTGGCATCACCGCCGCATCGTACTGTAACGGACCGTCTATGATTAAGTCTGGACGCTTTTCTTTGGCAATACGTGTAGCTTCGCGTACTTTATCCACATCAGATCCTGTTCCCGAATTACCGGTTGAGTAACTGATCATGGCTACGCGAGGCTCGATACCAAATGCAGCAGCAGATTCGGCTGATTGAATAGCGATATCAGCTAACTGCTCAGGATTTGGATCTGGGTTAATTGCACAGTCGCCATAGACAAGCACTTGATCAGGCATCAACATGAAGAAGATTGAAGATACAAGACTTGAACCAGGTGCCGTTTTAATTAATTGTAAAGGTGGACGAATCGTATTTGCGGTTGTGTTAACTGCACCAGATACAATACCATCAACTTCATCACCCGCTAACATCATAGTGCCAAGCACCATGTTGTCTTCAAGCTGCTCTTTAGCAACAACTTCAGTTAAACCTTTATGTCGACGAAGGTCTAGCATTGGTTCTACGTATCTGTCGCGAGCGGTTTCTGGATCGATGATCTCAACCCCTTCGCCTAACACCACGTCTTGCTGTGAGGCAATACGTAAAATTTCTTCTTTGTTACCTAATAACACACAACGTGCAATTCCTCGCTCAGCACAAATGGCTGCCGCTTTAATTGTCCGAGGCTCTTCGCCTTCAGGTAATACAATTTTCTTGCGCGCGGCACGAGCAAGCTCTGTTAACTTGTAACGGAAAGCTGGAGGCGATAAACGGTGTTCACGAGGAGAACCTTGTGTCACGCTTTCAATCCAGTTTTGGTCAATGTGGCTGGCAACAAATTCTTGAACGCGTTCAATACGGACAGCATCGTCTACTGGTACTTCATGATCAAAACGTTGGATATTAAGCGATGTTTGCCAAGTGTTGCTTTCAATTAAGAATACAGGTAATCCGGTTTCAAAAGCTTGTTCGCAAAGCTTCATGATTTCTGGCTCTGGCTCATAGCCACCGGTAAGCAACAATGCACCAACTTTAACACCGTTCATCGCTGCCAAACAGGCTGCTACGATAACATCCGAACGATCACCAGATGTCACTAACAGTGAGTTAGTTTTGATGTGGTTTACCATGTTTGAAATTGAACGAGCACAGAAAGTCACCCGACGCATACGACGAGTGTGCATTTCTCCGGCATTAATGATTTTTGCGTTTAAATGCTTAGCTAAATCTGATGCGCGTGGTGAAATTAGCTCTAAATTATATGGCACACTACCTAAAATGCGTAGCGGGCTCTTACCTGGCAGTTGGAACATGCCGGATGTGTCAGTCGCATGGCTTTCTGTGTGATCAAATACTTCAGATAAATCAGGACGAGCACGGCCTTCATCATCAGTTGGTGCACCAATTTTGTTGATAATGGCACCAATTAAGCGTTTGTTTTTATTACCACCCCATGAGTTATAAGCGATCTCTAGACGGTTCATTAAACCGTTTGGTGAATCATTACCTGGGGTTGCTATGAAGATCACATCAGCATCAAGTGCTTTAGCTATTTCATAGTTAATATCATCAGCAAACGGATGACTGCGTGTTGGCACTAAACCTTCGATAACGATAGTTTCAGTGTTAGAAGCACACTCCGCAGCGCGAGCAATGATTTGCTCCATTAACACATCAGTTTGCTCTGAACGGATCAAGGCTTCAGCATGGTCCATTGAAAATGGTTCAAGCGGATTTACCGTTGGCGACTTGCTTAAAATCGTCGTAGAGCGTTCAGGGCCTTTATCGCCTGAGCGGATTTGGGCGATAGGTTTGAAAAACTGCACTTTGACGCCTTTGCGTTCCAGAGCACGTACCATACCTAAACTTAGCGATGTTAAACCCACACCAATACCAATTGGGATGAGCATGATATTTCGAGACATATAAAACCTCTACAATCAGTAATTATTTGGCTGAGATTAACTTAACCGCGTCTTCTGCAATAACCCACTCTTCATTGGTTGGGATAACCATTGCAACAGGGGTATTGTCTGCGGTGATAATCCCATCCTTACCAAAGCGAGCTGCTTTATTTTTAGTATCATCAACTTGGAAGTTAAAGATAGTCAGTAATTCTAAAACCTTAGCACGGATAAGATCAGAGTTCTCACCAATACCACCGGTAAAGACAACAGCATCTAAACGGCCTAATGGCACAGTGTAAGACGCGATGTATTTCGCTAGACGGTAGCAGAAAATCTCAAGCGCTAACGTGGCGCCTTTGTGGCCATCGCCAAAACCTTCTTCAATACCACGACAGTCATTGGTTAATTCTGAAATACCTAAAAGACCACTTTGCTTGTTTAGTAAGTTGTTGACTTCAGCTAAGGTATAACCTAGTTGGTCAACAAGATGGAAAATGATTGATGGGTCTAAATCACCACAACGTGTTCCCATGACTAAGCCTTCTAATGGGGTTAAGCCCATAGAGGTGTCAACACTTTTTCCGCCTTTAATTGCAGTGACAGAGGCACCGTTACCTAAATGCGCAACAATAACATTAGTGTCAGCAACTGGCTTGTTTAATACTTTAGCAGCTTCACGACTTACAAATAGGTGGCTAGTACCGTGCATGCCATAACGACGAATACCATGTTCACGATATAGCTTGTATGGTAGGGCATACACATAGGCTTTTTCAGGCATGGTTTGGTGGAAAGCCGTATCAAATACTGCTACTTGTGGTAAAGATGGGAATGAAGCCATTGCCGCACGAATACCAATTAAGTGAGCAGGGTTATGTAAAGGTGCAAGTGATGCACAGTCTTCAATACCTTGAATTACTTCGGGAGTAATGATCACTGAACGAGTAAATTTTTCACCGCCATGAACAATACGATGTCCAACGGCTTTGATTTGTGCAGCTAATTCAGGTTGTGCAGCAAGAATGGTGTGAACGATATATTCAACGGCTTCACGGTGATGGGTAAATGCGCCTAATTTAGCTTCATTCTTGTTACCTTGAACTTTCCATTTAATCCGTGAGTCTTCTAGACCAAAGCATTCAGCTAGGCCAGAAATATATTCGTCACCCGATGTTGCATCAATCACTGCAAATTTAAGTGAAGAACTGCCACAATTTAAAACCAATACTAAATTTTCAGACATAATTAAACCTTGTAAGTTTAAGAGAAATATTCTTTTCAATACGGTATTCGTAATCGAATGTGATCTCCGTATTTGAACCCTTTCAGCCGATTATCTTTTGGCTGCATGTTTGGGACATAGCTGGCAATATGCTATTGTGTAAGACATGTCCCATGTTGTTTAGGTATATCTTTGGTGCTACCCGTTATAAAACTGCTTCGCGATGGTCGAAAATACATGACCACTTGGCCCATGGTGCGCCAGTTGGGGTATTATTTTCCTGAATACCGCGTGGTTAAAGCGACTCAAATTGCCTTTTTGGCTATGCCGGTTGTGGCAGTCTGTGTCGCATTAAGCCAAATTTATGTTTTTGGCTGGAGCCATTTACCGCAAACTTTAGCTATGACCCTGTTTATCATCAGCTTACCTGTTCAAGGATTATTATGGCTAGGTTGGCGAGCTCGCCATCCCTTACCGTTAGCCTTATTTGACTGGAGTAACCAGTTAAGTCGTAAGTTGAATCAAATGGGCGTGAGTTGTCAGCCCCTAGGCGCCAAAGCATGTTATTTAGATTTGGCAGCACTATTAAAAGTAGCCTTTGAACGACTAGATCACCAATATTGGGAAGAGCTTTAACCTAGTTCCTCCCATTTAAAGTCCACTATGTATTTAGAAAGTCGCTTTGATCCCGCGTTCAGTAAATACATTTTGTATTGCTAACATGGTTTCTTTACTGGGTGGCGATATATTGGCAAGGGGCGAGATTTCACCATACGCTTGCCATTTGTGTTCACCTAGTTGATGGTAGGGTAACAATTCGACTTTTTCGACGTTACTCATAGGCTTGATAAATTCAGCTAATTTAATTGCTGAGGCAACATCATCAGTAAACCCATTAACTACCACGTAACGAATCCAAGTTTTTTGACCTCGCTTAGCCAAATACTCAGCAAATTGCAGAGTGCGCTGGTTACTCACTTTAGTCAGGTTGATATGGGTAGGGTCATCCATTTGTTTGATATCTAATAGCACTAAGTCAGTGTTATCGAGTAACTCATCAATAACCGGTTCATATTTTCTGACAAAACCATTGGTATCTAAGCAAGTATGGATGCCTTCTTTTTTACAAGCACTAAATAGTTCAGCAACGAACTCCGCTTGTAAAATTGCTTCACCACCACTGGCTGTCACACCTCCACCGCTTGATTCTAGAAAAGGGCGATAAGTTTTAATCTGTGACATCAACTCATCAACAACCATCTCTTTGCCATCATCTAAATCCCAAGTGTCACGGTTATGGCAGTATTGGCATCGCATTAAACAGCCTTGCATAAAGACAATATAGCGAATACCAGGGCCATCAACAGTGCCGAATGATTCAATCGAGTGGATGCGTCCGATAGTCATTTAATACCCTTTAAAATTAGGTGAAATGAAGCATTGATAAAAGTTTAGCAATAAAAAAGCTGTATCGAATATTCGATACAGCTAATTTTAGCAAACTTTACAGACCTTTGGTGAAGGTTCTGGTAATAACGTCTTGTTGCTGCTCAGGTGTTAAAGCGTTGAAGCGTACAGCATAACCAGAAACGCGAATGGTTAATTGTGGATACTTGTCAGGATTAACCACAGCATCTTCAAGCATTTCACGGTTCATCACGTTAACGTTTAAGTGTTGACCGCCTTCTTGGTGAACGCTATGCATGAAGTAACCATCCATCAATGCAGCTAGATTACTACGACGAGCATGCTCTTCTTTACCAAGTGCATTTGGCACGATAGAGAAAGTATAAGAAATACCGTCTTGTGCGTGAGCAAATGGCAATTTACCTACAGATGTTAATGAGGCAACTGCACCATTTTCATCACGTCCGTGCATTGGGTTTGCACCTGGAGCAAATGGAGCACCAGAGCGACGACCATCAGGTGTGTTACCGGTTTTCTTACCGTAAACAACGTTTGAGGTAATGGTTAAGATTGACTGAGTTGGAATCGCGTTGCGATACATTTTTTTATTGCGAATTTTCGCCATAAAACGCTCAACTAAATCGCAAGCGATGTCATCAACACGTGAGTCATTGTTACCAAATTTAGGGTAGTCACCTTCGATTTCGAAATCAACGGCAATACCGTTTTCATCACGAACTGGTTTAACTTTCGCAAATTTAATTGCAGATAAAGAGTCAGCCGCAATTGATAAACCAGCAATACCACACGCCATAGTACGACGTACGTCTCGGTCATGTAATGCCATTAATGATGCTTCGTATGAATACTTGTCATGCATGTAATGGATGCTGTTAAGTGCTGTCACATATTGAGTCGCTAACCATTCCATTTGTGAATCTAAACGAGCCATCACATCATCAAAATCAAGTACTTCTGATGTAATTGGATCTGTTTTAGGTGCAATCTGAGTTTTCAGTTTTTCGTCAACACCGCCGTTAATTGCGTATAGCATTGTTTTAGCTAGGTTAGCGCGAGCACCGAAGAACTGCATGTGCTTACCAACAATCATTGGGCTTACACAACAAGCAATTGCATAATCATCGTTGTTGAAATCAGGACGCATAAGGTCATCATTTTCATACTGAATAGAGCTAGTATCGATTGATACTTTTGCACAGTAGTTTTTGAAGCCTTGAGGTAACTGAGTTGACCAAAGAACAGTGATGTTTGGCTCAGGGCTTGGGCCCATGTTGTATAAAGTGTGTAAGAAACGGAAGCTTGATTTAGTTACAAGTGTACGTCCGTCAACACCCATACCAGCGATTGACTCAGTTGCCCAAATTGGGTCACCAGAGAATAACTCATCGTATTCTGGAGTACGTAAGAAACGAACCATACGTAGTTTCATAACGAAATGGTCAACCATTTCTTGTGCTTGAGTTTCAGTGATTACACCGTTTTTAATGTCGCGTTCAATAAAGATGTCTAGGAAGGTAGAAGTACGGCCTAAAGACATTGCTGCGCCATTTTGACTTTTCACTGCGGCTAAATAACCAAAGTAAGTCCATTGAATGGCTTCTTTAGCTGATGTAGCAGGACCAGAAATATCAAAACCATATTTAGCTGCCATCGCCTTGATTTGGCCTAAAGCGCGGTATTGCTCAGAAATTTCTTCACGTAATTGGATAACGTCGTTGAGGTTTTCACCGGCTTCCATTTGCGCTTGAAGAGAATTGAACTGGGCTTTTTTGTCTTGCATTAGGTAATCGATACCATAAAGTGCAACACGACGATAATCACCAATGATACGACCACGGCCATACGCATCTGGTAAACCCGTTAATACGCCTGATTTGCGGCAAGCCATGATTTCTGGTGAGTAAACGTCAAACACACCTTGGTTGTGTGTTTTGCGAAGTTCAGAGTAAATGTATTCAACATCAGCATCTAACTCACGACCGTATGCTTTACATGAGCCTTCAACCATACGAATGCCGCCGTTTGGCAACATCGCACGTTTAAGCGGTGCATCTGTTTGCAAGCCAACAATTGTTTCTAGGTCTTTGTTGATATAACCAGCATCATGAGAAGTAATAGTGGATACCATTTTGGTATCGAAATCGATTGGAGCGTGAGTTGTGTTTTCTTGCTTGATACCTTCCATCACTTTATCCCATAGAGATAAAGTAGCATCAGTTGCGCCCGCTAAGAAAGACTCATCACCTTCATATGGTGTGTAGTTAGTTTGGATAAAATCACGAACGTTGACTTCAGTTTTCCAGTCACCGGCAACAAAACCATTCCATGCATTTGCAAACTGTTCAGTTTTTTCAGTCATAATACTAATACCTTCTATTTGAGATATGGGTTATTGGGTATTAGTAAAGTTGAAAACAACTTTGGAAATACACCAATAGCTATTCTGTCAAAGCTCCCCTCAACGCATTGTCCTAGTGACGGGAACTGATTTATCGATTCGCGTGTGCGTGTCGATGGAAATTCGTTTCAGATGTCATGTAATAAAATATAGACGATTAATCTAAATATACAGTGCGACTAACTCATGATATTATTGGTAAGACCAATTTACCGTAGTAATATATCACAACAAACTGGTTATCGCATCAAAATCAACCATTCAAATACAAAAAGTGTTACCCAGATAGCATTTTTAGTGCTTTTAAAATTTGCTTAAAGTGTTGCAGTCGGTTATTTAGTGAAACTTGATTCAATTTTTAGATAATGACTTATAGCAATACGATGACTGTGTTTTTTTGCTCAACTTTTTTTGTAGGCAATAATTGAAAATTGTCTAGATTGAACGTGAAAAGGGGGGCAAAAAATAAGAGAGCCGAAGCTCTCTTATTAAAGAGGAATAAACCATTTAGTAGCTTAGAGCAGGGCTGGGATCCCTTGGATCATGCCCACGGCTAACATAGCAGCTAAACAGATAACAAACGCTAGACCAGGAATAATCAGACGGTCTGCCACGCTTAATGTTTTTGCGCGTTCTTTGTCGCCAATAAGGCCATTGTTATCTAAAAACATGGTTAATGCCCAGGCTAACACTGGGTTAGCCACAAATGATGCAAAAATACAGATACCAGCAGCTTGGCTGTTTTGAGTATCTTTAACCATTTGCATACCCGCTTCTAATAAAGGTAAAAATACCCCTACTAATAGCGCAATAGACATAACCGGTTGCCAAACTGTGACATCCATTGGGTAGCCAATTACGGCAACAATGATACACAATAATCCAAGTAAAATGGCACCAGCTGGAATTGGGCGTTTAGCAATAGCAGCAGGGATCATGTAAGTTCCCCAAGACGAAGTGATGTTACCACCACCTACTGCAGTACCGACAATTTGACGAAGTGAACATGTGGTCATGGTATCGTCAACATCCATTAGCACTTTTTCAGAACCTTTAGGGTAGTTCAACTCTTGGAAGATACGGTGACCTAAGAAGTCAGGAGACCACATTGCCACGGCAAGAATCGCGAAAGGCAATGAAGCAATAAAATGTTCAAGATTGGGTAAACCTAACTGCCAACCTTGTTCTGTTGAACCCCACCAATAAACTGGATTCAAGTTCGGAATACCTGGTTCGGTGACAAACTGTAAATCCAAACCTGCACCAAGCGCAAATGCCAATACAATCGCTGAAATTGAACAAAGCGGAATGGCTAACCAGCGCTTACCTACTTTGGCAAGATAGGCATATAAAATAACATTAGCTAACAGAATAAAGAAAGCCACATAGCCTAAGCTATAATCAAGCTGATGCTTAGTTTGCAGCTCACCAGCCCAAGTGAATAGCGAAGTGATTTGGCTTTTTGCGCCCATAAAGCCTAAGAACACAAGTAGGCCTCCGGCTACCCCGCTGGACGTGAGGTTTACCAACCTTGACCCTCCTTTAACGTAACTCAGGAGTAAGCCAAATAGACCAAGTAAAATAGCTAAGGCGAGAGGGTGAGCACCGGCTAAAGCGATGGCACCAATTAATGGGATCATCGGGCCGTGGTTACCGGCTAAATTGGCTCGAGGATTAATAAATCCTGAGCTGATAATACAGAAAAGTAAAGCAGGGATGAGCATTTCTACTCGAACAACTTGAATGGCAAATTCAGCGCCTAGGTTAACATGTTCCCAACGCTCAGTTAGGCCAGCGGCCCATGCAGCCATTACCGCTGAATACATGACGGTAATCCCGATGGTTCCAGCTATGGCGGGTACTAAATCTTCCCATTCAAACCGAAAATCTCTACCTGGTAGGTTTAGGCCCCAACGTTTAGGTTTCATGATTTTTAATTCATGATCGAGATATTCTTCACGAGTATTGAACTCTGACGCAGGGCGGTGGAGTTCTTTATATGTCAGCTCTGAGGCTTCCATATCATTGTTTTTAGTGGTTTCTGACATAATTTCTCATTCTCCGAGAAGAACTTAATTGCTCAAATATTTGATAATGGCTTCAACTGAATTTGTTAAGTTAATCAAATTATGTGCCATGAAATAACGTCATCAAAATTCGAAAAACCTGTCCGATACACCATGATGAAAATGTCATTTTGAGGTATCTAGTAAAGCCCTTTTTTCTAACTAAAACCTTGTCAATATTGGTAAGACCAATTTACCTCATAAATATTAACATAACAAAACTGGTCTGACATTAAGTATCAATAATCTTGAAACTACTGATTTAATGATTTGCGACTTAGTTAACAGTTTGTAGTTATGTGTTTTAGTTGTTCCTACATTAGGCATATAAATTGCGTTTTGCAAATCGGCCTCATAGCACTGTGATAAGTTATCGAGTCGCCTTGTTAGCGCTTTTTAGACGTTATGCTCAATTTGCCTAATTGGTAGTTTGTTGTAGTTCTCAATTTGCCTGATTTTGTTGCTTAGACCACGTTTCTTTGCTTGATAGGTGATGCGAATAAATACGAACAACTTATTGTTGTGGCTTGTTTATTTTCTTACTGTTGAATCGCTTTGGGTCATCACGGTGACTTATAGCTTAGGCAAAAATCAATTTCTTGCCGTCCATTTCATCATCCTTATCTTTGGCTGTGACTGGCTTTCAGTCTTAGTCGTTTTTTATGTCTGCCTACTTTAATTTTATAGTCAATTAAAACATTACCTTAGCTGTAAATTCTCTGCGTAGCATTTCTATAACACTATTTTTGTTTATCAATATTATTGATGCTTTGATTCAATATTATCAAATTTTATTTTGGTGAGGTTGAGGTTAATTTAGTGGCAATCAAAAGTTAGCAATTCAGCCTATAGGTATTGGAGAACAAGATGTTATTAAGCAGTATTGATTCATTTTTTAGTCATAAGGAGTCTAGCGATGAACTCCATATTGTCTAATCCAAGGGTTAAGGGACAACAAAATACCGCTTCTGAATTAGGTACCGAATATGAATCTATAGCCAACAAGCAAATACCTAATGAAGCACAATTGAGTAAGGCTCAAATTACTACTGTACCAACAATATCCATGTACCAACAGGCTGAGAAGTATGGTGTAGCAAAAGTTAATAAATCAACTTGGCAGTCTTTGGGCTTAGCGACCTTTGCCGGCGCATTTATCGCACTAGCCTTTGTGTTTTATATCACTGTTACGACTGGGGCAACTGGCTCTTGGGGGCTAGTAAGATTTGTTGGTGGATTGGCTTTCAGCTTGGGATTAACACTGGTTGTTGTTTGTGGTGGTGAGTTATTTACTAGCACTGTGTTAAGTACGATTGCCTGGGCGCAAAAGTTAGTTAGCACAAAAAAGCTAATGCAATGCTGGGGACGAGTTTATCTAGGTAACTTACTGGGTGCCTTGCTGATGCTGGTGCTTATTATGTCTGCCCGCTTGTATGAGCTCGATGGTGGCGCTTGGGGGGCTAATGCTCTCAATATTGCTTTACACAAACTACACCATAGTTGGGGGCAGGCTTTTGCATTAGGCGTGCTATGTAACATGCTGGTTTGCTTGGGTATTTGGATGACATTTTCCAGCAAAGACATACTGACAAAGTCTGTGTTGATCATGCTGCCTGTTGCTATGTTTGTTAGCAGTGGCTTTGAGCATAGTATTGCTAATTTATTTATGGTGCCACTGGGCATTTTAATTAGTCATTTTGCGTCTGTAGAATTTTTTGAATTGGCAGGTTTGAGTACTTCCCAATTAGCAGACTTAACCCTAAGCCGCTTTATTTTCAATAATCTTATCCCTGTCACACTAGGCAATATAGTCGGTGGTGGCATTGTTGTTGGGCTTGGCTATTGGGCTATTGAGAGTAAATCAAATAGCAATAGCAAGCTACATATCACAACACCCGTATTGGCAGAGTGTCTGTCGCCCCTAGCTGACCCCATCAATTTTAAACACACCATTTTATCTAACGATATTCAATCATCTGAAGTACCATTTGGAGAAACCACCATGCCTAAAACAATCAAGAAACTAACTGTTAATCAAGTTATGGATATGAGCCCTTTTTCTTTATCTCCCGAGTTATCTGTTTATGAAGGTCTTAAGCGTTTATCAGACGCAGGTGAGCGCGGTGCGCCAGTCTTGAACAGCCAACAGCAGTTGTTAGGATTTATATCGCAACAAGATTTACTTCGTAGTCTGTGGTCAGAGGAATATATGCGTGGAATTTCATATAAAGTCGCTGATTTAATGCAAAAGCAAGTGCTAACTGTTGCGCCTAATGATTCAATTGCAGATTTAATTGAGCTGATGGTGGTGGATAGAAATAAATTGTTCCCAGTTAGCGATATGGGCGTGTTAACCGGAAATTCTTTTGTGAGCTATGAAGAGCGATTACGCCATGCATATGCCAATAAACCAAGTAGTTTTCCAGTGTTAGAAGAAGGGAAGTTGGTAGGGGTGATTACCCGCGAAGACATTGCAGCAAAAGTTTCTGCTGTTTATGCTTAATTAATTTGTTCATCGCTAGGAATGGGGCATAGCCCCATTTTCCTATTATAATAGTGATAATGAATAACCCTCATAAAGCCATTTATTGTGCGTACAACAGTTTAAATATACTTATTGCGTTGGCGTTGTTTACTCATTCTTCTCGCTTCTGTGATAACACAATCTCTTAATGGGTTTTCACCTGAATCACAGCGCCACACAAATGATAGGTGCCGCTGCATATTTAATTGCGGGGTTGGCAAAATGATTAGCTCACCTGCTGCCACATCTTGTTCCACATCTAAAAATGGTAAGCTGCTGAGATAAGGTCCGTTTTTTACCAGAGCCTTTAATAAAGACACATGCTCGTATTCTTTCCATACGTTAAGTTTACCTATCACACCATGGATTGCACCTTCAAAAATACGTCGAGTCCCTGCACCTTGCTCGCGTAATACCCACTTCGCTTGTTCTAATTGAGATAGGCTTGTGCTGTCATAACGAGCATAAGGATGATGAGGCGAAGCAATTACAACTAAATGATCATCTAACCAAGTCTCTTGATGCAGCCGACTATCATCGTTACGTCCTTCAATAATGCCAAAGTCATATTCATAATTTAACAGACCATCAATGACATTTTCGGTATTTTCAACTGTGAGATCGATCCTAAGTTCAGGAAAATCGGTATCAATTTTACTGATTAGCTGGGGTAATAGATGCTCTGCAGCTGTTTGGCTTGAGCATAAGCGGAAAATACCACTTATAAGATGTTGATCATGCAGACCTAATTCAATTTGTTGGGCATTTTGAAGTAGTACTCTTGCTTTAGGGCGTAACCAATTGCCCCAATGACTTAAGGTAAGCCGATTTCCCTGACGAATGAATAATGGCCGATCGAGAATGTTCTCTAATTGGCCGAGTGACATACTGACGGCTGATTGAGTCATTGAAAGTTTACGTGCTGCAGCGCTTACACTTTCTAAGCTGGCTACCGCATCAAATACCATTATCTGTTTGAGGGAATATTTCATAGCTGTGATTGGTTCCTTATAGCGGATATGGGATTGGAACCTATCAAATTAATTGATGGTTGCTAACGAGGATTTTATGGGGTGTTAATTATTCAAACAAGTAACTTGCTGATTTAAATATTAGAATCTAGATCCTGTTCACTCTTTTAAGAATGTTGACCGTTTTAACCCGTTAATGTTCGAGTATATCTGGCCTTATTTTTTACTAGCGAAAAGTGGGCTTGAATTCTAATCCTGAGGTTCATCGAGAGAGTTAAGTAAATTAAATTGATATAAGCATATGAAAAATAATGATTATAATAATTTTTAGGAAATTTGTAGCGAATTTAGTGCAATAAAAAGCCCAGCTAATAAGCTGGGCTAATTGAATTAAACTTGTTTTATTGCACGTTTTCGCTGTCGCCAAATTCGCCCGCAAATAAAACTGATGATAAGTAGCGTTCTGCAGCAGAAGGTAACACTACCACAATTGTCTTATCAGCAAACTCTGGTAATGCAGCAATACGGTTGGCTGCAACAACGGCTGCACCTGAAGAAATACCGACTAAAATACCTTCTTCTTTCATCAAACGGCGAGCCATTTCAATGGCATCTTCATTGCTAACGGCTTCAACACGGTCAACGAGTGATAAATCGAGGTTCTCAGGGATAAAGCCTGCGCCAATACCTTGAATTTTGTGTGGACCAGGTTGAATTGGCAATCCTGCTTTTGCTTGTGCAATAACTGGCGAGTCAACAGGCTCAACTGCAACTGAAACTACTTGTTTACCTTGTGCTTTTAAGAAGCGGCTTGTACCGGTAATTGTGCCACCAGTACCGACACCAGCAACAAATACATCAACGGCACCGTCAGTGTCATTCCAAATTTCTGGCCCTGTGGTTTTCTCATGAATCTCAGGGTTAGCAGGGTTGCTAAATTGGCCCAATACTAAATATTTTTCTGGGGCGGATTGACGAATTTCTTCAGCTTTATCAATCGCGCCTTTCATACCTTTTGCGCCTTCAGTTAATACTAAATTAGCACCTAAAGCTTTAAGTAATTTACGACGCTCAAGGCTCATGGTGTTAGGCATAGTTAAGGTGAGCTTATAACCACGAGCTGCAGCCACATAAGCAAGGGCAATACCTGTGTTGCCTGAAGTTGGTTCTACTAACTCAACATCTTTAGTGAGTAAGCCTTTTTTCTCGGCATCCCATATCATGTTGGCACCGATACGACATTTAACGCTAAAACTTGGGTTACGAGCTTCAACTTTTGCTAACACATTACCATTGCTCACTCGGTTTAAACGAACTAGTGGAGTATTACCTAAAGTATATGAATTATCTTCGAAAATTTTGCTCATGGGTTGTTTGCTCCTTTTTATGCATTGTCTAATCATAATCCCCAACTGAGAATTTAGAAGTGAAAATTTGTTATTCTTTATTCCATTTGGTTATTAAAAAATATTCTATTATTCTAAACAGGCTTTCTTACAGTTGTTTTTTTGAGCGAATAGTTTAGCGCAAGCGATTGATGGTCTGACCATAGAGATAAAACTGATTTAGTATTAAGAGTATTATTGATAACGAATTACCATATTCACATTATCAAGCGGTTAATTCTAATGTTTTATAGCAAGTTAATAATGCAGACTATCATGCTAGCAAGATCATGAGTTAACTCAAACTCTCAACAATGGCAGATTATTATGAAAAACGTGGTTATTTCAGGTAGCGGTTTATTTATTCCTCCATATTCAGTCTCTAATCAAGAGTTAGTTGAAAGCTATAACAGCTATGTTGACTTACACAATCAATTAAACAGTGCTCAAATTGATAAACAAGAAGTTGAGCCATTAGCTTACTCATCATCGGAATTTATTGAGAAGGCTTCTGGGATCAAAAATCGTTATGTCATGGTTAAAGAAGGTATTTTAGACCCTAATATCATGATGCCTCTCATTGCCGATCAAGCGTCTGAAGAAGTATCAATGCAAGCCAGTATGGGGATTGCCGCAGCGAAAGATGCCTTGGTTCAAGCTCAAGTCAATGCTGAGGATATCGACTTAGTGATTGTCGCGTGTGCTTATACTCAACGTGCTTATCCAGCGATAGCAATTGAAATACAACAAGCATTAGGCACTAAAGGATTTGCTTATGATATGTTGGTGGCGTGTTCTTCTGCTACTTTTGCCATTGTTAATGCCATTAATGCCATTGAAGGTGGTAGCGCTAATCGTGTGTTGGTGATTAATCCAGAGCTAACTTCACCGCAAAGTAACTTTAAAGACAGAGACAGCCATTTTATTTTTGGTGATGTCGCTACAGCACTTGTGCTAGAACGCCGAGAGTTAGCTCAATCTGAGCATGCCTTTAATATTCTTTCTACACGCTGTGTCACCCAATATTCAAATAATATTCGCAGTAATTTTGGTTTTGTTAATCGTTGTGATCCAGAAAAAGCCAATACGGCTGATAAGTTATTTCATCAGCAGGGGCGTAAAGTGTTTAAAGAATTACTACCAATGATTTATCAGCATTTAGATGAGCAATTTAATGATGAGCAAATTAAACCGCAAGAATTTAAGCGCTTATGGTTACATCAGGCTAATATTAATATGAATATGTTTGTGGTTAAAAAACTGCTGGGTGATGATGTTGACGCTTTAACTGCGCCAGTTGTGCTAGATGAGTTTGCAAATACTGCTTCGGCAGGTTCTATTATTGCGTTTCATCAATTTAACCATGACTTTAAAACAGGTGATCTTGGTCTATTATGTTCTTTTGGGGCGGGTTACTCTATTGGCAGTATAGTGCTAGAAAAGTGCTAAATATTTTCAGGTGGGCATAATTGAGAATTCTGATTGTTGAAGACAGTAAAGTCGTATCAAAAATTCTTCACCATTTAATAAAAAACGAGTTAGGGTGCGAAATTGATGTTGCACCTAGCTTAGCTGATGCTGTTGTACTACTTGATAAGCATCAATATTTTATTGTTGTGGCAGATCTCAATCTGCCCGATGCGCCTAATGGTGAAATCGTTAAGTTAGTGCTTTCAACGTACAACACGACTTGTATTGTACTAACTGGCAATCTTGATGCTTTGCAGCGTAAAGAGCTGCTTAAATTAGGTATTGCAGATTACATCATTAAAGAGAATCGTTTTAGCTATCATTATGTGGTTAAGTTGATTGATCGACTACACCGCAATCAGCAAGTCAAAGTTTTAGTGGCGGATGATTCAACCGTTAGTAGAAAGTTTATCAAGGCACTGCTTGAACAGCATTTGTTTCAAGTTTTGGAGGCAAATGATGGTGCAGAAGCGCTAGCTGTTCTTGAAAAACAAAAAGATATTCAATTGCTTATTACTGACTACAATATGCCAAATGTGGACGGTTTTGAGCTTATTTTAAAAGTGCGAGAGCGTTTTAATCGTGAAGATTTGGCTATCATTGGTTTATCAAACGATAACGATGAAAGTTTATCTGCGCGCTTCATCAAAAATGGGGCCAATGATTTTTTACAGAAACCTTTTGTGCACGAAGAGTTTCACTGTCGAGTATTAAATACCCTTGATTCGTTAGACATGATCCGTAGTTTATGGGAAAAAGCCAATCGGGACTTTTTAACTAACGCCTTCACCCGTCGTTATTTTTTTAATAAGCATCAAGATGAGCATAAAGAAGCTAATCCATTTTCAATTGCCCTTATTGATATCGATTTTTTCAAAAAAGTGAATGATACCCATGGTCATGATGTTGGTGATCAAGTATTGGTTGAATTTGCCCGCCGACTAAATACCGCGTTTGGGCAACATTTTACTGTGGCAAGATTTGGCGGAGAAGAGTTTGTCGTAGCCTTTAAAGGTTTAGACAGTCAAAAAGCCCGTACCATTATGGATAAGTTTAGAGCTCAATCAGAAGCTAAGCCGGTTCAAACTAGCTGTGGTGAACTCTATGTTACTTTTAGTTGCGGGGTGGCAACATTAAACCAAAATATTGACCATTTGTTACAGCGAGCTGATGATTTACTTTATAAAGCCAAACAAGCTGGGCGCAACCAAGTGATCAGTGAAGCGTAAAATAATAGAATATACCCTATTAAAAAAGCCCTTAATTGATTTCAATGAAGGGCTTTTTAGTTAATATTCCATGTTTAAAAATTTATAGTAGCCAAGCATAACTGACTTTCATAAAGTAAGTTTTTTCATTTTGGGTGAGCGAATCGATATCATCATTGGCGCTAAATGCGTCTGAATAACCAAGGTAAAATACACTTTGAGGATTCAGTTTATAGCCATATAACACTTCATTACCTAAATCTTGATACAGCTTATTGGGATTTTGATAAAGGTATAAATTAGGATCGCGCTTAATATTGGTATAAACACTGGTAAGGCGAATAAAACTATTAAGATTGATCTGCCAGTTTAGTCGCACGTCGGTTAAGTTTGCCCTAAACAAGCGACCACCATCAACATCTAATGTTTGATATCGATGTGAAGCATTGACTACGATTGAGTTAGTGAGTTTCCACTCAAGTCCTGGGTTAAACATTGTCAGCGTGCCTAATCTATCGTTGGCGAAGTCAATGTTGTCACCATAGTTAACATCCAATTCTAATTTTAATGCTTGTGTTGGTACAAAGTTGGTGTAAAACCAGCCCATGACTTCATTGAACATTTGGGTATTGTTGTCTATGTCGATAATGGATGGGTTGTGGCGTCGGCCAACACGTTCACGGGTGGCGATACCAGAGGCGATATAACTTTGATAACCGCCTTCAAACTCAATAAACATTTCAGTTTCTTGCTCTAAGCGCTCACCATTTTGAGTGTGGGTAATATCCCAGTCGCCCCCCAGATTTATTTTGCTGAAAAAACTGTCAGACGGATACCACTTGTAGCCGCCTCCAGCAACAAACTTAGCGCTATCGACTTTTTCAATAAAACCTAAGTCACCACGAAAGTCATCGCCAATTGATTCGTAACGTGCGTTAGCATACCAATTGCGGCGGTTATGGTTATAAGTCAATTTGTACATGTTGTCGTTAAATTGACCTTGTTTATTGGTTCTTAAAACCCGTTCATTGTAATCGCAATTACTGAGATCACATGTGGTTGGCGGAATTTGACAATCTGCGCCATGACAAAATGATTGAAATAAATCATCAGGATATTGGGTTTGTGAAAATGCGTATTGCGCAGTAAAAGTATCTTGCTCTGTAGGTTGGTATTTTACATCGCCACTGTATACATAGTTATGGTAATCCTCAGCTTGCTTTAAGGTGACAATGCCACCGATTGAAAATTGATTGCTGGGATCAAACCGATAACGAGCCGCAACGTTATAACTTTCTTGATTCAGGGTAGCAATGTCAGAACTTAAATTGCCCGGCACCAAAAATTGGGTTTGAGTGTCATTAGTGGCCAACACCGCAATGGTGTGATCATCTGTTTTACTGGTTAGTTTTAGCCCATAATCAGGCGAGCTAATATTACGGGTATGCAGTAAGTTTAATTGGCTATCAAAGTAGTCTTTGTTGTCGAGGAAAAATGCCCGTTTTTCAGGGTAGAAAAGCGCAAAGGTGTTATTTACATCAAGCTGTCCAGCATCGGCTTCTACTTGAGAAAAATCCGGGTTAATGGTGGCGTTGAGTAAGGTGGTTGGGGTGATCCCCCAGCGTAAATCTAATCCCACTTCAACATTGGTATCATCATCCCATTCACCCACAGGGTTTAAAGGTCGTTGATTGCTTTGATTGGCGACTAAAGATGGTGTGAGCTGAATATCCTGCCCCTGACTTGCACCAGCTAAACCTTCTATCGTGCCTAATTGGCATAATTTGCAAGACACGTTACGATCAATTTTATGGGTTGAAAAGCGGTGGGTTTCATTCCGAGGGTAAAAGCGGATTAACTCAAAGCCCCACGTCTGGATATCCTTGTTATCATCAAAATTAAATAATCGAAGTGGCAGTTCAACCTCGACTTGATAACCTTGAACGGTGATCTTGCCCTTGCTATACCAAATGCCATCCCATGCATCACTCTCTTGGCCAGTTAATTCATTCTCAATAGAATCACTTTGCACGCCTAATGGATTGATAAAAAATTGGTAAGCCAATCGCGCATTATTGAAGGTATCTAATTTGATACCGACTAAATCATCGCCCCATGATTTATCTCGGTCACGCAGGTTGGCGCGTATCGCTTCAGGGTGAGGGTCATAAGCAATAAAAGCAAAAAATAAGCTAGTGTCCGTGGCAAACATCTTCGCTTTAGTCATTACTGGGGCAAGCGTATTTTCAGCTGGTGATGTTTCATACTTTAATTCAATCTCTACTGCATGCTGCCATTGCGGTTCATTAAACTCACCATCAATGTCAACGCCTTGAGCTAAAGTTGGAATCTTGGCATGAAACTGTTCAGCGTATCCGCCACAGGCATGAGTACTTATCAAAGTCGATGCGCAGAATAAACTGAGCCCCAAAAGGTGAGTTGAGTAATTTTTCACTATAAGTCTTATATTGTTTTATTTTATTTGCGGTCATTGTCGCAAACAATGGCGCAAAATCCGACCTTTAATGCTGTGAAAAGATTATCAAAATGTTACAGGGTTTGCTTGTCTTTATAAGGTTTTGTCTAAAGTGAATTGGCCTAGTGTTGTTGCATATTAAACACTAGGCCAGTTTAGTTAATCTTGTCAGGCAATCGTGAAGGGGAATGTCGCCTTATTCACCCACAATATGAGGATTTTTGTAGGCTTCGCGATACTTATCAACCCACATTGCCGTGGCACCACAAATCGCCACAGGCATGACGATAAAATTAACAATAGGGATCATTGAAAACAAGGTAACAGATGCACCAAAACTAAAGCTAGTTCCTTTGGTGTTTTTTAACGCAAATTTCATGTCGTTAAATGGCACTTTATGGTTATCAAAGGGGTAATCGCAATATTGAATGGCCATCATCCAAGCGGTAAATAAAAACCATAATATTGGCGCGGCAGTTTGACCGATAACGGGCACCCAAAATAAAATTAAAAACAGGATAGCGCGGGGTAAATAATATTTCAGCTTTATCCACTCTCTGCCTAAAATACGCGGTAAGTCTTTAATTAAATCGACAGTGCCGCCTGTATTCAAATTTTGTCCTGTGAGATGTTTTTCAACTTTTTCCGCTAATAAACCATTAAATGGTGCGGCTAACCAATTCATGACCGAACTAAAAATGAACGACATCACCACCAACATGGTTAACACAGCCAGCGGCCATAGAAAGAAGTTTAGCCAAGTCAGGTATTCTGGTAATTGACCATCCATCCAGTTAAAAAAAGCCTCCAGTTGACCAAAAGCAAAATACATTACGCTGGCAAATAGCACGAGATTGATTGTTAAAGGAATAAATACAAAGGTGCGCAAACCCGGTTGTTTAATCAATGCAAAGCCTTCAAGAAAGTAGTTCACACCACTTTTACGGATAGAAGGGATAGAAACGGCCATTAATGGACTCCTTATGGTTGTCGATTAGGTGAGTTTGACAATCGAGTAGCCATAAAACAAGCAATAAACTGTATCTAAAAGCAAAAAATCGTTACAAAGAGTTCTGCTATTGTTAAAGTAGTTTGCTTTTCATTTTTTTTAACGTCTATCAACTGGCAATCATGCGATTAAAACAAATAAAACTTGCTGGATTTAAGTCGTTTGTAGACCCTACAAAAATCCCTTTTGATCATCCTCTGACGGCCATTATTGGGCCAAATGGTTGCGGAAAATCCAATGTGATTGATGCGGTTCGTTGGGTATTGGGTGAAAGTAGCGCCAAGCATTTACGTGGCGATTCCATGACAGATGTTATTTTTAATGGTTCATCTGCCCGGAGACCAATATCGGTTGCGGGTGTTGAACTGGTATTTGAAAACATTCAAGGCCGCTTAACGGGTCAATATGCTAGTTATCAAGAAATCTCTGTTAAACGTCAAGTGAACAGAGATAGCGAATCGAGTTACTTTCTTAATGGCCAAAAATGTCGTCGTAAAGATATTACCGATTTATTTATGGGCACAGGTTTAGGGCCGCGTAGCTATGCCATTATTGAACAGGGCACTATTTCACGTTTAATTGAGTCTAAGCCGCAAGAGCTGCGAGTGTTTATAGAAGAAGCGGCTGGCATTTCTCGTTATAAAGAGCGCCGTCGTGAAACTGAAAACCGCATTCGTCATACTCGTGAAAATTTAGAAAGACTTAATGACATTCGTCAAGAGCTCGGCAGCCAACTTGAACGTTTGTCACAGCAAGCGGTATCCGCTAAACAATATCGTGAATACAAACAACAAGAACGTGAGTGGCACACCCAACTACTTGTGGGGCGCTATCAAGAGTTGTTGGCTCAATTAGAAACGATTGACAAACAAATAAGTCAACTTTCAATTCAAGAAGCACAGTTTGCCGCCAGTCAGCAATCTTCCGACACAGTGGTTTTACAATTACAGCAACAAATTGCTGTGTTAACCGATGAAGAGCAAAAGCTAGTCGCACACTATTACCAAGCTGGTAACCAAGTTACTAAATTTGAACAGCAGTTGAAGCATCAGCAGCAGCAGGACTCTCAACGTGAGCAACAGTTAACCCTGTTAAACCAAAGTTTGCTTGAAGCAAAGCAAAAGCATCAACAACTTATCGAACAACATCAACTCGCTGTAGAGGCGCAGCAAAAGCTCCAGCCTCAAGTGTCTGAATTAATATTGCAACTCGAAGTGCTTGACGAACAAATTCATATTGTTGATGAGGCTTGTGATGACCATCGCCATGCATTAAATCAAAGTGGCAATCAATTTAACCAAACTCACACTCAGCTAGCGGTTTACCAATCTCGTCTTGAACACCAGCAGATACTTTTAGTTAAGCAAGAACAGATTATTCCTGCTTTGCAACAAAAATTATCCCAAGTCAGTGAGCAAGATTTTGGCGCTGAAATTAAGCAGCAACAACTAGAATTAGCAAAAATAGATGAGCAAATTGCCGCAGAATTAATCGCTAAAAGTCAGTTAGAGCAACAATTCACTGCGCAGCAAGCTGAATTGAGTCAATGCCAGCATCATTATCAGCAATGTCAGCATGAGTTAGCAAGCGTTCAAGCTCGGTTAGCGTTAATTAGCGAGTGGCTGATCAAACAAACTGGCCAGAGTGAATGTCAGCAATTATGGCAAGTTATTGATGTTACGCCCGGTTATGAAAAAGCATTGGATGTATTATTGCAGGGGATTAGTCACGCAAATATATTGCCCCAAGCTGAAAACGCCAAGATGGTTGAAAGTGGGTTTACTTATGCCAGCGAATTATTTGAACATCCTGCTGTAACCAGTCCTGTGAATCTAGCGCCGTGGTTGCTGAATGTCCGTTTTAGTGAATCGTTAACGGCCGCAAAATCGATGTTGCCTGATTTACCGCCATCAGCATTGATCGCCACTAAAGACGGCTATTTATTAGGTCATGGTTTTATACTCAGTCAAGCTAACCAACAAGCCGCCCTTAGTTTAACCGTTGAACAGCAAGCGTTAACAGATAAACAACAAGAGTTAGCACAATCTACGGCAAATGCATTAGCCGCACAAACTGAACAAACACAGCAAGTGGCACAAACCCATGTGTTATTAGCACAGCATCAACAGCTATTACAGCAATACTATGTTGACCAGACTCGGGGACAGGCAAGAGTTGAGGCTTTAAATGCGCAACAAAAAAATCATTTAGCAAATCATCAAGCATTGGTTCAAGAATTAACCCTCGCAAAGCAGCAGCAACAAAGCCATATGATTGATGTTGAAGCATTAGCATTGCAAGTTGAAGCATTAGAGGATAATGCTCAAAACTTACAAAAGCAGCAGCAACAAGCGCAGTTAGTGTATGATCGAACCAGTGCACAGTTGCGAAAATTAAAAAACAATAGGGCAGAACTTGAAAGACAACAAGCAGGATTAAACCAACAATTACAACAAATTAATATGCAAGTGGCTGTGAGTCATCAACAGCTTGAACAACAAGATGAGAAAATAGCTGAATTGCTAGAGCGTCAAACGGCATTACAACAATCTGATGAGCAAAGTCATCACTCGCAATGGCAAGCTCAGCGACAATTAATCCAGCAACAGTTAGAGCAGCAATTGTTAAATCAACAAACACTGCAACAGAAATTAGATGACAATCGTAGCCAGCAATTAAGCTTACAACAAAGTTTAGATACATCACTATTGATGCAAAAACAACAGCTTGTCAGCTTACAAGACTTGACTCAAAAGATAGGCGCGTTAAAGTTACGTCGTGAAGGATTAAAAGGGCAGGCGGATAGCCAATTGCAATTGTTGCAAGAGGAACAAATACAGCTACAAGCTGCAATTGCATTACTACCTGAACAGTTAGATTTAAAGCTTTGCGCCAAAGCGCTAGATAAGGTGCGTGAGCAAATCATCCAATTGGGCGCCATTAATCTGGCTGCCATTGAAGAATACGACACACAGAATGCACGTAAGTTGTATTTAGATAATCAAGATGCTGACTTAAACCAAGGTTTAAGCACACTTGAAGATGCAATACGTAAAATAGACAAAGAAACCCGAACACGCTTTAAAGCCACATTTGAAGCAGTCAATGCAGACTTAATGCAGTTATTCCCTAAAGTGTTTGGTGGTGGTAAAGCTTACTTGGCACTAACTGATGATGACTTGTTGGAAACAGGCGTGACCATCATGGCTCAACCGCCGGGAAAAAAGAATAGTACCATTCACTTACTTAGTGGTGGAGAAAAAGCGTTAACCGCTTTATCATTGGTGTTTGCCATATTTAGATTAAATCCAGCACCATTTTGTATGCTGGACGAAGTAGATGCCCCTTTGGACGACGCTAACGTAGAACGGTTTTGCCGATTATTGCAAGAGATGTCGCAAAGTGTGCAATTTGTATATATCAGCCACAATAAAATAACCATGGAAATGGCTGATCAACTCATTGGCGTTACTATGCATGAACCGGGTGTTTCACGTATAGTCGCAGTAGATATTGAAGCCGCGGTGGCATTGGCCGACGCAGTATAGATAGGAATAAATTAGAAGATGGATGATTTACAGTTAGTGTTTCTTGTTCTAGGTGCGGTCGCAATTGTTGCGGTTCTTGTGCACGGTTTTTGGTCGATACGTAAACAACAACCTAAATCAATGAAAGAAAGTCCTATGGCGAATTTTTATAAAGATCAAGCTGAGCGTCGAGATGCCGAAGGTTTTGATAATGATGGCATTGGTGCAGTGCGTGTTCGTAAGGCAAATGAAGTAGAACCGCCTGTTATTAAACCTATCTTTAAAAATGCTCATGCAGCCTCCAAAGCTCAAGGTAAATCCCACACAGCGACAGAACCTAGGGTAGAGATTACTGATAATAACCATACAGTGAAGCCCCAAAATGAGCCTATACTGACCGCCTTGGATGATGTGGAGTTATCATCGCATTCAATTGAAAACGATACCACGGCCAAAGAACCGAAAGTTACTGCCCCAATTTCCTCAGCGTATCACCAGCAAGAACTGGACTATGACCAAGCTGAGACTGATTATGATTATGACGAGCAAGAACAAAACTTAGCCACTGTGTCTGATGAGCAAACTACTACAAAACAGTCAAGTGCACCGTTGGCTGATCCTACCGATGTTTTGGTATTACATGTTGTTGCTAAAGCGGGTGAGCAATTACATGGCGCTGAGCTATTACCGGCATTATTATCATTAAACTTCAAGTTTGGTGATATGGACATTTTTCATCGTCATATTGATAACGCTGGTACTGGTAACGTACTGTTCTCCTTAGCTAATATGATGAAGCCTGGTGTATTTGACCCTGATCATATGGAGCAGTTTGTCACTGAAGGCGTGGTGTTATTTATGACACTGCCTTGCTATGGCGACCCCAAAATGAACTTTACCATTATGTTGAATTCAGCTTTACAACTGGCTGACGATTTAGGCGCTGAACTATTAGATGGTAAACGTTTACCATGGAATGATGCTGCCAAGCAGGATTATAAGCGCCGTATTGAAGCCGCTTAATTCAATTTAGTTATACTGTTCTAAGGCCGCCTTTGCGGCCTTATTTATTGACTCATTTTATCTTTATTTTTTGTTTTACGGATCAATATCATGCAATCAATTCAAACTGAAATCGCCGAATTATCTTCCACGCTCAATCAACATAATATTCATTATTATGTTGATGATGCGCCAACAATTCCAGATGCAGAATATGACCGTTTAATGCAGCGTTTAATTGAATTAGAACAAGCTTATCCGCAATTTAAAATGCCAGACTCGCCTAGCCAACGCGTTGGTGGTTTGGCGTTAGCTAAATTTGATCAAATCATGCATTTAAAGCCGATGTTAAGTTTAGATAACGCTTTTGAGCAAACTGATTTTGATAATTTCAATAAACGGATAACCGATAAAGTCGGTGGTGTGGAATATGTTTGTGAGCCCAAGCTTGATGGCTTAGCCGTTTCGATTACTTATCGTAACGGTATGCTTGAGCGTGCCGCCACTCGTGGTGATGGTAGTGTGGGTGAAGATATCACTGAGAATGTGCGTACCATTAAATCTATTCCGTTAAAGTTACGTGGTGAAGGTTACCCTGAACTTGTTGAAGTTCGCGGTGAAGTATTTATGCCCAAGGCGGCTTTTGATGCATTAAATCAACGTCAAATCGCTAAAGATGAAAAAGTATTTGTTAATCCACGCAATGCTGCTGCTGGCAGTTTGCGACAATTGGATAGCAAAATTACGGCATCGCGTGCGCTTGGCTTTTATGCCTATGCACTCGGGGTTGTTGAGGGCGAAAGCCAACCCATGGCTCAAACCCACTTTGGCCAATTAAGCCAATTAAAGATATGGGGTTTACCTGTTAGCCAAGAAGTAAAAATATGTGACGCACTCGATAAAGTTTACGCTTATTATCAAGATATTTTGACCCGCCGTAGTGAGCTTGCTTATGAAATCGACGGTGTTGTCATTAAAGTTAACGACATTCAAAAACAACTCAATTTAGGCTTTGTTGCAAAAGCGCCGCGTTGGGCAATTGCTTATAAGTTTCCTGCTCAAGAGGAAATGACCATACTTGAAGCGGTTGATTTTCAAGTCGGTCGTACCGGTGCGATTACCCCTGTCGCTCGCTTGCAACCTGTGTTTGTCGGTGGAGTAACCGTATCCAATGCCACTTTGCATAACGCTGATGAAATCGCCCGTTTGGGGGTGAAAGTGGGCGATACCGTAATTATTCGCCGTGCCGGTGATGTTATCCCACAAATTGTGGCAATTGTGGCTGAGAAGCGCCCAGATAATGCTAGCGATATTGTGTTTCCAGAATCTTGCCCTGTATGTCAAAGCGATGTTGAGCGTATAGAAGGCGAGGCGGTTGCCCGATGCAGTGGTGGTTTGTTCTGTGAAGCCCAGCGTAAAGAGGCCATTAAACATTTCGCCTCAAGAAAAGCGCTCAATATTGATGGTATGGGCGATAAAGTGGTTGAGCAATTAATTGATAAAGAGCTTGTGGCCAGTCCTGCTGATTTATTTAGCTTGTCAGCATCGGCTATCACCATGCTAGATAGAATGGCGATGAAGTCGGCCACTAAATTGGTTGCTGCTATTAACCATGCCAAAACAACGACCTTAGCGCGGTTTTTATATAGTTTAGGTATTCGTGAAGTTGGGGAAGCCACTGCGGCAAACCTTGCAAATCATTTTGGATCATTAGAGGTGATTCGCACAGCTAGCATTGATGATTTATTAGCGGTTGAAGATGTTGGTGACGTTGTTGCTCAACACATTAAACACTTTTTTGAGCAATCTCACAACCTTGAGGTGATCGATAAATTATTAGCCAGCGGCGTTAACTGGCCCGCAATTGAGCAAGCAGATGAAAGCCAATTAAGTCTAAAAGGACAAACTTGGGTGCTAACGGGCACCTTGACACAGTTAAATCGTAATGATGCCAAAGCGCAATTACAGGCTCTAGGGGCAAAGGTGGCCGGTAGTGTGTCTAAAAACACAGATTGTGTGGTGGCCGGTGAAGCTGCTGGTTCAAAGCTTGCTAAGGCACAAGAATTAGGCGTCAAAGTAATTGATGAGCAAGCATTATTGGCGATTTTACAAGGTTAATGACATATGTTATTTAGTGTAAATTCGAGTCGAGTTGATAATGAATTTTAGTCATATTACTTGGCTTGACGATAAAGGCCACATTAAGCCCCCTTTGTTCTTGTATGTGATTTTGGTCTTTTTAGCCAGAGGGTGGTGCATTTTTATTGCATCACTGACTCAGTTTAATGACAGGGCTGCGTTAGTTAAACTCTTTTACCCTCACAAAAATGATTTCATATTAGCCTTAGTCGCTGGGCTGGGGGCTGTGTTGTTATACGGCATTATTATTGCGGAACGTAAGCGTCAGTGGGGCTGGGCAATCCCTATTTTTAAACGCAGTAAAATTTTGCTTTGGTTGTTACTCGCGGTGGATGGCGCCATTTTAATACAACGACTTTTGCATGATGGTTTCTATTTTAAGATTAGCTATGCGCTGGATGCATTGTTCTTATTTTGGACGGCTATTTACGTATTAAAATCGAAACAATTGCACTATTACTTTAAAGATTGGCAGTTTATTGATAAGCATGATGACAAAGTATGATTTTTCTTAACACAATTTATTATTTTTCATCTATAGTTAACAAGATATTATAACTAGTTCAGCCATTTACCCTTTTTAATTAATGCGCTTATCTAAGGAATTCAAATCTTGGCTAAAACTGAATTAACACAAATACCCGTCTCGCAGATGGTGTTAGGGTTGACGGTTAAGTTGCCATTATCTTGGAACAAGCACCCATTTCTGATCAATAAAATAAAATTAGAGCAACAAGCGCAAATCGAGCTGATTAAAGGCTTAGATGTGTCTTTTGTTTATGTGCTTGCAGGTCACGATTTATTGCTGCCAATCGATGAGGTTGAACAGCCACAAGTAGAAGAAAATCAGCAGGAGCAACAGCAAGATTTTAAAGGCGAAGCTCGCAAAACTATGCGATTAGGTCAACAGCGTTTTGTTAAAGCGATTAATGATAGCCGTTCAATTTTTGGTAAAGTCGTGAGTGATCCTGAAGGTTGTTACCGTGAAGTGGCCACCTTAGTTGAGGATTTAGTTGACCATCTTTATGAAGTCGAAAACCCATGCTTAACCATAGTGACTAATGGTGATAATGATATAAGTGTCACCCAGCACGGTATTTCTGTAGCTGTTATTTCAATGATGATCGCCTATGCATATGGCTTAGACAAAAAGCAAATTCGAGATATTTCACTTGGCAGTATTTTTCATGATATTGGTAAGTTAAAAGTACCCGATTCTATTCGCCGCAAGCGGGGCGAGTTAACAGAACAAGAAGCTAATTTTTTAAAAATGCATCCCAATTTTGGCTTTGATATGCTCAACCGAGTGAATCTGTTTCCTGAAGCCATGTTGGACATTGTATTGCATCACCATGAATACATAGATGGTAGTGGTTTTCCTGATGGTTTAACCGCTAAAAAAATCCCTATCACTACGCAAATTGTATCGTTAGCCAATGACTTTGATGATTTATTGCAAAAGTATCATTCACCGCAAATTGCATTAGGGACATTATTTAAACTGCACTCAGAAAAACATACAGAACAGTTGATTGCCATTTTAGTTAAGGTGTTGGGCATTTATCCACCGGGTACCTTAGTGCGTTTATCAGATGGCACCATAGGTAAAGTGATGATGACAACAAAAGATGTAAAACAGCCCCATGTATGGACCTGTAATGAATCGGGTGCACAAGCCAGTTTACGTTTTTTAGTTGATGAAACTATCGAGATTGTTGAGGTGATTAAATTAGACAGTCTAACCGACGGAGCCATCAAAACCCTGCAAGCAAAGAGTCCGATCAGTTTTTATTTTAGTCGTTTTTCAAATTAAAGGAATGTCATGTTTTCTGTCAGCATTATTGGCTGTGGCTGGTTCGGCTTGCCGTTTGCTAAGTCGCTCATTCGCCAAGGTATTCAAGTTAAATCCAACAAGCGTAATGTTGCCTCTCTTGAGCAATTAACCCAAGTAGGAATTAAGGCTTATCCGTTAGATTTAGCCGCTAAAGTCGATACCGATCTCGTCCAAGGTTTATTTGACAGTGATGTGTTGGTGGTGAATATTCCGCCAGGGCTAAGGAGAGGTGAAACCGATTACTTGTCTAATCTTGCCACCCTTAAAAAGTTGATAGGAACAAGGCAGTACCAAAAGCTGATTTTTATCAGCACAACGGGAGTGTATCCGAATAACGACATGATCCAGTTTGAAAGCGATGCTGCCCCATATAATGACAGCAGTAAAATATTGCTGGAAGCCGAGTCAATGTTTGCTGATTACTCAAATGCCTGCATTATTCGCTTTGCAGGCTTAATTGGACCACAAAGACACCCTGGGCGTTTTTTTGCCGGAAAAACCGATATCAGTGGTGCAAACGTTGCGGTTAATTTAGTGCATTTAGAGGACTGTATTAACGCAGTCACTTGTGTTATTAAAGCCGAAAAAATAGCACCTTACTATAATTTATGTGCGCCAATTCATCCGACTCGTGGTGAGTTTTACCCACAAGCTGCGCAACATTTAGGCTTACAAGCGCCGCAATTTAATCAACAAGTGCTGCCAAGTAAGATTATTAATGGCGATTTAATTTGTCAGCAGTTGGGTTTTGTCTATCAGCATAGCGATCCCATTGAAATGCTTGATGCTTGCTAAGCAAGCTTGCGGTATAATTTTTGTTTGCAGTTGCAGTAATATAGGGCGATAAACGTGACAGGCCAAATGGTTGAATTTCCGTTATTAAGCGGTGATGAATTTGTAGAACTTTATAAAGTATTAAAAGTTCAAGGATTAGTAAATGGTGGTGGCGAAGCAAAACACGTTATCACTGAAGGGTTAGTGATCGTCAATGGTGATGTTGATACCCGTAAGCGTAAAAAGTGTGTCGTGGGTGATGTGATTTCATTCAACGGTAATACAATTAAAATTGTGCCATCAATTTAAGGATACTCAAATGCAATTCCCTGATGACGATAATGGACAAATGCTAGCGGCTATGGCCGAAGCGGGTATTGATTTAAGCCGTGAACTAGAAGTGGATTTCTTTTTAGTCTTTGAAGATAAGCGTGATGCAGAATCTGCGTTAGAAGAGTTAAGCCAAAGCGATCAAGCTGGTGAATTAGAGCTGAACTTTGATGAAGAAAGCAATCAATGGGAAGTGATTGTGTGCGTGCCTATGGTGCCAGAGTATGATGCATTAGTGGCTAAAGAAACCCAGTTGAATGCCTTTGCTCAACAGTTTGATGGTATTTCTGATGGTTGGGGGTTATGCAACATCAAGATGGCGATAGCGATCTAGGTGATGATCACGATTGTGATGAGCATTGCCATCACTGATTTATTGCCCACACGGTTAGTCAATCGCATATTTTTGATTAAACGTTATCAATAAGTGTTTAAAAGCCACCGTAATGGTGGTTTTTTTGTTGCTAAAAACTTAGGATGCCTGTTAATCCTTGAAGATAAATGGAATTGAATGACCTTATGGCAAGACACATTAGCTTTGGAACTCCTGTTAACGATGCTGAATGTTGGGCATTTTCACTACTGGCTGACGAATTGCCTGAAGATTATCTACTGCTTACCAATGTCGAAATTCCCACAAATAGCGGGCAAGCAATGGAAGTCGATGCCTTGGTTGTTGGTGAGTGGGGCGTCTATGTTGTTGACGTAAAAGGGTATATAGGTCGATTAAATGCCGGCTTACATGCTTGGTCTTTAGATGGCCGTGATATTGATAACAGTCTATCAAAAGCGAATTATGTTGCCAGAGTATTAGCTGGACGGCTTAAACATAAGATCCCTGTCGGTGTCTATGCGCCATGGTGTCAGGGCATGGTGTTTGTGACAGGACGGAAAGGCGAAGAGATTTTAGTTGAAAAAGATCATGGTAGTCTGAGTATTTACACACCAGCCAAAATTATTGCCGCGTTGACTAAAGAGTGGGGGTTAACCGCACCCCATAAACATCCCGTTACAGCGGCTCAAAAAGAGATGGTATTAGACACCATTGGCCAAGTGGCGATTGTTGAGCAGCGCAATAATAAAATTCAAGATTTCATTAAGCTTAAATGCCTTTTTTTACAGCAAGGTTTAGAGGTTTGGCAGGCTGAATACAACCCTGGAGGCTGGACCGCGCCTTGGTTACTCAAAGCCTTAGTTTTTAGCCAATTTGAAAACCAGCTCGAAGCAGAAGCCCATGAACAAAAATTACGAGATGAGTTTAAACGCATGCAATCATTGTCGGGTTGCAGTTGTGTGCCGTTTTGCGCGCCTCTTATAAATGACGGTGAGCAAATCGTTCTGCCCATCCGAATGCCGCGTGGTATTCCGCTCAATGTCTTTGAGGTTGAGCAGCAAAGTACATATCAATTACTTGAAATATTGCGCCGTAGTATAACCGGTTTGCAGCAAATTCATCGTCGTGGTTTTACCATTGGCGGTTGGGAAAGCCATTGTGTGTTTGTTTCTGATGACGCCGACGTAGAATTTATTGATATCAGAGATAACGTTAATACTTCAGAAGATATCGCCCAATATGCTAATGCTTTCTTAAAGCTTGCTGAACGTACTCATCAACCAAGAATTTATCATTGGTATCGGGATGCTGCTCAAGGTAAAACCATTGATTTAGATGCTGTTCGCTGTGACTTATCCGCCTTAATTGACCTCGGTGTATGCGATAGTTTGCCTGATAAAATCGTTATCGAGCCTGGCGCCGTTATCGACCACCATTACAAGTTAACTACTTTGCTAGAAGCAAGCGAGCGCAGTCAGTTGTGGCAAGCCAGACACATTCAAGGTAACTACCCTTGTGTGATCAGTGTTTATCAACAAGTTGATGCCCACTGGCCATCACTGAGTAATATGTATCGCAGTGTGGCTAAAATTTATCATCCCCATATTGAACGAGTCTTAGCATTTGGTCAGTTGCCTCAGTCTAGCGAGTTGTTTATTGCTCGTAGCTGGGCTCAAGGGCAAACCTTAGACGAAATAAAAAATATTGAAATTGGACAGCCGTTTAATTGGTTTGTGCAAATACTCAGTGCATTACAGTACCTACACAGCTTGGATATTTACCATGGTGCAATTTGCCCCAAAAATATTATCTGTGCTCATGGCAATGCCACTTTAGTGAATTTTGGCGTGGGCCTCGATGTAGTTGCGACGCATTATGCTGCTAAATACGCTGATCCGGTTTTGTGGGAAGTTGAAGGCCAAGCAGAAAAAGATTTATATGGACTTGTTGCTAGCTTTGTTGATGCCTTAGTGCCTGACAGTTACAAAGGTGATTGTGGAGCTGATGGTATTATTAATGCGTTAATGCAATATGATAAGGCTTGGTTAGGTGAGGCTTTTTTTGATGCCTGCTTGCAAATTTTACGCTTTGAGTTTCGAATTTCACCCAATCAAACTTATGCTGAGCAACTTGGATTTTCAGCCTCTGAAGTAAATAACATTGGCCTTTAAGGCTGAGTGATGCTTTTGAGTTAACAATTGGTTTTTTACAAAGATGCCTTGTTGCAGTAAACAAGGCATCTTTTATCATCTTCTGACGCTGATTTATTGATTGATACTTTGTAATTTGTCTACAAAGAATGTCTAATAACAGTCTGACTTTTTCTTATCTGATAATCATGTTTGAACTCACTCTACAACTCGCTGTGATCCTTTTTGCTGTGGCTATTTTAGCCGGTTTTATTGACTCTATTGCAGGTGGTGGAGGTTTACTGACTATTCCTGCACTCATGTGGGCAGGTTTACCGCCAGCTGCAGCACTGGGCACGAATAAACTGCAGGCTTGTGGTGGCAGTTTTTTTGCCAGCTTGTACTTTATTCGCAAAGGCATGGTTGATTTAAACGCCATGAGATTAGCCCTCATTTGCGCTTTTGTTGGCTCGGCAATCGGCACCATATTAGTGCAAATGATCGATGCTGAATTGCTTGAATTGGTATTGCCATTTCTTATTTTAATTATTGGTTGTTATTTTTTGTTCTCAAAAAAGATAGCTGAAGAAGATCGCCAACAAGTATTAACTCCTACGCTATTTGCCTTTACGGCCGCTTTAGGTGTGGGTTTTTATGATGGTTTTTTTGGGCCCGGTACGGGTAGCTTTTTTGCGTTAGCCTTTGTGTCATTAGCTGGTTTCGGTTTAGCTAAGGCAACGGCCCATGCCAAGGTATTGAACTTTGCAACCAATGTTGCATCGTTAATCTTTTTTATTATTGGTGGTCAAATAGCAGTGGTGCTTGGGTTAATCATGATAGTTGGTCAAGCAATTGGGGCAACCTTAGGCTCGCGTTTGGTTGTGACCAAAGGGACTAAAATCATCAAACCATTGGTGGTCATCATGTCATTTACCATGAGTATTAAACTCTTGTGGTCGCAATACATGTAATGTATTTTTAAATTAATTGAGCTGAACAATATGCGCATTATTCATACTTCTGATTGGCATCTAGGCCAACACTTTTTTGGCAAAAGCCGAGGCGCTGAGCATCAAGCTTTTATGCAGTGGTTGTTAGCCCAAATTGCTGAGCATCAAGTTGATGCGCTAATTGTCGCTGGTGATATTTTTGATACAGGCACGCCGCCAAGTTATGCCCGCGCATTATACAACCAGTTTATCGTGCAAATGCAGCAGGCTGAGTGTCAGCTGATTATATTAGGGGGCAATCATGATTCGGTATCTATGCTTGGTGAATCTAAAGAGTTACTTGCTTGCTTAAATACCAAGGTGATCCCCGGCGCTTATGACACTCCCGAAGAACATGTTTTTGTGGTCAATAACCGTCAAGGCGAACCCGGTGCGCTGATTTGTGGTTTGCCTTTTCTGCGTCCCCGTGAATTAGTCAAAAGTAATATGGGCGAGTCTGCAAAAGATAAACAGCTAAAACTAGGCAATGCCATTGCCGACTATTATCAGGCCAGTTACCAGCAGGCTCAAAGTCTGAATCAACAATACCTTGACACTTTAGGCCGCCGCTTACCGATAGTGGCAACGGGTCATTTAACCACCGTTGGCGCCAGTACTTCAGAATCAGTCAGAGATATATATATTGGCAGTTTAGATGCCTTTAACGCTCAGTTGTTTCCTCCTGCAGATTACATTGCCCTTGGGCATATTCATCGTCCACAAAGCATTGCTAAAACTGATCATATTCGTTATAGCGGTTCACCATTACCATTAAGCTTTGATGAGCTAAACAAAGATAATCAGGCCAATAAAAGTGTTTTTTTAGTGGAGTTTGATCATCAATGCCAACTGAGTTTAACCACATTGGCTGTGCCAATGTTCCAGCCAATGCAATATCTGACAGGTAATTTGGCCTTTATTGAGCAGCAAATCGCAGGACTTGCAGATATTTACACCGCTACAGAGTCAAGCTCTGCTTTCAGTCAAACTTGGCTAAGTATTGAAGTCACAGAGCAAGATTTTTTGTCCGATTTACAAAACCGCATAGCAGCCATGACCGCAAATAAAGCCGTTGAAGTATTACAGTTGAAACGGGCTCGTGGGCGACAACAATCGACTATGACAAAACACCAAAATGAAACCTTAGATGAATTATCGGTCAGTGAGGTGTTTCAGCGCCGTTTAGCTCAAGAGCAGATTGATGATGAAGCGTTTAAGGTCCGTATTTGTCAGCGCTTCGAGCAAGTCGTCGAAGAGGTCAAACTTGAGCAACAGGAGGCGCAATCATGAAAATATTGAGCCTGCGTTTTAAAAACATCAATTCATTACAAGATGAATGGAAAATTGACTTCAGCCAAAGCCCATTTGCCGAGAATGGCTTATTTGCCATTATTGGCCCGACAGGCTCAGGTAAAACCACCATTTTAGATGCTATTTGCTTGGCACTGTATCATCGCACACCGCGTTTATCGGTGATTTCTAAAACCACCAATGAACTCATGACGCGTGGCACGAGTGAGTGTTTAGCTGAAGTGGAGTTTGAAGTAAAAGGGGTGGGATATCGGGCTTTTTGGAGTCAACGTCGTGCACGCGATAACGCTGATGGCAATTTACAAGATGCTCAAGTTGAATTGGCAAAAATGGCGGATGGTAAAATTATTGCCAGTCAAATCAAGCGAAAAGCAGAGTTAATCGAACAAATAACGGGTTTAGACTTTGCCCGATTTACTAAGTCGATGATGTTGTCTCAAGGTGAGTTTGCCGCCTTTTTAAATGCCGATGCCAATGTACGTGCAGAATTACTTGAAGAGCTAACGGGCACGGAAATTTATGGTCAAATATCTGAAAGAGTGCATCAGCACTTTAGTCAATCAAAGCAAGCATTAGCATTACTTGAAAGCCAAATAGGTCATGTTAAGTTGCTAAGCGACGATCAAATAAGTGATAACCAACAGCAGCAACAAGCTCTTAGCAAAGAACTAAGTCAAATAGAGCTTACTTTAACCAAATATCAGGCATTTTTATTGTGGTTAACCGATAAGGAGCAAGCGGATAAGCAGTTATTGCTTTGCCAAAATGCCTTACTAGATGCGCAGCAGGCGCTGGATGAACAACAAACAGCCTTGCAAAAGTTGGCCGATAGTGAACCCGCTGAAAAGCTGTTAACCTTGTATGAGCGTCAATCGCAACTTGCCGATAAAGTGGCATTAGTTGAAAAACAAATAAATGAAATCAGTGAACATTTGCAACAAACCGAGCAGGAGCTTGCTACTAGCGAGCCTTTGACCGCGCAGCTGCAAACTGAGCTAAAAGCCGCTAAGCAACAATATCAGCAATTAGTACAGTTAATCGATAACCAAGTTGTACCACTTGATCATGATATTGAGGTGTTAACACAGCAAGTTCAGCAGCAACAAGCCAATTGTGATCAAACTAGCCGTCAGCAGCAAACACTAAGACAAGAACAGCAGCAGATTTCTCAGCAAATTACCCTTATTAATGAGCAAAACAGCGCATTAATGCCACAAGTTTCTGCCTACCCCAAAGGGGAGCTAATTTGCCAACATATCAGTGGCTGGCAAACCCAATTAAGTCAGTTGCAGCAACAGCACGCCCAATTAACCAATATTGATACCGAAATTAACCAAACAAACAGCCAATTGCTTGAAAATGAGCAGAGCACTGCGCAATTACAAACGACGATACAAGTTTTAAATCAACAGGCTGTTGATGAAGCCCAGCGGCTTGAAACCCTTGAACAACAAATTACGACGTTATTAAATGGTCAATCAGAGCGAGCGTTAACCCAACAGTATCAGCAATTGCTTGCCCAGCAGGGGCAGCGCGTTCAATTAACGCAGCTTTATACACAATATACTCATGCGGAAAATGAACAACAGCAGTTAACTCATCAGCTCGGACAACTTAGCGATACGATTAGTCAGCAAGAGCAAATGTTAGCGCAGACGCGACAAGCATGGTCAGATAAAAATCAACAGGTTAAAGATGTTCAACAGCTGCTAAAGCAAGAGCGTCATATTGCAGACTTGACGCATGAGCGAGCTAAATTAGTTGAAGGCCAACCTTGTGCGCTTTGTGGCTCAACCAGTCATCCGCTTGTTGAGCAATATCAAGCCATCAACTTATCGCAAACTGAGCAGCGAGAATTAAGCTTGCAAGCTGAGTTAGATGATTTAAAAACTAAAGGTGAGCAGCAGAAACATCGCTTAACCGAATACACCGTGGAGCAGAAAAATAAACAGCAGCAATTACAAAAGCTTGTCGAACAAATTAACAATACATTAAATCAGGCTGCACAATTGGCTGCGTCATTATCATTTGCTGGTGATTTTACCCAGCCAAATGTACAAAGCTTATTAACTCAGTTCACTGAAAATAAGCAGTTTGAGCAGCAAACCCTTGCTGAGACATTAGACAAACTGACCCAGCAAAATGAGCTCAAAAGTCAGCTCATTGAGCAAAAAGCTCACAATGATAAGAAGTTGCAGCAAACGACCAATCAACTTCAACTGCTCACGCAACAAACAGCTTCTGCACAGCAGTTTCTTGAACGCCAGTATCAGCAAATAGCAGACCTTATTGCCGAAAAAAATACAATATTACTCAATCTTAATCATCAAGCTAACGCTTGTGGTTTAGAGCTGCCAACTCATGTAACTCAAACAACTGGGGCAAGGTTAAGCGAAAGTGTAACTTTAGCTGAATTAACCTTTTGGTTATCCGGTTTATCTGTTTCAATGCAGCAATGGCAACAAGCGAGTCAAGGTTTGCTTGATAATCGCCAGCAATTAGCCATGTTGCAACAAAAAGATGAACAGCTACAACTGCAAGTCGCAGCGCTGATTCAACAGCAGCAAGCCGGTGAGCAGAACTTGCAGCAGTTACAACAAAGCAGGCAGCAAAAAATCGCTCAGCGGATAGCGCTATTTGGTGATAAAAAGACTCAAACAGAAAAACATAAAGTTGAGCAAGCCATTGCCCAAGGTGAGCAGCAATTGCAAACTCAAGTTGAGTTATTGCAACAGATTCAATCTAGGCGCAATACACAATCTACCCAATTACAAAGCTTGCAAGCGCAGTTACAACAAGTGAAAGATGAGCATAGCCAATCACATAGTCAATGGACACAGGCGCTTGAGCTTAGCCCATTTGAGAATGCTGCAGACTTTAAGCAAGCGTTGATTTCCCCTCAGCAGCGTCAATCACTGCAGGCATTGAAACAATCACTTGATAGTCAGCTTCACGAACGCAAGGTATTACTCACACAAACCCAAAAGCAACAGCAAACTTTGCAACACCAAGCGGCTGAAAATCAATATAAATTAACCGATGCGCCACTGATCACTCAGCAGAACCTCGCACTGAAAGAGCAGCAACAAAGTCTGCAGCAAAACTTATGGCAATTGCGACATACAATCAAACAAGATGAAGAGCTGCGTAAACATCAAAGTGAACTATTAGCCTGCTATGACAATGCAAAACAGCAGTATGATGAAGTGGCCTACTTGCATGCTCTGATAGGCTCTCAAAAAGGCGATAAATTCCGTAAGTTTGCTCAAGGGCTAACCCTAGATCATTTGGTTGCCTTAGCTAATCGTCAATTAGGTCGTTTACATGGCCGCTATCAATTGCAGCGTAAAGATAGCGAGGCACTGGAATTGCAAGTGCTAGACACTTGGCAAGCCGATGCAGTGCGAGATACGCGCACTTTATCGGGCGGAGAAAGCTTTTTAGTTAGCTTGGCTTTGGCTTTGGCTTTATCTGATTTGGTCAGTCACAAAACCAGTATTGATTCGTTATTTTTAGATGAAGGTTTTGGTACCTTAGACAGCCAAACCTTAGATATCGCTTTAGATGCATTAGATAATTTAAATGCATCAGGCAAAATGATTGGTGTGATTAGTCATATTGAGGCGATGAAAGAGCGCATAGCCGTACAAATTAAAGTACATAAAATGAATGGACTTGGCGTAAGTAAACTACAAAAAGAGTTTGCAATTGCAAAGTAAATTTTGTTGGTGATTTGTCGCAAACTACGATGAATAGTGCAATCTAGCTCAATAATTAATGTAAAAGACAGTTGTTTTATATTTGTAATATGACATTTATTTGATATAAAAGAGCCTCATAAATTAATTTATGTGGCACTTTCTTGCTGAAACAAAGGTTAATTAATCGTTTGTATGCCAAGCTGTGCCATAAAAGCGTTGATTTTTATCAGATAAATAGTTTGTATCGACAGCTTAATAATAAAATAACAACAAAATAAAAATAACGTCTTTTAGGTGGAATATTCATTGCAAACAAGTAAAAATTTGGGCTTGAATAAGCCGATAGTAAGTTTTAATAACTTACCCAACTTGCATAAGAAAACTTTATTGGCAAGTGTATTTATTATTGGTGCAGCACTGCTGTGGCCAACACCTCAAGAGTTTTCATCTCAACGTATTCCTGTTGCATTAGATATTGAATCATTACTACCAAACGTTGCTTATGAATCTGAATTTGTTGACAATCTAGAAGACCCTATCCCTGTTCTTGATCATGTAATCGAAACCGGCGACACGTTAAGCAAGTTGTTTGAAATGGCCGGTATTAATCAACAAGTCATGTACAAGGTATTAGAGGCTGATTTAGAAGTATTAGCTTTAGATACCTTATTACCAGGCAACCGCATTCAATTTTGGGATGATGCTCAAGGCAACCTGATTAAGATGGAATTGTATTTCAACCCTGCAAGGCAAGTGGTTTTTACTCGTTTTGATGATGGTAGTTATGGTGTTGAAGACATCAACATTGATGGAATTTGGCAAAATCGGATCATTGGTGGTGAAATTAATGGCTCTTTTTACGTGTCAGCCAAAGCCGCTGGTTTAAGTGCCGGTGAAATTCAAAAAATTGAACGACTATTAAAAAGTAAATTAAATTTTGCTCGTGATCTTCATGCTGGCGATCGTTTTTCAGTACTCCTCAATGATCAATATGTTGAAGGTGAATTAACGGGTAACTCTAATATTGATGGCATTGAAATTCACTCGGGACGTCGTAAAATTACTGCGTTTCAATACACTGATGGTAATTTTTATGATGAAAAAGGCCAGAGTTTAGCGCCTGCTTTTCAGCGTATTCCATTAAATAAAAATTACCGCATGAGTTCTCGCTTTAACCCTAAGCGTAAGCATCCTATTACGGGGCGTGTGCGTCCCCATAATGGTACTGACTTTGCAACACCCGTTGGTACTGCTGTTGTGGCGCCAGGTGATGGTGTCGTGACTATGGTGGCAAATCATGCTTTTGCCGGTAAGTACATAGTGATTGAGCACGACAATAAAGTGCGCACTCGTTATCTGCATTTATCAAGCTTTAAAGTGAGAAAGGGTCAGCGAGTTAAACGCGGCCAATTGATTGCATTATCCGGGAACACCGGTGCATCAACAGGCCCGCATTTACATTATGAATTCCACGTAAATGGTCGTCCGGTTGATCCGATGAAAGCCAATATCGCTGAAGCGAAAACCTTACCGAAAAAAGAACTATCAGAGTTCAGTTCAATTGTGCGTAGTCGCAAAATGATGATGGAATTGGGTTAAATAAGTCATTCAAACATGAATCTATAAAAAATAATCCCCGAATAAACTGGCTTATTCGGGGATTTTTTATGGGTAGGGCGATTGTTCTACTTCTTCAGCAATTAATAATAACCGCATATCAAATTCAAGCTGGTGGTAATCTGCTTGCATAAATGTACACAACTGATAAAAAGCTTTGTTGTGCTCCTTTTCCCGTAAATGCGCCAATTCATGCACTACAACCATTTTTAGTAAATCAAATGGTATGGTTTTAAGCCGTGATGAAATGCGTATTTCGTTTTTAGCCTTAACTTTATTGCCTTGTCGGCGATTTGCGTAAGTGTGCAAACCTAATGCCTGATGGCTTAAGCTGATTTTATCATCGTAAATCACTTTTGACAGAGGATCAGACTGACGCATAAATTCATTTTTAAGCGACATCGCTAATTCGTATAGGGCTTTATCGGTTCTCACGTCATGCACTTGCGGGTAACGCTTGAGTAGATGATCAGCTAAAGCATGGTTATCAACTAGGGTTTGAATTTGTGCGATAAGTTCAGGTCGATACCCCTTGATATAGCGTAAAGGACTGCGTTCAGCGTGTTGCTTGCTAATGTCTGCGCTGGTGACTAACTGGCGAATATCGGTTTTAGGTTTTAATGCTTGGCTGGCCGATTTTAGCGGCATTTTTGGGGGCGCTTGAGGTTTGCGAGGTTTGATGTTTGTCATAGGCATCTTGCTTAGTAAAAGGGCTTTATGTTGTCATAAAGCCCTAATTTATAACTAATTTACGCTTTACCAAAAATCAGACGATTTTGGTGAACATAAGCCACATCAAAGGCATTTTTTTGCACGCGTTTTAAATCTAATGAGTCAAAGTCTGCTTGAGGAGGGTTGCGCTTCATTTGCTCTTTAATGGTAACAGGTGAAATGATTGCCACAGGTAGTTCAGTGATTTGAATTGCCGCTTCTAATTTGAATGAGGTGGCACTTCCAGCTAATTTACCTTTTTGCTCACGTTCAATAATGGCAATTTGATCGACCTTGTAGTCAGCCATTAATTTATGGAAAGCAAAATGAAACTCACGAAGCGATTCAGTGCTTGCTGAGTTTGAAATGCTGAACGACATTTGACGACAGCTTGGTACATTGAAGGTTTCGCCTTCATAATTTAATAATGCGATGATGGCTTCGCCACCTTTTAATTCTACACCACAAACTTTCATGTTTTTTCCTAATCTAACAATATTAGTGCCAAGGTAATTTAATTGGCGACTAAAAATTAATCATCTAAATCTTGACTATTTTTGTCAAAAATATCTTGTTCAACAATGGCTGTTGGTTTGGCTTTGCGGCGCATAGGCGCATCACCAATATCCACACCAGTAATAAATCGCTTATCGCGTTTAGGTGCCGCTTTTGCTTTTACTGCACTCTTAGCTTTGGTTTTAGCCTTTGCTTTAGCAGCGACTTTATGGCCTACGGCTTTGTCTGCTTTGGCACTTAAACCAGAAAACTTAGCGGGTAAGCCATCAATGGTACTGAAATTGAAGTTTTTGCGTAAAAAAGTTTGCACTTGTAAAAAGTTTTGCCAATCTTTGGGGCCAACAAACGAAATCGCCACCCCTTTTGCGCCGGCACGACCCGTACGTCCAATGCGATGCACATATTCTTCAGCAAATTTAGGCATATCAAAGTTAACCACTAAAGATACGTTAACTAAATCTAGGCCGCGAGAAGCGACATCAGTGGTGATTAATACTTGCTGCTGACCACGACTGAATTGGTCCATAATTTGATTACGAGCAGATTGTTTTAAATCACCACTTAACGCCGCAGTAGAAAACCCTTGCTCGGCCAACAATGTTGCTAATCGGTCAGTATCGGCACGGGTTGCGGTAAACACAATCGTTTGTTTATGTTCAGGTTGCTTAAGTATGTGGCTTAATAACGCTTGCTTATGATCTAAATGATCGGCAAAAAACACTTTTTGCTCAATGTCTTTGTGCTCAGCATAACTGGCACCAATTGCCACATGACTTGGGTTATTTAATAAAGTTGTGGCAATGTCATTAATACTGTCATGATCTAAGGTTGCAGAAAACATTAAGGTTTGACGACGTTTATGGTCTGCTGCGACATTAATGGCTTTGAGTTGCTCGGCAAAGCCTAAGTCAAGCATGCGATCCGCTTCATCTAATATTAATAACTCAAGGCCATTTAAAAACAAATGACGTTGTTGTAGGTGATCGGCAATGCGGCCTGGAGTGGCGACAATAAAGTGTGGGTCGCGGGATAGGGCTTTAGCTTGATCGTTAAAGTTTTCCCCACCTAATACGCTAATTGCTTTATATTGGGTGTTTGCTACCAATAAGCGTAATTGGCCATAGACTTGTTGGGCTAATTCTCGGGTTGGTAACAGTATCAGTACTCGTGGGTCTTTTTTAGAAAGCGGGCGAGATGAAATAATCCGTTGCATCGCTGGCAATAAAAACGCCAAGGTTTTACCAGAGCCGGTTTTTGATGAGGCCATCAAATCTTTGCCAGCTAAAGCAATAGGTAAGGCTTGTTGTTGAATTTCAGTAGGGGTACTGATACCCATATGTTTTAAACTGTCTAACAAGCGTTTATCAAGCGAAAAATCAGTAAACTGCAACGGTAAATCCCCTAGAAAATAATAGCCGAGTATTATAACTGGTTACTCTGACTATAGCCAACAAAGCCGTGCTTGTTTATGCTATTTGCGAAATATCATTGAGCCATTAACTACTTGTAAGGAGTCATGCAGTATTTATGGATAAATCAAATAAAAATAATGGTTTAACGATTGGGTTAGCCTTAGGCAGTGGTGCTGCTAAAGGTTGGGCACACATTGGAGTGTTAGAAGGACTGGCCGAGTTAGGTATCTACCCCGATAAAATTGCCGGTTGTTCAGTAGGTGCGCTGGTGGGTGCAGCTTATGCTAATGATCATTTGCCTGAATTAAAAGCCTGGGTAAGTGGGTTTTCAAGTTGGGATGTACTTGGACTGATGGATATTGGCTGGCGAAAGGGTGGCCTTATCAGTGGTGAAAAAGTGTTTGATGTTATGTCAAAACAAATCGGTGCCATAAATATTGAACAATTGAAACGGCCTTTTGCAACGGTTGCAACAGATTTATACACAGGTCAAGAGGTCTGGTTTAAGCAAGGTGAATTACGCCATGCAGTTAGAGCATCTTGCTCAATGCCCGGCTTTTTGCCGCCGTTGCAACAAGATGGTCATTGGTTAGTTGATGGTGCTGTGGTTAATCCTGTACCGGTTTCTTTATGTCGTTCACTTGGGGTAGATATTGTGATTGCGGTGGATCTTCACGGTCATCGTCGGTCACAATTACAGTTGTTACCACAGCAGTTGGTCAGTAAGTCACCCAAATTTACCGGCATTGTTGCAAGGGATGAGCAGCCAGAGTCTGGGTTTATGGATTTATGGGGTAAGGGAAAAGAGTACTTAACAGGTATTAGTGATAAGTTTTCTCAACGAGGCAAATCAACTCCAGGTATGCTGGCGGTGATGTCACAATCTATGGAGATTCTTGAACAGCGCCATAAACGTGCGCGCTTGATGGGAGACCCGCCTGACATTTGCATCGTGCCAGATGTCAGTGGTATTGGCACCATGGAGTTTCATCGTGCAAAAGATGCCATATTAGCGGGCAGACAAGCCGTAGAAAACATCAGTCATCTTATTAAAGCTATCATAAAAAACTAGATCAGCTTGTTATCATATACGGCTCATTATCGACTTTTTACTGTGGGGTCAAGTGGCAAATTTTGTTTCATTGGCCCTACCGACACAAATTCTTTTTGCTTGTTCTTAGCCTTTAAAATCATGATCTAGATCAAGACGCCTAGTGTAAATTTAGCGCCTAATACACTATATATTGTGTTTGGTTTGCTTTTTGTACAGATATATAGGTATCTGTGTTGCGTTGGAGAGTTTGTTATGTTGGTTGTTATTAAAAGGGATGGTTGCCGTACAGAGTTCGATCATAGTCGAATTAAAGACGCTGTTATTGCAGCAATGGAGTCTGCAGGCCAATCAGATAATGACTACGCTCAAACTTTAGCAGTTATTGTTGAGCAGCAATTTAGCAATCAAAACGAAGTCGAGATTCATCACCTGCAAAAAGCGGTTGAGAATGAACTGATGTCGGGGCCTTATAAAGAGGTTGCACGGCATTATATTGAGTATCGTCATGATCGTGATGTTCGCCGTGAAGCGAAAAGTAAACTAAATTGTGAAATCCGTGGCTTAGTTGAGCAAAGTGACTCAAGCATTCTGAATGAAAATGCCAATAAAGATGCCAAGGTTATTCCTACCCAGCGCGATTTATTAGCGGGCATTGTGGCCAAGCATTATGCTAAATCTCATTTATTACCAAAAGATGTTGTCGCTGCTCATGAAAGTGGTGAGATCCATTATCACGATCTTGACTATGCACCTTTTTTCCCAATGTTTAATTGTATGCTGATTGATTTGGCTGGCATGCTCACCCACGGTTTTAAAATGGGTAATGCAGAGATTGAGACACCCAAATCGATTTCAACTGCAACAGCTGTCACCGCACAAATTATTGCTCAAGTGGCGAGTCATATTTATGGCGGCACGACCATTAATCGTATAGATGAAGTGCTAGCTGAGTTTGTTCAAAAAAGTTATCAAAAGCATCGCATTGTCGCGCAAAAATGGGATGTAAAAGACGTTGACGCTTTTGCGATGGCGCAAACAGAAAAAGAGTGTCATGACGCATTTCAATCACTTGAGTATGAAGTGAACACTTTACATACCGCCAATGGACAAACCCCTTTTGTGACGTTTGGTTTCGGTTTAGGAACAAGCTGGGAATCACGTTTAATTCAGCAGTCTATTTTAACTGTGCGCATGGCTGGTTTAGGTAAAAACCATAAAACAGCGGTCTTCCCTAAGTTAGTATTTGCTATCCGCGATGGTGTTAACCATAAAGCGCAAGACGTTAATTATGATATCAAAAAGATGGCACTAAAATGTGCCAGCATGAGAATGTATCCCGATATCCTTAATTATGAGCAAGTTGAGCGAGTAACTGGCTCATTTAAAACCCCAATGGGTTGTCGTTCGTTTTTATCGGCATTTGAGCAAGATGGGCAGTTAATTCATGAAGGTCGTAATAATTTAGGGGTGGTTAGCATTAACTTACCGCGTATTGCTATCGAAGCTGGTGGTAATGAAACGACATTCTACGAATTATTAGATGCACGATTAGATATTGCCCGTAAAGCATTAGATACGCGCATCGCCCGTTTAGTGGGTGTTAAAGCCCGTGTTGCGCCCATTCTGTATATGGAAGGGGCTTGTGGGGTGAGATTAAAAGCTGATGATGATGTGTCTGAAATTTTCAAAAATGGTCGCGCGTCAATTTCATTAGGTTTTATCGGTTTACATGAAACCATTAACGCTCTTTATGGCAATGATACGCATGTTTATGACAATGAAGTATTACGTAAAAAAGCCATCGCCATTATTGAATACATGAAGCAAGCCACTGTCAGATGGACCGAAGAAACCGGTTATGGCTTTAGCTTATACAGTACGCCAAGTGAAAACCTGTGCAGTCGTTTTTGCGGTATTGACGCCAAACAATTCGGCCTCATTGCAGGCGTAACCGATAAAGGTTACTACACCAACAGCTTCCATTTAGATGTTGAGAAAAAAGTGAATCCGTTTGACAAAATTGATTTTGAAATGCCTTACCCAGAAATCACCAGTGGTGGATTTATCTGTTACGGTGAATACCCTAACATGCAGCACAACACTGAAGCGTTAGAGCAAGTGTGGGATTACAGTTATACAAGGGTGCCATATTACGGCACTAACACCCCAATCGACGAGTGTTACGACTGTGGCTTTGTGGGCGAATTTAACTGTACTAGTAAAGGTTTTGTTTGCCCCAAATGTGGCAATCATGAACCTAGTCGCGTGTCGGTTACTCGTCGCGTATGCGGCTACTTGGGCAGTCCAGATGCAAGACCATTTAATTATGGTAAACAAGAAGAAGTGAAGCGCAGAGTGAAGCACATCTAATGCATTATCATGTCTATCATTCGGTTGACGTGGTTAACGGTACTGGTACCCGTTGTACCTTGTTTGTGAGTGGCTGCGACCATGCCTGTCGTGGCTGCTACAATCAGTCAACTTGGCGAGTGGATTCTGGGCATGAGTTTACCCAAGCATTAGAAGATCAAATTATTACTGATTTACAAGACACACGTATTGTTCGTAAAGGTTTGTCGTTAAGTGGCGGAGACCCGCTGTATCCAGCAAATTTAAGCGCTGTATTACAGTTGGTTAAACGGGTGAAAAGCGAATGTATTGGCAAAGATATTTGGTTATGGTCGGGTTATAAACGGGCTAATTTAACCCCGCAACAACAGGCTGTGATTGATCATGTTGATGTGTTAATTGACGGCAAGTTTGAACAAGATAAAGCTGACCCTTCACTCAAGTGGCGTGGCAGCAGTAATCAACAAATACATTATCTCAATGAGTAGATCTAAAGCTAATTATTAAAAAAATTAAAGGGTTAACGGTTGTTAACCCTTTTTTGTAGCTATCTTTTTTTAGTGATTATTTTTTCAGATTAGATCTATCTAGTTGTTGTTTATATGCTTTCGCTTTTTGGGTAAAGCGTATTCTATCTGTGATTAAAGTGAACAGGGCTGAGTCGGTTAATCGCGGTTTATCACCCAAGCTCATTCGTTTCAATTGCCGCTTCACTAATGCCATGGTAGCTAAACTTGCTAGTGGTTTATTGTGCCAATTGGGGGATTAATTTTCACACAAAAGTTTGGGTTTAATTGCCAACGATTTACTAAATCTGGCGTATAGGCAAGTGCGCTAGCAATACCACATAATGCAAAACCTGCATGCAAAACATTATTCACTGTGGCTAAGCGATAAATTCCGCCAGTTAACATTAAGGGGACTGGTGAGGTTTTCGCGAGTTGCTGAGTAAAGGTTAAAAAATAAGCCTCACGTGCTAATGTTCGCTCATCGGCAGTCCTGCCTTGCATTGCGGGCGCTTCAAAGCTACCACCAGAAAGTTCAATCAAATCTATATCGATGACACTCAACATATCAATCACTTGACGAGCGTCGTCTATGTCAAATCCCCCACGTTGAAAATCTGCCGAATTAAGCTTAACCGTAATATCAAAATCATTACCGCATGCATACTTAATGGCTTTGACTATTTCGATTAATAAACGCGCTCGATTAATTAAACTCCCTCCCCATTTATCACTTCGCTGATTAGTGAGCGGAGATAAAAATTGGGCTAATAAATAGCCATGAGCAGCATGAATTTGTACCCCGTCAAACCCCGCTAATTTTGCCAGTGTCGCAGTGGTAACAAAGCGTTTAATCACATCTAAAATATCCGCTTCGTTCATGGCTTTAGGAAGAGTAAATAACCTTGAATGTTTACCTAGATCTAGAGCAATTGCCGAGGGGCAATATTTTTACCTCCAAGGGCCTTATAGACTTGTCTGCCTGGGTGATTAATTTGCATCCATAAACGGGTATTATTCTGTTTACCACTTTCCGCCCATTTTTTAAACGCTGATAAGTCAGATAACTCATCTAATGCGACACCGCCTGGGCCTGTCATGGCTTGGCGATCAACCATTACATTTCCGGTAATAATTAATCCCACACCACCATTAGCCCAACGACGGTACAAGGTGTATAGCGCATCATCTGGTTGCTGGTTTGCATTGGCTAAGTTTTCTTCCATTGCGGCTTTGACGATACGATTTTTCAAATTCAAACGCGAAGATATTGATACTTTACTTAATGGGCTAATATTCATCTTTTATGGTTTGTTGTTACCAGTTTGCTGGTAGCATATCCTTAAAGCTAACTTTAAGGTCAATAGGCAATAGCGTGAAGATAAGTGAGGTCGCATCATTAAGTGGATTAACAACCAGTCGGATCCGTTTTTATGAACAACAAGGATTAATTGCTAACCCGCAGCGTGCAGCAAATGGCTATCGAGATTATCAAAATAATGTGCTGGCCAATTTGCAGTTGATAAAACTTGGTCAAAGCTTGGGGTTTACATTAGAAGAAATCAAGCCTTTTTTGGGGATCGCATCTAAAGTGGATCATCAAGATGCACTGACTTTTTTGCAGCAAAAACAGCAACACATGCAGCAGTTAATTGAAGAGCTTATTCAGAAACAGCAAGCCTTAGATAAATTAGTGTCAATGTTAAGCGACCGAAAAGTCGACGATGCTTGTATTGAACCCAAGCAGATTATGACAGTGTTAGCAGATACCCCTACAAAATCTGATGAAATCAATAAAATTATTGATAAACCTTGGCTAGATGTTCGCAAAATATGAGGCTTTGGGTATATAATTCCCAGCTTAAATCGCAAAGCGGTTTATTTATAATTGTCGAGTTGGCTACTTTCATTGTGATTGTTGATGCAACTCAATGTGAGTTTAAAGGTAAAGTAATGAATTTAAAGCAAGAACTGCAATCACTTAATGATAAACTAGACAAGTTTCGTCGTAAATTAGCCGCTGCTGAACAGCGTGGCGATACAGCGATTATTATGCAGTTCAAAAGAGAAATTACGGCAGTTACAAAGCGCATAGCCAATGTTAAAGGTCAACAAACACGTCAGCTTAACAAAGAGGGTGGTGAAGTTAGAAATTTACCTTTTAAACGTGAATTGACCAAAGCTGAACAAGCTGACATGGGTAAGTTAAAAAAGACTGTTAAAGGTTTAGTTGTTGTTCATCCGATGACGGCTCTTGGTCGTGAAATGGGCATAAAGGCGGTAACCGGTTTCGCACCGAATAAGTTTTAATTTCAGCCCTGTTTTAGCGTAAAAATCTAGTCAAACACCAGTAAGTTTAATCCATATGGTCTCTTACTTTTGGTCTTTAGGTTTGTTTTATAAGTCTCAAGTAATGAGCGTTGTCGTAAGGTCTAATTCATGACGATTAAATATATCGCCACTTCAACATTACCCACTCCTTGGGGCGTGTTTGACATGCATGGTTTTGAAGATACTGAAACTGGCAAAGAACATGTCGCCTTAACCTTTGGTCAATTAGATACGAATGAACCAATATTAGGGCGGATCCATTCAGAATGTTTAACTGGTGACGCCTTATTTAGTTTGCGTTGTGATTGTGGATTTCAGTTGCAAACAGCTATGCAAACCATCGCAGAGCTTGGGCAGGGCTTTATTTTGTATTTGCGTCAAGAAGGCCGTGGCATTGGTCTGTTGAACAAAATTCGCGCTTACCAGCTGCAAGACCAAGGGGCGAATACTGTTGAAGCAAATGAGCGCTTAGGTTTTCAAGCTGATATGCGCAAATACGATATGATTAAGCCTATGCTTGAACAAATTGGGGTTAAAAAAGTTCGTTTAATGACGAACAACCCTCGTAAAGTCATCGCAATGCAAGATGTAGGTATTGAAGTGGCTGAACGTGTCCCATTACAAGTGGGTAAAAACCGCTACAATGAAGATTATCTTAAAACCAAGTCAACCCAACTTGGGCATATGATGTCTGAGCATCACTTTAATGACGAGCAGAAATAACCTTTTTGCTGCCCTGGGTTGTCTGCCGATCAAGGACAACATATTGATAAAAGCCATGGCCTTTGCTGTGGCTTACTTGTTTTTCCCCGCAAGTTTTTCTCAAGTTAGCGAGAATAATCCAGATGCTTCCCATTATGCTTTTGCTAATTATATAGGTAGCGGTATTTACCGAACCTCAGGACAAAGTGCTGCGGTAGTGAATATTCCAATGTCTTGGGATATTGATGAAGCAGAAGATCACTTAGTTAAGTTACGTTTACCTTTGTCATTGGGCTTTTTTGATTACTCTTTTGAAGAACTTCCTGAAGGCGAAATTCCTGATAAGGTTGGCACGTTAACCATTACGCCAGGAATAGAATATCATTGGTTTGTTAACGATAAATTGACCATAGAAAGCTATTTAGATTTAGGCTATGGCCATAATTTGGCCAATAGTAGTAATGTCGGTATCTTTTCCACTGGCATATCATCGTTATATTCGCTTGATAGCCCTAAATATACACCTGTATGGGTTAATCGCATTTATTATGCAGGTTACAGAAGTAGCCTTAATGATCGCTCAGAAGGTTACTCTGTACTGCAAACTAGCTTAGATATCGGACTAGGGGTTCAATGGCAGTGGGGGAATTATCAAGTTGAACCAAGAGTGTTTGGCGCTGCGCGTTGGTATTTTGATCGATTAAGGTTTATTACGCCTTTCGGTAAAGATGTGATGACAGAGCATGCTTATGAATTTGGTGCAACGCTAAAGTTTACTAAACCGGTTGGCTTTGACTTATTTGGTTCAGATATTTTAAAGTTTGAACGCTTAGGCTTGAGCTACCAAGTGGGTGGTGGATTGCAGGTATGGCGAATCGTTTTTCAATTCCCACTGTAATCACTTGGTAACCTAACAGGACTAATGGTTAGCTTTTACCCCAAATGTGGGCATTAACTGAGCCATCCACTGTATTTTTAGTAGAATTGCTTATTGATTGGGTTTTATTGATATTCTTTATTTGTGATGGCTTTCTTGCTGCTGGCTTGGCTGCAAAATCATTACGGACAGGTAAAGGCAGTTTGTTGCTTTTTAAGTATAAATATTCAACCTTATCACGTGCCCATTGGGTTTTTCGTAAAAAGGTTAAGCTTGATTTAACACTTGGGTTATCTTTAAAACACCTTATATTGATCCTATTACCTAATTCTTCCCAGCCATATTTATCAACCAAATAGATGATTATGGTTTCAAGTTTTATACCGTGGAGAGGGTTATTTTGCTGGGTCATAAAATACTAGCCTAATTGCTTAAATCAATTTTGTTAGTATACATCAAGCTGTTTTGTATTGAACTATCTACGTTTTAACATTGCATGTTGTTTGGCATCAGTTAACCGATAAAAGTCATCAATTAACATCCGTAATAATTTAGATTTTGCAATTTGTGTGGTTTTAGAAAGTTCATTTAACTGAGCAATACTTTTTTCAGTCAAGGTGAAGGTGGCGTGACGGTATATTTTAGTGGACTTTTTGTCTAAACCTTGTAAAAAATCTTGAGTAGATTGCTGCATTTGTGGCGATTCACCCACAACCGTTTGCTTACCAAATGCATAGTTATTGGCATCTTCGATAAAGTCGTCAACCGAAACGGCTTTTCTAATCTGTTTCGGCTTCTTACGCTTAAGATCAGTTAAACTCATAGCTATTATCTGGTGGGATTGCAAAAAGTTCATCAGCGATAGCGCGAATTTCTATTGCAGCTTTGCCATCGGGCTCAATTTCTAACACAGATGAACCGCTTTCTTCGCTGTCATCATAGATGTTGCGGCTGAAGGTCACTGAGTTGAGTGCGCGAAGGTTATATGACTCTACAACTTCTTTCGCTTCTAGAATTCGTTTGTATTGTGAAGGAAGAGAGGGGCATTGGGTCATAACAATGGTGGCGACCATTTTCGGGTTTACCATTTTACAGGTACTTAGCATGTCTTCCATGTGTGGTAAGGTTTTTAAATCACGACGTTTAGGTCGCAATGGAATAACAACATAGGTCGCTACTGACATAGCTGCGCGCATGGCAAGGTTATCTTGTCCACCACAATCCACCACTACATAATCGAAGCGTTCATCGAGACTGAGTAAATCGTTTCGGATTTTGCCATATAATTGAATACAGTTGATTGGTGTTAAACTTGGGTCATTGTTGCGCGCCTGGATCCAATCCGATGTGGTTCGCTGCGGATCACAATCCACCATGAGTACATTAGCATTATATTTTTGGGTAATATGAACGGCAATATTTTGCGCCAAACAGCTTTTGCCACTGCCACCTTTTTCACCGCCTACAAGCAGTATCATATTTATCTCCCTTAAATTAAATGATATCTATGCATCGAACTTGGTACATTGTCAGTCTTTTTGAGTATAGAACAGGAAAGACAAACTGGGTAAGTTGTTGGGTTATTAATCGCAATTACCCGATTAAAGTAACTGCATGGCGATATGGTAGCTTTGCTCATTACTTTTACTACAGCGGCATACTTGGCCTTTAATAGTATTTTGTTTATCAGTACCGGGGTTAAAGGTGATGGCAACTAATTCACCCACTTCAAAAGGTTTGCAATAATCAAATAGCACACCTTTTCGGGCTAAATCTATACAAATCCCATCTTCCTCAAAGCTTTCGCCAGCTTTGGATATCCAATGAAGTTTGACTCTTTCTGCTTCCATATCAACACGTAATGAACTGCGTTTCTCATCAAAACCAGTGGGTTCTTGATCCATTTGAATACTCCTTATCACTCTTGTTACTTTAGTTTTAGCATATTGGCTTTTTTAAGCAATACCAAACTGTTTTTTATAAAAAATTACACATCACCTCAAGACCGTTTTATGTGGCAAAAAAATGCCAAGCATGTTGCTTGGCATTAATGGAAGGTAGATTAACTGTCGTAATCTTGGTTTTTGGGGTAGGGCATTTTTAATTGTCCCCATCGAATCACAATAACCGTACAAGCTAACAGTATGGTTGATACTGAAATGGCTAAAATTCGCCAGTCATCCATGCCTTTCATGTCTAAAATAAGGTAGCGAGCAAGGGCGACGATGGCAATATAGAGTGGCATACGAATGGGTAATTTACCTGATTCGATATAGTTCACTACCATGGCTAATACTTCGAGGTAGATAAATAACAGCAGTAAGTCGGCTAGCTCAACGGTTTTGATGTTAAACATGTGAAGAATTTCTTCACCGATAGCAAATATGGTCGCTAAGGCAATGATAAATAGAACAAGATATTCTATCGACTTTAGGCTATTGATACTTAGGTGTTTGACTCGGTTCATAATTACTCAGTAGTTGAGGTAGGATTCGCTGATAAGGTTATTATTATGTACCGGCGCTTAATTGCCCAGTGATCTAAATCACAGACACAAAAAAACCGCTAAATATATCAAATTTAGCGGTTAATATTAGGCGTTAGTAAATTAGCGCTTCAAACCTTCATTTAACAGTGGGCGCATAATTTTCACTAATTGAGTCGTTACTTTAGGGCTACCAGCAACAATATTGCCTGAAGCCATATAATTATGACCACCAGTAAAGTCAGTTACTGTACCGCCAGCTTCACGACAAATTAAGTCGCCAGCTGCGATATCCCATGGTTTTAAACCTATTTCGAAATAACCATCTAAACGACCTGCTGCAACATAAGCTAAATCTAGCGCAGCAGAACCCGCGCGACGTAGGTCAGCGCACTGTGGGAATACTTCACCAAGAATGTTCATGTAGCTTTCAGTGTGTTGACGTGCTTTGAACGGGAAGCCAGTACCAATGATGGTGTTGGTTAGTTCATTAACGTTTGTGACACGCATACGGAAATCATTGAGTTTGGCTCCCTTTCCACGAACAGCAGAGAAGAGCTCTTCACGAACTGGGTCATAAACAACGGCCACTTCAATTTTTCCTTTATATTGAACGGCAATTGAAACAGCAAAATGAGGGATACCACGAACGAAGTTGTTTGTGCCATCCAAAGGATCGACTATCCAGACATAATCTTTGTTTTCGCCACGGTTTTCACCTTCTTCTTCACCGACGATCGTGTGATCTGGGTAAGATTTGCGAATTTGATAAATGATAGTTGCTTCTGCTTCCTTGTCTACACTAGTAACAAAATCATTGATACCTTTAGAACTTACCTCAATACGGTCAAGTTCAGTATAGGCGCGCATAATAGTTTGGCCCGCAGCGCGCGCAGCGCGTGTGGCAATAGTCAGCATCGGATGCATTGCAATCCCCTGGATGTTAAAGAACGAATAAAATAGCGGCCAGCATTATACCTTATTCGATAGTTATATCAAATGCAGATTTTCATATATCAGTCTAAACGTCCAATGTGATAGCATACGATTAATATTTTTAGTGAAAAAAGTGGTTCAATGTTAAGTAATGTTCGTGTAGTGCTAGTTGGCACATCTCATCCCGGTAATATCGGTTCTACAGCTCGTGCGATGAAAACCATGGGCTTGTCTAATTTATATCTTGCTGAGCCAAGAACAGAGCCAGATGGACAATCCATTGCTTTGGCCGCTGGTGCATCGAATATTTTAAAAAATTTGACTAAGGTTGATTCTTTAGAAGAAGCCATTGCTGATTGTAGCTTGGTGATTGCCACCAGTGCCCGAAGCCGCACTCTTGATTGGCCCATGCTTGATCCTCGCCAAGCTGGTGAAAAATTAGCATTAGAAAGCATCAAAGGGCCGGTGGCGATTGTGTTTGGTCGTGAAAATCATGGATTAAGTAATGAAGAACTACAAAAATGTACTTATCATGTGGCAATTCCTGCCAATCCTGAATACAGCTCATTAAATTTAGCCCAAGCCGTACAAATTATTTGTTATGAAACGCGGGTCGCGCATTTAGCTTTGCATGATGCTCCTGCGCCGGAAGAAGAGTACCCATTGGCTGAAGATTTAGAGCGCTTTTTTGTGCATTTAGAGTCAACGCTATCAAATACTGGTTTTGTGATCAAAAATCATCCCGGTCAGGTGATGACCAAGCTTCGCCGTTTATATAGCCGTGCCAGAATTGAAGCGCAAGAAATGAATATTTTGCGTGGTATTTTAACTTCAATCGATAAAAAAATTGATAAGAAGTAATGAGTGGTGAATAGGGAGTTCACATGAGCGTTAGATTTAGAATAAAAGAAGATATAGAGTCTATATATCATCGCGATCCTGCAGCCAATAGCACGATTGAAATACTGCTAAATTACCCAGGGATGCATGCCATTTGGCTACATCGTATTAGCCATAAACTATGGCGTGGAAACTGGCGACTAACGGCTCGATGTTTATCTACTTTCTCACGCTGGCTTACAGGGGTTGAAATACATCCAGGGGCAACCATAGGCCGTCGATTTTTTATTGATCACGGAATGGGAGTGGTGATTGGTGAAACTGCTGAAATTGGTGATGATTGCACCTTATACCATTCGGTAACATTGGGCGGAACTACCTGGCAAGCAGGTAAACGTCATCCAACATTAGGTAATAATGTGGTAATTGGTGCTGGGGCAAAAGTGCTTGGCCCCATTACTATGCATGATGGCGCCCGTGTTGGCTCAAATTCTGTTGTCGTAAAAGATGTTGCTGCAGATCATACTGTTGTGGGTATACCTGGTCGGGTGGTTGCCTCTCCTAGCGAGCATTCTAAGGAAAAAACAGAACGCCGCACTGAAATGGCAAAAAAATATGGTTTTGATGCTTATGCGGTATCGCCAGATAATCCCGATCCCGTGGCTAATGCGATTGGTCAAATGCTAGATCATATGCATTTAATGGATTCTAAAGTGCAAGAGCTTTGCCAAGCGATCCAGTCAATGGGCGGAGAAGTGTGTACAGACAAGTTACCTGAACTTGATGTAGGCGAATTTAATGAAGCAGAGAAAGCTGCCGCGCACAAACGTCAGCACGAGTTAGCAGAGTTTGACCCGAGTATTTAAATACAATTATTAATGGTGTTCTTGCTAATTTTTTAATAGGCCACTTAAAAATGAATTTTTATAGTGGCTTTTTTATTGGGATATCTAGCAAGTAAAACCGATTTTTAATTCTACAATTGCTAGCTTAATCACCATTTACTACTGAATTGGGAATTAATCCCGCTTTGGCATTGAAAACTGAGTCATAAAAAGGTTAAATACACGCGCTAAATTTTAGCTGTTTTAGCTTCTCTTTTTTTAATACTTGAGTAAATTAGTCGGATTAATAGTTGACTAAACTACTCAGGTATGTTGAAATTGCCCCATACTTTTTGGGAGCAGTAACAAGTTATGAAACTTACATCAAAAGGTCGCTACGCAGTGACAGCTATGCTGGATGTTGCGATTCATTCTGCTACAGGTCCAGTACCACTTGCAGATATATCTGAAAGGCAGGGGATTTCCTTGTCTTATCTTGAACAACTCTTCGCAAAATTAAGAAAACATGGCTTGGTTTCCAGTGTACGCGGGCCCGGAGGCGGCTATCGTTTAGGTCTTGAGCCTAGCGATATATCAGTGGGTATGGTTGTCCATGCTGTTGATGAGTCAGTTGATGCGACTCGGTGTCAAGGTAAAGGTAATTGCCAAAGCGGTACTCGCTGTTTAACCCATTCATTATGGGGTGACTTAAGTACGCAGATTTCTGAGTTTTTAAATGGCATTTCGCTTGCGGGTTTAATGCAAAAGCGAGATGTGCAGTTTATCTCGATTAAACAAGATGAATTGCAAAAGGAACATCGTGTGAGTCTATAACTCTCCGTTGTTGATTTGAATATAATTATTATTTGTACGTTGTATGTAGCTTCATCTGAGGCTACCCAGTACGGAGTGTGTTATGAAGCTTCCTATCTATCTAGATTATGCCGCAACAACCCCTGTCGATCCGCGTGTCGCAGAGAAAATGGTTCAACATATGACAATGGACGGAGTGTTTGGTAACCCTGCATCACGTTCTCACCGCTATGGCTGGCAGGCTGAAGAAGCCGTTGATATTGCCCGTAATCAAGTGGCAGATTTAATCAATGCAGACCATCGTGAAATTGTATTCACATCAGGCGCCACCGAATCGTCAAACCTTGCCATTAAAGGTATTGCTCACTTCTATCATAAGAAAGGCAAGCATATCATTACCAGCAAAACTGAGCACAAAGCGACCTTAGACACTTGTCGTCAGTTAGAGCGAGAAGGTTATGAGCTCACTTACCTTGAGCCAGAAGCGAACGGCATCATTCCAATGGAACGTTTAGAAGCGGCTATGCGTGATGACACTATTCTGGTCAGCATCATGCATGTTAACAATGAAATCGGTGTTATACATGACATCGATGCGATTGGTGAACTATGCCGTTCAAAGGGTATTTTCTTCCATATGGATGCTGCGCAAAGCGCAGGCAAATTACCTATTGATGTACAAAAAACCAAAGTTGATCTTATTTCAATCTCAGCCCATAAAATGTATGGACCTAAAGGGATTGGTGCTTTGTACGTTCGTCGCAAGCCACGTATTCGTTTAGAGTCTCAAATGCACGGTGGCGGACATGAGCGCGGTATGCGTAGTGGCACCTTAGCTACTCACCAAATTGTAGGTTTAGGTGAAGCTGCGGCAATTGCCAAGCAAGATATGCTAGAAGACAGTGCACGCATTACCCGTTTACGTGACAAATTATGGAATGGCATCAAGCACATTGAAGAAACCTATATTAACGGTGATATGCAGCAGCGTTACAGCGGTATATTCAATGTCAGCTTCAACTTTGTTGAGGGTGAATCACTGATGATGGCATTAAAAGATTTAGCGGTTTCATCAGGTTCTGCTTGTACATCTGCAAGTTTAGAGCCTAGCTATGTGCTTCGTGCATTAGGTTTAAACGATGAAATGGCACACAGTTCAATTCGTTTCTCAATTGGTCGCTTTACTACCGATGAAGAAATTGATCATGCAATTAAAGTAATCACTGAATCAATTGACAAATTACGTGAGATGTCACCACTTTGGGAAATGTTCAAAGATGGTATCGACTTGAATCAAGTTCAATGGGCACATCATTAATGGGCATAACCCATTAACATAATTTTGTTTACCGACAGAGATTTTGGAGCAGTATCATGGCTTATAGCGAAAAAGTAATCGATCATTATGAAAATCCACGTAACGTGGGTTCTTTTGATAAGAATGACCCTTCGGTAGTAACCGGTATGGTTGGTGCACCAGCATGTGGCGACGTAATGAAGCTACAACTTAAAATCGGTGCAGATGGCATTATTGAAGATGCAAAATTCAAAACCTATGGTTGTGGCAGTGCAATTGCATCAAGCTCATTAGTGACTGAGTGGGTAAAAGGTAAAACCGTTGACGAAGCCGCAAGCATTAAAAATTCTGATATTGCTGAAGAATTGGCTTTGCCTCCAGTGAAAATTCATTGCTCTATTTTAGCCGAAGATGCTATAAAAGCGGCAATCGAAGAGTATAAATCTAAACAATCTAAGTAATACCTGGAGTTAAAGATGGCAATTTCAATGACCCCAGCTGCGGCTGACAGGGTAAGATCTTTTCTAGCAAATCGCGGAAAAGGCCTTGGTTTACGCCTAGGGTTGAGAACATCTGGCTGTTCAGGGATGGCTTATGTGCTTGAGTTTGTAGATGAACTAAACGACGATGATGAGTTGTACACCATTGATGGTGTCAATATTATCATCGACGCCAAAAGCTTTATTTACTTACAAGGCATCGAGTTAGATTTTGTCAAAGAAGGCCTTAATGAAGGTTTTCAATTCAATAATCCGAATGCAAAAGGTGAGTGTGGTTGTGGTGAGAGTTTCACCGTTTAATCACGCTTTACTTACTATTCAATACGCAAGTACGAATGCTATTTAATGAATTACTTCGAACTATTTAATTTAGCTCCAGCCTTCGATATTGACACCGCCAACCTTGCAGAACGCTATCGCGATCTGCAACGTGCGGTGCACCCTGATAAATTTGCTCATGATTCTGAGCAACAAAAACTCCTCTCTGTACAGCGAACTGCGCAAATTAATGACGCATATCAAACGCTCAAAAATCCTTTAAGACGTGCTGAGCACATGCTGAGTTTACGAGGTATTGAGCTAAGTCATGAAACCACGACATTAAAAGACACTGCGTTTTTAATGCAACAAATGGAGTGGCGTGAACTGCTAGATGATATTAATCATGCCACTGACCCACAAGACTTGATTGATGAGTTATACGACTCTTTTGCCACTTATGAAAAATCACTATTTTCTTCATTAAAAGAATTACTCAATAGCGATGAACAAGAGGCCAATAATCAAGCGGCAGATCAAATTCGTAAGTTAAAATTTATGGCAAAATTGCAGGTCGAATTAACGCGTATTGAAGACGCGCTATTAGATTAGTTAACGCCATTACTGTCGTTAAAAACTAAAATTAACAGAAATTTCCTGTAATAATGCCTTATTGCGTTATTAATAAAAAAGTTGGAATACTATGGCACTGTTGCAAATTGCTGAACCTGGCCAAAGCGCCGCCCCACATCAACACCGTTTAGCCGTGGGGATTGATCTTGGTACGACTAACTCGCTTGTTGCTGCGGTTCGCAGTGGTGAAGCCAAAACTTTAGCCGATGAACAAGGACAACATTCACTGCCATCTGTAGTTTATTACGGTCCGGATAGCATTCTAGTGGGCGATGCTGCCCAAGCATATTCTGCCACTGATCCGCAAAATACTATCGTGTCGGTGAAGCGTTTTATGGGGCGCAGCCTTTCGGATATCACCCAAGCCGATAGCCAGCTCGCTTATCAATTTGAAGCCAGTGAAAATGGTTTACCCGTTTTTGTTACCCAGCAAGCTAAAGTTAATCCAATTCAAGTATCGGCTGAAATCTTGCGCCCATTAATTGCTCGCGCCGAAGATACTTTAGGCGGTGAGCTTCAAGGTGTGGTGATCACCGTACCTGCTTATTTTGATGATGCTCAGCGACAAGGCACCAAAGATGCGGCTGAGTTACTAGGTGTCAAAGTATTACGCCTCCTCAATGAGCCAACTGCAGCTGCAATCGCTTATGGCTTAGATACCAAACAAGAAGGTGTGATTGCCATTTATGATTTAGGTGGCGGCACATTCGATATTTCAATCTTGCGCTTAAATCGTGGTGTATTTGAAGTGTTGGCAACCGGTGGCGACTCTGCTTTAGGTGGTGATGATTTCGACCATCTGTTAGTTGAGCATTTCAAGCAAGTATGGCAATTAACTGATTTATCAAAACAAGTGAATCGTCAGCTACTTATTGAAGCTCGTCGTGTTAAAGAAGCTTTAACTGACAAAGATCAAGTTATTGCAACAGTGAATCAAAATGGTCAACTTTTAGAGTTAGTGGTGACTAAAGCAGATTTTGAATCGTTAATTGCAGCTCTGGTTAAAAAAACCATTTCGAGTTGCCGTCGTACGTTGCGTGATGCTGGTGTATCAACTGATGAAGTTATCGAAACCGTCATGGTTGGTGGCTCAACACGCGTGCCTTTGGTGCGTCAGCAAGTTGAGCAGTTCTTTAAAAAGACACCATTAACGTCTATTGACCCTGATCGCGTGGTTGCCATTGGTGCTGCGATACAAGCTGATATTTTAGTGGGCAATAAGCCTGAGTCTGATTTACTGTTATTAGATGTGATCCCCTTGTCTTTAGGTATTGAAACCATGGGCGGCTTGGTGGAAAAAGTGGTTACTCGTAATACCACAATTCCAGTTGCGAGAGCGCAAGAGTTTACTACCTTTAAAGATGGCCAAACTGCAATGGCATTTCATGTGGTGCAAGGCGAACGTGAACTTGTTGATGATTGTCGCTCTTTAGCTCGTTTCACATTGCGTGACATCCCTGCTTTAGCTGCAGGGGCTGCACATATTCGAGTGACTTTTCAGGTTGATGCTGACGGTTTACTTAGCGTTACGGCAATGGAAAAATCTACCCAAGTGAAAACCAGTATTCAAGTTAAACCGTCATTTGGTTTATCTGATACTGAAATTGCCAGCATGCTGAAAGATTCAATGAAACATGCTAAAGAGGATATTACTCGGCGTATGCTTACTGAACAAAAAGTTGAAGCAGCGAGGGTGATAGAATCGTTAACCGCAGCACTGAGAAAAGATGGCGATTTACTTGAATTAGCAGAGCGTACAGCGCTTGAAGCAGCCATTGCCAATTTAGCTCAAATTGCTCGAGCTGATGATGTCGATGCGATAGAGCAAGCTATCAGTAAATTAGATGAACAAACTCAAGATTTTGCGTCTAGACGCATGGATAATTCGATTAGAGCCGCATTAACCGGCCAATCTGTCGATAATATATAGGTGACAACATGCCACAATTAGTATTTTTACCCCATGAAGAATTATGTCCAGATGGGGCGGTGCTTGAAGCCGAAGTGGGTGAAACAATTTTAAACGTAGCTTTACGCAATGGCATTCATATTGAACATGCTTGTGAAAAGTCATGTGCGTGTACTACTTGTCACTGTATTGTTCGTGAAGGTTTTGACGAGCTTGAAGAAAGTGATGAGTTAGAAGATGACATGCTTGATAAAGCTTGGGGCCTAGAGCCTGAAAGCCGTTTGTCATGCCAAGCTAAAGTGGTTGATTGTGATTTGGTTATTGAAATACCAAAATACACGGTTAACATGGTAAGTGAAGGCTAAAAGCTTATTAAGTGCCAGCACTGAATGAATAGAAAGAGTAACAACGAATGTTGTTACTCTTTTTTATATCGGGTTTATGTGCGAGTAACTGACGGTCGGACAAACTTGCCTTTGGACAAAAACGTGATAGGTCTCTTGCTCTAAAACGTTTCTGTCAGATTAGAAAAAGTATGTCGAAGCCTTGAGTTTCTTATTAAGCTTTTGGCTTCAAGATACGTTCAATCTTACTTACTACATCCTCGCCTTTTTCAATGGTAATAGGAAATCCACGAACATTTAAAATATTGCTTTTCAATGCAATTGAAAGTTGTTCGCCCTCTACCGTTAAATCAAAAAGTTCGGATTTTTCTCTTAGGATTGTTTTGCAAAGTATCTTCATTTCTTGAGTGTTAGAGCCTGTATTTAGCTTAGCTATAGCAGGTGCTGCTATTGATAGCAGCACATCTCTTAATGATTCGGCTTCATTGATTTCTTCACCTTGAGACGCAAACTTGATACACTTAGTTACTTCAGGCAGAACGACTTCTAACATTGAAGGATCCAAGCTATCCAAGTGTTCGATTTCATCCACAGCAGCGCTGGGTTTTCCCTCAGAAGTGAAGGTGTCAGACGACTGATAATATGATTCAATTGCCCCTCTTCTTAGGATAAAACAACCCGCTAGTTCTAATAGCCCCAAGACAGCTTCCAAGCGGTTTCTAATTGTGATCCAAGACCTGTCAGCGTTTAAATCAGATAACGTACTTTCATCATGACTAAATAAAGCACAGAATACGGATCTTCGTTTTGCTTTAGTCTCTTCGCCTTCCCCTCTATCTACCCAATATGGGTGCGGGGTAGCTATATCCTTGATCTCTTCCCATTTGTTATTTGCCAATTGACAGAAATCATTAAAAGCAGCACTGGCAAGCGAAGCTGCAGAAGCAGCTCCAGACTCTGCGGCTTTTTGATCTGCGATTATACATCCGTTGAGATAATAGTTAGTTAATTCAAGGCTATCAGCAAAAGCATCAGCATCTGCTAAAACTACTGGAGTCTTTCCCATTAGTCTTATAAATTTTGAAACTACAGGCATTTGACCTGTGCCAATTACTGGCAATAACTGAGAGCCAGATGCTTCCAAGTGAACCCCTAACTTTTGAGACAAAAAGCTACAGATGAGGGCGTCTGAAGGCCCCTCAACTAATAGTGGCTTTTTACAAAATAGAGAAAGTTTATGTTCTTGTCCTAGCCGGGCAATTAATGCCTGTATTTTTTTGTTCTGAAGTTCGCCAGATTCTGGAGAGATTTGAACAGGTGCTGTATCTAAGTCATGGCAAAAAACTAGAGATAAAAGGTCGTCACATTTTAATATATTCAACATTTCTGTTGAATGAGTTGCCATAACTATTATCTTCTTAAAGCCTCCTTCAGAATAGTGGCCAGCAGCTGAAGCAATCTCATTAAGTAAAAATGCTTGTAACTGCGGATGCAGGGAGACTTCAGGTTCATCTAGCATCAAAGCCCCTACATCGTCATCATAAAGCGCTGATAATAAGCCAACTAAATGAAGTAACCCTGACGCCTCTCGACCTGAAGAGTATGGCGCACCTTCCTTATCCAATCTTGCAAAAACAACCTTTAAAGTACCCGCATCCCATTCAATAATAAGATCTCTTTTGAATAACTTTTTAAGGCGCTCTTGCACTTTAACCAAAATATCAGCTCTCTCCGATAAAGTTTGGAAGTCACCATTTAACGTTTCAATTTTATGACGCCTATCTACGTCACTTCTGCTACCAAAATTAGTGCTTTCATATGATATCCGACCACCTCTGTGGCCGTCATAATCCGACCGACTATGTTCAAGCGTTCCCATTCTTCCTGCAGAAATAAATCTAACCTTCTTACCTTGAATATGCTGTGGTAGCGCATTTTTTATGGCTCTAAGCAGGTGTGTTTTACCACTTCCATTAGGTCCTATCAGTACTGTCAGCCCATTTCGAATGGTAATTTCACGATTAAAATTTCCATTGTGGCTCTGAATTGTAGTGTTTAACAATATAGAGAAAGACATATTATTCCTTTAAGGTATATAACAGTGCCTTTCTCAGAAGACATTGTATTTATAATATTTAAAATATATGGGAACCATGACAGAAAAGACTGTTCAATGGGCTTATTGTCCCTAGCACTCACAAATTACAGGTCATGTCTGTATAGTTGCAAATACTCAATTAGGCTCATAATCTGCTATTAGAAAATGTAGGTCAAGAACTGGCGTGGGAAAGGGATCGGGAATCGACTGCTAAATTATTTCGGGGCAAAAGCGAGTTAGATCCAAACGCCCGCTTTGGCACGTTGCCAACTGTCAGATTAGCCTTGTTCACTTAATGAACGAGAAAATTCTGTATCAAATGGTTAACAAATTGATTGGTTGTGTATCATAAATTGAGCGGTAGCTGCGGTAATTTTTAACTCAGTCACTTATTTGATCACAAAAGCTTTTACACGCTATGCATTCGCTTCGAAATTACGTATAATCCGCGCGAATTTTATAAACTAGCTCACATAAAGGAAGCTCGTAATGGCGATCGAACGCACATTTTCTATTATCAAACCTGATGCAGTTGCTAAAAACCACATTGGCGCTATTTACAACCGTTTTGAATCAGCTGGTCTTAAGATCATCGCTTCTAAAATGGTTCACCTAACTAAAGAACAAGCCGAAGGTTTCTATGCTGAACACAGCGAGCGTCCTTTCTTTGGCGCATTAGTGTCTTTCATGACTTCTGGTCCTATCATGGTTCAGTGTTTAGAAGGCGAGAACGCAGTTTTAGCTAACCGTGAAATCATGGGCGCAACTAATCCTGCTGATGCTGCTCGCGGTACTTTACGTGCTGACTACGCTGCAAGCATTGACGAAAACGCGGTTCACGGTTCTGACGCAGTTGCTTCAGCTGAGCGTGAAATTGCTTACTTCTTCAGCGCTGATGAATTGTGCCCACGCACTCGTTAATATTCATCTTTGTTTGACGTTAAAAGGCGCTGCGGCGCCTTTTTTGTCATTATCTGATTTTAAGCAATGAAATTTTTAAAAATTGGTTTTTGTATTTCAATTTGCTCAAGCCACTTGCTTTAGCTCAAGCTAAGCAATATCGGTATTTACTAACTTAGTCACAAATTTAACCGTTCTTCATCGATGGGATACATTTATAATGTAGCAATTATTTCTTGATATCGTTTCATATCGATTACTATCTATGAGTAAGTGCAATAACCCCATTAGCATTGATGAACAAATTATCTATTATCGAGACCAATTAAAGCAGGCTTCGCTCCTTTTTGATGGTGTCATCGGGATAGCATTACACTCAACTGAGCCCATTATTTTTGACGATATCCTTTTCAATCAAGATGTCAAAGCCCATCTAAAAACTTCGCAACAAAAAATTGATATTTTACAGCAGCTAAACAGTTTCTTTGCTGGTTCAAGTTTATTAGTGCCGCATCAAGAGCTTTCAACAACTACCCAGATAAAATCCTTGGTGTTGAACGGTAACATTTTTGCCGCCCTATTTATTGTTGATGACTCGCCTAAAGCACTAGCTATGTTGAATTTACTCCATCAACAACTGCAAAACCAATTGTCCGAACTGACGACATCGACAGATTTAACAAGTTTTGATCTACAAATGTGTATCGACTCTTTAGACCAGCATGTTTGGATAAAGAATGCCGACGGGGTTTATGTTGCTTGCAACACAAGTGTCGAAAAAGCATGGAAGATGTCCAAAGCCGAGATTGTTGGTAAAACTGATGCACAGCTATTTGATGAGCCTACGGCAAAACTGTTTATTGAAGGGGATAAAAGGGCGATTAAAAAAGGGCGAAATGTTATTGTCTCTCAGTGCCAAGACACAGATTTAAATAATAATACTGTTTGGTTAGAAACGCTTAAAGCCCCGCTTTATGATAAAGCACATCACCTAAAAGGTGTATTAGGGGTAACACGAAACATTGCTAAACACAAAGCGGCTGAAGAGCAACTTGAGTTAGCGGCATGTGTGTTTAAAAATGCCATCGAAGGGGTACTGATTACCAATGAGTTTGGCAATATTGTTGAAGTCAATGATGCTTTTACCAATATAACGGGTTATCAGGCTGATGAAGTGATAGGCCAAAACCCACGCCTATTACAGTCTGGTCGTCATCAAAAAGATTTCTATGAAAAATTATGGAACACCTTACTGGTTCAAGGGCGATGGAGCGGTGAGATTTGGAATCGGCGTAAAAATGGCGCCATTTACCCGCAAATTGTCACCATTAGTGCTGTTTATGATAGTGACAATCAAATTAAATATTTTGCTGCCGTTTTTGCTGATATTTCGGTGCAAAAGCAAACTGAGGAAAAACTCAATAATTTAGTTTATGTCGACGCATTAACTCAATTGCCAAATCGAATGCAGTTTTTATCTGTTCTTGAGAAAGAGTTACAGCACAATCATAGAGGGAATCAACAACTTGCTGTGCTGTGTATCGACATTGATTTGTTTAAACATATCAATGAGAGTTTAGGCCATCTAGTGGGTGATGAAATTATTGTTGAGTTAGCCAAACGCCTGTGTTTTGCCATTTCAGAAATCGACACCATTGCACGATTAGGTGGGGATGAGTTTGTGGTGTTGCTTTGTGATATTAACGATACCGACTCAGTGGCGTCTAAGGTAAATGATTTACGCAGGGTATTTGAAAAGCCATTTATTATTAAAAATCACCCGCCAATCAGGCTCACCGCGACCATTGGTATTGCTTTATCGCCAGAAGATGGCGACAGTGCTGATAGTTTATTAAGACATGCCGATGCGGCTATGCATCGTGCTAAAACAAATGGCCGTAATAGTTTTGCTTTTTATACTGAATCGATGACTCGGCAATCTGTTCAGCAACTTCAAATACATTCAGCCCTTCATCAAGCGATTGTTAATGAGAGTTTTTACTTGGTTTACCAGCCAAAAGTAAATATGCGCAACAATCAAGTCTGTGGTTTTGAAGCATTACTGCGCTGGCATGATCCTGTATTGGGCATGATATCACCTGGGATATTTATTCCTATCGCGGAGAAAATTGGCTTAATCAATGAAATTGGTAATTGGGTATTGCAAACGGCTTGTCAACAAGGAGTACAATGGCTCGATGAAGGTAAATATTTTGACCGTATTTCTGTCAATGTCGCCAGTTTGCAATTGCAGCAAAGTGACTTTGTTGACCAAGTTAGACAGGTATTAATCGATACCGGTTTACCGCCAAGATTTCTTGAGTTAGAAGTCACTGAGTCATGCATGATGCTTGAGCCGGATAAAATTATCCGAGATTTAGAATTACTTGGTTACATGGGGATTGCGATTAGTGTGGATGATTTTGGTACGGGTTATTCATCATTAAACTATTTAAAAAAATTACCTATTAATAAACTAAAAATTGATCAATCTTTTATTAAAGATATTCCTTTTGATGCTAATAATACCGCCATTGCAAAAGCTGTTATTGCTTTAGGGCATGCGTTAAATTTACAAGTTATTGCAGAAGGCGTAGAAACTCAAACTCAGGCTGATTTTTTACTCGCTAATCATTGTGATTTAGCCCAAGGCTACTTATATAGTCGCCCTGAATTAGCGGAAGATTTAGAACATTTTTTAACTTAACTTAACCTGAGCTGCGTATAAGAGATTAGCTAATATACTGATTCATATGATTTTTACTTTCGAGTACATTTCTAGAGAGGTATTTTTGCTTAGAACAAGGCAAATTTGAGCGTCAATAGCTGGTCTATTGCAAACAAATTTAACGCAGTTATCAGTAAAAATAGGCTCTAGAAAGCAAGTTGTTATGCGCAGCTCAGGTTAACTTATCTTTATGCAACACAAAAAAGCCAGTGAAGGTCGATGTCACTGGCTTTTTTTATATTATCTTTTATGGATACTCGCTCATGGCGTCACTTTTGTTTAGAATGTTCAGCTATGATTCCTTTGGCCAATTGCCAAATGGAAGTGATTTTCACTGAGGTGGACTGTTTTTCTACCTAGGAGCATTAATGCAACTGTTCGTAAAAGACTTAACTGTCATCGATTTCTCATATCTTTGTCCAATTCGTGGCATGGTCGGCGAGAGCTGGATTGTCGATGTGTTACTTGACGGCGGATTAGATGAGCAAAATATGGTGCTCGACTTTTCTAAAGTCAAAAAAACCATTAAAAATACCATTGACGATGTTGCAGATCATCGATTGCTGATCCCAACCGCCTGTAACCAAGTCAGATGGCAGCAGCAAGGCGATAGAGTCTGGATGGATTTTGTCAGTCAAAAAGGCGATATTCATTTAGCTTGTCCATCTCAAGCATTTGCTTTGATCCCTACCGAAGTCATCGACTTTGAAAGTGTGAATGACTTCTTACAGAAAGCATTACGAGAAGCCTTACCTGAAAACGTCCAAGGGATCAGTTTAACGCTGCGTAATGAAGTACTGAGCACGCCTTATTATCACTACAGCCATGGTTTACGTAAGCATGATGGTAATTGTCAACGAATTGCCCATGGCCATCGTAGCCCAGTCACCATTTTCGAAAATGGTATCGCCGCACCCAACTGGGATGAATATTGGGCCAAGCGTTGGCAGGATATTTACTTAGGTTGTGAAGATGATCTTGTCTCGGTTGATACTTTGTCTTTGTCGAAACAAACCTGTGTCAGTGATGACACTCATTTTGGATTTCATTACCAAGCACCTCAGGGCGATTTTCAGTTAGCGATGCCTAAAGCCTTATGTGACATTATCCCTCACGATACCACGGTAGAATTGTTAGCCGAGTTTATGGCAAATACCTTATCCAAAGAGGTGCCTGAAAGTCATTTCAAAGTGATAGCATTTGAAGGTATTGGTAAGGGCGCCATTGCGGTTAGAGGTTAATTTTTCATGAGATTTTTATCACTTCTTAATAGTGCTGTATTATTCACTACACTCGGCATTGTCCATAACGTTAATGCACAGGTTGAGTTCAAAGGCAAATTTGAACAAGGTGCTTTAGTGCGTGGCAATGTGCCAGTTGGAAGTGAAGTCAAGCTCAATGGTAAGCCGTTAAAGGTTACTCCAAAAGGTCATTTTGCGATGGGGTTTGAGCGCGAGGCGGCAGCTGAGCAAATGTTAGAAGTGATTTATCCTTCGGGACTAACAGAACTTAAACCATTAAAAATAGCCAGCCGAGAGTACAAGATTGATCGCGTGAGCGGTATTAGCCAAAAGATTATGAAACCCGATCCTGTTGCTCAAGCGCGTGCGGCACAAGATGCTAAACAAACCCGAGCCGCCCGCGATACCTTTATTGATAATGATGCTTTTATGCAAGACTTTATCTGGCCGGCAACAGGGCGTATTTCTGGTGTTTATGGAAGTCAGCGGGTCTACAATGATGTGCCAGGTAATCCACATTATGGGGTTGATGTTGCCCGCCCAACGGGCACCGTTGTTGTATCTCCTGCTGATGGTGTTATTACCTTGGCAGTACCTGATATGTTTTATTCAGGTGGCACGTTAATCATTGACCATGGCTACGGTGTGAGCTCGACTTTTTTACACTTGAGCAAAATCTACGCTAAGAATGGCGATGTGGTCACTCAAGGACAAAAGTTAGCTGAGATTGGCGCAACTGGTCGAGTCACAGGGCCGCATTTGGATTGGCGTTTAAATTGGTTTCAAATGCGCTTAGATCCCGTTTCAATTGTACCGCCAATGTCGAGCGTTTTAGCCGCTGAGAAAACGGCTAATTAGCGGTTTCACTTCAAATGATTTAATACCATTTAAACCAAGGGCAATCATCATGATTGCCCTTTTTGTTAATGGGTGCTTTGGATGACAAGATGTTTAGCTTATACCTATCACGATAAGTAAGTGATCAAAAATAGCGTAGGAAAAATGCTAGAGAACAAGGCAGATTTTTTCGATAAGTAACCTGAGCTGCGGATAACAACTTGCTTTCTAGAGGCTATTTTTACTGATAACTGCGTTAAATTTGTTCTAAGCAAAAATATCTCTCTAGAAATCTTTGCTAAAGTAAATCTCAATAAATTAGTGTGTTAGCTAATCTCTTATCCGCAGCTCAGGTTAAGTAGTTATTCTACAATCAAAAAATCTAACGCTGTTATCGAGTGTTTTAACAAGCTAGGGTGATCAGTTATTTATTACGATTGGTATTAACCAAGCCTAGCTAGCATGCTCAGTATTCTTCGGTTGTGCTATCAAGCTTGCTCGCTCTCAATTATTTTTTGAATACCGTGGGGGTGTACTTTAACGCATATCCCATTGGCTTTAAAAGCAATGGTCGGATTCGCTAAACGTTCGTTGTCACCTTTGGGTGAGCTTTGTTTGACCTTAATGTCGGTGTTACCGGCAATCACTGGGGCAAGTTGTGGCAGCTTAGCTACTAACTCATCGGCTAATTCATCACAGGTTTGCGCATTTGAGGGCAAGACCAATTCTACATGTTCCCAACCTTCAACAGGGTAGGTTTTATCTGATGGGAAAGGCAATTCGACACATTGAATAGGTGTACCTGCCAACATTAATGGTTCTGCTAATTTGATGATTAAAATAGGGCGACCATTAATCATGTTATTGGAAATAATCTCACCATGTTGGCTAAATTCATCTACCAATAATTGTGCTTTTTGCTGATGGTTAACTCGTAATGCACAATGGTCGCAATCAAGTGCCAATTTATCTAAACCGAGTTGTTGAATAAAATGTTGCACACGCAGGCTAAACTCCGGCCATGTGTCATTGAGGTATTGATAATTCATCTGCTTCCTAAAAATCTGCTTATACAACAAGCTAAGAGGTTATGGCCAAATTTCAATGGGCGTGCCTTCGTCAATCATGCGCCATAATTCGTCCATTTCTTTATTGGTCACCGCAATACAACCATTGGTCCAATTATATCGCTGTGCCTCTTCGGGCGACATTTTTGAGCGAGGGTTTTGACCGTGGATCATGATCATTCCTCCAGGACTAATGCCTAAGGCTTTTGCCCTGAGTTTATCTTCATCATTAGGGTATGAGATATGAATTGATTTATAAAAGGCACTATCCGATTTTTTGTAATCGAGTATGTATCGCCCTTGAGGCGTGCGTTGATCGCCTTCTGTTAATTTATGCCCTATTGGCGCATCTCCCATCGCAATTGCATAGGTTTTGATCACCTGACCATCACGAAGTACAGACATGCTGGATTCTGATTTATTCACTATCACTAAATCAATTTTAGAATGAGTTTGATTTGATGATGCGCTTGCCATAAAAGGAAAAGATAAACCAATGATTAAAAACAAATAACCAAAACGCATGTGATCTCCGTATAATGAGCTTTATTATAATTTTGTTAACTCAGTTGAATTATTCACTCAGAAAAGAGTGGTCGATTTCGACTAAAGTGTGCCTGTGATGCTTAGATTCTAACGTTATCAGTTTACAAATGGTATGGTTAAAACGTTACTTTGTGAAAAATGAGTTTATAGGATATGAACCAACAAATATCAGAAGAGTCAGCTTTAAAACAACAATTAAGAAGAATTATTTTTGGTACTGACACCCCCTTAGGTAAAGCGTTTGATATTGGTTTGATGATATCGATTGTACTGAGCATTTTACTTATTTGCCTAGATACCATTGATAGTTTACATACTGATTATGGGCAGTATTTTTTGATAGGCGAGTGGTTTTTCACTCTGTTATTCACCATTGAATATCTATTGCGCTTATATTGCTCACAAAATCGCTTACAGTATGCTCGTAGTTTTTTTGGGGTAGTTGATTTATTGTCAATTTTACCTAGTTATCTTGCGTTAATATTTCCGGGAGCCAATTTTGCGTTAGCACTTAGAGTACTGAGGTTATTTAGGGTTTTTCGGGTGCTTAAATTATTACGCTTTTTAGCTGACGGTAACTTGCTACTTAGAGCTATGATGCAATCAAGTCGCAAAGTGTTTGTGTTTTTCTTTTCAGTTAGCCTAATCATTCTGGTATTAAGTGTGATTATGTATGTAGTAGAAGGGCCAAATAACGGCTTTAGTTCCATCCCCAAGTCTATTTATTGGACCATAGTGACAATTACCACGGTAGGTTATGGCGACATCACGCCACAAACCCCATTAGGGCAGGGGATTGCGGCAATTACTATGTTGATTGGATATTCGATTATCGCCATTCCTACCGGCATATTAACGGCTGAAATCTCCCATGAGATTGTAAGGGTTCGTGATCTACGTAAATGCAGCAATTGTGGTAAAAAAGGCCATGATAATGATGCGCAATTTTGTAACCACTGCGGTAGCGAGCTAGAAAGCTTATCCTCATTGGTTGAATCGTAAAAATCTGTTTTATAAGGATATAAATGACCACAGCGAAGTTTGTTGAAGGCCCAATACTACGCCATATTTTAGTGATGAGCTCTACCGCTGCTATCGGCATTTCGGCGCTATTTGTCGTTGATTTACTGGATATCTTCTTTTTAAGTTTACTGGGAGAACAAGAGCTTGCCGCTGCAGTGGGGTATGCCGGTACTATTTCATTTTTTACAACTTCCATTGGCATTGGTTTATCTATTGCGTTAGGTGCATTAGTTTCTCGGGCTGTGGGGGCGAAAAATAGTCATCAAGCTAAGCGCTTATTTATGAATTGTGCTGTGGTGACATTAATTACCGGTATTTTGGTGGCGATAACCGTGCTGATTTTTGTGCCAGAACTATTAGCCTTGGTGGGGGCAACGGGTTATACAGCACAATTAGCCCAAAGCTATTTGTATATTTTAGTTCCATCGCTGCCAATTATTTGCTTGGCCATGGCATTAGGCGGTGCATTAAGGGCGGTTGGCGATGCGAAGTTGTCTATGATGTCAACTTTAGCCGGGGGCGGCGTGAATGCAGTGCTTGATCCCATTTTTATCTTCTTATTTGCCATGGGTATTGAAGGTGCTGCGGTTGCTTCAGTATTGTCACGCTGTGCAGTGTTATTGATTGCGGGTCATGGGGTGATTGTGAAACATCAATTGCTGGGCAAGTTTAACTTTGATGAGTTTAGACAAGATTTACCGGTCATTTTTGCTATTGCCGGACCGGCTATGTTGACCAATGTGGCAACGCCGATTGGTAATGCTGTAGTGACTCGAGCAATCGCTGACTTTGGCGACAGTTATGTTGCCGGCTGGGCGGTGTTGGGGCGCTTAATTCCTGTCAGCTTTGGGATGATTTTTGCTTTATCTGGCGCGGTTGGCCCCATTGTTGGGCAAAACTTTGGGGCGAATGAATTTGGTCGAGTGAAGCAAAGCTTAACCAAAGCGATTCAATTTTGTGTGGTTTATGTGCTTGTGGTGTCGTCAGTGCTGTTTTTATTGCGGCATCAAATTATCAGTGGCTTTGACATGAAAGGGGATGCCGCAGCGGTGATTTTGTTCTTCTGCCAATATATTGCAGTATTTTTTATCTTTTCCGGTATTTTGTTTGTTGCCAATGCATCTTTTAATAACTTAGGTAAACCTAAGTATTCGACGTTTTTTAATGTTGGTAAGGCAACGCTGGGTACGATTCCCTTTGTGTATTTTGGCGCCCAATGGGGGCAAGTCTACGGGGTGTTAATTGGTCAGGTTATTGGATCAATTATATTTGGCGTCGCCGGCGTGATAATGGCATATCGTTTGGTCAATAAATTAGCTCATACAGCAGAAGCTGAGCTCGCTGCGCAAGTATTTAAAGAGTCAGAGTTAGCGATGGGCGGTGTGGCATCGTCATCACCGTTATCATCTGCTTGTGCACAAATGGCGCAGTTGGATGAAGAGCCTTTGTGTGAGCAACTAGGGGAGCGAAATACCCAGCACAGAGGCGAGTCAAACGGAGTGAAAAGCAAGCCTTGAAAATAGTAAGCTAAAAAGTGGTGTTATTTTTAACGTCACTTTTTATGATGAAGCAGATGGTTAAGCTTATAAAAAATGTGATAAATCACTACCAGCAGGTATCGGAATGGCTTGCTGCTGACAATGAAATAAATAGCCTTCTTTATCGCCGACTAAGCTAAGTTTATGGCCTTCTAAACGCAGTGCAGAGCCTTCCTGAATGCCGATAACAGGTGTCAGTGGATTAACTTGAGTAAATTCAAACAGACGCTGTGCGCGTGTTTCCCCATTTTGGCCAGGGGCTTGGTAATTGGTGTAATGGGGGTTAATTTGAAATGGCACTAATCCTATTGCGACAAACGATGGCGGCTCAATGATGGGCATATCATTGGTGGTTCTAATGGATTGGCCTGCGATATTTGCGCCGGCACTCCACCCCACATAAGGCTTACCTTCTCTCACTTGTTCTTTGATTAAGTTTAATAAATCATAACGATAGAGCTCATTTAATAATTGGAAGGTATTACCACCCCCCACAATAATACCATCGGCATCTTTTATGGCTTGTTTAGGATCGCCAAACTCATGAATACTATTGATGGTTATCGGTAGTTCAGCTAGCCCTTGGCGTACCTTAGCTAAATAGTCATCAAAACTCATTCCTACGCCTGCATAGGGGATAAAAATCCACTGTTGTTTAGGTTGACATAGTGGCTTAATAAAAGGGATGGCGTGGTGCAAATAAGGAGTATCAGCCTCACGTGAAGCACTTAAAAGTAGAACATTAGCAGACATAAAATTTCCTTTTTTCAATCGCAAATGAGCAAGCTTAATGGTGGCTGAAATTTGCCATGTACTTATCTTAACAAAGTTAGCTCAGAAGCATAACCCTGATTTATATACATGTTCTGCCAAGATTTGTTCAATTTTTGACATCTGTTTCGCCGACAAATGAACTAGTAGCTTGATTTGGGGGTAAATTAATATTCGGTTAAGTTTACATACCTAGACTTCGCGTAAATGAGCCATTTTGTCAGTTAAATAATTATTAATCTCTCAAAACCTTGAAAATGATTCATTCAGACATATTATGTCTGTAGACTAAATTGATATCGGCAATTATGCCAACACAGGAGCTAAAATGAAGCGTATATTTTTGTTAATTGCGACCAACATGGCAATTTTGCTAGTGGCCTCAATTGTAATGTCTATTCTAGGGGTGAACACCTCAACCATGGGTGGATTATTAGTATTTGCTGCCATTTTTGGTTTTGGTGGTGCATTTATTAGTTTAGCTATTTCAAAGTGGATGGCTAAGAAAACCATGGGTTGTGAAGTGATCACTAATCCACGTGACAACACAGAGCGTTGGTTGGTAGAAACCGTTGCGCGTCAAGCGAAGCAAGCTGGTATTAAAATGCCTGAAGTGGCTATTTATCAGTCACCAGAAATGAACGCGTTTGCAACAGGCCCAAGTAAAGACAATTCGTTGGTTGCTGTAAGTTCTGGTTTGCTTTATGGCATGACTCAAGACGAGATTGAAGGCGTATTGGCCCATGAAGTAAGCCACGTTGCTAATGGCGATATGGTAACCCTAACCTTAATCCAAGGTGTGGTGAATACCTTTGTTATTTTTGCGGCACGTGTTGTTGCTGGCATTATTAACAATGTGGTTGCTAGCAATGACGAAGAGGGCGAAGGTCTTGGTATGTTCGCATACATGGCCGTAGTGTTTGTGCTTGATATGTTATTTGGTATTTTGGCATCAATGATTGTGGCTTACTTCTCTCGCATTCGTGAGTTTAAAGCTGACGAAGGTGCAGCGCGCTTAGCGGGTAAGCACAAGATGATTGCTGCGTTAGAACGCTTAAAGACAGGCCCAGAAACCGGTGCTATGCCAGCTCAAATGTCAGCATTAGGTATTAATGGTAAGCGTTCAATGGCGGAATTTTTAATGAGCCATCCACCATTAGAAAAACGCATTGCTGCTCTACGCAACAGCTAATAAGGCATTTGCTTTTTAAACCTTAAATGGAGTCTTGATGACTCCATTTTTTTTGTTGAGTTTAGGTGTTACCTATCGAGTTAACCAAGTTTATATACCTCTAAATAGGTATATAAACTTGTTGTTTTTCAATAAGATGCGCAAAACTGGTGCGGTTTGTTGCACTTATGTTGCGCAGAGTGGGTAGTAAATTTGAGGGGGTTTGGAGAAAATCTATAAGTTTCAGTGATATATATTTTTGGCACGGTAGTTGCGATTGTGAAGGTAATTATTGAGTCAATGATATAGGTGTTGGAATGACAGTTTTTCAATCAAGTTGTGCATATTGTGGGGTCGGCTGTGGGTTAACCATTACCTCACACTCAACCCCATTGTCGTCAGAATCACCACAACTTGATGGAACGCCTGCTGCTTTTACGCTGAAAGGGGATCAATCACATCCGGCTAATTTGGGTAAGTTATGTGCTAAAGGTGAGCGTTTATTAGAAAGCTTAGTTCAACCTAATACGTTACGTTATCCCAGATTGGCTTCAGGGAAAGTCGTTCAGTGGGACGAGGCAACTCAACTTATTGCGCAAAAATTTGCTGAAACTCGCCAACAATTTGGTCCTGATTCGGTTGCGTTATATTTATCGGGTCAACTATTAACTGAAGACTATTACGTTGCCAATAAGTTTGCCAAAGGCTATTTAAAAACCGCGAATGTTGACACTAACTCTCGTCTTTGTATGTCGTCAGCAGTTAGCGCAATGCAACGAGCCTTTGGTGAAGATGTAGTACCGGGTTGCTATGAGGATTTAGAGCAAGCTGAAGTTATTGTATTAATTGGCGCGAACACAGCTTGGACCCATCCTGTGTTATTTCAGCGCATTTTAGCGGCTAAAAAGTTAACCAATGCGCAATTGGTGGTGATCGATCCGATTAAAACCGCAACAGCTAAACAAGCCGATCTGCATTTAGCAATTCATCCCGGAGCCGATTTAAGTCTATTTACAGGGTTATTGGGCTATTTAGCCGACAACAACAAGTTAAACCATTCTTACATAGCAGCTCATACAGAAGGCTTCGACGAGGTTATTCAACCGGCTCAACATTTGAGTAGCAATTTAGCCGCTTTGGCAAAACATGCTGGGTTAAATCTTGAGTTGTTACTGCAATTTTATGATTTATTTGCCAGCTCAACCAAAGTGGTAACGGCTTCATGCCAAGGGGTCAATCAATCCATAATCGGCACAGATTGTACTAACGCTATTATTAACTGCCACCTAGCATTAGGCCAAATTGGTCAGGTAGGCAGCGGCTTCTTTTCGTTAACGGGTCAACCTAACGCCATGGGGGCAGAGAAGTTGGTGGTCTAGCGACTCAGTTAGCTTGTCATATGGGCTTTAGTGAGCCAGAAAAGCAGTTACTGGCTGACTTTTGGCATTGCGATGATGTTGCAGCGCAAAAAGGCTTAGCGGCCATAGATATGTTTGATGCTGTTGCCGATGGTCGAATTAAAGCGATATGGATTATGGGGACTAACCCGGTCGTCTCGCTTCCTAATAGTGACAAAGTGGCCAAAGCTCTCGCTGATTGTCCATTTGTGGTGGTGTCTGAAGTGATCCCTGATACTGACACTGCCAAACTTGCCGATGTGTTACTACCCGCACAAGGGTGGTCAGAGAAATGCGGTACTGTGACCAATAGTGAACGGACTATTACTCGTCAACGTGGTTTTGCTAAACCTAAGGGACAAGCTAAACCTGATTGGTGGGCGGTTTCTCAAGTGGCAACAAAAATGGGCTTTGAAGGCTTTTCATTTGCAGATAGTGCTGCAGTGTTTAAAGAGCATGCACAACTGTCATCCAAAGTAACTCAAACTTTCCCTTATAAGCGTTTTGACCTGTCTGGTTTAACTCAATTATCGCCTCAAGCCTATGATGATTTACCGCCAACTCAATGGCCGGTGAAGGATGCCTCGCAAATAGGTCAAGCTAACACTCGTGTATTTACGGATGGTCAATTTGCTACCCATTCAGGCAAAGCACAGTTTATTAAGACTAAATTAGTGGATCTTGAGTTAGCAACCACTGAGAGAATGGCCACCGCTTCAGTGTTGTTATTGAATAGCGGTCGCAGTCGTGACCAATGGCACACAATGACTCGAACTGGTCATATTGCAAGTTTACGGGCGAGCATTCCCGAACCACAGATTAGCGTCAATCCAACACAACTCGGGATATTGGGTCTAAAGCCTTTCCAGTTAGTTAAAATCAAGTCTGCTAGCGAGCGCTTATCAGCTTTTACTGCTGCAAGAGTTATTGCTGATGGTGATATTCCGGTTAATCAAGCTTTTATGTCAATGCACTGGTCGCAGCAGTTTTCATTAACGCGAGGGGTTAATCAAGCCATTAGCGCAGCTTTTGATCCTGTATCCCAACAAGCGGCCTTTAAGTGCCAACCTGTTGCTTTGTCGCCACTGCATTTGTCCTTGCAAGGTGTGGTTTTTGGTTTGCACGATAGCGAAGCTGGGGGATTATGTTGGCAAGTACCTCAAAAACTGACTAATGGTGTTTGTCATCATATTGGATTTGAACACGATCACGATGGTTTTGCTCATCAGCCTTCGCCTCATGTCTTGACGTGGACCATGACATTAACCACTCAAATTTGTGCAGATCAGATATTACACATTCAATGTCATCAAGAAAAAGGCGTATTAGCCTCGTTAAAAATCTTGTCGGATAAACCTGTGCTAGTGGCACTGGAGCCGATGCAATCTTTTGTTGGTCAAGTATTAGACCGCAAATTAATACAACAAATTCATGCTCAGATTCGTGCGGGTAATAGTCCACTGGTATGCGCATGCACGGGTGTGAGTGAAGCAGACATTAGCAATGAAATAAGTCGGCAATTTGATCATCAACTGATGCAAAGTGGCATTGACCAGCTCGACTTTAATGCTGCATTAGATAAAACCCAATCAAGCTTAGGTTGTGGCCGCCAATGTGGTAGCTGTAACAGTGAGGTTAAGCAATGTGCAACAAGGGGGTGGCAAGATGCCTTGTCGTTTGTTGTTGAGCATGATGCACAACAAACCACTTCAGCCAAAGAGGGCGCAGCATAATGAATAATGTCAAAACACTGATTGATTCAAAGCGAACTTGTGCAACAAATAAAAGTGAGCTTCAAGCTGGGGAAGTGGCGATTGTGGGCGCTGGGTGTGGTCAGTTAGATTTAATGACCATTAAAGCTGCTCGGGTGGTGTCTCAAGCTGATGCCTTAGTTTATGACAGTTTAGTCAGTAGCGATATTTTGACTCTGATAGATGCTAATTGTCAGCGTCACTTTGTGGGTAAACGTTGTGGCCAGCCCAGCACCAAGCAAGAAGATATTAATGCGCTGTTATATGAGTTAGCCCTGCAAGGTTTGAAAGTGGTGCGGTTAAAAGGTGGCGACCCACATATTTTTGGCCGTGGTAGCGAAGAAGCTTTGTACTTGGCGCAGCAAGGTATTAAGTCATCATTTTATGCGGGAGTCACCGCGGCATTAGGCAGTGCTTCTAGTACCGGTATTCCATTAACATTTCGTGGGTTAGCCAGAAGCGTGACGTTAATTACTGGCACAAAAATGACTGATGCAGACAGTGCTTATGCCCCAGCTCAATGGCAAGCTCTGTTAGCGGCGCAATCGACATTAGTGTTTTATATGGGCAAAGAACAAGCAAGCCGTATTTCAATAGGATTGATGTCAGTGCTCTGTTCGCCTGAGTTGCCGGTTGCTTTTGTCACTAACGGTGGTCGTGCCAACCAAATTGTGACTTATTCAACGGTGGCAGAGATGAGCCAAGCGGCGTTAACCATTAACGATTCTGGCCCAACGCTGATCATCATTGGTGAAGTGGTGTCTATTGGCCAGCAGTTAGCACAACTATTAGCCGATATTGATTATTCATCAGCTCATTATGATCACATGGTTTGTGAGGTTGAGTATGCCTAAGATTGGTGAGATTCCATTAACATCCGTGGACGAATTTGATTTTCGGCTATTGATAAAAGCCCTAGGCAAAGGTGAAAAAGGGTCACGCAGCTTAACTTTCGCTGAAGCTAGTTTGCTGATACAAGGGTTTGCTAAAGGCAAGGTTTCACGTCCTCAAATGGCTGCTGCCATGATGCTCATGCGAGTGCGAGGTGAAACCATTAACGAAGTTGCTGGCGTGGTGGCGGGGTTACGCCAAATTTGCCATCGGGCTTGGTCTGAACTCGTGGTCGATATTGATTGGCCAGTTTATGCGGGCAAGCGAGAACAATTACCATGGCTTTTGTTGGTGGCTAAATTATTGGCTAATAAAGGCATTAAAGTGATGCTGCATGGTGATAGCCAAGCCTTACCGCATCGTCGACATGTTGAGTCTTGTATTCAGGCCTTGGGCATTAAAGCTTGTGTCACTGCTGTGCAAGCAAAAGCAGCATTAGCGGCGGATAATATTGTTTATGTAGGTGCAGGCAATTTTACAGCGGTATTAGATGAATGCCGTTTACTCCACCAAGAATTAGGCCTTAGAAGTATTATTCAAACCGCATCTCGTTGTATGAATCCGGCTAATGCACCAATCAGTTTGCGCAGTTACTTTCATCCGGGATTAGATGATTTACATCAGCAAGTTTGCCAAATTTTAATTGCTGAGCATGAATACACAAATGGCAGTATTGCTATTTTTAAAGGGCTGCAAGGTGAAACTGAAATTAACCCAAGGGTCACAACCCAAGTGCGCATTGTGAATAGCATGGCCGGTGAGGTTCTGGTGTCTGAAATCAGTATTCCAACTTTGCTAGAGGGGTTTTGTGGTGCAAAAACAGGTCAAGCGGAGCTGTCTGCTGATGTACTTGCACTGTTGTGGCGCGAAGTGTCACCGTTTGGTTCAAAAGCACTCGCTGAGCGCATGTCTGCTGCGATGATTGAGCAGGCCATAAGTAGTATTGAAGCCACTTTGGTGATGTTAATTCCCCTTATTTGCCAAAATAGAGCTGATTTATCACCAAATACAACGCCATCATTTTTCTGTCAGTTAAAGGTATTAAATGCCGATGTTGATTGTAATGAACAGCTTATAAAGTTAAGCAAAATGGTTTGGCGAAATCGTTTTGAATCATTAATGTCGAACCCTAAAACCGTCCGCAAGGAGCAAAGCTTATGCGCGCTTTAGTATTCTGTGAAGCTGATATTTCTTCAAAAAGTTGTCAACAATCCCAGCAATTAGATCAGCATCTTTCGGTATTGGCCACGTTGGGACAGGTTACGGTTTCAAGTTCAGTGAGCCAGGTTGAAAAGTTGATCCCACAACAAGATTTTGATGTGTTAATCCTGATTACCGCAAAACTCACCGGGGTTTTACACGGCTTCGTTCTTCGATTGTTAAATAATAAGCCTCTCACCATCATAGTGAATGCTCAACAATGGCATCAAGATCAGTTAAATGGGTTACTTGATTGTGGACGGATAACATTTGTCCCTGGTGATCTTGCAGCAGACCGTTTAGTGAGTTTAGTGAATTTGGCACAAACACGATTTATCGCAGCATCAAAAACTTGGTCAAAATTACAAAAGTTAGATGAGGAGATGAGATCTGCCAAGTTGATTAATCAGGCAAAGTTAATTGTGATGCAACAAGGTTTTGATGAAACCAAAGCGCATAAGATTATTCTGCAACAGGCCATGCAAAAAGGGTTATCAGTGGTGCAAATGGCGACACAAATCATTGCAATAATGAACCCTGGTGGCTCAAAGGTTGAACTTGGTGCGCCTCATTATGGTGCGCACATCACTAAGGTGGACATGACTCAGATTAACCTATAAAAGCATATGAAATAATGATGATTAAAAACAATGGTTTACATGTTGATGTTATTCTGGCACGCACGATGCTAGCTAAGTAAATATCGATACATCAAATTTCATCTGTACGGTAACTAACCCAACAGATTAAAGACATATTTAATATTACATTTTGGTTCTATACAGGCAAAGGCGCCAACTCCCATCAGGGGGTGGCGCCTTTTTGCTTTCATAGTTAAACAGGTAAAAGGAGCCGTATATGGCAGTCACAAAATCCAAATTAATGGTCGTCGGTAATGGTATGGTCGGTCATCACTTTATTGAGCAATTGTGTAGTCTAGGGCTTAATCAACAATTTGATGTACATGTATTTGGTGAAGAGCCGCGTCCAGCTTATGACAGGGTGCAACTATCAAAATATTTTGAAACCAATAGTGCAGACTCATTGATGTTAACCAGTGCACAAGATTATGCTGATTGGGGTATTACACTGCATTTAAATACTCAAATTACAGCCATAGACACGAAAGATAAAACCCTGACCAGTGCTCAAGGTGACGCGTATCAATATGATTACCTCGTATTGTCTACGGGTTCATTTCCGTTTGTTCCCCCTATTCAAGGTAATAACCGCGCACAATGTTTGGTTTATCGCACCATTGAAGATTTACAAGACATTCAAGCCTCCGCGGCGAATAGTAAAGTGGGGGTCGTTGTAGGGGGGGGCTACTTGGACTTGAAGCCGCAAATGCCATGCAACAATTGGGGGTAAAAACCCACGTTGTTGAATTTGCACCGCAATTGATGCCTGTGCAGTTAAATGATAAAGCAGGTGAATTATTGTGCAGTAAAATTGAGCATTTGGGGGTGAGTGTTCACACTGCTAAAGCAACCACAGCAATTATTGATGGTGAAACCGCTTTACATCGAATGACATTCAGTGATGAGTCTTATCTTGAAACCGACATGATAGTGTTTTCAGCGGGGATCCGCCCACAAGACGCCTTAGCAAGAGTGTCGAATATTAATATTGGTGAACGCGGTGGTATAGTGATTGACGATTACTGCTTAACTTCTGCAGCCGATGTGTATGCCATTGGAGAATGTGCTCTGTGGGAGCAAAAGATTTTTGGTTTAGTCGCGCCGGGTTATCACATGGCCCGTGTCGCGGCGTCGCACATTGCATCTAAAGTTTCAGCAGCATTGCCAATAGCATTTAAAGGTGCGGATATGAGCACCAAATTAAAATTATTAGGGGTTGATGTTGCGGCTATTGGTGCGAGTCGTGGCTTTGATAACGCTCAGTTTGTGGAATTGTCTGATAACCAAAGTGGTATTTACAAAAAACTATGGCTAGATGAAAGCGGTAAGTTTTTAAAAGGTGCTGTATTAGTGGGTGATAACAGCGATTATAATCGTTTGTTAGATCTGTATTTATCACAAGATGAAATTGAAGGCTCTGCAGTTGAATTATTACTTACTGGAGCTGAATCAGAAGCCGATCTCAAAGACACCTCTATTGTGTGTTCATGTCATCAAGTCACTAAAGCTGACATTGTTGATGCGGTGAAAGCGGGCAATCATAAAATGGCTGAAATTAAGTCATGTACCCGGGCTGCTTCAGGTTGTGGCGGGTGTGCCCCATTAGTGCAAAAAATTATTGACCAAACATTACAAGCTGAAGGCTTAGATTTTAACACTGGGATTTGCGCACACTTTGATCATAATCGTCAAAGCCTGTACCACATCTGCCAAGTGGAAGATATTCATGATTTTGAAACCTTAATTAGCCAGCATGGTAAGCCTTCTGCAGATGGTCATCATTATGGTTGCGACATCTGTAAGCCTGCCGCCGCGTCTATTTTTGCCAGTCTTAAAAACCACTATGTATTAGATCAAGATAAAGGCCATGTACAACTGCAAGATACTAACGATGCTTACTTAGGTAATTTGCAAAAAGACGGAAGTTACTCTGTGGTTCCGCGCGTTGCTGGTGGTGAAATTACGCCTAAAAAGCTGATCGCAATCGGAGAAATTGCCCAAGAATACGATCTTTATACCAAAATTACTGGTGGGCAGCGTATTGATATGTTTGGTGCCAAGTTATCACAATTGCCTGATATCTGGCGCAAGTTGATTGATGCAGGTTTTGAAACTGGCCATGCTTACGGTAAATCCTTACGCACAGTGAAATCCTGTGTTGGTAGTACTTGGTGTCGATACGGTGTGCAAGATTCTGTTGGCTTAGCCATTGATTTAGAAAACCGATACAAAGGCTTACGTGCGCCACATAAAATTAAGTTTGCGGTATCGGGGTGTACGCGTGAATGCGCAGAAGCGCAAAGCAAAGATATTGGCGTTATTGCTAGCGATAAAGGCTGGAATTTATATGTTGCCGGTAATGGTGGTATGCGTCCACGCCATGGAGATTTATTTGCGACAGATTTGTCTACAGAAGATTTGTATAAATACATTGATCGAATTTTGATGTTTTACATCAAAACGGCTGACAGATTACAACGAACTTCGACTTGGATGGAGTCGCTAGAAGGTGGGCTTCCTTACTTACAATCGGTTGTGATTGACGATGCATTAGCCATCAATGCTGAGTTGGAAAAACAAATGGATCACATTGTTGGCAGTTATCAATGTGAATGGAAAACCAGTCTTGAACGGCCATCATTCTTAGCGCGATTTAACGAGTTTGTAAATCCTGATGCTGCGCCTACGGCAGAGTTTAACGCTTATGAGCGTATTCGAGAACAACGTTTTCCGGCATTAAGCAAAAACGCAGGAGCTGGCACCATTGCCATCAAAGATGTCACAGATGAAACAGACACCGCAACAGAGGAGGTCGTAGCATGAGTTGGATAAATGTATGTAATGAAGAAAGTTTGCCTCAAGGCACTGGAATTGCTGCGTGGGTAGCGGGTAAAGCGGTGGCGATTTTTAATTTAGGAAAACACGGTTTATATGCAATTGATAATATTGATCCCGCCACAGGAGTGAGTTTATTGGCGCGAGGTTTGATTTGCGAAATAGAAGGCCAACTTTGTGTCGCATCGCCTTTGTATAAGCAACATTACAGCTTAACAACCGGTGTTTGTTTAGAAGACCCGCAATTGGTGGCTAGCCCATTTGCGATTAAAACTGAGCAGGGGCAAGTGTTTGTGTTAGCAAAAGCTTAACTGACTTAACCCATTTAGTGAAATAAGGTCAATAAAAGGGTGCATAAGCACCCTTTTGGCTAATTGTTAAACAGTTAATAGCTTGCTAATCTTTAGCAAGAGTTGATACGGGTCGGTATCAATCATTGTTGGTTATCTTACATGGAGTGTTAAAAATGTTTAAAGTTGCTAATTGGATGATCGTATCTCGCTCACAATTATTAATTGATTTATTAGACTGTCGTTGGCCGCAAGAATTTTTGGTTAAGTTGGCTAAGGCTCAGCCTGGCAACATGGCTAAATTGTTAGATCAACAAACCAATTCGTTAGTGTTATTTGATTTATCTACTATTGATTTACAACAAGCCTATCAATTACAGCGAGTGATTGAACGTGAACATAGCGAAATACGGACTGTTTTCTTAAATTTCCCCAAACAAGTGGACGCTAAGTTTTTAATTCATCCGTCAACTTCTGTTGGGGTATTTTATACCGATACCACGCTGGCAGATATCAGCCATGGCTTAAATGAAATCCTTAAAGGCCGGAGTGCTATCCCACAAGATCTGCATCAATCTATGCTTAATATTGATAATGAAGATGACACTGACCAATTAACCATACGTGAGCGTGAAGTACTTCAAGCCTTATTATCTGGAAGTACTAACTTAGATATTGCCAATATGTTATTTGTGAGTGAGTCAACGATTAAAACCCATTTGTATCGTGCCTTTCGCAAAATAGGTGTGTCGAGTCGGGGGCAAGCTATTGCATGGGCACAAACTCATATGCACGAAGTACGAGTTTAGGTTACTTGCAGTACATCTTTGGTTAAAGAGGCGATAAACCTTGCACCAGTCCCCAAACTCTGTTGGTAGATCACGCCATGGAATACCAGTTCGCAAGCGGTAAAGAATTCCTTTAAAGGTCATTCTATGTTCAGATATTTTTTAAATGCGGCCAGTGTTCTTAATCACTTGAAGTAGCTTTTGCCTCCGCTTATCAATTAGCATTGGTCTCGGTATGGTATGGAGTTACAGTTTATTTTTGTCGAAACAAATTATAACTCTTTACCATGCTGCTCAAAAGTCATCACGAAAGATCAACATGCCTTAGGCACTGCCGATTACAGCGCACCTGAAGTCATACTGGGTTATCAACTCGACGGTCGAGCTGATTCATTCTCAATTGCAGTGATTGCTTTTGAAATGCTAGCGGGAGAATTACCCTTTAAAGGTCAACTTATTAAGTGCCATACACGACAAGATTTTTTGAAATTAGAATATGTTTGCGTACATAAACTTAACCCTATGGTCCCCTAATGGATGGATAAATTACTCAAGCAAGCGATGAGCATTGAACCAACATTTAGACATGCTGATACCTGTGAGTTTATTTACCAACTGAGTACGCGAAAACAGGAGGGGGCGACAAAAGTCAGTGTGACACTGATTGATCGAAATCCACTTAAATTTTGGCGTGTCACGTCAATTATTTTATTTATATCTTTGGTTATTTCTCTGGTTAATTAATTCAATTTAGTATTTGTAAGCTTTTCTTACTGGCCTGAAAACTTCTGTCTCTGAATTAGGACGTTAGGTTCTAAACATCCCACATCATCTGTGCCTTCAGATCTTTAATCTGCTTGTTTCTCACATAGTTATATATATTTTACATATCTTAACGTTATGATTTTTTACATAATTACGTCTACTTACTAGTAATAAAGTGGGGGGTATAAAACACATTTAGTCTGAAGGTCTATGGCGCTTTCATACTGTGGGAGGACTCATTGTGGTTCATGCAGCGTCATAATATTGACACTACCGATAGCACAAGGCTCAGAAATAAATTGTCTGAGAGTGCTAAAGAATAACGGATTAAATGAATACCCTAGGGGCAGGAAGCATGACCTTGATTAAGCGTCAAACAACAGATGGCATAAGAATAAACGCAGGTTTGTTAGCGTTGATAATGTGCTTTTTTTCCCTCCCTGGTCTGAGCCAAGACATTAGTGATATTGATGAGTTAGCTGTAAGAGGAAATCGTGCCAATGTTTTACAGCTTGGTGATGACCTTAACGTTAACCTCAATCAACAGGGGGCAGATAATCATTTTATTTCAACTCAATCAGGATTTGGTAATCAACTTTCTACCACCCAGCAAGGTACAAATAATCATACCATTGCGAATCAGTCAGGAAGCGATATCGAAGCCAATATTTTGCAATCCGGTTTTAACAACGTGGCGTTAGTTAATCAAGTGGGTGTCAGCCTGATGGCTGATTTAACACAAATTGGTATTGATAACGTTGCGATTGTGAATCAAACCGGTAGTGAGAATGTGATTTGGATCCAGCAGTATGGCTCCGGAAATGCTGTAGGTGTAACTCAATGGGGGACATCACAACATGTTGTTGTGACCCAAGGTAATTTATCTAACTAAGAGTATAGGGAAAGACAAAGATGAAACATTCTAAATTAGCGATATTAGTTTCGACAGCTCTATTTGCATCAGCGGGTGCTTATGCAAGTGATGGTAATGAAGCTACCGTGAGCCAAAGTGGTGACGGTAACGTGACAACGGTAACTCAACAAGTCAATAGTGCTGATAACGTTGCAACGGTTGATCAAATGGGTACTACCAACACCGCAACTGTAACACAAGCAAATACGGATTTTAGTACGGCAGATATCAGCCAAGATGGTACCTTAAACATAGGCTCTATTACTCAACGAGTTAACACTGATACCGCACTGGCCACCATTGATTCAACGGGTAATTCAAACCAAGCTGATATTGTGCAAGAAGTGAATAATGGCGCTAATGCGCAAGCCACCATCATGCAAGTCGGCGATAACAACATTGCAGATATCGACCAAATTAATGGTGATGGTGCAACATCAACCATTAATCAAAATTCTAGTGGTGATAATGCGACTATTTATAATCATTGGTCAGATTTTGCTGATGCCACTATTAATCAAAATGGTGGCATTGGAAACAACGCTCTTATCGACCAAGAAGCTTCTGATGGCGCTGATGCCACCATCACCCAAACAGGCGATAACAACACAGGTAATATTTTTCAAGAGACGGAAGTATACGCATACAATGCCACATCTGACACAACGGTTGCGGTATTAACTCAAGAAGGCTCTGGTAACACTGGTAATGTAGACCAAACAGGTAAAGACAATAATACTGATGTTTATCAGATGGGTAATGGCAATGATGCAACGGTTGAGCAGTCTGGCGCTAGCAATATGGCAGATGTAGATCAGTTAGGTAATGGTGATACTGCCGATGTAAAACAATTTGGTGAAAACGGCCAAGCCTATGTGATGCAAATGGGTAACACCAATAACACAGCCACCGTAAGCCAATATAATTTTAATAACACCGCTTATGTTGACCAAACGGGTTCTGAGCATGGAGCTACTGTAACTCAATATGACAATGATAACGTGGCAAATGTCGATCAGGAAGGCTCAAACAACAGTACAGCAGTCATGCAAAGTGGCTCAAGTGCAGGCATGGGGAACTTAGCAACCGTAATGCAAGTGGGTAGTGATGATGTTTCATCGGTGACACAATTAGGTGAGCTTAACCAAGCGTTTATTGATCAAGGTTCAAACAGCTTTGGTAACAATATCAATGTGATGCAAGAGGGTAGCGGTAACTATGTGGGCGCTGCCAGTGATTTAGGTGACACTAACAGCATTACCGTTAATCAAACTGGTACTGGTAACATGGTTACAGGTAATGCAAACGCCAATAACTGGTACGGTAATGATATTGGTGCGGGTACTTATGGTGCTGACAACGTTGTAATGATTGATCAACTAGGTACTGGTAACCTTGCTTATGCTGACTCAGCTGATAACTCATCAGTGGTCGATATTGACCAAGATGGTGTTGGCAACGAAGCTGTTGCTGAATCTTGGTTGGGTACTGATAACGAAATTTATGTATCGCAAACGGGTTCAGATAACTTTGCTGATGTGTATGTCAGTGGTGTAGGTCTAAATACCGTAAGTGTGATGCAAACGGATATGAACAACAATGCTGTCGTTAACACATTGGGTTCAAATAATAGCGTGATGATTACCCAAGGTATGTAGTACAAAAGTCTAGTAAAGGGTGCGTAAGCACCCTTTTGGCTAATTGTTATTCCGTAAAAGCATTGTTAAGCTTGCAAACTATTGCTACTGGTTTTTATTCAATTCTTTTCAAACAGAACACATGGAGTGTCAGATGTTTAAAATCGTAAATTGGATGATTGTTTCACGATCGCAGTTACTGATAGATTTACTTAATTTCCGCTGGCCACAAGAGTTTTTGGTGAAGCTTGCTAAAGCTCAACCAGGTAACATGGTGAAAATGTTGGCTGTGCAAGATAATTCGTTAGTTATAATTGATTTATCAACGATAGATCTTCAGCAAGCCTATCAACTTCAGCGCATCATTGAACGTGAGCATAATGGTATTCACAGCGTTTTTATCAACTTTCCTAGGCAAATGGATGCTAAGTTTTTAGTTCATCCCGCCACGACTTCTGGCGTGTTTTATTCCGATGCGACACTTGCTGAAGTGAGCAATGGATTCAATGAAATCCTCAAAGGTCGCAGTATTATTCCACAAGATTTACATCAATCTATGCTGAATCTAGACAACGAGGACGACAGTGAGCAACTCACTATACGTGAACGTGAAGTGCTACAAGCTTTATTGTCAGGCAGTACTAATTTAGATATTGCCAATCAATTGTTTGTGAGTGAGTCAACAATCAAAACCCACTTATACCGCGCATTTAGAAAAATAGGGGTGTCAAGTCGTGGCCAAGCAATTGCGTGGGCACAAACTCACATTCATGAGGTTAGAGTGTGACCAACAAGATCATGATTTTCGCGCTAGCATGCTTATCAATGTTAGTGATGAATAACGGGTATGCACATGAAAAAAACGTCAGTGAGGTCAATGTCGCTGAGTTTACCCAAGCTGAAATTGCTTCAAATCCCGATGATGTTATTCCTGAATCAAAGGCATCGATTGCTCAAGAAAATTCGCTTAAGCAGTCTGTTGATAAAGTGGTTGATGTTAGTGATGCTAAGCCTCAGCGTGAAACCGATTTAGTTGATGGGCTTATATTGAATCGAGCTATGACTCGCTTTGGACACAGATTTTATCGAGAATTTGTCAGTGCTTATCGTGATATCAATGGTATGAGTGAACATAGCGGCTTAACCATTGTCGAGCAGGCAACCGCAAGAAGCGGCAGTAAAATTTTAGTTCTACATAATAGAAAACCTATTTTTGTTACGTTTGTGTCTCCAGCCTCACGCAACTTAGACGAACAAGCCGATATGGCAGCAAAAAGAGTGAATGTTTCTCTGCTGCAATATCAACAACAAGCACAATGGAATGCATTTTCAGATCCTGATCTTGCATCCGATGAGTTTTAGCAGGGAAAGCAAATGAAAAAGTTAATACTATTTTTGGCTATTTCAGCCTTAAGTTTACCCATTAGTGCCACAGAGTTAGTTTATACCCCCGTTAATCCGTCATTTGGTGGCAGTTATCTTAATGGCGGCTACCTTTTAGCGAATGCGTCAGCTCAAAATAAGCATCAAGGTGGATCCAGTTATACCCCTCCAACCGCATTGGAGCGTTTAGCTGGCTCGTTACAATCTAGACTGATGAGTCAGTTATTTAATGATGCGGCCAATGGCGGCGAAGGATATTTAAAAACCGATGATTTTGAAATTAATGTGGTAAATGAAGACGGCACACTTCTAGTTCATATCACTGACTTGTTGACGGGTGAGACAACAATCATTGAAGTCGGTGGCATTGTTGGCAATACCACTGTAGGGGCTAATGATGAAACGGATATTTGTCGGTTTGTTAATGCTTTCACTTACTGCGTGCTCATCAATTGAAAGTGAGTTTGATAATATTCAAGCGTCCACCAGTTTGATGCCAAAAGGTGAGACTTACTATGATCTAGTGAGTTTACCACCGCCACAGGGGAGCATGATTGCTGCCGTTTATGATTTTAGAGATCAAACTGGCCAATATAAGCCTATTCCATCGAGCAACTTTTCAACCGCAGTTCCGCAAAGTGGGACGGCTTTTTTAGCTCAGGCATTAAATGACTCAAGCTGGTTTATTCCGGTTGAGCGAGAAGGATTACAAAACCTACTTACTGAGCGCAAAATTGTCAGAGCGGGATTAAATGGTGATGCGGGTAAGCTTCCCCAATTAAATAGTGCACAGATCCTAATGGAAGGTGGGATTGTGGCCTATGATACTAATATTAAAACGGGGGGGCTGGTGCCAGATATTTGGGCATTGGGGCTTCAGGCCAATATCGAGTAGACAGCATTACGGTGAATTTACGTGCGGTGGACATTCGTTCAGGACGCTTACTTAGCAGCGTAACAACCACTAAATCAGTGGTGTCGATAGAAATTACCGCAGGGGTATTTAAATTTCTTGATGCTCAAGAGTTACTTGAAGCTGAAGCGGGTTATACCTCAAATGAACCTGTGAGTTTATGTATTGCCGCCGCAATAGAAAGTGCCGTCGTGCATTTAATTGCTGATGGAATTTGGAAAGGCTCTTGGAATTTGCTGGATCAATCTTCTGGTGTTAAAAACCTAACACTGCAAAAGTATTGGTTAGAGGCGCATAGTGAACAACAGGTCAGTGCACGTATAAAGCAAAGTCAGCAAAAATGATTCATTTTTAGGTTTGATTAACAGGCATCCAGATTGGATGCCTGCTTGCTTTGTCTCAATCTTACAACAAAAACAGCTACTACTGAGTGAGTAAACCTGAGCAATTAACGCTCAGCACTCATTCTTTATGACTCAATGTAGGCAGCTCCTATTCTAAAGCTAGCTAGATTTCTACCTACTAATCAACCTAACCATAATTTTGCTAAGTGTTTATCTTTTAAACTCAAGGTCACAGTGTCTTTTATGGCTGCTTGAATGATTAACTCACCTTGCATTAACTCATCTCGTCTAAACCAATGCAATGGGATTGACTCGCCCAGATTATAATCTTGTAATAAGGTTTCAAATTTTGCATTAACCTGTAAGTTATCCGCAGCAATCAGTAAATCACCCGCACTTAAGCCTGCTTGATGGGCGGGACTATCTTGTGACACCGCAAGAATTTTCAAACCGAAAGCTTCTGCTTTATATCGCGCACCAAAACCTATTTTATAGCCTGTTAAGGTATCGCCGCCGGTATCGTTAATCCCTTCACTGGCTCGTAGTGAGAATTCAACCCCCATTTTCGCGAGTAAATTTTCTAAGGGTAAGTCTACGGTATTATGTAGGTAGCTAAATATGTCATCACAATTTCGGTTCAGTAATGTTTCAACAATACGTTGATGACTGCCATTGTCTGTCCCTTTATTGGTTAAGCCATATTGTTGCCACAATATGCGCATTACATCATCAAGGCTATGTTTTCCTTCGGTTTCTATCCGCAAGGTTAAATCAAGCATTAATGCAAATAATGCTCCTTTGGTGTAATAACTGACAATGGCATTCGCAGCATTTTCATCTTGTTTATAAAACTTGGTCCATGCATTAAAGCTTGATGATGCAAGGCTTTGCTTAAAGCGGCCTTTACCACGATAAACTCGCGTCATGATCTCGCTCAGCAAACTGAGATAACTTGCTTGATCGATACATCCAGAACGATAGGTAATAAAGTCATCATAATAAGAGGTGATGCCTTCATAAGCCCAAAGTTGTTCGGTGTAGCTTTCTTGGGATAAGTCAAAAGGGCTGAATTGGGCGGGCTTAATGCGTTTGACGTTCCAGCTGTGGAAGTATTCATGGCTGCAAAGTGATAAATAGGTCCGGTAACCCTTGTCGACTTTCCCCTCTAAACTTTTGGGTAAGTCATTGCGTGAACACATTAACGCAGTAGATGCCTTATGTTCTAACCCACCAAAACCGTTATCTAATACGGTAGTCATAAACACATAACGTTTAAAAGGGGCTGGGGTTGCAAAAAATTGGATTTGATATTCGCAAATGGCCTGAAGATCTTGTTTTAATCTTGCCATGTTGGCTCTATGTTTACCGCTTAACACGATATCATGCGGCACGCCATTGGCCATAAAAGTATCAATGGTGAGTTCGCCCATTTCGACAGGATGGTCGATTAAATCATCATAATTTTCAGCACTAAACTCTCCAAACCCAAATTGCTCACCTTGGGTACGCGACATGCTGGTGGCTAATGTCCAGTGTGCAAGCTCAGATAATGCTGGTTTATCAATGGTGACAGTTTGAGCGTGATTTTCTAACCCCTTAGCCGCTAAAAATACAGAACTTCCATTAAAGAATCCATGGTTAGTGTCAAGGTGGGCTGTTCGGACGGATAAATCCCAAGCATATACCTGGTAACTCACCGTAATAATGGCGGATTTATTATTTGTTTGCCAAGTTTGCTTATCCAATTGTTCAAAGGGTATTTGCTGTTGATGTTCATCAAAAAATTGAATGTCGATAAGGTTTTTAGCAAAGTCTCTAATCATGTAACTGCCAGGTAACCAAGCAGGCAAAGTAAATATTTGCTTGGGTTGTGCATAATCTAGAGTGGCAGTAACGGCAAATAAATGTGCTTTAGGATCGATAGCATGAATATGGTGATACATAAGACTTATCCAAAGGAGAGAAACAACAAACGCACATGCTGCCAAAATTGTGTGATTTACGCAAACACCACCACGAAAAATCATAATTCCCGTTATATTTGGCGTAAAATATTATAAACTTATGTCCAGTTGAGTTAAGCAATTGCATAAGGACAATCAAATGGCCGAAGAAACCATTTTTAGTAAAATTATTCGTCGTGAAATCCCTGCCGATATTTTATATCAAGATGAGTTAGTGACTGCATTTCGTGATATTTCACCCCAAGCACCGACTCATATTTTGGTTATTCCTAATCACTTAATCCCTACAGCGAATGATGTGAAAGCCTCTGATGAAAAGGCATTAGGTCGAATGATGACGGTTGCAGCCAAATTAGCAGATGAAGCAGGCATTGCAGAAGATGGCTATCGATTAATCATGAACTGCAATAAACATGGTGGCCAAGAGGTTTATCATATCCACATGCACTTGTTAGGTGGCAAGCCATTAGGACCAATGTTGAGCCGTGGCGAATGATAATTAATAGCGAATTTTTTCCATTAACTGACGTTGCAACCCGTTTTGTTAATCAGTTAGTTCATTGTCGCCGTCTAGGGTTATCAGTAAAAGAGGCCAGTGAACATCATGTGTTAATTGAGTTGCCTTATAGCCAAGATATTATTGGTTATCCTGACACTGGTGTTATCCATGGAGGAGTGATCACCACGCTAATCGATACCACTTGTGGAACCGCGGTTGTATGCGCGATCCTAGATAAATATAAGTCACTCGAAATATCTCCTACATTAGATTTACGAGTGGACTACATGAGACCCGCAGAGCCTAATAAACCAGTTTATGCCTTTGCTGAGTGTTATCGTTTATCATCCAGTGTGGCGTTTACCCGTGCGATTGCCTATCAAAGTAGCATTGATGATCCTATTGCCCATGCAGTGGGTTCGTTTATGCGGATCAGCCCAGAAATGGTGGGTGAAGAGTTCCGCCAAGCTTTGATGGGTAATGTTACGGAGGTCAAGCATGACTGATTTAACTACTGAGCAAATTAACGCATCAAGCAGCGAAATCATGGATGTAAGAAACGTGGTTAAGCGTGCCATTGAGCTCAATGATTACAGCTATTTATTAGCAAAAGTACCTTATTCACAATTTATTGGGATGTCGGTAGAGCGTTTTGGCGATGAAATGGTGTTCAAGCTGCCTGCAAAGGATGACAACATTGGTAACCCGATCTTACCCGCTATTCATGGTGGCGTGATAGCTGGATTTATGGAAATGTCTGCGATTGTGCAATTAATGGTATTTATGCAAGCTAAAAAGGTACCTAAAATCGTTGATTTTTCAATAGATTATTTACGTGCCGGCTTGCATCAAGACACCTTCGCAGAGTGTAAAATTACTCGTCAAGGGCGTCGAGTGGCTAATGTTAGTATTAACTGTTGGCAAACAAATCGTAAGCAGTTAATTGCAACCGCAAGAGCACACTTTTTAATTGAATAGCAGACTAATTGATACTGACTTTTGAATGGAGGCACTATGAACAAATTTTCAAACTATTTGCTATTGACCCTATGCTTATTTTTAAGTGCCTGTGCAAATCATACCGCGGGAGTTTCAGTTAATTCTCAAGGTGAAGTACGAGTAGATAACACTTCGTTTGCTCGTGAAGTGGCTGTGAGTAATGTGATATCTAAACAAGCCGCTGATTTAATTCAAGCATCAGCGCAGTTAACTAGTTTGGTTGCGTCTGATTTACGCATTCAATACAAATTTACTTGGTTTGATGCTAATGGGTTGACTGTTGAAGATGAGGCTACAAGCTGGAAGTCAGTCAAGTTGCACGGTAAACAACAGTTGCAAGTTGCAGCTGTGGCGCCAAATGCGACCGCGGTGAGGTTTGAAGTATACGTGCGTAAAGCTTTTTCAAATTAAGTTGCCTAAGTTATCTTTTAACAGCCAGCATTTATTGCTGGCTGTTTTGTGTCGGCTTTATTCGCTAGTGTTATAAAAAAGTATGATTTTTGTCTGTTTAATCGTAATAATTAAGATATAATCCGTCGCGCCAAGGGGTGTCTTCGCTACAGGAAGACTGAGATATCGATTCGATGAACCCTTAGAACCTGATCCGGCTAATACCGGCGTAGGAATGGGCCACTTCGTAACAATGGATGTGCACTTCTTTATCGCTACTTGCCGGATCTCAAAATAAATCTTTGAGGTCCTATGTATTCTGTAAAACCTAAATCGCCACTTGCGATTGCTATTCTCTCAATACTTTCTACCACAGGTGTTTACGCCGCAACAGAATCGGTTGAGCGTGTTGCTCCTGAAGCTGAAAAAATGGAAGTGATTGTTGTTAATGCTGATTTTAGTAATATCAGCTTAGACAAAATGCCTTCTAGCGTGACAGTAATTGATGCGCAGCAGCTTGAAGATGAAGGCGCACAGCATTTTGAAGATGTGCTAAATTCAATTGCCAATTTTAACTGGTCAGGCGGTAGCTCGCGCCCTAAGTATTTTCAAATTCGTGGCGTGGGTGAACAAGAGCAATATCAAGGCGCACCGAATTCTTCAGTCGGTTTTATTGTTGACGATATTGATCTATCTGGCCTAGGTATGGTGTCAAGCATGTACGACATGCAGCAGGTTGAAGTGTTGCGCGGCCCACAGGGGACGCAATATGGCGCTAATGCACTTGCTGGTTTAATTTACCTAAAAAGTAATGATCCTACGGATACTTTCGAGCATGGCGTTCAAGTCAGCTTAGGTGATGATAGCTTACAAACATTCTCTGGTTTTACTTCGGGCCCGATTGTTGATTCGGGTAAATTACTTTATCGGGTATCTGTGGAACAACACTCTCAGGATGGATTTAGAGACAATACCTATTTAGGTCGAGATGACACCAATCAGCGTGATGAGTTTACTGCAAGAGCAAAATTACGTTGGTATGCTACTGATGACTTACAAGCCGACTTAACTTTACTGCATGCTAATTTTGATAATGGCTACGATGCTTGGACATTAGATAACAACGGCTTTGATACACTAACCGATAAACCGGGCGTTGATAATCAAAAAACCACTGGTGTGGGACTTAAACTCTCTTACACGGGGGCGCAATATTTTGAGTTAACCTCGCTGACCTCGTTTGCTCAAACTGACCATCAACATGCGTATGATGGTGACTGGGCTAATCCTGATTACTGGGCAGGTAAACAATGCGATGCCTATGATGATGACTGGAATGTGATTGGTAAAGAACCTTGTGTGTATGATTACATCTGGGATAAAAAAGGTGATCGTCAAACGGTATCACAAGAGTTTAGATTGTCGTCAAACCAAGCGGGCAGAATTTTTAATCAATCTACAGATTGGCTGGTGGGCGTTTATGCCATGAACCTGACTGAAGATAATGACTTGTATTCAGAATATAACTCATGGCCTGATGAAGTGCTGCAATCAGAATATGAAGCAACAAATTATGCTATTTTTGGTCAGATCGATAGCCATTTAGGCAGTGATTATTTGTTATCGGTAGGCTTACGTTTTGAGCGTCGTAATAGCGAGTATTCTGATAGTAATAACGATAATTTTTCACCTTCAGAAAACATGTGGGGTGGCCATATTGCACTATCTAAAGCGATTAATGATGATCATAACACTTATATAAAAGTCGCTCGCGGTTATAAAGCGGGTGGGTTTAATATGACTTTACCTGCAGAATTGGCAGACAAAAAAGAATTTACTACTGAAATCTTATATAACTACGAACTAGGTTTGAAGTCGAGCTGGTTAGACGGTTATGTCGATACTAATATCGCGCTTTTCTATATGGACAGAAAAGACCAGCAAGTCGCGGCATCATTGCAAGATCCAGATAACCCACAACGCTTTGTATTATTTACCGAAAATGCAGGTTCCTCCAATAATTATGGTCTTGAAGTGGATGGCAATTGGTATCCAACCCAAAACCTGCAAGTTTATGGCAGTGTCGGTTGGTTAGAAACTGAATATGGTAAATATTTATATTCTGACAAGTACGGTAACACTGTTGACCTAACCGGTCGAGAATTAGCCCATTCACCGAACTTTACTTATAGTGTTGGTATGACCTATTTGGCTGACTCAGGCTGGTTTGCCAACATTAATACCAGTGGTAAGAGTGAGTTTTATTATTCAGACAGTAACGACTCAAAGTCAGAAGCTTACAATATTGTGAATGCCCGAGTCGGTTACGAAACCCAAACCTGGTCAGCCTACTTATGGGGGCGTAACTTATTTGATGAAAAATACGGTGTTCGAGGCTTTTACTTCGGTAACGAGCCTGACTTAGATTGGGCGGATAAACAATATATTCGTTATGGTGATCCTCGTCAGTTAGGCATTACCTTCGATTACAAATTTATGTAAATTTTAATGTTAGGGCGACATTTGAAAATGTCGCCACTTTTTTTCAAATGTCATTTTAGTTAGGTATTTATTATGAAATTAACCGCCGAAATCAGTATGTATCCATTCAATGAAAATTATTTAGATCCCATCCAATGGTTTATTGGTCGAGTTGACAGTTATAGCAATATTCATCGTGTGACCAACGCTATGGCAACCCAAGTGACTGGGGAATATGCCGATGTGATGTCAATGCTAGCCATTGAAATGCAAGCTGCACATGCAAAGTGGGGGAAAGCGGTATTTGTATGTAAGTTTATTGGTGGTGAATTAGATTTAAGCCATAGTGAGTAAAAATGATGTTTGAACTCGGTCAAACATTAAGCCAAGCATTCAATGAAATGGGCATGATGACCTTTTGGGAAGCCATTGCGGTTGTACTGGCCATTGCCTATTTAGCATTAGCCATGAAAACCAATATTTGGTGTTGGGCTGCCGCATTTGTTAGTACCGCTATTTATACGGTTCTTTTTTGGAAAGTGTCATTGTTGATGGAATCGGTGCTGAATATTTATTACATGGCCATGGCAGTTTATGGTTATTGGATGTGGATGCAGCAACCCAAAGCTGATAATAAGCATGAAGTTAATGATAAAGGCTCGGTCATTATCAGTTGGTCATTGACAACGCATTTATTTTTAATTGCTGTCACCAGTATATTGTCACTTGCCGTGGGCTATCTAATGGCGAATTACACTCAGGCTTCTTTTCCTTATCTAGATGCTGCCACTACCTGTTTTGCGGTCATGACAACTTACCTTGTGGCTAAGAAGGTACTCGAAAATTGGTTTTACTGGATTATCATCAACACCGTATCTATTTACTTATATTTTAGTAAGGGGTTAATGCTAACCACAGTGTTATTTGTTGCCTATGTTGTGATGGCCATTGTGGGGTACTTTATGTGGCGCAAAACATGGTTGCAATCAGAGTCTGTTGTTAATGCATCACCTCAAGTTAGTCACACTGGATGATAGTTAATCCGCCTTTATTTAAGTCATGTAGCGGGCTTAATCAGTTACCTATAAATGTAAAAATGATGCTGCATGAATTACTTCCACAGCCATTATTGTTAGAGCTTGCTCAACAATGTATCGATGTGGAAGTGATTACAGCAGGAATAAGCAATCAAAATTATTTACTAAATTGCCAACTGTCTAATGGCGAATATCAACCTAAGGTACTTCGTATTAATCAACCTAAAGCATTGTGGTGTGATAGGGATGATGAAGTGAGAAGTTGGCTGCTAGCATATCAAGCAAACCTTGCACCTAGGTTAATTTTTAGCAGTATTAACAAAGAGCTATATTTAAGTGAATATATCGCACAGTCAGAATCTTGGGCGCAGTTTTATCAAGAGTATGGCGTAGAAAGCCTACGTCAAAGTCACATCTATCTTGAAAACCAAACCCATGATAACCAGCCTGTTGAGTACTTAGTCGCTCTACTGCAACAATTACAACAACTCCCACTGCCTAAACAACAGATTAGCGTGACTGAACAATGGCAAAGTTATCATCAACGGCTAGTTGATTATAGTAAGCATTGCCGTAATCCAGTTTGGCTGCGGCATTTTGAGGAGTTGCAAGCCATTTCACCTTTAATTAATCGTTGGCTTGATAGATTAGCGCAGTGCTTAATTCGACCGACATTCTGTCATCGCGATTTATCACCTTTTAATTTGTTATTGTATTCAGGGTTAAGTGACGAATTGCCAACACAGCAATCAAGACTGTCGAGTTCAAAAATATGTCCACCAAAGCTACTTTGCATTGATTTTGAGTATGCAGCAGCAAGCCACCCTTTATTTGATTTAGCTAGCGTCATAGCCAGCCATCAGTTATCAGATAAGCAGGTAAGGCGGTTAATTGAAGGTTATTTTGCTTGGCAGGCTCAATCCGACTCTCCGTCACTTAAACCTGATGCGATAAACGCCATTGATTGTGCCATAAACTGCTATTGGTTATTTGCAGCAATATGGTCGTTGTTGCTTGTGGACGATGAGAATGCAGCGCATTTGCCATTATTTGAACAATACTTTCAATTGATTTGTACAAGCGAGTGTCAGTAACCCTTATAAAAGAGGGCAAAATAATTGAAAGTTTTTTGTTTGTGACAAGGTTTTGTTAATGAATCAACTAAACTTGCTTGGCTTTATTGTGTTGATTAAAGAAAATAACAAGGACACCACATGAACACCCTCTATGAGCTTTATCACCACATATTAAAAAAATTGTCTTCTTTAGACGGATTAGCCCCGCTGGCATTAAGAATTTATTTAGCCCCAGTATTAATGCAAGCTGGATACAACAAGTTATCACATTTTGATAATACGGCGGCCTGGTTTGGTAATTCTGAATGGGGTTTAGGCTTACCTATGCCAGAGTTACTGACCGCATTAGCAGCAGGTACCGAGCTATTTGGGGGCTTTTTATTGCTTATAGGTTTGGCAACTCGGTTGGTGTCTATTCCTATGATGGTCACAATGCTTGTTGCGGCTTTTGCAGTGCATTGGCCTAATGGATGGTTGGCGATTGCCGATGCTAGCTCATGGCTTGCAAATGATAACGTACAACAAGCCGGTGAGAAGCTTGCCGCCGCGAAAGAGATCCTTCAGCAGCATGGTAATTATGACTGGCTAACAAGCTCAGGTAATTTTGTGATTTTAAATAATGGTATTGAATTTGCCATTACTTATTTCATTATGTTGTTAGCGTTATTTTTTATCGGTGGGGGAAGATATTTAAGTGTTGACTATTATTTAGCGCGATTTTTCAACAAACTTCAAACTCAGTCTGAGTCAAAATAACCCACCTAATTGCTGGGACATTTGTTATTATCAGTTAAATTATAACGACAAAGGATAAGTAACTTGCAAGCATCGGAATTATTATTAACCCGTCAATCAGCGCCAAGATTGATTGCCCCTGGCCCAAATGAGCAGCAATTAGATTTTATCCTAAATGCTGGTGCAAGGGTGCCAGATCATGGGGCATTAACGCCTTGGGAATTTATTCTTGCTCAAGGAGATGGGCTAACTCGATTAGCGGACATTTTTATTAATGCTGCCAAAGCCAATAATGCAGATGACGCTTTTATTGAGAAAGCGGCAAAAATGCCAATGAGGGCCCCCTTGGTCATTATTGTCGTTGCTAAAACTCAACATCATCCCAAGGTACCGGTTTTAGAACAACAGATTGCCGCAGGTTGCGCTGTTATGGCAATGCAACAAGCAGCGTTTTCAATCGGTTTAGGTGCAGTTTGGCGTACTGGCGGTTTCGCATTTGATGCAAATGTTCATCAAAGTTTAGGTTTGAATGAAGCCGATCAAATTGTCGGATTTTTATATGTGGGTACCCCTGCAGTTAAGGCGCCAATTAAAGCCTTAAAGCCAGGACGTCAGTTTAGTCGACAAATATAAAATGTGGGTCTATAGAAAATAAGCACTCTATGAGTGCTTATTTTGGGATCTATTATTCGAGAGACTCTAGGGGGAGAAGATTTTGAAAGGCGTAATAACCGAGTGGCCCCAGCATTAAACTACAGACACCCCAAGTCCATTTTTTTACATTAGTGATATGTGCAGTTGATGTAACCGCTCGATAGCAAAATAATATGTGCAACATCGACAGCAATATCAAAAGTAAAACTAACATAATATCCATATTATTCATGTCACTTTCCTTTGCCTTTATGCAATGACTATCTTAATGGTAACCATTTTAGTGCAAATTACCGTTAATAATAAAAATCCATCTTATGATTGGGTTAATTGATACAAACTATGCTTATTCTAGCAAGAAATAAATTTTTTGTAATTAGAAAAAGTAAGCATAATTGACTGTTTTTATAGAGTATGTCCACTTATCATCTGTAAGTTGACTATTTTAAATATATGGTTTCTTGAGTAGGTAACCAGATAGGATACTTTTTCATAACCTGTATAAATAGCTCGCTTGAGATGAGTTTAGCTAACCATGTTTCTGTGTGTACATAGTTACTGATTGCAAAGGCTTGTTGATCAACCGCTGCAAATTGCCTAATAAAAGGGAAAATGGCAAAGTCGGCAAAGGTGGGACTAGCGGCAAATAAATATTCATTCTTTGTGAGTTTAGCTTCTAACTCTTTAATGAATACTTCTGCTTGTATTCGATATTCAATTTGGCTCATTTGTGGGTGTCTATCAGCATATTTGTACTTATCAAGCCAAGGTTTAAATTGGCTGTCATGTACAAAAATCAAGTTATTTGAATCCTCATCATTAAGACTTTTCTGGAGTAATTGGTATTGTTTTTGGTTTAAATAAGGGCTGGTATCAGTAGGGAAGTGATTGATGGCAAATTTAAATATATCAATACTTTCAGCAATGATTTGTGGTGATGATTCACCTTGATAAACCAATATGGGCACAGTGCCTTTCGGGCTGATTTCAAGCATATGACTTGGCTTATTTTTTAACTCAATTTCTCTGACGGCAGGATTTAACCGACTCAAATGCAGCCCTATTCGTGCCCTCATTGCATAAGGGCAGCGCCTGAAAGAATATAAGTAATTCAACGTTTTTTCCTAACTCGTTAATCTAATTCAATAATCTTACCTGAAATTGGCTTCGCAATCTTGATTGGTAATAGGGTTCGAAGTATTAAATTAAGTCATTACTGATAAAGTCTGTTAATTTTTTGTGATTTAGTTATAATTCGGTCGATTTTTTTTGATGCGGCTCACACTTCGCCGCCCTATGCACTGGAAATTAAGTTCCAGCCAGCGGAGATAAAAATGCAAAACTCAGGTTCAGACTGTCAATCACATTCACAAGTTGTTGTGTGTGCGTTATATAAATTTGTTGCTTTACCTCACTTCGAAACGGTGCGCTTACCGCTACTTGATATTATGGAAAATCATGGTATTAAAGGCACATTATTACTCGCTCAAGAAGGGATTAATGGCACAGTCGCTGGCGAAAAAGCGGGTATTGATGCCTTATTAGCTTGGTTAAATTCACAACCTGGATTAGATAATATTGTTACTAAATTATCTTTTGATGATCAAATGCCTTTTTATCGAACTAAAGTAAAGTTGAAGAAAGAAATCGTCACTATGGGGGTTGAAGGTATTGATCCACGTAAAGTGGTTGGCACTTATGTTAAACCTAAGGATTGGAACGCATTAATTTCAGATCCTGAGGTTTTATTGGTTGATACTCGTAATGATTATGAAGTTCAAATTGGCACATTTGAAAATGCAGTGAATCCCGTCACAGACACATTCCGTGAGTTTCCTGAGTATGTAAAACAAAACCTAGATCCGGCTAAGCATAAGAAAGTTGCTATGTTCTGTACCGGAGGGATCCGTTGTGAGAAGTCTACCGCTTATTTAAAAGAGCTGGGCTTTGATGAGGTTTATCACCTTGAAGGTGGCATTTTAAAATATTTAGAAGAAGTGTCGCCAGAAGAAAGCATGTGGAAAGGTGAGTGCTTTGTGTTTGATAATCGTGTAGCGGTTAACCACACATTAGAAAAAGGTCAGTACGACCAATGTAATGCGTGTCGAATGCCAATAACCAAAGAAGAAAAGCAAAGCCCAGCCTTTATACAAGGGGTGAGCTGTCCGCATTGTGTTGATAAAATCACACCTGAACAAAGACAAAGGTTTATTGAGCGAGAGCGCCAGGTACAGTTGGCTAAACAACGTGGTGAAGCGCATATTGGTAGCGATGTTAATCAGGTGATAGAAAGACGTCGTAAGCAAAAAGAAATGCTAAAACAAGCTCAAGAAAATGAGTTGTTATAACTGTTTAAACTTAGCTAGTTGAAACATAATCCCGTAAAAAAAGCCTCTTGTTAGAGGCTTTTTATATATGGGCTTATATCAATGTTATTACCATTTCTTTTTTGGCTGGAATAACATATTTAAGTCATCATCATCTTCTTTTTGGGAGCGAGATTCAGCTGGCCCAGCTGATTTTTGCGCTCCCATGATTTCATCGAGCAGTTGTTTGGCTTCATCCACTTTACGTGTGATAAACGGATCATTAGGCGTTTGTGCTTTAATAAGGTGAAGAGTTCCTAATGCCTTGGTGATCATCTGCTTACTTGATCCATATTGTTTCATATAGCAGGCAGCACGAGCACGCGTGATCATCGATTCCACATTGATCCGTTGTTGTAGGCTATCTATGCGTCCTTCTTCTGTGCTGAAAACAACAGGGTCAACTTTTCCTTTATTATGTTCAGCTCGTAAAATGGCTTTTAATTTTTTAAGTGTCTTCACTAAATCAAGAACTTGCCGGTCATTATCAGGTAAGCGAAAACTTTCAACTGGGGGATTTGAGGCGAAGTATTAGTAAGACTGGCTATTTGGTTGTTAATATCGGTTAACCTACGCTGGTAATCAGCTAGTTGTTGACCAGATGAGAATGAAATGGATTGCTCTAAGGCATCTTTAATGCGCTTATATAGCACAAGAATAATGTGGCTTGAACATGAAGCAATACCAGTGTTAGCCAAAACAGCTTCTGTTTCATCAATAATGGCTCGTTGACGAGATATTTCTTGTCTGCGTTCTGCTTCGGCACGCTCTTTTTGTTGTTGAATAATACTAAAGCCGATGATGAGCAAAAGTAACGCACCAATCAGCAGTAATATGAGAATTAAAGACATAGATTTTCCGTGTTGTCATTGTTATTGCTGGTGCTAGAAACTAAGCATCAACTTATTGCGGTAAACCAATAAAGATTAAAATCCAAATATTGTTATATCTTAGCGTAAGTTATAGCGACTGTCGTTGAAAAGTAAGTCCATTTAGTAATAAAAATATTGGCTGAGATATTTAAGTGAATTAAAACTGCGTTATCTGGCATACTTTTGTATTTCAGTTTTACTCTTCAGCATGATGTAGATTAATTTTTATCATGATATATCAATGTTTTTCTCTTGTTACATATAGCTAATTGTATTACATTTCTATTTAACTAGAACTAATGGTTATAGTAGTGCCAATTGAGATTTACTTAGCCGAAACCTTTTTTACATATAATCAATATAATAGCAAGGGAATCATGTATGAAGTTGCAGCAACTTAGATATATTGCCGAAGTGGTTAAACACAACCTAAATGTGTCTTCGACGGCTGAAAATTTATACACATCCCAGCCCGGGATCAGTAAACAGGTTCGGATGTTGGAGGATGAGTTAGGGATTCAAATTTTCGGTCGAAGTGGCAAGCATTTAACTCATGTGACCCCAGCAGGACAGCAGGTTATTGATATTGCTAATGATATTTTGAGTAAAGTTGAAAGCATCAAAAAGGTATCTGAAGAATATACTAAGCCCAATCAAGGCGAGTTGAATATTGCAACGACAGATACCCAAGCGCGCTATGCATTACCGCAGATTATTCGTGAGTTTATTAAGCGCTATCCAAAAGTAAACTTGCACATGCATCAAGGGACACCGAGTCAAATTAGCGAGCAGGCTGCAAGAGGTGATGCTGATTTTGCTATTGCAACTGAAGGCATGCATTTATATACCGATTTAATTATGCTGCCCTGTTATCATTGGAATCGCTCTATCGTAGTGACACGAGATCACCCTTTAGCGAAAATAACAAAACCTTCTATTGAAGATCTTGCTCAATACCCCTTAGTTACTTATGTTTTTGGTTTTGATAAGGCATCTGAAATAGAAAAATCATTCAAGCGCGCTAACTTAGACCCTCGAGTCGTATTCAGTGCCACCAGTGCCGATGTGCTTAAAACCTATGTGCGTTTAGGACTTGGGGTTGGCGTGATCGCATCAATGGCGATAGATGCCAATATTGATAAAGATTTGGTTGCAATTGATGCTAGTCATTTATTTGCTCACAGTACGACTAAAATTGGCTTTAGACGAGGCAGTTTTTTACGGGGTTATATGTATGATTTTATGCTGCACTTTGCGCCGCATTTATCGCGAGATGTGGTTGAAAAAGCCGTAGCGTTACGTGATCAACAATTGATTGATGAAATGTTTGCCAGTATGACGTTACCTATTAGGTAGTTTCCTATTTCAGGTTCTGGATTGAACCGTGACTAATATAAAAAAATCTCGCCTTGGCGAGATTTTTTTTGACTCAATATTTTACTAATTAATCAGGAGCATAGCCATTAGCGCCAATCAATTCTCCGTCTAAGAAGGCTTGATTATCTTTCATGGCTAATCGGCCTAAACTAAACCACTTTACAACCAATGGGTAAATTGCATGTTCCTGTTCATGAACTCGCGCAGCCAATGTTTGAACATCATCTTCTGGATATACAGGTACTTTGGCTTGTAAAATAACCGGGCCTGCATCAAGCTCAGGGATCACAAAGTGCACACTTGCGCCGTGCTCTGTGTCTTTAGCGTCTATTGCACGTTGATGAGTGTGTAAACCAGTATACTTAGGCAACAATGATGGGTGGATATTAATCATTTTGCCTAAATAGCGACGAACAAATTTATCAGATAAGATGCGCATAAAGCCTGCTAGCACAATCAAATCAGGTTGATATTTTTCAATCGAAGCAGACAGGCGCTCGTCATATTCTTCACGGGATTCACCGACATGTGCAATAACACAACTGGTATCAATCTCGTTATGATGAGCGCGAACTAGGCCATAAGCATCTGGCTTATTACTGATAACGCCGACAACGTCAGCATTCAAATTATCATCACAACCGTCAATAATGGCTTGAAGATTACTTCCATTACCAGAAATTAATACCAGAACTCGGCAGCTGGCTGACATTAGATAATCTCCACTTGTTCTTCGTCTGCTTGACGAGAAGCAATTTCACCGATTAACCAAGCATTTTCGCCTTCAGCTTTTAATAATTCAAGTGCAGCATCAACCTTGTCTGAAGGTAAGGCAATCACCATGCCGACACCACAGTTAAAGGTTAGGAACATTTCGCGTTTAGCAATGTTGCCATTCTCCATTAACCAGTCGAATACTACTGGCCATTCCCAAGAGTCGCCTTTGACAACCGCTTTACAATTATCAGGTAGAACGCGTGGGATATTTTCCCAGAATCCACCACCCGTGATATGTGCCATTGCATGAACTTCTGTTTGTTCTAGTAGTTTTAGTAATGGCTTAACATAAATTTTTGTTGGCTCAAGTAAGTGATTAATAAGTGGCTTGCCAGCAAGATCGAGTTGAGGATCCGCTTGACTTACTTCTAATACTTTACGAATAAGTGAATAACCATTTGAATGAGGGCCGCTTGATGCTAATGCAATGAGTGAATCACCCGCTTTCACTTTTGTGCCATCAATGATGTCAGCTTTTTCAGCGACACCAACACAGAAGCCTGCTAAATCGTAATCTTCGCCTTCATACATACCTGGCATTTCAGCGGTTTCACCACCAATTAATGCACAACCAGATTGAACACAACCTTCTGCAATCCCACTCACAACGGATGTTGCAGTTTCAACATCTAATTTGCCAGTTGCATAATAATCTAAAAAGAATAATGGCTCAGCGCCCGATACAATTAAGTCGTTAACACACATAGCGACTAAATCAATACCTACTGTGTCATGCTTTTTGTAGTCAATGGCAAGTCTAAGTTTGGTACCCACACCATCAGTACCAGAAACTAATACTGGGTGTTTATATTTAGTTGGTAATTCGCACAGTGCGCCAAAACCGCCTAAATTGCCCATAACTTCGGGACGACGAGTGCGTTTAACCGCAGATTTAATGTTGTTTACTAGCGCATTACCTGCATCGATATCAACGCCGGCATCTTTGTAGCTTAAAGGTGTTGGAGTGCTCACGGAGGATCCTCTCGGGTACATCGTTTTAAGGGATTTTATGCGGCGGTATTCTATCAGCTTGTGCCGACACTCGAAAGTCATGATTTTGCTTTATCCGCCATATAAAACATCTAATTGGTCGATTTTTAATGGGTTAGTTCACGATTTACAGTATTTATAAAACTTTATGTTTTATAGGTGGGATAAATGAACTAACATTTAAAGAATTTGGCCATATATTGACAAGCTGGGAGAGAAAAATGAAAGTTGTTGAAGTGAAGCATCCTCTTATTCGCCATAAAGTTGGACTCATGCGCGAGGGCGATATCAGTACTAAACGTTTTCGTGAATTGGCAACCGAAGTTGGTAGTTTACTAACTTATGAAGCGACAGCAGACTTTGAAACAGAAAAAGTCACTATTAATGGTTGGAATGGCCCGGTAGAAGTTGATCAAATCAAAGGTAAAAAAGTCACTGTGGTGCCAATTTTACGTGCTGGTCTTGGTATGATGGACGGGGTACTTGAACATATTCCAAGTGCAAGAATTTCTGTGGTAGGTATTTACCGCGATGAAGAAACTTTAGAGCCTGTTCCTTATTTTGAAAAGTTAGTCAGTAACGTCGATGAGCGCATTGCGCTGGTGGTTGACCCAATGTTAGCAACCGGTGGTTCAATGATTTCAACAATTGATCTATTAAAATCACGCGGCTGCACTTCTATTAAAGCATTGGTATTAGTGGCGGCACCAGAAGGGATTAAAGCGCTAGAAGCGGCGCATCCTGATATTGAACTTTATACAGCTGCTATTGATGATTGCCTAAACGAGCAGGGTTATATTTTGCCAGGTTTGGGTGATGCGGGTGACAAGATATTTGGCACAAAATAATAGCTGACTAAGCTAACAATTTGCCGTTAGCTTGTTTGAACGACATGAAAAAAGGGAACCAGTTGGCTCCCTTTTTTCATTGATGTTAAAAGCTTATGCTATGTATAACAGTACAGAGTTAATATAAAACTAAAGTACCATAGCGGCTAACCAACCAAAAACTAGCAGTGGAATGTTGTAGTGAATAAAGGTCGGGATCACACTGTCACGAATATGGTCGTGCTGGCCATCGGCATTTAAGCCTGCGGTTGGACCTAAGGTGGAATCAGAAGCCGGTGAGCCTGCATCGCCTAATGCTGCGGCAGTTCCAACTAATGCGATAGTAGCAGGTACTGAAAATCCAAAGCTTAATGCTAACGGGACATAAATAGTGGCAATAATTGGGATGGTAGAGAAGGAAGAGCCAATACCCATGGTGATCAATAATCCGACAATCAACATTAATATGGCAGCGAGTGCTTTATTATCACCAATAAAATCACTGAGCGAGGCAACAAGGGTGGTGACTTCTCCTGTTGATTTAACCACCGCTGCAAAACCTGCTGCTGCAATCATAATAAAGCCAATATTGGCCATCATGTGTACGCCTTGATTAAATAAATCTTGGCCAACATGTTGTTTAATAATGCCCGAAAAACGGAAAATAATAAAACCTGTCAATGCACCAAAAATCATAGAGTCTGTTTTTAATTGCACAACTAATGTTGCCACAATGGCAACTAGAGAAATAACAATACTCTTACCATTTATGGTTGGCGTGTTTTCGCCAACTTGTTTTTCTTGTTCAATAATTTGATATTCACGCGGCTTACGATAACTAATAAACATGGCAATCAATAACCCAGTTACCATGCCAAAAGCAGGGAGTAGCATTGCGGTTGGTATTTGTGATTGGACAGCCTCTAGGCCATTACTGTTTAAGTTGGCCAATAAGATGTCATTTAAAAAGATGCCGCCAAAGCCAATTGGCAAAATCATATAAGTTGTCACTAACCCAAACGTTAATAAACAAGCGACTAAACGTCGATCAATTTTTAACGATGATAAAACATGTAATAAAGGTGGGATAAGGATCGGAATAAACGCGATATGAATCGGTAAAATATTTTGTGATGAAATTGCCATTGCCAAAATTGCAACTAATATCATCCATCTAACAACTTGAGTATTGGTGCTATTTGGTTCTTTACCCAACTTTTTGATAATTGAGTTTGATATTAGTGTTGTTAGCCCTGAGTGTGATAAGGCTGCAGCAAACGCACCTAATAATGCGTAACTTAGGGCAATTTGAGCGCCTCCACCTAAGCCATCATTAAACGCTTTGATGGTTTCAGTTATATCTAAGCCACCGACTAAACCAGCAACTAAAGCACTAATGGTTAAGGCAATAACAACATTAATTCGGGCAAAACTTAATGCGAGCATTAGGCACACCGCAATCACAACAGCATTCATTACAATTCATTCTTTTATATGATAAACGCATATTTATGACGCTTATTAGCGGCGTTGTCCAGCAGCATAGCGATTTTTTGGTTATTTTTACTGAGATACTATTTGTTTGTAAAAGCAGATTAAGTAGCTTGTATCGGATTTTGTAGTGCAAATGTAACATAACCCCAGTAACAGCATGGTTGTGATGTTGGCTTTTTCAGCATGTAAAACAAAATTCATTGAAAACTGCTTATCGGCAGAGCAAATAAGAGGTAAGGTATAGCGCAAGCCCTTGGGATTTTTAATAAAGCCATTAATGGAGATATAAAATGAGCGTATTAGTAGGCCGTCCAGCCCCTGATTTTACAGCAGCTGCAGTATTAGGTTCAGGTGAAATTGTAGATAGTTTCAACCTTGCAACAGCAATTAAAGGTAAGCCAGCTGTTATCTTTTTCTATCCTTTAGATTTTACTTTCGTATGTCCATCAGAGCTTATTGCTTTTGATCACCGTATGGAAGAGTTCACCAAACGTGGTGTAGAAGTAATTGGTGTGTCAATTGACTCGCAGTTCACTCACAATGCATGGCGTAACACCCCTGTAGATAAAGGTGGTATTGGCCAAGTTAAGTACACTTTGGTTGCTGACGTAAAACACGAAATTTGTAAAGCTTATGATGTTGAGCATCCAGAAGCTGGTGTTGCTTTCCGTGGTTCATTCTTAGTAGACAAAGAAGGCCAAGTACGTCACCAAGTGGTTAACGATTTACCATTAGGCCGTAATGTTGATGAAATGATCCGTATGATTGACGCACTTCAATTCCATGAAGAGCACGGTGAAGTTTGTCCGGCTGGTTGGTCAAAAGGCGATGAAGGTATGACTGCAAGCACTGAAGGTGTTGCTGCTTACTTAAAAGACAATTCTGACAAACTATAATCAGTTTGTTTGATGTTTAAAAAGCTGCCTAGGCAGCTTTTTTGTTTTCTATATCAATCAGCCTAATACAGATTTTTAGTTAGTCTTCACTGTCTTGTTTATCTTCTTCAGCTTGTTGATCATTTTCTGGCGTGGCAAGTGGCCAGCCACCTAAATCTTTCCAGCGATTAACAATATGGCAAAATAACTCTGCCGTCCGCTCTGTATCGTACAAAGCGGAATGAGCCTCTTTGCTATCAAAATCGATTCCGGCCATCTTACACGCTTTTGCCAGTACTGTATGACCTATGGCTAAACCGGCAAGAGATGCAGTATCAAAGCTAGCAAAAGGGTGAAATGGAGAACGTTTAAGACTGTTACGCTCGATAGCCTGATTGACAAAGCCTAAGTCGAATGCGGCATTGTGAGCCACAATAATGCTGCGATGACAATCAGCAGCTTTTTGGGCTTTTTTAACTTCTTTGAATATTTCTAAAAAAGCTGATTTTTCATCCACCGCGCCTCGAAGAGGATTGGTTGGATCTATGCCATTAAAAGCTAACGCTTCAGGCTCAAGATTAGCACCTTCAAATGGGTCAATATGATAATGCAGCGTTTTGTCTAAGCTGATATAGCCTTGTTCATCCATTTTTAACATGGTGACTGCAATTTCAAGCAAGGCATCGGTTTTAGCGTTAAAGCCTGCTGTTTCAACATCTATCACCACCGGGAAATAACCGCGGAAACGATGCTTAAATTTATTGCTGTCGCAAATGTCACTCATGTAAATTCTTACCCTTTTATAACTGGTTCTATGGATGAACGTGTCATCGACTGATGATGCTACCGCTGTTAGGTGGGGTATTATGCTTAAACTCAGCCTGAGTGTCATGTTTGATGTCGATTTTTGTTGAACTTTGTACTTTAGAAATAAAAATATGCGCCGATAAAGAGAGTGTAACGACAATGTAAGGTGACATTATGTGGCAAAAATTACTTTTATTATCTAGCTTGTGTATCAGTGCGTCTGCCAGCGCTGATCTGCGCCATTATGTTGCCTCTTTAGAAAACTCGGCATGGCGAATTGGTGAAAACAACCCGATAGAGTGTCGTTTAGAACACGATATTCCTGAATACGGTAAGGCGATTTTTTCAAGTAAAGCAGGCAAAGATACCAATTTATTGTTTACTTTAGATATGTGGCAAAAACCCGATGCCGTAACCGATGCGACTTTGATTAGCCGCGCTCCATCATGGCGCCCCGGTGATGCCGCGAAATCAATTACTTCGCTAAAATATCAAAAGCAGTTCAATGGTGAAGTACCTAAAAAAGCGGCTTGGGCCATGCTAAATGAGCTAAGCCAAGGTCGTGAACCAACTTTTTATTATGCTGATTGGTATAACCGCGACAGTAAAGTGGCTGTTGGTATTTCAGCGGCAAACTTTGCTAGTAAATACCGAGATTTTCGTTCATGTTTGGCTAATTTATTACCTTATAGTTTTGATGATATTGCCTTTACCGTATTAAACTACCAAGAAGGTGGCATAGAGTTAACGCGATTTTCAAAATATCAGCTTAAAAAGGTGCAAGAATACTTATCCTACGATCCTGATGTAGAGCTAGTGCTTGTCGATGCTTATACAGACAGTTTTGGTGGGCGAAGTATCAATCAACGCGTATCTGAAAAACGCGCTGACTCAGTAAAAGATCTATTGATTGCCAGTGGCATTTCTCAGGATCGGATTATTACTGAAGGTCATGGCGAAAAGCGTCACGTAACAGGTAATGATCTAGAGGCTGAACGTCAGACTAACCGTCGTGTAGTGATAAAAATTACTAAACCCATCTAAACGGTTTTTTATATGAAACTATCAAGGCCTGAATTTCTTCAGGTCTTTTTTGTTGCGGAAAAAGATAAAAAAAACCCACTCAAACCGAGTGGGCTAAATAATTTGCAATCAACAAATTGAAGGAAGGAAGTCAAGCATACGAACTATGGATAAATTGATGTTTCACAAACACCAACTTGAAGTTCATTGTTTTCTACATCAAGTGATGTATCTCGAAAACAAGGCTATAGTAGATTGAATGCTCTAATTGAACAAGCTAGAAAAATTTTACCTTTCCATTAGTAAAACTAATCTATATATAAGGTTTGATTTAGTGATTAGCCTTCATTATTGACTGACAATAAAGACTTTTGGTATTAAAGTGGGTTAAAGGGTGCATATTTATTCGGATAAGTTGCATTGCTGCTAATGTCAATATGTTAAAAAATATCGTAAGTGAAGGTTTTTTCATTCAAAACGCTTTGTTTTAGTCATTTATTTTTTGTGGTTTTGGCTATAAATTTGTTCAAAAATATGAGTTTGTGTGGCTAAGGAACTGCTTGAAATGAATTTTGAACATCAGCCATAGCCAGTTAGGTCTTTAAGATTCAATTAAAGTAGTGTTGATGTGCAGTCATTATTATTTTTTGACGATATCTTTTAATATAAAAATACTTTCTGTCTATACGTTAAATTCATAAGCAGTGAGAATATAAATCAGCTGACATTAATATGTTACTAGTTGCTTTTTAATACAATGAGAGGGCAGCCAAAACCCATTAAACATTAAACAATCTTCATCTAAGGCGCATATTCAGGCAATTGCTTCATTTTTGTCAGTTTTGCATTAAATAAAGTCTGTTTTAGCCTAGACAGATGATTCACAACTGACTTGCTACTCGGTATAGTAAGTCAACTTTTGCTAGCAAAGAATGATTGATTTCAATGACGTTTAATTGGCCAATTTCTGTTTATTATGAAGATACAGATGCAGGTGGAGTGGTTTATCATTCCAACTATCTCAAGTTTTTCGAACGAGCAAGAACAGAGTGGCTTAAATCGATGGGGATTAGCCAAACTAATTTATTGGCTGATGACATTGCTTTTGTAGTTAAACACGCTGAATTAGATTTTCGTCAAGCTGCAAAATTTGAGCAAGAATTTATTGTTGAATCTTCTCTCACATCTTTAAAAAAAGCGTCGCTGACATTTCAGCAGCGTTTAGTCGATCAGCAAGGTGAATGTTATTGTGAAGCAACAGTCCTAGTGGCATGTGTGTCTTTATCTAAAATGCGTCCCCGAGCCATCCCAGCAAATATCGTTCAGGAGTTTAATAGTGCACGCTGAAATTTCATTTATTGGCCTATTTCTAGAAGCCAGTGTGTTAGTCAAATTAGTTATGCTTACCTTGCTGGGGCTTTCTATTGTTTCATGGGCGGTTATCATCCAGCGCAGAAAAATGTTAAACATGGCAAAAATTAAGTCTGCACGTTTTGAAGATACTTTTTGGTCTGGGGTTGATTTAAATCGCCTATATAAAGAATTAACGGCAAGGGGAGACTCTAACACTGGTCTTGAGGCCATGTTTGTTGCAGGATTTAAAGAATATTCTCGCTTGATAAAAGTAAATAGTAAGTCACCTGACGCGGTTATGGATGGTACATCTCGTGCTATGCGTGTGAGTTTATCTCGCGAGATGGAAAAGCTTGAAAATAACTTACCCTTATTAGCAACAATTGGCTCAACCAGTCCTTATATTGGTCTGTTTGGAACTGTTTGGGGGATTATGAACTCATTCATTGCTCTTGGTGCTGTTGAAAACGCCACATTAGCCATGGTTGCCCCTGGTATTGCAGAGGCCTTGATTGCAACTGCAATGGGTTTATTTGCCGCTATTCCTGCGGTCATAGGCTATAACCGCTTTGTTACACAAGTTGAAAAGTTAGAAATAGCCTATGCCAATTTTATGGAAGAGTTTTCAAATATTTTGCAACGTCAAGCCTACAGCGATAAGGAAGCTGTGTAATGTACCAGCGTAAGCGTCGCCGTCCCGTTGCCGAAATTAACGTTGTCCCTTATATCGACGTAATGTTGGTATTGCTGATCATTTTTATGGTCACCGCTCCAATTGTTTCTCAGGGCGTTAAGGTTGAATTGCCTCAAGGTAAGGCCGAGCCATTGCCCGCAGAAAGTAAACCACCAATTGTTGCTTCTATTGATGCAGCAGGCGAGTACTATTTAAATGTTGGAACTGGCTCAAATAGTGAACCGCTTGATTTAGAAGAAATTAGTATTCAAGTCGGTGCAATGATCCAGCTTGAGCCCGAGCGTCCGGTGGTGGTTAAAGCTGATAGAAGTATTGCTTATGAAAGCGTTATTCAATTAATGGTTAGTCTGCAGCATGCCGGTGTGCCTGCTGTAGGATTAATGACTGATTCACCCAAGGAGAAGTAGGTGGCTGATCAAGCTAATTTAAAAATACCATTAGGCATTTCTGCAGGTATTCATATTGGTGCGATTATTATTCTTGCATTAGGTATCAGTTTTGAAGACAAGCCTAAGCCGGTGCCATCAGCTCCAAGTGCGCCTGCGATAAAGGCGGTTGTTGTGGACCAGCAGCAAATTGCACAGCACGTTGAAAAGCTTAAGAAGCAAAAACAAGATGCTGAAAATAAAGAAAAAGCACGCCAAGCAGAATTAGAAAAACAAGCTAATCAAGCACGTAAAGCGCGTGAGCAAGAACAGCAACGTCTAAAGAATTTGGAAATTGAGCGTAAGCAAAAAGAACTGGAAACCCAAAAAGCCAATGAAGCAGCTAAAGCAGCTAAAATAAAGCAGCAGCAAGAAAAAGAGTTAGCGGATAAAGCTGAAGCAGCGCGTAAGCAAAAAGAACAGGAAAAACTGTTAGCTGAACAAGCTGCTGCTAAAGCTGCTGAAAAACGTAAGCTAGAAGAAGCCGCGGCCAAAAAAGCAGAAGAAGAGCGTAAACAAAAAGCGGAGGCTGAACGTAAACGCAAAGCCGAAGCGGAAGCCAAAGCACGCCAGGAACAAGAAATGGCCGACGCTTTAGCCGCAGAGCAAGCCGCTTTGTCACAAACCAGAAACAGACAAGTGATGTCAGAAGTTGATCGTTTTACTGCGATGATCAGAGCCACGATTCAACGAAATTTAGTTGTCGATGAATCAATGCGCGGAAAGAGTTGTCGGGTATTTATTCGCTTAGCACAAGATGGTTTTGTAACGTCAAGTCAAACCCTTGATGGCGATCAAGTAGTATGCCGAGCAGCAAAAGCTGCGATTAATAAAGCTGGTCGTTTACCTGTATCGACTGAAGCTGATGTATATAACAAGTTAAAAGAAATTAACTTAACGGTTTCGCCTGAATTTAATTAATATCTCTGCGTAATGGTATGCAAGGAATATAGAGGAGTATCATGAAAAACTTGGTTAAATGGTTTGCACTGATCTGTATCGTGTTAACTTCACCAGCTCGAGCTGCATTAGATATCGTCATCACTGAAGGTGTTGATGCCGCGCGTCCGATTGCAGTTGTTCCGTTTGTATGGCAAGGAGAAGGCACTGCACCCGCATCTATTTCAGATGTTGTGATGTCAGATTTATCACGTAGCGGCACATTTAATCCAATGGATGTGCGTTCTTTACCGCAGCAAGCTATTCATTCAGTTTCACAATTTACTGCTGACAATTGGTCAACTGTTTCTGCTGATGCTTTAGTGGTTGGCTCGGTAAAACCTTATGGAAGCGATCAATATTTAGTGAGCTTTGAATTAATTGATCTAGTCAAGGCGCAATTACAATCCGGTAAAGGGCCTATTGCGGCAAGTGAGTTATTGCTAGAAAGTCGTGAGACTGTAATCAATGCCAATCAATTTAGACAATATGCTCATCGAATTAGTGATGTCGTTTATGAAAAATTAACGGGCATTCGTGGGGCATTTTTAACGCGTATTGCTTATGTAGTTGTTAAGCAAGGTGAAAAATCTCCTTACCATTTAATGATTGCTGATTATGATGGTTTTAACGAGCAGATGTTATTACGATCACCAGAGCCATTAATGTCTCCTACTTGGTCACCAGATGGCCGTCGATTAGCTTATGTGAGTTTTGAAAACCGTAAAGCTGAAATCTTTGTTCAAGATATCTATACCCAAACCCGCACTTTAGTGAGCAGTTTTGATGGTATTAACGGTGCACCAGCCTTCTCTCCTGATGGAAACAAGCTAGCCGTGACATTGTCCAAAGATGGCCAACCAGAGATTTACACCATTGATATAGCAACGAAAGCGATTAAACGAATTACTAATCATTATGCTATTGATACTGAACCGTCATGGTTTCCAGATGGTAAATCTATTTTATTTACCTCTGAGCGAGGTGGTAGACCACAATTATATCGAGTTGATTTAGCAACTAATAAAGTGACTCGAATGACCTTTGAGGGTGAATGGAATTTAGGCGGTTCCGTGACTCCTGATGGTCGTAGTATGATATTTGTAAATCGTACCAATGGCCGTTTTAATATTGCCAGAATGGATCTTGCGACACGTTTTATGCAGGTTTTATCTTCAACACAACTTGATGAGTCTCCAAGCATTGCTCCCAATGGCACTATGGTCATTTATGGTACGACTCACCAAGGTAAACAAGTATTAGCCGCCGTTTCTACGGATGGTCGTTTTAAGGCAAGATTGCCTGTCGGACAAGGCGAGGTTAAATCTCCTGCCTGGTCTCCATTTCTTTAATTAAGTATTGATAAGGAATTAACATGAATCTGAATAAGTTGTTCAAAGCTATGATGGTTGCAGTTCCGCTTTTGGCTCTCGGTGCCTGTAGCTCAACTTCAGACTCTGAAACTGATGCTAGTGGGTCTACTTCAGGCACAACCAGCGGAGAGTATGGTTCTTCTAATGGTGGTGTTGAAACGGGTGGTGCAACTGCTGTTTTAAGTCCAGCAGAGCAGCAGCGTTTAAAAGAGCAAGCATTACGCCGTGAGAACATCATTTATTTCGATTTCGATCGAAGTGAAGTACAAACTGAGAATGCTGAAATTTTAATGGCACACGGCAACTATTTAGTTGAAAACCCAAATGTTCGTGTACTCATTGAAGGTCATGCCGATGAGCGTGGCACACCGGAATACAACATTGCACTAGGCGAACGTCGTGCTAAGGCAATTGCAAAATACCTACAAGGCATGGGTGTACAACCCAGCCAAATGAGTATTGTTAGTTACGGTGAAGAGAAACCATTAGACTTTTCACGTACTGATAGTGGTTTTGCTAAAAATCGTCGTGGTGTTTTAGTTTACTAAGGGTTAATGCAGGAAGGTCAAAGTTTTAACTTGGCCTGTTAGGAGATAAAAATGAAATATGCCGTATTAGTTGCGGCAATGTTCTTAGGCGCCGGTTCTGCTGTTGCAGCTCCTGCGCCAGTAGAAGACATTGCTGGTGGTTCAAGTGATGATCGAATCGCAAGATTAGAGCGCATCATTAAAGCAAAGCAACAAGGTGAATTCGATATGCAGCGTCGTCTAGATGCCTTGCAAAAAGAAGTGTTGGATTTACGAGGCATTACTGAACAACAAAATTATCAAATGGAACAGATGCTACAGCGTCAACGTCAGCTTTACGAAGATATTGCCAATTTATCAAGTAAAGCCGAGCCAGTTATTTCGTCATCTGCTGAAAATGATACTGCAAATCCCATCACTACATCATCGTTGGGTGAAACGGGGAGTTATGAGGCTGCAGTTAACTTAGTTTTGAAAGATCGTAAATATGATGAGGCCATTCCTGCTTTCCAAAGCTTTATTAAACAATATCCTCAATCAACTTATGCAGCGAATGCAAATTATTGGTTAGGTCAGTTGTTATACAACAAAGGTGAGCATGCAGAAGCCAAGGCTGCATTTAGTACCGTTGTGAGTCAATTTGCAGATTCCAACAAGCGTGGTGACAGTTTGGTTAAGCTTGGAATGATTGCAGAAAAAGATAATGATCCAGTAGGGGCTAAAGCACTCTATAATAAGGTGTTGAAAGAATACCCTAATAGTGCATCTGCGCGCTTAGCACAGCAGCAACTAGCAGCATTGAACGGCTAACATTAGCTAAAAATTACCCTCGTAGTCTGTTTTTCATGCAAACAACAAGAAATTGGAAATTTGCACTTGCATGACAAAATGAAAACGGTATTATAGGCGCCCTCAGAACGGCACATCATTCTGAGGGATGTTTTAAAGCAATTTAAGATGTTCATGGAACCCTAACTTAGTAGGTCTTGAAACATAGCCAATAAGTTACTTTTCCAGTTAATCATTGATGGTTAACGAAATTAGATGGGGCGTTAGTTCAGTTGGTCTTGAAACACAGGCAGTTGGCTTTTGTTCCAGTTAACCGTAAAGGTTAATAAACCAAGATGGGTCGTTAGCTCAGTCGGTCTTGAAACACAGACAGTTGGCTTTTGTTCCAGTTAACCGTAAAGGTTAATAAAATCAAGATGGGTCGTTAGCTCAGTCGGTAGAGCAGTTGGCTTTTAACCAATTGGTCGAAGGTTCGAATCCTTCACGACCCACCACTTTTTAAATAGTGGCTAAATAATTTAATTGTTATATCAAATGGGTCGTTAGCTCAGTCGGTAGAGCAGTTGGCTTTTAACCAATTGGTCGAAGGTTCGAATCCTTCACGACCCACCACTTTTTAAATAGTGGCTAAATAATTTAATTGTTATATCAAATGGGTCGTTAGCTCAGTCAGTCTTGAAACTCAGACAGTTGGCTTTTGTTCCAGTTAACCGTAAAGGTTAATAAAAACCAAGATGGGTCGTTAGCTCAGTCGGTAGAGCAGTTGGCTTTTAACCAATTGGTCGAAGGTTCGAATCCTTCACGACCCACCACTTTTTAAATAGTGGCTAAATAATTTAATTGTTATATCAGATGGGTCGTTAGCTCAGTCGGTCTTGAAACAAAGACAGTTGGCTTTTGTTCCAATTAACCGTAAAGGTTAATAAAACCAGGATGGGTCGTTAGCTCAGTCGGTAGAGCAGTTGGCTTTTAACCAATTGGTCGAAGGTTCGAATCCTTCACGACCCACCACTTTATTAAATAGTGGCTAAACAATTTAAATGTTATATCAAATGGGGCGTTAGCTCAGTCGGTCTTGAAACATAGACAGTTGGCTTTTGTTCCAGTTAACCGTAAAGGTTAATAAAACCAAGATGGGTCGTTAGCTCAGTCGGTAGAGCAGTTGGCTTTTAACCAATTGGTCGAAGGTTCGAATCCTTCACGACCCACCACTTTATTAAATAGTGGCTAAACAATTTAAATGTTATATCAAATGGGGCGTTAGTTCAGTCGGTCTTGAAACATAGGCAGTTGATTTTTGTTCCAGTTAACCTTAAAGGTTAATAAAACCAAGATGGGTCGTTAGCTCAGTCGGTCTTGAAATATAGACAGTTGGCTTTTGTTCCAGATAACCGTAAAGGTTAATAAAACCAAGATGGGTCGTTAGCTCAGTCGGTAGAGCAGTTGGCTTTTAACCAATTGGTCGAAGGTTCGAATCCTTCACGACCCACCACTTTTTAAGTTCTCTCTCCCTTTTATCATTGTTTGTCTAAAAGATTCAACTTAGTGTTGGATAAATATTGATTCCGCATAATTGTTTTAATCATTTACCATTACTAGCATTCTCGTCATTCACATCTTCTGCTAATTTTGTACATTCTTTTTATTAGCATTTGCTTTTCTACTTTTGTCTCATAGACCTATTGCTAATGTTGATTGATTGTTAAATGCATCATATTGCTTTTTACCCAATCTATCTAAATCACTACTTACACTGTGAAAAAGCCAGCTTGGGATTTATTAGAACAATATGGGAGAGCATGGATGAAACATTCAAAATTAGCGGTATTGGTTTCAGGCATTATGTTAGCGACGACTGGTACTGTACAAGCGGCAACTGATATGACCTTTGGCGGTTATATTAAAACTGATGTAATGTTTAGCGATTACAGCAATGGGGCCCCAGATTCAGGTAGTTTATCGCGTCAATTTTATGTGCCAGGTACTATTTATGGTACCGCGGGTAATGGTAAGCAAGTCGTTGATTTTCAAGCCCGTGAATCAAGATTTAATTTCAAGACGGTTACTGATGTTGATGGTCACAAGCTTACAGGCTTTATTGAGCTTGATTTTATGACCCACACTGATGGTAATGAGCGTGTTTCTAATAGTTACTCTCCAAGAATACGCCATGCGTTTGTTAGTTATGATAATTGGACGATTGGTCAAACGTGGAGTACGTTCCAAAACCCTGGAGCTTTACCGGAAAACTTAGATTTTGTCGGTGCAGCAGATGGTACGCCTTTTGTTCGTCAAGCATTAATAAAATATACAAATGGAAACTTTCAAGTAGCATTAGAAAATCCAGAGACCACTTTAACTCCGAATAAAGGCGGAGCAAGAATTACCAGTGGGAGTGGCATGATACCGGATGTTATTGGTCGTTATAATTTCAAATCAGATGGCGGATCGGCATTTTCGCTTGCAGCGGTTTTGCGACAGTTGAATGTTGAAGAGAATTTAGGCGATACCAATAATCCTAATCACGTTGATTCTTCAGAGTTTGGTTATGGCGTTAGTTTTGCCGGCGTTGTTCCGGTTGGTAAAGATGATTTTAAGTTTACTGCGACCTACGGTGAAGGGTTAGGGCGCTACATGTCATTAAACTTTGCTAATGCTGGTGTACTTGATGCTAGTGGTGACATTAACACAATCACTTCATATGGTGGTTTTGTGTCTTACCGCCACTGGTGGAATGAGCAATTTCGCTCAAGCTTTACGCTATCAGGTGTTAGTGTGGATAATGACGCATCATTAACAGGGGATGCTGTTAATAAAGAAGCTTACTCTGGTTACGTTAACTTATTATATTCGCCTTCAAAGCCATTAACATTCGGTGTTGAGTATATGTATGCGTTGAATAAGAAAGAGAGTGGTGCTGATGGTGATTTGAATCGAATCATTTTTTCAGCCAAATATGTTCTATAAGCTATTAATATAAAAACAAAAGCCCGAGTTAATTATTAGCTCGGGCTTTTTAGTTAAACTTAAAAATTAATCTAACAAGCCATTTTGACGTACATAAGCTTCAAAATCGGTATAACCACCAATTGGTTGCTCATCAATAAAGATTTGTGGCACTGTCTCTACTGGCTTACCTACGCTCTTTGATAAATCTGCTTTTGAAATGCCTTCAGCATGAATATCAACATATTTGAATTTAAAGTCATCACGATGTTCAGTCAGTTTTTCTGATAATTCTACCGCGCGTACACAATAAGGACAGCCAGGACGGCCAAAAATAACAACAAACATAATAACTCCTACTTAGTAATATGCTGTGTTTATAGCATAACTGTCTTGTAATTGATAACGCATTAAAAGAATTTTGTGCTAACTAAAATCAGTTTTATGTCTGCCTTGATAATCAAACACAGTTTCCAATAGCTTCCAATGATTTTTATGTTTTTTCAGTAATAATAAATCCGGTTTTCTAAAGCGATGTTGTTCGGATAAAACTTGTTCAACAGTATCAAATTTAGGATGTAGCATGCCTGGGATTTTTGTATGGCTTAATACAAATACTGCGTAGAAGGCTCGCTTTTGTGCTGAAGTATCAAACTTAAAGTATTGATTAAAGTCATTGCCTTCGATATCAACATATTGCACCAGTAGCTTGTCTTCATATTTGCCAAATCGCATTTCTTGGCATTTAAATAAATGATGATGTTTAGCTTGTAATACTTGTTTTAGATGTTTGTCAGGGTCTATTAAAGTGGATTGACAGGTTTGGCAAACTCTTGCTGCGATGTCATTTTCTGCACCGCAATCTGGGCAGGCTTTGGCACGAAATCGAAAGTCGCATTGTTGCATAGTGGCATTTGATTTTGCGACCAAGCCTTGGCAACGCCTGCCAAAATGTTCAACAATATCACCATCATTATCTACTATGCCCCAAAAAGTATTAGCAAATTGGCACACTGGGCAGTGTACTTGTACAGGAACAGAACGACTATTGGGTTTAGCTTGACCCACTTCTGGGAAATACAAATCAAAACCATTGGCCGCATAATCAATGACTAAGCAATCAGTTTTATTTGGTGCTAAACGTAGTCCTCGGCCGATCATTTGCTGAAATAAGCTCACAGAGGCCGTTGGTCGCAAAATTGCAATCAAATCAACATGGGGGGCGTCAAAACCTGTAGTCAGAACTGCTACATTGACTATATATTTGATTTTTTGTGCTTTAAATAACTCAATGATGCTATCTCGTTCGTCAGCTGGTGTGTCTGCAGTAATCAATGCTGCGCTGTTTTGAGTTTCAATATGGGTAGGTTTTTTTTCAAATAAGCCCATGATTTCTTTTGCATGGCGCACGGTTGAAGCAAAAATGATTACCCCTTTTCGATGCTCAGCTAATTGCCATATTTGTTGAATAATCGCTGTGGTTGCTCTGCCTTGATGATTTAATAGTGAGGTTAGTTGCTCATTATTGTATTCACCTGATGAATTCGGTATTAGCGAACTAAAATCATATTGAGCACTGAGACCATCAAATAATTTAGGGACTGTTAAAAAACCTTGTTTAATTAATGGTCGCATGGGCAACTCAAAAATACATTTTTCAAATATAGCCTTATCAGGATTGCCGATCTTACCGTGGTAATGATGATGGTAAATCCAACCTAAACCTAAGCGATAAGGGGTGGCGGTTAGTCCTAATAATTTGATATGAGGATTTTGTTGCTTAAGGTGATTAAGGATCTGTTGGTACTGACTGGTCTGTTGATTACTGACTCGGTGGCATTCATCGATAATAACTAATGAAAACGGCTGACTGAATTGATCTAATGCCCTTGCTGCAGATTGAACACTGGCAACCACCGTTTTACCATTGGCTTTTTTCTGCGCCAGACCGGCAGAATAAATACTGGCTGTAGCGGTTAATAGTCCAACCTTTTCAGCATTCTGGGCAACAAGCTCTTTTACATGAGTTAACACCAACACATTACCATTAGCGATGCGGGCAAGTTCTGCAATCACAATACTTTTGCCTGCTCCAGTGGGTAATACAATAACTGCAGAATCTGAACTTTGTTTAAAGTGCTTAATGGCAGCATTTACAGAATCTTGTTGATAATCACGAAGTGTAACTGGCGGTGTCGACATTTCAGTAAGGCACTATAAGGCATGGGCTATTTATGTTAAATCATAACATGAAGACATTTTGATAAAGATAGTTTAATAAAAAAAGCCCTTCATCAAGTGAAGGGCAAAGAAGAGAAACTGGTCAGAATTCCTCTTAGGTGGAGGTAACAATAATCGTAATAATTAACAGATCACTTATTGCCTGTGATTGATTGGTAAAAACTACTTACTCGGTCTTGTTTAAACGTGTTTCAATTAAGGTATCAATTACCGCAGGATCTGCCAATGTTGACGCATCCCCCAAGTTGCCGACTTCATTGGCAGCAATTTTGCGTAAAAATCGACGCATAATTTTACCTGAACGAGTTTTTGGTAAGCCAGTCGCCCATTGGATTAAGTCGGGAGTCGCTAATGCGCCGATCTCTTTACGCACCCATTGACGAAGTTCTTGTCTTAGCTCCTCAGTCGGCTCAATGCCGCGAGATAGCGTAACATAAGCATAAATACCTTGGCCTTTAATATCATGTGGGTAACCTACAACAGCCGCTTCTGCTACTAGTTCATGAGCGACTAATGCACTTTCTACCTCAGCAGTCCCTAATCGGTGACCTGATACATTAATCACATCATCAACGCGGCCAGTGATCCAGTAATAACCGTCTTCATCACGACGCGCACCATCACCAGTAAAATACATACCTCTAAAGGTTTTAAAGTAGGTAAGTGCAAAGCGGTCATGATCGCCATAAACTGTTCGCATTTGACCTGGCCAAGAGTCAAGTATCACTAGGTTACCTTCAGTCGCACCATCAATGATGTTACCCATGTTATCAACTAGCGCAGGTTGTACACCAAAGAATGGTCGAGTAGCTGAGCCAGGTTTGGTATCTGTGGCGCCTGGTAGTGGGCTAATTAAAATACCGCCGGTTTCTGTTTGCCACCAAGTATCCACAATTGGGCAATGTTCGTGACCTATTACCTCATGATACCAGCGCCATGCTTCAGGGTTTATGGGTTCACCTACAGAGCCCATAATGCGTAACGAGTCGCCTTTATAGTTGCTAAACTGCTCTTTGCCTTCAGCCATTAATGCGCGGATTAAGGTGGGAGCAGTATAAAGAATGTTGACGTTATGGCGGTCAATCATTTCACCAAGACGAGCAGGGCTAGGATGATTTGGCACACCTTCATGAATGAGTATTGTTGCGCCATTGGCTAATGGACCGTATACCATGTAGGAATGGCCGGTAATCCAACCAACATCAGCAGTACACCAATAAACCTCTCCGTCTTTGTAATCAAATACATATTCATGAGTCATTGAGGCATAAACCATATAACCACCTGTGGTGTGTAAAACACCCTTTGGATTACCGGTTGAACCAGATGTATAAAGCAAGAATAATGGGTCTTCGGCATTCATCTCTTCATATTGGCAATGCTCTGATGCAACATCCATTAATGCATCCCACCAAACATCACGACCTTCAACCCAATCGATATCACCACCAGTACGCTTAAGCACAATGACTTTTTCTACGCAGGTAACATCAGGGTTATCAATGGCTTCATCGATACTGCGTTTTAACGGAATCTTGCGACCACCACGAACGCCTTCATCTGCGGTGATTAATACTTTTGACTTGCCATCAATAACTCGTGATGCGATTGAATCAGGAGAAAAACCACCGAATACCACAGAATGAATCGCACCGATGCGAGCACATGCTAGCATTGCGACAGCGGCTTCTGGCACCATAGGCATATAAATTGTTACAACATCGCCTTTGGCAACCCCTTGGCTGCGAAGCGCGTTAGCAAATTTACATACATCGGCATGGAGTTCAGCATAGGTGATTTTACGTTGCTCGTTGGCATCGTCACCTTCCCAAATAATAGCAACTTTATCGCCATGACTTTCTAGGTGGCGGTCTAAGCAGTTTGCTGATGCATTTAAGGTGCCGTCATAAAACCAGTTGATTGACAGGTTATGATCATCAAATGAGGTTTGCTTGATTTTTGTATACGGTTTTATCCAATCAATACGTTTGCCGTGTTCTCTCCAGAAACCTTCTGGATTAACAATGGATTCCTGGTACATTTTTTTATATTGATCGTTATTAACCAGTGCGTTGTTAGCGATGTCGCTAGGAACTTTGTAGAGAGACTGCGAGCTCATGTGGGCTTCCCTTTCTAAAAATGGCGTGATGAAAGTATCATCTGCAACAGACTCTAAACACTATTAGACCTTGGTCTAGTTTAAGAAAATCCTTATTATTTAATCTGTTGCACATGTTAAACTGTTTTTAAATTAACCGATTGCTTATACACTGTCCAATAAAGATTATTTGCTGCACAATATTTATGCAAAATTAAAAGATTCTTATAAAACAATAACAATCTTATCGAATGATATTTTTATAACGCACCTTATTCATTTTTTCTAACCAAGGTAGCTTTTACTATATGAATTTAACTTTATTTGTGGCCACTATTGCCATTTGCTATGTGTCACTGCTGTTTATTCTAGCGTGGGGGGCTGAGCGCTGGTTTAGTAAAATCACCCAAAAAGTACAAGTTTGGATTTATGGTCTCAGTTTGGCGGTGTATTGTTCATCTTGGAGTTTTCTTGGCACAGTGGGCCAATCTGCGAATGATTTATGGTCATTTTTACCTATCTTTATTGGTCCAATTATCATCTTTACATTTGGTTTTGGCTTACTTCGCAAAATGGTGGTGGTGTCTAAAGCGCAAAATATTACTTCAGTAGCAGATTTTATTGCTGCGCGTTATGGCAAATCACAACTATTAGCCGCATTAGTGACCTTAATTGCATTGTTCGGCATCATGCCTTATATCGCGTTGCAATTAAAAGCTATGGTCTTTTCTCTTAATTTATTTCAGCCTCTTGATACGCCGGTTAATCCGCAATGGGTGCCGCTTTTTATTACATTAATTTTGGCTATATTTGCAATTTTATTTGGCACTCGAAAGCTTGATGCCACCGAGCATAACCCTGGCATGATGGTGGCAATTGCGTTTGAGTCTTTGGTTAAATTAAGCGCTTTTTTATTGGTTGGTGTGGTGATTTGCTTTGGGGTTTTTGATGGTTTTGGTGATATTTGGCAGCAAGCCAGTGAACGAGATTTAATTGAAGTTGGTCAATTAAGATTGGGGTCGCTATTACCCGAGCTCATTGTTGGTATGGCCGCATTCTTATGCATGCCACGTCAGTTTCATGTGATGGTTGTTGAATGTAGTGGCGAACAAGTACTCAAAAAAGCACGCTGGATACTTCCTATTTATCTTGGTTTATTTGGTTTATTTGTTGCGCCACTTGCGTTAGCCGGTAAGATTTTATTGGGTGATAGCGTCGCTGCTGATACCTATGTGATAAACCTTCCATTAGCATTAGACCAGCCTATTTTGGCTGTTATTGCCTTATTGGGCACATTATCTGCTGCAACAGGTATGGTGATTGTTGCTGTGGTGACCATTAGTGTGATGATCAGTAATGAATGGTTGGTACCTGTTTTACTCAGGACTGGGCAGATTAAACAGAAAAACTTTAGCCAGTTTTCACAATTATTATTAAACACACGACGTTTAGCGATTGTGATGATATTAGGTTTTGGTTATGGCAGTTATTTAACCCTGGCAGATAGTGATTCATTATCGCATTTGGGTATGTTGTCCTTCGGGGCTTTTGCCCAATTAGCGCCGGCCTTGGTGGGAGGGCTTTACTGGAAATATGGTAATCGAAATGGGGTGTTTTTAGGGTTAGGCGTCGGTTTTGGATTGTGGTGTTACATCTTATTAAATAGTGCTTATGACTCCAGTGCAGTGGCATATTTTGGCGCCAATCGTGGAATTTTAGAGTCAATAACGCCTAATGTTAGCGACACCTTAATTGCACTTATGGCTAATATTGTTTGTTATGTGTTGGGGTCTTTATGGTTCAGAGCGGGAGTAGCAGAGCGTATTCAGGCGAGTAACTTTGTTAAACCTTGGCTATTAAAGCACAATGACAATAAGCGCCAAGGTCCAATCTCTCAGCAGGATTTACTGATTTTAGCCAGCCGATTTGTTAGTCCGACTAGGGCTTATGAAAGCTTTAGCCGATTTTCAATCGACGCGGTTAAAAGTGATAGCTGGCACAAAGCAGCACCTGATGAGCTTATTGCGCACACAGAACACATGCTTGCCGGTGTGTTAGGGGCATCAAGTGCTAAGTTAGTCATGGATTCTGTATTGCAAGGCAGAGACTTAGCATTAGACGAAGTATTTAGTTTGGTTGATGAAGCCTCATCGAAAATTATTTTAAGCCAAGATATGCTTCGTGGTGCTATCGAACATGCTTATGAAGGGATGAGCGTCGTTGATAAAGACTTAAATCTAATGGCATGGAATTATAAATATGCCGAGTTATATCAATATCCTGAGGGGTTTTTAAAGCAGGGGATGCCTATCAGCCAAGTGGTGCGTTACAACGCTGAGCGTGGCTTTTGCGGCCCTGGTGATATTGAAGAGCAAATTAAGGTACGTGTACAACATATGCGTAATGGTACTCCTCATACCTCAGAACGTGAGCGTCAAGATGGTAAGGTCATCAAAATACAAGGTAATCCAATGCCTGATGGCGGTTTTGTCATGACCTTTACCGATATCACTCAATATCGCCTACAAGAAAAAGCCCTTATTGAAGCGAACGAAACGTTAGAAAGTCGCGTAAAAGAACGTACCTATGAACTTGCAATGCTAAACAGTGAGTTATTAGAAGCCAAGGCGCAAGAGGAACTCGCGAACGCTTCTAAAACACGTTTTTTAGCTGCCGTAGGGCATGATTTGATGCAGCCATTGAATGCGGCAAGGCTATTTACAGCCTCGCTGTCACAATATCCCAACCTTGACTTAGAAGCACGAACGACATTAACCCATGTTAATAGCTCATTAAAAATTGCCGGTGAGTTACTCACTGATTTGTTAGATATCAGTAAGTTAGACTCTGGTAAGGTGGAGGTGAATCGACGAGACTTCGCTATAGGTGAAGTGTTAAATGGTTTAGCGGTTGAGTTTGAAGCGATGGCACAGGATAACCAAATAAGTTTCACTTTGGTCCCCTCTAAGCTAACGGTTAATTCTGATCCTGCGCTACTTAGACGTATTTTGCAGAACTTTTTAACCAATGCTTACCGCTATGCAAGAGGCAGTAAAGTTTTACTTGGCTGTCGCCGTCGAGGTGAGTTTATCGAAATTCAAGTCTATGATACTGGCTGTGGTATTGCCGAGCACGACATTCAAGAAATATTCAGAGAGTTTAAACGATTAAATCACCCAAGTAGTCGTAATGTGAGCGGCTTAGGTTTAGGTCTTGCTATTGCAGATCGAATTAGCAAGGTGTTAGATCACCCGATCAATGTTAAATCTAAATTGGGTGAGGGGTCGATGTTCTCTATTTTAGTCCCTTTAGGCGAAACCGTTCACTCAGTTCAAACCATAGTCCCATCAAGTTTGGCCCAGCCACTAGCTGGCGTGAAAGTACTTTGTATTGATAACGAAGAAGCAATTTTAGCAGGTCTTGAGTCATTATTAAGTCGTTGGCAGTGTGAAGTTATTTGTGCCAAAGATCTGGCCGATGCAAGAATTAAACTTGGTCTTAAAGGTGTTGCACCGGATATCGTATTAGCGGATTATCATTTAGATGATGACCAAAATGGTGTTGATGCAATGGACGGTATTCGAGCACGTTATGGGCAACACTTACCGGGTATTTTGATTACTGCCAATACCAATAAACAGTTGGTTGAAGCGGTTGAAAAACGGGGTTATCACTACATGGCAAAAATGGTTAAACCTGCTGCATTACGGGCACTCATTTCCAGTTTAGTGAAGTAGCAAAAGTCAGTCTCAAATTTAATCGCAAAAGGATAAGCAATGATAACGGTATATGGTGATGCTAAGTCTGGCAATTGTTACAAGGTCAAACTGACACTCGCTATGCTTAAGATAGATTATCAATGGCATAGTGTGGATATCATGGCCGGAGGCACTCAAACAGTAGATTTTTTATCCAAAAATCCTAATGGTAAATTGCCCATTATTGAACTTAGTGATGGGAGAGTGTTAGCGGAATCAAACGCCATTATGGGCTACCTAGCTGCTGGAACAGTGCTTATTCCTGAGGATAATTTTGAGAAAGCCTTAATGTATCAATGGCTTTTTTTCGAGCAATACTCTCATGAGCCATGTATTGCTGTGGCACGATTTATAAAAATATACCAAGGTATGCCTGTAGAACGAAAAGCTGAATATCAAAGCTTGCAAGTTAAGGGCGCACGGGTATTGACTTTACTTAATAATCATTTAGCTAAGCACACCTTTATGATAGGTGAGCAGCTCAGTCTCGCTGATATTGCTTTGTTTGCCTACACCCATGTGGCGCATGAAGGTGGCTTTGATTTGGCAAAATACCCTCACATTCAAAAGTGGCTAAAAAATGTTGAGTCGCAACCTGGATTTGTCCCAATGTTAGATTGAAAACGCTGTTGAGTTATAAATTTGATGTTAAATCAGGTTTATTTGTATTATAAATTGTATTTTAAATAATTATGGCATGTGAATTATTTCGGTAAAAATAGTCATTAAAATTCTATTTCTAGCACATTTGTCTGCTTATCACTTATTTCTGGCTGTATTTATCGATGATTTTTATCTAGCTCTCATATTATCTAATCAAGTAATTTGTAATATTATATTTCTGTCCACATATTTACTGTGATTGGTATTAACTTTGCCTCACTTGAGTTTTGAAAATGTTTTGGTCATAGGGATAAATTTAATGAAAACAATTAACTCAGTACTTTTTGTCTGTATGGGTAACATTTGTCGGTCGCCAACGGCGGAGGTGGTATTTAGAAAGAAAGCGCAGCAAGCAAATTTATCAGTGATCATCGATTCGGCAGGCACTATTGCTTATCATCAAGGTAATCTACCTGATCCTAGAAGTGTTAAAGCGGGTACAGCCCGTGGCTTTGATTTTTCTGGTATTCGGGCAAGGCAAGTGACGGACGAGGACTTTGTTAAATTTGATTTAATCTTAGCGGCTGATCATGCCAATATGGCTGATTTAAGACAGCGTTGCCCTGTTGATTTACAGTATAAATTACAGCTGATGTTATCTTTTGGCGATTGTGGTGTTGAAGAGGTGCCAGATCCCTATTATGGAGGCAACCAAGGCTTTGATAAGGTATTAGATCTTTTAGAAAATAGTTTGTCAGCATTAACTCGTCAGTTAACTGCGAATAGCTAATCAAAAGGCGATAAATATACAGATATATTTACCGCCAATTAAGGTTATTGATTCAATATAGGCGGGGCTTTGCGTAGTAGCTTTATTAAATAGGCTGTGCAGAATTAGCCTTGATGGCGTTTACCGGCGCGTTTAAGTTTGTTCTGCTCAAGGCGTGCTAAACGCTCTTCTTCTTTTGCAGCAAGTATACGAGCCACTTCTACTTTTTCAACTTCTGCCATTGCTGGCGTTTCAAGGCTTAATAAGCCAATTTTACCTGAGCGAAATTCATGAAGTAATAACTCCGAAGCTTTATGTAAGTCGATTCTGCCACCAGGACGAAGCGCACCACGGCGGCGGCCAATTTCTTCCAATAATTCAAAATCTGAATTAGGAACATTATCTATTTTATAACGTTCGCAGATTAACTCTGGATAAGCTTGTAAAAAGTATTCAGCAGCGAACATGGCAACGTCTTCATATTCCATCGCGGTATCTTTAATAGCACCGGTGACTGCAAGTCGATAGCTGCTGGCTTCATTATCCACTTTAGGCCATAAAATACCTGGCGTGTCCGATAGTACAATACCATTACGTAAGTTTATGCGTTGCTGGCTTTTTGTTACAGCAGGTTCGTTACCGGTTTTGGCAATCACGCGACCTGCTAGAGTATTGATTATTGTGGACTTGCCAACGTTAGGAATGCCCATGATCATGGTGCGTATGTCTTTTTCGATTTTATCTCGATGTGGCACAAGTTTACGGCATAAATCAGGGATCATTTTTACCATTGCTGGCTGTAAAGTCGTAATGGCTGAAGCCTTAACACCTTGTTCTTGCTCTAAGTATTCAATCCATTGCTCGGTCACTTTAGGATCGGCTAAATCAGATTTATTAAGCAGTTTGATACAGGGCTTGTCACCGCGAAGCTTTGACACCATTGGGTTTTCGCTACTGTAAGGAATACGCGCATCTAGCACTTCAATCACAAGATCGACCTGAGGCATGACCTCTTCAATCTCTTTGCGTGCCTTGTGCATATGTCCTGGATACCACTGAATTGCCATGATGTTGCCTTTTTACTGCGAATAACAAAGGCGATATTGTACCTAATTCAGTGAATAAAAGCATAAAAAAAGCGCCCTAAGGCGCTTTGGTGGTGTGTTTGGATTAAATTACGCCCAGTTCACGCAGTCTTTCCATTAAATAACTGTCGGCAGTATAGCGATCTGACAACACGACTTCAGGATTGGGATGTAAAAACAGAGGTAATGAAATACGTGATTTGGTTTTGTCAGTGCCTTCAGGGTTAATGACGCGATGTGAGGTTGACGGAAAGTAGCCACCAGAAGCCTCTTGTAACATGTCACCGATATTGATAATGATGTTGCCAAAATCACTTGGCACGTCCATCCACTCACCTTGTTTGGTTTTAACTTGTAATCCAGGCTCATTGGCGGCGGGTAACACTGTGATTAAATTAATATCCTCATGGGCTGCTGCGCGAATGGCTCCTAATTCTTCATCACCACTCATTGGCGGATAGTGCAACACTCTAAGTAAGGTTTTTTGGCTGTCTTTTATCATGTCTGATAACTTGATAGAGTATTTGGCTGCCACATCCGCAGGCGAATATTGCTCAATCCAGCCAAGTAACTCTGAGGCAAATTTATTAGCATGTTGATAATACTGAATAATATCATCGCGTAAGCTATCTGGAATACGTCCCCAAGGATAAACGTGATAATACTCTTTGATGTCTTTTACTTTGTGACCTTTTGCGGTTTCTGAAATTGACTCTGGAAAGAAGCCATCTTGGGTTTCTGGTTTGAATAAATACTGTTGTTTTTCTTCTGAGTTGAAAAAGGCATACCATTGTTGATATATCTTTTCGACAAGTTCTTGTTGAATTGGGTGATTCGATAGCACTCCAAAACCTGTTTCATGAAGTGAGGCAACAAAGCGTTCTGCGCTGTCTGAAGCGCGATAATCTATGGTTTCTAGTTTCATATTTTAATTCTTTTTAACATTATTATATTTGACCCGCGCACATGGTAATCAAAGTCGCACTTTGCTGCAATTATTTGAGCAACTTATCACTCTAGTGAACCTTTTTAGTATTTTTGCCGTAGAATAGGATTGGCATAAGTTGACGCAATTATTTGTATCGAGGGAAGTATGAAACCACTAACGGATTTTGAAAAATATGTTATTGAGCAAAAAGGCACAGAAAGACCTTTTTCCGGTGAGTACGTCAATCATGATGCTAAGGGGCAATATTTATGCAAAAAATGTTTAGCTCCTTTGTACAAAAGTGAGCATAAATTTAACGCTCACTGTGGCTGGCCTGCATTTGATGATGAAATTCCAGGAGCGGTGAAACGTACTATTGACGCCGATGGTCAACGAGTTGAAATTACCTGTTTTCAATGTGGAGGCCATTTAGGTCATGTGTTTGAGGGGGAGCAGTTAACTCCTAAAAATGTCCGTCATTGCGTTAATTCAGTTTCTATGATTTTTCAAGCTGCCCCAGACTCGACTACCAACTTATCAATTTCTGAGTTTGCCACATTTGGTGCAGGATGTTTTTGGTGTGTTGAGGCAATTTTTGCTGCGCTTAAAGGAGTAATTAAAGTGCAATCGGGTTATGCCGGTGGCGAAGCGAGACATGCCAATTATGATAGTGTCTGTTCTGGTAGAACAGGCCATGCTGAGGTAGTTCATATTGAGTTTGATCCTAGTATGATTAGTTATGATGAGCTGCTGGAGGTGCTGTTTAAAAGCCATGATCCAACCACTTTAAATCAGCAGGGGAATGATAAGGGGACACAATACCGTTCTGTCATTTTTACTCATAATGCCGAACAAATCCTTAAGGCTAACCAGATGATAGAGCAGTTACAACAAGCGCGCATTTGGCCCAATCCCATAGTGACTGAAATCAGCGCTTTTGAGAATTTTTATCCAGCTGAAAGTTATCATGATGATTATTTTGCAAAACATGGCGAGCAGCCATATTGCCAAATGGTTGTAAAACCTAAAGTGGATAAATTTAAAAAGTTGTTTGCAGATAAATTAAAATAATTTGCTACAAATAAGGGGCGATTGTTGATCCAATCGCCCCTTATTTTAATGGAATATCACGAGCTAAATGCTTAATGCTATTAGCCAGCTGATGTTAATCAAGTTTATCATCGGCCACTTTGTAGTGTGGGTCTTCAATAAAATTAACTTCGACTAAATCACCTGCTTTATGTAGCAGCGCTTTACAGTCTTGGCTTAGATGACGGAGATGCAGGCGTTTACCTGCATTGATATAACGTTCGGCCAGTGTATCGATGGCCTCTAATGCAGAATGATCTGCAACCCGAGAGTTATTGAAATCAATAATGACATCATCAGCGTCATTAGCAGCATCAAACAGTTCAAGGAAATGTGCAACAGATCCAAAAAATAATGGTCCATTTAGGCGATAAACTTTCCAGCCGTTTTCATTTTCACTGATATCAACATTAATGTGTTTCGCATGTTCCCATGCAAAGACTAACGCTGACACTATCACACCCACGAATACAGCAAAGGCTAAGTCTGTAAAGACGGTAACAGTCGTAACCAGTATAATCACAAAAGCATCATGTTTAGGCACTTTGCGCATTACTTTAAAACTTGCCCATTCAAATGTGCCGAGTACCACAATGAACATCACGCCAACTAATGCTGCTAGCGGGATGATTTCAATAAATGCTGCACCAAATAGAATGAATGCTAATAATGCTAATGCGGCTGTAATACCCGATAAACGTCCACGACCACCTGAGTTTATGTTAATCATTGATTGACCGATCATGGCGCAGCCACCCATAGCGCCGAAGAAGCCACTCGTGATGTTGCCCACGCCTTGACCGACACATTCTTTATTACCTTTACCACGAGTATTGGTCATTTCATCAATGACAGTTAAGGTTAATAAAGATTCAATCAGGCCGACGGCAGCAAGAATACAAGCATAAGGCAAAATAATGTAAAAGGTTTCAAAATTAAACGGTACGCTAGGAATTGAGAAACTTGGCAGCGAGCCTGCAATAGTTGCCGCATCATTGCCACTCATGGTTTTGAGGAAATCAAGTACATTACGAGTATCCACATCTAAACCAACCACTAATGCGGTTACCGTTAAAATAGCCACTAATGATGATGGAATAGCTGTGGTTAATTTAGGTAAAAAGTGAATAATCGCCATGGTAAGCGCAACTAATCCAAGCATAATCATTAGAGGTTCTTGCGCCATCCATACCATATTGCCTGCAGCATCTTTGACTTTAAACTGCCCCAGCTGGGCCAGAAAAATTACAATCGCTAAACCATTCACAAAACCAATCATCACAGGGTAGGGAACAATGCGAATAAATTTACCCAGTTTAAATACGCCGGCAAGAATTTGAATAATGCCAGCAAGCACCACTGCCGCAAAAAGGTATTGCACTCCATGTTCCACCACCAGTGAGACCATTACTACGGCCATCGCCCCAGTTGCACCTGAAATCATACCAGGACGTCCGCCAATAACGGCCGTAATTAAACCCATGATAAAGGCTGCATATAGTCCGACCATGGGTTCAACGTGAGCAACAAAAGCAAATGCGACTGCTTCAGGGATCAGAGCAAGCGCAACCGTTAAACCGGATAAAATGTCTGCCTTACTACTAGCAGATTTATGACGAAGTAAATCGAACATTTAGCCTCTTTTAAATTATTTTTAACAATGATTTTAGGGGCGCAATCTTAACAAAATTCATACCAGTTCTAAACCGCAAACACGAAGTTGATAACAAATTGGCAAAAAAAAGCCATGCATTAGGCATGGCTTTGGCAAAATCATGAGATATTAACTATTTGGTTTAGTCATATCAGCACTTGCACTATTAGCAAAGCTTGATTTTGTTGGGGGCACCGTTGCGCTAGCTTGGTAAGTTTTACCTGGTGGCACTGCTTGTTGCGCTCGCACTTCTACCGTTGGTTTAGTGGTAGTTGAACTTACCATTGAGCCAAAACGGCTGGCTTTTGCTACAGGTTTAACAACTTCGGCAACTGCTTGTTCTGCTTGCACTGGTTGCGAGGTGTCGACTTTCGCAATAGGCTTTTTAGCAATCGGTGCAGGTTTAGCCATTGGCGCTGAGGCAATTGAATTGCTAGCTGAAGTGTTAACCTTAATATTAGCGTGAGAGTCAATTGACACTTCGCCTTCAACGTTTGCTTGGGTATTAAGATTATCTTCTGCTTTAGCCGCTTCTTGTTTTGTTGGTTCAACAATGCTTGCTTCTACAGGTTCAACATCAACCTCGGTTTTATGTTCAACAGTATCAGTGACTGTTTCCGTCATGACAACTTCAACGTTGGCTGACTCCACTTTCACTTCTGTGGCTGCTGCAACGACGACAGGCGATGCTTCAGCTTCTTCTGTAGCAGCTGCTTGATTTTCCGACTGAGGTTCGTTAACGACTTCGTCCTGTTTGACATCAACTGTGACTTTAACATCAGCTAATGCTGTTTCAGCTGTTTCAGCTGTTTCAGCTGTTTCAGCATTTTTAGCTTCTGTGTTATTAGTCGCAGATGATTGTTGGGCTAACTCAGCTGATAACTGTCTTTCTAACTCATCAACAGGCGTAAATACCGGAGTGCTATTTGTTGAGCCTTCTTCATCGTCACGACGACGACGTTGACCGGCTGCACGCAAATGACGTGGACTACGGCGACTGCGGCGCTGACCGTCACGACCTTCACGCTTATCATCTTCAGCATTAGTTTCAGAGTTAGCTACACCTTCTTGTGGTGTGGTTTCCGTTGTCACTTCTGTTAACTCTTCTGTTAACTCTGTCGCTTGCGTTACCTGTTGTTCTGCAACTTCAGTTGCAACGGTTTCTGCTGCGACTTCTGTGTCATTAGAGGTCACTGGTGTTTCTAATACTTGTGCTTCAACTGCTTTAGCGCTTTCAGTTGGTTGCTCTGCGTTATCTACCGTTGTAGTTATCGCTGAAGCTTCAACTGGTTTCTCTTTGCGAGGTTGACGTTTTCGAGTTGGTTTCGCTGTTTTCGCGTCAACGTTTTTATCGTCAACTTTTGTTTCAGCAGCTATGACTGAATTGACTTCATTTTCAATGATGTCTTTTTTAACGTCTTTGACCGCAGGGGATGTTTTAGCAATGGCTTGAGTATCGTCTTTAGCCGATAATGCAGCTTGTTCGTTCGATTGCTCATTTTCAATACGTACTTTTCGGCGCATGTTACGACGTTGGCGACGTTCACGTGCGGCTTCCTGCTTAGGCGATTTTTCAACTTTGTCATTAGTATCACGCTTTACAGTATTGTGCTTATCGTCACTAACAATCGATGCTTTATCCGCTTGTACTGCTTTGCCATTTGGCTTGGTTTCATCCTGATCACGATTTCTTTTGTTACGAGTTCGTGGGTTTTTATTGTCTGAAGCAAGCTCTTTATCACCGCGTTTACGACGATTATCATTGCGATTGTCATTTCGTGAATTGCCAGATTCATTGCGACGGTTGCGACGATTATTATCTGTTTTAACGGGTTTGGCTTCTTTGTTATCTTTTTTATCATCATCGGCGTTATTGCTAAATAAAGCACTGATACCTGAGATAATACGCGCAAATAGGCCGGGTTTAATAGCAGGGGCTTGCGTAGGCTTTGTCGCTGCTTTTGGTGTTGCTTCTTCGATTGATTTAACTGGCGCTGCAAAACCTTTTAAGGCAGGTTCTGGCGCTGCTGAGCGTTCTAATTTACGTGGTTCATAAAGATCTGTTTTTGGCGGTTCTACGCGATTAAAGCTTGATTCACTGATTTCATCATCACTTTTACGGCGGATAACACGATACTCGGGGGTTTGCATATGCGCATCAGGAATGACGTAAACTTCTACCTGATGACGCTCTTCAGTAATGCGAATTGCTTTACGCTTCTCATTGAGTAAGAAAGCAGCAACATCAACTGGAACAACAGCTTCAATTTGCGTGGTATGTTCTTTAATGGCTTCTTCTTCCATTAAACGCAAAATTGAAAGGGCAAGCGATTCAGTACTACGGATAGTACCTTGGCCACTACAACGTGGGCAGATATGGGCTGCTGACTCTTCTAATGAAGGGCGAAGACGTTGGCGTGACATTTCCATTAAGCCAAAGCGTGAAATACGACCTAACTGAACGCGTGCACGGTCATGATGCACGGCATCTCGCATGCGGTTTTCAACTTCACGCTGGTGACGAACGGGTGTCATATCGATAAAGTCGATGACAACCAAACCACCTAAGTCACGTAAACGTAACTGACGAGCAATTTCATCAGCGGCTTCTAAGTTGGTGTTTAACGCAGTTTCTTCAATATCTCCGCCTTTTGTAGCACGGGCAGAGTTGATGTCAATAGAGGTAAGTGCTTCTGTTGGGTCAATTACGATTGAACCACCAGATGGTAAACGCACTTCGCGTTGGAAGGCGGACTCAATTTGAGATTCAATTTGATAATGTGTAAATAAAGGCACTTCAGACTTGTACATTTTTACACGTTCAACAAAGTCTGGACGCACAAGACCGATGTGCATTTTGGCGTCTTCATAAATACGTGGGTGATCGATGAGAATTTCACCTACATCACGACGCAGATAGTCACGTATGGCACGGACTATAACATTACTTTCTTGGTGAATTAAGAAAGGAGCCTTCTTGCTTTGAGCGGCTTCTTGAATCGCATCCCAGTGATGTTGAAGTACTTTTAAATCCCACTTTAGTTCAGCAGCTTCTTTACCAACACCGGCAGTACGGACGATAAGGCCCATTCCATGAGGAACTTCAAGCTCTGACATTGCGGCTTTTAATTCTGTACGCTCATCGCCTTCAATACGACGAGAAATACCGCCAGCACGAGGGTTATTAGGCATAAGAACTAAGTAAGAGCCTGCCAAACTGATAAAGGTGGTTAATGCCGCGCCTTTGTTACCGCGCTCTTCTTTATCTATTTGAACGATAACTTCTTGACCTTCAGATACCACTTCTTTGATATTCGGTCGGCCTTGGAAAGAGTATCCCTTAGGGAAGTATTCGCGGGCGATTTCTTTCAGTGGTAGAAAACCGTGACGGTCAGCGCCATAATCAACAAAGGCAGCTTCTAAAGAGGGTTCTACACGGGTAATTTTACCTTTGTAGATGTTCGATTTTTTTTGCTCATGACCAGGACTTTCAATGTCCAAATCATATAACTGCTGCCCATCAACTAGGGCGACACGCAACTCTTCAGATTGAGTTGCATTGATTAACATACGTTTCATGATGACGTGATTCTTCTAAATAAGGTCATCAAACAGCGCAATCGTTGCATTACGGGCCTGCGAATAATAACAGCCTCGCGGCTTGTTACAGGCAATTTAGGTGTGCAGTATCACTGTAAGACGCATTCTCTGCGTGTCACAACCTAATTTATGGCTTATTTTCTAATGTTTACAAAAACAAGGAATCCGTTGCCAAGCAACCAACCCCATAAATGATTATACTTTTTCCGTTAATGCCAAAATCGAATGGTTTGTTTGATAACAAGCTAAAATATTGTTCGAATTTGGTGGCGAGATCATGCAAATTTACAGAATGTTATATGAAACTTACGGTTTAATTATAAAAACGCTGTTTTGGCGTTTCTTTTATTTTTTATAATTTGCAAATCAATGGTTTGCTACCGATAAAGCTCATTCGTAAATTACAGTTATATCGCTAAAATTTTCATTTTGAATGGGGGTTGTGAACACTTTATCCACTGTTTGTCCTCATCCAGAGCGCAAATATAGCAACAATAGGTAACTTCAGCAATCAAAAGGGCGGTTTCTTTTGTATCAAAGTTATATTTATTGGGAGGGCGAGTGTCTTCTTAAGATAGCCAAGTTTTATCTAAATAAGTTACAATAACGGCGTTCTCACAAATTGGCGCATCATGAATACTGAAACCACCCCTCAAGTTCAATTCATCACTATTGATGAAGATAATGTTGAACAACGCATTGATAATTTCTTACTGACTAAACTCAAAGGTGTCCCTAAAAGCATGATTTACAGAATCGTGCGTAAAGGAGAAGTGCGGGTCAACAAAAAACGCATTAAGCCTGAATATAAGTTGCAAATGGACGATATTGTCAGAGTCCCACCTGTACGCGTTGCTGAAAAAGATTATCGAACCGCACCTTCGGCGAACTTATCTCGAGTGTCACAACTTGAAGAGCGTATCTTGCATGAAGATAAGCATCTTATTGTGCTAAATAAGCCCGCGGGTATTGCCGTGCATGGCGGCAGTGGCGTTGATTATGGTGTGATTGAAGGCTTAAGATCATTAAGGCCACAGCAAAAATTTTTAGAATTAGTTCATCGTTTAGATAAAGATACCTCGGGAGTGTTATTGGTGGCGAAAAAGCGAAGTGCTTTAAAGCATCTCCATGATCAGCTCCGTAAAAAGACTATGCAGAAAGATTATTTAGCTTTGGTACGTGGCGAATGGCAAGCAAAAGATAAAGCGATTAAAGCTCCCTTACTTAAAATTACTTTAAAATCAGGTGAGCGAATCGTTCGCGTAAATGCTGAAGGTAAAGAGTCAGAAACAAGATATCGTATTGTTCAGCGCTACCAAGGGGCAACTTTGGTCAAAGCAAGTCCAGTAACAGGCCGAACTCACCAAATTCGCGTGCATTGCCAATTTGCTGGCCATGCAATTGCTTGTGATGATAAATACAGTGAGCAACAGTTTGACGACAGTATGCGAGCGATTGGCTTAAATCGTTTATTTTTACATGCTGCCGAGCTTAAATTTGTTCATCCTGAATCAGACACAACGATGCAAGTTAGTGCACCTTTGGATGAGGTATTACAACAAACCTTGGATAAGCTGAAAAAAGCATGATTTGTTTTTAAGTTTTTCTTATTACTTACAATAAGCCATGCGTGATTGAGTAAAGTGTTATTTAAAAAGACGAGCCTTATGCATTTTCAAAATAAATATGATTTAGTGATTTTCGATTGGGACGGAACCTTGATGGATTCAATCGGAGCTATCGTTGAAAGTATGCAAAGTGCAGCCAAAGAATTATCGATTGATGTGCCTAGCGAACGTGCAATCAGAGATTTAATCGGGCTATCCCTGCCGAAAATTCTAGATACCTTATTTGGTCATTTGGCTCATTTACATGACAGCATAACCGAACGCTATCGTTTTCATTATTTGTCAGGTCGTTTTGCAAGCCCGCTATTTGAAGGCGCTGAACAACTATTATCTGATCTATCAGATTCTGGTTACACGTTAGCCATCGCAACGGGTAAAGCAAGGCAGAGTTTAGATCGCACTTTAGCGCTTTCTGGTGTGGAACATCTTTTTAAAGCAAGTCGCTGTGCTGATGAAACAAAGAGCAAACCGGATCCACTGATGCTTCATTCTTTGCTGGCTCATTTTGATGTACCAGCACATCGGGCAGTGATGATTGGTGATTCTGTTCATGATTTAAATATGGCCAATAATGCTGGCATTGCTTCAATAGGGGTTAGTTACGGAGCTAATCTGGTTGCCCAGTTAACGAGTGCTAACCCCATTGCCATAGTGGATAAGGTTAGCGATTTAGCGTTACATCTGTAACCTTTTATACTTACACCCACTTTTAGTCGGCATGCTGAGTTGCTAAAACTTGCATGCCGTGTTGCGCTAATAAATCAATCAATTTGATCAAAGGTAAGCCTATTAAACTGTTTGGGTCATCACCCTGCAGTTTTTCAAATAACGCAATTCCTAAGCCTTCACTTTTAAAACTTCCTGCACAGTATAAAGGCTGCTCTATTGCGACATAATATTCAATTTGTTGAAGCGATAACTGTCTAAAGTGAACCGTGAACGGCTCGATGCAACTATGCATTGTGTTAGTTTGTGTATTGTATACAGCAAGGCCGGTATAAAAGGTAATGGCTTTACCTGAAGCCTGTTTTAATTGTTTAATGGCATTCTCTGTGGTTAGTGGCTTGCCGATAATTTGCTTATCGATAACTGCAACTTGGTCTGAGCCAATCACAAGATAGTTTTTATCCTTTCCATGTTGTAAATCATCATTCACTATTTGACTGCCAGCGAGTGCTTTTTGCTCGGCAAGTCGTAATACCAATTGTTGTGCCGACTCATTATTATGTGGTGCTTCATCGGTCATCGGGTTAACGCTGATATAGGGAAGATTCAATTTTGTTAATAATTGTTGGCGATATACAGATGTTGAGGCTAAAACTAACGTAGTTTGCATAGATTTTTTTCGTTTTTTACGTGAATAAGGTCGAGTTTAACATTAATCGTTTAATTGCAGTAAATTTAGCCGGCAAATGCTTGTGTATGCTTAGGGTGTTGGGTAAAATTTGCCATCATTCAAATTCAACGTTTGAAGTATTTAAGAAAATCAATGTGCCCAATAGCATGTTTAACTGCATTTAGCGGAAATTTTCTTTGACTCCAGCGTTTTCAAACTATAATATGCGCGCCTTATGCAAACAGTAAAGATACCGGTTTCAATTGATCCTATTCGCGCAGCGACCAGTGGCCTTCGATATGAAGGTATTGTACCCGCTAAGCAAAATAAGCGATTAAATGAGTTATGTGCCGGCGACTGTTCCGACGTAGTTGTGTCGTTGGAATGTGGTGTCGACTTACAGGGGATAGTCTACCTTCGCGGGAAGGCTGTGACGGAGCTCACTCTGCTATGTCAACGTTGCATGACACAATTTACTACTGAGGTTACGGTCGACTTTTGTTTTAGTCCTTGTAAGACTTTGGCAGAAATCGATGAGCTCCCGGATGCGTATGACCCAATTGAGTGTAATGAGATTGGTGAAGTACGTCTGCATCAATTGATTGAAGATGAATTGATAGTCGCTATGCCGATTATCCCAATGCATGAAAGTGATGATTGCAACCTGGGGTCAAAAGACATAGTTGTAGGCGAGATCGAACCCGCTCAAGAGGAGCGTCCAAATCCGTTTGCAGTGTTAGAAAAACTGAAGAGCAAGTAATCGTAGGAGACAGGTCAAATGGCTGTACAACAGAATAAAAAATCTCGTTCAAAGCGCGGTATGCGCCGTTCACATGATGCATTGAGCACTGCTCAATTATCAGTTGACGCGACTAGCGGTGAATTACATTTACGTCACAACGTGACTGCAGATGGTTTCTACCGCGGTAAAAAGGTTATCAACAAGTAATTTGTTGACGACTTTATGACGAGTCTGACGCTTGCGTTAGATGCGATGGGGGGCGATTATGGTCCCCTCGTCACAGTGCCTGCAGCCTTGCAGGCATTGAAATCTAATTCTTCACTTCATATTATCATTGTCGGCAATCAAGTCGAAATTGATCCATTACTGCATGATGCAGAACCTTCGATTAAACATAGAATTCAACAGATCCATACGACCGAAGTCGTCAACATGGATGACAGACCTGTGCATGCCTTACGTACCCGAAAAAATAGTTCAATGCGCCTAGCATTAGAATTGGTTCGAGATGGGAAAGCCTGTGCCTGCATTAGTGGCGGTAACACCGGTGCGTTAATGGCAATGTCTAAAGTACTACTTAAAACACTTCCCGGCGTTGATAGACCTGCATTGGTAACATGTTTACCTACTGTGACAGGCAAACCCGTGTATTTACTCGATTTAGGCGCTAATGTTGTCTGTGATTCAGAAGCTTTATTTCAGTTTGCTGTGATGGGCTCAGTGCTTTGTGAAGCTATCCATAAAAAGCAACGGCCAAAGGTTGCCTTGCTGAATGTGGGAATAGAAGAAATAAAAGGAAATGATCAAGTGCAGCAGGCCGGTCAGATACTGCAGCATACAGATCAAATTAATTATATTGGTTTTGTTGAAGGCGACGAAATTTATACTGGCAATGTTGATGTTATTGTCTGTGATGGTTTTGTCGGCAATATAACCTTAAAAACCTCTGAAGGTATTGCTAAGTTGTTGGTACATCAACTTAAGTGTGGCTTAAATAGTGGTTTTTTTGTGCGTTTTTTATCCAAACTCATCGCCCCCCGTATACAAGCTGTACTCAGTAAGATGAACCCCGACCACTATAATGGTGCAAGTCTGATAGGATTGCGCGGAATAGTAGTAAAGAGTCATGGAAATGCTGACGAAGCTGCCTATCTTCAAGCAATTAATTTAGCAGCAACAGAAGCGAAACGTCGTCTTCCTGAAATGATCAATGATCGTTTGGAGTCGATTCTTTTAGACATCAATAGCTGATCTCAATATATGCATACAAAAATTCTAGGAACAGGTAGCTATCTGCCTGTGCAAGTCCGTAGCAACCAAGACTTAGAGAAAATGGTCGAAACCAGTGACCAATGGATTGTTGAAAGAACAGGTATCTCAGAGCGCCGTATTGCTGCAATCGACGAAAGCGTGTCCACCATGGGGTACCAAGCTGCATTGAAAGCGTTAGAAATGGCTGGCATAGCAGCATCTGAACTCGACATGATTGTTTGTGGTACAACAAGTGCGCCAAACGCTTTTCCTGCAGCAGCATGTGAAATTCAAGCCATGCTAGGAGTTAATAACATTCCTGCCTTTGATATTGCTGCGGCCTGCTCAGGCTTTGTGTATGCCTTATCTGTTGCGGATCAATTTGTTAAAACTGGCGCGGCCAAAAAAGTCTTAGTGATTGGTGCAGACGTATTATCACGTTTATGTGAACCAGATGATCGTTCCACTGTTATATTATTTGGCGATGGCGCTGGTGCTGCGGTAATTGGTGTAAGTGATACACCCGGTATCATTAATACCCACATTTATGCTGACGGTAGCCAAGGTGACTTATTAAAATGTTCATTTCCACCTAGAGCTAATGAATCTTCTGAAGCCGTTGGTTATATGACCATGAAAGGCAATGATGTCTTTAAGGTAGCCGTTACTCAATTATCAAATGTGGTAACAGAAACCTTACGTATTAATAATGTTGATAAATCAGAAATTGACTGGTTGGTTCCACATCAAGCTAACTTCAGAATAATCAATGCTACTGCCAAAAAACTAAACATGAGTTTAGATAAAGTGGTATTAACATTGGCAAGGCACGGAAATACGTCAGCGGCATCTGTGCCGATAGCATTAGATGAGGCCGTACGTGACGGACGCATTCAACGTGGTCAATTATTATTATTAGAAGCCTTTGGTGCAGGATTTGCCTGGGGCAGTGCATTAGTTCGCTTTTAATTCTTATTTAAAATAAAAACAGGTACATAACAATGGAAAATGTTGCTTTTGTATTTCCAGGTCAAGGCTCTCAAGCTGTTGGCATGTTGGCTGATCTAGCAGCTTCTGAAACAATTGTTGCAGAAACTTTTACTGAGGCGAGCAACGCACTTGGATACGATTTATGGGCGTTAGTTAATAATGGTCCTGCAGAAGAGTTAAATCAAACTGATAAAACACAACCTGCTTTGTTAACCGCTAGTGTTGCGATATGGCGTGCCTATCAGGCCAGTGGTAAGCCAAACCCTGCATTATTAGCAGGTCATAGCTTAGGTGAGTATTCTGCTTTAGTTTGTGCTGGCGTCATTGATTTTAAAGATGCTGTAAAATTGGTTGAACTTCGCGGCCAGCTCATGCAACAAGCTGTTCCTGTAGGCTCTGGTGCAATGTATGCCATTATCGGCTTAGATGATGAGGGTATTGCAAAAGCTTGTGAGGATTCAGCCCAAGGTGAAGTAGTCAGTCCGGTTAATTACAACAGCCCCGGTCAAGTGGTTATTGCAGGTCAAAAAGACGCCGTTGAGCGAGCTGCTGCGGCTTGTAAAGCTGCTGGCGCTAAAATGACGGTAGCATTACCCGTGAGTGTGCCTTCACATTGTGCACTGATGAAACCTGCTGCAGATAAATTAGCGCAAGCGTTGCAGAATATCACTTTTAACCCTCCTGTGATAAATGTTGTCAATAATGTTGATGTTGCAATGCCAACGTCAGCACAAGATATAAAAGATGCCTTAGTGCGTCAGTTATATTGTCCTGTGCGCTGGAGTGAAAGCGTATCATTTATGGCTGAACAAGGTGTGACCCAATTGGTAGAAATTGGTCCTGGTAAAGTATTAACAGGTTTAGCAAAACGAATTAATAAGGCTGTTTCAGCTAAAGCTGTTAATGATGCAGCTTCATTTGCAGCATTAACTGAGTAAGGAAAATTAAATGAGCATTAGCTTCAATTTACAAGGGAAAGTGGCTTTGGTCACAGGCGCTAGCCGTGGTATTGGTCGTGCCATTGCTGAAACATTAGTCGAAGCGGGCGCTGTGGTTATCGGTACTGCAACAAGTGAAAAAGGTGCTGCAGCGATTCAAGATTATCTTGGAGACAAAGGTTTCGGACTTGTGCTGAATGTCACAGATAATGATTCAGTTGCAAATTTATATAAAGAAATTAAAGACAAAGCTGGCGATGTTGATATTCTAGTAAACAATGCAGGTATCACGCGTGATAATTTATTAATGCGAATGAAAGATGATGAGTGGCAAGATATTATTGACACCAACCTGACTTCATTATTTAAATTGTCTAAGCCAGTAATGCGATCTATGATGAAAAAACGTTCTGGACGTATCATCAGTATCGGTTCAGTCGTTGGCACTATGGGTAATGCAGGACAAGTAAATTATTCAGCGGCTAAAGCTGGCTTGATAGGATTTACAAAATCTCTTGCAAGAGAGGTTGCATCTCGTCACATAACAGTGAATGCTATTGCACCTGGATTTATTCAAACTGATATGACAGATGAGCTGACACCAGAGCAGCAACAAGCTATTATGTCACAAGTTCCGATGGAACGTTTAGGGCAAGCGCAAGAAATTGCCAACGCAGTATTGTTTTTGGCCTCAGATTCAGCTGCTTACATCACAGGCGAAACATTGCATGTGAATGGCGGTATGTACATGGTTTAAGGGCGATAGGTAGGAGACTACCTTAATTTGAGTCAGAATTAGATTCAGTGTAAATTTATTCTTTGTGGTTAGACCACAAAATCTAAGCTTGCAATGTTATCTAAATCGAATAAACTACTCGCAATCTTACGCAAGTGCGTAATTTGAATAGGAAAGAAAACTAATGAGCAACATCGAAGAACGTGTAAAGAAAATCATCATTGAGCAACTTGGCGTTAAAGAAGAAGACGTTAAATCAGCTGCTTCTTTTGTGGACGACTTAGGTGCAGATTCTCTGGACACCGTTGAATTAGTAATGGCTCTAGAAGAAGAGTTTGATACTGAGATCCCTGATGAAGAAGCTGAAAAGATCACTACTGTACAGGCAGCGATCGATTACGTTTCAAAGAATCAGTAATCACGAATTCACAGAAACAGGCGGCATTTAATGTCGCCTGTTTTTGTTTCTAGCAAATGTAAACGCTTGTTCTAGTCAATTAACCTGTCTTCATTTTTATTCCTTTACGGTTAATCCCTCATGCTAGAACACTTAGTATAAGGTTTAAATCATGTCTAAACGTCGTGTTGTTATTACTGGATTAGGATTAGTCACTCCTGTTGGTAATGATGTTGAATCATCTTGGAAAGCTTTGTTAGCTGGTCAAAGTGGTATTGCACCGATTACCAAATTTGATGCAACCGAGTTCGGCACTCGCTTTAGTGGTTCAGTTAAAGATTTTGATATCGAGCAATATTTAACAAAAAAAGATGCTCGAAAGATGGATTTATTTATCCAGTACGGTATGGCTGCGAGTATTCAAGCAATTAAAGATTCTGGTTTAGATATGAACCAAGAGCAAGCAAACCGTGTGGGTACAGCTATTGGAGCCGGCATGGGCGGTATGCCATTAATTGAGCAAAACCATGCAGCTTTGCTTAATGGTGGCCCACGTAAGGTATCGCCTTTTTTCGTGCCCAGTACCATCATTAATATGATAGCGGGCCATATTTCAATAATGTATGGCATGACAGGCCCAAACTTTGCTGTGACCACAGCATGTACAACCGGTGTACATAATATCGGTTTTGCTGCACGTACAATTGCCTATGGTGACGCAGATGTAATGATTGCCGGCGGGGCAGAAGATGTAACTTGTCCTCTTGCAGTAGCAGGATTTGGTTCGGCTAAAGCCTTGTCAACCCGTAATGATGATCCAACAAAAGCGAGTCGTCCATGGGACAAAGACCGTGATGGTTTTGTGATTGGTGATGGAGCGGGTGTGTTAGTGATGGAAGAATACGAACATGCAAAAGCGCGCGGTGCTAAAATTTATGGTGAGCTTGTTGGTTTTGGGATGAGTGGTGATGCTTTTCATATGACATCACCGCCAGCAGATGGTGCGGGTGCAGCTGCGGCTATGCTTAATGCTATCAATGATGCCGGCATTGCAAAAGAACAAGTTGGTTATATTAATGCTCACGGCACTTCGACTCCGGCTGGTGATAAAGCCGAAGCTGCTGCGGTTAAATCTGTTTTTGCCGAACATGCATATAATTTGTTGGTAAGTTCAACTAAATCGATGACTGGTCATTTATTAGGTGCAGCGGGTTCTGTAGAGGCAATTATTACTTTGCTGGCTTTGCAGGACCAAATTATACCGCCAACGATAAACTTAGATAATCCAGATGAAGGATGCGATTTAGATTTTGTTCCGCATACAGCCCGAGAGCATCAATTCGACTATGCATTATGTAATTCGTTTGGTTTTGGCGGCACAAATGGCTCGTTGTTGTTCAAAAAAGTGTAACAATAATATGAGCAAGTAAGGGAAGAGTGAATCTTCCCTTTTTTATGCTTAAAATTTGCCATAGATTAGTATTTATAATTCCGTTTAGTTGCCAATTTAAAGTAGACTCAAGGTATTATATTTTTAAAAAGGAAGCATCATGGCTGGAGTAGATAGAGCGATAACACTTCGATTTTTAGCAGAACCGGCAGATGTCAATTTTGGCGGTAAAGTTCACGGTGGCGCAGTAATGAAATGGATTGACTTAGCCGCTTATGCTACAGCAGCAGGTTGGAGCGGTAAGTATTGCATCACTGTATATGCTGGCGGTATTCGCTTTGTTAAACCAATCCATGTAGGTAATATCGTCGAAGTGACGGGTAAGATAATTTACACTGGCACATCATCGATGCATGTCGCTATTGATGTCAAAGCGGGCGATCCTAAAAATGCTGAGCGTCATCTTACAACACATTGTATTGTGATCATGGTCGCGGTAGATGATGAGGGTAAACCAACATCGGTACCTGAATGGCTGCCACAAACTGAAGATGATGTACGCTTAAGAGACACCGCTCTGCGTTTAATGGATATGCGTAAACGTATTGGTGCAGAGATGGAAGCTCATGTAAAACCCATCATAGAATAGTACCAATCTCAGAAAATAAGTGACAGAAATAGCGTAGAAAAATACGTGATAACAAGTCAGGTTTTTAGATAAATAGTTGTTCTATAATCAAAAAATGTAACACGGTTATCAAGTCTTTTACAGGTTATCAGTCTCACTTATTTATTACGATTGATATAACATTATAACAATAAATAAGAGGCTATTATGGCAAAGGTTGCGTTTCTTGGATTAGGTGTCATGGGGTTCCCGATGGCAGGTCACTTAGCCGCTGCTGGGCATGAGGTAACCGTTTATAATCGCACTAAAGCAAAAGCTGAATTATGGATTCAGCAGTATCAAGGTAAGATGGCTGCAACCCCCAAAGAAGCTGCTTTAGGTCAAGACTTGGTATTTACTTGTGTGGGTAACGATGATGATTTACGTCAGGTTGTTATGGGAGATGATGGTGCGATTCATGGGATGAGTCCAAATACTATCTTGGTCGATCATACAACGGCTTCTGCTGATGTTGCCCGCGAGTTATACGCCGCTCTAGCGATTAATCACATTGCCTTTCTCGATGCACCGATTTCAGGGGGGCAAGCTGGCGCTGTAAATGGTGTACTAACGGTGATGATGGGAGGCGATCAAGCGCCCTTTGAATCTGTTAAACCTATTATTGACGCTTACAGTCGCTGTGCAGAATTATTGGGTCCTGTTGGGTCTGGTCAATTAACCAAGATGGTTAATCAAATTTGTATTGCTGGGGTTGTACAAGGTTTAGCTGAAGGATTACATTTTGCTAAAAGTGCCGGTTTAGATGGCTTAAAGGTTATTGAAGTGATCAGTAAAGGCGCGGCACAAAGCTGGCAAATGGAAAACCGTTATCAAACCATGTGGCAAGGTGAATATAATTTTGGTTTTGCGATTGATTGGATGCGCAAAGATTTAGGTATCGCTTTGGATGAAGCTCGTCGAAATGGTTCAACATTACCTGTCGCTGCGCTAGTTGACCAGTTTTATGCAGATGTACAAGCAATGCAAGGCAATCGATGGGATACTTCAAGCTTATTGGCGCGTCTAGAAAAAAATCGGTGATGATTTTCTTTCGTTCAGTTTTACGTTTTATCTTCGTTTAATGCAAAAAGGACAGTCATGGCTGTCCTTTTCATTGAGGCTAACATACTGTTGTTAAATTGGTTCAACGACGATATGTTCAAGTTCAACAGCGGCAATAGTATGTAATGCATCCATTGCTGCACCAACAAGGCTTATTTGTCCTTTTGATGACTCAACAAGTACTGCACGTTTTATTTCACTGTACTCACGGTTGTGGCGGACAAGATTAGATAAAGCCATTTGCATAGGTTGCATTGAAGGATTAAAAGCAGCATTTTCAGCATAGCGACCACAAAAGGTTGCGCCATCATGGGTTTCTAACACAACGGCAGCGTGGCATTGAGTATAAGGCGCATAACTTAAGCCTGCTTGATCAAGCGCCTCTATAATCGTCGGGTCATTTGATTCAAGTACAAACTCTACTTCGTTTTTAGTCAGTAAAGGTCGAGTTACATTTAAATCTTTTGGACCAAAAGCATAAGGCAAATAATGCGATAAAGGTTGTGTTTGTTGGCCAGGCAGATGGATATTGATAGTACTACCATCTACTAACTCATTGATAAACTGACGGCAATGGCCACAAGGGCTAAAATTAACTATGATATCTACAATTTGTGTTTCACCGCTTAACCAAGCATGACTAATTGCGCTTTGTTCGGCATGCACGGTATGAAATAGCGCCTCACCGGGTAGCTCTAAGTTAGCGCCCATATATATATCGCCACTCGCTCCTTTAGCAATTGCGCCAACAAAAAATTGACTTAATGTTGGGCTAGCTAAAGCTGCCGCTATAGGTAATATTTTTAGTAACAATTCCTGTTCAGATAATTGACTTTGTTCAACTAAATTTGCAAGTTGATTGGCATCAATATACCCACAAAAATCATCACCCAATAATGGTACCAATGCACAAGCAAGAGGCTTTGGTAACTCACTCACACTGTCTATAAATCTGTTTTGCATTCCCTTATCCTTTTATGTAGCAAATAACTAGTCGCAATGGCATAAAGGCTATAGCGACTGAAGGTATTGATATAGGGCTTTTAATAGCTTTTGTTTGTGTTCATTGTCGCTGGTTTCTTCAACCAAGTTTTCGAGCTTAATCACATAATCGGGATCCATCAAGCGTTGTTGGCAAAATTCTCGCCACTTAATGCTTTCTTGATAATCAAGAGTTTGCGGATAATTACGTGCTCTATAACGGAAAAGCATTTCAGCTATTCGACTATCATCAAACTGTAAATCAAGCGCAGCAAGGTTTTGTGGTTGAGTATGACGAATGATATCAATTTTTTCTTTGTCCGCAGGACTGAAAAATCCACCGCTATATAGCATTAAATCGGGATCGGTTATGGCAGGTCTATCGGTTTCAATTTCAAACACTGCATTAAGTTTTTCACGTAATTCAGGAGTTTGCTTCAAACGTTTATATTGTTCACGAGCAAAATCTTTATCAAAGCTAATTCTATCAGCCACGGTATCATCTAATAATTTAGGTGAACCAATAAAAGGACACTTATTGATATGTATTTGTTTGACCGGAATAGGTAATTCATCAGTGCTTAAATCTGCGCGAGATGTATACATTCGAGTGTGAATTTCATCAGCGGATAAATCCATGAGTGGGCTGATATCCATAGCTAAGTTGACACAAATAACCGCATTTTTATTTGTTGGGTGGTAAGCCACTGGTGCAATTAAAGTGGTACAGCCATTTAGGGCACTAATTTTTGAGCTAACATGTACTAAAGGTTGCATTTTAAGCACATCGACTTGGTCGCTGACTGCCTGTTTACGACGTAATTTAAAATAATATTGGTAAAGTTTGGGTTGCTTGAGTTTAATCAGCTTGGCAATTGCGATAGTAGCATAGACATCACTCATTGCATCATGAGCTTTCTCATGGCTTAAGCCATTGGCTTCTGTCAAGTGTTCAAGCTTAAAGCTAGGTGAACCATCGGGCTTTTGTGGCCAGATGATGCCTTCGGGGCGAAAAGTATAACAGGCTCTAACTAAATCAATTATGTCCCAGCGTGAGTTTCCTTGTTGCCATTCTCGCGCATAAGGGTCGATAAAATTTCGATAAAAACCATAGCGGCTGACTTCATCATCAAATCGCAGGGAATTATAACCCACCACACAGGTATTAGGCTGACTAAACAGCTGATTAATACGCTGCATAAACTCAGCCTCTGGCATGCCTTTCATATTGGCTAGTTGTGGTGTTATTCCTGTAATTAAAATGGCTTCAGGGGAAGGCAGGTAATCAGGCGCAACTTTACAGTAAAAGGTTTCTGGCTCGCCAAGAATGTTCAAATCTAAATCTGTACGGATCCCTGCAAACTGAGATGGGCGATCTTTTGAAGGATTTGCCCCAAAAGTTTCATAATCGTGCCAGAATAAAGTAGGTTGAATTGAATTGGCCATATTTGAACATCTCGCTGAATGATTTCATTATCTTAGCATTTTTTTATCAAGGATTAAGTGCTTGTTGCGTTGCTAAACCATTAACTGCTATTTTTACATGCAGTCGGTATACTTAATGGATGCTTTAATGAGTATTGAGATGGCAGCCTATAGCGTTACACCAATTAAAGGAGCCACTAATGCATCAATTTATTTTTAGTCACCCTGAAGTAAAGCAAGTGACCCAACCTGTTTTGATGACGATTAAATTGTCTAACGATGTTGATGATTTGTTGGTACTTGCCTGTTTGACCAATCCACTTTTTGAAATCATTATCAGTCAGGTGGAAGGCGTTGATTGTGCTTTAATTATTCGTCAACAATCTTTTATCAATATTGAATATCATCCAACCCATCATATTGCCAAACAATATGATGTGACTCGTTTACTCGGTCAAGGTGTGCGTTTATATTCTCGCATGGCTGTCTCACCAAGGCTATGCATAGAAAAACTAAAGCAAGGTGTCCAAATACTTCTCCAAGCTGATGAAAGTGTTTATTTTAGTGTTTGTAAAGATGATAAGTTTGAACTCATTCCGCTGGAGCAAGATTTACGTTTATTATGTGAACCGCAAGTATTAGTGGTAGCGAAGAGTATTTTAGGTCTTAAACCAAAACATGATGAAACATCTGCGTCATTAGCTGTGCATATTAGTGAGCTTGAACAGGTTAGGCGGGATATTTGTGACTATATGCGGGGAGAGTCTGGCAAAATTCATCCCGGTATTTCAACCGAGCTATTAAAAATAGATCATTTACTGCAAAATAAGCGTCAGTGGCTATTACGCTCATATCATCAATCTATTGAACGTCCAAATTTATCAAAAGCGTCAAACGAAGTGTCATTAGATATTGAAAAATTACAACAGAAGTTAGATTGCTATTCACTACTTGCACCTATTGATGTTACTGAGTTAGTGAATCAGTTATCTGATGATTTCAATTAATTATTTTTAAGAGTGGTTCATGCCTTATATTTGTCCGATTTGTCAGCAAGATTTGTCTCTTCTTCAAACAAAAAATTGGGTTTGTTGTAATAATCATCAGTTTGATAAAGCCAAAGAGGGCTATGTAAATCTTCTTCCTGTTCAAAAAAAGAAGTCTAAAGATCCTGGTGATAATAAAGAGATGATGCTTGCTAGACGAGAGTTTCTAAATAAAGGTTATTACCAAGCGTTAAGTGACAAAGTTAATTCTTTAGCGTTAAAACATCAGCCTCAAGCTGCAATGGTTTTAGATATTGGTTGTGGCGAAGGCTATTACAGTCATCGGTTGGTGGATGCATTACAAGCCCACAATCAACGAAATATGATACATAACGCTTCAGAATATAGCACTAGGGCCTGTCAGCTTTATGGCTTAGATATTTCAAAAACGGCTATCAAGTATGCTGCTAAGCGCTATCCAGATATGAATTTTTGTGTGGCAAGTGTGTTTGAAATGCCGTTTGCTGATAATTTTTTCGATTTGGCAATTAGAATTTATGCGCCTTCAAAAGTGGAAGAGTTACAGCGAGTCATTAAGCCTGACGGTATTTTGATTACGGTATCACCGGGCCCTAAACATCATTTTGCGATTAAACAAAAAATATATGCAGAACCAAGATTACATTCTCAAGAGTCACTGATTTTGGAGGGTTTTGACTATATTGAGCATCATCAACTTGAGTATATGCTTGAATTGAAAAATGAAGCTGATATAAATCATTTATTAAATATGACACCTTATGCTTGGAAATTGTCAGATCTACAAAAGCAACAAATGGCACAAGCGGGATTTAGTTGCGAACTTGATTTTAAAATAGAGATTCATAGACGTCAAAAAACTGAGTAAATACACCAATAACATATTGATGAATTTAGATAAACATCCTCAGACAAATGTGAAATATTTATGACGCAAACCTTGATGCTAGTTGACTTATCCTGAAAATGGTTTATAGTCATTGGAGCTTGAAGGTTGGGCTTATATTTATGTGTTTCAATACGACCAGTTTCGTCCTGTGAACATAAGTAATACCGGCATTTTCCAGCGTTACCGCCGTTTAAGGCTTTATTTTATATTTACAGGATTTATATCATGTCTCAAGTTACTGGTGTTGTTAAGTGGTTCAACTCTGATAAAGGTTTCGGATTTATCGAGCAAGAGTCTGGTCCAGACGTTTTCGTTCACTTCCGTGCTATCAACTCAGACGGTTTCAAAACTTTAGACGAAGGTCAAAAAGTTTCTTTCACTGTGACTCAAGGTCAGAAAGGTCCACAAGCTGAAAACGTTTCTGTTATCGGCTAATATTTCGCTATAGCGAAATGGACATAAAGCTGTGGCATATATGCCGCAGCTTTTTTTTGCCTGTAATTTACTGAAATTTATCATTTATAAATGAAATGCTTCAGGTGGCTTTTATTATAAAGCTAATGCAGAGACTTGATCCCTTAGGTTCAAATGAGTATATGACGGTATAGTTCGTGCTTGAAAATAAAAAACGCAGCTTTTATCGCTGCGTTTTTTTCTATTGGCTAATAGGAGAATAAGGTATCCTCAAGTGTTCTACCTTTAAGCAACGTTTTGTATTGCCAATTATGTTGTGCTAGTAAGCTAAGTAGCTGCTGCTCAAGGGAAAAATTAGGTTGGCGAGGGTATTCTATAATAAATTGATCATCTCCACTTTGTTTCACCGCAATAACATAGGCTAAACCTAAAAGCGCTTGATGTACTGAGGATGGATCAGCTTTTTTCATCACGATAGTGAGAAATTCAGTATCTTGATTGCTTTGCATTGAAACAGATTGTTTTAATTCACCATTTTCAAGGTACAGTACTTGATCGCATAGCTTTTCAAGCTCGTCAAGATTGTGGGAACTGATCATAAAGGTTGTTTTATCAGATTGCTGTTTAACTATTTGACGAATTTTTTTAGCATTTGCTGGGTCGAGTCCTGCTGTTGGCTCATCTAAAAGTACTAACTGTGGTGAACCAATGAGTGCTTGTGCAATAGCTACACGTTTGCCCATACCATGGCTTAAACTCTTGGGTTTTGATTTTGCAACATTGACCAAATCTACTAATTCTAAAACCCGCATTGCCTCAACTTTTGCTGCTTTTCCTTTTATTCCTTGTAGTTGGGCAAATAAAATCAGTTGACTGATAATAGTACAGTCAGGATCGAGCTGAGCATCTTGAGGTAGGGCACTCAGTTTACCTTGCAATTTAGTGCTACCAATCGGCAAATCAAGAATTTGTATCGTGCCAGAGCTTGGTTTGATATAGCCACATAGCATACTAAATAAGGTCGTTTTGCCTGCGCCATTAGGACCTACTAAGGCAATGGGGGCACCTGCATTTAATTCAATATTGATATTATTTAACACGGATTTACCGTTATAACTCTTACTGAGTTGTTGGCATTTTATGATGCTCATAGTGCGCTCCTTTGCATAACCAGCATGCCGGTAAACAAAATAATTAACGTTTGAATTATTGGAATTGGCGCAAAAGCTAATGAGGTAAAACCTTGGGTGTTGACCATGCTTGATAATTGCGAACCTGGCAATAAGTAACTAATCAATTCAAAACTAGGGAATTGGGTGCTAATTAAAGTGATCAGCAACGAAATAACAATCCATAAAATAATGGCGAAAATACTGGCTTGTCTAGCACTGTTAGCAATTAATGAAATCAGTGCCATGGTAGCGGTATATGGCAAAACAACGATCAGCAAGTTAATAAAGACTATGCTCGCTGTGTAGATTGCTGGTAACAATAGATCTGCTTCACGGCTAATTGCTAACATGATTGTTGCAATTAATGTAATCACGATGAGAATCGCTTGAATAAACACTTGACCAATAAAACGGCCAAAAAACAGACTGCTACGGCTGACTCTTAAGCTTATAAACCTTAATGTGCCTCGATTTCTGTCAGAGCTAAATTGATCTGCTGAAATGAAAATACTAAATAAGGGAAATAAATAAAGGGCTGCAACCCAAAACATAGCAAATTCAGCAACCTGCCAGTTGAATAATTCGTTGAGTGTATTGGGGCCAAACAAAGAAGCTATAAATTCTTTAAAGCTAGGTTGCATAATAATGTTAGAGGCTTCTTTAATAGGGAAAACCAATAAAATGCTCCACACTAAAATAAATGCAATTAATGCAATTATGCCGCTTCGACTTTTGAATCGTTTACTTAGCTCAAATTGAGCAAGTTGCCATATATGGCTTGCTGCGCTCGGAGGGTTTGTCATGTTTGTCCTTAAATGTGTTTTATATTTATTAAGGTAAAATATGCTTGGAACTCAGCTGAATTAGTCCAGAAGAACTTCCAGAGCCGTAATTTTTTGTTCCAGAACACTAATACGTTGCTCTAAATGTGCAATTCGATCATTTTGAGCAATTGATTGCTGGGATTGAGCTGATACTTCCATGCTTGATGGGCTATTCAACTGATGACTATCGACTGTTTCACTAAATAGCTGAATGTATCGGCAATCTCTTTTTCCTGATTCCCTGGCAAGTTGCGCAATAAATGGTGCATCTTGTTTTGCTAATTGAATTAACAAAGATTCCACTTGTGAAACATCATTGAATTCATGCAATCGGTTGCTGCGGGTTTTGAGTTCGCCAGGTGTTTGAGCACCACGTAATAGTAGTACGCAGATTAATGCATACTCAGCCGAACTGAGTTTTAATTCACTAAATTCGGTATTACAAAAACGGTGTTTATATTTAATTACTCGACTACCGAAACCGGATTGTTCGCTAATAAGTCGCTTTTTCGATAGCCCGTCAATAATGATTTGCACATCAGATTCTGAAAGTGACATAACAGGATCTCGGCTACTTTTTTGGTTACATGCTAATGTCAGTGAGTTGAGTGAAAGAGGATATTGATCCGGTGTCGTAACTTCTTTTTCCATCAAACAGCCGATGACTCTTGCTTCTAATGCAGTTAGTTCCATTGATGGGTCCTTATATAAAAAAACAGCATAGTTCTGTTATATCAGAGCTATGCTGTTTTTTAAAACGATATCCATTAAATCAATGTAATCGATTATGTCGTAACCAATTTGCGCAGATTTATTGCTAGCTTAAACGAATACCATCATTTTCAATGGTAATTTGGCCAGCTTTAAATAAACCACCGATTGATTTTTTAAAGGCTTTTTTACTCATACCAAGTTGGGCATATATCACATCAGCATCGGTTTTATCGTGTAATGGTAAAAAGCCGCCTGATTTGTTGAGCTTACTAATAATGAGTGAGGCATGTTTATCTAACTCTTGTTTAGAGCCCTTTTGCAACACTAGGTCTATTTTGCCATCGCTTCTAACGGTTTTCACAAAACCTTTCAGTTTTTGGCCGAAGCGTAATTTTTGGAATACTTCATTCTCGTAAATAACCCCCAGTGTTGATTATTCACAATAGCTTTGTAGCCCAGATCTGTTGTGCCTCCGATGATTAAATCTACGGGTTGGCCGACAACATAATTTGCTGGTGTTTTATCTAAAAACTTATCGATTTTAGAGGAGGCTACGATACGTTCATCTGCTCGGTTTGCATGGACATAGACTAAATATGAACGACCTTCTTCAGCAGGTTTGTGTTGCTCACCAAAAGGCAGAAATAAGTCTTTATCTAAACCCCAATCTAAAAATGCGCCGTATTGGCTGATGGCTGCAACTTTTAAATAGGCAAATTCACCAACTTGAGCTAAAGGGGTTTGTGTCGTGGCGATGACGCAGTCTTCAGAGTCGAGATATAAAAAGACGTTTAGTTTGTCACCAACTTGGCAATCGTTAGGTACAAATTTATTCGGTAATAAGACTTGTCCAAGTTCTTGGGCGTTTAAATACACGCCAAAACTAACTTCTTTGACAACGTCGAGTGAATAGCTTTTACCGATTTGAATCATGTTTTTCTCTACTTTGTAACGCTAAAAAGGGATTGAATACCTAATGTATTCACGGTTCGTTAGTATACACAAATTTTTTCTAACTGACTTGTTTTGATTTGGAGTTATAGAAAATTAGCGATGGCTAAAGTTGGCTCATAATTTTTAATCTTTAAGAGGCTATTTAACTTGCAATACAGTGAAATGCGGGGTTTAATTGCGCCGATTTTAGTAAGTCGACTTTTAAGAGGTAACACATTGACGTACAAGTCTTTATAACCTCAAAATTCAGACTAAGTATTTATGCAATATTGAATTATAAATATTCAATACTTGGGTAATCAAACTTAGACAATAATTTGCCTAATCATTTGTTTTTATTATATAAAATGCGCAAATGATGAGGGCGAATAAGTACGTATAGGTGCTGTTAACTAATCAATTTCTTAGTAAAGGCAGTTTGATGCTTTTCAGGTGATTTTTTGCATAACCTAGTATACATCTCATAATGTGATAACGTTATGTAGAATTTATTAACAAGTTTATCGTGTTTGGCGAGCCATTGAGCTCGTTGCTGCGGTAAAACAATACGGAAAATTATTATGTCTGATTGGTCTATTGAAGATGCTCGCGCAGGTTATAACGTTACGCATTGGAGCCAAGGATTTTATGGGATACGTGAAGATGGTGAAGTTACCGTTTCGCCTAATCCATATCAACCAAGCCATAAAATAGCGTTAAATGCACTTGCCAAAGATATGGTAAGCGCAGGTGTGTCTTTACCTGTATTGGTGCGTTTTCCACAAATTTTACACCATCGTGTAGAAAGTTTGTGTGAAGCGTTCAATGAAGCAATTCAAAAGTATGACTATCAAAATGATTACTTGTTGGTTTATCCCATCAAAGTTAATCAACAACAAACGGTTGTTGAGGAAATTTTAGCGAGCCAAACGTCAAAAGAAGTACCACAGCTTGGTTTAGAAGCGGGTAGTAAACCTGAGCTAATGGCTGTGTTAGCTATGGCGCAAAAGGCAAGCTCTGTTATTGTTTGTAATGGCTATAAAGATAACGAATACATTCGTTTGGCACTGATTGGCGAGAAGTTAGGTCATAAAGTTTACATCGTTTTAGAAAAGATGTCTGAGCTTAAAATGATTTTAACGGAAGCAAAAAAACTGGGTGTGACGCCTCGCTTAGGTTTACGCGTTCGTTTAGCCTTCCAAGGTAAAGGAAAGTGGCAAGCCAGTGGTGGTGAGAAATCTAAATTTGGGTTATCTGCCGCGCAAGTTTTAAAAACGGTTGAGCAGTTAAAAAGCGCTGACATGCTTGAGTCGTTGCAGTTATTGCATTTCCATTTAGGCTCACAGATCGCTAACATTCGTGATATCCGCCAAGGTGTGGGTGAGGCGGGGCGTTTTTATTGTGAGCTTCGCCAACTGGGTGCAAAAATTGAATGTTTTGACGTAGGTGGCGGTTTAGCCGTTGACTATGACGGTACTCGAAGCCAAAGCAATAACTCAATGAACTACGGTTTGAATGAGTATGCCAATAACATCGTTAATGTGTTGACAGACTTATGTAATGAATATGAGCAGCCTATGCCGCGCATTATTTCTGAATCAGGCCGACACTTAACCGCGCATCATGCAGTGTTGATCACCGATGTAATTGGTACTGAAGCTTACATGCCAGAAGTGCTCACAGCCCCTGAAGATGATGCTCCACAACTACTTCACAATATGTGGAATTCGTGGGTAGAAATCAGTGGTGGTCAAGATCAACGTGCGATTATCGAAATTTACCATGACACCCAAAGTGACATCGCAGAAGCGCATTCGTTATTTGCTGTTGGCCAATTAAGCTTGCAACATCGTGCTTGGGCTGAACAAACTCATTTACGTGTGTGTCATGAAGTAAAAGGCTTATTAAGTAATAATAACCGTTATCACCGCCCGATTATTGATGAATTAAATGAAAAATTAGCCGACAAGTTTTTTGTTAATTTCTCACTATTTCAATCTTTGCCTGATGCATGGGGGATTGATCAAGTGTTCCCGGTATTGCCGCTATCGGGCTTAGACAAAGCCCCTGAGCGTCGTGCTGTCATGCTTGATATTACCTGTGACTCAGACGGTATCGTTGACCAATATGTTGATGGCCAAGGTATTGAAACTACGCTACCAGTTCCAGCGTGGAGTGCCGAAAGCCCATATTTAATTGGTTTTTTTATGGTGGGTGCTTATCAAGAGATTTTAGGTGACATGCATAATCTATTCGGTGATACGAATTCTGCGGTTGTGCGTCTAGATGAAGAAGGCCTAACAAATATAGAATCTGTATTACAAGGTGATACGGTTGCTGATGTACTTCGTTATGTTAACCTAGATGCTGATGTGTTTATGCGAACATATGAAGAATTAGTTAATCAGCACATCGTTGAAGAAGAGCGTGCAAGTATTCTTGAAGAGTTACAGATTGGTCTTGACGGTTATACCTATTTAGAAGACTTTTCATAAACTAGCGACTTCAATTGAGCAGCTTCAGCTTCAATGATATCAATACTAAGGCTTAGTTATAGCATAACTAAGCCTTAATTGTTTTCCTTAGATGAGTAGACCACAAATAGATGTTTTTTGAAGGTGCAGAAAAAAAACTAGAGCTAGTGATTGCACAAGACTGTGGGTCATTAAGGCTATTGCCTTTATTATTTTGGCAGGAAGTTCTTATGCTTGCCAAAGCAGAAGTTCTGTCAAGTATTAGCAATGATGACTGTGATGCTTATTTGTTGAGTGAGTCTAGTTTGTTTGTGTGGAATCATCGTATTGTATTGATAACTTGTGGTTTATCCACGTTGGTTGATGCTGCAAATGAATTAATCAGTCGCTTGGGTGAGCACAATGTTGCATACCTCTGTTATCAGCGAAAAAATGAGTTTGCTGCTCATCTACAATCTAGCTCATTTATTGATGACATCTCCATACTTAGACAACGAGTTAAGGGGACAGCTTGTCGAATTGGCCATTTAGATAGTCATCATCATTACTTATTCACTACCGATTTGCACACAGGGCTAGAAGCAAACTTGAGTGCTATTGGTGATACCTGTTGTGAACTATTGATGTATCACATTAGTGGGCCGGTTGCTGATTATCTTCGTGCCGATAACCAAACATTAGTAGACATTAAAAAGTATCTTCAACTAGATGAATTATTTACTGATTTTATTACTGATGCGCATTTGTTTTCACCGTTTGGTTTTTCAATAAATGGCATTAAAGGTAAACAGTATTTTACCATTCACATTACTCCGCAAGAGCAAAGCTCTTACGTAAGTGTTGAGACTAACATAGAACTTTCAACATACACGATTGATATCATCAGTTATTTGGTTTCCATCTTGCAGCCAAGAAGTTGGGATATTATCGGTTTTAATGTTCAGCCTAACGTACCAGCAGCACCGCAAAATTTATGCTTAGGATATTGTTCTTATCCTATTGATAAAGATTATAATGTACACTTCAGCCACTATCAGCAATTGTGTCCAGAAGCACTTAATCCTGAATTGCTGTAAAGGCATATTTATTGATTAACCAATGGGATTAATTGACAAGTCATTTATTGTTGAACGTGAGATCAGCAGCTAAGTGTTGGTTTCTTACCTCGAATTAATTAAGCGTTTTGAACAACATAATTAGGATAATTCATGAGTGATTTAAGTGATATTCGTCGGGAGTATACCCAAGGTGGTTTAAGGCGAGCCGACTTACCAAATAACCCAATGGATTTATTTGAAACCTGGTTAACTCAAGCTAAAGATGCCCATTTATCTGATCCGACTGCAATGTGTGTCGCAACCGTTGATGCACAAGGTCAACCTTATCAACGTATCGTGTTACTAAAGCGTTTTGATAATAATGGCTTTGTTTTTTTTACCAATTTAGAAAGCCGAAAATCTACACAATTGGCAACCAATAATAAAATCAGTTTGCTATTTCCTTGGCACAATTTAGACCGTCAAGTGGCTGTAACAGGACATGCAGAACCTTTATCTATGATTGAAGTTGCAAAGTATTTTATGAGCCGACCTAAAGATAGCCAAATAGCTGCTTGGGTGTCTAAACAATCCAGTAAAATATCTGCTCGCCAAGCTTTAGAAGGTAAATTTGCCGAGATGAAAGCTAAGTTTGCTCAAGGGGATGTGCCGTTACCCAAATTTTGGGGAGGGTATCTTGTTCGCCCAGACAGTATTGAATTTTGGCAAGGCGGAGAGCATAGATTACATGATCGCTTTCTTTACCAAAAAGATACCGATTCAAACTGGCAAATAGATCGTTTAGCACCATAAAAGGGAGGCGCTATGCCTGCTACTATTTGGGTTGATGCAGATGCATGTCCAAACCCTGTCAAAGAGATGTTGTTTCGCGCGTCAGAGAGAAAATCTGTTCCACTAGTGTTGGTTGCTAATCAAATGATTAAAGTACCATTATCACCCTTAATTAAAATGATCCGAGTTAGTTCAGGCTTTGATGAAGCCGACAATTATATTGTTGAGCAATTAATGGCAGGTGATTTAGTCATTACTGCAGATATTCCCTTAGCATCAGATGCGATTGATAAAGGGGCGCTAGCGATTAATCCTCGTGGTAAGGTTTATACTCCAGAGAACATTAAGCAGACCTTGACCATGCGGGACTTTATGGAAGAAATGCGAAGCAGCGGCGTGCATTTGCAAGGTCCAAATAGCTTTTCACAAGCTGATAAACATGCATTTGCGCAATCGTTAGATAAATGGCTAGTTAAGCAGAGTTAACTTTATTTGATAGATATCACCGCGAATGGATTTTCGGGGCTGTAATCACTTCATCATGTCAGTGTTAAAGATGAAAATATGATCATAATGTTAAATAGATAGCATTCCTGAACTATACTAAATTAGCGTTTTCACTTTTATATTCAAAAGGACTTTAATGATGAAAAAATGGCTTTCGGTATTGGCACTCGCCATATTGTCAAATGCAGTAATGGCAAGTGATTGGCAAGTAAATAACGACCAATCGATAATTAGTTTTATCTCGGTAAAAAAGGAAAATATTGCAGAAATTCATCGTTTTAATAATGTAGACGGTAAGTTAACCGAAAGCGGCACATTTTCACTAATTATTGATTTAAGCAGTGTTAACAGTGGCATTGAAATTCGTGATGAACGCATGCAAAGTTTATTATTTGAGGTTGCTCAGTTTCCTAAGCTAACACTTAAAGCTGCGGTTAACCCCAAATTACTAGAAAGTCTAGTCATTGGTGAAATGTTAACAACGCAAGTTGATGGTGAAATTGAACTACATGGTCAAAAAGTAACTAAAACCTTTGATGTGGTTGTTGCTCAATTGTCGGCGGACAAAATGCTAGTGACTAGCTTGAAACCTGTCATCGTGCAAGCTCAGGAATTTGGTTTAGTGGCAGGTGTCGAAAAGTTACGTGATATCGCTGGATTAAGCAGTATCAGCTTGGCTGTACCGGTTTCGTTTGTGGTAACATTGACTAAGTAATTTTTGATACTTTTAATATATCAAGTATTCAAAATGTTAGCGGTGATATTTTATTGCCGCTCTATGTGTAAGATAGTGGAGTTGAAATGGTCACAGATAAAGACGGTTATATACATTTGATTCAGTATTTAACTGAACATTTGGGTTTATTTGAGACATCAGACAATCATTCACTCGCTTCAGAAACCGTGATGGAATTGTTTGAGGAGCAACTGTCTGCTCAAATTATTATGGTTTGCGGGCAAAACCCGCAGTTGTCATTTGCGCAACGAAACATGGTTATTCGTGAAATTGATGCCATTGTTTATGATTTAGAAGAAATTTTAGCCGGTGTTGCTAACCATAATGCTACGCCAGAACAAAGCATTTTTATCACTGAGTTTTCTGGTTTAATCAAAAACTTGTTTGATCAAGAAATCGATAATTTGCTGCGTTAATTTATCCATACTCTCATTATTTCAATCGAAAGGTCTACGCATGATTAAAAACATCATTATTTCAGTTGTACTATGTTTAAGTTTGTCATCTGTATTTGCTGCAGAAAAACAAATATTAAAACAAGTTGAAACAATGACAGTCGCTAAATCCGGTCTAATCTATGAAGCCAGAATGGATACCGGTGCTGCTAATTCATCTTTACATGCTATTGATCTCAAGGTGATTGGTGGTGCAGATAAAAAGATGAAAAACAACATTGGTAAAATGATTGAATTTACCACTGAAAATGAAAAAGGCGAAAAGAAACGCATTCAAGCTGAGATTGTCGATACGTCAACGGTAAAGAACTCACAAGGAACCGAAACTCGCTACATTGTTAAACTGGATATTGGTTTTGCTGATGATTTAAAACGAGTGCACGTGAATCTACGTGACCGAAGCCATATGGATTATAAGTTATTAATTGGACGTAATTTTCTGAAAAAAGGTTATATCGTTGATGTTGCTGAAAAGAAAACGATTGGGCCATTAGCTAAACTGAACGTTAAGCAAGCTAATCTTATGTTTTACACGCGTATTGACACAGGTGCTGTTGAAAATTCGCTACATGCAGTGAATATCCGTATTGAGAATGAAGACAAAAATAATATGGAAAATAACATCGGTAAAATGATGACCTTCACGACTGAAAATGAGCATGGTAAAAAAGTGGATGTTCGTACCAAAATTCGAGGTACTTCCCTGATCCGCAATGCCCAAGGTAGTGAAATTCGTTACATGGTGAGGTTAAGTATCGGAGAGCCTGGCCAAGAGTTTTTAGTGGACGTGAACTTAAAAGACCGAACTAAAATGACTCATAAATTATTGATTGGTCGTAATTGGCTACAGGGTCACTATTTGGTAGACGTATCTAAGAAGTAATCAATTCATAAATGTCTACATGGCTGTCATATAATTTAAGGGTAGGCATGTAAACTAGCAATTGATTATCAAATACTTAAGTATCAATCCACCTTGCGTAAGGTGGATTGATTGTATTAGAAGATTAAAGCTTTAATCCCACTAGTAAATTATCTAATTGTTCCGCAGTGGCATGCAGTTCATCACAACCTGACACAGATTGATTTGCCGAGGCTTCAACGTTATGTGATTGGTTTCTAATTTCCATCAAGTTGGTAGCAATTTCATTAGCCACTGCGGATTGTTCATCAGCAGAAGTCGCAATCAATACACTCATTTCTAAAACTTTATTACTGTGATGGGCTATGTTGACTAAGTCTTCACCCGTTCGTAAAACATGCTTTTTGCCTTCTTCCGCTTGTTCTACCGTTCTTGACATCACTTGAGTCAAATTACGTGTGCCTGATTGCAACGCTTCAATCATGGTTTTGATTTCAACCGTGGCTGACTGTGTTCTACCAGCTAGCGTTCTGACTTCATCGGCAACAACAGCAAAGCCACGACCTTGCTCACCCGCACGAGCAGCTTCAATTGCGGCATTTAATGCCAGTAAGTTGGTTTGCTCTGAAATGGCGTTAATGGTGGTCACAACTGCATCAATCTTACTAGCATTGTCATTCAGCACCGTTACCGCATCAGATGCTTGCGCTATTTCATGTGAAAGGACATCAATTGCATGAACTGTGGTTTCAATATCTTTAGAGCCTGCTGATACCTGAATATTGGTTTCTTCTGTTTCGCTAGATGATTGCTCAGCATTACGCGCCACTTCCTTTACCGCAGCTGTCATCTCTTCCATTGCTGTGGCAAGGGAATCAAGATGCTGACGTTGATTAACAGCCATAACTTGACCGTCTTGGGCTGTGGCTCTAAAGCCACCTACAACGGAACGAATTTGATTTGTAGCATGAGTTATTTGCTTGACTAAAGTATGCTGGCGTTCAACTAAAGCATCGATGCTAATTGCAAGTGTACTAAACTCATCTTTAACTTCAAAAAAATTTAATCGACCCGTTAAATCACCATTAGCAGCACGTTTTAGCGCTGTAACAGTTGTCCATAAAGCACCGCCAACAAAAGTTGAAATGTAATAAGCGAATAAAAATAAAACAAATAGCAAGCCAGCAATTACAGCATAAGCAGCAAATTTGTCTGTACTGTCTTGGCTTAACTGTTGTTTAGATAGCTCAGTGACAATGACATAATCATGAAGATTAATACCGCTAACTAACTGGATTGAATCACCCGGTTGCAATACACCGCCGCCTTGCTGAGCTAGGTTACCTAATCTATTATCAAGCTCATTAACCGTCACGATTTTGCTATGGTTATTTAATTGATTGCTTAAATTTTTCCGTGTATCAGCTGGAATGAGGTCATAAACATTTTCGATAAATTCATTAGTTTGTTTGATCTGCTGTAACTGATTTTCGATGCTACTGCTGATTAAGTTTTTAGAGTGTTGATGATTAAGAAACAAAGTCAGTCCAATAATCATTAGCATGGGAACAACTGCTAAGATGGTAAATTTTGTTTTTAAGGTCATGTGGATAAGGTATTGATCTATCCATCTAAATTTGACTTCTTTCATTTGTGCCTCTGCTAGTATCTGGCTTGATTTAGTTGCCGGTATTTGGTGTACGTGAAATACGGGGTAGTTTTTATGTTATCGGGGATCATTACGACTACTTTAACTCTTATCTGTTAAATAGGATGTGATTGAGTGTTTTTTAGGCGTTGTAGGTGGGGCGAGTCAATTATTTCCATCAATAAGAGGGGAATTTACATGTATGGTGTTAAGCATTTTATGGCTGACTATTTTGTTGCTGATTTCTATAACATTGCAAGTGAATCAAATTTTGCAATATACAGATAAATCAGAATAATTAGTATTATTCACCACTAAAAAGCCTAGTAATATGCCGCTTGCTCACGTAAAATTTATCTCTTTTATTTTAACCGATAGATTATAGACCAAAGTACATGAGTACTTAGGAATTGTATTTTCTATCTCGCCTAATGTCGGTCAGATGACTAATGGCAACAGCGCATTAATAAATGCAAAGATGCAGTGGATGAATACATGCAGCAGTTAACAGAGATCGTAGAACAAGCCTTAGCGGTGATAGAGCAGGCCAGTGATCTAAAGGCACTGGATGATATCCGTGTCGATTACCTTGGAAAGAAAGGTAAAATCACTGACATGATGAAAATGATGGGCAAACTAAGTGCAGAAGAGAAACCTGCTTTTGGTCAAGCCGTGAACCAAGCCAAACAAGCAGTACAACAGAAGTTATCTGAACGTATTGATGGCTTAAAAGCATCAGAATTAGAAGCCAAGCTGTCGGCTGAAAAAATTGATGTGACTTTACCGGGGCGCAGTATCGGTAATGGTGGGTTACATCCGGTCACTCGTACTATTGAGCGTATAGAAGCTTTCTTTGGTGAGCTAGGCTTTACCGTTAAGCATGGCCCTGAAATTGAAGATGATTTTCATAACTTCGATGCATTAAATATTTCAGAGCATCATCCAGCTCGTGCTGATCATGATACTTTCTACTTTAACCCTAAAGTGATGTTGCGTACGCAAACGTCGGGTGTACAAATTCGCACCATGGAGCATGAGCAGCCGCCGCTACGTATTATTTCTCCAGGCCGTGTTTATCGTAATGACTATGATCAAACTCATACGCCAATGTTCCACCAAGTAGAAGGCTTAATGGTTGCTGAAAACGTGAACTTTGCTGAGTTAAAAGGCGTTTTACACGATTTCTTACTTAACTTTTTTGAAGAAGATCTACAAGTGCGTTTTCGTCCATCCTATTTCCCATTCACAGAACCTTCAGCTGAAGTTGATGTAATGGGTAAAAATGGTAAGTGGCTTGAAGTGCTTGGCTGTGGCATGGTGCATCCCAATGTACTTCGCAGTGTCGGTATTGATCCTGAAAAATACTCTGGTTTTGCTTTTGGTATGGGCGTAGAACGATTGACCATGTTGCGTTACGGCGTTAACGATTTACGTGCCTTCTTTGAAAACGATTTACGTTTTCTTAAGCAATTTAAATAACGGAGCAAAATACAGATGAAATTTAGTGAATCTTGGCTTCGTGAATGGGTTAACCCATCAGTAAGTCGTGACGAATTATCTCACCAAATCACTATGGCTGGCCTTGAAGTTGATGGCGTAGAAGCTGTAGCTGGAGATTTTAGCGGTGTCATCATTGGTGAAGTTGTCGAGTGTGGTCAACATCCCGATGCAGACAAACTGCGTGTAACAAAAATCAATGTCGGCGAGGACGAGTTAATTGATATCGTCTGCGGCGCACCAAATTGCCGTTTAGGTTTAAAAGTGGCTGTTGCAATGGTGGGTGCCGTTTTACCTGGTGATTTTAAAATTAAAAAAGCCAAGTTGCGTGGTCAACCTTCATTTGGCATGTTGTGTTCATATGGCGAATTAGGCATTGATATTGAAAGCGATGGCATTATTGAACTGCCATTAGATGCGCCAATTGGGCAATCTGTTCGCGAATATTTAAACTTAGATGACGCAGTTATTGATGTTGATTTAACCGCAAACCGTGCAGATTGTTTAGGTATGGCTGGTCTGGCTCGTGAAGTTGGTGTGCTAAATCGTCAAGCGGTTACCGAACCAACGTGGACTGCTGTTGAAGCAACGATTGATGCGCCTATTGCCATTACACTTGAGGCAAAAGAGGCATGCCCACGCTATTTAGGTCGTGTCGTTAAAAATATCAATGTCAAAGCCAGTACCCCATTATGGATGCAAGAAAAGTTGCGTCGTAGCGGTATTCGCTCAATTGACCCAATTGTTGATATCACCAACTATGTATTAATCGAATTTGGTCAGCCAATGCATGCCTTCGATTTAAATACCCTTGATGGTGGCATCACGGTACGTTTAGCTGATGGCGTTGAAAAGTTAACCTTACTTGATGGCAATGAAATTACCGTTCCTAATGACACACTGGTGATTGCTGACGATAAAAAGGCCATTGCTTTAGCTGGCGTGTTTGGCGGTGAGTCTACAGGTGTTAATGAAAATACCACGGATATTTTATTAGAGTGTGCTTTCTTTGCTCCATTAGCCATCATGGGTAAATCTCGTCGCTTAGGCTTACACACTGATGCCTCACATCGTTTCGAGCGTGGTGTTGACCCTGAGCTACAACATAAAGTAATGGATCGTGCTACACGTCTTGTATTAGACATTTGTGGTGGTGAAGCAGGACAAGTTGTGGAGGCGGTTGCTGAAGAACACTTGCCAAAAGCTGCTAACTTAACATTACGCAGAGCTAAACTCGATAAAACATTAGGTCATCATATTCCGGATGCTGATGTAATCGAAATTCTTGAACGTCTAGGGTTTACTGTTGTTGCCAATGGTGAAACTTGGTCGGTGACAACCGCAACATATCGTTTTGATATGGCAATCGAAGAAGACTTAATCGAAGAAGTTGCCCGTATCTACGGTTATAACAATATCCCAAATATTGCCCCGCAAGCTGCGTTAAAAATGTCAGATCATAAAGAATCAGATATTCCATTAAAACGCGTGCGTGATTTGTTAGTCGCAAGAGGCTTTCAAGAAGCGATTACTTACAGCTTTGTTGATCCTAAAATGCAAAATCTTGTTCATCCAGAACAAGAGTCGATGGTTTTACCAAACCCAATTTCAACTGAAATGTCGGCAATGCGTTTGTCTATGTTCACCGGTCTGTTAACTGCGGTGGGTTATAACCAAAGCCGACAACAGGGACGGGTACGTTTATTTGAAAGTGGTCTTCGCTTTGTTCCTGATGCACAAGCAGATTCTGGTGTTCGTCAACAAGCGATGCTGGGTGCGGTTATTTCTGGTGTTCAAAACGATGAACATTGGTCAATGGAATCAAAAGCTGTTGACTTCTTTGATTTAAAAGGCGATCTAGAAGCAATAATAGGCTTGACAGTTGCCGCTTCAGAATTTAGCTTTAAAGCAGCAACTCATCCTGCGCTTCATCCAGGACAATGTGCTGAAATATTGAGAAATAATCGAGTCATTGGTCACATTGGCGCTGTTCATCCTAGTTTGGAAAAGCCTTTTGGACTCAATGGTAAAACGATAGTTTTTGAGTTAGAACTGGACGCGTTATTACATGCCAGTTTGCCGCTAGCCCAAGCTGTATCTAAGTTTCCTGCTAATCGACGTGATATCGCTGTTGTTGTAGATGAAAACATTTCTGCAATCGATGTTATGAATTTGATAAAAAAAGTTGGCGAAAATCAGTTGGTTGGCTTAAACTTGTTCGATGTATACTTAGGTAAAGGTGTTGAGCCTGGTAAAAAGAGCTTGGCTATAGCACTAACGTTACAAGACACTACTCGTACACTGGAAGAAAAGGACATTACTGCGACTATGGACGCTGTGGTTTCTGCTCTGAAAGTTGAGTTCAACGCATCGTTGAGGGATTAAAGTATGGCACTTACCAAAGCCGAAATGGCAGAACATCTTTTTGAAACACTAGGCATTAACAAGCGTGTCGCTAAAGAGATGGTTGAGTCTTTCTTTGAAGAAATTCGTGAAGCACTCGAAAACGGTGAGCAGGTCAAGTTATCTGGCTTTGGTAATTTTGACCTGAGAGACAAGAATCAAAGACCGGGACGGAACCCAAAAACTGGTGAGGATATTCCAATTTCAGCTCGCCGAGTCGTTACTTTCCGTCCAGGACAGAAGTTAAAAACTCGCGTAGAAATTGAAGCTGCAAAAGCAGTTAAAAAATAACCTATCAGTTAATTAGCGGTTAGCTAAATTAAGAGTTTAGAAAAGCCACTCAGGTTTGAGTGGCTTTTTTATTTTTAATTTCGCTAAGCTAAGGTATTTTTGCTACATGACTATAGTGATTTAAGTTTGTTATTATTAGACAAATTTACATGAGGTATTTCTTTTGGCTCGTCAACAAAAGCATTTTGATCGTAGTTTTAATATTGGCCTTCTTCATCCTCGCTTCTGGGGAACCTGGTTAGCAATCGCTGTATTATTTATTTTTGGGCTGATGCCAGCCGTCATACGTGATCCTATTGCTAAACTGATGGCAAAACTTGTGATACGTATTGCTCATAAACCCATTAATATTGCCCGTATTAATATCAGTAAATGCTTCCCAGATAAAACCTCAATTGAGGTTGAACAATTAATTAAACAAAATGTAGATGCGTTTGTATTAGCTTTACTTTCACAAGCTGAATTACTGTTAAGATCAAACAATCATCTTAAACGCCGAGTAAAACTGCATGGGTTTGAACATGTGCAACAAGTTAGGGCTGAAGGACATCCGATTATTTTTATCATGCCTCATGTGTGGCCTATTGATTATGCTGGGCTAAGGTTAAATCTTGAAATTCCCATGGTCTCAATGGCAAAAGCCCATCGAAATGGTTTGTTTAATTGGTTTAGTAATCGGTTACGAAGTTGTTTAGGTGCTCGGATTTATATGCGTGAAGCAGGCATTCGTGCATTATTGGCTGAGCTAAAAAATGATTTTAGTTTTTTTTACTTGCCGGATGAAGACTTAGGGCCAGAACAAAGTGTTATTACTCCATTTTTTGCAACCACTAAAGCGACGATACCTGTTGTGGGGCGGTTAGCAAAAGCCGGAAATGCTAAAGTGATGCCCGTAACTATTGGTTATAATTATCAAGCACGATGTTTCGATTTAACCGTGTTGCCAGCGCTTGATCCCGACTCAATGAATAGCAAAGAAAGTGAAGCTTTAGTGCTTAATCAAATTGTTGAACAAGTTATTAATGCTTACCCTGAGCAATACATGTGGTTTTTAAAAATTTTAAAAACGCGCCCAGAAGGTGAGCTGAAGATCTATTAATCATTGCAGTGTATTGGCTCCATGACAATAACAACAAAGTAAGAACGCTATATAGATTGTTATGAGCTACTCGAAGCATTAGCCTTTGTGGTTTATAACTATGACAATAGACCCATAACGCTGCTGCAAATCATTCAAGTACCGCTATATATTTCTAGCGTGGTTTATTCAGCCGCATTGGCAAAATAATTGTGAATGCGCTACGAAAGCGTCATGTTAGTGCAGACGCGGTACATTTGTTTTCACGTGTGTATTTGGTACTCACCATTGTGGTTTCAGGACAACCATTATGGATATTTTAAATATCCCACTCACAGCGTTTGCTTTTGTATCTGGTGCCATAGCCATAGCCATAGCCATAGCCATAGCCATTGGTGTAGGTTTTGGTGCTCAAAACATCATTAACAATTTCATTTCTGGCTGGATATTAATGTGGAAGCGCTCAATACGTATAGGTGATTTTTTAGAAGTAGGCGATGCAAGAAGGGGCGTTGAATGCATCAATACTCGCTCAACATTGATACCCCGAAATGACGGTGTGCATATGTTAGTCCCTAACAGCCAATAATTAGCCAATTATTAGAGAATACGGTAACCAATTGGGCTTTAATTGATAAAAATACACGAACATTTGTGAATGTTGGCGTTGCATACGGTTCAGATGTGGTATTTAGTACAGAAGTTGCTATTTAAAATTATTGAAGAGCACGATGACATTCTACCTACCCGTAAATCCATAGTCATGTTTGAAGATTTTGGCGACAATGCGTTAATTTTCGACATGATCTTTTGGATTAACGCCGGATCAGAAACCGATCTCAGACGACGTCTCAGCAAAATGTGATTTAGCCATTTCGCATTAAACCCTTGCCCGATTAGGACGGGGATATAAGGCGTAAAGATCTTCGAACTTTAATCTGGTGTTGATTGACTATCGAATCATTATCAGTGGTTTAGTAAAATCGATGTAAACCATCTCCCAATGAGGGCGGTGATATAAACCGAAATTACAGATAGAAGTTCGATTAATACATCAACACCGTTTAATCATCACTTTTTGTAAACGGTGACAAATAACGTACTTGCAGCGTTGCACACATGTAAGAATGACCCACGTGCGAGAGAAGCTGGTTGGTTGCTAAATATCATTGAAAAGGCATTTATGAGGTGATGAGACACTGATGATAAAAATCACTTTAAATGAATATTTATTCAACACCGACATTTCGGTGCATTTTTTTATAAGTATAATATTAGAATAAAATGAGCACCATACTGAATTGTTGGAATGTCACAAAATGCTCTCTTCCTTACTCATCTATAAACAGAAAAAATACCTGACTACTGTTTTTGATGGTCACAAAATCACCTTCAAAATTAGACAAAAAAACGACATAAAAAATGTGTAATTTTTATGTTCGTGGCCACAGTTTGGCCACAAATTGCAATTTCAGGGTATTTTGAGGGAAAATGTAAGAAAGTGACGTTAATTTAAGCAGTGAGACTGTTTTGATGAATACAAGGCGTAAAATCACACAAAATTTAAATGGACACAAGGATGGCCACAAATAAAGAATTGAATTTATTTTGTAAGATGATGAATTTAAATAATAAATGGTACACCCGAGTGGACTCGAACCACCGACCCCTACCATGTCAAGGTAGTGCTCTAACCAGCTGAGCTACGGGTGTATTATGGGATGCTTAAGGAAATAAAACTGGTACACCCGAGTGGACTCGAACCACCGACCCCTACCATGTCAAGGTAGTGCTCTAACCAGCTGAGCTACGGGTGTATTGACTTTTATTACCGCGAAGGAAAACTGAAGAAGTTTCCTTTCAAAGCGGTCGCTATATTAAGTGCGTTAACAAATGCATGCAAGCAAAAGTTGACGTGATTTGCTCAAATGGCGATTTGCTGTGCAAAATGAAAGTTAACAACTTAAGAATCATCAACTTTAGGACAGCTAAACATAAAATTTATGACGCCAAAACATATTGCTTGACAGGTTAGATGTCATTTTTATGCCGTCATAATTTTCATTAAATGAATTAACTCAACAACGAATAACAATACCTAGTAACTAACACCTAGCACCTAGCACTTAGCAAAATAAAGTGACACTATATACCAAACTCATTTAATTCTATGTTATTACAATAAATTGGTAAAAAAATTACAAATTGGCTTTATTCGCTATTGCAAACAAACGCGATAGCGGTTAAGTTTTAAAGCAAGTCAAGTTTAAGCCTAAATTAAGTGCCTTAAACGGTTCACATGACAACTGAATTTATCAACGCCAAATGGCAAAAATTGAGAGCTAAAAATTATGTTTATCCAAGTGACTACAATTCATCATCACCATCATATGCGGTAGCCTTCGGATGCTTACTGCCGGAGGTTTATATCCTTCTGGCGGTGAAAATATCACTAACCCCTGGAAGGAATTTCAGGGGTTTTTTATTTTCTAGATTATGATTTACAAAATATTTTTTTCTTCTAATACAGTTTTTACAATTTAATTTTATAAAAGGTAGTAGCAAATGATTGAGTCAAACCGTTTACGTATCGCCATCCAAAAGTCAGGTCGTTTATCAAAAGAATCACAACAATTGCTGAAAAGTTGTGGGATCAAATTTAATGTCAATGAACAGCGTCTCATTGCGCATGCAGACAATATGCCCATCGATTTATTACGTGTTCGTGATGATGATATTCCAGGTTTGGTAATGGATGGTGTGGTTGATTTAGGGATTATCGGTGAAAATGTTCTCGAGGAAGAACAAATTGAACGTCAAGTCGTGAACAAACCTGCCGAGTTTATAAAATTACGTCAATTAGATTTTGGGGCTTGCCGTTTATCATTAGCAGTGCCAAACGAGTTTAGTTATAACGATGCACAATCATTAGAAGGCTTACGTATTGCCACGTCATACCCTAATCTACTGCGCCGCTTTATGCAGGAAAAAGGCATTAACTACCGTGATTGTATGTTGAAAGGCTCTGTTGAAGTTGCCCCACGTGCAGGTTTAGCAGATGGCATTTGTGACCTCGTCTCAACTGGTGCAACACTTGAAGCAAACGGCCTATATGAAACAGAAGTCATTTACCGCTCAATGGCATGCGTTATTCAGTCAACTCAAACACAAACGCCATCAAAACAAGCACTAATAGACAAAATTTTATCTCGTGTTAATGGCGTAATTCGTGCTCGCGAAAGTAAGTACATCTTATTGCACGCGCCAACCGAAACCTTAGATCAAATTGTGGCTTTATTACCGGGCGCTGAAAACCCAACAGTGTTGCCACTCAATGATGATTCAAATCGCGTTGCCATTCACGCGGTCAGTACTGAAGATTTATTCTGGGACACAATGGAAGAACTTACAGCACTTGGTGCATCTTCCATTCTTGTCATGCCAATTGAAAAAATGATGGGGTAAATGTTGATGGCTAATTCGCAAACATCATCACCAATGGAAATTTTAAATTGGAATGCGTTATCTGACTCAGATAAAAATCAAGCGCTAACTCGCTCACCCTTGATTGGTGATAACAGTGTTGAACAACAAGTGACTCGCATTATTGAGCAAGTGGTTACCAATGGCGATGTTGCACTTAAGCAGTTCAATCAGCAATTTGATGGCGTCAAGGTTGAGTCGTTAGCGTTATCACAACAGGAAATTGATGCGGCGTGTGAACGAGTTGCTGAACCTGTCAAACAAAGTATAGCTGTTGCCGTTGCCAATATTGAAACCTTTCATAAAGCACAAGTGTTTAACGCTATTGATATTGAAACAATGCCTGGTGTGCGATGTGAACTGCGAACTGAAGCCATTGAAAAAGTTGGCCTGTATATTCCGGGTGGCACAGCCCCCTTAATATCGACTGTGATGATGCTTGCGCTGCCTGCAAAAATCGCCGGTTGCCAACAACGCGTACTGGTTAGCCCCCCGCCAATTAATGATGCCATTATTTATGCAGCTAAAGTGTGTGGTATTACTGAAATTTACCAAGTTGGCGGCGCTCAAGCAATTGCCGCCATGGCCTTTGGCACAGAATCTGTTACTAAGGTTGATAAAATCTTTGGCCCCGGCAATCGTTATGTGACTGAAGCTAAACGCCTTGTATCGCAGGATAATCGTATTAGTGTCACCATTGATATGCCAGCTGGTCCATCTGAAGTACTGGTTATCGCAGATGAATATGCCAACCCCGCTTTTATTGCGGCTGATTTATTATCACAAGCAGAACATGGTGTTGACTCACAAGTAATGCTAGTGACTAATTCTCAAGCACAGGCTGAAGCCGTTAATAGCGAGTTAGTCAGTCAACTGGCACAGTTGCCACGACAAGATATTGCTAAACAGGCACTCACTTGTAGTCGCAGTATTGTTGTTAATGACTTGAATGAAGCCGTGTTAGTGTCAAATCAATATGGGCCTGAGCACTTAATTGTACAAACTCAATCTCCACGAGATCTATTAGGGGCAATTCGCGCAGCTGGATCGGTATTCGTTGGCGCTTATACCCCTGAGTCTGTAGGTGACTATGCCAGCGGGACTAACCATGTGTTACCAACTTATGGTTATAGCCGAGCAGTCTCAAGCTTGTCATTAGCTGACTTTAGCCGCCGTTTTACCGTACAAGAGCTAACCCCACAAGGATTGCAAAATTTAGGTCAAACCGTGATGACATTAGCTGAAAATGAATTATTAGATGCGCATAAACAAGCCGTTGCCATTCGTTTGGCCAGTTTAACTAACTAACCTTGTTATGTTGTGATGCAAAGGAATTACCATGAACAGCTTTGATGCAAACCAATTAGCCAGACCTGAATTATTAACATTAACCCCATATCAAAGTGCAAGACGTATTGGTGGCCGCGGTGACATTTGGATAAATGCCAATGAGTCGCCTTTTAATAATAGTGACTTAGATAAGCTAAATCGCTATCCAGAATGTCAGCCTCCTGAATTAATTAGCGCTTATGCCGATTATGCAGGTGTAAACACGACTCAAGTCGTGACTAGCCGTGGTGCAGATGAGGCCATTGAATTACTCATTCGCACCTTTTGTATTCCAGGACAAGACAGTATCGCCATCTTCGGCCCTACATACGGTATGTACGCAATAAGCGCAGCTACATTTAATATTGCCGTTAATACATTAAGCCTGACAGATAATTACCAATTACCAGAAGGTTGGCCAGCTGAAATTGGAGCGGCTAAATTGGTCTTTATCTGCAACCCTAACAATCCTACCGGCACGGTTATCAATAAAGATGATATTGAAGTGGCGATAGCCAGTGCGCCAAATTCGATTGTAGTGGTTGATGAAGCATATATTGAGTTTTGTCCTGAGTACTCTGTTGCGGATTTACTTGAGCGTTATCCAAATCTTGTGGTATTACGCACCCTTTCAAAAGCGTTTGCCCTAGCGGGAGCGCGCTGCGGGTTTATGTTGGCGAACGAAGCCATCATTGAACTGGTTATGAGAGTTATTGCGCCTTATCCTGTGCCTTTACCCGTATCAGAACTGGCCGTTAAAGCACTGAGCGGAAATGGAATATCACAAATGCGTCAACAAGTCGCGCAACTGAAAAACCAAGGCGAACGCTTATCAAAAACCCTAGAAACTATTGGCGCTAATGTCTTAAGCGCAAATGGGAATTTTGTTCTAGCACGCTTTGATGATGTGACTCGCATAGCAAATGCATTAACCGCCAATGGGATAGTGGCCAGAGCCTATAAAGACCCTCGCCTTATCGATGCAATTCGCTTTAGCTTTGCCTCAGCAGCACAAACAGACAAATTAATCGATGTGTTGTTAAGCTGTAAATAACAACATTTACCCGTATAAAAATATAATCAGTTCCTACATTTTAAGGTTGGCAGTATGAAACAGAAAATCCTCTTTATTGACAGAGATGGTACCTTGGTTGAAGAGCCTGCAATTGATAAACAATTAGATAGCTTGGCAAAATTGGTATTTGAACCACAAGTGATCCCTGCATTACTTAAATTGCAAAAAGCGGGCTTTCGATTAGTGATGGTGAGTAATCAAGATGGCCTAGGCACGCCATCATTTCCAAAAGATGATTTTGATGCACCGCATAATATGATGATGCAAATCTTCGAAAGCCAAGGGGTTAAATTTGACGATGTAGTGATATGTCCACACTTTGACGATGAAAACTGCAGTTGCCGCAAGCCTAAACTCGGTTTAGTAAAAAGCTACCTAACAGAAGGCAAAGTTGATTTTACAGAATCCGCCGTGATTGGCGATCGTCACACCGATGTCGAACTGGCCAACGCCATGGGTATTAAAAGCTTCCAATATAATCGTCAAACGCTGAATTGGGACGACATTTGTGAAGCGCTGTTAAGCAAAGGACGTCAAGCAACTGTAGTGCGTACCACCAAAGAAACCGACATCAAAGTCACCATTGATTTAGATAGCCAAACTAAAGGTAAAATAGACACTGGTATCGGTTTTTTTGATCACATGCTAGATCAAATTCAAACTCATGGTAATTTCAAAATGGATGTCACTGTTGATGGCGATTTAGAAATAGATGATCACCACAGCGTTGAAGACACCGCACTGGCTATTGGTGATGCCATTCGCCAAGCATTAGGTGATAAACGCGGCATTGCGCGATTTGGTTTTAGTTTGCCAATGGATGAAGCCAATGGCGAGTGTTTAATGGACATATCTGGTCGCCCATTCATAAAATTTAACGCTGACTTTAATCGTGAAATGGTCGGTGAAATGGCTACCGAAATGGTACCGCATTTCTTTAGATCATTTGCTGATGGATTACGTTGTACTTTGCACATCAGTTCTGAAGGTGACAATGACCATCACAAAGTTGAAGCACTATTTAAAGTACTGGGTCGAACACTTCGTCAAGCCGTTAAAGTTGAAGGTGATATTTTGCCATCAAGTAAAGGTGTTTTGTAAGGAGCTAATGTGACAACAACTTCAGCAAATACAGCACTTAATCAACATGACTTAACCGTCATTATCGACACAGGTTGTGCCAATTTAAGCTCAGTACGCTTCGCGTTTGAACGCTTGCAAGCCAATGTTATTGTGTCGGCAGATTTTGATGTTATCCGCAGTGCTGCACGGGTGGTATTACCCGGTGTTGGCACGGCAGGCGCAGCCATGGAAGCATTAAAGCAAAAGCAACTTGTTGAGCTAATTGTTAGCCTGAAACAACCAGTAATGGGGGTCTGTTTAGGAATGCAAATGCTTGCCAATATATCAAAAGAACGCGGCGGACGCGGGCTTGAAGATATTCAGTGCTTAGGTTTAGTGCCAACAGAAATCAGTGACATAGACAGTCAGGGCTTACCTTTACCACACATAGGCTGGAACCAAATAACCGTGTCAGATCATCCACTGTTTAATGGTATTGCTGATGGCAGCTATGTGTATTTTGTCCATAGTTATCGCGCCCCAATCAGTCAGTACACTTTAGCTAGCAGCACGTATGGTGAAACCTTTAGCGCAGCCATAGGTAAAGACAACTTTTTTGGCGTGCAATTTCATCCAGAAAAAAGCGCTGCTGTGGGGGCCCAAATACTACAAAATTTTTTAAACATGGGGAAAACACAATGATCATTCCAGCAATTGATTTAATTGATGGTCAGGTAGTTCGCTTATATCAAGGTGATTATCAACAACAAACCACCTTTGATTTAAGCCCCCTCGCCCAACTGCAATCTTATCAAGATCAAGGAGCTAAATTACTTCATATTGTGGACTTAACCGGTGCAAAAGATCCCCAAAAGCGCCAAATAACCCTGATTGGAGAATTGGTTGCCGGACTGGATGTTGACATTCAAGTTGGGGGCGGGATCCGCAGCGAACAACAGGTAAAAGAGTTACTTGAACTTGGCGTTAAGCGAGTGGTTATTGGCTCATTAGCAGTAAAAGAACCTGAATTAGTAAAAAGTTGGTTTGTAAAATATGGCAGTGATGCAATTTGTTTAGCATTGGATGTCAACATTAATGAAGCCGGTGAAAAAATTGTCGCGGTTTCTGGCTGGCAAGCTGGTGGTGGTAAATCATTAGAATCACTGGTTGCCAAGTTTGAAACCGTTGGCTTACAACATGCGTTAGTCACAGATATTAGCCGCGATGGCACCTTACAAGGCGCTAATACTGAGTTATATACCGAACTAGCAACTCAATACCCTAATATAAACTGGCAAGCTTCAGGTGGCATTGCAACACTCGATGACGTTGCCGCTGTACGTGACAGTAAAGCTGGCGGCATTATCATTGGCAAGGCTTTATTGATTAACAACTTTACGGTTAAGGAGGCAATTCAATGCTGGCCAAACGCATAGTTCCGTGTCTTGATGTCCGTGAAGGAAAAGTTGTCAAAGGCGTACAATTTCGCGACCATGAAATTGTTGGCGACATAGTCCCATTAGCCGCTAGATATGCCCAAGAAGGCGCTGATGAATTGGTGTTTTATGACATTACGGCCAGTGCCCACGATAGAGTTATCGACAAGTCTTGGGTAAGTCGAGTGGCAGAGCAAATTGATATTCCCTTTTGTGTAGCTGGTGGCATTAAAACCATTGAACAAGCACGGGAAAAACTGGCTTTTGGTGCCGATAAAATCTCCATTAACTCACCCGCATTATCCGATCCAAGTTTAATCTCGCGCTTGCAAGATGAATTTGGTCGCCAATGTATTGTAATTGGAATTGATTCATTTTATGACGCGGAGTCAAACAGTTATAAAGTAAAGCAATTTACCGGAGATGAAGCAGCCACTAAAGATACTCAATGGTTCACTCAAGATTGGGTTGAAGAAGTTCAAAAACGTGGCTGTGGTGAAATCGTATTAAATGTTATGAACCAAGATGGCGTTCGCGGTGGATATGATATTAAGCAATTAAGCATGATACGGGCTATTTGTGATGTGCCACTGATTGCCTCGGGAGGCGCTGGCACCATGGAACATTTTAAAGATGTTTTTGACCAAGCCAAGGTCGATGCGGCCTTAGCCGCAAGTGTATTCCACAAAGGGATCATTGATATTGGTCAGTTAAAGCAGTACTTGCATAGTCACAATATTGCGATTCGACTATAAATTTGCGCTAACAAATAAGAGAAAACCTATGACACAAATAACATTTGATAGCTCAAGCCTTGCTTGGGATAAGCAAGATGGCTTAATGCCAGCCGTAGTACAGAACCACTTAACGGGCAAAGTGCTTATGCTAGGCTATATGGACCAAGCGGCTTTAGACAAAACATTAGCCACTAAAATGGTGACCTTTTATAGCCGCTCCAAACAGCGTTTATGGACTAAAGGTGAAAGCTCAGGAAATAGCCTTGAGCTAATTGCCATTGATAAAGACTGCGACAATGACAGCTTATTGGTTCAAGTGATTCCAAATGGCCCAACGTGCCACACCGGCACCGAAAGCTGCTGGCCAGATGGTAACGCCCACCCTTTTATTGATAATTTGACCAATGTGATTATTTCACGCAAAGGCCAAAGTGCAGATTCAAGCTACACTGCATCTTTGTTCGAACGTGGCACCAAACGCATTGCACAAAAAGTCGGTGAAGAAGGCTTGGAAACCGCTTTAGCTGCCGCAACTCATGATAAAGAAGAGCTTATCAATGAAGCCTCTGATTTAATGTATCACTTGATTGTGTTGTTAGAAGACCAAGGCTTATCAATGGCTGAAGTGAATAAAAACCTCTTAGATAGACATAGTAAAGCAACTAAGTAGGTAGTTAAACAAATAAAAGCGATATTCAAAAAACAGAATAGATTCCGGCCCAAAAGTATTGCCGGAATGACGGTAGTATTGGACATAATCCTAATTCTGGGTATTGAGCACAATCCGAATATTTCAAGATGTTGTGCAACGATAAGTGATAGTCCATTGATGGACTTACTCATATCGGTGATTCCCGTGACGAGATAAACTTGAGCCGATGGTGTCATTGTAATGCTGCAACCCAATGCTGGATTTGGCTAGCGCTTAAATGAATTGGCAACTGAGCACGCAAACCATTAGCAAGGACTAGCGTGACAACGTTTACATTCTCGACGGATACATCTGTCACAAGAATGGGTTGCAATCGTTGAGGCTCTGGCTGTGTTCGAAGTTTTTTGGCCCATGTATAAAAGGTTTGATAGCTTATGTTCTGCTCAGCACAAAACTGAGTGATGCTTTTATCACTTTGTTTTTGCTGCTCGATTAATGAAGACCAATACTGGTGTTTTTCTTGTGCGTTCATAGAACCTCCTTAAATTGGTGAGGTACTATGACAAATATTTTTTTGATTGAGTATGTGGGGTTTATTTACCGCTTAGATACATTATCTTCATACCATTTTTAGTCATTATCAAATCATGAGTAACATTAAGGAAATTAACGATAAACCGTCGTATTGATTACATGATACAAAGATGGGTAATGCTATTATTTTATCACTTAATCATAAATTAATCAGATTTGGCATATTAACTATCGTTCTAGGGTAGATCATTGGCGAAAGAATTTTATAATCAAAACGCAAGCAACCTAGCACAGCAATATCTTTCAAAGTCATTTGAGGAGGTACATGAAAGCTGGGCAGATTTTTTGCCATCAATTATTAGTAATCCCAATGCTAGAATTTTAGATGTTGGCGCTGGTGCTGGGCGAGATGCAAAATATCTAGCTTCCTTAGCTCAGGACACCCATCAAGCAAATAATAATATCCAAGTACTAGCAGTGGAACCGGCTTTAGATCTATCAAAGATCGGACAACAGACTACTCATGATTTAAATGTTAAATGGTTAAGTGATACTCTTCCAGCTCTTGATTCTGTAACAAAATTAGAAGTCAGTTTTGATTTAATACTACATAGTGCTGTATGGATGCATATAGCTCCCAGTGACCGTGCGAGAGCCAGACGTAAGCTAGCTAACATTCTTAAGCCTGGTGGGAAAATTGTTATCTCACTTAGGCATGGGCAGACTGAAGAAGATTTTACTAAGCGTACAATGTTCGTTGTTTGTGCAGATGAGTTAAAAAAGCTCGCTTCTAATGTAGGGCTGTTTTGTAAGTTAGAAACGCCAAAAGAGACAGACAAACTTGGTCGTAATCATGTTTCTTGGCAAACTGTTGTTTTACAGATGCCAGACGATGGCACGGGGGCATTCCCTTTCATTAGGCACGTTGCCATAAATGATGGAAAGTCAGCCACACACAAGCTTGCATTACTGCGTGTTTTATTGAGGATTGCCGATGGCCATCCCGGAGCCGTAATAAGAAGAGAACCGTCAATATTTGGTGATAGAGTCATATTGCCTGTAGGTCTGGTCGCTTTGTATTGGTGCCATCAATATAAAGATTTAATTGACCAACATAAGCTTTTTCAAACGCCAAATAATAAGCCCAATATGGGGTTTATGAAAGATGATGGTTGGCACAAATTAACTCACCGCACAGCATCAGATTATCGCATTGGAAATTTGTTTACAGGGGATGATGCCATTGCCTTGTATAAAACCATTTCGGCAGCAGTAAAAAATATAAAAACAATGCCGTGTACCTACATCACGTTACCAAATAGCGATAAAACGGTATTTGAAGTCGATAATAAAACGGTGAGAGCAAAAGATAGTATATTCCTCGATTTACCAACGTTGGAGCAATGGGGGAATTTTCATTACCAGAATCTACTTGGTTAGCTTTCAACCGTTATGCTTGCTGGATAGAGCCGGTTCTAATTAGTGAGTGGGTTAAAGCAATGGCAAGCTATAAGGGCAACTCAAGATATAGAAAGCCGTATACTCACCACCACTTATATAGAGCTTTGAATTGGCTTGAGCCAAAACGGACAACAATAGAAGTTAGAGATCGATTCGAAGAACTTAAGAAATACCATGAAATGCAATGTGTCTGGTCTGCTAAAAAACTCAATAAAAGTTACGATATTGATCATAGCTTACCTTTCGCTCGGTGGCCTAATAATGATTTATGGAACCTGTTGCCGACAGATAGCACTATTAACAACCAAAAAAGCGATAAACTGCCAACAGAATCAAAGTTACTAAATGCTAAGTCCAGAATCACAGAGTGGTGGAAAGAAGCTTGGTTAGACTCACAAACTGAAAGATTTTTTGCTGAAGCGAACATTGCGCTTCCGGGGCTTGATTCTAGCAATAATTCATTAGATGACTTGTTTGAAGCATTGGTTATTCAACGAGGTAGATTGCGCGAAATGCAACAATTGCAGGAGTGGTAAATATGAAAGATCAAGATACAGGAAAACATTCTTAAGTTGTATTAGTCTCGACTTAAGTTGACGTTTCAGTGGGGGTACTGTCAAATTAAGCTGCAGCTTCCTTAATGTGGCATCATAGCAGTATGAAAAGTATTTATTCTGGCCACAGATATCCGGCCCAAATCATTAGTCATGCCGTTTATCTCTATCATCGTTTTACTTTGAGTCTACGTGATATTGAAGAGATCCTCGCTTATCGAGGTATAAACGTAACCTATGAATCTATCAGCCATTGGTGCCTGAAATTTGGCAATAAATTCAGTCATAACATCCGAACAAAACGTGGCCCTTTCAATTCATCTTGGTACCTAGATGAAGTGTCCATCAAGATAAATGGTCAACTTCATTACATGTGGCGTGCAGTCGATAGCAATGGTGAGGAAATAGATATCCTTGTTCAGAAACGCAAAGATAAACGTGCAGCCATCAGGTTTTTCAAGAAGTTACTCAAAGGTCAACATTGTATTCCAGATAGTATCGTCACTGATAAGCTGCCGAGTTATCGAGCTGCGAAAAAGAGGGTTTTGTCCAGTGTAGGTCATACCGTTAAGCAATATGAAAATAACTTGTGCGAGAAATCTCATCAACCTACAAGGCAGCAAGAATATCAAATGCAAAGTTTCAAATCACATGGACAAGCTTAAAGATTTTTATCTGTGCATGGCGTAGTTAACATTCTATTTAGGCTTGGTCGCCACACACTGAATACTGCAAATTATCGATTATTAAGATCACGTTCATTTACCGAATGGGAAAGGGCGAGTTATATCCAAAATTTGAATTAGTGGTTAATAAACTAGATTTTTCCGCATAAATCCAATAAGTTAACAGTATCCTTTAAGTTAAGCTAGCTGATGTCAACATAGGCGATCCCTTTACGCTGAATGTATAAAAGTCGCCAGCCGAATAAAAATGCCGCTGATGTTAATCCGGCAATTAAACCTGCCCAAAAACCATGAGCTCCCATTGCAGGAACAATAACGTCGGTATAAGCCAATACATATCCGCTTGTCATTCCAATAAACCAATATGAAAACAGAGTGATGTAAAATGCGCTGCGGGTATCTTTGTATCCACGCAAAGCGCCAGCAGCAACCACTTGTATTGAATCTGAAATTTGGTAAAGCGCCGCCATTAACATAAGGCTACCAGCAAGTGTGACCACATCAGGATTGTCGTTATAAAGTAGGGCGATTTCTTGTCTAAAAATAACAGTGGTAATAGCCGTTATAAAGGCTAATGAGAGTGATAATCCAAGCGCAATGTAGGTGACACGCTTGGCTATATCTGTTTTTTCACGCCCAAGGTAATAGCCAACTCTAATTGAAGCTGCAACTCCAATTGATAAAGGCAGCATAAAAACAATGGATGAAAAATTAAGGGCGATTTGATGACTCGCTACAACTGTGGCGCCTAATGGTGCTAAAAATAGTGCAATAACGGCAAAAAGGCTTACTTCAAAAAACAACGCCATAGCAATAGGAAAACCAAGTTTAACCATCGATATCATGGTTTCAATTTTTGGACGATAAAACTGATGAAAAGGTTTAATCTCTATAAACTTTTTATCAATAAGCATATAAATAGTCATAGCGATAAACATGGCCCAAAAAACCATTGCAGTTGCGATACCGCAGCCCGCACCACCCATTGCTGGTACGCCTAATTTGCCATATATGAAGATGTAGTTAGCGGGTATATTAACGGCCAAACCGACAAATCCAATGACCATTGTTGGTAGGGTATAAGAGATCCCTTCACTGCATCCTCTTAGTACTTGATATAAAGCAAAAGCGGGTGCACCCCATAAAATACCATCTAAGTAACCCACTGTTAACTTATGTAGTTCAGGCTCTAAATCCATAAAATTGAGTATGGTGTTAGATGATGCGAGAAAGATCATCACACCCATCGATCCAATTATGGCAATATAAGCGGCTTGAAAGAGTAGGTTTGGAATTACCCTTTTGTTATTTGCGCCATGGTGTTGTGCAAATACAGGGGTAAAGGCAATTAATAAACCTTGCACAAATAATATTGCTGGCAGCCATAAACTGGTGCCAACGGCAACCGCTGCCATATCAACCGCGCTGACTCGACCAGCCATGACTGTGTCAATAAATCCCATCATGGTTTGTGTTACTTGGGCGATCAAGATAGGTAAGGCAAGTTGTATTAATCGCATGGCTTGAAAGCCGGTGTTGTTCATATATAGCCCATCAGTACGAGACAAAGTTATGTTTACAGGAATTGTTCAAGCCACATGTGAAGTGGTATCGATTCAACAGCAAGCTGGATTAAAAACGTTTGAAATTGCCTTGCCGTCTGAATTAACCCAAGGCTTAAAAATAGGTGCTAGCGTGGCCACCAATGGAGTGTGCCTCACTGTCACAAAGATGGTGAATGATAAGGTTTTCTTTGATGTAATGGAAGAAACATTAGCATTAACCAATTTGGATTTAATTAAACAAGGTGATCAAGTTAACATCGAGCGCTCACTGACCTTTGGCAGCGAAATCGGCGGTCACATTTTATCTGGTCATATACACACGCAAGCTGAAGTCGTCGCTGTTAGTGATACAGAAGCCCATTATAATATCCAATTGGCAATCGATGCTAAATGGCAAGATTACATCTTCTATAAAGGTTTTGTTGCTGTGAATGGTTGTAGCTTAACGGTAGGTAAATTAACTGACACGGGTTTTATGCTGCATTTAATTCCAGAAACATTGCGGTTAACAAATTTAAGCCAATATAAAGCTGGCGATAAATTCAATATTGAAATTGACAGTCAGACCCAAGTTATTGTTGACACAGTAGAACGTATTTTAGCTAAAAAAAGCGTTAAACATGGCTAGTTTTTTAGTAAATTTGTTCATCATCTGAATCAATAAAAAGCTGAATTTTGCGTAAGTTTTCATCTAAATGCATTCTAATATGGATTGGATTGCAACAAATCCGACAATCATCATAATATTCTTGGTCACCACAACTTGCGTCAATGGTGACATATTGATGATGACCGCAATGTGGGCAACTAATGGGTTTAGATATTAACTTCATCACTTTGCTCCTTAATGTGTGCCATTTAAGGTGTAGAACACCTTATTAAATATAGTTGGTGCCTTACTTTTTTGCATTCAATGTAAGGTATGAAATTTAGCATGCACTTGCCATATAGTTGGCCTATTAAGGTTGCGTCTACCAATGGTTGTCACATACAATTAGCGGTTACATATTTGAGCAATTAAGACTCTTGTAATGTCTTTCGTTCAGATGTGTTTTCTTATTTCATTAAATTACCAAGTGGCCCTACGTGTGGGTCACCACTGGACAAGGAATTTTCATGCCTGTTATTACATTGCCTGATGGCAGCAAACGCGAGTTTGCCAATCCTGTTTCTACTCTTGATGTTGCTGCCGATATAGGCCCTGGTCTTGCAAAAGCTTGTATCGCTGGTCGCGTCAATGGCGAATTAAAAGATGCTTGTGATTTAATCACTACAGATTCGGATTTATCTATCATCACGGCTAAAGATGAAGAGGGTGTTGAAATCCTTCGTCACTCTTGCGCACATTTATTAGGCCATGCAATTAAGCAATTATGGCCACAAACTAAAATGGCGATTGGTCCTGTAATCGATAATGGTTTTTACTATGATATCGATCTTGACCATAAGTTAACTCAAGAAGACATCGACGCTTTAGAAAAGCGTATGCTTCAGTTAGCTAAAACAAATTATGACGTGGTTAAGCGTGTAGTATCTTGGCAAGAAGCGCGTGATGCATTTAGTGAACGCGGTGAAGACTATAAAATTGCCATCTTAGATGAAAACATCAGTAAAGATGCCACACCAGCTTTATATCACCACGAAGAATATACCGACATGTGTCGTGGTCCTCATGTACCTAACATGCGTTTTTGCCAACACTTTAAATTAATGAGTGTTGCAGGTGCATATTGGCGTGGTAATTCAGACAACAAAATGTTGCAACGTGTTTATGGTACAGCATGGGCCGATAAAAAAGCCCTAAAAACACATTTAACCCGTTTAGAAGAAGCTGCCAAGCGTGACCATCGTAAGATTGGCAAACAGCTTGATTTATATCATATGCAAGAAGAAGCACCTGGTATGGTGTTCTGGCACAATGATGGCTGGAGCTTATTCTTAGAGCTTGAAAAATTTATTCGTCAAAAACTTGGTCAATACACTTATCAAGAAGTGAAGGGTCCATTGATGATGGATCGCGTGTTGTGGGAGCGTTCAGGCCACTGGGATAAATACTCAGAAGCTATGTTTACCACCAACAGCGAAAACCGTGAATATGCCGTTAAACCAATGAATTGTCCTGGTCATGTGCAAATCTTCAATCAAGGTTTAAAATCTTACCGTGATTTACCGCTGCGTATGGCTGAATTTGGCTGCTGTCATCGTAATGAGCCTTCAGGTTCATTGCATGGATTAATGCGCGTTCGTGGCTTTACCCAAGATGATGCACATATTTTCTGTACTGATGAACAAGTACAAAAAGAAGTGAGCGCCTGTATTCAAATGGTATATGACACATATGCTACTTTTGGATTCGAAAATATCGTTGTTAAATTATCAACTCGCCCTGAAAAGCGAATTGGTGATGATGCAATGTGGGACCGTGCTGAAGAAGCATTAAAACAAGCTCTTGCTGCTAATAATATCGAATTTGAGATATTGCCAGGTGAAGGCGCTTTTTACGGACCTAAGATTGAGTTCACATTACACGATTGTTTAGATCGTGCTTGGCAGTGTGGTACTGTACAATTAGATTACGCATTACCTACTCGTTTGGGGGCAACTTACGTTGCAGAAGACAATAGTCGTCAAACACCGGTAATGATCCATCGTGCTATTTTAGGGTCTTTAGAACGTTTTCTCGGTATTTTGATTGAAGAATATGCTGGTAAATTCCCAACTTGGCTTGCTCCAATGCAAGTTGTTGTAATGAATATTACTGACAAACAGTCTGAATACGTTGAAGAAATTGTTAAATTCTTCAAAGAACAGGGAATTAGAGCATCTTTTGACTTGAGGAATGAGAAAATAGGCTTTAAAATACGCGAACACACACTTAGACGTGTGCCTTATTTATTGGTCGTTGGTGATCAAGAAATGGAAAATAAGGAAATCGCGGTGCGTACACGTGATGGTATCGATTTAGGTAAGTTAAAAATAGAAGATTTTGCTACCAAGATACGTCAACAGATTTCGCTCCGTAGTCTCAAATTGTTGGAGGAATAGGTCATAAAGATCAAAAGAACAGCAGGGCGACAAGCCGCGCCTAATAGAATCAATGAAGAAATCACCGGTGTTCCAGAAGTCCGTTTATCGGGCTTAGATGGTGAAGCCATTGGTATCGTTAGTATTAAAGAAGCTCAAAATATTGCAGATGAAGCAGGGGTAGACCTTGTTGAAATTAGCCCTAATGCTGAGCCTCCTGTTTGTCGCATAATGGACTACGGTAAGTTCCTATTTGATAAGGCAAAAGCCCAAAAGGAACAAAAGAAGAAGCAGAAACAGGTCCAGGTTAAGGAAATTAAATTCCGTCCTGGCACTGATGAAAACGACTATCAGGTAAAACTACGCAACCTGATTCGTTTTCTAGAAGATGGGGACAAAGCGAAAATTACGCTGCGTTTCCGTGGTCGCGAAATGGCACACCAAAACCTAGGTATGGATCTTTTGAATCGTATCAAGGCAGATTTGGAAGAGTATGCGGTTGTCGAATCTTTCCCGAAAATGGAAGGTCGTCAAGCAATTATGGTGCTAGCACCTAAAAAGAAATAGTAGGGCAACCAACTAAAGTAGTGAAGACTCTTTTGAGGACTTCACTCGCCTTACGTTTTATTAATTATCCCAATGCGGAGTTTTAGAAATGCCTAAAATGAAAACAGACAAGGGTGTACAAAAGCGCTTCAGAAAAACCGCTAATGGTTTCAAGCGTAAACAAGCACACTTACGTCATATTTTGACCAAGAAGAGCACTAAGCGTAAACGTCACTTACGTGCTAAATGTTTAGTAGCTAAGTCTGATGTGCCAGCAATTGCACGTCAACTACCATACGCTTAATTAAAGGAGAGATAAACAATGCCTAGAGTTAAGCGTGGTGTAACCGCTCGTGCTCGTCACAAGAAAGTACTTAAATTAGCTAAAGGTTATTATGGCGCTCGTAGCCGTACTTACCGTGTTGCTGTTCAAGCAGTAACAAAAGCTGGTCAATATGCTTACCGTGACCGTCGTCAAAAGAAACGTCAATTCCGTCAATTATGGATTGCACGTATCAATGCGGCTTCTCGTCAAAATGGTCTGTCTTACAGCCGTTTCATCAACGGTCTGAAAAAGGCGTCTATCGAAATCGATCGTAAGATTTTGGCTGACATCGCTGTATTCGACAAAGTTGTATTTGCAACTTTAGTTGAAAAAGCAAAAGAAGCTTTAACTAAGTAATTAGTTAGTCGGCTTTAGAAAGAGGAACCTTCGGGTTCCTTTTTTTATATCTAAAAATGATTATACTCATAGAGTATATATTAATGGACTTTTACTACTTTGCCTGCATCTTCTCCTCGTTATAATTCCAAGTGCGCTAACTTAACAAAACTTGTTATTCATGAGTTTAGTGACGATGGTGCATTAGCTCGGCATGTTCATCAATATCGCAGTCGACAAAGTCAAACTGATATGGCTATCGAAGTCAGTCAAGTTATCGCTAGTAGAGAAAATTTGATTTTAGAAGCGGGAACCGGTGTAGGTAAAACCTATGCTTATTTGATCCCCGCATTACTTAGTGGCAAGCAAATTGTGGTCAGTACAGGCAGTAAAAACCTGCAAGAGCAATTGTTTTTAAAAGACTTGCCCGCATTATTGTCGATGTTAGATATTCATCCTCGAATTGCCTTATTAAAAGGGCGTAGTAATTACTTGTGCCAATTAAGGCTTGATAAGCAAATGCAGCAAGCGAGTCATTGTCACGAAGATTTACTGGATGATTTATTAAAAATCAATCAGTGGGCTGCTTTAAGTACTAATGGCGATATTGGTAATCTCACATCCGTTTCAGAGCACTCGGCAGTTATTCCTTATGTCGTAAGCTCCAAGGAAAGTTGTACTGGGAAAAAATGTGAATTTTATGAAGCTTGTTTCACGCGTAAAGCCAGGGTTAACGCCATGGATGCCAAACTGGTGGTGGTTAATCATCATTTGTTTTTTGCTGACCGGTTATTAAAAGACACGGGGTTTGCTGAATTGTTGCCAGATCCTGATGTTGTCATATTTGATGAAGCTCACTTAGTTCCAGATATATGTATAAGTTATTTTGGAAATCATGTAGGTAGTCGTGAAATAGACAAGCTTCTTAATCAAATTATGACTATTCATAAGCAAAATATTCGAGATAGCATTCAATTAGAGCAGCTATCGCAACGAGCTTTGCTTCAATTAGGCAACTGGCATAATGAGATGTTTAACTTCGGTGCAACTGATTGGCGCCAAGTTTTAGCAAATAAAAGCTTAATGATGGCTAGTTGGCAATTGCATAAAATGTTGGCTGAATTAGCTAATAATATGCAGCATCATATAGGTAGAGACGAAGAGTTGGACATTGCTTTTGAACGTCTAATTGCATTAAATGACAAACTAAAAGATTATTTTGAGTGTCAAGATCCACAAGCCGCATATAGTATCGAATATGGTCCTCGATTTATTAGTTTACGGTCATCACCAATAAATGTTGCCAAGCAGTGTGAGCAATTATTTGATAAAAATACCAGCTGGATTTTTACTTCGGCTACTTTACAAGTGAATCGACAACTTGAGCATTTTGCTAAAGAATTAGGGCTTGTTAATTCAAAGCAAGTTATTTTAGACAGTCCGTTCGATTATCCTAATCAAGCCTTATTTTGTGTGCCACGCCATTTAGGTAAAGTGGGCCAAAACCAACAAAGTATAAAACGGCTGGTTGAAGTTTGTGTGCAAGCAATTAACGCGGCTCAAGGGCGAACTTTTATCTTATTTACTAGTCATCACATGTTAGAACAAGTGGCGCAGATGCTGAGAAGTCAAGTTGCCTACCCATTGCTAGTGCAAGGTCAAGCTAGCAAACAAAGTTTATTTAATAAGTTTAGGCAACTTGGTAATGGGGTCTTATTGGGAACAGGTAGTTTTTGGGAGGGGGTTGATGTACGTGGAAAATTACTAAGCTGCGTAATAATTGATAAATTACCCTTTGTGTCACCAGAAGATACTTTATATCGTGCAAGAGCTGCCAATGCTGAACGCCAAGGATTAGATCCCTTTACTCATATCTCGTTACCCCAAGCGGTTATCAGTTTGAAGCAAGGTGTTGGTCGGCTTATTCGTGATGAGAAAGATAGAGGGGTTTTGATCTTGTGTGATAACCGCATTGTTAATCGTGACTATGGACAAGCATTTATTAATTCATTGCCTCCTATGCAACGAACACGCGATTTAGATAGTGCATTGCACTTTTTAAAACAAATCCCATAAGTTATCATAGCGGCTCTTTTTACTGCATTGACTGGTTTTATAAATGACATTTCATACTCCTTTGCGCATCCTTGCTCTTGATACTTGCACCGAATCTTGTTCGGCTGCATTGACTTATGAAGGTAAGGTTTTTTCTCGTATTGCCGATGCGCCTCGTCAACATAGTCAACGCCTATTACCTATGGTCGATGAGATACTCAAAGAAGCTCATATAAGTTTGGCTGATATTGATGTTATTGCTTACGGAAGAGGGCCCGGCAGCTTTACTGGGATCCGAATTTGCACCAGTATGACTCAAGGTTTAGCATTGGGCCAAGATTTACCTGTTATCGGTATTTCCACTTTAGCTGCAATGGCGCAAATGGCGATAAGTGAACACAATGCAGAGCAAGTGTTTTGTGCTATTGATGCCAGAATGAATGAAGTTTATGTTGGCCAGTTTGTGTCAGAAAATGGCATAGCAACTCTGGTTGGTTTAGAGCAAGTCTGCACTCCTGATTTAATTGAACTACAATTAAACACTAATGAACCTATTGTTGCATGTGGTACCGGGTTTACTGCTTATCCGGATTTATTAGCAATGGCAGATAAGATTTGTTTATTAACACAGGTTACCTACCCAGATGCTCGTGCTATGCTTATTCTTGCAGAAGATGGTGTAGCAAAGAAACAACACACCAGTGTTGAAGACTTAGCCCCCGTTTATCTTCGTGATACGGTAACTTGGAAAAAACTACCAGGCAGAGAATAGCTGAAGTCGATAAGATACTGACAGTCTAGAGTTTGAATAATGCAGATAAATCAAGCATCAGTTAAACATTTAACTCAAGTGCAAACATCACAAGTGCATTTGAACCAAGCCGTTGCCGTTAATCGTCCAACTGTCAGTCCACCAATTAAAGAAGCAAATCCAAAACAAGAGGTTAATGCCTTAGCTTCTTCAGCGTCAATTCAACGTACTCAATCAGCTGCAGCAAATGTCAATCAGATTGAAAACGATTTATCACAAAGCGAACGTGAACGTGCCGTTGTTGATTCTGGCGTTTTTCAGTCTGAGCCTTCACAATCTATCACAGTTAAACAGCAGTCGAAGGTTGAATATGATGCAGGTTCAGAGTCCTCTCGAGGTGCTATTAGTGCTTACATGATGACTATGCACGCAGCAAAGCGAGATGAAATCCAACAAATGGTAGGTATTGATTTATACGCCTAATTAGGTAAGCCAATAAGTAGTTTATGCTCTGATGCAAATCTGTTTTACTGTCTTTCAGCTTCCTAACTTTTTGTTTAATACCAATCCATTATGACATTACCTAACCATAATTCAATAAACGACAAATTAGCTTATCAAAGTGGTATTCCTACCCGTGGGCGATTTGTTTTTGAATTGATAGTGGCCTTCTTATTAACCCGATTACCTTTTATTAGTGTTCCTTTTAAGTGGTTTGAAAGTTATTTTCATGAATTATCTCATGGGATTGCGACAGTGGTTTCAGGTGGTGTTGTTAGTCAAATTCAATTATTCCCTAATGGTGCTGGTTTGTGTTACAGCCTTGGCGGCAATGGCGTGTTGATTGCTTTCTCAGGCTATTTAGGTGCAGCAATATGGGGCTATTTAATTTTTTTATTAGCAACTTGGCGTGATGGTATTCGGTTCACCTTATCTTTTTTAGCAATGACGATTTTGGCCTCAGTTGTACTTTGGTCACGTGATTTATTGACGATTATTATTTTACTTTGTTTAGCTGGACTTATTTTGTTACCACTTAAATTGAAAAATAGTCGTCCTTTAAATAGTTTACTGCGTATATTAGGCTTGATGATAATACTCAATGCCATGGCTAGCCCTATGGTGTTGTTTGGTTTAGCTGGTCAAGGTGATGCGGTAGCATTAGCAAGTATGACCTGGATACCAGCCTGGATATGGGTGGTGTTATGGTTAGCTTTTAGCTGTTTCATGCTATGGCTCAGTTGGCGTAAAGTGGATTCAACAAAAGGGAATATTAAATGAAAGCTAAGTTATTTCTCGCTCTAACTTTGGGCATGGTAAGTGCTGGTTTTGTATCCGATTCAATGTTCAATTCGGCACATGCTGCAGAGGTGAAAATTAATGATAAATTAAAAGCCGCGGTAGCAAGTGATTTTCGTAGCGATAGCAATAAGCTACGTGATGTATATAGACATCCTGCTGAAACATTGGCATTTTTTGATGTTAAAGCGGATCAAACTGTGATTGAGTTGTGGCCCGGTGGTGGTTGGTATGCTGAAATTTTAGCACCGTATTTAGCAGAACAAGGCCAATATGTTGCGGCAAATTTTGAAACCGAACCTACAGAAGATACTCGACAAACAGCGTATTTTAAATCTGCCGGTGAAAAATTTGAAAAATGGGTTGCAGATAACAAAGCTGTCGTTGGAGATGTCCAATTTGTTACGTTAAACCCGCCAGTTAAATTAAATTTGGGTGCTGACAATTCTGCTGATCATGTTTTAACCTTCAGAAACCTGCATAACTGGGCGATGAAAGGCCAACTTGAAGGGGTGTTTAACGCCGCTTATGCAGTACTAAAAGAAGGTGGTACCTTTGGCGTTGTTGAGCACAGAGCTAATCCCGGCATGGCGGCAGAAAGTGGTTACATGGAACAAAATCAAATGGTGGAATTAGCCCAAAAAGCCGGTTTTGAATTAGCAGCAAGTTCAGAAGTAAATGCCAATCCCAAAGATACGAAAAACTATGCCAAAGGTGTGTGGACCTTGCCGCCTCGCTTAGCCCTAGGTGAAGAAGATAAACAAAAATATTTAGATATCGGCGAGAGTGACCGTATGACATTGAAGTTTATTAAAAAGGCTAAGTAATATATGTCTGTCAATGAGTTAGAGTTTGAAAAAGTTGCCGAAAAAGCGCAAACCGAACTGATTCTACCTCTGGCTCATATACGTATTGCCGCGATGCGCTATGGTGATGAAAATAAACCTATCATTTTAGCGTGTCACGGCTGGTTAGATAATTTAAATAGTTTCCTGCCTTTGGCTGAATTATTTTTAGCCTCAGATTTAGTTAACCACTATCAATTAATTACGTTTGATTGGCCTGGACATGGTTTTTCTGAACATCGACCGGGTACTTATCCTCTGCATTTTATAGATTATGTTTATGATTTAGACGCTGTTGTCGAGTATTTAACCCATGATAATAATTTACCCATTACGCTACTTGGGCACTCTTTAGGTGGGTTAGTGGCCGCTGCATACAATGCTAGTTTTGTTAACCGAATTGAAAAACTTATTTTAATAGAAGCATTATCGCCTATAAATGAGCCAGCAGAATTCACTAAAACACGCTTACAAGATGGCATAAAACAACATCGATTATTTAACGCCAAAAAGCAACAATCTCCTGCGTTTCAAGATAGGGGTTATGCAAATCTTGATGTGATTATCAAGGCTAGACAGCAATTAACCGGACTAGACGAAATTTGGTGCAGAATGATCAGTCAGCGTAATGTGCAATTAGTTAATCAACGTTTTTACTGGCGAAGTGACCCTCGTTTAAAATTAGATTCGCTGTACCGAATGACTTTTGAGCAGGTTGACGCTTTAATGAGCCAAAGCGATACCTCAACTTTATTAGTATTAGGTGAACAAGGCTTTAAGCAGTTAAAATTGATGCTTGAGCATACGGATAAATGGTTTAGCCGCATTACAATATCGCATCTCGAAGGTGATCATCATGTCCATATGGGCAATGCTGGTGCATTATTGCAACAAATTCGAGCATTTATTCTAAAATAGTGCGTTGTACGAGCAAAATCCCTGTTATTTTTGTATTAAATATGTGACTATGTTCAAAATTAAAACGCTTGTATGATTTTTGCAAGCTCATAAAAATTACAATCGTTCTGTTATTGATTGCCATATTAGAATAAAAGCGACAGGTATCAGAACGCGATAGCCACTGACGGGGAATGCACGTCTTAGCACAGTGGCGTTTAATAGGAGACACCTGTGGATCAGCCTTGGATTAATCACTTACCAGCTAAAGTACCAGCAGAAATCGACCCAGCCCAGTTCCCATCACTTGTCGCAATGTTTGAGCATGCGGTGGCTAAATATGCTGATCAACCTGCCTTTGTTAATATGGGTGCTACGATGACTTATCGTAAGCTTGAAGAGCGTAGTCGTGCCTTTGCAGCTTACTTACAAAATGAGTTAAAGCTTGAAAAGGGTGATAGAGTCGCACTTATGATGCCAAATTTGTTGCAATATCCGATTGCACTATTTGGGGTGTTACGTGCTGGCATGGTGGTTGTAAACGTTAACCCACTTTATACACCACGAGAGTTAAAACACCAATTAGTGGATTCGGGTGCTAAAGCCATTGTTGTGGTATCGAATTTTGCCAAGACCTTGGAAGAAATTGTTGATCAAACTCCAGTTGAGTCGGTGATAATCACTCGCTTAGGCGATCAGCTCAGTGCGACTAAAAGAACCTTAGTCAATTTTGTCGTTAAGTACATTAAAAAAATGGTGCCTAAATACGACTTACCTCATGCGCGTTCATTTCGTGATAGTTTGTCAAAAGGGCGTCGTTTACAATATGTTAAGCCAGAGATATCAGCTAATGATCTCGCGTTTTTACAATACACTGGCGGGACAACAGGTGTCTCTAAAGGGGCAATGCTGAGCCATAAAAACGTGGTTTCAAACGTTTTACAGGCCAATGGTGCCTATTCGCCAGCGCTAAAGGATGGCATTGAATTTGTGGTAACGGCACTACCGCTTTATCATATTTTTGCGTTAACAGTAAATTGCTTACTCTTTTTACACAAAGGTAGTCAAAACTTATTGATTACTAATCCTCGAGACATTCCTGCTTTTGTTGCTGAACTTAAAAAATACCCTTTTACTGCGTTAACGGGTGTTAACACGCTTTTTAATGCTTTAGTGAATAATGATGAGTTTAAAAACTTAGACTTTTCTGGGCTAAAACTATCAATTGGCGGCGGAATGGCAGTTCAAAAAGCCGTTGCAGATAAGTGGCAATCAATTACTAAAACTCGTTTATTGGAAGGCTATGGCTTAACAGAAGCCTCCCCATTAGTAACCTGTTGTCCTTACGATCTAGACGGTTATAACGGTTCCATTGGTTTTCCAGCACCTTCTACTTTGATTCAAGTACGAGATGAAGATGGCAAGGTGCTTGCTCAAGGCGAAACCGGTGAGCTATTTGCTAAAGGCCCACAGATTATGCAAGGTTATTGGCAACGTCCAGAAGAAACGGCTAAAGTGATTGACAAAGATGGCTGGTTAGCGACTGGCGATATTGGTTATATGGATGAAACCGGCTTCTTTTATATTGTTGACAGAAAGAAAGATATGATTCTAGTTTCTGGCTTTAACGTATTTCCAAATGAAGTTGAAGATGTTGTTGCCCTGCACCCTAAAGTGATAGAAGTTGCTGCAGTTGGCGTTCCTAATGATGCCAGTGGTGAGCTTGTCAAAATATTTGTGGTTGCAAAAGATAAATCATTAACTGAAAAAGATTTGATTAATCATTGTCGTCATCATTTAACGGGATATAAAGTACCAAAACTGGTAGAATTCAGAGACGAATTACCAAAAACAAATGTGGGTAAGATTTTACGCAGACAGCTTCGAGACGAAGCTAAAAAAGCGTAAATGATGAAGCCGGCATAATCGCCGGCTTTTTATTAGCCTAAAATCTCACGGAGTAAACTGTGTTAGCGTTTGAATATATCAGTGATGATGCATCTTTATTATCATTAGTAGAGCAGTATCAACAAACAAGTTTATTAGTGTTAGATACCGAATTTGTTCGCACTAGAACTTATTATGCAAATCTTGGCTTGATCCAAGCCTATGACGGTAAAACGTTAGCCTTAATTGACCCCATTGCCATCAAAGATTTAGCCCCATTTTGGGCATTACTAACCAATGAAAACATCATTAAGCTGGTTCATTCATGTAGTGAGGATTTAGAAGTATTTGCTCATTACGGCAAATGCCAGCCTAAGCCATTATTTGACAGCCAAATAGCAGCCAGTTTAGCGCAAATGGGTCATGGTTTGGGCTACGCTAAATTAGTTGAGCAGTGTTTAAGTGTTGAGTTAGACAAAGGCGAGTCTCGAACAGATTGGATGAAACGCCCCTTATCTGACGCACAACTTCAATACGCAGCCAATGATGTTTATTATCTTTATAAACTTTACCCACAAGTGCTAGCTAAATTAAATGAGCTTAATCGATTAGATTGGTTATATGAAGAAGGTGAGCGGCTCACAGAAGGGCGTCTTGAGGGGGTTGAGCCAGAAACAGCCTATATTAAAGTTAAGAATGCTTTTCAGTTAACGCGTGAACAATTGGCTTATTTAAAGGTGTTGGCCAGATGGCGCCTTGAGAAAGCTGTTTTGCGCAATCTTGCACTCGGTTTTGTTATTAAAGATCATGCGCTTATCGCTTTAGCCAAAAAACAACCGCAGAATTTAGCTGATTTAAATCGTATGAGCGAACTCACTGAGCATGAAAAACGCTTTCATGGAAAAGATTTATTAAAAGTGATGGCGACAGCTGATTTAAAGCAACTACCTGAAGAGCTGGATGTTATCGCGCTAAAACCAACCTATAAAGCAACTTTTAAAGCGATAAAGAATATTATTACTGAGGTCAGTGAACAGCAAAATGTTGCAATGGAGTTTATTGGTTCAAAAAGGCTCATTCATCAATTAATGTTATGGCTATATTTTGACAAGCAAACCGAAACCCCGTTGATATTGTCTGGCTGGCGCGGTGTGCTTATTGGCAATCGTTTAGATAGCATCAGTTTTGATGGTTAATTAATCATCAAGTTTTGTGTTTGTGCAAAAATAAAAATGCCATTTGGGGAAAACAAATGGCATTTTTAATTTATTAACCGCTACTTGGTATCCGGTAGGGTCACGTTTAGCTCAAGCACAGATAAATTGTCATCATTTTGATCTAGCTGCACAGACACTTGGTCTTCGGATATTTGGACATATTTACGGATGACTTCAATAATTTCTTGTTTCATCTTAGGTAAATAATCCGGAGCACCACGTTGACCACGCTGATGTGCGACAATAATTTGTAAGCGCTCTTTAGCTAAAGATGCTGTGTTTGGTTTTTTATTACTTCTGAAATAATCAAGTATGGACATAATTAGCTACCAAATATCCTTTTGAGGAACCCTTTCTTTTCTTCGGCGATAAAACGTAACGGTACATCTTCACCCAATAATCTATCTACAGTGTCACTATATGCAAGACCAGCATCGCTTTCTTGGTCAATGATGACGGGTACACCTGAGTTAGACGCTTTCAATACTGCCTGAGACTCAGGAATAACACCTAGTAATTCAATTGCTAAAATTTCATTCACATCTTCAACGCTAAGCATTTCACCTGTTTTAACACGCGTAGGTGAATAACGGGTTAACAAGAGATATTCCTTAATAGGTTCTAGACTGAGTTCGGCGCGACGAGAGCGGCTTTGTAACATGCCAAGAATACGGTCTGAATCTCGCACTGAGCTGACTTCTGGGTTGGTAGTGACAATCGCGATATCTGCAAAGTAAAGTGCCATCATTGCACCTTGCTCAATTCCTGCTGGCGAGTCGCACACAATATAGTCAAAATCTTTACTTAAATCTTCAAGGACTTTGCCAACACCTTCTTTAGTCAACGCATCTTTGTCTCGGGTTTGAGATGCCGGTAATACAAACAACTTATCACAGCGTTTGTCTTTTATCAGTGCTTGATTAAGGTTTGCTTCACCATTAATCACATTAACAAAGTCATAAACAACCCGACGTTCACACCCCATAATCAAATCAAGATTTCTCAAACCGATATCAAAGTCAATAACAACGGTTTTCTTGCCTTTCAATGCTAGACCTGTGGCAATAGCAGCACTGGAGGTTGTCTTACCTACACCGCCTTTTCCTGATGTGACAACAATAATTTGTGCCATGTGTTTTTATATCCTTTAAATTTGCCTTTAAGGCAATAGTTCAACCGTGAGAGACTCGCCATTAAGGCGGACACAACCTCTTTGTGACTGACAACGTTGTTGCAAAGTATCTGCTGTCCAATATTGTCCTGCGATAGAAACTAATTCAGCATCGAGTGTCTGTGCAATAATGACACTGTTTGTGTCACCAGCCGCGCCAGCCATTGCTTTGCCACGCAAAGCACCATATACATGAATGCTACCATCTGCAATAACTTCTGCGCCATTACCTACCGCACCAAAAACAATCAAATCTGCATCTTTTGCATAGATTTGCTGTCCGGAGCGTACATTTTGTTTAACAATTTTAGTTTGCCTTGGCGGTATACTTGGTTTAGCAGCTTGTTTTCCTGATTTTACAACAGCTAACCCTAGATGTTTAGCCTGAGCAGAAAAAGGTATCGAGGCTTCAGTAATACCAACAATGATTAAATGACGTTCATTCAGTATTGATTTTAATTTTGCTAAATCAACATCTTCGCCATCAATGGCTGTTAAATTGAGTATTAATGGTGCACCACGAAAAAATTGTGGAGCCTGGGCCAGTTTCTTATCTAGCTCTAATGCAACCAGTTCAAGGTTACTATTATTTATATAAAGTACAGATAGAGTAAAAGATGTGGCTTTTAACTCGAGATTTTGTTTCGCCATCTCGTCGTTATTCTCCAAATTTTAAGCTTGTAAAATGATTTACAATTATTTTATTGGGACTCCATGTTATAGTGTGTGTAGTGGACTATCAAGTTACAACCATCGGAAATTAACACTAAAATGATTTGTGTAGTATATAAAAGCAGTCGTCGTGCTGATACGTATCTTTTTGTAGAGAAACGTGATGTATTTGAAGCGGTTCCAGAGCCATTAATGCAAATGTTTGGCACACCTAAATTGGTTATGATGGTGCCTTTATCTAAAAGAGAATCTTTAGCTTTGGCAGATATTGAAAAAGTAAAAACTGAATTGAAAGAAAAAGGCTATTACTTGCAAATTCCTCCACCTCAAGAAAATTTGCTAGAAGCACACAAAGCCAGCCTTGGCATAAAAGATTAACAAGACAAATAGAAGTACTAACATGAGTTTTTGGGAAACCACCTCACTAAAGGACATGACCACAGAGCAATGGGAACTGCTTTGCGATGGCTGTGGTAAATGTTGTTTAAACAAAATTATTGATGATGAAACTGATGAGCTGTATTACACCAATGCCGCTTGCCATTTACTTGATGATCAGTCTTGTGAGTGCCGTCATTATGATGACCGCTTTAAATATGTACCCGAGTGTACTGTGATCACACAAGAAAATATTGCCTCTTTAACTTGGTTGCCTGATAGCTGCGCCTATCGTCGCTTATATTCGGGGCGAAAACTCGCGAGTTGGCATCCGCTGATAGCGGGGAGTAAAGCGCTAATGCATCAAAATGGGATGTCGGTAAAAGATAAAACCGTCAATGAAAATAAAGTGAGATACCTAGAAGATAATATTGTGCTTTGGCCGCTACAAGACATTGAATAGTGACTATTTATATAAGTGAGCTTCTCGAAAAAACAGACCATAATGTGGTCTGTTTTTTTTCGGCTGATACTTATCAATTGGATTTAATTGCGCTTAGGTGTAAGTGCTGGTAATAACATTAATAACCAAACAAAGCAGTAAACGACAAAGCCGATTATCATCCATTGAACCATACTAATCGATAAAAATGACCAAACCGATTCACCACACATACCTGTCGGCGAAAATATTTGAGGAAGCCATTCATCTAATGGCATAAATTCAGGAAATTCTGGAAAAAATGAACAAGTCGAAAAAGGTGATGGGTTTACTTGCATCTCATTTAATTCAAAAGCAAGTTTAGCTCCCCAAACTGCTGAAATAATCCAACCAAGCATGCCTGCAAATCGTAATAGCCAAAATTTAGGATTAACTGCGCCAATTAGCGCTGAGATCATAATGCCTAATACCGCTACTCGAATGTAAATACACATCACGCATGGAGCATAATCCATATAATATTGAAAATATAATGCGGCTATCTCTAATACTAACCCTGAGAAAAAGAGTAAGCCCCAAGATAAACGGCTATGAGCAAAATGTTGTAATCGAATCAAAATACTACCTTAATATTTCACCATAAAGATAATAAAACACCCTCAAAGGAGGGTGTTTCAAAGGATAGACAATAGGGTAATTCAAAAATAATGTCTATCATTTGCAAAGGTTTTTGACGCTTAATGGCCAGTGACCATACCGCCTACGTCTTTTGCTGAATGATGAATAAGCCAATGACTTTCATAAAGCATATTCGTCATATCGGTTAAAAAGCCGGTTTCAATCGCTAATACGCCCACAATTGATAGCACAATCGTATAAGGCAGTGCCATCCAAACCATACGCCCGTATGATAAACGGATTAAGGGGGCAAGAGCAGACGTCAATAAGAATAAAAACGCAGCTTGACCGTTTGGCGTTGCAACAGAAGGAAGATTAGTACCTGTATTAATCGCTACGGCTAATAAATCAAATTGATCACGAGTTATTTGACCTTGCATTAAGGCAGATTTAACCTCGTTAATATACACGGTACCTACAAACACATTATCGCTGACCATGGATAACAAGCCATTGGCAATATAGAAAATAACTAATTGCGAGTTACCTTCATAGCTTAATGCCCATTGAATGACAGGAGCAAACAAGTGCTGATCAATAATTACCCCAACAACGGCAAAAAATACGGCAAGTAACGCAGTGAAAGGCAAGGCTTCTTCGAATGCTTTACCGATTGCATGTTCGTCAGTTACACCATTAAAAGCCGTGGTCAAAATGATAACGGATAAACCTATTAGACCAACCGATGCTAAATGTAAAGCCAGACCTGCTATTAACCAAATACCGACTAAGGCTTGAACGATTAATTTGGCCTTATCTTGCTTGGTTCTATGTTCATCTTCGTATCTAGCATAATCGGTAAGAATTTTGTGAACCGGCTCAGGTAACTGAGCACCATAACCAAACCATGTAAATTTTTCGACAATAAAACAGGTAAATACACCTGCCAATAACACAGGTATGGTAACCGGTGCCATACGGATAAAGAATTCACCAAAACTCCAATGTGCTTGCGCGGCGATGATCAGGTTTTGTGGCTCACCTACCATGGTGCAAACACCACCTAAAGCAGTACCTACACCTGAATGCATCAATAAATTACGTAGGAAGGCTCGGAAATCTTCTAATTCTTGAGCGTTTAATTGGGTATTTCCTTCGTCGGTATGGTCATGGTTAGAGCTAAAATCTTTACCGGAAGCGACTTTGTGGTAAATGGAATAAAAGCCGACAGCAACAGCAATAATAACTGCGATAACCGTTAGTGCATCCAAAAAAGCTGATAAAAATGCTGATGCAATACAGAACATCAAAGAAACCACAATTTTCGAGCGGATCTTAGTGATCATCTTCGTGAAAGCAAACAGCAATAGTTGCTTCATAAAATAGATGCCAGCCACCATAAAGACTAACAGCAACAATACTTCTAGATTCGCTTCTATTTCGTGCAAAACCTGAGTTGGTGATGTCATACCTATCATTACAGCTTGAATCGCCAATAATCCGCCTGGTTGGAGCGGGTAGCATTTCAACGCCATGGCAAGCGTGAAAATAAATTCAATAACAAGCACCCAACCTGCAATGAATGGGCTGACAAAGAAGAAAAGTAGGGGGTTAATAGCTAAAAAAGACAAAATTGCGAGTTTGTACCAAGTAGGAGAATTACCTAAAAAGTTACTAAACAACGCCTGACCTTGAGTTGCAGGCATACAAGCCACTCCATTAATTGTGATGTTGACATCGAAAGTGATAAATGGCTAAACATCAAACAGGTCATATTGTCGTTACTAGTAATCATCGGTTTACACTAACTTGATTTGTCTGAAATTCGAACAATCAAAAAATAATGTGAAGAAATACCTAGCGTTCTATCAGGTAAACAAAGCTGTAGGCTTATGTTTTTATGACATATAATGACTGATTTTAACGCGACAACCATCGTTCACACTTCATTTCGGCGCTAGTTTAGCTGAATTAAACCTTAAATGTAATCATGAAAGTTGCGCGAGGTCATAAAATTGTTCGATTTATTACACAAAAGTAGCATGTTTGTGGTTAATATTTCAGCGTTATAAATGTTGGCAGTAAACAATGGTTTTTATTTTTCGCTGCTCTGGTATGATCAGTACTATCTAGTGGCGATACTTTGTCGCAACCGTTAAGTATAGGAAATTTAGGCTGATGATTATCAATGCCAAAGGACCTGCAAGTTTTGCAGAGAAGTACATAGTACGTTCAATATGGGAAAACAAGTTCCCACCAGGCTCAATTTTACCTGCAGAGCGTGAATTATCTGAGCTTATCGGCGTTACGCGCACAACGTTACGTGAAGTTTTACAGCGGTTAGCTCGGGATGGATGGTTAAAAATTCAGCACGGGAAACCCACTCAAGTAAATCATTTTTGGGAAACATCGGGTTTAAATATTCTTGAGACTATTGCTGATTTAAATCCAGATGGTTTCCCTTTGCTTGTTGATCAATTGATGTCAGCTCGAGCAGATGTCAGCATCATTTATTTCAGAGCGTCAATTAGACATAACCCTGAAAAAGTGACCGAAGTTCTGAATATGATTAATGAACTTAGTGATGATGCTGAGGCCTATGCAGATTTTGATTATCGATTGCATCATACCCTTGCTTTTGCATCTGGTAACCCATTATATGTTTTAATCCTAAATGGCTTTAAAGGATTATATAGTCGGGTTGGGCGCTATTATTTTTCTAGTGCAGATGCCCGTAAACTTGCTTTTAATTTTTATGTTGAGCTCAATAAATTAGCACAGACAAAAGACTATCAAGCCGTGCCGAGCTTAATGAAACAAAATGGTATAGAAAGTGCCAAAATGTGGCAAAAGTTAAGAGACGATATGCCAGCTGAAATTGCTCATGACAATAATTAATTTCCCCGCAATGGTCTTAGAACTCTTGTGCGTGAATTAAATAAAAAAACGCCAATCATTTGATTGGCTTTTTTTATGTTGTGATTTTGCTAAAAACTAAATTGTGTCATTTTTCAGTAATACTTGCTTCAGTATCAATGGATGTATTGTCGTTTGCTTGTTGAGCTTCAAGTTCCATTTTGGCTCTTTCAGCCTTAGAAATATAGCGATCTTTAGGCTTTAAACTTGGGTTATCTGGTTCTATTTTATTTTTTCGAGCCTTGGCACGCTTGGCCAATTTCTTAATCATTTGCTGTTTTTTGTTCATAATACATCTTCAGTAAGCAGAAAAAATGACCAGAAGTTGTCTAGCCATCATTATATTAGGCCCATTTTAGCGTATGTTTGCCTAGCGTCCAAACTTTACTCTATCTTCTTCTGTGGCACCATCTTGGCATTCACCACGGATCTCACCACGCTCGGCTTCTACGTAACGGCTTAATTCAATATAGCCATTTTGACAATAGCCAGTCATTGCGATTGTTTTGTCTAGTCCTACTTGTACTTGTTGTGCCCATATCTGCAAAAGTTCTTCTTTATTACGCATTTCTTTGGCATAACTGCGGGCATCTTGTTTTCTACGATCAATCCGCTGTTGATGAGGAGGGACATCATTGAGGTTTCGGTCAGAGGCAGTGGCTATTTTGGCGGTATACACAAATAACTTAATGCCATCCCCTTTAATTTGTGTGCTAAATTTATCTTTAAATTGTCCAGCAAAATCCATTGGCTCAATATCGGTTTTACTGCTACATGCAGCTAGAATGAAAATGGTAAAACTGACGAAAATTAATCTCAACACAACTAAACATCCTTGATTGACAAACTGATACGAGGATAACCAAATACATTCGTACTGGAAAGCGCTAATAAATAAAATACCAATGAGTACTAACCCATTGGTATTTTTTATGTGGCTTGATTAAGCAAAGCGTTGGTTTAAATATTCAATAATTGCTTTAGATTCATATAACCATTGTGTTTTGCCGTTAGCTTCAATTTTTAAACAGGGAACTTTAAGTTGGCCGCCATTTGTTAAAAGTTGTTGTTTATTATGGTCTTGTTTGGCATCTACAACAGGAATGTTTAGATTTTGGCGTTTCATTTCGCGGCGAACTTTGACGCAAAAAGGGCATGCCTTATATTGGTACAACGCTAAATTTTTTGTTTGTTGATCAATACTGGTTTGTTCATCTTGTGGGCGTTGGCGTTTTTTCGGTGAAAAAACAAAATCTAACAACAAAATAATACGGCCAAGTATCCAACGGATGACAAACATAAAAACCTCATAATGATTAATAAAACGGGTAAATATAAAGGCCACGATTTTACTTGATAGTCGTGGCCCTTTAAAGAGAAGGATATTAGATATTATCAATTGGGTTGCAGTTCAAGTTGAACTTCGGCCAACTCCTGTGCCGTATTTATCCGACTTTCCATAATGAAAATGCGTTTAGGATCAATTTGACCTTGTTCTACAAGGAATGTTTTTACCGTTTTTGATCTGTTTTGAGCCAGTATACCCAACTCGGTCTGAGTGATTTGCTGATTATTTTTAAGCAGGTTATACAAGGCGATATGCCATTTTGTTGACAATTGTTCTTCAGTTAAAGCGACTTGTTGATTTGTATTTTCAGATCCCACTTCTGTCAGTATGGATTGCTTTACGTCTTCTGGGTCTTGGTTAAATTCTGTTTGGTATAACTGATACAAGGCTGTTGTTAATGGTCCAGATGCCGGAAATTGACTAGCAGATAGATTATCCGGTACTTGTGCTACTTCGATTGCAGCCAAGTTTGCTAGTTTAGTGTGTAATTTGGTTTCAGCCATTGTTTGGCTGTCATTAACGGCATCGATACTACCTTTTAGATTGACGATTAATAAAGGTCTTTCCGCTAATGCTTTTGCCAGTGTGGTTAAATGAGATGATTGTTCAGATTTCAGTTGTGAGCTACCAAAGTCGAAATTAACTTTATCTAAAGGTTCATCACTTGATACTAAGCTGGCCAGCAAGCTAAAAGGCGCGGTCACGGCTTTAGTGATGATATTACCAATAGCGCCCATAATTATACTGCCAAAACTGAAGCTAGGTGAGTTTAGATCTCCTTCGACATCGACGCCTAAATCAATGACGCCATGGCGATCTTGTAATAAAGCAATGGCTAATGTCACGGGTAGGCTTGTTGCTAAATCACTGTTACTCGGTTTACCTAATTGCAATTGATCTATCACAATGTGGTTTGAACCTATTAAAGCATTATTTTTCAGTTGGTAGGTTAAGTCTAAAGAAATTTTTCCTTTATCGATATAGTAACCTGCGTAGGTACCAGAGTATGGGTTGACTGAAGTTAGCTCAACATTTTTAAAATTCAAGTTTAAATCTAGGTAAGGTTGATCAAGTAATGGATTGACGTCACCTTTAAGCGTGACTGGAGCATATTTATCTATCTTACCTGCTAAATTAACCGATGCGGTTGTTTGAGGGTTATTGGTCAACTGCTTAATGGTGCCATTTAATAGTTCAATTCCTGAAGCAAAGTTTGGCGTTAACGAGTTGTCTGCAAAAAATGCTGAACTGTTGGTCAGTTTTATTTGATTAATTGAAATGACAGGGGCAATAGCGGATTGTGCACTATCTTCTGTGGTGTCAATTGAGGGACTTGTACTCGCTTGCTTAGCTTCACTGTCATTTTGAATCAATAAGTGACTAATATTCGTTGAGCGATCTTCAGCAATAATTATTCGAGAAAATAGTTCATCAAGTTGGATTTCATCAATAGCGATTGTGCTGGTTTGTCGATCAAACTGAAGTTGATTAATCGACATTTTTTGCCAGTTCAATAATGGTTGATGTAACACATTATCCTTAATAGCAAGTTGATCAACCCATACACTACCTTGGTAATTTAGTTCATTTTTAGCATCGACTTTAAGTTTACCTTGAGTGTTGAAAATTCCATCTTCAATTGTCACATTGATAAATTTACCGATATAAGGTTGCAGTGCTACAAGATGCATATTTTTATAGCTAAAATCAGCCAACAATGTTTGATCAATTAAATTAATTGTACCCAATGATGCTAATTCGCTGTTGGTATTCACTTTTGCTGATAAATTATAAGTTAATGGCTCTGATAAATCTGACTTAATCATGCCTGTTTGAAGATTGATTTGGCTGATCTGCCATTTAATGGTGTTATCACTAGCAACTGATTCACCTAAATTAACATCAAACTCGCTGATATCGACTTTCTGTAACATCACTAACCAAGGGCGTGATTCTGCTGGTGGCTCTTCGTTAAGGCTGTGTTGAGTATTGTCATTACTGTTAGAATCCATGCTTTTAGGCATTACCAGAGTTAACAAATCTGCTCCTGTAGTGCTGACATTCAATGCAATTTTAGCTTTATTTACCTCAAAACTGTCGATTGTGATTTGCTTGGATAAATTATCCAAATTGACTTGGTTTACCCCAATCGAATTGATAACAATTTTTTCTTCATTTGCATGAGTTGCATTGATATCTGTGATTTGAATCTTTGTATCTTCTACAACAAATTGAAACGGAGTAGGTTGTTGAGCCCTAGCTTTGACAGTGATTTTACTGTCTATGTTAAGCAAGCCTTGCTTCAATTGAATATCAAAATATTCATCAATAAATTGCCAGTACTTAGCTAAACGAAATTGAGAGAGGGTAATATTGGTTTCAACTGTGAGTGGAAATAACTCAAATTGACCAGTTAAATCAAGCTGGCTGCCATGCTCATCTGATAAGCTGATAGCATATAGATTGTGTTTTTGCTGCGTCCCCTTAGATGTCTCAACTGTGCTGGCGACACTATCAAAGTCGTTAAATTCTAGATTTATCTTTGGATAGATAACTTGACTATCGCTAACGACATCTTTTATTGCAACAACACCTTGTTGGATATTAATTTTTTTAATTTGTATTGCGATAGGGCTGGTGTTTTGAACCGTTTCAGAGTCAGTTGTCACCATATCGTTTTGTTGTAATTTATTTGCAATATCAGAAAAATTAAACGTTTGTTCAGTTAAGCGTTCAAGATTAAACATTGGCGCAGTCAGTGTGGCTTCTTGAAGCGATACTGATAATTGAAACAATGATTTCCATGGAGATGCGTTTACATATAGCTTGTCAAAGCCAATAAATACTTGATTGTTGTTCTGTTCAGCAATGGCAAATTTGTCGACAGTGAGTTCGAAAGTAAAAGGGTTGAACCGAATATCTTCAATGCTTGTTTCTCTTCCTATTTGCTGAGTTATAAATGGCGCAAGTTGCTTCTTTGCGATGTAAGGAGCTATTAACCCTAATGAAATACAAAAAACACCATAACAACTCAACCCAATGAAAAGTAGTTTTTGGTAAAGAGGACGTTGCTTGAAAATGCTCAGCATAGATGTCATGTTTTACTCTTTATATTATTTAATAAGGTGATATGCGATCAATTGTCTTAGGTTATTTTAACCAAATTATCAGACTTTTGAGAGTTTTTTGTCAGGTTTATGGCTTAATTTTAATTGGTTGGACAATTAAGAAGGAGGTAACTAAAGTAGTGCTATGGATGCACTTTGAATCCTTTCCTTTGAACCTAGTTAACCTTCTGTGTCAAGTTCACTAGCTTCAGATGAAAAGGCTTAGCAAAAAGTGTTAGATGGATATGTAACATCATCGCTAACTTAAGATGATATTCAAGGATGAAGAATGCAAATACGCCTCGCTATTCAAGCAGATCTCAAACCATTATGTCATTTATTAGATTTATATCGACAAGAGCAGGGATATGAAAGTGATCTAGCTGCCTGCTTTAATTTTTTAAATCAGCGTTTAGCTGAGAAAGACTCGATTATCTTTTTGGCTATCGATGAGCTTGGGATTGTTGGTTTTGTTCAAATATACCCTGCTTATTGTTCATTAATGCTTAATACAAGTTGGAAATGTGCTGATCTCTATGTGCTTCCAGCGTATCGTCAGCAAGGTATTGCTGATGAAATGTTAACTAAAGCTAAAATGATTGCTCAGACGGCCAATATTGATTTGATGCTCATCGACAACTAACGGAATTGCGTCTTGATGGCTTTAATGGGGAGCAATTAATGAGCTTTTATTGATAATTAGATGGTTTACATTTCATTAATTTTCAAAAAATACAGCCTTATGTATTAAGGCTGTATACTGACCCCGGTATTTTACTGTTAAAATATTGGGGTTTTATTTTGTCTTTTGGAGAAGTCAGTTTGAATAAAAGTCTTTTAACCAACCTTATCGCAGCGATGTTTGTGGCAGTGGGTTATGCAAGCAACCAACCAATCGTGTTCACTATTGGTCTGTTTGCCTTATCAGGTGCAATTACCAATTGGTTGGCTATTCATATGTTATTTGAAAAAGTGCCTGGCTTATATGGCTCTGGCGTGGTGCCATCACGGTTTGAAGAATTTAAACTTGGAATTAAACATCTGATGATGGAGCAGTTTTTTACTGAAGAAAACATCGACAGATTTTTAACTGTGAGTAACAGCAATGCTATCGACTTAACCCCAGTTATCGATAAAGTCGACTTAGCGCCATCCTTTGATGCATTAGTAAGTACTATCGAAAAGTCATCTTTTGCAGGCATGTTAGCAATGCTTGGCGGCACAGAAGCGCTTATTCCGTTAAAAGAGCCATTTATTGAGAAAATGAAACAGTCTTTAGTTGAATTAGCACAAAGTGATCAATTCAATGAAATTCTGATCAATGAGCTAGAACAGCCCAATGTGATTGCTGATATTCAAAATAAAGTGGCTAACATTGTTGAACAGCGTTTAAATGAATTAACTCCTCAGTTAGTTAAACAAATTGTTCAAGATATGATTAAAACCCATTTAGGCTGGCTAGTGGTTTGGGGCGGTATTTTTGGTGGTGTTATCGGCGCCATTGCTGCACTTGTTCAATAATTAGATTTGGGTCACATGAATTCTGACAATACGGAGTTTATTCCATCGCCTTGCATACGCCAATGCTGTTTAGATCAGCAAGATATTTGCTTGGGTTGTCATCGTAGCTTAAAAGAAATCTTATCTTGGCAAAATTTAACAGAAACACAAAAAGCGGATCTTGTTGAAACGCTTAAAGCGCGCGAATTAAAAAGATCGAAACCTTTTAAATACTGAATGTTAGCTATAGTGGCGAGCCATTAAAACACCAATGTTAATGGCTCGCAGTTAGTTAACTTGCCGTTTTATTAGTTAGTGAGGTTTTAGGCAAAATCAAATTCATTACAATGGCGATCATGCCACATAAGCTGATCCCAGTTAAACTGAACTCGCCGATACCAAATGCCATGCCACCAATCCCGAATACTAAAGTTACCCCGACGATACTAAGGTTTCTTGGCTCAGATAAGTCGACTTGGTGACGAATCAGTGTGTTTAGTCCAACGGCAGCAATCGTGCCGAATAATAAACACATAATTCCCCCCATTACAGGTACTGGAATGGTTTGTAATAATGCGCCAAGTTTACCCACAAAGGCTAAAGTAATGGCTGTGATGGCAGTCCAAGTCATAATACGAGGGTCAAAGCTTTTGGTTAGGGTGACTGCACCAGTGACTTCTGAATAGGTTGTATTTGGTGGACCGCCAAAAGCTGATGCGGCCATGGTTGCAATACCATCACCTGTAAGTGTGCGGTGTAAACCTGGTTTTTTGAAATAATCTTTACCTGTTACATTAGAAATTGCGAGTATATCGCCAATATGTTCTACCGCAGGCGCAATCGCAACTGGGATCATAAATAGAATCGCTTGCCAGTGAAATTCTGGTGCAACAAAGTTTGGCACCGCTAACCAAGCCGCATTATTCACTGCGGTGAAATCGACTACTCCATAAAGTAAACTCAAACTATAACCGACAATAATACCGGCAAGAATAGGCATTAATTTAGCTATCCCCTTTGCAAAAGAGGCGACTAATATTGTTGTTATTAATGAAGCTAATGAAATAACTAATGCGGTATTACCTTCAATTAGCTGTACACTACCATCACCTGTCTTACCCAGTGCCATGTTAACTGCAAGTGGCGCAAGTCCAAGGCCAATTATCATAATCACTGGGCCAACAACCACTGGAGGCAGAAGTTTATGAATAAAGTCACTTCCTCTTAATTTAACCACTAAGCCGAGCAGTACGTAAACAAAGCCTGCGACCATCAAACCTCCCATGGTAGCGGGGATACCCCATGTTTGAACGCCGTAAAGAATGGGGGCAATAAAGGCAAAAGAAGATGCCAGAAAGATAGGAACTTGTCTTTTGGTAATAATTTGGAACAAAAGGGTACCAATGCCGGCAGTGAATAATGCCACACTGGTATCTAATCCGGACAAAAGTGGCATTAAAACTAATGCCCCAAAGGCCACAAACAACATTTGTGCGCCTTGCAGGGGGATGAACAAGCGATGCATAGGGTAATCTCCGTAGATATTATGTTTTTTAATATGTTACACTTTGAACACTTATTTTAATCGCGTTTATGTCACCTAATGCTAAAAAATATAATCAAACTCTTTGCGTTATCTATTGCTATTTATAGTCATGCGACAGTGGCAGTTGAGGTATCTCAACTTGATGAGGCGGATATTGTTGTGCCTTCTCGTGCCAGTAATATTAAAGTCGAAGCACTGAAAGAAGCGCTAGCAAAGGTATTTGTGAAAAACTCTGGCAGTCCTAGTGTGGTTATGCACCCATTGGTTAAGGCGCAAATTGATAATCCTGAAGTGCTATTAACTCAATATGGTTATCGTCAAGTCGATGATAACTTAGTATTAAGTGCGAGTTTTGATCATAAGCGGATTATTGACACACTCCGCCAAGCCGATTTAGCTGTTTGGGGCGCTCAGCGACCATTAACCCTTTTGTGGTTAACGGTAGAGCAAGACAATGAAACCGTTATTTTAGCCGATTCAAGTAACAACCCACTTCGAGCAAGCTTTGCGTCGTCATCCATTAATAAAGGTATTCCACTTTTATTACCATTGATGGATTTGGATGATTTAATGGCAGTTTCAGCGACCGATGTCAAAGGTATGTTTACTGATGTCGTGAGTGATTCTTCTGCACGGTATCAGGCGGACTATTTTGCTATAGCAGATATAACACCTACAGTGGGAGCTGTTCGTTTTCAAATATCTTTATTTGATAAAACCCGTCAAAATGGTCTTTTACAGCCATTAATTATGCAGCAAGGGCAAACGGTTGATGAAAACGCTGCAGTAAATCGAATAGTGTCATTATTGGCCGATTACTATATTGGTCAATATGCCATTGCCTCAACGGGCAACAGTATACAGACTAGTGTAAGTTTTGTTGGCATTGACAGCATGAGTCAGTTAGTCGAGTTAGAAAGCTACTTAAAACAACTTAGTGCAGTTAAGGCAATCTCAGTAAAGCAATTGCAAAACAATATCGTGGCTTTTAATGTCTCTTTATTTGGGAGTGTTGATGATTTACAACGGTTGCTGAACATTGATAAGCGTCTCTCAAAAATTGATGCCATGGGTGGTGTAGATGCTTATCGACAAACACCAAACGCTGAAACTGTGCAGTTAATCTATGAATGGATTGGACAATAGTAACAGTACGATTTAACCATATAGCCGCTTATGATATGATAGCGGCTGCGTTATGTTTACTTTTGAGAATGTTTGAGTGAGCCAATCCTCTCCACGTCAATTATCTTTGCCTGTTTATCTACCTGACGATGAAACTTTTAATAGTTATTATCCTGCGTCAGGTAATGATGAATTAATTCAAAAACTGCAAGCCTGTGCAGAAGGCACTCAGTCATCTTCACTTTATCTTTATGGGCCGCATAAATCAGGTCGTACACATTTAATGCATGCAGCTTGTGCTCATGCCAATGATTTAGATAGGCGAACGTTATACATACCTCTTGGGATCCATGCGAGTATTTCACCTGCTTTATTTGAAGGTGTAGAGACACTGAATTTAATTTGTATTGATGATATTGATGCAATTGCGTGTCATCCAGTGTGGGAAGAAGCGTTGTTTCATTTGTATAATCGAATTGCAGAGCAGCAAGATTGTCGCTTAATTGTGACTGGCAGTGCCTCTCCTTCAGAGGCAGGATTTTCGTTACCCGATTTGGTTTCACGGATGCAGTGGGGATTAATTTATCAACTGCAGCCAATGGCTGATGATGAGAAACTTGTTGCATTACAACGCCGTGCTGCAATGAGAGGCTTACAGTTGTCGGACGAAGTTGGACGATTTTTATTAACGCGAATGGCGCGTGATTTACGAACATTGTTTGATGTTTTGGATAAATTAGATAAGGCGTCAATGGTGCATCAACGCAAACTGACAATACCGTTTATTAAAGAGATGCTGCGCCTATAATCCTGTTTGCAGTGTAATCATAAAAACCTAGCCACCGAGCTAGGTTTTTTTATGATGATTTATTTATGTGAAGCGCCGCTGAGTTCAATGGGTCTATCAATTCCTCGAGTACTGCTGGCTTTCATGCTAGGGGCTTGTTGTATATTAAAAGCTGCGTTTGTCATGGTTTGATTGAGGGGTAAATTATCAAGCCAAGACAACCCAGCTTGCATGGGTATTGGCGCAGGTAACTGAGCAATTAAATCACCGGCGTTCATTTCCGGCATGATCTGCTGGATAACATATTCTGCGCGCTCGCGGATGTCAGTTGAGCCTACTCGACCTCGTTGCCCCCAATCTACAATAATACTTGAACCCGTTTCATTATCTGGGTTGTCAGTGACTGCAACATCTCGAAATATATCATATCGATGGCTCATAAACGCTTCTTCAAATAGCATTGCCGCATCTTCACGAGTAGAAGAGTAGGCATAATAATCAGATGCATGATCTTGACTAAAAAAGTGGGTGATATCACTTGGAAGATAGGCTTTTTGAGTTGCCGTTGCTGTTTCGCCTTTAAAACTGACTGTTGCCAAGCTGGTCATTTGTGAGCTTTGTAACGGGTAAATACTTGATAGTTTATCCGATATTAATGCATTGTTTTCACTTCTCTTGGCATAGTCATCTAATAATGTTGGTCCTTGTAATTGGTGGTGAATACTTCGAGGGAAAAAGTCATTTGCATGGGCTAGCTCATGATAAAGCAATGAGGCAAGTCTTGGAGTAAAGTCATCGATGGTGCGAGACTCTCTTTCATAATAAGGATAAAAATCATAGGCATAATCGTTATTTTTTACATAACGCCATGGCATTAAAAATTGCAGATCTTTACCAAAATCACTGCGGTAATCGGGTGCTTCATTAATGGTATCTCGCTCTGCAGGAGTTTGCCAAAAGTTGTCGGCATCAAGATATATTGCGCCAGTAACGACCCAGTAAAAAGAAGGGCGAACGTCGTAGCTGATCACAATTGCAGTGACAGATTGCAATAAGGTAATAAAATCTGAAATTGGATCTTTTTGTTGTAAAAACTGTTTAAATCGTTCACCCATCCAGTCATGGGAAACGACAACTCTATCCATAATATCATCAATGGTTGGATTGCTAGTTTGTTGACCGATTAAAGGTAACTGGTTAATGGTGCAGCTGTTATTAAGTGAATTAGAATAAACACATCTTGGTAAATATTGTCGATATGGCGAGTCTCTGTTGTAAGCATAGGTTCTTGCGACAGGCTCATCGAAATAGGTTGAGCTAATAGGATTTTCTTTGGTGACTAAAATATGCACATCATCGGTTAATGTTTCACCATTAATCTGACCAGACGCGCGAAGAGAAACAACGCTATCTTCTGGGACGTTTGGCGCAATAAATAACGGGCGTTCAGGATTGGTTAAATCAAGGTTGATAGCAGGAAGGTTATTGGCATATGAGCACCATTGTATATTTGTGGCAATTTGTCCATTTACTCGTTCAAGCCTAACGCTCACACCATTACCTTGTACCACTTGATGGTCACTATTGACCGCTAAACCTAACTGGTTGTTATTGGTTGTCGTATCAATCGATACAATTTGTTCTATAGCAGTATTATTGCCAGCCAGATTAACTTGAAACTGATAAGTTCCTGCTTGTGTTGGGGTAAAACTTAATACAGGGCTATTAACACTGGCTAATGCTAACGTGGGCCCTGAGATTTGTTGCCATGTATAGCTTAGGGCGCGACTATCTTGACTGGTATGTTTAGCGATGATGCTAGCAGGTGTATTTACAGGGTATGTTTTCTCAACCAAAAACATTAATGAATCAGAGGTTTCAATGGTATTCCATTGTACCGGATTATCACATTGTGAAATAGGCGTACCAAGCTCTGGATCAGTTGAAGAGTCCGAGCCACCACAAGCAGATAAACAGCAAATCGTAAATAAGTAAGATATGGCTAAGGATGGCTTATTCATCTTTTATTCCAAATGTTATCAATAGTATCAAACTATAGCATGACATTTTTTCGAATCAAAAATTAAAAAAAAGCGCCTTTCGGCGCTTTGTTAGATATCAATGATGTGAGTTAACCTATTCATCTTGCTTTGATTTTTTCTTTAATCCTAAGCCTAATTCGCGACCACGCATACGGGCATAATAAGGAAACCCTATCAGTAACGCGCCGATTAAAGTTGACTCAATCACGGCGAATATTAACGCGTCTGTAGTGACATACACTAAGGTTAATCCATGCAATAAATATAAACATAGAATGAAGCTTGCCCAGGCATAGGTATAAGGATTGCCTTGGATAATGCCTTTTAATGGCATTAATAAAGGCACAATAAACATCAAGCAAAACACCATAGAGTAAGTGCCTTCAAGCCCTTGTTGTATGAACCAGCCGGATAATAGTAAAACAAGCGCAATATAGCCTACACGGCACAGTTGAAACAAACTTTGAGTGGTCATCAATTGTTACTCTATTATTGCTAGCACATTTTCTGGAGGACGTCCTACTGCCGCTTTGCCATTTGCAAGCACAATTGGGCGTTCAATTAATTTTGGGGTATTCACCATAGCTAAAATTAATTGTGATTCAGTTAGGGATTCATCTTGAAGATTTTGGGCTTTGTATTCATCTTCTTTAGTACGCATTAATTGACGAGCAGTTAAGCCTAACAAATTCAAAATATTGCTGATTTCAGCCTCTGTTGGCGGATTTTTTAAGTATTCAACAATGTTGATATTATCTGACTTTGCCTGAATTAATGCCAAGGTTTCACGGCTTTTTGAGCAGCGTGGATTATGTAAAATAGTAATGTTTGTCATAGTTTTTCTATTATCTTTTGGTTCTTGGTTAAAAAATTTATTTCAGCGCTTCAAGATTTCTGTCAGCTTCACGGAATTGGCGAATACGCGCCTCAATTCTGGCAATTTGTAATTGTTGTCCCTCCGAATAACGATACGCATAATTAAGCTGATCTATGGCATCTTTATAGTTTGCACTCAACGCCATGACTTCTGCATTAGCGTAATGCTCTAATGCTTTGTTGCCCATTTTTCGATAAGCATCTGTCATCATTTGGTAGGGTAAAGTGTTTTGCTTATCTAAAAAGATTAACTCTTCAAGTAAGGGGATTGCTTGTTTAGGTTTATCGGCTTCAACATAGATGTGCGCCAAATTGGCATTAATAACTTGTGAAGCGGGTTTTATTTTGCGTTGCGTTTCTAAAAATACAATGGCCTCATCAAATGCTTTACGTTCTGCAAGTAAATCGGTTTTAGTATCAATATAAAATAGATTATTGCTATCTTGCTTGAGTAAATCATCAATAATTACTTCAGCTTCTGTAAAACGCTTTAATCTAAATAACGCTAAGGCTTTGCCGTAAAGCGCGGCTTGTTTAAACGTATAATTGTTCTTTTTTAATTGTTCTTCGAATAAATATAATGCTGCAGAATCGCTGTAACTAGAAAAGCGTACCTGAATTCGCGCCTTGGCAAGCTGATAGTTTAAATTATCTGGAATATATCGATTAGGATATTGGGCAGCTCTGTTGCGTGCGTCGGTAATACGAGATTCTGGTAATGGGTGAGTTAATAGCATTTGAGGCGGTTTGGTGGTAAAACGATAGCGGGTTGCTAATTCAGCAAAAAAATTGGAGGCCCCATTAGGGTCAAAGCCTGCTTCAACCAGGGTTTGCATGCCAATACGATCGGCTTCTTTTTCATGTAAGCGGGTGTAATTGATTTTTGATTGGGTGGCTAAGGCTTGGGTGGTTGCTAGCGCCGCCATACCAGCTTGTGGTGCGGCAATGGTTAATAAAATTGCCCCGAGTAAACCTGCTATCGTTGCTGTTGAGCTTTTTTGCTGAGCTTCTAATGAGCGTGCTAAATGGCGCTGAGTGACATGGGTAATTTCATGTGCAAGTACAGAGGCGAGTTCGCTTTCTGTATCAGCATTGAGAAATAACCCGGTATGAACACCCACATGACCGCCAAAAAAAGCAAAGGCATTAATTTCATCATTTCTGAGTAAGAAAAAATAAAAAGGTGTTTTCACTCCTGTTGCATGAGCAACAAGTCGATTGCCAAGCTCAGATAAATATTGGTTTAGCACAGGATCATTTAGGACTGGTGCGGATGAGCGAATAACTCTCATATAGGCATCGCCGTAAATGGTTTCTTTTTCTAAACTAAAGGTATTTACTGCTGCAGTACCTAAATCCGGTAAATCATTGTTTGCATGACTGCTAGCAATAAAGGCAGAAAACATAACGGCTAGCGCACTGGCTACAATGGTTTTTGAAATATTAACAAAAGATAAATTTCGCAAGTGACACCTTTAAAAACAAATGAATTGGCTTATAACCTCTTATTTACCTAGCAAGTTTAAGATTTACATCAAAAATTTATGCTTTTCAGGTATAGGAGTTTACTCTGTTAGCTTGAGGTTTACTATGCAAGCAAGGATAATAGCTCCAGATTATTAAAACCAAATTCAGTATGAAACAAATTGATTTAACCACATATCGCTGTCCTTATCCTTTAGTACAGGTAAAACTGCATTTAAAGCAATTGCAACCAGGCGAAATATTACAAGTTTTATTATCAGACCCCGGTTCTTTCAAAGATGTTCCCGCATGGGCAAAAAAAAGTGGTTTTTTAGTGACGGTATTGCAACAAGATAACGCAATAATGGCAATCAATATTGAAAAATAACCTCGTGAAAGGTTAGTTTTTATACGTATATACAGGGTGTTGCGATGTTAGAGTTTTTAAAAGACTGGTATAAAAGCCGATTCAGTGATCCACAAGCTATTACTTTGGTGTTTATTTTATTGGGGATCGGTTTAACTATCTATTTTGGTGCAGGACTCTTGGCCCCCTTGTTGGTGGCTTTAGTACTGGCGTTTTTACTGGAATGGCCAGTAGCGCAAATGAATAAGTTAGGCATTAACCGTGCCGCTGGTGCATCAATCGTTTTGGTCGCTTTTTTAGGCATTATGATGGTGTTGTTATTAGTATTGATGCCCAGCATTTGGCGCCAAGGCATTAGTTTAGCATCTGATTTACCGACCATGCTTGATAAGGGGATGGTGGTGATCCGTGATTTAAGCCAAGATTACCCTCAATATATCAGTGCCGAGCAAATAGATACCATGCTAACCGAAGTTAAAAAATTGCTTGATACACAACACCTGTTAGATTTTGCTAAGCAATTAGTTGGCTTCTCGGCTTCATTATTAGTGTTAATGGTGTATGCCATTTTGGTCCCACTTTTAGTGTTTTTCTTTTTAAAAGATAAACAACAACTGTTAGATGGTAGTAAGCGCTTTTTCCCTGCCAATAGAGGGCTTGCACGTAAAGTATGGTTTGAAATGGATCAACAGATTTTTAATTACATTCGCGGTAAAGTCATTGAGATTATTATTGTGGGTATTTTTAGTTATGTATTCTTTGCCTTAATGGGATTGCGCTACTCGGCATTGTTAGGCGTATTAACTGGTTTATCGGTATTGATCCCGTATGTTGGTGCAACACTAGTGACCTTGCCCATTGCATTAGTGGCCTTTGTACAGTGGGGAATAGGGCCAGAATTTGGTTACCTCATGTTGGGGTATGCTATTATTCAAGCGCTTGATGGTAATGTGCTTGTGCCGATTTTATTCAGTGATGCTGTAGATTTGCACCCTGTTGTGATAATTGCCGCAGTATTGGTTTTTGGTGGTTTGTGGGGGGTGTGGGGCGTGTTTTTTGCGATCCCTTTAGCCTCATTAGTCAAAGCAGTCATTAATGCTTGGCCTAACCATAGTGAGCCACAACAACAGTTAGATTCAGAGTGATACTAGGGTATTCGTTCTAGACTTATTAACTTTATCAACATGCACAGTTTTTGCTGTGCATGTTTTTTTTGATAGTTAAAATTACAAACAATATTGCTTTAACTCAACTTTGCCAGTTTAGTAGCTTATCACTTTTAAGGTGGCATGTTTTTCTAAGCCCATTTGAAATACTTCAATTACATATAGGCGATCATAGGATTTCAGATCATCCATTTTTGATGTTTTATGTTTTGATAAATAGGAGGCTAAAACCGGAGTTGTATTGCTATGACCAACCACCAAGTAATTTCCTGGAGTGGTCAGCAGTTGTTCACTAAAACTCAGTAAATCAGACGCTTGGTAATTTTCTACAGCAAGATTGTTTAAGTTTGCTGTAGGTAATGCAGTTTGTTCAGTTCGGCGATAATCTGTTGAATAAACCTTATCTAGTGGAATGTATTGCAGCATAGATGCTAAGCGGTTTGCGCGTTTAACACCCTCAGGGGTTAATTCTGGATCTGCGCCTTTATTTTTTTCAGCATGGCGAACGAGAAAGAATGTCCAATGAGCAGGTGATATTTGTTGATTGTCGTTAGAAGCTTGGATTGGATTTAAATGAGTTTGCTGTTGGTTGACTTTCAGAGTTTCGGCAGTGCTGCTATAGCTGGTTAATTGAAGTAGGGCAGTCAGAGCTGTGACAATTACTGCTGTTAATATTTTTTGATTTATCATGTTGTAACTTTTGTGGTCGGTTTGAGTTATTATTGATTAGTAAATTAATAAAAGAAAGCCCTGCGTATACAGGGCTTTGGTTATTCGTGAACAAGACTAATTAGTTGATAATAGAGTTAGTTTTGTAAATCGATATTATACACGGCAAATCCAAACTCATCAGCCACATCAGTACGTTTTGTGATATTGCGTTGTTGGTATTTAGTAACAAACTCATCAGCAATTGCACTGTCTTGTGTTTCAAAGCGAACGTCTAGTTTAACGTCTGAATTAATAGTAACAAAGTCCCAGTTATTGTCTGCGCTTGGATCAACTGCACCATTGGCTTCTGTTTGTGCTGTGATGTATTGCGCTAGAGCCTCACGGTTAGTATCTGGTAGTTCCATTACGACATATTCTGACCCAGTACCGGCAAATTTACCACCAAAGGCACGGTAATTGTTAGACGCAATAATAAACTCTTTGCTATCTAATTCAGCTCCTGTATAAACCATGTCGCCGTCAGTATAACTTAGCTCTACGATACGATGAGCGTCGGCATTTACAACCTTACAATCACCATCAGTTCGATTAGCTTGGGTGACATCAATTTTGTATGACACCCCATCAATAACATCATAGTTATATGTACGGTGGGTATCCCAGTTAATCAAATACTGTGGTTCAGTTGAGTTTGGATTAATTTGATTAAATTGGTTTGCACTACATTCTAACCACTCTTTTACTTGTGCCCCAGTTACTTTTACTGCAACCATAGTATTTGGATAAAGGTAGAGGTCAGCGGCATTCTTGTATGTTAAGTTTCCAGCGGGAACCTGAACATAGCTTTCGGCATCTGCTGTTGTGCTATGACGTCCACCGGCCTTAAATGGCGCCGATGCAGACAAAACGGGAATATCTTTTAAGGCTGGTGTGAGGTTTTGTTGGACTTTAGCGATTTGCGCATTAGACACAATTTGGACCGTTGGATCATCTTGCACCAAACTCAAAAAGCTATACATGTCTGATGTTGCAACACCAATGGGTTGTGATACATAAGTGATGGTTTCAGCATGTTCTTTTGCTACTGCGTCACGTACACCATAATCCGCTGCGACTAATTCAGTTTTATTTGCATAAATTGGTAACGCTTTAGCGACGCTATCAACAATTGTCCATTTACCGTCAACTTTAGTTAATTTAAAGTCAATAACACCTAGGTTATCTCCCCAACGACCAGGCATAACGGCGGCAACCCCGTTAATGGTGCCTTTTTCAAGATCTGCATTTTCTAAACCAGTAAATGTACTAGAAGGGAATACAGAGTGACTGTGACCAAAGGTTATAGCATCAATACCTGCCACTTTAGACAGTGCCCAAGTTGCATTTTCATCGTTTACATCAGTAGGATTGCTAGAAGAACCCACACCAGAATGTGGAATCGCAACAATAATATCAGCACCTTCAGCTTTCATCATCGGCACAAACTTTTCAGCCGCTTCAACAATGCCCATCACAGTGACTTTACCTGTTAGGTTTTGTTTATCCCATAATAAAATTTGTGGTGGAACAAAGCCGATATAACCAATTTTTATGGTTTGTGGGTCACCGTTATTATCGAAAACGGTTTTTTCTTCGACGATATAAGGCGTAAATAAGTTTTCACCTTGTTGCTTGCCTTCCCAGCAATCCGCTTTACATAATACATTGGCATTAATATAGGGGAAGTTTGCACCATCGATGGATTCTTTTAAAAAATCCAAACCATAGTTAAATTCATGGTTACCAATATTACCAACCGAATAACCTAGGGTATTCATTGCTTTGTAAGCGGGATGTGTTCCACCAATGGTGTTATCACGTTTGAAATTATTGGCTATATAATCGCCCATAGGGCTGCCTTGCAATAAATCACCATTATCAACAAGTACAAAGTTTGTCGCATCAGTGGCTTGTTGCTTAATTAAACTTGCTGTGCGGGCAAGACCAATGGTTGGATCATATTTAGATTTGTAATAATCATAATCCATTATATTGGTATGAATATCACTGGTTTCTAAGATACGTAAATCAACTTCAATTGATTCTACCATATCATTATTTGAAGAATTACAGGCAGATAACCCCATCACACCTGCAATAGCAAGTGCTAATACTTTTTTATTGTGCATATTATTTATCCTATTTGACCCCGAGGCGATGTTGCCCCTGTTCTATAACAATATATCTATGATTATATTTGATTTTTTGCTAATAACCTGTGGGATTATATAACATGAACGTTACAGTGGTGTGATATTTGTCGCGTTTTAGTTGTAATTTTTAATGGCTAAAGTGAGGTGGTTAATAACTAAACTATCGAATCGTTTTGTTGTTTATTATTTGTTCTTTAATATTATGGTATAGATTAATTTATGTTAAATTTTTAAATAATTTAGCGGAGCTGTACAGATTGGCCAGTTTATTATGACGCTGATATTATACTAGTCGTAATAAATACTGACTGATTTTAGGTTGTGAAAACATTCGGCAATTGTGTTGGATTTTTATTAATAATAATGGATTATTATAAAAACAGCATTGTTATTATGCATTTTTATTCGCTATTACTAATCACTTATTTACTGTGATTGCTATTAAATTCGATTTTTATATCAACCTCTGTTTTTAATAGTTTAAGAGTGAAATTTAACAGCTTATTAATATTAAGCGATGTTTACCTTGCTAAAGTTCCACTATTTGAGATCCTTATAGGTACATACTAATAAAAAAGTGGTGTGACACATTGTTGCATCACACCACTGTTATCTACCTTTACTTTACACAGTTAACCTTTCGAGGTATTTGTATTAAGGTATTAGTATTAAGGTTTTAGTATTACTTTTACTGAAGCATCAAGATCAGCTTCGTCAATATAGCCAATTGCACTGGGGTTTGACGCAACGGCTGACTTCATCGCTGCAGCACTTGATACTGTTGCTGGTGGGTTGCCTTTACCGGTAAACACTTGCTTTGACCAAAATGCTTTTAGCTGCGAGTCTGATTTTCCGGTGACAGCACTGTGAAACTCAGTGCGGGTTGCATTACCTTCGTCTAATTCATAAACGACAAGTGATGAATTACCTTTACCTAAAAAGGCTTTTTTAGCATCAGCTAGTGACATGTCTGCCGCAGCTGGATTACCAATGACAACAACACCTGCAGATGCCGTAAATGCCACACCCATAGAGAGCGCTAATACAGATAATAACTTCTTCATATCGTCGCTCCTTTAAAATACTGCGTCGAATTTAACGGTATAAACAAGAGTGTCATCTAGCATAAACTCACCTGTTGATGGGTTAAAGCTGTTACCTGACAAACCTCCTGAAGTGTCACCAAAATCATTTGCATAGGTAACATCAAATTTCAATGCAACGTTATCAAGAGCATCCCATCTCAAACCAACACTGTATGCATTTCGTTTTTCATTTAGCCCAAGACTTAACGGTATCCCTAATTGTGGAGGTAACGCAGCTCTTTCGTTATCATCAGTGGATTTTGAATAAGCCACAGTAACATAAGGCGTAAATGTGTTAATCCGGTAACCTAGTGTTAAATAGGCTGATTCCATATCAGGTAAAAGCCCATTTACTTCCACTTGTGTCCATTCAGCGATAGCCAAGAACGCACCATTATCATAACCGCCACCAAAACCTAAGAATGTTGATTTCTCATCATCAATAGTAAGAAATGGAGAGCCTGTGTTATCGAGTAAAAAACCACCTAAATTGCCATAACCATAGACACCGCGAACAGTCCAAGTTAAATCTGTCCAGTTTGCATTAAGCCCAGCTATATTAGAAAGTTCTATATCTGAAGTTTTGTTGTCAATGATAGATTCACCACCAAATCCCTGAAATGTTAAAGTTGAGTCTTCAAATTCAACATCATAGGATATATCACCGCCAGTATATGAAGTGAAGGAAACTTGATCATAAACCTCTGCAGGTGGACGTGCAAAAGGTTGAGCATGACCAACATCTAGATAATCAGAATACATAAATAATGGTAAACGCAATTTACCACCACGGATTTTAATACCATTATCAAAACGATGAGAAAGGTATGCCCATTCCGCTTCAACGTCCCAATTATTTTCGCCTTTCATCATTAACTGTAAAACTGCTTGAGTTTGGTTACTGATATTAAAGGTACCTTGGAAGCCTATTTTACTGTCTTGACTAAAATCTGAACTAGTCGTGGCATTATTGTAGCCTGCGCTATTATTAGAACTGATATAAGCACCGCTGATAAAACCGTTAAAACTGAATTTTTCAGTTAAATTTTTAGTTTGCTGCGCTTGTAATGTTGCAACCTGTTGCTCTAGTTTTTCGATTTTTTCATCGGTGGTTTCATTAGCAAATACAGCTGTTGGAACCAAAGCGATAGAAATCGCTAAAGGTAGCGCTTTCAAATTAAACTTCATCGTGTTACTCCTTTTTCATCACTCATCATGCCACAAGGGCTTATAATTTTTGTAACTATATGTTTGTAGTTGGTTTTTAGCATGCCAACCAATAATGTTGTGTATTAAATTTACACTTTAAACTGATTGGTTATGACTTGAAGCTGTTTACTCACGTTAAGAATATCGTAACTAATACCGCCCATATCTTCAGTCGTGGATTTTACTTTCAATGCATTCGCTTCAATCTCAGCCACATACTGCTGGATCAAAACGGATGTATTGTGCTGCTCTTCTGTTGCTGTGGCAATTTGCTCATTCACAACACTGATTGCACTGACTTTGTTGGTAATACTGGTTAGTGCATCCCCAGCTAAAATGGTTGATTTTACACCGTCAGTTGCGGTGCCTACGCCACGCTGCATAGCATCAACGGCCTGTTTTGAGGTTGTTCTCAATTCTTGCAACACTTGCTGTATTTCTTGAGTTGACGCTTGGGTTCTTGAAGCAAGTGTTCTAACTTCATCGGCTACAACCGCAAATCCTCTACCTTGTTCACCGGCTCTTGCTGCTTCAATGGCCGCATTTAAAGCTAGTAAATTGGTTTGGTCGGCAATGCCTCTAATGGTATCTAGAATGTCGTTGACATTACTGGTAAATGCATCGAGTTGATTAACTACAACAGAGGTTGATTGCACTTCCTCAGCTAATTTCTTAATGGTATTAACGGCATCATTGACAACTTGTTTTCCATAATTCGCTTCAGTATTGGCATTGTCGGCTTCTGATGCTGCATCAGCAGCATATTCTGCTATTTGGGTTACGCTGATAAACATTTCTGCCATTGCATGTGAAATTTGCTCAATAGCATCATTTTGCTGCTTTACTGTTTGTTCACTGTTTTTACTACCGGTTAATAAGGTTGTAGAAACCGCACTAAGACTATCAGTCGTTTGTTTAGTATCGGCAATGGATGACTGAAGTTTAGTAACAAATTGATTAAACCAATAAACTAATTCAGCAATCTCATCTTTTCCGTCATATTGAATACGAGAGCGAAGGTCGCCTTCTCCTTGGGAGATATTTTCCAATGATGCGGTGACGTTACTAAGGGTTGTTATGATGGATTGGTTAACTATAAGTCCCATAATAATCATGATTATGGTGGCAATTAGCCCAACTGTTAGTACTGCAACTTGTGAGTGATTGGCCTCATTAATTGTGTTTTCAATGTTAGCTTTGAATTGCTGTTCAAAAGCTAAGTGTTGCTGTTTGAAATCTTTGGCTAATTGCTGGTAGCGATCTGCGTTTGTAGCTGCTTGTGATGTAATGCTATTAAGATCAACATCATCAGCTAAAAAAGCCTTAACTAGCTTGTTGGCGTTATCATGATAGGTGCTAATATCGCGAGACAAGCGTTGGCTTGTGTTTGACTCACTCGGCAACAAAGTACTTATTTGAGATAAATTATCTTTTATTTGTTCCACCATCTTGCTGACAATGACCAGATTATCCTCTTCGCCAGTGGTCACTGTCGATTGAATAAGTTGATCAAGTTGAATGACTAAACCTTCATTGACAATTGCTAAATTTAATACCGGGTAAAGTTGCAATTGCAAAGACGTTAAACGCTGTGCGTTATTTGATGTTGTCTGATTGTTAATAAATAACGAGATGGCAAAACTGATTAATGCAACAAAAGTAAGTAGTGCAATACGATGCTTGATTTTTAGGTTTTTCAAATTTAGCTCTTGTGAATATAATGCTGCAATATTATGAAATTATATCAGTTGTATTGTTTTTTTATAACATGATTTGGTATCTTTTTGTATCCAAAGTTATAAGTATGAGCGCTGGTATTTATTTTTCTTATTTAAAATAGTGGTTTGTGGTATTTTTTAACAAGTAGAGTGGCAGTGTTAAAAATGGTTATTATTATATAGCGTCATTGCCTAAAAGTTCGACCGAATTACTCAGCTACTTTATTGTCGAGATTTAAATGTCGATTTAATAGGGCGCAATAAATTTCGTTTGTTTAAAACGTCTATTAATAGAGTGGGTTTAAATGTTTCATCTATTTATATGGTGGCGCATGTAACAGACAAGTTGATCAATATATGGATTAATATTATTAGGACCGTTTTATTTGGAATGACTTGTCCCTACGTTGAGGCAAAGTTGGAGTTGGCCTCAACGCGAATCAATAAGCCTTAAAGTGATTTACAATTAATAACCAATGGCTGCAGAACCTGCTCTACGTGGGTCCGATGCGCCAAACTTTCCTTGCTCGGTAATCATGATTGATTGCGTACTGCCAATCGATTGCTGCACTTTTACTTGATGACCTTTTGCCTCCAATAGCGAAATTGTATCGTTATTTAAACTACGCTCAGCCCATAAAAAGTCTGGTAACCATTGATGATGTATTCGTGGTGCTGCACTTGCTTCAGCAATGTTTAATTGATGGTCAATGACATTCATGATGATTTGCAAAGTGATATTGATGATCCGAGAGCCCCCAGGGCTTCCTGTTACTAAAAACGGTTTGCCATCTTTCATTACAATGGTTGGGCTCATTGAACTTAATGGCCGTTTATTGCCTTGTACTGCGTTGGCTTCCCCGCCAATCAAGCCATAACCATTTGGGACACCCGGCTTAACGGAGAAATCATCCATTTCATTGTTTAGCAAAATACCTGTGCCTTGCGCCACTAAACCAGATCCATAACTGAAGTTGAGTGTGTAAGTGTTGGAAACGGCATTTCCCCATTGGTCAACTACCGAGTAATGAGTTGTTTGTGGACTTTCATCACCATCAACTTGGCCAGGTTTTATCTCGCTGCTAGGGGTGGTTTTATTTAATGCAATTTTATTGGCAATTTTTTTCGCATAGTCTGTGCTAGTTAGGTGCTGAGTCGGTACGGTAACAAAGTCAGGATCACCTAAAAACTCACTACGATCGGCATAGGCATATTTCATAGTTTCGGCCATCACATGTAGTGTTTGTGCTGTGTTATGGCCAAGTTTGTCGATAGGGAAATGCTCAAGCACATTCAACATTTCAATAATATGCACGCCACCAGAAGAGGGGGGAGGCATTGATATCACTTCATAACCTCGATATTGCCCTCGGATGGGCTCACGTTCGACCACTTTGTAGTGAGCTAAATCGGTTAAGGACATAACGCCACCGGCTTGCTGAACTGCATTGACAATTTTTTCAGCGGTTTCACCTTGGTAAAACCCTTTACTGCCCTGTTGAGCAATTAAGCTAAATGAATGGGCCAGTTCAGGTTGTTTAAGGGTGTCTCCAACCTCAAAGTTGCTGCCATCTGGCCGGTAGAATATCGCTTTTGAACTAGGCCATTGCGCAATTCGGCGCTTAAGCCCTGCCAAAGAATTTGCTAGATCCAATGTGACAATGATGCCGTCTTGGGCGAGCTTGATTGCTGGGGCGATAACTTGCTGTAAGCTCATCGTCCCGTAATGCTTGAGTGCTAGTTCCATGCCCATGACTGTGCCTGGTACACCTACGGCTAAACCATGCTCACGGCTGAGCTTGTCAACCGCATTGCCTTTTTCATCTAAAAAGATATCTTTATGGGCCTTATTGGGTGCGGTCTCGCGATAATCAATAGCAATAGTTTTGTTATCTTTGGCAATATGTACCAGCATAAAACCACCGCCGCCAATATTACCGGCTCTAGGTAATGTCACCGCAAGCGCAAAACCCACCGCGACCGCAGCATCAACTGCATTGCCGCCTTGTTTTAAAATATCCACTCCAATTTGGCTAGCGATGGCTTCTTGGCTTACCACCATGCCATGTTTGGCAAATATTGGTTGAGCGGTGGCCATGCCACTAAAAATTGAACTTTCATTGGCATAGCTTGTGGGAGAGGTAAATGTGGCTGCTGTAAAAGTTAATGTAATCAGTGCTGAGAGAATAATTGGTTTCAATTGAATATTAGCTGGCACAAAAAGTCCTTAACTTAGGTAGGTGAATTCCTATTAATCAATAGACTGTGCCATAGCTTAGAATAAATTGGTATGCTGTTCGTGATTTTTACATCAATAAAAGGTAAATGGATTGCTAACTGATTGTTCGTTTTCACTTTGTGCAGATATAAGATTAATTGGTAAAGAGGTGTGGTCGGCGCTATTTTGTGATGACAACCCTTTCACTCGTTATGAGTTTTTACTGGCGTTAGAGCAAAGCCATTGTTTAGGTGCTAAAGCGGGTTGGCAAGTGTGCCACTTGCTTGCTCGTGATCAGCAAACAAATCATATCATCGCCATTATGCCCATGTATAAAAAGAATCATTCTTGGGGTGAGTATGTATTTGATTGGGCATGGGCGGATGCATACCAACGCAATGGACTCAACTATTACCCAAAGTTAGTAACCAGTGTGCCTTTTATACCCGCCCAAGGGCAACGTTTGGCTATCTCGCAGACATTGACACAAGCGGATAAAGCTCAATTAATCCATTTAGTGACCCACTTTCTACAACAATGCTTATTAGAACAGCAGTTATCATCTTGGCATGGGCTGTTTATATCACCAGAGCAGCAAGCTATTTGGCCTCAAGATACCTTAATTACTCGTGTTGGTTGTCAATTTCATTGGTTAAACAAGGGCTATTACGACTTTGATGATTTTCTGGCTGGTATGTCATCAAGAAAGCGCAAGAATATTCGTAAAGAGCGCCAGTTATTAACTGAGTATCAATTAAGTTATCAATTTGTCCAAGGTGATAAAGCAACCCTTGAACAGTGGCAGCATTTTATTGATTGTTATCAGACGACCTATTTAAAACGTTCTGGGCATAGAGGGTATTTAAACCCTGATTTTTTCATGTTGCTACGTGATTCTATGGGGAGGCAATTCAATTATTATTGGTAAAAAATAACCAAGATAATTTGATTGCAGCAGCGCTGTTTTTTACGTCAGGTTCCCATTTATATGGGCGTTATTGGGGCTGTTTGCAAGAAATAAATGGCTTACATTTTGAAACCTGCTATTACCAAGGTATCGAATATGCGATTGCGAACAAGTTAACCGTGTTTGATGCAGGTGCACAAGGCGAGCATAAAGTTGCCCGTGGATTTGAGCCTGTTATGACGTATTCAAAGCACCTTATTCAACATTCCTCTTTTGCAGATGCGATAGCCGATTATTGTCTGCAAGAACAACAGCAAATGAAGATTTATCAACAACAAATTTCACAACAACTTCCGTTTAAAGACAAAGGCTAAACGAATGGATATCTCATGCTGTTAGAGGATGAAACTAATCTGCATCGCTTAATCTAAGGCTAACCAAATTCCAACTAACATCATTAAGCTACCTGCAATGCGGTTCATCCAGCGGATATTGTTACCACGGGCTAGAAATAACCTTAGGCTCTTGCCGCCACTGGCATAAGCCAGCATGGATAGGCTTTCGGTGATCATAATAATGCTAAGTAAAACAAATAATTGTGGGGCTACAGGGCGATCGACATTAATAAAAGGGGGCAATAAAGAGATCATAAACGCCCAACCTTTTGGATTGGCGATAGCGGTTATAAATCCCTGACTAATCAAGCTTATTCTGCCGGTGTTAACTTGCTGGCCATCAATAATTGCCATTTTGCCTTTAGCGCGCCACATGTTGATACCAATATAGACTAGATAAGCCCCGCCAAACCATTTGAGCAAATCAAATGCTTGAGGGTAATTCAGCATAATACTGGCCACACCTAATACCGCCGCAACAGCGACGATGGCCACGCCGACCAACTCACCGATCATCATCCATAAAGTGCGGCGTACGCCAATGCTCATGCCCAAGGTCATGGCCAGTGTCATGCACATACCAGGGGTAATAGAGACAAAAAAGAAAGTGGGGATAAATACGGCTAGTAAAGCGTAATCAGGCATGGAGTTAATTTCATGATTAATTGAAACGGCGATTGTAATCAACGACAAATAATAAAACCAGCACAAAGCTGGCTTTATTATTCACTATTTTTGCATCGGCTTATAAAACGCCACGCTTCATTTGATCTCGTTCAATGGATTCAAATAATGCTTTGAAATTACCTTCGCCAAAACCTAAGTTATTTTTACGTTGAATAATTTCGATGAAGATTGGCCCAAATAAGTTTTTCGTGAAAATTTGTAATAAATAACCTTCTTCATCACCATCGACTAAAATTTGGTGATGCTTAATGCGCTCACGATCTTCAGTGACCTGGGGTAATTTATCAAAAATGGTGTCGTAATATTCTGGAATAATATCTAACGTTGAAATACTTGTACCTTCCATAGCATCTAATGAACCGACAATGTCACGGCTTCTAAAGGCAAGGTGTTGCACGCCTGGGCCATTATATTCATTCAAATATTCATCAATTTGGTTGTTGTTATTGCCTTTACCTTCATTGATAGGGATACAGAAACTGCCATCTGGTGAGCGCAGGGCATAAGAAACTAATGCTGTTTGTACACCACTAATGTCAAAGTATCGGACTTCTGTAAAGCCAAAAATGTCTTTATAAAAGTTCGCCCATTTTTCCATGGTGCCCTTGTAGACGTTATTGGTAAGGTGGTCTACTTCAATAAAGCCTTTATCTGGCGTGATAATTGGATCAGGTAAATCGTCAAAGTCAGTGGCATAGATATTGTTTTCTGGGCCGAAGGTATCAATAAAATAAATTAAGCTATCACCAATACCGTAAATCGCAGGATATGGCATATCTTTATTGTCATCATCAGCAGGTTTTGCACCACGTTCAACGGCTAATTTAAAGGCAAGATCGGCATTTTCAACACGCCAACCCATTGAGCAAATCGCAGGACCATGGTTTTTTGCGAATTCTGCTGAAAATCCGTTACGACTTTTATTTAGTAAAAAGTTGATGTCGTTTTGCTTGTAGTAAATGATGTCTTGATTTTTGGCCTTTTTTAACATTGAGAAGCCGAAATCTATAAAGACTTGATGCATGTAATCTGTATCTGGGGTAGCAAATTCTGTGAATTCAATTCCTAAAAGTCCCAGTGGGTTTTGTTGGCTTGCCATTGTTATTTCCTCGTTATTTGCATCTTGCCGTCACTCTGTGGCGACTTAAAAAGTTTGGTTATCGGTTGAGTCACTAAATTTTTAAGATTAATTTTCTAACCAAGAGCGGTTGTAATCTTCACTCATACAATGTTTTACATGAGAGGTCAGGTTGAGTGGGGCGAACGTATCTACCATTACAGCATATTCATAGGTGTCTTTTTTGCCGATTGAGGCTTCGGTACGACCAGGTTGCGGCCCATGAGGTACACCTTTTTGATGTAAGGTGAGATAGCCTGCTTCAATGCCTGTACGGCTCATAAAATCACCATCGACATAATATAAAACTTCATCACTATCGATATTATTGTGGTAATAAGGGGCAGGAATGGATTTTGGGTGGAAATCATACGGACGCGGTACAAAGTTACACACCACAAAATTATGTGCAGTAAATACTAAGTGATCCGACGGCGGTAAATGAATTTGGCCCACTTTGGGTGCATATTCAGTAATGTTAAATGCCCAAGGGTAAACACAACCATCCCAGCCAACTAAATCAAAAGGATGCCATTCAAGGGTCATTAACTGGTATTTGTCGCCAAATTTACATACTAATGGAAATTCGCCTTTTTCAACCACGGCATCGGTTAAGGTTGGTGTGCGTAAGTCACGTTCGCAATAGGGGCTGATTCAAGTAGTTGGCCGTACTCATTGCGAAAATGCTTAGGCACTTCAACCATTGAGAAAGACTCAATCACAAATAAACGGACATTACTAAAGTCATTAAATGCTAATTGATAAGTTGTACCCCGTGGAATAACAAGATAATCCCACTTTTTAACCTCAATCACCCCATACTCGCTAAACAGTTGTCCTTCACCTTCGTGAATGAATATCACCTCATCAGCATAGGCATTTCGATAAAACTCGTTGGTTGGCTCAGTGACTTTGGCGGTGTAAAGTGCGACATCATTGTTATAAAAAATTTTGTTACGGCTAGTAAAAAAGTTACCTTCGCAATCTGCACTGCGTGAATCAAGCTTATAATTTTGTATGAGCGTGTCTTGCCAAGCCTCACCGTGATTGACCTCATAAGGGCTGACATTGATAGCCTTAGTCGGCATGTTATGATGATATTTATTAGAATATATGTTTGAAAAGCCATGAGTAGAGAATAATTCTTCACGGTAAAGCTCACCATTTTCTTTTTCAAAGGCTATATGGCGTTTATGTGGGATCTGACCTTGTTTAACATAAAATGGCATAACGGATTCCTTAACCTGATATTGCAGTTTTAACCCTATATGAAACTTGACTGGGTATTAATTTTTAGTTGTTTAGCGCTAGCAGGTTTTAGTTAATAAATATGTGATCTAGATAACAGAGGTATAGTTAATCTAGTTGCTTGAATGAACAAAAAAAAGAATAATTAATAGCTAAACATAATCAGTTTTTTTGATTGTATTGTTTTCAATACAAATGTGGCAGTTATTCGGTACAAACATGGGTAAATGTTAACTTCTAAAGGAAATGTATGCGTATAGATGTCGATACTTTTAATGTCTTGCAAGTGCTAGTCGAAGAGGGCAGTTTTGCTAAGGCCTCTGAACGCCTACATAAAGCGCAATCTGCCGTTAGTTATCAAGTGAAGAAGCTTGAGCAACATCTTGGTGTCAGCCTGTTTAACCGTGATCAATATCGTGCAGAGCTAACACCTGAAGGGCGAGTTATTTTAGCTGAGGGGCAAAGGTTACTGCAGCACTTAGCGAATATTGAACATTTGGCCAGTCGCTTTAGCGAGGGGTGGGAGCCAAAACTTGAGTTAGTGATTGATGGTGCATTGCCTATGGAGCCAATCATGAGTGCCTTAAAGCGGATGTCAGAGCATAATATCCCACAAAAGTGCAGCTTAATATGGAGTTTTTAGGGGGGTGCAGCATCGTTTTGAACGTGATGCGGCAGATTTGATGTTAGTTAAAGATTATCTCACAGGTCCTAATTATTTGCCTAAAGCATTGCCAACCATTACCAGTTTGCTAGTGGCAAGTCGTCAGCATCCATTAGTCAATCAAGTTAATGTGAGCTTAACCGAGTTACAACAACACGTCGAACTGACTATTGAAGATTCATCACCACAACGTTTAGTTCGAGATGAAATGCAATTTGGTGGCGACAAAGTATTCTACCTATCTGGCTTTATTATGAAAAAAAATGCCTTGCTGAAAGGGTTAGGTTTTGGTTGGATGCCTGATTTTCTTGTTGCTGAAGAACTCTCTTCGGGGGATTTAGCTATGGTCGATTTTGTCGGGGGTAATCGATTTAGTTTCACACCCCAATTAGTGTCAACATTAGAAAGACCGTTAGGCCGTGCTGGCCAGTTATTTACTGAGTTAATTTTGGAAGAGTTTAGGCTGTTTGAATTACAAGCATCTAAAGAGCAGAACGCCCTTGGATTGGGTTAAGTTATTGGATTTATAAATGCGTTGACATTCGTCATGCAACTTACTTTTAGTGACTTATGATAACCCGTCACTTGTTGACATAATATGTCTGTCGCATTATGTTGGTTTAAATTGAATGTAGTGATATCAGGGAGAAGATAATGAATAGGCGTTGCCACGAAGTTGATTACCAAATTCTTGGTTCAAGTATGCAGCTTGTCGAAGTTGAACTTGATCCTCAAGAAACAGTTATTGCTGAAGCCGGTGCTATGAATTACATCGAGCAGGATATTGATTTTGAAGCTAAAATGGGTGATGGTTCAGAGCCTGAAAGCGGTTTTTTCGGTAAGCTTTTAGGTGCCGGTAAACGGGCGTTGACTGGCGAAAGCATCTTTATGACACATTTTACTAATCAAGGGCATCAAAAGCGGAAAGTGGCCTTTGCAGCGCCTTATCCGGGAAGTATTCTGGCGTTAGATTTAGCACAATATCAAGGCGAACTGATTTGCCAGAAAGATAGCTTTTTAGCCGCAGCATTAGGTACGAATGTAACCATGAAATTTAATCGTCGATTAGGCGCAGGCTTTTTTGGCGGAGAAGGTTTTATATTACAAAGTTTAAAGGGCGATGGCATGGTATTTATCCATGCTGGTGGCACATTAATTAAGAAAGAATTACGCGGTGAAACCTTAAGGGTTGATACGGGGTGCCTAGTCGGATTTACCCCTGAGATTAATTACGACATTCAACGAGCAGGTTCGTTAAAGTCGATGGTATTTGGTGGAGAAGGTTTGTTTTTAGCGACTTTACAAGGACATGGTACAGTGTGGTTGCAAAGCTTACCGTTTTCCAGAATGGCAGATCGAATTATCTCTCACGCCCCTTCAATGGGCGGCAAACCACGTGGTGAAAATTAAATTTGTGACAATAGATCTTCAATAATCATGGTTATTTATTGAGTTTTCGATATTAAAGAAAAACGTTTAGCAGTAAAAATTCTAAACGTTTTTATTTTCACCTATGGTTCAACCTTCAAATCAGCTTGCTTGAGCAAGGCGTTTGATATGCATAAATTCTTGTTCAGTGACAGGCTGCACACTTAAACGAGTCCCTTTAGTCACTAGTACCATTTCGGCTAAAGCAGGATCGGCTTTTAATTCGGTTAACGTAAGTTGTTTTGCGAATTTTTCAACATAGCTTAAATCTACTTGAAACCAGCGAGGATTGTTAGGATCAGATTTAGCGTCATAATATTTAGACTGAATATCAAAGGCAGTGATGTCAATTGAAGCCGCTTGAGTGATTTTAGCGACTCCGACAATGGCAGGCACTTTACAGCTTGAATGGTAAAATAAAACCAGATCATTCAATTGAACATCATCTCGTAAAAAATTTCTTGCTTGATAATTACGGATCCCTTGCCAAGCTGTTGTTTGCTTCTCTGCATTGAGCAAGTCATCTATGCTGAACTCATCCGGTTCAGATTTCATTAGCCAATATTTCATAAATTTCTCAAAAATAATTTTTTTGTCTTACACTGAATGTGGACTTAATCATCAAAAGGATACTGATGACTCGCTTTCCCATTCATTACAACGCTGTTTTACTTTGTATATTGCTTACAATGCAAAGTATTTACTCAAGCGTAAGGGCAGAAACGCTTACTCTTACCACATTAGAGTGGCCTCCCTTTACTGGTGAGCAACTGGCTGGGAAAGGTATTATAACGCAAATTATTCGCCGTTCACTTAATTCTCAAGGTCATGAATTAACTAGCCAAATATTGCCATGGAATAGAGCTGTTCGTATGGTCATAACCGGAAAATCTACAGGTTATTATCCTGAATACAAGCTTGAATCAGACAATTATATTTTTTCTGATCCAATTGGGGAAAGTCCCATTGGAATAGTAGAACGTAAAAGTAACCCGATAAAATGGCAACAAGTTTCTGATTTAAATCCTTACACAATGGGGGTTATCAGTGGTTATGTAAATACCGATGAAATCGATTTAATGATTAAGGACGGTAGGCAAAAATTTGATGTAGCAAATCATGAGAAACAAAGTATCTTAAAATTAGCCGCCAAACGTGTTGATTTGATTATTATTGATCTCAATGTTTATCAATATTTAAAAAATGATCCTGATATTGCAAAAGTTATTGATTTACTACAAGTAAATGACAAAGTGATAGCCAATAAAAGTCTGCACATCGCTTTTGAAAATAGCCCAGAAGGGGATAAGTGGAACAATATTGTTAATCAAGGCTTAAAGCAGCTTCAAGTACAACAAATCATTGATGCTTATCTAGACCAAGCTAAATAAGCATCAATTTTTACAAATTTATAAGTGATATTTATGGGACTCGCAAAGAGCATTACTTATCAATAAATTAATACTGCTCTTTTGCTATTACAGTTTGTCCAATTGGCGTTAAACTTAATAAGGCGAGTTTAAGGTGCTGAATACCAAAAGGAATACCTATGATGGTAATAAAGCAAGCCAGTGCATGGGTTAAGTGCCCTATAGCTAACCATATGCCAAAAAATACAAACCAGACTACATTTCCAATCATACCAGCAGTACCTGTACCGATATCTTCTGAACCAGTCAGATGGCGGCGATTTATAGTTTCTTGACCAAAGGGCCAGAAAGCCATTTCGCCAATAACAAAACAAGCTCGGCCAAAAGGAATACCAATAATACTGATAAAACAGAGTAGACCGGCTAACCACCAAGCTAAGCCCATGATAAAACCACCTAGTACAAACCATGCGATATTAAAGATTAATCTTAAAATGGCCATTTACTTTCCTTATTAACTTTAAAACTAACTCACTTTTTATTCTATCTTAGCTAGAATCGTGCCAAGTTTAAGTTGTTGATATAATATAGCTTTTTATTTTGCGTGTTGCATAAACTAATATGGTAATCGTCATTTTGACTAATTTTGAGTGATTTTAACTAATCAACAGGTAAAATAGATGGACTAAATAATCTGAGCTAGTCATTAATATGTTTACCGATAGTCCTACCCAAGAAATATTTTTTGCAGGTCATAAGATGTTTGTTAAACGAGATGATTTATTGCACCCCGATTTTAGCGGTAACAAAGCGCGCAAATTCTTCCATTTTTTAAAAAGTAATAATAATAACCATGTAAAGTGTGTTGTAGGCTCTGGATCTGCTCAGGCTAATTCACTCTATTCACTTTCTGTTTTAGCTAAGCTTAAAGGGTGGGACTTAGATTATTATGTGAGTCATATTTCAGATGCATTAACCCAGCAACTTTTAAGCGTTTCGCCAGTCAATAGTAATTATGTACAAGCTGTAAAAAATGGTGCAAATGTTAAAGCCGTTAATTGGTCAGACAAACGATTTAATCAGTGCCAGCATTTAGATGATGCCGTCGAACAGTTAAAAAGTGATTATTATCTACACTATGGCAAGCAAGAAGTATTATTTATTCCGGAAGGGGGACGCTGTGAATATGCTAAAACAGGTGTAGCTATTTTAGCGAGTGAAATTATTAATTGGGCTATTGAGTATGATATTGATAAGCTAACAGTGTTCTTACCCTCAGGTACCGGGACAACAGCTTTATATTTACAACAATCTATTAATGAAAAATGTGATCAGCATTTAGATATAAAGGTGATGACATGCAGTACTGTTGGTGGCGATGATTATCTGGTTTCTCAATTTAGACGTTTATCTTCAACAATTTCATGTTTTCCAGAAATAGTAACAGATGGAAATAAATACCATTTTGGCAAGCTGTATTTAAACCTGTTTGAGTTATGGCAAGAGGTGTTGGCAACAACTGGTATTACGTTCGATTTACTCTATGATCCGATTGGTTTAGCTGTATTAAAGCATCAACTACAAACAAGAGCTTTGTTAGGAAGAGAAGTTTTATATATTCATCAAGGGGGCTTACTGGGTAATGTTACTATGCTACCGAGATATTTACGTAAACAGAAAAATAAAAAATTAAGAAAACTGTGAGGTATTTATCAGTTTGCTCTGTTGATAATAAACGTCGGTAAGTGAGAGGAGAATACCGAGGGCGAGTTTATTACTTAACAGAGCAAATGACGTTCGCGAAGCGAAGGATTTTACTTGTTAGAACTGATCAACCATTTTAAAAAATTGATTGCTTCAGTACGTTTTGCAAAAGTTGTTTTGTTTTTACCTTGAGAATCAGTAAAAGCAATTGAGTTTTTGTTTGATGAAATTGAATTAACTGGAAAGTTAACTGTAATTTCGTGTCCGTTTACATGGTATGACATATTCATACTCCTTATAATTTGCTGTTTCACGCTTGGTGAAAATAAATTTAACAATAAAGTTTCCTTAACATTTTCGTGATGCGAAATATTTAAGTTAGCTTAAACAAGTTACCTTATGAGTCACACATCAATCAAGTTTTAAATTATAAAGATGTGATATTTCAATATTTACCATTCAATATATATATCATTAATTTGATAAGTATCAAAAAACACACCAAGTAAAATTTACTTGATGACACTAGTTGACCACAGGTTTATGACAAAGCAATGACACTGAAAGGCGTCAATATATATCAATAAAATACACTATATTAATGTAAATTATGTTGATTTACAAAGGCTTATGAGGTTTACAGTATGGAAGTTGAGCAGACTTTCTTTAGGTAAACAAATAAACAAGGTACTTGAATGAGGTGGATCATATACTTAATCAACTATGATGGCAATAGGCTATACAAAATAACCTATTACCAATCATGCCTGTGCATCTAATTTTATACAGCTTAGTAGAGCAGTTCACCTATGGGGTTTAGCAGTTTAGTAAATCCTTTGGTGAAATACAGTGGCGCATCAACGATTGTATAACACAAGCAACCTTCAGTGGTTTTGGGTGAATGTTGGTGGTTTTCGTCTAGCAGCATAAAGTCGCCAGGTTTATAACTATTAAATTCATCACTGAATTCACCAGCAAGTAATAAGGTTAACTCCGAGCCTTTATGGCTATGTTCTGGAATTTCGCCTTGTGCTTCTATGTGTAGCAAACTTGCCCTTGCTTTACCTTCCCCAGTATTCATACGTAAACGACTGACTTTTCCAATTCCTTGCCACTGGCCATCAACTTGCTTTCGTAACGCTCGTGGTAAGGTAAAGGTTTTGCCTTTAATGGTTATACTTGTAGAAACTGGTTGGGCTATTGTTGACGGCATTAAATCTAACATATCAAGCTTGTTGTCGAGAAGGTCTTCTAGCATTGAAGCCATGTCGAAGTTGGACTCATCAATATCAACTAGGTCATTGCTTGATGCTTCAAACACGTTTTTAGATTCTTCAGTAGTCAGCGCATCTAACTTTTGCTGACAAATCTTGCACATTTCTGCATGTGCTGAAATGGCAATAGACATAGATAAGGGTAACTGACCACGACTATGGAGAGTGAGTAAATGTTGATCCGGATGATAATTAATCATAATGTTTCTCCATAAAGCCTTTCAATTTTTCTAAACCTAAGCGTAAGCGCGATTTTACTGTACCTATTGGTATATTGAGTTTATCTGCGAGTTCTTGCTGTGTCATTTCTTGCATGTAAATGCCTTGAACAACTTGTCGTTGCAGAAGAGGCAAATCATCTACATGACGTAGAAGTGTTGAATTTAATTTAAAATCATCTTCATTGTTTTCTGCATCATCACTATCAATGATTGGCCAAATGTCATCACCAAAAGCATCTTCACGGTTATGTTGCACCTTGCGCAGCATGTCGAAGCACTGATTACGCATAATAGTAAATACCCAAGTACTGACAGCTGCTTTATCTGCATTGTATAAATGGGCTTTTGTCCAAACACGAACCATTGTTTCTTGTACTAAATCAGTTGCTAAACCTTGCTGATTTAATCTTTGGTTCCCAAAAGCGTTAATTTTAGGGCCAAAGTGATTGAAAAGCTTAGCGAAAGAAGCTTTACATCTTTGATTGGCCACTCGCATCATTAACTCTGATAATTGCTCAGCCGTAAGTGTTTTTTTGTCGGACAATTTTGACGTACCGTTTCTATTTGTAAGTGTTACCTTATCATAACGATTTTGTACGCTTTGTGATTGAAAATTTTCCATTATCTTCACTCGCAACTAGATTAAGATTGATGTTGTTGTTTTATTACTCAGTATTACGAGCTCATTAATGGATAGGATCAAAATAAGTTTAAATTAAAAAATTTATTTTATGATATCTGAAATCAAAGATTGCGCCATTTTGTGGTCATCACTATTAATGCATTGATATTTTTCAGATGGCTTAAGTGGAATAATTTCCAGCCAGCGTTGGCAAACCCAAGCTATGTCATCAAAGTTGTCATCATGATAATGAGCTAAATGTTGGGGGTATTGGTTGAGTAAATCTTTCAGTGTCTCACTAAGCATTTTTTCTTCAGCTTGAGTGATGGTTTTACTCTTTTGTTTTTTATTTACAATCAGTTTGTTATTGGTTTTCCCTGTTGTGGAAGCCATATCTGAGGACAATATTTTTGAAATTGACATTGACGGCCAACTGGCTAGCATCTTCACTTGCGCCCGTTTTAATCCATCATGTTCTACTGCTATGGACTCAATAACAAATTTTTGCTCGCCATAGATAGTAATTCCTAATAGGCCATCTGCTAATGTTTCAAAGTCAGTTATTTTACATAAGGTGCCAATTGGCAAAATTGATTTTTTATCATCACTTATCATGCATAAGCCAAAGCCTTGGCCACTTTTGAGTGATTCAGTCACTAACCGTTTATAGCGAGGTTCAAAGATACGAAGTTGACTATATCCCTGAGGCAGTAAGCACATTGATAAGGGGAATATGGGGATGTTCATAACAAGCCTTATATGATTGAATTTAATATAATTACTTACGATTTCATGCGGCTATTAGTTCAATTAATTTGTGTGTTTTACCCAAATAATGTCTGTTTGATTAATACTTAAGTTATCAAGCTTCTGCATGAAACGTTGCCGAACGTCTGCTGGTAAAGTTTTATTTCGAGATAAAATCCAAGCATAAGAATTGTTTGGTCCTATCACCAAAGAATCGGAATAGCTGCCATCTTCCTGTATCACTAAGTCATGAATTTGATAGGCACCGTAAAATGGGCCAAAAAATGATACTTTTAGTAAGCCTTTGTTTTCTTCTTCAATGAAATAGGCTTTTCCGATTGCTTGGTCCCATTGATTTGAAAAATGATTGAACCCTTTATTGGTTACAATCACTTTGTTGTCTTCTAATTGATAATTTGCTGTAACCTTATCCATACCTCTTTCGAAAGAATGGTCTAATCTTGCAATTTCATACCAGTTTCCCATGTATTGTTTGACATCAAAGTTATCAACAACACTGACTTTGTTATCAATTACAGTGCAAGCTTGCAATGTAAAGAGTGTCAAAATACAAACGAGATGACGCATAGTTTTTCCTTAACGTTGTGATTAATTGGGTTAATGTTTTGTTGGCATTCATTACGTGCATTTGGCCTATTTAGATCTACAATTGTGAGTGTATAAGTCATTCATTGAGAATATTTATGTTTATAATGACGCTATACACTGTATTTCTAATAAGAGTTCGTTCTGTAAGAGGATGAACAGGTGGTAAAGTTTAATGAAAAAAGTGCTTGATACTGTTGATCAACGTACCAATTTGGTGGGTGAAAATCGACTAGAATTATTGTTATTTAGAATCAATTCAACCCAACTTTTTGCCATTAATGTGTTTAAGGTAAAAGAAGTGGTGAGAGTACCTCCTATGTCGGCTATGCCGGGTAGTAACAACAACATCTGTGGTGTTGCTAATATCCGTGGTACTTCAATTCCAGTGATTAATTTACGCAGTGCAATTGGATTTTCGCCACTTCCAATTACCGAAGACTGTAATTTAATTATTACCGAATACAACCGCAGTGTTCAGGGGTTTTTGGTGGGTAAAGTTGAACACATTGTCAACATGACTTGGGGCGATATTATGCCTCCTCCAAAAACTGCAGGTAAGCATAATTACCTAACAGCGATCACTAAATTAGAAGAAAATGGACTTTCTCAACTTGTGTCTATCATTGATGTTGAAAAGGTGCTCGCTGAGATTATTGATTATGATATTCGTTTATCAGATGGCATCCTTGACGAAAGCCTTACAGATAAATTAGTCGGCCGTAAAATATTAGTTGTTGATGACTCAAGCACTGCACGAAAGCAAGTCAGAGAAACCTTAGGTCAATTAGGGCTTGAAATTATTGAAGCATCAGATGGTTTACAGGCATTGAACTTACTACAGTATTGGCTCGAGCAAGGCAAAGATGTGGCCAGTGAACTGTTAATGATGATTACTGATGCAGAAATGCCTGAAATGGACGGCTACAAGTTAACCTCAGAAGTAAGAGCAGATCCTCGAATGGCGTCGCTATTTATTACCTTAAATACTTCACTGAGTGGCAGTTTTAATAATGCTATGGTCGATAAAGTGGGTTGTGATGCCTTTATTTCAAAATTTCAGCCTGACTTATTGGTGACAGAGGTTCAAAATAGGTTACGAACACTTTTAGCTGCATCGTGCTAAACACATACTTGTTGTACTTAATTATCTAAATCCTCAATCAATTCATTGAGGATTTTTTTATGCATACTTGGTGTAACACCGATGTGTAATCTTGCTAATTTGACCGCATGTCCAAACTTTTCTTTACCTAATAAATTCACAAGCTGTTGTAAAAATAGTTCATCAACACCAAGTACTTGCACATAATGTTTAATGGCTTTATTGATATGATTAAAGGTTAAATCGTCAAATTCGAATGCAAGGGTGTTCGTGTTAGCATATAAGGGATCATTTTCAAGCACTTGGCCATCAATACTTAGTTGCCAACCTTGAGCATTTACCCTTTGTTGGGCAATTTGGAACATCATCCAAGCACTTTTTTTAAAGCCACCAAAAATTTTGCAATCAAATTCAGATTCGGCTAATTCTTGTTCAGTCCAATTAATACCAATGGCGAGATCTTTGCGGTAAATGTGCATTAATTGATCTTTTACTGCGGCACGACATTCCCAAATAGAAGTTAATAAGTGTTTATTTGCTAGCCCCTGACATTCTTTGCAAGCTGGGACGCTTAATGATGGGTGCGGCGTATGAGACATGCGCCAATAGTTGACTTGAGTATTGCAAGGTTCTTCACAAAACCAGCATATGTGTCTTTTTTCGAAAGGAATATCAACTAAGGTTGGCGTCTGACATGTCATATTGATTAATTAGATAAATTAAAATAAAAACAAAAGGGTAGCTATAAAGGCTACCCATTTGAATGGTGATTTGATTTAATCGGTATAGTTACTCAGATTCAATATCAACTAGGCTTTTAGCAAGAATAATTGGATCAATCTCAAAGCATTCTTGCTCAGCTTCCCAATTGACACCAATCATAACGCCATCATCATTTAAATCACCCACCCAATACTCGAGAAAGTCGTTTAATGAAATACTCACGGCTTGATAATCAGCCCACTCTTCAGTGCAATGGCTTTTAGCTGCTTGCTCTGTTGACCAAAGAGGCATGACATCGGTTTCTTCATATTCAGATGAGTCGCAAACGACCCAACCTTCACCCGTTTCGTCTTGAAGACCCCAAACAACTTGATGCTCTTTTACATTTTCAATGAAGTTTTCTAACGCTGGGTTTTGTTCAGTCATGATGTTTCTCTTTAATAAGGATTAAAAATCAAGATCATTATACTTTATGAAACTCTAAGCGAAAGGTTTTATTCAAAATCAGTTATTTTATCGATTCAGACCCTTGTGAACTTGGACAGTATCAGTCACGATATCTGTCACTTATTTCCTTTTATGATTGGGTGCCACTTGAGTCGTATACAAGTTTGTTCTATCGCGCCAGCCATGCTGATAACATTCACTTTCTCTCAACATGTTTATGCTAATACTGATTTTGAGCAGTGCGTCAGTCAGCTTCAGGTTAAAGCCAAACAGCATGGTATTTCACAAGCCACCATAGATACCACTGTGGCTAATTTAAGCTTTGTTCCTCGTGTGATTGAGTTAGATCAACAACAACCTGAATTTACCACCACATTCAAAGATTACTATGAGAAACGCGTGACAGATTGGCGGGTAAAAGAAGGTCGAAAATTATTTGCAACGCATCGCCAATTACTCAATAAGTTGACACAACAATACGGTGTACCGGGTCAGTATGTTATTGCCTTTTGGGGCTTAGAGACAAATTATGGTAGCTATAAAGGTAAAATGTCAGTACTCAACTCGCTGGCAACGCTAGCCTGTGACCCTCGCAGAAGTGAGTACTTCACCCAAGAATTAATGCAAGCTTTGACATTAAAAGAGCGATATCAATTCAGTGATGATCAAATGGTGGGTTCGTGGGCTGGTGCGATGGGGCATACCCAATTTATGCCAACTAATTATCTTAAATATGCCGTAGATGGTGATGGTGATGGTAAAGCCGATTTATGGAACAGTACTGCCGATGCCTTAACTTCAGCAGCAAACTTTTTACAGCATTTAGGTTGGCAAGCTACTGAGCGCTGGGGAAGGGAAGTACTGTTGCCAGATAATTACGATTTTGCTCATCTTGGCAAAAATGCTGCCCAACCTTTGAGTCAATGGGCGAAGTTAAATATTAAACAGGTCAATGGGCAACCGCTTCCTACCCCTGACATGAATGCCGCATTATACGTACCAGCAGGGCACACAGGACCAGCATTTTTGGGCTATGAAAATTTCAATGTCATCATGCGTTGGAATCGTTCAGAGTTTTATGCCATTGCGGTGGGCAAGCTTGCCGATCAAATTAATGGTGCAACAGGTATTGTTAAATCAATACCTGCACATAGACGTTTAAACAGAGCGACAGTGACAGAATTACAACAAAAGCTAAATGATGCTGGCTTTGAGGTTGGCAAACCCGATGGTATATGGGGCAGTAATTCTGTTGCTGGTTTGCAAGCTTATCAACGTCAACAAGGATTAATTGCAGATGGATACCCTGATCAAACCACTTTTGATAAATTAGGAATCAAGATTAACGGATTGCCGCAGCAATAAGCATTTGATAAGCTCACGCCACATTTAATGTTTCAGTATTGTTTGAATTAATACTTTGTACTGAGATAGACAGAATTTAAAAAGGAAAAACAATGGTCATTCAAGACGATATGGTTGTGCAATTTAATTACACATTGCGCGACGAAAAAGGTGACATAATTGAATCGAATGAAGGCCGCGATCCTATTGCCTACCTTCATGGTCACGATAATATGATGCCAGGGATTGAAAATGCTATCGCAGGGAAAGAAATTGGAGCCAAATTTAGTGTCACTCCTGCACCGGCAGATACTTATGGTGAGCGTCAAGAAGGTGCTGAACAACGTGTTTCGGTAAAGCATTTAGTCGGTGCTAAAGTTTGGAAACCTGGTATGGCAGCTATGGTACATACTGATCAAGGTCAGCGCCAAGTGACTGTGCTGAAAGTGGGTAAATTTATGGCAACGGTTGATGTAAATCACCCACTTGCTGGTCGTGAACTGACATTTGACATTGAGGTTGTTGGTGCGCGTGACGCTAGCGATGAAGAAATCGCCCATGGTCATGCCCATGGTGTTGGTGGACATCATCACTAGGTTGTAGTGTCGGTTTAGCTGTGTCTTCCCTCGGCTAACAATACTAAATGTTGTTGGTTTTAAGTTTTTTATTTATCCCAAAGCGTTGGCTTGAGTCTGTCACTTGAGTGGGGGTTTTGGGATTAATTATATCAAGATAGTCATCTGATTATGGTTCTCGAATTCTCTCAAGGTAAGTTCATCATTACTCCTAATGAAGTTCAATGCCGAATTAAGCAAAGCTCTATTGTGTTGAGTGCAGCGATAGAAGATATCAGTTGCTTTCATTCTGGTTTTGTCATTGCGGCAGATGCAGCCACTGTAAAATGGAGTATTCGTTTAGATACCGCAGCACAATTTGAACAATTATTACAAGAGACAGGCATACAAGCTCTGTAACCCAAGGATATGCAAATAATGTCTGATTTAACTTCCAGTACGTTAGATTTAATGAACGATGCTATTGTGGTTGAACCGAATACCACAGCAACAGCCTGTGTGATTTGGCTTCATGGATTAGGTGATTCAGGTGCTGGATTTGCACCTGTTGTCCCCGTATTAGGTTTATCTGCAAATCATAGTATTCGATTTATATTTCCACATGCACCTGAACAGGCTGTTACTATTAATGGTGGCTATGTAATGCGCTCATGGTATGACATTAAAAGCATGGACTTACATGACCGAGCTGATATTCAAGGGGTTTTGGCATCAGAGCAACTTATTAAGCTGTTAATTGAACAGCAAATTGCGGCAGGCATTCCAGCTAATAAGATTGTGTTAGCAGGATTTAGCCAAGGTGGAGTGATGAGCTTATTTACCGGTTTACGCTTTAGGCAAAAACTTGCTGGTATTATGGCATTGTCATGTTATCTGCCAAATGGTGAAGTGTTGCCAGAGAGTCTTGCTATTGAAAATAAATCCACACCTATTTGGCAAAATCATGGTGAGCAAGATGATGTTGTTCCTTTATATGCGGGGAAAATGGCTAATGAGGCCTTAAATGCTGCTGGGTATTCCACGGTTTGGAAAACTTACCCTATGGCTCACAGTGTTTTACCTAATCAATTATCTGAAATTGGCCAATGGCTAAGCAAGGTGCTTAGTTAAAACTCGTTATTGATGTTAACCATTAAATCAAAATGACGTTATGGCAACTTAGGTTGCCTTTTTAATTTTTGAAATTTTTTTAATACATAGACTTGAAAAAACATTTTGCATCCGCATATCTAATTTGTAGCAGGCACAATGTCAGATCCGCTCGAATGAGGTTTCTTAGTTTGTTACTCACTGCGCTGAAAGGGCAGTAGCGAATGCCAATAGTGGCTTAACTTTTACATATTGCTTTAGACAAGGATATGATTATGCGTAATTTTTCTATTTCTCCAGATTTAACTCCTCTATATCGTAGCGCCATCGGTTTCGACCGTTTAGCTAAACTCGCTGAACAAACGGCTGCCAATAATGGTAACAATGGTTACCCTCCTTACAATATTGAATTGCTTGGCGAAAATCGTTATCGCATCACAATGGCTGTGGCTGGTTTTGCCATGGAAGAGCTTGAAATTACCAGTGAAGGCGAAAAACTATTAGTAAAAGGTAATAAGAATCCAACAAAAGATGAGCGTAAATATTTACATCAAGGGATAGCTGAACGAGGTTTTGAAAGAAGCTTCCAACTTGCTGATCATGTCAAAGTGATAGGTGCTGAACTTGAAAATGGCTTGTTAGACATTGATTTGGTTCGTGAGATCCCTGAGGCGATGAAAGCGCGTAAAATTGAAATTACTCGTTCTCGTTTAGTTGAAGGTTAAAACTGAGTAGCCTTGTTCTCCAGTCTTCCCATTAGATGAATATTTACATCCGGGTTAGCCGCTATAATTGATTGTTTTATAGCCAATCAAATTGAGTTGCTAACCCCTTTTTCATTATTGCTAGCCATTTTTACTCTTATTTTCAATATTTTTCAGTAATACTGCGCCTTTTCCCAAGGCTTGAAGTTTATCGTTAGCATTATAGATTGGGCAACTGCTCATTGATAAGCAACCACAGCCAATACATTCTTCAAGTGAATTGCGCAAATCTTCCAATGCTGCTATCCGTGCATCTAACTTGGCCTTCCAGTTGAGTGACAATTGGGTCCAATCATCTTTGCCTGGGGTTCTTTGATTAGGAAGCTGACTAAATGCTTGTTGGATCTCCTGCAGACTAATGCCAAATTGCTGCGCTGCTTTAATCACAGATACTCGCCTTAATACATCGCGTTGATATCGGCGTTGATTGCCCGCGTTACGCAGAGACTTAATCAAGCCTTTTTGCTCATAGAAATGTAAGGTAGAGACGTTAATTCCGCAGCGTTTTGCCACTTGGCCTACCGTCAATTCGTATTCTTGCATCGCATGGCCCCACTTTTAATAAAAATAAATAAAACTCTTTACCTCAAGTTAACTTGAGGTTTTATGCTGTGTTTAGTTTACAAACAATCATGCAAATCACAAGGAAATAGTATGTATTTAGAACATCTCAATTTAGTGGTGAAAGATCTTCAAAAGTCGCTCTGCTTTTATCAAGCAGCCATGCCTCATTGGCAGGTAAGGGGTGGTGGCGAATCAGTATGGCATGGGGCAAAACGCAATTGGATCCACTTTGGTGATGATTATCATTATTTGTCATTGAATGACTCAGGTACAGGCGTAAACCGAGAGTTAGTGTCTAACGATATTGGTTTAGGGCATTTTGCCTATGTAGTGAACGATCTAGATGCGTTAGTGGCCCGCTTAAAGGATGCTGGCTTTGAAGTAAGAATTTGGGGCGGAAATCAACCCAATGCCAAAAGTGTTTATTTTATAGACCCAGATGGCTACGAGGTAGAGTTTGTTCAATATTTATCAGACATTCCTAGTGAGCGAAATCAGTACCTTTAAAATGTAAAAGCGTGATACAAAAATGCCGCTTATCAAAAGCGGCATTTTTAACACAATGGGCTTAATTACTTAGCGTTCATTAATGCAACTGTGTTATCTAACATGCGGTTACTGAAACCCCATTCGTTGTCATACCATGCCATTACTTTAACCAAACGACCATTAACACGTGTTTGTGTCGCATCGAAGTTTGAAGAGAATGGGTTGTGGTTGAAATCGATAGACACTAACGGTTCTTCGTTAATCGCTAATACTTCACATAATGGAGAAGCTTTAGCTGCATCAGCAACGATTTGATTAATTTCTTCTGCAGTAGTATCACGTGATGCTAAGAAGGTTAAATCAACTAAAGACACGTTTACCGTTGGTACACGTACTGCTAAACCGTCAAATTTACCTTGTAATTCAGGTACCACTAAACCTACTGCTGCAGCAGCACCGGTTTTAGTTGGGATCATCGACATTGCTGCTGCACGAGCACGACGTAAATCAGTGTGGTATACATCTGATAAACGTTGGTCATTAGTGTAAGCATGAATAGTTGTCATTAAACCTGATTCAATACCAACGGCATCACTTAACGGTTTTGCAAATGGCGCTAAACAGTTAGTAGTACATGATGCATTTGAAATAACCGTCATATCTTTGGTTAGTACATCTTGATTAACACCATAAACTACCGTCGCATCAACATTTTTACCTGGTGCAGAAATAATTACTTTTTTTGCGCCAGCGTTCAAATGTGGTTGAACAGACTCTTTAGAAGTGAAGATGCCGGTACATTCGTAAACAACATCAACATTTAGTTCAGCCCATGGAAGCTTAGCAGGATCACGTTCTTGGAAAGTTAAAATCTTGTCACCATTAACGTAAATTGCTTCATCATCATGATCAACTTTAGCGTTAAAACGACCATGTACAGAATCGTACTTGGTTAGATGGGCGTTAATTGACGCGTCACCTAAATCGTTTAAGGCTACGATTTCGATTGGGTAATCTTTTTCGCTTTCATATAAAGCGCGTAACACATTTCTACCGATACGGCCATAGCCGTTAATTGCAACACGGATAGTCATCTCATATCCCTCAATGAAAAAAAATTTGGTGGCACGTCTTTCGCCTAGTAGTAAAATTACCAAATTGGCTGTGTTCGTCAAGTGAATTCCATCAAAACTGGTGTTTTAGACAGCGAATTTACGTATTTTTTTTACATTTTTGCCTTTGTGGTTAAAGTTTATACATAAAATTGAAAGTACACTAAGCATCAATTCTTTTTATCTTCTAGCAAAACAGCACTTTCACTATTAGAAAATCGGTTACCACGGATGTCATCAATTAAAGCAGAAGCCTGACTATCTAATGAGGTGGCAAGTGACATATTTGTGCCAATTAAACTCAGAAGTTGAGAACTATCCAGCTTTTCATCACCAATCAAGCTATAAGCTTTGGTAAAAATGTAAACATATTCAAAGTTTTGTTCTTGTTGATAAAGCGAAGCAATAGCCAGTAACCAATCTGGATTAAATTGTTCGGTATCTACGGTATCAAACAAGTATCGATAGATATGTTTAGCTTCATTTGGCGAGATGCGTATGTAGTGCGCACCAAGCTGTGCCAAAATATCGATATCATAAATCATGCCAGCTTTGTATTGGTCAATCACAATTTGTAATGACGCTTGATCATTAAAGCGGATCCAACGGTAATAGGCTAGATATACATCATTATTGTTTTTAGTAAACTCTTGCAACTCAGATAGGTTTTGAGTACTAACTGCATAAGCTCTTTGTCTATCACTGGTACGCTGGGTATTCAAAACATGTTGAACACCTGCCGCTAGCTCAACACATTGGCTGTAGTTTTCAAGGTAGATAAGGTGCTGGAATAACTGCTTACCTGATGGACTTTCGGTATTTTTTAATTGTAAACGGTGCAGAATTAAATCTGCTTTTTCAAATCTACACCAACTATCTCGATGCAAATCTGCACAAAGTTCAGGATTATTTTTACAAATAACGTCGCTATTTCGGTCATTTTCACAGCCAAAAAGGCCAAAAAAAGCACCAATAAAAGTAAATGATGTAATTATTACTAGATTTCGGTTCAAAAGGGGCTCCGTGGTGCTAAATTGTCTAATAAAATTACATATTTAGCGAAAATTTGTTACTGGCGAAATGCTGCGTATTTCATTACAATGTCGCCGACCTAGCAGGCCAAATGCCCTAAAATAAGTTAATTATTGGCCTTTTCTTTTTGTTACTCAAACCTTTCTGAAAGTTTTTAAAGAAAAGTGAGATAAAGGAACCCTACATGAGCGCAGATAAACATCTACAAAGTTGGCAAGAACGTTTTGAAATGGCCGAAGCAATGCAACCATTGCTGGGGAAACTCTACCGTAACCAAGGTGTTGAAGTGGTAGTTTACGGGAAGCCATTATTAAACGCATCGACGATTGAAATCATTAAATCACATAGATTGGTACGTCGTCATGTAGGTGAAAAATTACGTTTACGTGAAAGTTTCCCGTTCGTTCAAGCACTTAGTAAACTTGCCGTGAAGCATTGTAAAGTTGATATCGGTAAGTTAGCAATCAATTATTGGCGTGATCATAGCGATGGTTCGCAAATTGAAGCTTACATGGCTGCTGAATTATCTTTAGGTATTAACCATGGTGATGATACACCAGCCCGAGATGTGGTGCTTTACGGTTTTGGTCGTATTGGTCGTCTTTTAGCCCGTTTGTTAATTGAACGTACCGGTAAAAGTAATAAATTATGTTTACGCGCTATCGTGTTACGTGGCGGCAAGAAAGGCGATTTAGAAAAACGCGCCAGCTTATTGCGTCGAGATTCAGTTCATGGACCATTCAATGGTTCTGTGGAAGTAGATGAAGAAAATAACGCTATCATTGCAAACGGTACTTACATTCAAGTGATTTATGCTAATTCACCTGATCAAGTTGATTACACCAAATACGGTATCAAAGATGCTTTAGTTGTTGATAATACTGGCATTTGGAAGGATGAGGCCGGTTTAGGCTTGCACCTAAAGAGCCCAGGCGCATCCAAAGTATTACTCACAGCACCTGCAAAAGGTGCAATTAAGAATATTGTGTACGGTGTAAATGAAAACGACATTTTAGCTGAAGATGTAATTGTGTCTGCAGCAAGTTGTACGACTAATGCTATTACGCCGGTTTTAAAAGCAGTAAACGATAAATATGGTATTGAAAATGGTCATGTCGAAACCATTCACTCTTATACTAATGACCAAAATCTAATCGATAACTATCATAGTGCCGACCGTCGTGGTCGAAGTGCGCCATTAAACATGGTGATTACCGAGACTGGGGCAGCCAAGGCGGTATCTAAAGCATTACCTGTGTTAGAGGGTAAGCTAACCGGAAATGCTATCCGCGTTCCAACACCAAATGTGTCAATGGCGATCATTAGTGTGAATTTAAATTCTGAAACAAATCGTGATGAGTTAAATGAATATTTAAAAGACATCGCATTGTTATCTAATTTACAAAATCAAATTGATTTTACTGAATCAACAGAAATTGTATCAAGTGATTTAGTTGGCTCTCGTTATGCAGGTGTTGTTGATTCGCAAGCGACTATTGCACAGGGCAAGCGTGCCATTTTATATGTATGGTATGACAACGAGTTTGGCTATAGCTGCCAGGTAGTTGGCGTGATGCAAAAAATGCTTGGTTTAACGACTTTATCTTTACCACAAAGTTAATCAGTTAACTGTGTGACAAAAGCACCCTTGTGTGCTTTTGTTGTTTTCAAAAATAAAAAAAGTCGCGATTTGAATGTTTAAACAGCAATTGAGCTTAAATTTAAAAATATTCTAACTTTATTGATTGACAGTTTAAGCCAAATCGGTAGAATGCCAATCCGCACTCAGGGGAACTTAAGCCGTCAAAGCTGAATTAGCCCAAGTGCAATAAAGATTCAGCGACATTAGCTCAGTTGGTAGAGCGATACCTTGCCAAGGTATAGGTCATCGGTTCGAACCCGATATGTCGCTCCAAATTGAGTTTGGATTGTAAGTTACGATTTGAACAACAGTTTGCCCGAGTGGTGGAATCGGTAGACACAAGGGATTTAAAATCCCTCGCTGAATAAGCGTGCCAGTTCAAGTCTGGCCTCGGGTACCATTATTAAGCTTGCTTGCAAGTGATGGATAAAAAAGCCTCGACATTAGTCGGGGCTTTTTTATGTCTGTAATTTGAGTTAGCTTACTTCTGTCATTGCTATTTTTTACAAGCAATGACATTAACAGTGTTTGTGTTTCATTGGCGATTAATATTATGACACATTGATAAAAAGGCCTGAGACAATTCATGTTTCAAGCCTTTTATTGTGTTAATCACTTAAATGCTTCACTGGTTATCAGTAAAATGGCGACTTAACTTGTAAGCGGATTTTGGCTAGCAAGGTATTCATCAAATGTACCTTGGAAATTGATTAATTTGTTATCTTTAACGTCAATAATACGCGTGGCTAGTGATGAAACAAATTCTCTATCGTGACTGACAAATATCAAGGTTCCTTCAAACAGTTTTAACGCCTGATTGAGGGCTTCAATCGCTTCCATATCCATGTGGTTTGTTGGCTCATCCATGACAAGCACGTTAATGTCCATCATCATAAGTTTGCCAAATAATAGGCGGTTCTTTTCACCACCTGAGCAATTGCGAACTTTTTTGTTGGCATCATCCTCGGTAAATAACAAACGTCCTAGCATACCGCGCACCATTAAGTCGTTATGCTTGGGTGTGCGCCATAATGACATCCAATCAAATAGACTCATGTCATTGTCGAAATCAGCGCTACTGTCTTGTGGGCAATAACCAATCGCTGCATTTTCAGACCACTTAATACGGCCTTGATTATGAGGTATTTCGTTCACTAAACAGCGAAGCAGGGTGGTTTTACCAACGCCGTTCTCCCCAATAATGGCAAGCTTTGAGCCTGCTTCCAAAATGAGGTTGCCATGTTCAAATAATACTTCATCAAAACCATGACCTAATTCTTCTATAACCAGAGCTTGGCGGTGAAGTTTTTTACTTTCAGTAAAGCGAATCGAGGGGCTTAAGCGACTTGATGATTTAACTTCATCTAATTTAATTTTATCCATTTTTTTTGCGCGAGAGCTGGCTTGTTTTGCCTTAGATGCATTGGCTCCAAAACGGTTAACAAAATCTTGTAACTCATCAATTTCAGCGCTTTTTTTCGCATTACCCGCAAGCAGTTGCTCACGCAACAAACTTGATTGCGCTAGGAAGTATTCATAGTTACCGGGATAGATCCGTAGCTCGCCATAATCAATATCAGCCATATGAGTACAGACCGAGTTTAAGAAATGGCGGTCATGTGAAATAATGATCATGGTGCATTTACGTTTATTGAGCTCTGTGGCTAGCCAACTAATTGTATGAATGTCTAAGTTGTTGGTCGGTTCATCTAATAGTAATATATCAGGGTTAGCAAATAGGGCTTGTGCGAGTAATACACGTAATTTCCAGCCCGGCGCAACCTGTTGCATTAACCCAAAATGAAATGACTCTTCAATACCTGCTTCTAATAATATTTCACCTGCACGACTTTCGGCTGTGTATCCATCCATTTCGGCAAACTGACTTTCAAGATCGCCAACACGCATGCCGTCTTCGTCTGTCATATCAGCTTTGCTATAGATGAAATCGCGCTCTTGTTTTACTTTCCAAAGCTTAACATCACCCATGATCACCGCATCAACAACACTATATTGTTCAAAAGCAAATTGGTCTTGGCTAAGTGTGCCCACTTTTAAACCCGGTGAAATGGAAACATTACCTGAGGTTGGTGCGAGTTCGCCACTGAGGATTTTCATGAAAGTGGATTTTCCACATCCATTGGCACCGATTAAGCCATATCGATTGCCGTGTCCAAACTGAGCAGAGATGTTTTCAAACAATGGTTCAGGACCAAATTGCATAGTAATATTTGCGGTAGAAATCAAAGCAAGTTTCCAAATGAGTGCTACAGAATATATTGACAGAAGGCTAGGTTTAGCGTTGTGAGAATAAGACTGATACCAAAGAGTATTGAGGGCGCGGATTATACAGGTAAGAGGTTAATTGTCGATTTAAAATGAGATGTCACAATTTAACCGAATAAGATTATAAAACCGAGAACAGCTAAGTTTCTATAATCTTATGGCTATTTAGCAAGTTATTTTGTCGCGTTTATCGCGGTTTCACGATCAATCGTGACATCCAAATCGGTGAGTAGGCCATTATCGATACCGTATATCCAACCGTGAACCGACACATTTTGGCCTCTTTCCCAAGCTTCTTGTACGATTGTTGTTGATGTCACGTTGGCGACTTGCTCGATAACGTTCAATTCGCACAAACGATTAAATCTTTTGACGTCATCTAGTGAATCTAGTTCTTCGTTGTGTAAGCGGTAAATGTCGCGCAGATGCCCTAGCCAATTGTCAATTAAACCTAAACGTTTGGTGCCCATGGCTGCTCTTACGCCACCACAACCATAATGACCCACAACCATAATGTGTTTTACTTTTAACACCTCAACCGCATATTGGAGTACGGATAAACAATTTAAGTCAGTATGAATGACCATATTGGCAATGTTGCGATGAACAAACACTTCACCTGGCAGTAAATCAATGATTTGATTAGAGGGTACTCGACTATCTGAGCAGCCTATCCATAGGTATTCAGGGTTTTGTTGTTTTGCGAGTTTTTCAAAAAAATGCGGGTCTTCTTTACTGATCCTTGCGGCCCAGTTCCGGTTATTGTCGAAAAGCGGTTTAAGCAGTTTCATTATTGCTCACATGAAATAGGGATAATCTGTATATGTCAGCTAATACAGTATGTAATAGCTGGCGAGTATACCAGTAAAGGTTAGCAATCTGGTCTATCCAATCCCACAGTTTATAAAATTTCAACTTGAGATTAAAAAATAAAGCGAGATATGGCCTATCTCGCTTTTAAAAATCATTGAATTGTGTGGTTAGCGGCCTGACTGATCTGACTGATCTGACTGATTAGGTTGCCAAGATTGCCATTCTTTTTTCATTCGGTTTTGCAGCTTAAACTCACTTCCGTTGGTGATCTGATTACTTGCTGAAGTAATTTCTTCAGTAACAACCGAAACGCCACCACTTAGCAAGGTTTCCAAAGAGCCTGTTTCAATGTGTGCGCCTGAAAAAATGCCTACTTCTAACTCAATACCAGAGGCGTCCCAAAATTGACTGCTATTATTGACTAAGTGTTTATATTCGTTGCGAATATGTGCAAACATTAGCACTCTTTGGCCTGAGTTTGACAGGTTATAGCCATCTATTTGACCAATCGCTATGCCGCGATAAAAGATGGGAGTACCAACTTTAATAGAACCTAATTGTTTGTCTATTAAGGTAAAATTGATGGCATCTTTGGGTCTATTGGCGTCATATTTTGCAGATTGCAGCGCGGTAAACTGTGTTGCCAAAACATCATCTTCACCGGGTATTACACCAATATAAGCACCAGTGATTAAGGTTTCAGCATCTTTAATGCCTGACAGTGATATTTGTGCATCAACGACAAAGTATTCACTATCTTGTTTGCTAAAGTGCGTAGCATATTCACCATAGAGATAAGCCTTTGCAAGTTGTGAGGATAGATCTTGGTTGAGTTTAACTTGTTGAATTTCTCCTACCTGATGACCTTGATAGCGAATAGCTGTTTTGGGCGATATTTTAGCGTTAGCTGGAAGAGTTAATGTGATCGCCTTTGCTTGAGTCAATGCAAGGTGTTGTGTGTCATAAAGCTGTGATGATGCCATAAGGGCATTTGTTGGCTCAGCCTTATTAATTAAAGCCTCCTCAAGAAATCCTAGTGAGATACTGCCTTTAATCACGCCAACTAAAGGCGCCATATTAACTTCTATTCCGGCCAGACTGGCATTTACACTCACTGCATCATTGCGCCAAAATACCGTGTTTTCTTTTAGTAATTGGCTAAATTGTTTATCTAATGCCACATATAAAGCAAAGTTATCTTGGCTGGGTTGCCATTCGACGTTAGTGATTTCGCCAATAGCCATTTTTTTATAGTACACAGGTGAGCCGGCAGATAAACCTGCTCCATCGTGACTTGTTAGCACAAAGTTTAACTTTTGAAGGTCATTAAATTGTTTTTGTGCGCTGGCCATACTGTCATAAAGCTTGAACTTATCACCTTGTTTTGTTAAAGATTTTGTTCTACTTGGTACGAGTGTCACTGCGCCTTGCATAAGGGTTGATAAATCGCGTGTTTCAAAGGTTACCCCCTCAAGCGATGCATCTAGTTTTACTGCCTGCTCGGCAATGAAGTAACTGCCTTTGGTAATTAAAGGGATAAACTCAGGGAAAATTTGAGCTTGATATTCAACAGCAGAAAAATCTTCACTAAGTTGGGTTGCAACAATTTTACCAATTGGCAGTTGCTTATAACGCACATCTGCACCGAGGCTCATGCCGGTATGTGTGTCTGTTGTTAAAGTAATGGTTAACTTTTGTTTGCTTAATAAATCAGGCTCCTTAGTGGTTAATTCAAAACTGTCTGGAAGAGGGTGCTCTGAAGTACCAGGTAAGAGATTGATGACATTCCCCGTCACTAAGCGCGATAAGTTTTTTACACCTGCCAAGGAAATATCTGCACCGGCTATCCAAAAACGACTGTCTGCAGTGATTAGCGTTTTATATTGATGATCGATGTTGGCAACTAAAGATACTCCATCGTTGGTCAGTGATATTTGTTGTATGTGACCTACATTAATACCGCGATAGACAATGTTGGCGTTTTCGCTAATATCTTCAGCATTAGCTAAATGTAAATTAAATTGAAATCCACCTAATGCGCTTTCTTCATCGGCAAACAAGTTAAAAGTATCGCCATTAACGGCTTTTTCCATTTTACTGCCAGTATCAAAAGCAACTCCGCCGGCTAATATGGACGCTAAGCTCTCAGTATTCACTTTAATTCCCGCCAATGACGCGTCAATTTTGAAGCCGGAGACATTCCAAAAACGTGAATCTTTATGAACTAAATGGGCATATTGTTCTTGAATGAAAGCACTAATAATGACTTTTTTACTGCCTGATAAACGATAGCTTACTATGCTCCCAACTGGTATTTGTCGATAAAATACGGTCGAGCCTACGTCAATTGAGCCAAGTTTTGCCGAGTTGAGCTCTATAATAATCCCCTGACTACCTGGTGTAATGGCAGGAGCTTCACGCTGTGCTTCAAAATTTGTGGTCGATTTTCCTTCACCTGGTTGGATGGCAATATAGTTACCAGAAAATAAGGTTTCAAGTCCTTCAACCCCTGTGATGCTGGCTTTAGGTTTAACTAACCAAAACTGGGTTTCTTGGTTTAAAAACCGATCTGCACGGTAATCCATGGTGACCTTAACATCGACACCATCTAAATCTTTATCAATACTTACATCAGTGACTTTGCCAACGGTTAAACCTTGGTATTTGACTAAGGTTTTACCAATATCAATACCCGCAGCACTAGGAAAGTGAATGCTAATTTCAATACCTGCTTCTTTATAGCTTTTTAGCCCAAGCCAAGCTCCAAGAATCAGTGCCACAATTGGCAGTAACCAAATGGGTGAAAAAAGCTTCTTTTTAACAATTTTTGGCGATTCAATTTGTGTCATTATGTGTTTCCAAACGGTCCCAAAGTAAGCGCGTATCTAAAACTTTTGCAGCAAGTTGAGTTAACAAGATAACCAAAGCGAAGGCGGTTGCAGCAGGGGCTGGTTTTGCATCTAACAACTGCCCCATATTGACTAACGCAACCGTGATAGAGATGACAAATAAATCTAGCATAGACCAACGCCCAATCCACTCGATAATATGAAAGCCTACCATCATTTTTCTTTTTGATATTGGTATTCTAAAACTGATAGCGGTTAAGTAGATAGCTAGACCAATAATTTTTAACCAAGGTACCAATATACTGGCGGTAAATACAATAATCGCAATTGGGATCATGCCGGTATGAATTAGATGTGCAATGCCACTAAAAATGGTGTCATTGGTAACAACACCCCTATTCGTTAAGATGGTGATGGGGTAGATGTTGGCTAAAACGAGTAAAATAGTTGCTGTAACTAATAACGCCCAACTTTGTTGAACACTGGCATAGTGTCTGGCAGTGAGTTTAGTCCCACAACGTATACAGTTATCTGAGCTGAGATGATTAATTTTTCGGCACACTGAGCATAAACAAATGCCCATTTTAAAGCCTAAAGGTGCAGTTTGAGTAATCTCTTCTAACGGTTGAGCAATAGACGGTTTATTTTCGGTCATCAATAAAACTCCACATGTGCTCTAAATTGTATTCTCGCTGTAAAAATAAAATAACCAAAAATAAGAAGGTAAAACTCAATGACCCCATACTAAAATATACATCAGCAAAATCAGAAAGTTGGAAGGCGGAAACCAGGAAGCTGATCACATAGATCTCTAACATGGTCATTTGTGAAATTAAGCCATGGTTTTTGAGTAAACTACGATAAACTTGTTGCCAAAAGGCTGATGTTAACTTGAGTTTTAAAATAATAATTTGAAATAAAACCGACATTATTAGTAAGGCGGGGCAATAACCGCAGCCACTAAAACAGCCACTCCAACAACCCAATAACCCAGTTCCCATACTGCTATTGCAGCCCCTACAACCGTGGTAGTTCTTATGCTGCCCAGAAAATGGATTTCAAGTACAGGTAATAAATTGGCTGGAATAAAAATGATTAATGCTGCAATACACAAGGCAAGCATGCCATTAACAGAGCAATAGGGTGTGTCGTAGAGGGCTGTGTGGCATCGCGGACAAAGTGCACGAACGTTAGAAGGTAACGCTCGTTTGCGAGTTACCAAATCACACGACCGACATAGCATTATAGCGTTATATGACTTTTGCTCAGACATTATTATTATCTTGTTAGGATGAATAGTCTCAAATTGAGGTATTCATTATACTTATATTTACAAATTAGATTAGCCCTCTAACGTAAAATATTAACTAAATGAATGTTTTTGTCGTTATTCTCTTGCTTAATTGACTAAAAATATGTCAACCTTTGCACTGTATATAAAAACAGTGGAGATGAATTCATGGCAGTAATTACCCAATTTGTCGTGGTAAGAGAAGGGGTTGAAAAGATGACTTTTACATCCAAAAAAGAAGCCGATGCTTACGACAAAATGCTAGATATCATTGATAACCTCGTGCCTTTTTTAATGGACTCAGATGTTGAACTTGACGAATCAACCAGTGAAAAACTTGCTTTCTATCTTGCAAGCAAAAAAGATGAGCTAACTAACTTGCTAAAAGGTGGCACAACCGTTAAAGCTCCTGCAGACCCTAAACCCAAAAAGAAAGCCACTAAACAAGATTAACTTTATTTTCTCAACTTCTAAAATCGAATGATAAGTTGAGCCAAATTGTTGTGTTAAAGGAATAAAAATGAAAACCGAGTTCTACCAAACTTTAGTGCGTCAAGTTGAAGCCTTGATATCTGGTGAAGATGATTTAATTGCTGCAATGGCTAATTTCTCTGCCTTAATCAATGATAACCTTGATGATTTAAATTGGGCAGGTTTTTATATAGTCAAAAATGACCAATTAGTTTTAGGTCCTTTTCAAGGCAAAGTCGCTTGCACCAGAATTGCAATGGGTAAAGGGGTATGTGGCACTGCTGCTGCAACTAATACCACACAAAGAGTGGCCGACGTACACCAGTTTGAAGGGCATATCGCTTGTGATTCTGCCAGCAACTCTGAAATAGTTGTGCCTGTCCATCAAAATGGTAAGGTCATCGCGGTGCTTGATATTGATAGTCCGTTACTCGATAGATTCGATGAACAAGATCAACTTGGGATTGAATTACTCGTTAAACAGTTTGAAACATGCTTATTTGGTTAAATAGCCATCAATTATGACTAAATGATTGTCGCAATCGCTGCCATGAGCTTTATAATAGGCAGCTAGAGCTAAATTACATTTCATTGTGAGTTGGCAATATTTTATACTAGTGATGGCACCAGTTATTTTGTTAAGGTTTGTGTCTAGACCTTTAGCTCTGCAACTGTTAGTGCTAATTTGTAGGTTAAGTGTTAAAGCTTAGCAAATGATGAACGACTTCAAGCAATAAAGCTGAAAAGTCCCTTTATTTAACGTGGAAGTAAAAATGGAATCAACAGACAAGTTGACCGACACCAACGCAATTTTAGCGTTTTTATACGAAACCTTTCCAGCATGTTTTATTGCTGAGGGCGAAACTAAGCCTTTAAAAATTGGTTTATTTCAAGACTTGGCTGAACGGTTAGCTGATGATTCTAGAGTAAGTAAAACACAATTACGTGTTGCGTTACGTCGATACACAAGTAGCTGGCGCTATTTAAAAGGTGTTAAAGCAGGTGTTCAACGTGTTGACTTAGATGGCAACGATTGCGGTGAGTTAGAGCAAGAACATGTCGATCATGCTCAAGCAACCTTAAAAGAAAGCCAAGAAAAAGCAAAAGCAAAGCGTCTTGCTCAAGCGCCTAAAGTGGTCGCTAAAAAGCCTGCTAAAAAAGCACCGGCTAAACGCCCAGCAGTCAAAAAAGACCGTCCAGTAAAAACGGTTGCTCCTGTTGTGAATTTAGTTCAAGCTAAAATGGAAGAACTTTCTACTAATCAACGTGTTAATGTTAAGCTTGGTGCATCTCCAGTTGCTGGCACTATCACCGACATCAAGAAAGATGATGTGCATGTTCAGTTAGATACTGGCTTGACGATCAAAGTACGTGTAGATCACATACTATTATAAATTTAAGGAGTAACTTGTTGATGCGAAAACTTACCTTGGCTGCGTCAATTGCCAGTTTATTTGTCGGATTTTCGGCATGGGCAATTTCACCAACTATTCAAATCAGCGAGTTACCCAAGCTAGCCCAAGAACCGCAACATCAGGTTGCCAGCAAACGTGTAACCAATTTATTTACTCGAGCGCATTATCATCGGTTCGATTTAGATGATGCGTTTTCAGAACAAATATATGCCCGTTTCTTAGAACAGCTGGATTTCCGCCGTAATGTGCTTACTCAAGCCGATATAGATAACTTTAATCAGTATCAACATCAATTTGATGACATGGTTAAATCAGGCGATATCTCACCTGCATATAAAATGTTTGATTTAGTACAAACCCGTCGTTACCAGCGTTTTGCTTATGCCCTAACTTTACTTGAAAACGAATTTGACTTTACTCTTGCAGGTGATGCTTATGAGTTTGATCGTAAGGATGCGGCGTGGCCAAAAGATGAAGCTGAAGTTAACGAACTATGGCGCCAGCGCGTTAAGTATGATGCGTTAAACCTTAAGTTAACGGGAAAAAAATGGGATGAGATTGTTGAAATCTTATCAAAGCGTTACAACAATGCGATTAAACGTTTAAGTCAAACCAAAAGTGAAGATGTATTCCAAAGTGTGATGAATGCCTTTGCTAGAACGGTTGAACCTCATACCAGTTATTTATCTCCACGTAATGCCGAGCGTTTCCAAATGGAAATGAACCTAAGCCTTGAAGGTATTGGGGCGGTTTTACAAATGGATGATGATTATACTGTTATTAAAAGTTTAGTTGCTGGTGGCCCAGCTGCTATCAGTGAAAAATTATCACCTGAAGATAAAATTGTTGGCGTTGGTCAAAAAGATAAAGAAATCGTTGATGTAATTGGTTGGCGATTAGACGATGTCGTCGAGCTGATTAAAGGACCTAAGGGCAGTGAAGTTGTCTTGCAAATTTTACCTAAAAAAGGCGGTGCCAATGCCAAGCCATTTGAGGTAACCATTGTCCGTGACAAAATTCGTCTAGAAGATCGAGCTGCAACGTCAAAAATTATCGAGCCATCAGATGGCGAATACGCTAACCGTAAAGTCGGCGTAATTCAAATTCCTGGTTTTTACATGAATTTGTCTGAAGATGTCGCAAAAGAATTAGTTAAGTTAAAAGAAGCGAATGTTGAAGGGGTGATCATCGATTTACGTGCAAACGGTGGTGGTGCATTAACGGAAGCTACCTTATTAACAGGCTTGTTTATCGATATGGGCCCAGTGGTGCAAATACGTGATGCTAATGGTCGAATAAACCAAAACCGCGATAATGATGGTAAAAGTGCATATGATGGTCCATTAACTGTGATGGTTGATCGTTACAGCGCTTCAGCTTCTGAAATCTTTGCCGCAGCTTTGCAAGATTATGAGCGTGCATTAATTGTGGGTGAATCAACCTTTGGTAAAGGCACAGTTCAGCAACATAAAAGCCTTGGTCGAATTTATGATATGTACGACAAACCGATTGGCCATGTTCAATATACCATCGCTAAGTTTTACCGTATAAATGGTGGTAGTACGCAGTTAAAAGGGGTGACGCCAGATATTCGTTTCCCAAGTGCGCTTGAGCCTGGAGAGTATGGTGAGTCTGAAGAGAAAAATGCCTTACCATGGGATAAAGTACCCGTTGCACAATATGGCACCTTGGGCAATATTACCCCAGAACTGGTTAGTCAACTTGATGTAAAACATCAAAACCGTATCAAGTCAGATGTTGAATTCAGTTATATTTATCAAGATATTAGCGAATTCAAAAAACATCATAATGATAAAACGATATCGTTAGTTGAGAGTGAACGTCTAGCTTCCCGTGAAGATGATGACAAACGTGCACTCGATAGAGCAAACGACCGTCGAATTCGTCAAGGATTAGAGCCTGTAAAATCTCTAGATGATATTGAGGATGATAAAGATGTCACAGTGCCGGATCCATTTTTAGATGAAACAGCATTGATCACCCTCGATATGGTCGATGCAAAAAAATTAGCTAAAAACAACGCTAAATAGTTTCACCAGAACAATATAAAAACGCGCATTAGCGCGTTTTTTGTTATAAAAATAAGCAGGAAATATTATGTCGCAGAATCAAGCTAAACATTTAAAAGACTATAGCGCACCACATTTTTCCATTAGTGATATTGATTTAAATGTCATACTTGATGGCGAAAATACTCAAGTGATAGCCAATAGCCATATTAAGCGTAGTCATGATCATCAATTTGATTTGGTATTAGATGGTGAGCAGCTTACCTTGAAGTCAGTTAAATTAAATGGCTTACCTTGTGAGTATCGTCAAACTGATTCGACTCTCGTTATTACTACTGATGAAAAAGAATTTCAGCTTGAAATTATTACTGGGCTAAACCCTGAAGCTAATACTAGCTTGGAAGGGTTATATATGTCGGACGGTGCCTATTGCACTCAATGTGAAGCAGAAGGTTTCCGTCGCATTACCTACTTTTTAGATAGACCTGATGTATTAGCAAAATATACTGTGCGTATCGAAGCTGATAAAGCACAATTTCCGTATTTATTAAGTAATGGTAATTTAATTGAACAGGGCGAAATGCCACGCTCAGGAAGGCATTTTGTACGCTGGCAAGATCCTTTTCCAAAGCCAAGTTATTTATTTGCTTTAGTGGCTGGTGACTTTGATTTACTGGAAGATAAGTTTATAACCCAATCTGGTCGAGAGGTTAAGTTACAAGTTTTTGTGGATAAAGGTAACTTACATAAAGCGGGTCACGCCATCGAGTCGTTGAAAAAGTCAATGAAATGGGATGAAGAGCGCTTTAATCTTGAATATGACTTAGATATTTATATGATTGTCGCGGTTGATTTTTTCAATATGGGGGCAATGGAAAATAAAGGTCTTAATGTCTTTAATACCAAATATGTACTTGCTGATAAAGCCAGCGCAACCGATGAAGATTATCACGGCATTGAATCGGTCGTCGGCCACGAGTATTTTCATAATTGGACTGGTAACCGAGTGACTTGTCGTGATTGGTTCCAATTAAGCTTAAAAGAAGGCTTAACGGTTTTTCGCGATCAAGAGTTCAGTTCTGATATGGGTTCTCGTGCAGTTAATCGTATTCATGCCATCAAGGTAATGAAGAACCAACAGTTTGCTGAAGACTCAGGGCCAATGTCGCATCCAATTCGACCCGAATCTGTTATTGAAATGAATAATTTCTATACTGTTACGGTATACGACAAAGGTGCAGAAGTTATCCGGATGATGCATACCATTCTTGGTGAACAAGGCTTTCAAGCTGGGATGAAATGTTATTTTGAACGTCATGATGGGCAAGCCGTAACCTGTGATGATTTTGTTAATGCAATGGAAACCGCCAGTGGCATCGATTTACAGCAATTTCGTCGCTGGTATTCTCAAGCTGGCACGCCGATTGTCACTGTAAATGAAACATTTGATCCACAATCGGGTCAATACAAAATTGAATTAAAACAAACGGTGTCGAGCCAAGGTGTGAAAGGGCAAACACTGCACATTCCTTTTAGTATCGAGTTATTGGATGCGACTGGCAAGTCGAAGGTAAATCAAGTACTTGATTTTACTAAAGCCAGCCAATGCTTTACGTTTGACGGTTTTACAAGTATGCCTGTTGCGTCTTTGTTACAAGATTTTTCAGCGCCAGTTAAACTGGTATACGATGTTAATTTTGATCAATTAGTACATTTAATGCGATTTGCTAGCAGTGAAGTCGCTCGCTGGGAGGCTTCTGTCCAATTGTTTAGCCAAAGTGTTTGGCATAATGTCGCACAGTTGCAAGATAAACAATCAATGATGGTGGATTCAAGGGTTATTGAAGCATTCCGTGGGGTGATATTAAGCGATGAGCTGGATCATGCGCTTATTGCTGAAATTTTAACCTTAACTACAGCCGCCTCATTAATTGAACAAGTTGACCATGTTGATTTAGATGCATTACAGATAGCAAGAGAGTTTGTTATTGAGCAAATTGCATCGGCTTGTGAAGATGAGTTGATTGCTCGATATCGTGAATTAAGTGATAAAGACTGTGCACCACAACGGGCATTCAAAAACGCGGCATTGCTTTTACTTGCTACAGTGTCAGATGAATATGAGCAGTACGTTATTAAACAATATCAAAATGCAAGCAATATGACTGATAGTCTAGCTGCGCTTAAAGCCGCGACACAAGGGCAGTTTGCTTGCTTACCAATGTTACTAGCCGATTTTGAATCTAAATGGAAGGATACGCCATTAGTGATGGATAAATGGTTTATGTTACAAGCGGTTGCCAATGATGCCGATGTGATTAACAAGATAAAATCATTGACGCACCACAGCAGTTTTAGCTTTGCAAATCCTAATCGGATACGCTCATTGATTGGCGCTTTTGCTGCGGCGAATACTTATCAGTTTCACCGGAATGATGGTTTGGGTTATCAATATTTAACATCTATTCTAATTAAGTTGAATAAATCTAATCCACAGGTCGCCTCACGAATGATCACGCCGTTAATTCAATTTGCCAAGTTTGATCCACATAGACAAGATCTGATGAAGCAAGCGTTAGTAACATTAAGAGAACTACCTGATTTATCGAAAGATCTATACGAAAAAGTTGAAAAAGCGTTAAAGTAAACGAATTATCTTAACTTTTATAAGGGAGAGCTTGCTCTCCTTTTTCATTGAATCTGAGGATTTATGGAATTTATTTTTAGTATAAGCATCAGTTATGATGCATTTTTAGCATACTATAAAGGAATTGCAGATAAAGTCGCTATCACAGACATACATGGCCGAAATCTTTATGTAAACGCGAAATATTTCCGACCTTTTTTAACAATCAATGGCATCCAAGGACGATTTAAATTAGTACTTGATAGTAACGGAAAGTATCAATCGCTTAATAAATTATAGAGCAATTACTTCAAACAAACGGCTGTTTATTGTGGCTATCTGATTTTTATTTTTACTATCTGCAACATGCTGATTTTTATACTTTTAATATTTAGAGTAATTACTTTTAAATATTGGGTTACTTGCTTTTCAAATACACAGCTAAATTCACGTGTGTTATTTGTGTTAACTACGTTAATTTTATTAACTATTTTCTCTGTTTTGACCTTGCCCAAGTAGGTTAAATGCTGTAACAATGGTGTTACCTGTAGGCTAACAAGATGTTGGTTTTAATTCCTATAACAACGAATCCAGCAGGTTACGGAGAAAAGCTAAAATGAATATTGTTAAGAAAAAATTTAACAAGTCGGCACTTGCTTTGGGGGTGGTGTCGGCATTGTGTTTCGCAATGAGTCCGAATGTTTCAGCTGTTTCATTCAATTGGGGTGAAGTAGATGGTAGTTTCGACTCTACATGGACTGTCGGTGCTAGCTGGCGTGTCGGTGAACGCAATTGGAAAGATCAAATTGGTAAAGTTAATCAGCCACAGTTCGATTGGACTGGTTACTCAGCCTTTGGTGACACGCGATATACTTCTGCGCAAATTTGGGCCCAACCAGGTAGTTATTCAAGTAACAACGACTTAAGTAACTTGCTTTATTCTCGTGGTGATACCACCTCTGAGATATTCAAAGGCCTTCATGAATTATCACTAAAATATGAAAACTACGGCTTATTTGTGCGTGGTATGTATTTTTATGATCGTAAATTGAATGATGGTGATTATGACTTCAATGACCCGTTAACCGGTAACGGGTTTGACCCTTGTGAAGATGACAGAGCCTCTGAAGTTCAATGCAAAGACATTCGTTTACTGGATGCTTTTGTTTATGCCAATTGGGATTTAAACGACGGTGCAAATCCTTTAACTGTTCGTGTTGGTAATCAAGTAGTTTCTTGGGGTGAAAGTACCTTGATTCCTCATGGTATTGGTATTATCAACGCCGTTGATTTAAACATCCTTAATGCACCAGGTGCTGAACTAAAAGAAGCATTCCGCCCACAGGGGATGGTATGGGCTTCTTTAGGTTTAACAGAAAACTTAAACGTTGAAGCTTTCTACCAATATGATTGGGAGCCAATTTGGGTTCCAACACCGGGCTCTAACTTTGCCACCAACGATTTTGCCGGTTTTGGCGGTTATGCCCAAAACGCGCAGTTAGGTTTTAACTCTAATCCAGACATTAATTTAGAGTTTTTGATGTCTGAATACAAAGCGTTATATGGACAAGCTGCAGCGGCTAATTTTCATCCAGCATTAGCCTCTGCTATGGTCGCTTATTCAACCAAAGTGGCTTTGGTTCAAGATGAAGCAGAACCTGAGGACAGCGGTCAATATGGTATCAAGTTAGGTTATTACGCACCTGAGCTTGGTGAAACCGAATTTGGTTTATACTACATGAACTACCATAGCCGTCGCCCATTAATCAGCGGTACAGCGTCAAACTTCACTGCAGAAGCAATTGGTCGAGATTATGGCCGTTTAGCCGCCAGTGGTGGTGTGATTGATCGTGAACTTATGTTGAGTATGGAAACGTTCACTAAAGCTCAAATTGTTTATCCAGAAGATATTCAACTATATGGTTTTAGTTTCAATACGTTACTAGGCGACACTTCTGTTGCTGGTGAAATTGCTCACCGCGTGGATGAACCTTTGCAGATTGATGATGTAGAGTTACTATTTGCAGCCATGCCACAGCAGTTAGCCAATGCCGGTTTGCGTCCCGATCTTGATGGCATCTCGCAAATGGATGTGTATGCGCCAGGTGAGACCGTTGATGGTTTTATTCAATTAGATACCACGCAAGCACAAATGACTTTTACCCATCTATGGGGCCCAACTTTAGGTATGGATAATCTAACCACTTTAGCTGAAATTGGTGGGGTTTGGATCCATGATATGCCTGGATTTGATGAGTTACGTTTAAATGGACCAGGGACAGCTCGTTCTGGTGGAAATCCAGATATGCCAGGTATTATTCAAGCGTTACATAATGGGCCTGAAACAAATCCATTTCCTACTGATTTTGCTTGGGGTTACCGTTTAGTTGCTAAGGCTGACTTTAACAACGTATTTGCCGGTGTAAACATGGCACCGAGAGTCATTTTCTCTCATGACGTTGATGGTATTACACCAGATCCTATGTTTTTGTTCACTGAAGGTAAGAAATCAGTGGCAGTGGGTCTAAACTTTGACTACCAAAATCGTTGGGGCGTTGATTTTTCATACAATAGCTTCTTTGGTGGTGTAGGAACGACTAACGCGATGGAAGATCGAGATTATGTCTCGTTTAACGTCAAGTACTCGATTTAAAAGGATAATAATAATGAAAAAACTGACGATATTATCGGCAGCAGTGATTATGGCACTAGGTGCTCCTGTTGCGATGGCGAAAGTATCAGAAGCTGATGCTGCAAAGTTAGGTACCAGTTTAACGCCAATGGGCGCAGAAAAAGCCGCTAATGCTGATGGTTCAATCCCTGCTTGGGATGGTGGTATTACCAAACCTGTTGCGGGTTATGAAAAAGGAATGCATCACCCAGATCCATTTCCTAACGACAAAATACTGTTTACTGTTACCAACGCTAACAAAGCGCAATATCAGGCATATTTAACGCCAGGTCAAAACAAGTTATTTGAGCTGTATCCAGACACTTACAAAATGAATGTCTATGAAACCCGTCGTACCGCTTCGGCACCGCAGTATGTTTATGAAGCCATCAAAGCGAATGCCACATCGGCTGAATTAGTCGCTCAAGGAAATGGTATCACTGGTGCGACTATTGGCGTGCCATTTCCTATTCCTTCAAACGGTTTAGAAGTGATTTGGAATCATATCCTACGTTTTCGTGGTGTCGATGTAGAAACCTATCGTAGCCAAGCTGCACCAACAGCAGGTGGTTCATATACTTTAGTTGAAAACGCAGAAGAAATTCGTTTTGAATATACTCGCCCTGAAATCACGTTAGATAAGTTAAAAGAGACCAACACCTTGTTTTACTTTAAACAAGTTGTGACTCAACCTGCACGTCTTGCGGGTACGGCGTTATTAGTAAAAGAAACCATGGATCAAGAGGCGTTGCCTCGTCAAGCATGGACTTATAACACTGGGCAGCGTCGTGTACGTAAAGCGCCTAACGTATCCTTTGATACGCCAGGTACAGTATCTGATGGCTTAAGAACAACCGATGACTTTGATATGTTCAATGGATCTCCAGTACGTTATAACTGGGAATTAGTCGGTAAAAAAGAAATCTTTATTCCTTATAACGACTATAAGCTTCACTCAAGCGATCTTAAATATGACCAAATTTTGAAACCTGGGCATATTAATCCTGAGTACGCTCGTTGGGAAAAACACCGCGTTTGGGAAGTGAAGGCAACCTTGAAAGAAGGTATGCGTCATATCTATAAAACTCGTGTTTTTTATATCGATGAAGATTCTTGGCAAGTTTCATTAACTGACATGTACGATAACCGTGACGAGTTATACCGTGTTGGTACAGCACATAGCATTAACTACTATGAAGTGCCTACACATTGGAGTACGTTAGAAATATTCCATGACCTACAATCTAGACGTTATCTTGCAATGGGCTTAGATAATGAAGGTCGTATGTATAATTTTGATGCGAACCTATCTGAAGCAAACTTTACCCCAGATGCATTGCGTCGAGCTGGTATTCGTTAATTCTATCTAGTCTGTTATTGATGGGGCGCTTTGCGCCCCTAAACGTAAGGAAGTTTGTATGCCGGTTAGCATGCTTCGCAGTGTCGTAGCGATTGGTTTAAGCGCATGTTTATATACTGCTTCAGTCAACGCACAATTTGACCCTTTATCTGCACAAATACAACCATTAGCTCAGTCGTCTTTGTTACTTGATATCGCCAATGTTGGAGATAAATTAGTAGCAGTAGGTGAGCGAGGTCATGTATTAGTTTTCGAGCAACAGTGGCAACAGGTTTCTAGCCCCGTTGTCTCTCAATTAACAAAAGTGTTTTTTTTGGATGATAAGTTAGGTTGGGCCGTAGGTCACGATGCTACTATTATTCATACTCAAGATGGTGGTCAAACATGGTCACTACAAATGCAATCTACTCAGCTTGAAAAGCCTTTTCTTGATGTACGATTTTTTTCAGCTACGCATGGCGTGGCGATAGGGGCTTATGGCTTATTTTATCGCACTAAAGATGGTGGTCAGACTTGGCAAGATGAGTTTCATCAAGAACTGTTATTTGAAGAAGATGTCTCATATCTAAACGACTTAAAACTTGAAGACGAGCAACTTTATTTATCTGAACGGGCCGCATTATTACCTCATTTCAATCGTATCATTAGTCTTGAAGACAACCGATTATTACTGGTTGGTGAATTAGGCTTGGTTGCCGTTTCTTCCGATTTAGGACAAACCTTCGACAAAGTTGACTTTGATTATGATGGCTCAATGTTTAATGCGATCACTCTAGGTGATGATGTTTATGTTATGGGGTTACGTGGTCATGTCTTTCAAGCTCCTGCAGATTTAAGCTACTGGCAACAAATTGAGTTGCCCGTTGAGTCATCAATCAACTCAGCTTTAGTACATGACGGCGATTTATACCTTGTTGGTAATGCTGGGATGGTTTTAAAAATTAAAGATGGAAAAGCTGAAGTAGTTACTCGACGTCAGGGCGAAAATGTTGTCGCTGTAGCCAAAAATACCCAAGGGGAAATTTGGTTTGCTGGTTCGAAAGGGCTGTTTCAACTCGTTAAATAATTCTAAAAATATAACAATAATAGGGCCGACAAGATGTTAGAAAAACTGGTCAATGGTTTTGAAACACATTTATTTCGTAATCGGATGTGGGTGATTTTATCATTTATTCTGATCACGGTATTTCTAGGGTACCAAGCTAGCCAATTAAAAATGGACGCTGCGTTCAGCAAGAATATTCCGCTGAACCATTCTTATATGCAAACCTACACTAAGCATCAAAAAGAATTTGGTGGTGCAAACAGCATTATGGTTGCAGTTGAAGATACCAGCGGAAATATCTTTAATCCGGTATTTTTTGAAGCACTTAAAAACGTTCACGACCAATTATTTTTTATTCCTGGTGTTGAGCGTTCACAAGTTAAGTCGTTATATTCTCCATCAACGCGTTTTACTGAAGTCGTCGAAGATGGCTTTGCCGGTGGTCCAGTTATACCTGCGGATTTTACTACGGATGACTATGGTTTAGGCATTGTTAGAGACAACATTGAAAAGGCGGGGATTGTTGGACGCTTAATTGCGAATGATTATTCTGCGGCAATGGTGTCTGCTCAATTAATGGAGTTTGATCCGCAAACTGGTGAAGCACTTAACACAATTGCATTTGCCACTCAGTTAGAAGAGGAATTACGTGGTCAGTTTGAAAATGAGCATATAAAAATCCATATAATTGGCTTTGCTAAAATGGCCGGTGACGTTGCTGACGGTGCCAAAGGCGTTGTGCTGTTTTTCTTGATAGCTATTGCGATTACTGCCGTGATGGTTTATCTATTTTCTAAGTCAATCATACTCACAGTATTACCTCTACTATGCAGCTTGATGGCCGTAATTTGGCAATTAGGATTATTAACCGTAGTCGGTTTTGGTTTAGATCCAATGTCCATATTAGTACCATTTTTGGTGTTTGCTATCGGTGTTAGCCATGGTGTGCAAATGATTAACGCTGTTCGGCGTCGAGTTATTGATGGTCAAGCAACAAAGGCGGCAGCGGCCTCTGCTTTTCGAAGTTTATTAGTTCCCGGTGGTGTTGCGCTATTGTCTGACACAGTGGGTTTTTTAACCTTACTGGCAATTGATATTGGCATTATCCGTGAATTAGCCATTTCAGCATCTTTAGGTGTTGCGGTTATTATTTTAACCAACTTAATCTTGCTGCCTTTAGTCATTTCATACACTAACTTGTCAAATGCGAAAGATAATCCGCAACAAACTCAGAAAATTGAAAATATTTGGCGTAGTTTGTCAAAATTCGCCACGCCCAAATATGCGGTAATTGTGTTGGTGTCAACCGCCGTTTTATATGCGGTAGGTTTTATGCAGGCGACACAGATGAAAATTGGTGATTTAAAGGGAGGAGCGCCAGCGCTTCATCAAGACTCACGCTATAACCAAGATACTTTCTTTATTACTGACCATTTTTCAATTACCACAGATGTAATGTCGGTGATTGTGGAAGCTGAGCCTGAGGCCTGTACTTACCATTCACTATTAAATCAAATCGACCAATTTGAATGGATGGTTGCTAACACACCGGGTGTTGAATCTACCGCAAGTTTAGCTTCGATCGCAAAAAAGGTTAACTCTGGTTTTAACGAGGGTAATCCTAAGTGGCAAATTTTACCTCGCACCACGGCAAGTTTAGTGCAAGCTGTGGGTCAAGTTCCTACAACTTCTGGTTTGCTTAACGGTAATTGCTCGGTAATGCCGGTGTATCTTTTCTTAAAAGATCATAAAGCCGAAACAATTGAAGTAGTTGTTGAAAAAGTGAAAAGTGTGGCAAGTCAGCTCAATACTGACAAGTTACAGTTTAAACTTGCCTCTGGCCCTGTTGGGGTTATGGCGGCAACAAACGAAGCTGTTAGCGAAGCACAATTGCCTATGATGCTTTATGTCTATGGTGCAGTATTTATTTTGTGTTTAATTAGCTTCAAGTCACTAAAGGCTACCATTGCAGTGATTATCCCTTTGTATGTGGTGTCTACCTTAGCTCAAGCGTTAATGACCCTATTGGATATTGGTCTGGCGGTAAGTACTTTGCCTGTGATTGCATTAGGGGTCGGTATTGGAGTGGATTACGGCATTTATATTTTATCCACTATGTCGAGTAAACTCTCTAATGGCATGCCAGTTCAACAAGCTTATTTTGAAGCATTAGTTGAGCGGGGCAGTGCGGTGATCTTTACCGGGTTAACATTAGCCATTGGGGTGAGTACTTGGTTCTTCTCCGATTTAAAATTCCAAATGGATATGGGGATTTTGTTAACATTTATGTTTTTAGTAAATATGTTAGGGGCAATTATTATTCTGCCTGCGCTTTCGGCAATGTTTTGGCCTAAAACTAAATAAGATCAAGAAATTAATCCAAATGGAGAGCGATGCTCTCCATTTTTTTTTGCATAGTTAGTCTAAAAGTTCGATTTTTATTGCATTTCATACAAAAAATCCATTCTAAAAGTCGCTAAATAGAGGATCTACCACTAAAATTTTTCTCGATATAGCAGCAGTTTAGTAATAAACTTTGCGCCAGATCTTAAAGTAGACCACTTTGAGTCAAACAAGCCGAAGCATCCATATAATGATAAAAGCGCTGCCATAGACGCTTAAGGAATCTGCAAAATGGCCTTTAAAGATGCAATGCCTTCTGTACTACTAGAAAACGTAGTTAATTTAATTCATACAAAAATCCCTAATTCACAAGCAAAGCAAGTGGAGCAATTTGCCCATTGCCTCTACACCCATATGTCAAAAGACGACCTCAATGTCCGAAATGACAGTGATTTATATGGCGCAGTAGTGAGCCTGTGGAATGCGTTAAATAAAACACCTGCGGATCAAACCCACATTCGTGTGTTTAATCCAAGTCAGTCTAAACATGGCTGGCAGTCAACTCATAGCGTAATTGAAGTGATCCAACCCGATATGCCATTTTTAGTAGACTCTTTGTCTATGGCGTTAAATAGAATGGGGATTACTGCGCACGTATTACTGCATACACCGTTATCAGTTGCCCGTGAAAATAACGCTGTTACGGAAATCACTTTTATTAATGATGCGCCAAAAAATAGTGATAATATCGCAGTTTTCTTGATTGAAATTGATAAACAAAATAGTGATGCCGACATTAAGGTCATCGAAAAAGAAATTCAATCAGTATTAGCCGATGTTAAAGCGTCCGTTGTCGATTGGGAGAACATGTCTGCTAAATTGACTGAAACCATTAAGCAGCTAGCTAAAAGACCTTTTCCGGGAGATAAATCAGAGCTTGAAGAGGCAATCAATTTTCTTACTTACTTAAACAATCACCATTTTACTTTACTTGGTTATCGTTATTACGATTTAAAGCGTATAGAAGGTGATGTTGAGTTAATACCGGATTTTAGCTCAAGTTTAGGTTTAATGACTCGGTCAAAAGCGAACATCAGCGATCGTGGTTTGTTATTATCTACCTTATCAGAAAGTGCCCGTAAAGAAGCGTTAGATCAAAGTTTATTAGTATTAACCAAAAGCTCAGCGAAAAGCCGAGTACATCGTCCGGCATATGTCGATTACATCGGCATTAAACGCTTTGATAAAAAAGGCAATGTAATTGGTGAAGACCGTTTTATTGGTTTATATGCATCAAATCTTTACAACCGCAGTCCGCGTGAAATTCCGCTATTAGCTCAAAAAGTTGAGCGAGTGCTTGAGCGTTCTGGTCTTGCGCCACGTTCTCATGATTATAAAGCCATGATGAACATCTTGGAAAACTTACCTCGTGATGAGTTAATTCAGGCGAAAGTTGAGCAGCTATCTGAGATGGCTCACGGTGTGCTTGAAATGCAAGACCGCGACAAGCTTAAATTATTTGTTCGTAAAGATGGTTTTGGGCGTTTCTTATCATGTTTAGTGTATGTCTCGAAAGACCGCTACAATACTAAGTTCCGCCAAGATACCCAACGAATTCTTGCCCAACACTTTAATAGTACAGAAGATGTGGAATTTACTACGTATTTTTCGGAGTCTACTCTGGCTCGTACGCATTACATTATTAAAGTCGATAATAATAATATGGATGTCGATGTGGCTGCAATTGAACACAATCTTATTGAAGCTGCACGCTCATGGGATGACAAATTACACAGTGCACTAAATAATGCGCTAGGTGAACAAGCTGGTACCGGTTTAACCAAACGTTACACAAATGCTTTCTCTCAAAGCTACAAAGATGATGTATTACCGAGTTCGAGCGTGGTTGATCTACAGCACTTAGAAGCGCTAGATGATGAACATAAACTCGGGATGTTGTTCTATCAGCCACAAGAAAGCGCCTTAGATAACAATAAAGTTCGGTTAAAATTATTCCATAAAGATGAGCCTATTCATTTATCTGATGTGTTACCAATGCTAGAAAACTTTGGTTTGCGTGTCATTAATGAACGTCCTTATGAAGTAAAAACCACTGATGGTTGTACCTTCTGGATCCTTGACTTTTTAATGACAGTTCAAGGTGCTGCTATTGATAATTTGGCAGATAGCCAAGAGCGTTTCCAAAATGCCTTATCGCTGGTTTGGCAGAAAAAACTGGAAGATGACGGTTTTAACCGCATGGTATTATCAACAGGCTTAACGGGTCGTGAAGTATCAATACTTCGTGCCTATGCCAAGTATATGCGTCAAATCGATGCAACATTTAGCCAATCTTATATTGAAGAAACCTTTAATCGCTATCCAAAGATTGCCGATTTATTGGTGAAAATGTTCATTCGTAAATTTAATCCAAAACTAAAAACGCGTACGCTAAGTAAATTTTTAGAGCAGATTGATAAACAGTTAGACGATGTATCAAGTTTAGATGATGACCGCATTATTCGTCGTTATTTAGACTTAATTCATGCCACATTACGAACCAATTTTTATCAATCTGATGCCAAGGGTGAGCATAAGGCTTATACCTCATTTAAGTTCGCACCAAACTTAATTCCAGAGATGCCAAAACCATTGCCTAAGTATGAAATCTTTGTTTACTCACCTCGAGTAGAAGGGGTTCATTTACGTGGCGGCAAAGTTGCTCGAGGAGGCTTACGTTGGTCTGACAGACGTGAAGATTTCCGTACCGAGGTATTAGGTTTAGTTAAAGCACAGCAAGTTAAAAACACCGTAATCGTCCCTGTGGGAGCTAAAGGTGGATTTGTATGCAAACAGCTTCCGACAGAAGGTGGTCGTGAAGCCTTCTTCACTGAAGGCCAAGAATGTTACCGTCTATTTATCCGTGGCTTGTTAGACATTTCGGACAATATTAAAAACGGTGAAGTTGTTCCGCCAGTCGATGTTGTACGTCACGATGATGATGATCCTTATCTTGTTGTCGCTGCGGATAAAGGTACTGCGACTTTCTCTGATATCGCTAACTCTATTGCCATTGAATATGACTTTTGGTTAGGAGATGCGTTTGCATCGGGTGGCAGTAACGGTTATGACCATAAAAAAATGGGCATTACCGCCAAAGGCGGCTGGGAATCAGTTAAGCGTCATTTCCGTGAAATAGGCATTGATTGTCAAACCACTGAATTTAGTTGTTTGGCGATTGGTGATATGGCGGGCGATGTTTTTGGTAATGGCATGTTGCTTTCAAAGCATACTAGACTTGTTGCCGCGTTTAACCACATGCATATCTTTATCGACCCTAATCCGGATGCAGCACAAAGTTATATAGAACGTAAGCGATTATTTGACTTACCTCGTTCAAGCTGGGAAGACTACAATGCCAATTTGATTTCAAAAGGCGGTGGTATTTTCTTACGCTCAGCAAAATCAATTAAATTAACTGCCGAAATGAAAACCATGCTGAATACTGAAAAGGACAGCATGAATCCTATCGAATTGTTAAAAGAACTACTGAAAATGCCAGTCGATCTGATTTGGAACGGCGGTATTGGAACTTACGTTAAATCAAGTAAAGAAACTCATGTTGAAGTGGGCGATCGTGCTAATGATGCATTACGAGTCAATGGTAACGAAGTTCGCGCCAAAATTATTGGTGAAGGTGGAAACCTCGGTTGTACGCAGTTAGGTCGTATTGAATATGCTGCCAATGGCGGTCGAATGAATACTGACTTTGTTGATAACGTTGGTGGTGTTGACTGTTCAGACAATGAAGTAAACATAAAGATTTTCTTAAACACTTTGGTTGCAGAAGGTGAGTTAACGGTTAAGCAACGCAATACGTTATTAGAGCAAATGACTGATGAAGTGAGCGAAATCGTACTGCAAGATTGTAAAGATCAAACTCGTACTATTTCGGTGACTCAAGTTAGTGGAGTCGCTCAACTTAAAGAGCAAATCCGTTTTATTCAGTATCTTGAAAAAGACGGCAAACTTGATCGTGCTTTAGAGTTTTTACCAACCGATGATGATTTGGCTGATCGTTTAGCCAACGGACGTCCGTTAACACGTCCTGAAATATCTGTATTAGTTGCGTATGCAAAAATGGTATTGAAAGAGCAATTAGTGACTCCTGAAATCACTCAAGACTCATTCTTAAGCCAACTTTTAGTGAATTATTTTCCACAACAGTTGCAAGCTAGATATGCTGACAAAATGGTTAATCATCCATTAAGTGGCGAAATTATTGCAACTTCATTAGCAAATGAACTTGTTAATGATATGGGCTTCAACTTTGTTCAACGTATGCAAGATGAGACGGGTGCCTCAGTCGCTGAAGCGGCAATTTGTTATACTATGGCGCGTGAAGTATTTGGCTTAGCGGCATTAACTAAATCGATTACTGACTTGGACAACATTACGCCTGCGATTGTGCAGAGTGAAATGCTGCATCAGTTAAGACGTAACATGCGTCGTGCATGCCGTTGGTTTATTCGTCACCGCAATAGAAATCATAATATTGAACAAACGGTTGAGTTCTTTAAACCTGTATTTGAACAGCTTAAAGAAAAAGTTGATCAATATATGATTGAAGCAGAAGTTCACGCTATTTCTGCTGAGATCCGTTCGCTAACTAATGAGAATGTGCCAGTAGAAGTTGCTCAAGTTGTCGCTAAGATGAGTACCTTGTTCTCAGCATTGGATATTGCGCAAATTGCTGAAATTGAAAATAAATCAGTAGATTTAGTCTCTGAAACTTATTTCAAACTAGGTGCTAAGATTGAGATCCATTGGTTCTTAGAACAAATTAGTGCTCAACCAGTTGCTAATCATTGGCAAGCGCTTGCAAGAGCTGCTTTCCGAGAAGAATTAGACTGGCAACAACGCGCACTTAGTTCTGCAGTGTTAAGAACATGTAGTAATACTTGTGATGCAGATTTTGTTATTAATCAGTGGATTACTAATAATACAGCGTTACTTGAGCGTTGGTATCATATGCTAGCTGACTTTAAAGTATCGCAAACTCATGAATTTGCTAAGTTCTCAGTCGCCCTACGAGAACTTAACTTACTGATTTTACATTGTGAAAGTCATAAGTAATTCTTTATAATAAATAGCCCTGGCGATTGCCGGGGCTTTTTTTAGTCCAAGGAGAAAACATGTTTTACAAACTCGCACAAAAAGTAATGTTTCAGATGGACCCTGAATTAGCCCATAACGTGGCAATAGGCAGTCTGAAAATGACTGGCAATACGCCGTTAAATTGCTTTTATCGTCAACAAATCGCCCACACTCCGGTTGAATGTATGGGGATAACTTTCCCTAATCCAGTGGGGTTAGCTGCGGGTTTAGATAAAGATGGTGAATCAATTGATGCATTTCATGCGATGGGATTTGGTCATGTTGAAGTCGGTACGGTTACACCAAGACCTCAACCGGGTAACGACCAACCACGTTTGTTCCGCCTCAAGCCTGCTCAAGGCATTATCAACCGCATGGGTTTTAATAATAAAGGTGTAGATAACCTGGTTCGTAATTTAATGGCCAAAAAATCTGATATTTTGGTTGGCGTGAATATAGGTAAAAATAAAGATACGCCAGTAGAGCAGGGTAAAGACGATTACCTCATCTGTATGGATAAAGTTTATCAACACAGTGCCTATATAGCGGTCAATATTTCATCTCCAAATACACCGGGTTTACGTACTTTACAGTACGGTGAACTATTAGATGATTTGTTAAGTTCTATAAAAGCTAAGCAAACTGAATTAGCTGCAAAATATCAAAAGTATGTGCCTGTAGCGTTAAAAATTGCGCCAGATTTAACCGATGAAGAAATTCAGTCTATTGCTGACTCACTTATTAACAACAAATTTGATGCAGTCATTGCGACAAATACCACTTTAAATCGTGATGCCGTTGCGGGTTTATTACATGCTGAAGAGACAGGTGGTTTAAGTGGTAAGCCATTAACTGAGCTTTCGACTAAAGTGATCAAAAAACTAGCAGATTGTTTGCAAGGTCAGATCCCGATCATAGGTGTGGGTGGGATTAACTCTGCTGCAGATGCCAGTGCTAAATTTGCTGCAGGAGCAAGCTTAGTACAGATATATTCAGGCTTTATTTACCAAGGCCCGCAATTAGTGTCAGAGATCGTTTCAGCTTATCGCGCAAAATAGCATCAAACGATCAATTTTACTGATCAAAAATCATGCCGCGATCGTTTTGGGGCGATCGCATTTTTGCTAACATTCTGATATATAAATCATATTTTCAGTAAAATATTTTGATATTGGCTGAAATATCATCTAATATTGACATGTATCCAAAATTTTAGGTGAATTGCGCAATGTTATTAATGCCAAATAAGGACTGGCATTGGGAATTTAACACAAGATATCAGCAGTTAAGTATATCGTTGAGTTCCGAGATGGAGTTCTTAACCCCATATAAAACAAAGCAATTAATCCCTGATGCAAAAGGGGGTTGTGAGTTTAGTGTCGAACACGCTAAGTTCTATATTCACTTGGCTGAAATTCTTCCTAAAGTGCTTCATATTTCTGATGCTGGTATTGTGCAAACTGCCCTTAATGCAACCGCTGCTCACTTTTTATTAAACCCCCAAATGCCAAAATCATGGTATTTTGATAGCAGTGATGAATGTGTATTTTGTGAGGTTGGTAAACTATTCCAATTAAACTGTAATGGAACAGGTGTATTGGTTTTAGTGGTGGAAAACAGTTTACAGGCTGCGACAGTGATGTTGTTATCTAAAGCTTGTCGTTTATCTGATACAAAGTCTTTAGCGCAATTTGAGATCATAAAAGTGATGCATAATCGCTTGTTTCCTCTTCGTAAAGCCAAGCAGGTTGTTGCAGCGTAATCAGTATTTAAATTTTTAATTATTCTTATTTAAACAAAGCCAAACGATAAGTTTGGCTTTTTGTTTTAATTCACTGAGTAACTATATTTAGCTTAACTCATTTTGCGCAGCATATTTAACGGTGCTATACGTAATATCCAATGTAAAACTGCCCAAGGATAGCTGGGCACATAAGCGTTGCCTTTCTCTTTATTAATCGCTTTTACTATCGATTTACAGCCTTTTTCAAGGCTAACAATAAAGGGAACATTTTTAACTTTTTCATTAATTTCAGTTCGAATAAAACCTGGGTGTATACAGGTCACTTTGATTGGCGTATGCATAACATCAATGCGGATCCCTTCTGTTAAAGATGATACTGCAGCCTTTGTTGCCGCATAAACAGTCAACGCCCGTCTAAAACCCCTCATGGCGCTTATTGAGGAGATAGTAACCAAATGGCCTGCATTTTGTGCTCTGAAGATTTCCATTGCGGCTTCACATTGCACAATCGCGGCAATAAAATTTGTTTGGGCTGTTTGCAAATTTGCTTTATAAAAGCCAGTTCCGATTGAGGCACCTTTGCCAATACCTGCATTAACTATAATGCGGTCAAGACAGCTCATTTGCTGTTTACATTGTTGGAAAACGGCAAAAACATCATCATGTTGATTCACATCTAATGAATGAATATACACATTAATATCAGGATTAAGGGCTAATAATTCTGTTTTTAGTTGTTCTAACTGTTCAAGCCTTCTAGCACATAACGCTAAATTATGATTATTTTTAGCAAACTCCACGGCCATCCCACGACCTAGCCCTGAGCTGGCACCAGTGATGAGAATATTTTTCCTTAACATAAATAGTCCTTTTTAAATTAACGTAACAAGTTGATCATTTGGCGCTTTGTTACATGAGTTAGCCAATAAGTATGCATGTTCATTCAAACTTACCAAGTAGTTTTGATGTTGTTTTACATAGAGTTTTGTCATTGAAGCGTTTGTTAATTGACGATTAATACTCATCATTGCACTCGCAGGTAATCCCAAAATAGACAACACTAACGCACTAATTACGCCTCCTGAGGTGAAAACTATCACATTATCATGACTATTTAAGCCAGTGGCTAATCTTGCTAAACCCTCATTAATGCGAGCATTAAATTGCTGCCAACTTTCGCTATATTGATTATTTTCAGGTTGTTGTTGCCATTGTTCCATCGCCTTGGTCATAGCTGTTATAAAGGCTTTTTGAGGATGCAATTGACTACTTAAAAATGCTTTTGTGGATTCGGGAGTGTTAAACCGTTTATCAAATACCCTCAATACATTTTCATGATCAAATTCATTCCAGGCAGGATCAATGACAAATTGGCATTGGGTTAAGGATAATGGCGCTAAGCTATGTTCTTGAGTGGTGATATGACGATGCATATTACCGCTAATCGCCTTAGCGGGTAAATACTGACACTTGGCTAAATGCTTACCAAGTTGTTTAGCTTGTAATTCGCCTATGCTTGATAATCTGTCATAATTATCTGTTGCGAAACTGGCTTGACCATGACGGACTAAAATAACATTAGCCATTTCCCCCCTTTTTATGTACTGCTAATAAGCGAATCATAATATTCAAATATGAAGCCGGTTACTTTACAAACTACTTGACACAAGCAGTTAACAATTTCAGTCGTAATCTATGAGTTTATTGTGCCCAAGAGCCTATCTTACTTCAATATTTTATTTATATACAATGACATAGGGAATTAATTATTGTTAACTCCATGATAGTTCTAACAGGGGAGATATTGCCAGATCTGTATCATGTCTTATCTTCTCATAAAAATAGTATTGACCCTTTTTAAAGCCCCTTGTCAGTATTTACCTTATTTCAATCGTTTATTTATCCTTCATTTACCCGTAAGGTCTATACTTTTGGCAATATCGATAATCTTTTGGCTTATTTCTTACATTAATACTGGCATTTAATTCATCAAAAATATTAGAAATAATATTGTTATTACTGTGATTAATATCAATAAAAACAGCGTGGTGGAAATATGAAAGCAATTTATCTTTGGTCAAGAAAAACCACTATTTCGAATCGTTTATTAAGTATGTTAGTGCTTTCAGTGTTAGCAACATTACTAATGTTGTTATTTGCATTAACTCGGATTGACTCCGTACTTATTAATGAAAAACAAGCAAAACTAGATGCTTTAGTTGATTCGGCAGTAAGTGTTGTCGATTATTTCTATCAGCAAAGCGTAAGTGGGACACTCACTGAACAACAAGCTAAACAAGGTGCAATTAACGCATTGGACAACTTGCGATATACAGGTCAAGAATACTTTTTTAGTATTGATGCTACAGGTGTAATGGTGCAGCACGCTTTTGCTAAGAAGCTAGTTAATACCAATGTGTTAGCGATGAAAGATCCCAACGGAGTCAAGTTATTCGAATTGATGTTAGAGCGGACAAAACATCAAGACAAGGCCGGTGTTAATTACATGTGGAATAAGCCTAATGAAGACAGCCCTAGCCCAAAAATGTCAGTGGTGAAACGATTTAAGCCTTGGGGATGGATAGTGGGGACGGGGATTTACATTGACGATGTGACATCTCAAAAGATTGACTTTGTCATTCGCTATTTATTGATCCTTGTTCTAGTGTGGGGGCCGGTTATTTTACTACTATTGATGATAATACAAAGTATTGCCATTCCTATGCGAAGCACGATTGCTGCTTTTGAAAATGTGGCTAAAGGAGAAGGCGATTTAACCCTACGTTTATCTGAAGATGGTAAGGATGAGCTAAAACAAATCGCAGCGAATTTTAATATTTTTATCACTAAAATTCAGGAATTGATCGCGACAGTGAGTGAGTCAATTGAACAAAGCGCTAACGTAGCAACGGATATGTCAGTCATTGCAGTTAAAGCGAATGACACATCTAATAATATTCAAAGTGAAACGTCGAATGTTGCCACCGCGATACATGAAATGTCGATGACCGCATCTGAGGTCGCCTCTAATGCGCAAATTGCAGCGCAGAGTACCCATAATGCAGATTCAGAAGCAGACAATACGTTAGTGGTTGTTAATAATGCAATGGAGAAAATTCAGGCGTTATCCAAAGAGTTGGCGTTAACACAAGACGTTGGCAACGGGCTGCAAGTGAGTTCAAGTAAAATTGGCCAAATACTTGAGGTGATAGTGAGCATTGCTGATCAAACTAATTTACTCGCATTAAATGCTGCGATAGAAGCCGCGCGAGCAGGCGAAGCTGGTAGAGGTTTTGCGGTTGTTGCAGATGAAGTGCGAACCTTAGCGAGCAGAACGCAAGATTCAACTCGTGAAATTAATAGTATTATTGATGCAATTCGTAATGCTATCGATAGCGTTAATTCTTCAGTTGAGCGTGCTACACATCAATCAACCGAAACTGTGTCTGAGACGGGTCAAGTGGTTGATGCGCTTAATGCTATAAAATCATCTATTGGTGAGATATCTCAAATGAATATTCAAATCGCTAGCGCAACTGAAGAACAAAGTGCGGTAATTAATGAGTTAAATATGAATATTACCCGTATAAATGATATGTCAGCTGAAAACCATGTTCATAATCAACAAATTAATGATAGCAGCTTGCAAATTGAGCAAGGTTCACACAAACTTGCGCAGCTGGTGTCGCATTTCAAAATTTAACATATTTGAAAAGTGTTAGTCCTGTAGGTGTATGTTATAACTTGTTATATGGCTCTTGCATTTGGCAAGAGCAATATTCAAGGTTTTTTCAGTTGAGAGTTAAATGAACGAAAATAGTGCCATCGAATTACAACTCATTCATCTTTTTGTCCATTTAGTTAGTGTCGGTGGTTTTTCACAGGCCGCCACTAAGCTTAATATGCCTGTTGCAACAGTCAGTCGAAAAATTGCCAAGTTAGAAGCAGCGTTAAATACCCAGTTGATTATGAGAAGTACCCGAAAGTTACGATTAACAGAAGAGGGGGCTGAGCTGTTTGAGCGTTATAGCAAGTTAATCTATCAGTTTGATGAATTACAGCACAGAGAAAGCCGCCCTACGGGCACATTAAGAATTGCTACGCCTATCTCTATCACTTCGATGATTTTGATTGAAGCCTTTAATGAGTTTTCAAAATTGTATCCAGAGATCAATTTACACATTAGTCAAAATAATCAAACAATTGACTTAATTGATGAAGGAGTTGATGTTGCGATTGTTGGCGGGGCGCAACCTGATTCATCTTGGGTTTCTAAGTCGCTAGGTGTACTCAACTATGGTTTATTTGCTTCGAAAAATTATCTCGCCAGCGCCGCAGAAATAAATCATCCACAAACATTAAACCAACACAATTTAATTAAGGTATGGCCTTTATTTAATTGGAATTTAACTAAAGGTACTGAGCAGTATTATTATGATGGTGAGGCTAAAATTACTTTAGCAGATTTGTATGCTGCGGTGAGATTAGCGGTCAATGATGGCGGTATCCTGTATGGTCCAGAGCTATTCGTCAAACAACAATTAGCACAAGGGCAACTAGTGAAGGTACTTCCGCAGTGGCGTGGAGAAAATCGACGAATTTGTTTGTTGTATCATCAACGTAAACAACAGCCGCAAAAAGTGAAGTTATTTATCGACTTTATGTTATCTAAATCTGAGACACTTTTTGATTTACATTAACGGGTGTCAGTAACAGCGTCTACCTAGAAGTAATTTTTATAATTATTTATCAATATCTTAACAGTAAAAAGCAAGAGTGACCTAGTGTGATAAAAAAATCGAAACTAGGGCAGCTCTTGCTTATTTCATCAGCGGCTTAATACAGTAAATGCGCTACACATGATTTACTGCAAGTAAGCTAAGAGATTGAACTATTTAGCCGTACTTGCTTGTTACAACATATACACTTTCAAACTGCATGCGCCGTGTGCACCTACCACTAATGCTTGTTCAATATCTGCTGTTTTGCTTGGCCCAGCGATAAAGGTACCAAAGCTATTGTTGCTAAAATCGATTAATTTAGCGGCTTGGTGCATGTTCGCCACAACATTTTGACTATTTAATGCAATGATCAAGTTTTCACAGATAAAAGGTAACACACGATGAACATATTGTTGTTCATCACTCGTCAGGCTGGCTAATTGCTGGCTATCAATCCACACAGCCCCATTTTCAGCGACACCAAATTGCGCCGGTAAAATGGCATAGTCTATTGATTTCAGCTCATGTGGGCTATCAGGAAGAATTTGATTTCCTTCTATGCCTGCAACTAATGATAGTACCTGATTACCTTGACTGATTAAGGTATTCACATCGGTTTGTAATAAGCCAAGGGTATTGCCATCGGGTGCTAAAACCGCTTCACCTGCAACAGTTTGTAAGCTTGCTTTAAATTTGGCTTCTATCTCTGACTGAGTCATGTTGACATCAGCAAAAGGGGCAAGGTTTGGCATCGATGCTTGTGTTGTATCCTTAACCGGCGATAGAGAGGTTTGGCTTAACGCCTGTAAAATAGCTTGTTTACTGGACATTATTTCGCCTCCGATTTATTCGCTTTGTTTTGCTTGTACCATGTATCAAAGCTTGATTTTGGTGCTACAGGTAACTCTCTGTACTTACCCCATGCACCTGAAAATGGCTTGATAAGACTGTGTGGTAACACTCTTAATGCTATTCGGGCACTACCCATTGCACAATTAAATGCGGTTGGGCTGCTCATTAACTTGCCCACCAAAGGCATATAACTGCTTTTGCCAAATGGCAGTGTTCTTTGCTGCGCTTTTAGTCTGCGATGATGGGCAATAATTTTATCTAATGGTACTTTTGTAGGGCAGACATAACTACAACTACCACAAAGGGTACACGCCCAAGGAATAGAGTTAGTTTCATCATGCTTGGCACCTACAGCAATACCAATCGGGCCAGGAATGGTGTAGTTGTAACTGTAACCACCTGAGCGACGATAAACAGGGCAAGTATTTAAGCAGCCACCACAACGGATACATTTTAATGATTCAGCAAGAATTTTATCTTGCATGATGTCACTACGACCGTTATCAACGATGATAACGTGCATTTCACCGCCCGGTTTCGCGCCTTTATAGAAAGAAGAATAAGTGGTACTTGGCTGACCTGTTGCGTTTCTAGCAAGCATTCGCATGAGCACCATGGCGCTATCTGCTGATGGAATAACTTTATCTATTCCCATGGAGTGCAATTGCAGCTTAGGCAAATTTGCCCCCATGTCTGCGTTACCTTCATTGGTACACACCACAACTGCGCCAATGTCAGCAATAGCCATGTTAACGCCTGTCATTGCTGCGTCAGCGGATAAAAACTGTTCTCTTAAATGCGCACGGGCTGCACGGGTTAAGCGTGTCGGATCTGATTCACCTTTGGGCGTATGCAGCTTCTCGTGAAAAAGATCACCCACTTCTTCTTTTTTCATGTGGATGGCTGGTACCACAATGTGTGAGGGCGGTTGATTGTTTAATTGAATAATACGCTCGCCCAAATCAGTGTCGATTACCTCAATGCCATGTTTTTCTAAATAGGGGTTTAGATGACATTCTTCAGTCAGCATTGATTTTGATTTAACCAGTTTTTTGACTTGGTGCTTGGCTAAAATCGATAACGCAATTTGATTGTGCTCAGCCGCATCTTTGGCCCAATGTACATGGATCCCATTAGCTTGGCAGTTTTTCTCAAATTCAACTAAATAATGGCTTAAATTAGCTAAGGTGTGCAGTTTAAGTTCAGAACCTAATTGTCTTAGATCTTCCCACTCGGGCACACTTGCCGCTGCACGGTCGCGCTTTTCTCGTAATGTCCATAATGCTTTATTGTGCCAATCTACACGATTTTCATCACGACAAAATATGGTTGCCTTATCGGCATGGTTTTTAGATTGTGTCATATCTTTGTCCTTATAAAGCGGCATCAATAATTTGCGCAATGTGGCGTGTTTGGATCAGCAGCAATTGGCGGCGGATCATGCCATCAAGGTGAAGTAAACAGGATGGGTCGAAGCCAACTACATACTGGGCATTCGTCGCTGCATGGGCTTGAGCTTTGTCTTTGCCCATTTTTGCAGACACTGCGCCTTCATCAACGGCGAACGTACCACCAAAACCACAGCATTCATCGCGGCGATCTGGGTAGACAATGTTTATGCCCTCAATACCTTGTAGAACAGCTTCAACTTTATTGAACTGTTGTCCCATTGATTCACTTGGGGTTGCTAGACTTAACATGCGTAAGCCATGACAACTCATTTGCAAACTAACCGTATGGTTAAATGGATATTTAAAACGAGGGATTGGCGAAATATCATGTAAAAACTCTGTTAGCTCATAAAGTTTATCGATAACTTCTTTGGCTTCTGGGCTGTCGTCAAACTCATGAAAATTTTCTTTTGCCGCCACAAGACAAGAGGCTGCAGGGCAGACGATTGCTTCGCACTCAACGCCTTTAAATGCGTTTAATAATTTCAGAGTGGTATTTTTTGCTTCATCAAAACAACCTGAGTTTGTCATAGGTTGACCACAGCAGGTTTGACCCTCAGGGAAGATGACCTCATGCCCTAGCTTTTCAAGCAGTGACAAAGTGGCAATGGCCACATCGGGCATCATTTGGTTGACTAGGCAGGGAATAAATAACGCGATTTTCATATGATTTAGCCAAGAAATTTTATGTGCGACTAATTTAAGCAGATTTAGCAAATTTAAATAGTATTAAAACGGTAATGAAAGCCGCTGATATTTTCATTTTTGAGAACTAACTTCATTCTAAACACGCATTGGTATTTAGTGGGTGATCCCATTTTTGATTGTCGACAATAATATGAGTCAACTAAACCATCATATTCATCTGGCCCGAGTATCTTAAGATTTAATGAAGTAGACCTTGATTCAGCAGAATCAAACTTTGTCGACAATATCGACTGGGTTGGGGTTGTTTTTATCTTTCTTGGTGTTATATTGTCGACATGTTAATGGTTTTATATGAATTCGATATGTATTTAACAAATGAACTGCCAATAACCGCTGCTGATAAAACCTTTATTTTACTTCGAAATGATATCGTTGAAGGCAGAGTGGTTGCGGGATCTAAGTTAAGTGAAACAGAGTTGTCGACAAAGTATGCGGTGAGCCGAGCGGTGATCCGTGAGGCAATTAATCGTTTAGAGGCTTGTCATATCGTTGAACGAAAAGCCAATGTGGGTGCCAGAGTTGTGGCATTAAGCCCTGAGGGATTATCTCAACTTTATCAAGTACGTGAATCGTTAGAAGGTATGGCCGCAAGGCTTGCTGCGGTGAATATGACCGAAGATGAAATTAACGATTTACAGGGATTACTTCAAAATCATTTTGATGAAATTAAAGATGGCCAATCATATTATCAAGAAGCTGGCGATGTGGACTTTCACTATCGAGTTATTTTAGGCAGTAAAAATAAGCATTTAATCTCCATTCTATTTGATGGAATTTATCACTTAGTTCGCATGTATCGGGTGCAACTTGGCATGGCTGGCCCACGAGTGAGCACCGCATTTGATGAACATAAAAATATCGTTAACGCTATCGCTAATCGTGATCCAGAATTAGCCGAAATGCTAATGCGTCGTCACATCACCTATTCAAAAAATAATATTGAAAACAAACTGAGTTAGACCGGTATTAACCATACCAAGGTCAATATCAACCATGCTTTATGTAAAAGACAAGGAATCTAATATGAGCGCAGGTAAAAAGTTTCGTCAGGCATTGGCGGCAAATAAACCACTTCAAATTGTCGGCACTATTAATGCTTACAGCGCGATGATGGCAAAACAGATTGGTCATCAAGCCATATACCTATCTGGTGGCGGTGTGGCGAATGCATCATATGGTTTACCTGATTTAGGCATGACGTCATTGAATGATGTGATTGCCGATGTGCAGCGCATCACGTCTGCTTGTGACTTACCTTTATTAGTGGATATTGATACGGGTTGGGGCGGCGCATTCAATATTGCCAAAACCATTCGCGATATGGAAAAAGCCGGCGCAGCGGCAGTTCACATGGAAGACCAAGTGGCACAAAAGCGCTGTGGTCATCGTCCTAATAAAGAAATTGTTTCGGTAGATGAGATGGTTGATCGCATTAAAGCGGCGGTCGATGCACGCACAGACCCTGACTTTTTCATTATGGCTCGCACCGATGCCTTTGCACAGGAAGGCTTAGAAGCCGCCATTGAACGTGCTAAAGCTTATGTTGCTGCAGGCGCTGACGGTATTTTTGCCGAAGCTGTAAAAACTGAAGAGCATTACCGTGCATTTGCTGATGCGTTAGATGTGCCCATTTTGGCGAATATCACCGAATTTGGCCAAACCGAACTTTGGAATAAAAAGCAATTAGGCGAGTGGGGTGCAGCTATGGTGTTGTATCCATTAAGCGCTTTTCGTGCAATGAACAAAGCGGCTGAAATGGTGTATACCTCAATTTTAGAACAAGGCGATCAAAAGGCGGTTGTCGATATGATGCAAACCCGCATGGAATTATACGATTACTTGGGATATCACGATTACGAGCAAAAATTAGATAGCCTGTTTGCTGAAGGCAAAAATAAGTAAATAAATCATTAGTTCAAATAATATTGTCATTTTTAATACCCTACAACCATTGAAGTGACAAAGTAGATGGTAACAATAATAGGAATACGATCATGGTAGATAAAAAATTAAGCGGAGCAGGTTTACGCGGTCAAAGCGCAGGTGAAACCAAGTTATGTACAGTGGGTAAGTCTGGTTCAGGGTTAACTTATTGTGGCTATGATGTAAAAGATCTTGCCGATAATGCCACCTTTGAAGAAGTAGCCTATTTACTTTTTAATGGTGAATTACCTAACGAAGCACAGCTTGCAGCCTATAAAAAACAACTTATGGCACAGCGTGACTTACCACAAGCACTGAAACAAGTATTGCAACTTATACCTGCTGATACACATCCAATGGATGTGATGCGCACGGGTTGCTCATTTTTAGGAAACCTCGAACCAGAAGTTGATTTTACCCAGCAGCATCAAGCCGCTAACCGTTTGCTTGCGGCGTTTCCTGCCATCATGTGTTATTGGTATCGTTATAGCCATGACGGCGTTGAAATTGATTGTGTTACCGATGAAGACTCTATTGGTGGTCATTTCTTAAAATTGCTCCGCGGTGAAACGCCATCAGAACAACATCGCCGAGTTATGGATGTGTCATTAATTTTGTATGCCGAGCATGAGTTTAATGCATCAACTTTTACCGCTCGTGTTTGTGCATCTACATTATCGGATATGTATTCATGTATTACTGGTGCAATTGGTTCGTTACGTGGCCCATTACATGGTGGTGCTAACGAAGCCGCAATGGATATGATCCAAAAATTCACCTCACCAGAAGATGCCAAAATTCAAATGGCGGGAATGCTTGAGCGCAAAGAAAAAATTATGGGATTTGGTCATGCGATTTACCGTGAGTCCGATCCACGTAATGTAATCATCAAAGCATGGTCTGAAAAATTAGCCCATGAATTTGGTGATACTTCCTTATATGACATTTCAGTCGCATGTGAAGAATACATGTGGGATACCAAAAAGCTATTCTGTAATGCAGACTTTTTCCACGCATCGGCTTATCACTTCATGGGCATTCCAACCAAGTTGTTTACCCCTATTTTTGTATGTTCACGCCTAACAGGCTGGGCGGCACATGTGATGGAGCAACGTAACAACAACCGCATTATTCGCCCAAGTGCGGATTATGTGGGTAGCGAACCTCGTGTGGTTACGCCAATCAGCCAACGTTAGCAAGTCAACATAAACAGCAATGCAGCTAAATGCGTTGCTGTTTCATTTATCAATGTGTGGATGACATTATGAATAGCCAATTTCGTAAACCGCTGGCAGGTAGCCAATTAGATTATTTTGACACCCGCGAAGCCGTTGAGGCCATCGCGCCAGGTAGTTACGATAAACTGCCTTATACCTCAAAAGTACTTGCCGAAAACCTCGTACGTCGTTGCCCTGCGGATAGCTTAACGGATTCTTTAAAACAAATTATTGAACGTAAACGTGACCTAGATTTTCCATGGTTTCCAGCCCGTGTAGTATGTCACGATATTTTAGGGCAAACCGCATTAGTGGATTTAGCAGGGTTACGTGACGCGATTGCTGAAAAAGGTGGTGACCCGTCTAAAGTGAATCCGGTTGTGCCGACTCAACTAATTGTTGATCATTCTTTGGCCGTTGAACATGCTGGGTTTGAAAAAGATGCTTTTGCCAAAAACCGCGCCATTGAAGATCGTCGTAATGATGATCGCTTTCATTTTATTAACTGGACCAAAACTGCATTTAAAAATGTTGATGTGATCCCGCCGGGTAATGGCATCATGCATCAAATTAACCTTGAGCGTATGTCACCCGTCATTCAAGTGCGTGATGGCGTGGCATTTCCTGATACCTTAGTGGGTACTGACAGCCATACCCCAATGGTTGATGCATTAGGGGTTATTGCCATTGGTGTGGGTGGTTTAGAAGCCGAAAGCGTGATGCTAGGGCGCGCATCATACATGCGCCTACCTGACATAATTGGGGTTGAGGTGATCGGTAAGCCCCATGCTGGCATCACAGCTACCGATATCGTGCTTGCATTAACTGAATATCTGCGTGCACAAAAAGTGGTGTCATCCTATTTAGAATTTTATGGTGAAGGCACAAAACATCTTACTTTAGGTGATCGAGCCACTATTTCTAATATGACCCCAGAATATGGCGCAACTGCTGCGATGTTCTCAATTGATGAACAAACCATAGATTATCTACGTCTAACTGGTCGTGAAGATGACCAAGTTGCCTTGGTTGAAACCTATGCTAAAGCCACTGGTTTATGGTCAGATGATTTAAAACATGCTCAATACGAGCGCGTATTGCAATTTGATTTATCAACGGTCACTCGTAACATTGCTGGGCCGTCTAATCCACATAACCGTGTAGCAACCTCTGATCTTGCTGCACGTGGTATTAGTGGTGTGGTTGAAAACGAGCCCGGAAAAATGCCAGATGGTGCTGTGATTATTGCCGCTATCACTAGTTGTACCAATACCAGTAACCCACGCAATATGATTGCTGCGGGTTTACTAGCTCGAAATGCTAATGCTAAAGGATTACTGAGAAAGTCATGGGTTAAGTCTTCTTTAGCGCCTGGGTCTAAAGCCGTTCAGCTTTACCTTGAACAAGCCGGTTTGTTACCTGAGTTAGAGCTGCTTGGTTTTGGTGTGGTCGCTTTTGCCTGTACAACCTGTAATGGTATGAGTGGCGCATTAGATCCTGTTATTCAGAAAGAAATCTTAGATCGTAAACTTTACACCACAGCCGTGTTATCCGGTAACCGTAACTTTGATGGCCGTATTCATCCTCATGCTAACCAAGCGTTTTTAGCATCGCCGCCATTGGTTGTGGCCTATGCCATTGCCGGTACCATTCGCTTTGATATTGAGAAAGATGTACTAGGTATTGATCAACACGGCAACGAAGTGCGCCTAAAAGACATTTGGCCAACAGATGAAGAGATTAATCAAATCGTAAAATCCAGTGTTAAACCTGAGCAATTCCGTCAGGTTTATAACCCAATGTTTGATATCAAAGTGGAATATGGCTCGCACATCAATCCTCAATATGATTGGCGACCACAAAGCACCTATATTCGTCGTCCACCTTACTGGGAAGGCGCGTTAGCAGGTGAGCGCACCATGAAAGGGATGCGTCCATTAGCTGTGCTTGGCGATAATATCACTACGGATCATTTATCACCTTCTAATGCGATTATGTTAGACAGTGCCGCCGGTGCCTATTTAGCCAAAATGGGGTTGCCAGAAGAAGACTTTAACTCTTATGCAACCCATCGCGGTGATCATCTAACAGCACAGCGCGCTACTTTTGCCAATCCAAAACTGTTTAATGAAATGGTGCAAGAAAATGGCAAGGTCAAGCAAGGCTCATTAGCGCGTATTGAGCCTGAAGGTCAAGTCACTCGCATGTGGGAAGCCATTGAAACCTATATGGAACGTAAACAGCCACTGATTATTGTCGCAGGCGCTGATTATGGTCAGGGCTCATCACGTGACTGGGCAGCAAAAGGGGTACGCCTTGCGGGGGTCGAAGTCATTGTGGCTGAAGGTTTTGAACGTATCCATCGCACTAATTTGGTGGGTATGGGCGTATTGCCGCTTGAATTTCTAAAGGGTGAAAACCGTCATACTTATGCGATTGATGGTACTGAAACCTTTGACGTTATTGGTGAACGTAAACCCGGTGCTCAACTCAGCCTTATTATCCATCGACGCAACGGTGAGCAAGTGACAGTTGCTGTTAAGTGTCGTTTAGATACCGCTGAAGAAGTCTCGATTTATGAAGCTGGCGGGGTTTTACAACGCTTTGCTCAAGACTTTTTAGAATCGAATAGCTAATGGCTTAACCTTCAACCTAAGGTAAATTGGCGGTTTATGGCTATCCATAGCCGCCTTTTTTATAAGGAAAGAATATGCGTTTTAAACCTCAAATTAAGATACCTGCAACTTATATGCGTGGCGGCACCAGCAAAGGGGTATTTTTTAATCTTAGCGACTTACCCATTGAGGCGCAGCAGCCAGGTAGCGCACGCGATGCGATACTATTGCGAGTCATTGGTAGCCCAGATCCCTATGGTAAGCATACAGATGGTATGGGCGGTGCAACCTCAAGTACCAGTAAAACGGTAATTTTGGCTAAAAGTAGCCAAACTGATCATGATGTAGATTACTTGTTTGGCCAAGTGGCAATTGATAAACCTTTTATTGATTGGAGTGGTAATTGTGGCAATTTAACCGCTGCGGTGGGCTCATTTGCTATATCAAATGGTTTGATTTGCCCTAGTAACATTGTTGAAAACGGCATTACTACGGTCAAAATTTGGCAAGCAAACATTAAAAAAACAATTATTGCCCATGTGCCTATGACAAACGGAGAGGTGCAAGAAACCGGTGATTTTGAACTGGACGGGGTGACTTTTCCAGCTGCAGAAGTACAAGTTGAATTTATTGACCCCGCAGATGGGGAAGGGGCAATGTTTCCAACGGGTAACGTGATTGATCAGCTTGACGTGCCTCATATTGGCACATTTAGCGCTACGTTAATCAACGCCGGCATCCCAACAATATTTTTAAATGCTGCCGATATTGGATACACAGGAATTGAGCTGCAAGATGCCATTAATAATGACGAACAAGCATTAGCACGTTTTGAAACAATTCGCGCGTATGGTGCGGTTAAAATGGGGCTGATCAGCCATATTGATGAGGCGAAAGCTCGTCAACATACACCTAAAATTGCCTTTGTGGCTCCACCTGCGGATTATGTCAGCTCAAGTGGCAAAAGCATTAAAGCGGCCGAGATTGACCTATCGGTTCGGGCATTGTCTATGGGTAAACTGCATCATGCAATGATGGGCACCGCCGCCGTCGCTATCGGTACTGCAGCAGCAATACCTGGCACCTTAGTGAATTTGGCTGCTGGTGGCACTCAAAGGCAGTCGGTTGTTTTTGGTCACCCGTCAGGGACCCTTCGAGTTGGCGCTGAAGCCACATTAGTGGACGGTCAATGGCAAGTCACTAAAGCAATTATGAGCCGAAGTGCAAGGGTGTTAATGGAAGGGCAAGTGCGCATTCCCCAAATCGATTAATCCTTAATCACCAAATCGATTAATCCTTAATCACCAAATGGATTAATTGAGCTAAAAATATAGCCTATCAGAAACAGCCTGATTAAATTCAGGCTTTTTACTTTTAGCGCTAATTTGATTCTAAATCAATGGCTTGGATATACTCTGTGTTGCAATCTAAACTGTGATTTTGATCAAAATAATGCTTGATCCTCAATGTGATTTAGTATGTTATATGCTGAATTTTATCATTCACAAATAGTTTATATATCAAGATAACTATCTGATAAAAAATAAACAAATAGCTATTTTTTTGCCATAAGGAGAGTATAAGTTGTTAAGTTGCAATTATTTCATTTAAATGCAGTTAATTTATTTGTGACTTTGGCTATGATATCGACATGATTGCTTAGATCACCTTTGTCATTAATTGCAGTGGGCTACTTTGATGAGTAGCGGTCAACGCAAAGATAAGTTCGTTTTGTTTATTCAAACGAAGATAAAAAAAGGAAATAATTATGGTTGAACACATCACGGGTATGCTGGCATTAATCGGTGTACTTTCGCTTTTGTGTCAATGGGCTGGTTGGAAACTACGTCTTCCGGCAATTTTACCCTTATTGCTCTGCGGCTTATTACTCGGCCCAGGACTTAATATTCTTAATCCAGATGAAATTTTTGGCGATTTATTGTTCCCAATTATCTCATTAGGTGTTGCTGTCATTTTATTTGAAGGCGCACTCACACTTAATTTTAAAGAAATTAAAGAACATGGCCGCATGGTAACTCACCTTGTTACCATCGGCGCACTCATTACTTGGGCTTGTATTGCGCCTGCTGCGCATTTTTTAATGGGTTTTGATTGGCCTGTAGCCCTGCTATTTGGGGCATTAGTCGTGGTAACCGGGCCAACCGTTATTGTGCCTATGTTGCGAACAGTGCAGCCCAAATCTAAGCTTTCAAGCATTTTACGTTGGGAAGGTATTGTCATTGACCCTATCGGCGCATTACTCGCGGTTTTAGTCTATGAATACATCGCTGTAGCAGCGGATCCGACAACCCATTTGCTTTATGCATTGGGGCTCACACTGGTCATTGGTTTTGGTTTAGGTGCCGCTGCTGGTTACTTTATCGGTTTTGCTATTCGTAAAAATGTGTTCCCACACTACTTACGTAATACGGCAGTGTTAACCATTATGCTGGGTATCTTTGTTGGCTCTAATATGATCCAAGAAGAATCTGGATTATTAACAGTAACAGTAATGGGTATTTGGCTGGCCAACATGCGTGGTGTTGATATTGCCGATATTTTAGAATTTAAAGAAACCTTAACCGTACTGCTTATTTCGGCACTATTTATACTGCTTGCTGCTAGGTTAGATTCCAATGCTATGCTTGGCCTTGGCGCAGGGGCGTTTGCGGTTTTGTTTGTGGTGATGTTTATCGCTCGCCCTTTAAGTATTTGGATTTCTGGTCTTGGTACTAACTTAACCTCTAAAGATAAGTGGTTTTTAAGTTGGGTTGCGCCGCGGGGTATTGTTGCCGCCGCCATTTCATCACTATTTGCCATTAAATTAGAAGAGCTAGGGATTCATGGCGCTAGTTCAATTGTGCCCTTAGTGTTCTTTATTATTATCGGCACTGTGGTTATACAAAGCTTAACGGCTGGTCCTTGGGCTAAATATCTAGGGGTAAAAGAAGGTTCTAACCAAGGACTACTTATTTTTGGTGCTTCTAAGTTCTCACGTGATTTAGCCAAAGAACTTATCGCTAAGGATTTTAAAGTGGTATTAGCTGACAGTAACTGGGATAGTATCCGTCAAGCACGCATGGAAAATATTCCAGTGTATTTCGGTAACCCAGCGTCAGAGCATGCCACAAACTATCTCGATACCAGTGGTATTGGTCGTGTGCTGGTAATGTCGCCTTATCGTTCAATTAACCCACTGGTCAGTTTTCATTACCAAGATATATTTGGTTCAGAAAAAGTGTTTGGTTTAAATAACAGTGAAGCCAATGTGGGAAGCGGCCGTCATCAATTATCTGAGTCGTATTTAAAGCGTTTATGTTTATTTGGTGAAAATATTAGTTACGCCAAAATTGCCAGCTTAATGGCCAAAGGTGCAATTTTAAAAGTCACCAATATCACTGAAAACTTCACTTACGACAAGTTCAGAGAACGCTACGGTGAAACCGCTATGCCTTTGGTATACATAACTAAAGATGCCAAACTGCGAATTATCACCGCCGAAACAGGTAAGATCCCTGTTGGGGTTGAACTTATCAGCTTATTACCTGCAGAGGCACAAGAACAAGCGGTAATACAACGTGCGTTAGATGAAGAAGCTGCTCGTTTAGCTAAGATTAAAGCTGAAGAAGAAGCTAAAGCTGCGGCAGAAGCTCGCGCTATTCGTGAAGCACAAGAGGCAGAGCAAAGAGCGATTGAGAAAGCCCGTCGAAAAGAAGAAGAACTAGCAAAGTTTGCCGAAGCAGAACAAGCGGCTTTGCTGGCACAAGAGCAGGCAGATTTAATTGAGCTGGCGCAAGGTGAAAAAACGGCTGAAATTGAACAAGCGACTAATTTATCAAGCCAACAATTGCATGTTAACAGTGCTGAAGAGCAGGACGCTGAAGCTAACGGTATGGCTGATACCCCTGCAGTCACAAAATCATAGTGCGGCTTAACCGCAAAGCTTGAGTCACATAGATGGCAAAATAGATAAAATTGGCTTAGTGAAAACTAAGCCAATTTTTTGTTGGGTATTTATTCAAAGGCGTCAGGCCTGCTTGAAGAAATATTGCGTTTTTTGGGGATAACCAAGCTGTAACGCTGAGATATAAATCAAGTGATTGAAATGAATTATTTCAAAAGACCGAGTACGACTTCATGGTGGTCTTTGGTTTTAAATTTATTGATAAAGTGGCTGATTTTACCATCAGTCCCAATCATAAAACTTAAGCGATGAATACCGTCATATATTTTGCCCATAAATTTCTTTTCTCCCCACACACCGAATGCGTCGGCCACGGCATGATCTTCATCACTGAGTAAGTGAAAATTGAGCGCTTGTTTGTCAGAGAACTTAGTTAATCTTGAAACGGGATCAGGGCTTATGCCTAATACCGTGACATTTTCACTATCAAGTTGCTGTTTTATATCGCGTAACCCTTGTGCTTGCACAGTACAACCCGGTGTAGACGCTTTAGGATAGAAGTAAACTAAAACCGGCCCTTTTTTGAGACAATCTTGTAATGTGATCAATTCATCATATTGGTTTTTTAAAGCAAAAGAAGGGGCGATGTCACCGGCTTGTAATGTATTCATATTCATTCCTTGTTGATAAGCAAAAATTTTATAATAAAAAAGGGCATCTATTTATCAGCCCTTTATACGGTGCAAGTGGTTAATGGGTTTACCATCATTTTCTATGGTGTCGCAATACCCTGCATGCGTTTAATGTTGCACTCAAGCGCCATTTGTTCTGCTAATTCATAGATGCTGTTTTCAAGATTAACCAAATCGACTTTCTCTGGAATGTTGATGGCAAGAAATATCGACTGAGTTTGCAAGCCATCATTATCTTCAGCATGAGAGCGGACCGCGGCCAGATCTAATGAGCGGTCAGCTAAAAATTGAGTGATGGTTTTCATGGTGCCGCGTTGATCTTCACCACTAAATGTCACTTCTATCCGTGAGACAAAGTTTTTCGGTACGTGCTTAGAAGTGCGCTTCATCACAGTCATCAATTCTAATTCAACGCTTAAGCTGGGTAGTAGTGACTCAATTTTTGTGATGGCAGGCCATGATCCGGCAATCATCATAATTAAGGTAAACTCGTTTCCAAATAAAGCCATACGGCTATCGACAATATCGCAGTCGCATTCACTGGCTAAACGGGCTAAACGGCTAACTAAACCGGGACGGTCTGTGCCCATCGCAGTAACAACCAAGTGGTTGGTCATGGATTTTCCTCATTGTTTCGAGAGTAATTTTCGAACGGCAATTTGCAAGAGTAAATAATGCAAATCCAATCAATAATCTTAACATATCATGATTCAAAACCACCTAAAATCGGTCAATAAAATGTATTTGTTTATGTGATTGCTTGTTTTTGCACCACTTGAACTAAACAAGTAACGCTTATCTGACACAAGAGTGTTAAATTCACAGTTATAAAAGTATAAAACGCTATATATCTTGGGCATTGCAGCAGTATATGGCTTTTTAGTGTAATTTTGATTTGAACACTGCTAAAGCTTGTCATTAGTTCTTAGCATCAGTAACATAGCGAATCCTTAAAACTTGGGGAATAGAGATGATAAACGGAAGCATCGTAGCCATAATCACGCCAATGAACAGTGATGGCACAGTAGATTATGCCAGTCTTGAGCGACTAGTCGAATTTCATATCAATCAAGGCACAGATGCCATAGTTGCCGTTGGCACCACTGGCGAGTCTGCCACGTTGCCAATGAAAGAGCATATTGACGTTGTGAAGCAAACGGTTGCATTTGCCGCGGGCAGATTGCCTATTATTGGTGGTAATGGTGCAAACGCAACGGCTGAAGCGATAGAATTAACCAAGGCGCTACAAAGTACAGGTGTTAGCGCTATGTTAGGGGTGACACCCTATTATAATAAACCTACCCCGAAAGGGTTGGTTGCACATTATAAGGCCGTTGCTGCCAGTACTGATATTCCACAAATTTTATATAACGTACCGGGTCGTACAGCTGTTGATATGCAGCCTGAAACAGTTGCCAAGTTGTGCGATGTTAGTAATATTGTTGGCTTAAAAGAGGCTACAGGTGATGTGAGCCGTGTAGCAAAGTTACGCCAATTGTGTGGTGATGATTTTTTACTTTATAGCGGTGATGATGCCAGCGCGCGTGAATTTTTATTAGCGGGTGGAAATGGTGTGATATCAGTTGCTAATAATATCGTACCGCGTGCATTTAAAGATATGTGCGTTGCCGCACTTGCTGGTAATGCAGAACTTGCCGCCCAAATTGATAAACCATTATCCGGTTTATATAGTTCACTATTTTGTGAGGCAAATCCTATCCCAGTTAAATGGGCTGTTCATCGCATGGGTTTGATTGACCATGGCCATATACGTTTACCTTTAACTGAACTTTCTGAACAGTTTCATGGTCTGTTATTAGATACAATGAAAAAAGCACAAATAGAGGTGCAATAATACATGTTTAAGAAAGTCACCCCAATTATCCTGATCACAACTTTAGCGGCTTGTAGTACGCCTATTGACCGTCGCCAAGTAAACGGTAGTGATGAATATATTCAAGCACCTGTTGCGCCATTACTTACGATACCTGAAGGCTTAAATCAGCCTAAGTACAGTAAAGAATATGATATTCCTGAAGTAGGTAGCAAAGCTGATAAAACTATTATTGGCAAACGTTTGGATATTCGTCCACCGTTACAAGTATTGGCAATGGCTGAGGGCACTCATGTTGAGGAAAGTGCCGACAGTATCAAGGTGATAGTGGAATCTATCGATGCTAATCGAGATTTAAAACAAGAAATCAATGATGTATTACTGGGTTATTTAAATAAGAATAACGTGGCTGTTCGGTCAAATGATTATGAAAATGGTGTGATCGAAACTGACTGGATTGAAAACGAGGAAGTCATTGAGAAAAATCTTTGGGGTAATGATAAAGTTTATTTATTACGCCAACGTTATCAATTCAATATCAATGTTAAACCTCATGGACGTACCGGTGATGTCAGTATCAACTTGATTGAACATGAAGAATATTACGACCAAGATCAACAAGATATTTTCTTATCTGGTGAAGATAAACGTCGTTATACCATTGATATGTTGAATAATGCCGTAGCATACATGAGCATTGAACGTGAGCGCGCAATTCGTGCTGCACGTATTCAAGCCAGTTTGGGGATTGATGTTGATTTAGTTGATGGAAACGACACCACTGAGGCTTATTGGTTAGCTCAAGCTAATTTTAAGCAAACGTGGGATCGTTTACGTTTAGTGTTACCTGAAATGGGTTTTGATATTGTCGATATGGACAGTTCAAAAGGCTTATTCTTTGTTAATCTTGAAGAGAGTGGCGGATTCTGGAGCTCATTATGGGGTGAAGAACAGCTCAGTCTGCAAAAGGGCAACTACCGCATAATGCTAAGAACAACTGATGATGAGCAACAGACCAAAATTTTATTACACGATGTGGCCAATGAGCCATTGCCTAATGAGGCTATTGTCGAAGTATATCAACGTATTTCTGCGTTGATGAAAGAAGACCGAAAAGATCGTTAATAGCTAAATTGTTGTTCAATAAAACGAGATGCCATGAGCATCTCTTTTTTTATTCAATTATTTCTAATTTGTAAGCAAAGGTAAAACGGCTTGCAGTCACTAAGCTGCTGAGTACAATCATTGTAACTAGATCTCATTGCTTGTTTATTCAATCTAATGGGTAGTGAAACTAATACCAATCACGATAAGTAAGTGATCAAAAATAGCGTAGGAGAAACGCTTGGTAACGAGGCAGATTTTTCGATAAGTAGTTGTTATGCAATCAAAAAGTCTAATGCTGTTATCGAGTTTTTAACAAGCTAGGGTGATCAGTTATGTATTACGATTGGTATAAGCTAAAAAGTGATCCATTTCTTAGCAAAATCACTATTAGCAATGGTTGTTAATCTTGCTGAAGTCACACAAACTGTTTTCGAAAAATTAATAATGAAAAATATCATCGCTGCTGCAAGTTAAGCACAGCCTAGAACGATATAACCCTACTGAGAACTTAGCACTGATGAAAAAAATATTCCTAATACTTGCTATCTGTGGCATTGGTTTTTATGCATACAAAACAATGCAACCTCAACAAACAATGGCTCAACGTCCAAAGGCTATTCCTAACGTGGTGGTGGCATATGCCAAGTTAATGCCCATTCGTGATGAAGTCGAGGCAATTGGCACTGGCAAAGCAAATGAATCAATAACGGTTACTTCAAAAATTACCGAAGTGGTAACTGAAATTAACTTTGAGGATGGCGATTTAGTGCCAAAAGATAAAGTGCTGGTTCAGTTACAAGATGCTGAGCAACAGGCCAAAGTTAATGCTGCAAAAGTAAAGCTCAAAGAGCATCTGCGAGAGTTTGAACGTATCAGTAGCTTGGTTACCAGTAAAACCGTTGCTGAGTTAGAACGTGATAGATTACAAAGCTTAATCGACTCTGCCAGAGCAGAGCTTGATCAAGCTAATTCGGCACTAACCGACAGGGCTATTTCATCGCCATTTGCCGGTCGTCTTGGCTTGCGTCAAGTTAGTGTGGGCAGTTTAGTGTCAACTGGTGAGAAAATCACTACCTTGGATGATGTCAGTAAAATTAAGCTCGATTTCTCTGTTCCTGAGCGCTTTATTCAGCAGTTGCAAGCGGGGAAATTAGTTGAAGCCAGCGCAGTCGCCTTTCCTGGTCGTGTTTTTAAAGGTGAGGTGACCTCTATTGACAGTCGAGTTAACCCAGCAACACGTGCCGTTATGGTACGTGCAATTATCCCAAATGATGACCTTGCACTGTTACCGGGTATGTTGATGAAAGTAAAATTAATCAAACAAAGCCGTGAAGGATTGCTACTGCCTGAGTCTGCCATTATTCCTATTCAAGATAAGCATTATATTTACAGTACTAACCAAGACAATGAAGTGATCCAAATTGAGGTCAAACTTGGTGTTAGAATGCGTGGCTGGGTTGAGATTGTTGACGGCTTATCTGTGGGTGAACAAGTGCTTATCCGCGGTATTTTGAAAGTAAGACCTGGTGATAAAGTTACTATCCAAGAGGCGGAAAACTTCAATTTTGTACAAATTGAAACAGCGGAGAAATCAGCATGATTTTAACTGATATTTCTGTTAAACGTCCTGTTTTAGCATCCGTATTAAGTATTTTACTGGTGGTGCTAGGCCTAGTATCTTATGGCAAATTACCCCTACGTGAATACCCCAATATTGATCCGCCGATTGTGTCAATTGAAACCAGTTATCGCGGTGCAAGTAGTTCGGTAGTAGAAAGCCGAATAACTCAGCTTATTGAAGATCAAGTGAGTGGTATAGAAGGTATACGTCATATTAGTTCTTCAAGTAGTGATGGCCGTTCTAGTGTCACTATTGAATTTGAAATTAGCCGTGATATTGAAGCGGCAACCAATGATGTGCGTGACCGCATTTCTGGTTTAATTAATCGATTACCGGAAGAGGCTGATTCACCTGCTATTTATAAAGCCAATGGCAGTGATGAGGTGATAATGTGGCTGAACTTAGTTTCAGATCAAATGGACACCTTACAACTTACTGATTATGCCAATCGCTATTTAGTTGACCGATTCTCAGTGATTGATGGGGTATCAACACTGCGTTTGGGTGGTGGTAAGGTCTATGCTATGCGGATATGGATTGACCGGCAAGCACTGGCTGCTAGAGGTTTAACCGTAAGTGATATTGAGTCGGCACTGAGGTCTGAAAACGTTGAGTTTCCTGCAGGCTCAGTTGAATCAAAGGACCGTCATTTTACGGTTCGTTTAGAGCGGGTTTACCGCACAGCAGAAGATTTTGCTAACTTGGTGATCACCCAAGGCGACGATGGTTATTTGGTTAAGTTAGGTGATGTTGCTAAAGTTGAAATTGGTAGTGAAGAAGAGCGGATTATTTTCCGTGGCAACACAGAGTCGATGATTGGATTGGGTGTGAGCAAGCAATCTACTGCCAACACTTTAGAGGTTGCCCGAGCTGCTAATGCTTTGGTTGATAAAATCAATCCAACATTGCCAGCAGGAATGGAAATTAAGCGCTCTTACGACAGTTCAGTGTTTATTGAGCGTTCAATTGAAGAAGTGTATCAAACCTTATTTATTGCCATGATATTGGTCATTATGGTGATTTACCTGTTCCTAGGCAGCGTGCGGGCCATGCTAATTCCGGCCATTACAGTGCCGGTATCCTTGTTAGCGACTTTCATCGTGCTTTATGCATTAGGTTACACCATTAACTTACTGACTTTGTTAGCTATGATTTTAGCGATTGGTATGGTGGTTGATGATGCCATTGTGATGCTAGAAAACATACACCGCCGCATTGAAGAGGGTGACTCGCCATTAAAAGCGGCATTTCTAGGTAGCCGTGAAGTTGCTTTTGCGATTGTTGCTACCACATTAGTACTGGTTGCCGTGTTTATGCCAATTACTTTCTTAGAAGGTGATTTAGGTAAATTGTTTAAAGAGTTTGCGGTGACGATGAGTGCAGCGGTGATGTTTTCAAGCATCGTAGCGTTAACGCTCAGTCCAATGATGTGTTCAAAGTTGTTAAAACCAGCCGAGCAAGATACTTGGTTGGTAAAACAAGTGGATAAGTTGATGAATAAGGTAATTGACTTATATAAAGCGACCTTGTCAAAAGCAATCAAGCAACCTTTATTAGTTAGTTTATTGGTCATTATTTCATTTGCAATTAGTGGTTATTTAGTTCAAAAAGTGCCCCAAGAATTTGCTCCTCAAGAAGATAGAGGCTCAATGTTCTTAATTGTGAATGGCCCACAAGGTGCTAGTTTCGAATATATTGAAAAATATATGGACGAAATAGAAGGGCGGTTAATGCCATTGGTGGACAGTGGTGATATTAAACGTTTATTGATACGTGCTCCGCGTGGTTGGGGTAGCGGTTCTGATTTTTCAAATGGTATGGCGATTATTGTGCTTGAAGATTGGGGCCAGCGTCGCAGCGCAAATGAAATTATCGGTGATATTCGAAACAAATTATCTGATCTGGCTGGTATTCGTGCTTTCCCTATTATGCGTCAAGCTTTTGGCCGCGGTGTGGGTAAGCCGGTACAGTTTGTCTTGGGCGGCCCAAGCTATGAAGAACTTGCTCTGTGGCGTGACATTATGCTCGAAAAAGCCAAAGATAATCCAAAGCTTCGTGGTTTAGATCATGATTATCAAGAAACCAAACCGCAATTACGGGTTATTATTGATAAAGTGCGTGCTGCCGATTTGGGCGTATCAATATCACAAATTGGTCGTACTTTGGAAACCATGTTGGGCTCAAAGCTAGTGACCACCTTCATGCGAAATGGTGAAGAGTATGATGTGATCATTGAAGGTAATCGTGATAACCAGAGTACTGCTAGCGATATGGAAAACTTATATGTTCGCTCTGAGCAAACCAATGAGTTAATCCCTTTGTCTAACTTGGTGACGATTGAAGAGTTTGCCGATGCCAGTTCTTTAAATCGCTATAATCGCATGCGCTCAATTACGTTAGAAGCTAACTTAGCGGATGACTATAGTTTAGGTGAGGCGATTGATTATCTGAATAATCTTGCTTCAACTTACCTTCCAGCAGAAGCGGTAATTAGCTACAAAGGCCCTTCATTAGATTACCAAGAGTCAGGTAACTCAATGAACTTTGTCTTTGTATTAGCGTTAGGTATTGTGTTTTTGGTGTTAGCCGCTCAGTTTGAAAGCTATATCCATCCAATGGTGATTATGCTTACTGTACCGCTTGCGACAGTTGGGGCATTAATTGGTCTATGGTTTACCGGCCAAAGCCTTAATATTTACAGTCAAATTGGTATCATTATGTTAGTAGGGCTCGCAACTAAAAATGGTATTTTGATTGTTGAATTTGCTAATCAACTCCGTGATAGAGGTATTGAGTTTAGTGAAGCCATTTTACAAGCTTCGGCGCAGCGTTTACGCCCTATTTTAATGACAGGTATTACGACGGCTGCAGGTGCTTTACCTTTGGTGATGGCACAAGGTGCGGGTTCTGAAACTCGTTATGTAATTGGCGTTGTAGTGCTTTCAGGTATTACGTTAGCCACCTTCTTTACTTTGGTGGTTATTCCTGTGGCTTACAGTTTATTTGCTAAAAATAGCGGCTCGCCAGATACGGTTGCTAAACAGCTTGAACAAGAACTGAATCAGTAAACAATTAACTTGATAAACAAAAATTGAATAAAAAGCCAGTACTTAACAGTGCTGGCTTTTTGTTTTGTTAACATGAAAGTGAATTTAAATTACTTCAAATCTTGATAGAGAGTGTCTATCCATTTATCGGCATTAATAAATGCCCAACTCCAATCTTTGTACTTATCAGGCACGCCTGCCGCTTTAATTTGTTCTAAAGATTTACCTTCATTAATGTTTGCTTTCATCCAATTAATGCTGTCATCAAGCATATGTTTGAATTTGAGTAATTCACTTTTAGTCGCTAAATCACCATGACCTGGAATAATCTGAGTATTGTCGTCAATTTTCATCACAATCTTGCCCACATTATCTCGATAGCCAATGACAGAGCCGCCGCCTTTCAAATCAATATAAGGAAATCTGTCTTTAAAAAACAAATCTCCCATGTGGATTACATTATTTTTTTGCCAATAAACCACACTGTCGCCATCGGTATGGCCTGGACCTAGGTGAAGTACTTCTAATGTATCTTGATTGAAATGAATCGAGATATGATCCGAATAGGTGATTACAGGTAATGCTGATGCGGGGGTTTTATCATCACTCGCTAATCTTTTAAGCACGTTATGATGCGCTAAAATGGTGCCATTTGCGCCAAAGTGTGCATTACCACCTGTGTGATCACCATGATAATGGGTGTTAACTATGTACTTAGGCACGCCAGATTGAATTTTGTTTAATGAGGCACTAATTTTATCGGCCAGTGGTGCAAATTGGTCATCAATAATTAAGATGCCATCTGAGCCTGCTGACACACCGATGTTGCCGCCAGAGCCAATAAACATATAGGTGGTATCGGTCAGTTGCTGTGCGTTAATCTCAACATTTTTAAATCTGTCTTCATCAGCATAACTGACATTGGCGAGTGTGCTGCTAATAAGCACTAAACCACATATTGTGCTTGTATTTAATGTAGTTTTAAAACTGGATTGCACCATTATTGTTTCCCTTCAATTGTGAATTTGCCACCTTGATACGTTAACAATATCAAGATGGCTTTATTTTAATTTTTTATTACACAGTCCAAGGTAGCACTTTTTTAGCAAATTTGTCGGCAAGACCTAATCTAATTGCCGCATTATGGCGCATCCGATATAGCCCTTGATAACAAAGTGGCACCAGATACAAACTGGTTACAGTTGAAAAGGTTAATCCTCCAATAATGGCTATTGCCATCGGTGAGTAAGGTGGGCCGCCCCCCCAATTTGGGTATCTCCCATCGCCAGAGGTACTAAGCCTAATACGGTTGTCGCGACAGTCATTAATACAGGGCGTAAACGTGTTAGACAGATTTGGCTAATTGTGTGTGATAGAGAGTCTAATTCGGGCGTTTTTTGATTAATTTGGTCAACTAACACAATACCGTTGTTCACCACAATTCCCATTAAAATAAGAATACCAATCATCGCCATCACTGACATTGGGGTTGCGGTGATCCACAGTGCCCAAAATACTCCGGTTATTGAAAACAAAATTGAAGTAATGATGGCCGTTGGCAGCAATAAAGACTCAAACAAGGCGGCCATCACAATATAAATCATCATAATGGCCAAAATCATATTAACCGCCATTATCGATTGGTCTTCATCTTGGCGTTCGAAACCACCCCTTAATGAATAGTTATAACCATAAGGGAAATTAACAGAATCCATTACTCGGGTAATTTGTTTTTGCGCTTCTTCGGTGGTCATATCATCAAGATTGGCACCAATGGAAAGCGCAGTTTGCCGATTATAATGTTTGATGGTGTCAAAGCGTGGCACAATGTTAATTTGTGCAAGGCTGTCTAAAGTATAAACATGATCGCCTTTACGCAACACCGGAAGTTGCTTGAGCTTTTCCAACGAGTTTTGCCATTTTTTGTCATAGGCAAGTTCGATTCTTAGCTCGCCAGATGGATCGTGTCTAAATGAGCGCAGCGGCGTGCCTCTTAATGCGAGGGCGATGCTTGAGGCAATATCGCTTAGTTTCGTGTCTAATCGCGCGGCCATTTCGCGGTCAATCATCACAATGACTTCTTGTTGGGTACTGTTCACTTCTGAGCGCACATCCACCAAACCTTCAATGCCATTTAATAGTGGCACTATTTGCTCACTTAAATGGATAAGCTCACTGGTTGAACGTCCCGTTAAGGTAATTCTGACACCACTGTTATCGCCACCCCAGCCAAATTGTGGATGGGCGATAGAATATTTTGGAAATCCTTCGCGGATCATTTTTTTCAGTTCAGTGTTTTCAATAGGAATATCTTTTTGCAAAATGATGGTCGTTTGTACGTCATGTGGCGCGTAGTAACTGTATACCGCATCGATAAAAAATTTGTCTTTATTGGAATATAAGTAATCTTCCATTTGGTTGATGATGGCTTCGGTTACTTTTAAATTATGACGACCTTCAAGTTGATAGTTAATAAACAGTCTATCACCAGCATCTCCGTCATTTTGATCTTGTTGCACCATAGATAACGGCAGTGCGGTGGAGACTAAGATGATGATAGCGGCTAAAGTCGACAGTTTGGGTCTTGCTAATACCCAATCTAGGGTTCGGTGATAAAAGCCTACTAACTTACCTTGTTTATCTTGATGATCTATTTCAAAGTGAAAGGTGTTTAACATTAATGGTATTAATGTTTTAGCTACCAGCAATGAAGCGGCTAAAGAAATGCAAATGGCGATGGCAACATGCTCAAGAAATATCGTAAGTTGCACTTTTACGCCAAAGATATTGGGTAAAAATACGATGGCTGTAGTGAGTGTTCCTGCCAGTACTGCTAGCGACACTTTATCCACACCGCTTATCACTGCTTTTTCATTTGCTTTAATCTGAGTTGTGTCATCAATATGGCCAGCTTGTTTTTCTTGTAATACACTTTCTGTCACTACAACAGCATTATCAATTAGCATACCAACGGCAAGTAGTAACCCCATCATGGATAAGATGTTCAGGCTATAACCTAAAAAGTACATCCCAGCTAAAGTCATACACAGCGAAATAGGTACAGATGACACCACAACTAGGGTCATCTTTAAGTTGCGCAAAAATAAATACAACACGCCAAATGACAACAGCGCACCCATTAAACCAGCGGCTAATAAATCTTGTAATGAAGATTTCACGCCATAGGCTTGATCTTCCATGATGTAAAGGTTTACACCGTTAAACTGTTTATCTTGCTTGGTTTTTTCAATCACCGCCATAACGCGATCTGACACTTCAACAAGGTTGGCGCCAGACTCTTTAAATACATCAATCCCAACGGCATATTTTTGGTCTAAATGGCGACCTTCAATTTTTTCAGGTAATGCATAGCGCACACTGGCAACATCACCTAAGCGTATTCCTGGCAGCAATACTAAGTTGGCAATGTCATCTAAATGGGTAAATTCACCTTTTGGGGTGACTTGGTACACCTTGTTATTACTGTGAATTCTACCGGCATTGATGACAAAGTTTTGAGACTGCAACTTTTGCTGTAACACTTGATTGGAAATACCTGAAGCAACGAGTTTGTCTGCATCAACTCTAATTTCAATTTGCTTTTGCTCAACCCCATACAAGGTAACTTTAGATACGCCTTCAACACGCTCTAACGGCTTGCGTAATTGTTTATCTAGTAAATCAAATGCGGTTGATAGTTCACGTTCACTTGAAATACGTATGGTTAATACCGGCATATCAGCGGTAGAAAACTGCTGGATCAACACTCGCTCAACATCTTTAGGCAGTAAGTGTCTAACAGAGTCAATTTTTTCGCGCGCTTCTAAGCTTTTTGTGGCAACTTCTTCTCCCCATTTCATGTTGAGTTGAATAAACGAACCATCTTGGGTCGAATCTGAATGTACTTCTTCAATGCCGCTCATGGTAGCCAGCGCTTCTTCAAGTACTTTCGTGATGTCTCGCTCCACTTCAGCAGGGCTCGAGCCTTTGTATGGCACTTGCACCATGATTTGAGGAATATCAATGCCAGGGAACATTTCAAGCGGCAGCATTCGGCTTGCCGCTAAGCCAAACAACATAATGGCTAAAAAGAACATGCTGGTAGTGACAGGGCGTTTTAAAGCAAGTTTAGTTATGTTCATACACTTGCCTCCACACTCGGTTCAATACTGTCCACTTGGGGTTCATAGTGCTTGCGATCAAACAAACCATACAAACAAGGGATCACTAACAGGGTAAGGAAGGTGGATAAACCTAAACCAAATATCACTGTGATTGCCATTGGTGCTCGTACTTCGCTGCCATCGCCCATACCAATTGCCATCGGCAGTAAGCCTAATGTTGTGGTTAATGTGGTCATGAGGATAGGGCGCAGGCGTGACTTAGCTGCTTGCTCAATGGCAATGAGTTTGTTAACACCATCTCGACGAAGTTGATTAATGCGATCGACTAATACAATGGCATTATTGACCACAATACCGGCAAGCATAATTAAGCCAATAAACACCACTACGCTTAAATGGGTGTTGGTGATAAACAAGCCTAAAATGCTTCCTGCAACCGCCATTGGCACAGCAATAAGAATGAGTAGCGGGTGCAATAAAGACTCAAATTGACTAGCCATCACCAAATAGACTAAAAATATAGCCAGTACTAAGGCAATTTTTAATGATGTAAAAGAGTGTTCCATTTCTTCATTTTGCCCACCAAAGCGAGCTTGAATAGAAGAGGGTAATTGTTGCTGATTTAGAATTTGTTGAGCTTCAGCCACCGCCTCGGTTAAATCACCATAAGCTAGATTAGCTGACACAATTGCCACTCGTTGTTGACTGATCCGATTAATGGCAGATGGGCCAACTTGTAATTTTACCTCTGCCACCGCGCTAAGCGGTATGGGTTGCTGACTATTAGGGTTAATGATTAATGAATCGATATCGCTGATTTGGTCACGCTCAGAGATATCGCTTCGCACTAGAATATCCACTTTACGATCGCGTACTGTGTATTGACTCGCAATGGTACCGCCAACACGTTGGGCAATACGATTGGCTACGGTAGGTGCATCCATCCCTAAAGCGGCTAGTCTTTCATTATCAAAATGAATACTAATTTCGGGCTGGCCATCACGTAAGCTGGTATTTATATCGGTAAAACGTACAGCATGACCATTTTGTGGGCTACCAAGGGCGTTAACTAAGGTATCAGCGCTGCGCTTAAGTAAGGCTAGATCATAGCCAGACAACTCAATTTCTAATGGAGTTTTAAAGCTAAATAACTCGGGATGTTCAATTTTGGCATCGAGTTCTGGGATGCGCTTTGCTGTTTGTCTAAGAATACTGCTCACTTGATCAAATGCATGGTGATCAGCCAGTACCACTTGCAATCGTCCCCAGTTTTCACCGCCTCTGGCGGTGTCTGATGTCATTAATCCTCCACTACCTGCTTGGCTAAAGGTATGTTTTACAGCGGGATTGTCTTTTACAGAGAGCGCTAGTTGTTGAAGAACCTTGTCGGTTTCACTGACTTCTGTTCCTGGCGGTAATAATAACTCGACATAAAACTCACCTTGATTCATCGGGGGAATTAATTCCATTCCTAGTTTAGAAAACAAGCTACCGCAACCTAAGGTGATTGCTAATGCCAGTAATAAGGTAAGTGCTTGATGACGTAAAACGGCAGACAATAGCTGGTGGTACAGCTTTTCCACTATCCTATAGACAAAGTTAAAGCCAGAAGCTAAAGGACGCATTACAAGTCCAATTAACCAACTAAAAAAACGGGTTAAGATTAAAGACAGATGTAATAAACCTGCGGGTAAGTAATTAAATACCAGTTTGAATGGCCATAGAATAATGGCTTTACCATAATAAAATACTTTAGCGCCTTTGGTGGTTGGCTTTGCTGCCACTGCAATGTGTTGTGGTTGAGGCAAGCTGGTAAATCCTTGGCGTGAGGCCAACATTGGAATTGCAGTTAATGCCACAAACAATGATGCCAGTAATGCAAAGGTGACAGTTAAGGCTTGATCTGCAAATAAAGCTCCGGCAATACCGTCGACAAATACTAGGGGTAAAAATACGGCAAGAGTGGTTAATGTTGAGGCAAATATAGCTCCAGAGACTTCTTGGCAGCCTTGTACTGCCGCTTCAATTTTAGACAAACCTTGAGCTTGATAGCGGTCAATATTTTCTAACACCACAATGGCGTTATCGACTAACAAGCCGATGGCCAGTGCAATGCCACCAAGCGACATAATGTTTAAGCTAATATCAGCAAAATACATCATGTTGAAGGTAGCAATCACAGAAAATGGAATCGAGATTGAAATAATCAAAGTGGCTACAATGTTGCGCAAAAATAGATAAATCAATAGCATAGCCAATATGCTACCGATTAACGCAGAGGAGGTGACTTCATTCACGGCACTTTGAATAAATTCGGATTGGTCGTAGATGATATTCAGTTGGCGCGTTTCATCTGCTTGATTGATTTTCGCTAATTCAGCTTGTAACTTTTTAGCAACGGTTACCGTATTGGCATCACCTTCTTTGTAAATAGCGAGTTCTATCGACTCCACATCACCAATGCGAGTGATGTCACTTCTTTCTTTAAAAGCATCGCGGATCTCAGCGACTTCTTTTAATCGCACTAATGTTTGCCCATTACGATAGACAATTACATTGCCTAACTCTTGTAGTGAGTTAAATTGGTTTAAGGTTCTAACTAAATACTCTTTATCACTTTGGATGACTTTACCCGCAGATAAGTTAATGTTTTCTAATTTAATTTTTTGTTTTATATCTTCGGCATTTAAATTTAATTGCGCTAATTTTTGCTGATTTAATAAGATGTGCACTTCTTGCTCTAAACCACCCGATAAGCGCACTGCGGCTACACCGGATAAGGCTTCTAATCGCCTTTTTAACTCTTCTTCGGCAAAGGTGCGCATTTGCTTAAGCTTACTGTCTGTGGCATCAGGTACCGAAAACGCCAGACGCATAATGGGATCAAGATTCGGATTGAAACGTAATAATAGTGGCTTATTGATATCCAGTGGTAACTCAATGGTGTCGAGTTTTTCACGTACTTCAAGGCTAGCCATGTCCATATTACTGCCCCATTCAAACTCTAAGACAACATCAGACATGCCAGAGCGTGAAATAGAACTAATTTTACGTAAGCCTTTAACCACACCAACGGCTTCTTCAATGGGTTTGGAAACCAGTTGTTCAATTTCAACTGGCGCTGCACCATCATAAGCTGTACGTATTGTCACGCTGGGGTAGCTTAAATCGGGCAGCAACTTGACGGCTAAACGACTGAAGCCAACCATACCGAATAGCATAACGGCAAGCATAAACATCCACACCGTTACCGGACGGTTAACAGAGGTATTGATAATTGACATGGTTTTTCTCCGTTATTTAACTGCTGCGATATTTAACGGAGTAATCACTTCAACTAGCGATTGATCTTTAAGGTTTTGTTGTCCTCGGATAACAATTTGCTCGCCAAGTGAAACACCTGAGGTAATCTCTACTTTATTATCTTCACGATAACCTAAGTTAACTACTCTGCGTTCGGCAATCGTATTATTGATCACGTAAACGGCTTGACTGTCATCTTGGCTTATCAAGGCGTTGTAAGGGATAGTGATCACATCATTATGGGTGTCATATTTGAGTTCGACACGCGTAAACATACCGGATTTTAATTTAGCATCAGTATTGGGTACCGCTAAGGTCACTTTAAATGTGCCACTTTGTGGATCGACAACTGGGCTTATCCTGAGGACTTTAGCTTGAATAGCCTGTTGGCCACCGTTTTGTGCTGCACTGTGCTGATAGATAATACTGGCTTGTTGTCCGAGCTTTAAACTTGGTAGTTGTTGTTCGGGCAGGTGAACGATACCGTGGAGTTGATCTTGATTGACCACATAAAACAGTTCGTCAAACTCTTTGACCATGTTGCCTTGCTTAACAAATCGAGTTGCAATGACCCCATCGATAGGAGATGTGATGCGGCTTTCTTCCACTTGAAGTTGGGCTAAATCACGTTGGGCGATAGCGGCTTGCAGGTTATACTCAAGTTTTGCCATGGTATCTTGGCTGATGAACTCTTTATTGTTCATTTTGCGTAAACGATTTAATTCTTGCTCAATAATTTGCACTTCAGCTTGTGAGCGATTGAAATCATATTGTTGGCGTTTAGCATCGATAACCGCTAATACTTGCCCTTTAGTGACTCGAGCGCCTTCTTCAACGTTAATTGTCTCAATGATGCCAGAAATACGTGTCATCACATGGGCTTCTTCCGGTGCTTCTAATGTGGCGGTGGTGCTATAAAATGATGACACATTACCTTTTTCAACTAAGGTGATTTCTACTGGAACAGCGAATTTTTCTTGTTCTTTTTGTTGTTCTTCTTCTTCTTCTCCTGTACAGCCAACGAGTACGGCTAAACAAAATAGTGGAACTACCATTTTTTTACATTGATTAAACCTGTCCATGGGTACCTGCCTTTTAAACTGTAGCGTGTCATTTACTTATTTAAAACGCTGAGTCGTCTTTAAAGTTCTAACACACTATAAATGATGAATGTTGTAAGTTTGATGCGCATATGTAGCATTTTGCGTGCCAACAATGTATATCCTTTAATATCAGTGGTTTGTGCGAGTGCCTTTCTGGTGGGAGAGGTTTTGCTTAGTGAGTAAATTTAACAATTAGTTAAAATAGCTAAAATATGAATAATTAACTTAACATGCTGATGAGATGCACAGATTGGTATTCAGCTATACGGTTAATCACCGAAAGCTGAATACATAGTGAGTTTTAAATGACAGTACTATGATGATTATATGCGGGCAGGGTCTCGGCTGGTGGAGTGGGGACTGGGCAAGTGGCTAATGTTTTAACCTCTCCTTTGTCGTCTAATTGCTCAATGCTCACTTTAAAGCCCCACAAACGATGTAGATGCTTGAGTACTTCGCTAAAATTATTGGCTAATGGAATATCATTGTGTGGTGTATAGCGCAAAGTTAGTGAACGATCGCCATTGATGTCGACCTGCTGTACTTGAATATTGGGTTCTAAATTTGACAAGTTATATTGCTGCGACAACATGCTGCGTATATCTTGATAGCCTTGCTCATTGTGGATGGCTGAAATATTTAAAAATGCTTTTTTCTCATCATCTAAAACGCCAAACAGTTTAAAATCTCTGATGACTTTAGGTGATAAGTATTGGCTGATAAAACTTTCATCTTTAAAGTTCTGCATAGCAAAGTGCACTGTGGTTAACCAGTCACTGCCTGCCATATCAGGAAACCAATGCTTGTCTTCATCGGTTGGGTTTTCACATATTCGTCTAATATCAACAAACATATTAAAGCCCAATGCATAGGGATTAATACCGCTGTAATAAGGGCTGTTATAAGCAGGTTGGGCGACAACTGCGGTGTGACTTTGCAAAAACTCTAACATGAATCTGTCAGTCACTTTACCTTGGTCATATAAATGGTTTAGTAAGGTGTAGTGCCAAAATGTTGCCCAGCCTTCATTCATAACTTGTGTTTGTTTTTGTGGGTAAAAATATTGCGCCATCTTACGCACAATTCGAACAATTTCTCGTTGCCATGGTTCTAATAAAGGAGCATTTTTCTCAATAAAATACAGGATGTTTTCTTGTGGTTCACTGGGAAATACCTTGCGTTTTTGAGTTGTTTTTTCAACATTCAAGCTAGGCACTGTTCGCCATAAGTCATTCACTTGGCTTTGAAGGTAAGCTTCGCGTTCTTTTTGCCTTGCTTGTTCTTCACTAAATGAAATTTCAGAAGGTCGTTTATATCTATCTACCCCATAGTTCATTAGGGCATGGCATGAATCAAGGGTAAGTTCTACTTGTTCTACGCCATATTTAAGCTCGCATTGATGAATGTAGTTTTTAGCAAAAACAAGGTAATCAATAATTGAACTAGCGTCCGTCCATGTTTTAAATAAGTAATTGTTTTTAAAGAAACTGTTATGACCGAAGCAGGCGTGCGCCATCACTAAAGCTTGCATAGTAATGGTATTTTCTTCCATTAAATAGGCAATACAGGGGTCAGAATTAATGACAATTTCATAAGCTAAGCCCATTTGACCGCGCTTATAGCCTTGTTCGGTTTTAATAAAACGTTTTCCAAAAGACCAATGAGTGTATCCAATTGGCATACCAATACCGGCATAGGCATCCATCATTTGCTCTGCAGTAATAATCTCAATTTGATTTGGATATGCATCAATTTTATAAAAAGCCGCCGCTTGTTCTATTTCATTTAAATAGGACTGTAATAAATCGAAGGTCCAGTCAGGGCCATCATCCAAAGGTTTACGAGGTGATTGTGTCATATTCGCTCCTTATACCGACTGCTTTTTAAAGAGTTCCCTAAACACAGGGTAGATATCTTCAACTTGTTTAATGTGTTGCACCGCCATATTGTCAAAAGTTTCTTGCAGTTGCTCATATTCACGCCATAGGGTTTGATGGGCCCTGTGGGTGATTTCGATATAACTAAAATAGCGCACCATCGGCAAAATATGTTTTTTTAGCAACTCTTTGCATACAGGAGAATCGTCTGACCAATTATCACCATCAGAAGCCTGTGCAGCATAAATGTTCCATTCATTGGCTGGGTAACGTTCTTGCTGAATTTCATGCATAAGTTTAAGCGCGCTAGACACGATAGTGCCGCCGGTTTCTTGGGAGTAAAAAAACTCATGCTCGTCCACTTCTTTTGCTTGGGTATGATGCCTGATGTAAACAACTTCTAAATTTTTATAGGTACGGGTTAAGAACAAATACAGCAAAATATAAAAACGTTTAGCCATATCTTTAGTGGCCTGATCCATCGAGCCGGATACATCCATTAAACAGAACATGACCGCTTGGGTTGATGGCTTTTCGCGTTTGGCATAATTGTTGTACCTTAAGTCAAAAGTATCGATAAAAGGCACTTTGGCGATTTGCTTTTTCAGCTCTTCAATTTGCGTTTTTAAGTTGATTATTAATTCAGCTTTTGAACCGGGTGTGTTTTCGAGCTGATCTAGTTCTTGTTCAAGTTGTTTTAGTAATGACTTTTTATTGCCCGTCATGGCGATTCTGCGGGCCAATGATGAGCGTAATGAACGCACTATATTAATATTGGCCGGTACACCATCATTGGTAAAGCCTGCGCGATATGTTTGGTATTCAACCAGTTTATTAAGGCGATTTTTTTGTAAGTTAGGTAATTCTAAATCTTCAAATAACAGCTCTAAATACTCATCCTTTGAAATTTGGAAAACAAAATCATCGTTACCTTCACCAGAATCAGACGCATCTCCTTTACCTGAACCTCCACTACCTTGTCCACCTTTAGGGCGCTCAATTTGATCGCCTCGGTTAAATTGATCATTGCCAGGGTGAACGCGTTCGCGAACACCGCCTTGTCCCTGACGAAACTGGGGTTCACTAATATCCCTTGTTGGAATACTGATTTTTTCACCTTTGTCGATATCAGTCACACTGCGTTTGGTCACAGCATCACTGACAGCTTTCTTAATTTGCTTTTTATAACGCTCGATAAAGCGTTGACGATTAACTGTGCTTTTTCCTTTTGCATTTAACCGTCTGTCAATAAAGTTAGCCATACGCACCTCCCAAGCCTTAAAGTGGGCTTTACATCGATATGCTGAATACTGAGTAAAGCCCTTGTTGGTTTAAGAAGATTTACGTACACGTAAATACCACTCAGACAACAATCTGACTTGTTTTTTGGTGTAACCTTTTTCCATCATGCGATTGACAAAATCGTCGTGTTTACGTTGGTCATCGTTCGATGTCTTCGCATTAAACGAAATAACAGGTAACAAATCCTCTGTATTTGAGAACATTTTCTTCTCGATAACAGTGCGGAGCTTTTCATAACTTGTCCACAGTGGATTATTGCCTTCGTTGTTAGCTCGGGCTCGTAATACAAAATTGACTATTTCATTACGAAAATCTTTAGGGTTACTTATACCTGCGGGTTTTTCTATTTTTTCAAGCTCTGCATTGAGCGATGCTCGGTCAAATAGCTGCCCTGTTTCAGGATCTCGGTATTCCTGATCTTGAATCCAAAAATCTGCATAAGTGACATAACGATCAAAAATATTTTGCCCGTATTCAGAATAAGATTCTAAATACGCCGTTTGAATTTCTTTACCAATAAACTCAACGTATTTAGGGATTAAATAACCTTTTAAAAACTCTAAGTATCGCTCGCTGACATCATTTGGAAATTGCTCTTGGTCGATTTGCTTTTCTAACACATAAAATAGATGAACAGGATTAGCTGCAATTTCAGTGTTATCAAAATTAAATACTTTAGATAAAATCTTAAAGGCAAATCGGGTGGAAAGTCCGTTCATTCCTTCATCGACACCGGCGTAATCGCGATACTCTTGATACGATTTTGCTTTGGGGTCAGTATCTTTAAGGCTCTCACCGTTATAAACCCGCATTTTAGAAAATATTGACGAATTTTCAGGAACCTTGATCCGTGATAACACACTAAATTGGGCTAAGGTTTCTAAAGTGCCGGGTGCACAAGGGGATTCGGATAACTCAGAATTTGACAGTAATTTCTGATAAATTTCAATTTCTTCCGAAACGCGTAAACAGTAGGGCACTTTGACAATATAAACACGGTCTAAAAATGCCTCGTTGTTTTTATTGTTACGGAAAGTCGACCATTCTGATTCATTACTATGGGCCAAAATAATACCCGTGTATGGCAAGGCTGATAAACCTTCTGTGCCGTTATAGTTTCCTTCTTGCGTTGCGGTTAACAATGGATGTAGCACTTTGATTGGTGCTTTAAACATTTCTACAAATTCCATTAACCCTTGATTGGCTCGGCATAATGCGCCTGAATAAGCGTAAGCATCGGGATCATCTTGTGAAAAATGTTCAAGTTGACGGATGTCTACTTTACCCACCAATGCCGAAATGTCTTGATTGTTTTCATCACCGGGTTCTGTTTTGGCAATACCGATTTGATCTAATATCGATGGATACACTTTAACGACACGGAATTTAGAAATATCGCCACCAAATTCGTGTAATCGTTTTACAGCCCAAGGTGACATGATGGTTTTTAAGTAACGCTGTGGAATGCCATATTCTTGTTGCAAAATGGCGCCATCTTCCTCTAAATCAAATAAGCAGAAGGGATGGTCATTAACAGGGCTGCGTTTGCCATTGGCGCTGAGAATATAAATGGGGACCTGTTGCATCAATGATTTTAGCTTTTCAGCTAAAGAAGATTTACCACCTCCAACAGGACCAAGTAAATATAAAATCTGTTTAGACTCTTCTAAGCCTTGAGCTGAATGTTTTAGGTAAGACACAATTTGTTCAATGGCCTCTTCCATACCAAAAAAGTCTTTAAAAGCTGGATAGCGTGATATTAAGCGATTGGAGAAGATACGACTTAATACCGGATCTTTAGATGTATCGACAACTTCAGCCTTACCGATGGCCATTAGCAGACGTTCAGAGGCCGATACATAAGCGCTTCTGTCTTGTTTACAAATGTCGAGAAATTGCTCTAAGGTATATTCTTCATCGAGTTTTTTCTCATAGCGTTGTTGATAGTGTTCGAAAATGCCCATAAGTAACCCCCTAAAACGACTATGCTGCAGTGGCAAAACTGGTTGAGGTTTAAAAGGTTTGCTAGTGAAATCAGCAATTCATTTTTAGCCCCTACATTTTCATTCTAGAATAGAGAATGTTATTTTGCGCAAGTTTATTAAAATAAATTAAGTAAAAACAATGACAAACATAGCATTTGCAACAGTTGCAATAATAGGTGTAAAAAATATAGGGATATATGGTATGAACATATAGACAATAAAAAAGGAGCCGATAGGCTCCTTAATGGGTTAACGCTGAGAGGTGATTAAGCAAAGTTGCTGTTCACAAATTCCCAGTTAACTAATTGCCAGAAATGATTTAGGTATTCTGGACGTGCGTTACGGTAATCAACGTAGTAAGCATGTTCCCATACGTCAACCGTTAATAATGGTGTAACCGTTTCATCAGTTAATGGCGTAGCGGCATTGCTAGTGTTAACAATGGCTAATGAACCGTCAGCTTTTTTCACTAACCAAGTCCATGCGCTACCGAAGTTGTTGACAGCGGAATCAGTAAACTTAGCTTGGAATTCTTCGAAAGAGCCAAATGATGCATTAATAGCATCAGCGATTGCGCCAGTAGCAGGACCGCCAGCGTTTGGTGCTAAACAATTCCAGTAGAAAGTGTGGTTCCAAACTTGTGCTGCGTTGTTGAACATGCCACCTGTAGAAGTTTTAACAACTTCTTCTAGGCTTTTGCCAGCAAATTCTGTTCCTTCAACTAAACCATTTAATTTAACAACATAAGTGTTGTGATGTTTACCGTAGTGGTACTCAATAGTTTCTTGAGAAATGTGTGGTTCTAGTGCGTTCTTTGCATAAGGTAATGCTGGTAATTCGAAAGCCATTATTATCACTCCATGGATTTAGGTTATCGTTATTAATACCTAATAGGTACATTGCTCTGTGGCTATTGTACTGATTATTTTTGTGATGTGAATCATTGTTTGCTGAATAATATCGATTATGGTGATAGAAAATACAAAATAACTAAACCCTTACAAACTGTGGGATTTTGTTATTGTTGAAGGTGTCGTACAATAGAGCTATAAGTGTTGACAACCATTAGGAATCAAAATGGAAACTGTAGAAAAGATAAAGCAGCAAATTACTGAAAACCCGATCATTGTTTATATGAAAGGCTCTCCAAAACTACCTAGCTGTGGTTTTTCATCTCAAGTGGCTCAAGTGATGATTAACTGTGGTGAACAATTTGCATTTGTTGACATTTTACAGCACCCAGATATTCGTGCTGAATTACCCAAATTTGCTAACTGGCCAACTTTTCCACAATTGTGGATTGAAGGTGAATTAATTGGTGGCTGCGATATCGTCACTGAAATGTTTCAAAAAGGCGAGCTTCAGCCTTTGATCAAAGCAACGGCAGATAAATATCGCACTGACGATGCTAGTGAATAAGTAACTGATTAAATATGCTGCGAACTAGAATTAGACATTAACGACTTAATATTACTTTCGTTAAACGATTCAGGGCAGCGCAATTGATTGAGTCAAATAAAAAAGCCCAATGATTTCATTGGGCTTTTTGTTTACAGCAATATCAATGTAGCTTGTCAGTTTTAACATCAACAGGGTTTGTGGTTGCTGCTTTGACTTTAACGAGTCTAGGTAAGTTTTTCTTAGTACTTGCAATGTTAGCTAAATAGGGGCCTGGGGTCATTTTTTCAGGCCAATCGAGCAGCATCATCGCCAGTACGTTTCTGTGTTCACCAGATGCTAAATTGAATTTTCCACTTGGTGACAGAATAAATTGATACTCTGGATTGTAAGAGTCAATAATAAACTGCTTCACTTTTTCAGTCACAGGATGGTTTTTGTGACCGGTAAGCAAAAAGCTAATACCAACTTCTGTTGTTATATCTTCAGTGGTGTCAGCGATAATCCTATCAATATTTTTTTCAAAATAATCTAAAATCCACTGATACTCTTTAGGATCAACTTCATATTGATAGTATTGACTGGCAGCAAAAATAAAGTGCGTCATACCGTAAATTTTATTTTTAAATTGTGCTTTGGATAATTTATCATCCTTACTGTCTGGATATGCTTTTATAAAAGCCTTTTTGTAAGCTGGATAATAATCACCAATGCCAAGTTGTTTTGCCCAAAAAACATAATTAATTAATTGAGCAGCCCAAGCTTTAATCATTTTTTTATCGGTTAATTCAGGTTCAAAATTATGCTTTTTAAGGGTATCGATCATTAGCTCGTGACATGGTCCTGTCAGACCAAACTCGTCAATACGACTTGCGTAGCGCAAAAGTATGTCGCTGAAAAGCATGAAATTAGGGTAGGGTTGAATGGCTTTCTTTCGTGCTTTGGCCCGTGGGCCATTACCTAACTTATTGGCAGCTTTCTCTGATTCGGCTTTGATAAAATCAGGCTTATCTAAGTTACAGGCATAATAAGCTTGGCGTTCAGCAACCGTGAGTAAATCAATAAGAGAACCATTGGCATATTTGACATCACCAGTCATTCTAAACAGGCGAATTGCATAGTGTCCTTGAACACGGGGCGGTAATGAATAAAGGTTGGTTTCTAAGTTAGTTTTAATTCCTTGGTAAACTTGTTCAGCACTTAAATCATGTTCAGGTTTTACATAGGTTTGTTTAGCAAAAACACTGCTGCTTAGAAATACAACGGATAATGCGACTAACGAGAGTGTTTTACTCTTGCTTAGAGCCAGCATGGTTAATTCTCCATATAAGTTTTTCAAAATCCATTGGCTGTAGATAGATTGCAGACAATTGATCATAGAGGGTTTGGTTGTGCTCATTGACTACTAATAATTCAAAGATTTCCTTGGCTTTACTGTCATTGTTAACTTCATTCATAATTAACTCTGCCAGCGTTTGCTGCCATAGCAAAAGATAATGATTAATCCCTTGATTAGCAATAGCCTGCAAACTATATATTGCATCACTTGCTTGTGGCCAATCATGGCCGAAACTGCGCTGAAATGCTTGTGATATTTGAGCATCTAGCATGGGTTGTACCCATGGCCAGTTCGTGACGTTGTTTTGCCGATAAAAATATAGAGCAACTTTAGATTTAAATACTTGGTGTTGTTGTTGGTATTGTTTGATTAACACGAGCCTTGGATTATGTATTTGAGGTTTATCTAACGCCCTTGATAACCATTTTGCAAGCCATAAACTGCCAATTTCAGCGCTGCTGCTATCAACACTTTGTTGATTGAAATAATAAAATTGCCCACTTTTTGCCAGTAGACTTATGCTCTCACTGAGTAGTGTTAACAAACGCATCTGTGTTGTGTCAGTTAATTCCTGGGGTAATTGTAAGCTGTATTGACCAAACTGATGGCCTAACACCGGATACTTAATGAGTGCTCCCGCAAGTTTGTCGGTAGGACTTGATGAGGCTTCGTCAAACCAATGTAAATACAGTTCACCGAGTAAACGCTGTTTATGCCAAATTCGATAAACTTGTTGTTTACTTGACGGATTGATGAGGTCTATTTGCTCAAAATGAATATCAAGTTGTTCAAGTTGCTGGAATGCGGTTTGTAGTAACAGAGCTGTGCTAACTTTAGGTTGATGACTTTTGGGAATTTTTTTTAATTGGGTAATTAAATTCCAGGGTGCTTGATTGATATTATGTGTTTGGCTTGCTAAAAAAATTTCAACTTGATTTTCTGTCAAGCCTTGAAAACTAAGCTGGTAATCAGTGAAATTTTGATAGCCACGCTGTTTGGAAAAATCCGTTTGTAGTTGATGCAGTTTAAGCAAGCTGGGTTTAATCAAATCTTTTGCCCGAATTTGATAAGCTATCCAAGCTTGTTTTCTACACTGTTCGTCTTGTTGATGTGCTAGATAAAATGCAATTGATTGTTCGGTGTTAAAATCAGCTTGATGCTCATCAGCTGCTTCTTCTTTTAGTTGGCAAATATCGGGTAAGGTTAACTGATATTTTTTTGAAAAATAATGTTCTATATTAGCCTGTAAGCTATGTTTTAGCGCTTTTGTATTCTGTGGCCATTGTCTATTGAGTAGGCTAGCTAATTTAGCTGAATAGACTTGATATGGGGTATTGGTGTCAAGAGACTGATAAGCAGATGACGTGAGTTTGTTTGAATCAAGTTGACTGGCAAGCCAAGTCAATTCATCTGCTAAGTGAACTTGGCACATTAACAAAGCTTGCTGATATTCAGGGGCGCTTGTCTGGCTTCTGTAATAATTATTAAGGTCATTAAGGTTATGTAAACTCAGTAAACCCGCCTCAAAATCGACAATTTGCTGTAAGTGAACTTCAGGCGAGGCTTTTACTACTAATTGGTCGCCATCTTTTTTTAACCAAGCTGAAGGAATGGGAACTGATGTTTGCGTGTGAAATTGCAAACACTGTTCGGTGAACAGACTTAAAGGATTAGCCACAGCAGATGCTGTGGCTAATAAAGTAAAAACACACGCTAAACGACAAAATATACTAACCGCAAAAATGCTTTTTAGCATATTCCACTCGTTGCTCAACTGACATTTTAGGACCTTTGAGGGATTCAACATGTTTAAGGCGAGGTAAAATGCCTTTGCCATTCGCGATTTGAATTGTTAAACCTGGTCGGGCGTTCAACTCAAGCAATAATGGCCCCCGTTTTTTATCTAACACCATGTCTGTGCCTAGATAGCCTAATTCACACATCTCATAAGCACTTGACGCAGTATGTAAAAGGGTTTCCCAATGCGGCACTTGAATATTAGAGAGAGGGAAATGAGTGTCGGGGTGCTTATCAACAGGGACGTCAAATTGCACAGCATGTAAACTTTTACCTGTTGCGATATCTAGCCCGACACCAACTGCGCCTTGGTGCAAGTTAGCTTTACCATCAGAGGCCGCTGTTGAGCAGCGAAGCATGCCCATAACAGGAAAACCTTTAAAGACGATTAATCGAATGTCAGGTACGCCTTCATAGCTGACGCCGTTAAATATAGGATCAAATTCAATTAATCCTTCAACAATTGCAACGTCAGGTTTACCGCCTAATGAGAACAAACCACTGAGAGTATTAGACACATGGCGATATATCTCATTGGGAGTTACCTCTTGACCATTGGCTTTATAATAACGGCCTTGTTCGACTCTGGTAATAACTAAAATGCCTTTACCGCCAGAGCCTTTGGCTGGCTTGATCACAAAGCCAGTTCTATCAGCAACCATTGCCGGAATTTCTTCAATGGTGTGCTGTTCTTGCACTACACCAATTAAGTCAGGTACGGCGATATTGTTAGCCAATGCGAGTTGCTTGGTTATTAATTTATCATCTACACGTTTATAAAATTTGCGCGGGTTGTAACGGCCAATATAGCTAATGTTGCGTTTGTTCATATTGAGCACACCGCTGCGCTTTAACTCCCAAGGCCAAGCATATTTCATTACTTCTCTCCCACTAAGGGTTTAAAGCGTTTTAGCTCGGTCAAGCGATAGCCAGTATATTGTCCCATTACCAGTACTAAGCCCAAAATGATCAAATGTACGCCTAAGAAGTTAAATACCCAATGTTGCACAAGTGAACTGCTCATTGCTAAATAAGCGATCGTTGCGACAAACAAACTGCCGCCACCTGAAACAAAGACTTTTTTCGGGCCTTCTTCTTCCCAAAGAATGGACATACGCTCAATTGTCCAAGCAAGAATGATCATCGGGAAGAAGGTGACTGTCATGCCTTCACTTAATCCTAATTTAGATGAAATTAGCGTGAACAAACCAATAATAAATATCACCACAATAATTACCGCCGATATTCGGGATATTAACAGTAGATTCAGGGTGGACAGCCATGAGCGGATCATCAAACCAAAAGCAACAATCAATAAGAAACCGATTAAACCAGTGAGTAAGGTTGTTTGAATAAAGGCCATTGCGATTAACACTGGCATAAAGGTACCAGAGGTCTTAATGCCAACAATCACTCGCAAGAAAACGACCACCAATACGCCGATTGGGATAAGTAAAATTCCCTTGAATAAGCTTTGTTCTTCTAGTGGTAGTTGATACAAGGAGAAATCTAACGCATCGTTAGTTATCAGCATGTCTATGGATGTCGCTAATGCGGAACGTGTTTCTTGTAGCATTGAGAAGTTAACTTGCGAATTTGTCGCACCCATAACATCTAAAACAGACCCATCGTTGTATTCCCATAACAATAAGGTGTTATCTCGGCCTTGCTTGTTATTGACTACATCAAATAAATGCCATTCACCGTCTTGGTAAACTTGAACATAGTTGGATAATTGTTGGCGACGTCGTTGGTCTTCGAGCTTTAAGCCACTGACTATCCGTGCTGGAACGCCTTTGGTGAGCAACATTTGTAGAAATAAATTGGTCGAGGTATTAGTTGATAATAACAATGCCATATTTTGGCTTTGGTTATCATCATTTATCAATGACATCAGCTGGCTAGCAAAAGATAAGTTAGTTGCACTTCGGCCCCACACTTCATCAACAATTTGATCTGCGGCAGACTTTTCGGTTGCTGGCCATAAGTACTCTTGAGGCACAGCTGGTTGCTCATCTGTGGTTATGCTTAATTTACCTGTAGGGACGAGTGTGACGCGGTAAAATAATGACTGCGGCCCACGGGCTTCTCTGATAGACCAAATAGCACGACGGCTAATATCATCTGTAATGGTTAGGCCATAACCCGGTGATGTGGCATTCTCGACTAAAATATCGAAAGCTGGGTCATTAGGTAGTGAAAAACTCACTTCAGCAGGTGCATTACGACCACTAAAGCTAACTTTTGCGTCGATCGCCCAACTTTGAACTTGTTCTCCGGGTAGGAACGGCACTTTATGCTCTATTCCACGGTAAATACTTGCACTTATGCCAGCAACAAAAAGCAGAAATACAAATATGTAAAACGGTTTACGAGAATGCATCTTATTGCCTATTTAATTAAAGTGGTGACTTGGTTTTTTGCTTTACCGTGAATATACATTTGTCCAACATCGACAATTGCAATATCTTTCATAAACTTACGGCCTAATAAAAGTGGGTAATCTAAATGGCTTCGATCAGTAAGATTTAGATCTGTCTCAGCGGAGTATTTACCAATTTTCAAATGCGCATGGATCACAGGACGACGATCGTCAGAGCTATCTGCATCTTGTTTAATACGAACAAACCTGACCACTTTAGACTCAAATGTGTCACCTGGTTGTTCTGCACCATTGGTCATTACATCAAATCGAACCCATTGTTCTCCATCACGTTCAAAGAGTACTATGTTTCTGGCATCAAGAGATGAAGATTCGGCGCCTGTGTCAATACGGGTGGCAAATTTGGTTTTAAGCTCATCGATGAACACACTTTCAACTTCGCCCAATAAAAATTTCTCACCAATTTGGGCTTCAGGGCATTGTGATGGCACTGCAACTGGCCTTGGTGTGGCCACTGGAGGCGCTACAGCTGCTTTTTGTTTTTGTGCCATTGCGTCGCTTATCTGTGTTTTTAGTTTTCGTAATTCATCAGATACGGCATTAATATCAGCGGATTGCTGACTACACTGCTCATTAAAGGCAGTAATTATTTCAGCTTGTGACGCTTTTAATGTGCTTTGGATGTCTGCATTTGAAATATTGGGCTTACTAGGTTGTTGTGTTGTGGTACAACCTGAGACAAGTATTGCTGCAACGAATAATGCTAGTGCCTGCTTAAACATGTCAATTCCTGTTAATTATTATAAGTTAAATTAAATCTAAATTAGGTTGATTTTTGGTGGCGATAATTATTGCACGTTTAGGTGCGGGGTAACCTTCTATTGTTAAACTCACGTCTTTTGGATCGAGATAGTCAACTAAAGATTCATTTTTCATCCATGCAGTACTGCGTTGCTCTGCCAAAGAAGTCACATCAACATCGACACATCGAACGTTGGTGAACTCACATTTTTCAAGCCAAAGTGTTAGTGCTGCCACTGAGGGTAAAAACCAAACATTGTTCATTTTGCCATATCGGTCTTTAGGTACAAGTACCGCGTTTTCATCACCATCAATTACTAAAGTTTCAATAACAAGTTCACCACCCATGCGCAATTGATCTCTTAGTTGAAGTAAGTGATCAATGGGTGAGCGTCTGTGATAGAGCACACCCATTGAAAAAACCGTGTCAAACGCATCAAGTGGTGGCAGTTCTTCAATACCTAATGGTAGTAGATGAACCGGGTGTTGATTACCTGCAATGCGTTTAATTGCTTCAAATTGGCATAAAAATAGCGGTGAAGGGTCAATACCTACTACGCACTTTGCGCCATCACCATACATTCTCCACATATGGTATCCGCTTCCACAGCCAACATCTAATACAGTTCGGTTGGCTAAAGAAGAGATATGTGGCTTAACTCTATCCCATTTCCAATCACTTCGCCATTCTGTATCAATATCAATACCATGAACAGAAAAAGGACCTTTTCGCCATGGTTGAAATAAACCCAGTAAATTTTTAAGTTTTTCAACTTGTCCGTCGGTAAGTTGTTTACCTGAACCTATTGTAACGCTGGCGCTAAAGTCGATGATGTCTGGAGTAGGGTATTGAAGTTTATTTAAAACCTTTTCCCATTTAGGTAGGTTGCCGTGTTTATGTTCGCGTTGCCAATTTCCGAGTATTGATGGCAAGGTTTCTAACCAATGCTGTAGGTTTGAATCGGCAATTTGTTTGTAAAACGCACTAAAACTGATCATTTGATTGCCACCATAGAAGCAAAGTTAAAACATTGAAACCACGTATTAAAATGCTTAAACCCACATTGCTGTGCTCGGGTTTGGTGGTCTAGTAAGGTGTCGGGACGCATCACATTCTCAATGGCACTGCGTTTTTGACTAATCTCTAACTCGCTATAGCCATTTGCACGTTTGAAATCAAGGTGATGTGAATCCAGTAAAGTTTGAATCGTATTGTCTTCAAAACGTAGTTTTTCAGAAATAACTAAAATACCATTTGGTAAGAGTCCTTGGTAAATTTTGTTAATGAGCGCATCACGATCACTAATAGGTAAAAATTGTAACGTGAAATTCAACACAACCATAGACGCATTGGTTATTTCAAGGTCACGAATATCACCACAGATAAGGTCTACCTGAGTGTCACTGACATAGGCTGATAGGTTTTCGGTACAGCGTTGGATCATGGGTTCACTATTATCAATCGCAATTATTTTGCAATTTCTCTGTTCAATTTGGCGACGTATGCTTAATGTTGCCGTGCCTAAAGAACAGCCTAAGTCGTAAACATTTGAGTTAGGTGTAACAAACTCATTGGCAAAATCACCAATGGTATTAATAATTTGACCATATCCAGGGACAGAACGACGGATCATGTCGTTGAATACACCAGCCACTTTTTGGTCGAATACGAAGTCAGCTACTTGGCTGGCTGGCGTAGCATAGATGGTGTCTTGTTGAGAGTTCATGAGAAATCAGTTTATAAAATTCTGCACTTATTTTAGCTAATCAAGCTGAACACCAGCAAGTGGTGGACTCTAAAATTTATCATTTTTTTTCATTATCTTGTCTTAAATTTTGTCAACAATGACTTAATGGGTAATTATTTGTTAAAAATGGCCATGTTTAGTTCAATATTTAACTATTTGGATTAGAAACAAACTGAAAAATAAGGTAAATTATATCCCATCGTCAAGTTGGTTTATTCAATACCGCTGGTGAAATGGATATCGTTTAGATTCTAGGTTTAGTACTGCTTACAAGGCACTTAGTAATAGGGACATCACTTGAAAATATTTGCGGGAATGCTGTTTTTTTTGGTCTGCATAGGATTTGGTCAACGCGCCTTAGCTGAAGATACAAGCACACTTCCTTTAAAAGCTAACAATGCCCCTTTGATACTTGTGATGGGTGAAGATACCTTTCCTTTCCAATTTATTGATCAAAACAACAAACCTGCAGGGATTTTAGTTGAACTTTGGCAAGAATGGTCTTTAGTTACCCAAACGCCCATAGAAATTCGCCCATACAATTGGGGGGAATCTTTACAGCGTTTACAAGACGGTACCGGGGATATTCATATTGGCATGACTACAAATGCCCTTAGACAACAAAAATTTGACTTTGCTTCCCCAATAACTTCATTACAAACCTATTTGTTTATTCATAAATCCATCAAAAAGAAATTACAGTTGCTTGATTTGTTACCTTATCAAATTGGTATTGTTGCGGGCTCTTCTCATGAACAAACTTTGCTAGATATAAACCCTCATTTTACTTTTAGAAAATATCCCAGCAGAGAAGCATTATTAGACGGCGCTGCAAATGGTGAGGTGTTAGTATTTGCTGGGATTGAAGGGTATCAGCGAAATTTAGCATTAGAGCAAGATATCGCGAATGAGTATTATAGTTCATCACGTTTACCTATTACCAAAGTCGGCCTAAGTCCTGCGGTAATTAAAGGAAATGACGAACTAGTTAATCAAATCAATGCGGGTTTTAAGCAAATTGATGTCGAGCAGATTAGAAAAATTGAACGTCGCTGGCTAGGGTATAATCGCCAAAATTCAGGGGTGATGATTGCGATGCAAACCAATGTCGAACCCTTTGTTGATATTGGCATCGATGGTCGACCACATGGTTTATTTGTTGATTTATGGAATTTATGGTCTGAAAAAACCGGTATAAGTATTGATTTTATCATTGGCGATATGAATACATCCATAGGGGATATAAAGCGTGGTTTTGCTGATGTGCATATTGGTTACCCTGAAAGTAATGAAATGCGCACTGGATTGCAGCAAGCTTGGCATTTAACATCGGTAAAAAGCCGTTTTTTTAGTCTGCAAAACGACATAGAAAATATAGAACATCAAGATAATATTCGTATTGGTGTTTTCCCAACAGCGCCATACCTATCAGAGATCCATAAGTTATTCCCCAAAGCGCAATTACGTTTTTATGAAACAACCAGTGCAATGGCAAATGCCACTATCAAGGGGATATAATAGGTTTTATTGCTTCATCGGCAATGACATCACATTACCTACTAAACAATAAATTATGGACTGAATTTAAACAGCATTCCGATATTGAATTCTCGGCTAAAATTTATGCGTTAACCCGACATGATGACAGTGGGTTAACTGAGCGCATCCAAGCTGGCTTTAAATTGATTTCTCCAGAAGAGCATTTACAAATTGAGCGAAAGTGGCTAATCAATCCTGAAGATCGTTTTTTCACTGAACAAGACAAACTGATTAATTTAACTAATCAAGATAAAACGTATTTGTCAAAGCTTGGTGCGTTAAAAATGGGTTATTTGAATAATTGGCCTCCAATGGAATTTCAGGGTAAAAATGGCGAGTTTTTGGGAGTGAATGCTGATATTAAGAATTTACTGGTCAACCATCTCGGTTTATCTATTATCCCGGTTGCTTTTGATACCTTTGATGAAATGATGCACCAGCTAAAAAGTGGAGAAATTCAACTTGTTGCTAGCTTAGCACAACATGCTGAGCGCGGAGATAGCGTCAGTGTCAGTGATGTGTATTGGCCATCACCTTGGGCCATAGCAAGCGATTTATCGCAACCTGCTATTTTAAACATTAGTCAATTGAATAATAAGAAAATCTCTGTAATTAAAGGTTATCAATTAGTTTCACAATTAAGGCAGCAATTTCCAAATGTAACACTAATTTTGGTTGAAGATACTCAAACAGGGTTAGATTCAGTGGTTAATGGTCAAGCAGATATGTTTATCGAAAAAGTAACTGCATTAGCTGATCAGTTAAAAGACGGCCAGTTTCCAAGTTTAAAATTGTCGTTAATTGCAGATTTAGCCGATCAACATAGCCGGATTGGTGTATTCAACGATTTAAGTGAATTATTGCCGCTGATCAACCGTGTTTTACAAACCATCGATAAAGAAAAACAACAGCAGTTATATCAAAAATGGATTGAGGTAGACGTCAGTACAAAGAATAACTTTTATCAACGCTGGATGAATTGGTTAATATTGGGGATGGTATTGGTCTGTTTGGTCACCATCACAGTGTTTGCTGCAAATCGACGTTTAAATATTGAGATAAAATGCCGGGAAGATGCTGAACATCAACTGATTTATTTAGCCAATCATGACAATGTCACCGGTTTAGCCAACAGAACATCTCTTGATAAACAATTAGCAACTGCAATTGAAAAGCATCAAGCAACTAAATCAAAATTTGCATTACTATTTATTGATTTAGATGGTTTTAAAATTGTTAATGATCAACATGGACATCATATAGGTGATGCGTTACTGATTAAAGTGTCGCAACTGTTAAATGACTCAATCTTAACCAAGGATACGATAGCAAGGTTTGGCGGTGACGAATTTGTAGTACTGTTGAGCCATATTGATAGTGTTGAAGTAGCAAAACGTATCGCGGAAGTTATATTGGATAAATTAGAGTCAGTGACTCGCATTGATGATAAATTTGTCCAAATCTCAGCAAGCATCGGCATTGCGGTATACCCACAAGATGGTGTATCACCACATGACTTGATTAAGCATGCAGATCATCTTATGTATCAAGCTAAGCGAATTGGTGGTCATCAATATAAATCTAGCTTTTAGCATTACGATTACTGACATAAATTTTACCAATAATGGTTTTATGGTGTTTTTTTATTCGGTTAATTCATTTTATCCACTTCAAAACTGGTTAATTCATGCAATCTGTTTGATACTGCCAGCATAAAATATTTGCTGTATATCCAATGCGCTTAAAAACAGACAATTAATGTTGTTAAGCGCAGACCTAAGTGTCATTTTGGGTATATAATGCCGTTTTGTCATTTTTATTATGCAAATTCTGCTTTGCTAAAGCCGCTTTTATTTGAAGGATAGAGTTCAATGCGCAGCCATTATTGTGGAGACGTCAACAAGTCTCATTTAGGTCAAGAAGTTACCCTAGTTGGGTGGGTTAATCGTAGCCGTGATTTAGGCGGAGTCGTTTTTTTAGACTTACGTGATCGTGAAGGTTTAATTCAAGTTGTATATGACCCAGATTTGAAAGACGTGTTTGATGTTGCTAGCTCATTACGCGCTGAATTTTGTGTGCAAGTAAAAGGTATAGTCCGAGCGCGTCCAGATTCACAAGTCAATACGCAAATGAAAACTGGTGAAGTTGAAATATTGGGTAAAGAATTAACCATTATCAATGCATCTGCGCCGTTGCCATTGAGCATGGACAACTATCAAAATAACAGTGAAGAACAGCGTTTAAAATATCGTTATTTAGATTTACGTCGCCCTGAAATGGCAGAGCGTCTCATTTTTCGCGCTAAAGTCACCAGCGCTGTGCGTCGCTTCTTAGACTCAAATGGTTTCTTAGACATTGAAACCCCAATTTTAACCAAAGCAACGCCTGAAGGTGCCCGCGATTATTTAGTTCCAAGCCGGACGTATAAAGGGCAATTTTTTGCTTTACCGCAATCACCACAATTGTTTAAACAATTACTGATGATGTCAGGTTTTGACCGTTACTATCAAATTGTTAAATGTTTCCGTGATGAAGATTTACGTGCAGATCGTCAACCTGAATTTACTCAAATTGATATTGAAACTTCATTTATGACATCTGAACAAGTCATGGAAAAAACTGAGCAAATGATGCGTGGTTTATTCCAAGATCTACTCAACGTGGATTTAGGCGAGTTTCCACGCATGACTTTTGCTGAAGCAATGCGTCGTTTTGGTTCAGATAAGCCTGATTTACGTAACCCTTTAGAATTAGTTGATGTTGCTGATTTAGTAAAAGATGTTGAATTTGCAGTATTTAATGGCCCAGCCAATGACCAAGAAGGTCGCGTAGCAGCACTTCGCATTCCAACGGGTGCATCATTGTCACGTAAACAAATTGATGAATACACCAAGTTTGCCGGTATATATGGTGCTAAAGGTTTAGCTTGGATGAAGTTAAACGATTTAGATGCAGGGATGGAAGGTATTCAATCACCTGTCGCTAAGTTCTTAACCGAAGATATTATTAAGCAAATTATCAGCCGCACTGGCGGACAAACAGGCGACATTATTTTATTTGGTGCCGACAAAGCCAACGTTGTTGCAGAAGCGATGGGCGCATTGCGCTTAAAAGCGGGTGAAGATTTTGACTTATTAGAAGGTCAATGGCGTCCATTATGGGTTGTTGATTTCCCTATGTTTGAGAAAATCAATGGTGGGTTACATGCCGTACACCATCCATTTACCGCACCACGCGGTATTACACCGGCTGAATTAAAAGCCGATCCTGTCGGCGCGGTGTCAGATGCTTATGACATGGTATTAAACGGTTGTGAGTTAGGCGGTGGTTCAGTACGTATTCATAATGCAGAAATGCAAAGTACGGTATTTGAATTGCTAGGTATTGAAGCAGAAGAAGCCAAAGAGAAGTTTGGTTTCTTATTAGAAGCGTTGCGTTATGGTACGCCTCCACATGCAGGTTTAGCATTTGGTTTAGATCGCATCATTATGTTGATGACGGGCGCGAGCTCTATTCGTGACGTGATGGCATTCCCAAAAACCACCACTGCAGCTTGTCCATTAACTAATGCGCCAGGTTTTGCTAATCCACAGCAGTTAGTGGAATTAGGTGTTAGCGTTATTGAAAAGCCTAAAACTGATACCGAATAAGATAATCTCGTCTATTAGGTTTTAACTATCATTCCGAGGCTTATGCCTCGGTCTGTGTTTATAGCACTTCTCCCTTTACGCAATCTATTGCGTCTTTCATACGATAAGGAGTTATCTATGGCAGGTCATAGTAAATGGGCCAATATTAAACATCGTAAAGCAGCCCAAGATGCCAAACGTGGTAAGCTGTTTACCAAATTCATTCGTGAGTTAACCGTAGCTGCACGTGAAGGCGGCTCAGATCCTGATGCGAATCCCCGTTTGCGTGCCGCCATCGACAAATCGCTTTCTAATAATATGACTCGCGACACAATTGAACGTGCTATCAAGCGCGGGGCCGGTGAGATGGATGGTCAGCAACTTGAAACCATCATTTATGAAGGCTATGGCCCGGGTGGCAGTGCGGTGATGGTTGAAACCATGACAGATAATCGTAATCGTACTGTGTCTGGCGTTCGTAATGCGTTTAGTAAAAATGGTGGCAATCTGGGTACCGATGGCTCCGTTGCCTATTTATTTACTAAATCAGGTATTATTTCTTATGGCGCTGATGTTGATGAAGATACATTGATGGATGCCGCACTTGAAGCGGGCGCCGATGATGTGATCGTGAATGATGATAACGCGATAGATGTTTATACTGCCCCGGAGTTATTTGGTCAGGTTAAAGATGCATTAGATGCCGCAGGTTTTGATGCTGTGAATGCTGAAGTCACCATGGTTGCTTCGACTAAAGCTGAATTAGATTTAGAGAATGCCGAAAAATTCTTACGTTTAATTGATGTGCTTGAAGATCATGATGATGTGCAAGAAGTTTATCATAATGCAGAGATCAGCGATGATGTGCTTGCAGCCTTAGAATAACCATTAGTCAATATCATTAAAGGTAAAAAAATCTTGATGCTACCAATGCTTAAACCACTCAGCACCTCTTCACTATGGCCATAATATTAGGGGTTGATCCTGGATCTCGCATCACGGGATATGGAGTGATTAAATGTATCGGCCGTTCGCAGGTTTACTTAGGCAGCGGTTGTATTCGCACACAATCTGATGAATTACCTTTAAGGTTGCAACAGATATTTGCTGGTATTTCTGAAATTATTAAGCAATATCAACCTGATGAATTTGCAATCGAACGGGTGTTTATGGCTAAAAATGCGGATTCAGCGTTAAAGCTTGGTCAAGCCAGAGGCGCGGCAATCGTTGCGGCTACTTGTGCTGATTTACCTGTTGCTGAATACAGCGCAACTCAGATCAAAAGTGCGGTAGTCGGCACTGGGCGAGCTCAAAAGACACAAGTGCAACATATGATAACTCAATTATTAAAATTACCCGCGGCCCCGCAAGCCGATGCCGCTGATGCATTAGCTGTTGCGTTATGTCATTATCACACTAATCAAAGCCTAGTGGCATTAGGTGGTCGGGCAAATTCAAGAACATATGGAAGATATAAATGATAGGTCGTTTAAGTGGTATTTTAGTGGAAAAACAAGCGCCAGAAATTGTCCTTGATGTAAACGGTGTCGGTTATGAATTACAGGTACCATTAACCAGTTTTTATGAATTACCAGAACTCAATCAACAAGCGATGGTTTATACCCATTTTGTTGTGCGAGAAGATGCCCAATTATTGTATGGCTTTATCACAAAACAAGAGCGTGCATTATTTAGATTACTGATCAAAACCAATGGAGTAGGGCCCAAATTGGCACTCACCATTTTATCAGGCATGACAGCAGGTGAGTTTGTTTCCTGTGTGGAGCGTGACGATATTGTCACCTTAGTAAAACTTCCGGGTGTAGGCAAAAAAACCGCTGAACGCTTAGTGGTTGAAATGCGCGATAAACTTAAGTCTTTGCTTGAAGCGTCAGTAGGTTCTGAGCGTGAATTTGTGTTGCAGTCCAATTATACCCCTGCGCCAGCGGTTGAAAGCGCTCAGGAAGATGCTATCTCAGCGTTAATCTCATTAGGTTATAAGCCTGCACAAGCCAGTAAAGCTGTGAGTGCTAATGCTAAAGAAGGGATGGATTCTGAAACATTAATTAAAGCTGCACTTAAATCCATGCTGTAAATTAACTCGATTGCTTTAAAATTTGAAAGCGTAAAGGACAAAAAATGATTGAAGCTGATCGCCTGATCCAACCTCAAGTGCAAGGCCAAGATGAACTGATAGACCGTGCCATGCGCCCGAAAATGCTTGATGAGTACACTGGGCAAGATGACACACGAGCTCAGTTAAAAGTGTTTATTCAAGCGGCAATAAATCGTAAAGAAGCATTAGATCATATGCTAATTTTCGGCCCACCGGGATTAGGTAAAACCACCTTAGCCATGATTGTGGCCAATGAGATGGGGGTGAATATTAAATCCACCTCGGGGCCAGTTTTAGAAAAAGCTGGCGATTTGGCTGCACTACTGACTAATCTTGAAGAAGGTGATGTACTTTTTATTGATGAAATTCATCGTCTTAGTCCAGTGGTTGAAGAAATTCTTTATCCGGCAATGGAAGATTATCAGCTTGATATTATGATAGGTGAAGGCCCAGCGGCCCGTTCAATCAAATTAGATTTACCACCGTTTACCCTTGTTGGGGCAACCACAAGAGCAGGGGCGTTAACCTCACCACTTCGAGCTCGTTTTGGGATCCCGCTGCGATTAGAATTTTATAATGTTCAAGATCTGACAACCATTGTTACTCGCTCTGCTCGAGTAATGAATTTAGAGATTGACCCTGAAGGTGCTATTGAAGTCGCCAGACGCTCTCGCGGCACACCACGGATTGCTAACCGTTTATTACGTCGTGTAAGGGATTACGCTGAAGTTAAACATGATGGTGTAGTCACTAAAGCCGTTGCTGAGCAAGCCTTAGATTTACTTGATGTTGATTTAGAAGGTTTTGACTATCTAGATAGAAAACTGCTGCTGGCAATTATTGATAAGTTTATGGGCGGTCCTGTTGGCTTAGATAACGTAGCTGCTGCTATTGGTGAAGATAGGGAAACCATTGAAGATGTATTGGAGCCATTTTTAATTCAACAAGGCTTTATTCAGCGCACTCCCCGTGGTCGTATTGCTACTGCAAGAGCCTACCAGCATTTTAATATTGTCCAGCCAGTAAAATAATTAAATTAATTAATAAAAGAACATATACACAATAAATTAACATGTGTTCTTTTATTAACCTTCCTTTATTTTTAAATCGTTTTAAATTGAATATATATTCAATTTGTTAGTATTTATTCATGTCGATTAAGCCAAATACTATATTTGTGTTAAAAATAAGCAAAGAAATAATATCTATTATTTATTTGTTTACGTGATCGATAGCAAATAAATGAATGACTAAATGTTAATCCATGATTAAATAATTCACTTTTGATTTCTTTTGTTGTCTTAAAATTCGATGGATTTAATCCTTTCGCATCTCTTTCGTTGTCACTTGCTCTTAAAAAATCTGTATATCCTGCGCCATCTCTGGATTTGTAGTGTTCGACATGTTTTGCCTAAACTGGTGATGTGGCTGATGTCTAATTTAAATTTATAATATATTTTGTGATGCAGATCACGTTTTTGGTATATTTGATGTTATTTATTTGTTGCCTTTGATGCAGCTAAATATATCGGGATTTTGTTGTTTAGTAGGGATATGTTTTGGGTATTAGATATTGTTAAGCGTTACGTATTTTCGAATTTATTTTAATTAACTTAATCAGACCATCTTAATTAACAAATAGACCTAATTAGGTTAATAGAATGGGGTTTGACGTAGATTGTTAGTTTCTACAATATCAACGCAACGTTGAGTGGATATTTATTTACTTAACGTAAATATAACAACAAATAAAGCTAGGGAGCTTAACTTATATGATCCAAAGAACATTACTTGCCACAAGCATCAAAACGGCATTGATAGCTTCTGTAGCTGTTTCATCCAGTGTATCCATGTCTGCTTTTGCAGCTGAAGAGACGGCTAAAGTAGAGCGTATTGAAGTAACAGGTTCACGTATTAAACGTGCAGATATGGAAACGGCATCTCCTGTTACCGTCATTGGTGAAGCTGAAATCCGTGCCGAAGGTTACACATCTGTAGACCAACTTTTACAAGCGCAAACCTCAATGGCCGGTGCAGCCTTAGGCGCTACTTCAAATAATGGTTCAGATGGTGTCGCACAAGTTGACTTACGTGGTATGGGTTCGCAACGTACTTTAGTATTGTTGAACGGTCGTCGTATGGTGAACTCAGGTTCTGGTGCAGACAGCGCTGTTGACCTAAATACCATTCCAGTGGCGATGATCTCTCGCGTTGAAATTTTAAAAGATGGTGCTTCAGCCGTATATGGCTCAGATGCTATTGCTGGTGTTGTTAACATCATCACTAAGAAAGATTTTGAAGGTTTCCAACTTGATCTAAATGGAAGTACGACTTCAGAAAGCGACGGTGAAAATGTTGAATTAAGTGCGTTATATGGTTTTAACACAGATACCGGTAACTACACCATTGGCGTTTCATACACTGAACGTAAAGGTGTTATCCAAGGCGATCGTGATTGGACGATTGGTGGTGGTAGCTCAATTATCCCTGAAGGTACTTTAGGCGGTAAACAGTGGCTGACTGACGAAGAAACTGGTGAGTCTTCTTGGGGCGACCGCCAGTATGGTTATGATTACACTCAAGATAGTTATTACCAAACACCAAACAAGCGCTATAGCCTATTTTTAAATGCTATTGAAGAGTTTAGAAATGACATTACGTTAAATGCTGACTTTATCTATACCAAACGTGAATCACACCAAATGATGGCAGCGCAGCCTGCAAACTTAATGTTGGATGTATGTGGAGAGCCAGGCGTTGATCCCGTCAACTGTATGACTTTAGATCAATCAATGATTGATGCTGGCATAAAAGCTGATGATAGAGGCCGTGTAAACTTCCGTAAGCGCATGAACGATGTGGGTAACCGTGTCTACGAGCAAGATACCGATACTATTCGTGCATCTGTTGGATTAACGGGTGATTTAGATATTCATACTGGTTTTGTATGGGATGTTGCCTATACCTTCGGTTATAACCGTGCTGATACTTGGGTACATAACTCAATTCATGCTGGTCGTATGATTCAATCTATTTACGAAAACCAAGACGCATGGTTCTACGGTGGCAACATTACACCTGAAATGGCTGATGCGGTTTCTTATGTAGAAACAACCACAGGCGGTAATGATCAACACACTATCTCTGCAAACTTAAGCGGTGAATTATTTGATTTAGACGCAGGGGCCGTTGGTTTTGCAATCGGTGCAGAATATCGTTATGAGAAAGGCTTCTACAATCCAGATCCTGTTATTGTTGCAGGTGAAGGTACTGCGGCTCAACAAGATCCGACTGCAGGTGATTACAACGTATTTTCTATTTATCAAGAAATAAGCATTCCATTTACCGAAAGCCTAACGGGTGAATTTGCTCTACGTTATGACGATTACTCTACATTTGGTAAGGCAACGACGTGGAAAGTGGGCTTAACCTACGAAGCAACAGATGATTTAATGCTTCGTGGTGTGGCAGCAACCGGTTTCCGTGCACCAAGTATTTCTGAATTGTTCGGTGGTAATTCAGGTTCTTATGATTACCTAACGGATCCTTGGGGTAACGAACAAGATGCACAAATTTTAGTTAATTATACATCTGATGAAAACTTGAAGCCTGAAGAGTCTGAGTCGTTAACATTAGGTTTAGTTTATTCGCCAAGTTATGTTGATGGTTTATCATTAACTGTGGACTACTGGAGCTTTGAAGTTACTGATGCTATTGCCCGTTTAGATGTGCAAAAAGGCTTAAACGATTGTTTCGCAGGTGATCAAGTTTCTTGTGAGCTATTTAACATCGGACCAAATGGTAACTTAGAAAACTTAACTAATTCATTAACTAACGTAGGTAGTCAAGATACTAGCGGTGTAGATATTAACGTTGCTTATACATTTGAAGCTTTAGGGTTAGATTGGCGCATCAATAACGATACCACCTACTTAATTGAGTTTGTTCAAGACGGTGTTGATTACACTGGTGAAGTCGATGGTATGTTTGGTGCTTATGCTGAATGGCGTAACAATTTCAGTGTGCAGTTAGGAACTGACACTTGGAATGTGGTTTACTTCAACCGTTATATCAGTGGCATGAATGATGTTTATGATGACTATGCAACAGGTGAAGAAGTCACTGATAAAGTAGATTCAATGCTTTATCACAACATCTCTGCTAACTACTTTGTCAGCGATGTAACATCTTTAACGTTAGGTATCAAAAACTTAACTGACGAGAAGCCACATTATGTATCAAATGGTAGCGACGGTGGTACAAGCCCAGAAGTTTACGACACTATTGGTCGTCAATTCTATGCTGGTGTATCGATTAAATTCTAAGTTACAAGTGTGATCAGCATGATTACAATCAAAAGCCAGCGCAAGCTGGCTTTTATATTTGAAGCTCGAAAACCTTTTCTACAATTAATTAGAATGAGCTTGAATATTCATTCTTGTTATTTGCTCGCTAACTATGTTTTGCGCCTTTCAATAGTTTCGGCATCATTAGAATCCTACATGGGGTAATACTTAGCAAGATCTGTGATGAAACTCTGCTCGCGTTATTTAGCTAAGTGCTTGCAGTAATAATTACTTTTGCGTTCTGGGGTGAGAATCAGATGTAGAGCATTGTTTTATAGAAAAGTGACTTAATTCAAAATGCGAGTTTCACTAGGTATCATTCCTTAAACATTGCAATTTATAATGCTTTTGTACTGAAATATTCTGCGCGAGATAATCATTCTGTATTAGATTGTATACTCTTAACCACAAAGGGTTTACTGTGTCGAATAGCTGCTTTTAGCGCTTTTCAATGTGTGAAAATCGTTAGGTGTTTGATGATTTCTTGATGCAATAACCGCTTCCCAAGGCATACTCATGCAATATAGTAATCAGCGAAAGTCTAGCTTGATAACTTTATCACTGTGTTTTGTTACGACCATTTTTGAAGGGTTAGAGTTACAATCAATGGGAGTTGCAGCACCTCATATTGTTGCTGAATTAGGCCTAACCTCAAATGAAATGGGTGTGATTGCCAGTGCGAGTTCTTTTGGACTTTTGGTTGGAGCATTGTTTGCCGGAATGCTATCTGATCATGTGGGACGAAAATGGGTTTTGATTGGCTCTATTTTTCAGTTTAGTATTTTTTCACTGTTAACACCTTGGGCACAGAGCGTCGATGCACTGACTTTAATTCGTTTTGCAACGGGTTTAGGCATCGGTTGTGCCATGCCCATGGTTATCGCTATTTGTGCTGAATCAGTTGCGCCCCAATCACGAATTGGAGTGGTAACCATGATGTATAGTGCCATCCCAATGGGTGGATTTATTGCAACCTACATTACATTAGCAACGGAAGATTGGCGTAATATTTTTATTCTTGGTGGTATAGCACCGTTAATGTTGACCCCTGTACTAATTAAGTATTTATCTGAATCAAATAAATTTTTAAAAGCTCAACATGGCTCAGGTGAAAGCGCTCTCAAGTCAAATTTACGCGGCCTATTTAGCGAAAATCGAGCGTTAGCTACTTTATATTTATGGTTAGGTTTCTTTTGTGCTGTTGCGATTTTATACATGTTACTCAACTGGTTACCTATACTGTTAATAGGTAAAGGTTACAGTAATGATGAAGCAAGTACAGTGCAGTTGGTGTTTAATGTTGGCGGTTCAACTGGGGCAATATTGCTAGGCTGGCTAATGACTCGATGTCGATCTAGGTTCATTTTTGCTATAGCGACAACTGGTATTGCGTTTTCGTTAATTGGTTTTGCTATGTTAGAACATCATATGCTAAATGCGATTATAGCCGGTGTAATGCTTGGCATCTTTGTTAACGGCTTGGTATTTTTGTTATATGGTCAAGCTGGCGCATTTTACCCAACACGCTTTAGAGGGACTGGAGTGGGTATGGCCGTAGCTGCTGGTCGGGTTGGCGCTATTGTTGGCCCGCTGATTATTGGGCTGTTATTGAGCGCCGATATGGGAGAGTCTAAAGTACTTATCTCTATTTTGCCTTTGGTGCTTATTGCTGGGGGCGTTCTTCATCTTTTACCCTCACGGTCTAACACTAAGCCTTATTAAGTTGTGTTATGAATTAAGAGTATATTATGTTTACATCCAATTCTGTTGCCGAGGAGTAGGGGGGAGCTATATCAGTATGCAGTATGCTGTTGCGTGAGAGAAGCAGTGGCAGTACTTTTGTTTTATTTAATCAAAATAGCTTTGCCAATATAAACAAGCCGATTAATAGGTAGTTTAATGTCCATAAGCCTCTATTTGTCCGAACTCTCAACTCAATACTGCTGACATGCGCTTGATATAACTAGTAACTTACTTATTTGTCATAACAATTAATTTTATAAGGCTATTGGTTCGAGGAGTAAGTCTCATCGCAGCATTTATAGAGATAAAGCTAAGTTGAAAGTTTATAGATTACGATGAGTTAAATGACAGCGAATTAAGTGCAAACATTAAACCGTGACGCTTGTAATTTAAAAGCATAAAGTCAACGATAAGAATGGCTAGACGATCGATAACACTAATCAACGAAATTAACTAATAAATAGTCATTCTGCACTTTTTATCAACACTTAAACTATTTCTATCATTTAGTAGTTTACAGCAGAGTTAGCTTGTCATATTATTCGCGGCGTTCGGAGGGATGGCAGAGTGGTCGAATGCACCGGTCTTGAAAACCGGCAACGGTTTACCCCGTTCTAGGGTTCAAATCCCTATCCCTCCGCCATATTTTAAAGCAAAAAAGCCATTGATAATCAATGGCTTTTTTGCTTTCTAGCATTTGAAAAATCATATTCTCAGGCCAAAAACGGATGACTGAGACATATGTACTTATTTCGCGCCACAAATTGTACCTATTACACCCGCATGGTGTTGCCTGCTTATCTGCGTGATAAAGGCTTCTCTGCCGACATCAAAGTATCACTGCTTACCAAACAACGCTCTATCGCTATTGGCCGAAACCTAGTGATAGCGGGTATCTTACGACCATTAATCAGCAACTTAACGCCACAATCAAAGCCTGATGAGTTTAAAGCTCAGGTTAATGCGTTGATTAATGATGCCCGAGCATGCTTTGTTGGGGTAACAGATACGCTTGATGATAACGCCAAGCCAGTGCGGGAAGTCACGCAATTGATACCTACTCGACCAACGCAAGTAGCACATAATACAGCGACATATGACAATTATCCCTATAACGATAATCGGGTATCGTTAAATAAAATAGAGAATAAAAGCAGTTTACATTCAATGGCTAATGTAAGTTTGTCTGACGCATTATCTAAATTTATTACCTCCAAACAAAAGCAGTCTGTCTCAGCCTTAACGGTCAAGCAGCTTAATCAACGTATAGGTCACTTTATTGAACGCACTCATTTAGATGATGTCAGCGCGATAACCAGTGCTGAAGCAATGGAATACAAAGACTGTTTATTAGAGGAGGGCAGAAGCCATAAAAGTAACAAAGATTACTTAGCTGCTGTGTCGCAATTTTTTAAATGGTGCAAGTTAATGCGCTACACCGCTGAAAACCCATTTGATGAAGTCAAGCTCACTAAACCCGCTAATCAGGCTGGACACGATTTAGCGCGTTTGCGCTGGCAACCTCACCAGATTAAGCAGGTTTTAAACTCCACCGCCTTTATCGACAAAAGTCAGGACTTTAAATGGATAACGCTACTCATGATGTATGGCGGCTTACGCCCAGCAGAAGCCTGTCAGTTGCATATTCATGATATTGAAGTCAAAGACGGTATCGCCTTAATGAACATCACTAACGCCAGTGCAGGCCAACAACTCAAGACAGAACAATCAAAACGCAAAGTACCGATACACCAGCAACTGATTGAACTTGGTTTTATGGATTTTGTAAAAAAACGCGCTGACCGGACATCAAAAGCAAAGCCGTTATTTCATTATCAACCCAGTCATGATGGTAACTGGTCACATACCTTTTGCCGTGAATTTGGCAAATTACTCGACCAACTTAACTTCACAGCAGGCAAGCGGCCAACAGCTTACTCATTCAGGCACACTTTTATTGATGAACTTAAACAAGGACAAATAGAAGAATCATTAGTGGCACAAATTGTCGGTCATGCTTATCAAAACATCACTTACGGACGTTACGGCAAAAAGTTTGATGTCAAAACACTCAAACCCGTCATAGATAGTATTCAATTTGAGCTAATTATTTCGCCAGAGCGCTTAAAATTAACCCATTAATCGTAAAATCTGAGCGAATTGAGAACCATAAATACGCTCAAATAACGCAAATAAAGCGCTTAGAAATCATATTGACGGTGATTTCCAGAGAGTTTTGTCATCTCTACGGGCAAAAATAATCACTGAAAATGGCTCAAAAATACCCATCCGACAGGAATTTAACGACATTAGCGCAAAATGTGACAGTAAATGGCCTTTATCGGGGTTAGGGCATCAGACAGGTACGAACAACGGTAAACATTTTACTACACCAGAGAGCGAGCTGTTTTGGGAAATTAAATGTTTCGCACTCTATGAGAGTAAAAAACATACAAAAATTGCTGTATTTAATTCTTAGCTTTTTGATGTCCAAAAAATGCTATTAAGCGCGTACAGGCGCTGTTTTTAGGCTCTAACTGGCAGATTTGTTACATCGAAAGTGAGTTATTTGAATATTGATAACAACAATAAATAGCTTTGAAGATTAACCCACTTGAAAAGTGGGATGACATAGTAACCCGGTACGCTCCTATCCCACTTTTGTTCCAAAAGGTCGGATAGGAGCTACGGGCAAGGGGAGTACCCCTTTGAACCCAACAGCCACATGCTGCGCATGTTAAAAATCAAAAGCGTTAAAGACAAAAGAAGCATCACCACTTTAATATAAACTGTACTGTTTTTATGTACAGTTATATGGTGTATCATCAATTTATGATAAAAATGGATTGAAAATCGTTCTTTAGTTGCATCGTATTAAAGCTAATAAAATCATAATAATATGATTTTATTAGCTTTAATTTTTATTACCGTCTAGGCATATCTTACGTTACGCGCAACCTCGGTTTGTTTTTGTCTGCTTGATACAATTAATTGCTTTACATCAATAAGATAGCAAATGTAGGATGTTATTAATCAATAAGTTAAGGGACTGGCTTTACTGCGCAAGCCCTTCAATAAGCGTTATGGCTCTGGGCTAACTTCTCGCATTAATTTGTAATTTTAGGAACGTAAATGGATGTAACAAATAAAGAGCACTTTAAAACAATTCGTAAAGCGATTGAAAACAATAAACTTGCAGTGTTTGTTGGCTCTGCCGTGTCTTTTGATTCAAATCTCCCATCATGGGGAGAGCTAATTAGTTTAATGAAAAGTGCTTTGGAGTTACCTAGAACGGATGATTATTTGAAAATAGCAGAACATTACTATCTTCAATTTGGAAGAAATACGTATTACAGCAAAATCAATGACTTTTTCCCATCGGATAGTAAGCCAAATCAACTTCATGAACTGCTTCTCTCTCTAAAGCCACAGCATATAATAACGACAAATTGGGATGATTTACTTGAAAAGTCGATAAGCTCTAACGGAGACTTGTATTTTACGGTAGCAGATGATCATGAACTCGCTTCGTCACCAAGTTCACAACTATTGGTAAAAATGCATGGTGATTTGACTCATCGAAATATAGTGTTCAAAGAATCTGATTATTTGGCTTATACAGATAAATTTCCATTAATTGAAAATTTCATCAAAAGCCTTTTTTCTACTCATGTTGTAGTTTTTGTTGGTTACAGTATAAGTGATTATAATTTAAATCAGGTTTTAAGCTGGATAAGAAATAGAACGCAAGATGCTCCACCTGCTTTTACAATTTTAACCGAAAGTAAAATAACATTATCGGAATCAAATTATTTAAGAGAGAAAGGTGTATATCCCCTATTGTGTGAGGAAAATTCTAACAATATAGCGGAATACCCATCATTATCAGCTAAGAGTCAGAGGGTAGCTGAAACAATAGCGAAAATAACCCACCCTGAATCAACAGAAATGCTCGATATAATAGGTGAGATTGCCACTGACATCTCTAGCTGGGAAACTGTTTACCCTTCGGTATTTGTTCAACTTTTTAAAAATAGGTTCAATACAACTGAAATTAATAAAATTTATTTTGACTCGAGTCAAAATGTGATTGTTTACAACCTGAGTGAAGAAGAGAAGGAATATAACCGAGGTAAAATTAGAGAAATTAGAAGACAACTCTTAAAAATATTACAAGTTATTCCTATTTCTGAAATTCGGCTTTCATTTGAGATTCGTAAATACTATCGAGTAAAAAATTTATCTAAATTTGAATTTGTTGACGAGTATACATCTTTCAATTTTACTCGTATCACTGATCGTATTTCTACAGCGCCAGTTAACTTAAATGAAAATCATGATAAGCATTTTCAAAATGCATACGACAATTATTTTTTAAAAAAGTTGCATGTAGCAAGAGAAACATTTACGCATGTTGCTAATATGTATTTTTCTAAGTCCTTATTTATTAAAGCACTGATCTCTTCATTTAATAAAAAACAATTATGCTTGGGTGAAATACCATGGGATCTTGCTGAAGATTTTTTTGAAACATCAATGGAAGAGCAATTATCAAGAAATGATAATATCTCAGAACTAATTGAAAAATTTCCTAAAAGCATTGTGAATAGGCAAAAGCCTTTATTTCATGGATTAGATTCCAATAACTCTTTTCTATTAGAGCGATTCAGAGACGTATCTAATCTTAGTAGAGAAATAGATGATGAAATCGATAGCATAAATAATGGTTCGATGGTTTTTAGTAATAAGCTTGCCTCCATGTATAACCAAATTCGCTGTATGGTACTGTTTATAACTAAAAATAAAATTACGACATTATATTCCTCTGATTACAAAAATATTTGTAATATTGCTTTTGAAGCAATAATAAAAAGACAATGTTTAGATAAGAAAGTCGATCTTGATGTGCTTCTTTCTTATAGCGCGATAATTTCGTTTAAAGAAAAAGACCTTGTTAAGTTTTTATCTGATACATTAAATGAAGATAAATCATTAGAAATATCAGAAGAAACAATTGAGTATATTTTCCTTGTTTTGGATAACTCAATCCAAACAATTTCTTCGGGAAGCTCATTCTACTTAAAAGAACATTGTATTAAAGTTTGGTCTAATGCACTTATCTTACTTTCTTATGCAAAACACTCCGAAGTGACGCTCAAAGAAATAGTAAAACGTTTAACGGCCTCATTTGATACGAGTAGGTGGTTCCTTTTATCAGAAGCGGTAAATAGATTTATAGTCTTTCAAGTTAATAGGTACGGCTCCTCATTTTCTGTGGCGGATTTAAAGCTACTTTTTGATAAGCAAGTTGATAAAATCAATTCAAACGAAAATATCCCAATTCAAGAGCGAGGTCAGCTTTTCTCTAACCTTTTATACTTAATCAGTGATAATGAAAATGATACAAGCAGCTTTTTTGAAGGAAATAGACAGTTAGAAAGATTTATTTCAAATATCACATCGATGGAATTTAAAGAGCGTTTAAGAGCTATAAATGGATTTGTATTCGTAATCCATTCATTAGCTGTTGGAGAGCTAAAAGAAAAGATTTCAGAGTTGTTGAAAAAAACATTCGAAGAATCTAAAAAAGAAGAGTTCTCTGAATCATCAATTATGTTTGGCTTAGATTTATATAATGTTGGAGTTTTATCGGAAACCGAATTGATGTTTGTAATAAACAAACTGAAACTCAAAGTTGATGAACATATTCAAAAAGGTAGTACTACAAGCAACTACTCAATAATTAACGAGCAACTAGGAAAAATCAAAAAAGAACAGTTAAAAGGCTTTGAAGGTACGGTTGAAGGAGTTGTGAAATTAACAGAAGCAATGAAAAATAGCTTTAAACGGTTCAACGAGCCATAACACATATGAGCCTTTCGCCAGTCAATATTCGAGCTTGATTGTTAAGAGAAGGTATTTGACAGCCTTTGCACTCAAATACCTTTAGTAACCAAGATGGTCAATCAACAAATTCATCTACTTCGTCTGTCATTTAGCTGTCAAATCATCGTGCTTTTATAAAATAGCAGCATGCAAACACATAGAGGCGCTCTTAGTGCGATTTCTTTATTCATAAAGAATGCTGCCTGACGCTTTTCAATCCGTTGAAATATCAGGGGCACTACGACTAAATGGATTTAGGAGGTAGGGCTGCGCAGGAAGCCAAAGCCGAGACATTTATCGGTTAACCCTAAGATGGCACTATTCAAGTCAGAGGTGCTTTTTGCACAGTTAGTTTCAGGCTCATTTAAGGTGTAAACGACATAGGTGGTTACATTGTGATTTTTCAATTAGTTTGCCTTTGTTTATACTTAACTCTGTATGGTGCCGTGAGTTTGGTACTATAATTGACATTTTCACAATAAAGGAGTTCTAGATGAATAAAAAAGTTGAAGCTTATGGTGTTCATGCCGTTGTGCGACCTAAAATCACTGCAACTAAAGAACTTGATTTATCTGGGATTTATGGTCAACAAATAGTAAAGTCAGAGACGAAGCTTGCTTTAAGAACACATCGAAAGACGTTCGAGAAATTGGCTGATATGTAATGGAAATTATCTGCTTTCCATTTGAGCGTGTAATCGAAATCAATACATTCATTTTAGAAACCGAACCTGGGATGAAAGGGCAAATCGATGTCTCAAAATTACAAGGAGCATTAGGCCGTATAGATAATGCAATCGTGTACGATGGCTTAGATGATGTGTTTGAAATAGCAGCCAAATATACGGCAAGTATCGCTATTGCTCATTCTTTGCCTGATGCAAATAAACGTACTGGCTTGATTGTTGCGCTTGAGTATTTGTCGTTGAATGATTTTGAATTGACGAGTGATAACACACTGTTAGCTGATGCTGTAAGAGATTTAGTGCTTGGTGTTATAAATGAAACAGATTTCGCTGATATATTGTATGCACAATACAACCAAGAAAATCAGTAATTATGTTTTCAATTGACAACCTAACCGATAAAGACTTAAATGTCATATATCGACTACGAATGTTCACTACCTGAAAGGTGATTTTTCGATTAGTTATTGATTTTAATGTATTTTAAATTTTAATTATGGCGAATTCCTTGGGTTCAAATCCCTATCCCTCCGCCATATTAAATACGAAAGAAGCCGTTGATTATCAACGGCTTTTTTGTTTTTGGTGTTAGAGAGACTTTCCAAGAGGATTGACTCAGACAATGTACCCGCTTTTCACATGAGCAGAGCCCCCAATAATCTGTATTTCACACGTATCTGTTTAGCCAAATCGTTACGCGATAAAGTCTTTCCTTTTGATATTAAAGTTTCTTTGTTGACTTGCGACAGAGCAGAAGCCATTTCTTGATAAAAAGGCCTTGTCAATATTCCATCGTCGATCCACTTCATTAAGGAATTTAATCGACGGTCTTCTAGGGCTTTGACTATGCTTATGATAGTAGCTAAGGAGAACTATCATGCGGATGACACTGACGTTTTTAGGCGCAACCCAAGAGGTGACAGGATCATGTCATCTATTAGCAATAGGCGACAGACAAGTACTGCTAGATTGTGGTTTAATTCAAGGTGGTAAGGCCGATGAACTTCGTAATCATGATCCATTCGCCTTTGATCCAAAAGCTATCAATGCGGTGGTTTTAAGCCATGCTCATATTGATCATTCAGGTCGTTTACCCTTATTGGCAAAGTTAGGTTTTGACGGACCAATCTATACTCAAAAAGCGACGGCTGAATTGTGTGCCGTAATGCTTAAAGATGCAGCCATGTTGCAACAACGTGATGCACAAAGACAGAATAAAAAACGCGCTAAAAAAGACCTTGAACCCTTAGAGCCTTTATTTGATGCTAATGATGTTGATAAGGCCATCAGTCAGTTTGTGTGCCTAGATTACAATGAGGTTTGCCAAATAGTAACTAATGTTAGAGTAAACCTAGTTGATGCTGGACATATATTAGGCTCTGCGATTGTCGAACTATTTTTAGGCGAAGCTAGTGAGCAGAAAAAACTGGTATTTAGTGGTGATCTGGGTAGAGCAGGAATGCCAATTTTACGCGATCCAACTTTAATTGATACCGCAGATTTGGTTTTAATGGAAAGTACTTATGGTAATCGTCTACACCGCAGTTGGGATGAAACCATTGCTGAGCTAAAACAAATATTTGCCAAAACCATAACCCAGAGTCAGGGGAATATACTGTTACCCGCATTTTCTGTGGGGCGCGCACAAGAACTGCTTTATTTATTTCATCTGTATGCCAAAGAGTGGGACCTATCTCGCTGGAAAATTTGCTTAGATAGCCCAATGGCAATAGAGGCCACTCAAGTTTATCTTAACAATTATCCATTAATGGATGACGATTTTAAACGCTTTACTCGCATGCATCCCGGACAGCACCCTTTATTATCCAATGTTGAGTTTACCCAATCGACAGATGAGTCGATGGCGCTGAATCAAATTCATAAAGGGCTGATTATTATTGCTGGTAGTGGTATGTGTAATGGTGGCCGTATTCGCTGTCATTTAGAACATAATTTATGGCGGCCTGAATGCGATGTGATTATTTGTGGTTACCAAGCAGAAAGCACACCGGGTAGGGCCTTGGTCGATGGTCATGAAGAGCTGACTATACGAGGTCACTCCGTTAAAGTGGCTGCCAAACTGCATACCGTAGGCGGCTTGTCTGCACATGCTGATCAAGCTGAGTTATTACGCTGGTATTCTCACTTTAATGATAGCCCACCTTTGGTGTTGGTTCACGGGGAAGCTGAGGCTCAGCAAGGCTTAATAGATGCAATAAAACAAGCCTCATCATCAGCACCTAAATCCTTGGCGATAGCAGCCCATGGCCAGCAATTAGATTTAAATGCTTTGCCGCAAATGGTGTGGTTATAGTATCAGAGGCCATTGATGATGGATTAAGTTGATAACGTCTTGGAAAGAGAGTGATGCAGTTGTCGGGGGGCGAGTTAAAACGACTGAAAAATTAATATTATGCGCTTCACTGTGCTATGTGTCGCGCATAATATAAATAGTAAATATTAGAAATGATACTTCACTAATAAGCTTGCAACACTTTGGTTGGTTTTAAATGCCGAACTATTTTTAATGCCGTATTTGTTTTTCCAATAATCGTATTCAATCCCCACATAAAGCGCTGTTTTTAGGCCAATTTGTTTACCCAGGTCATACTTTAATTGCGGATTGAAGTGGATGTTTTTCTCGTAACTGGCATCAGAATTAACCACCCAATCTATAAATCCATCAAACACGATACTTGAATCACCCACTGGCCATGAGATTTTCCATACAGGGGTAATTTGCCAAGTATCACCATCACGGCCATCAGGAAAACGTCGGTAAGCGTTTAATTGAAAAAAATCTAAACCGGGGATCGCTAAATCTAAACCGGCTCCAAGTAAATAGGACTCAACATTGCCTTTACCAAATTCAATTGTGGTGGCGATAAGCACATCTTGAATAAAGCCCGCTTTTACCTCAGCACCGGTCATTTTGCTAAAGCTAAAGCGTGGACTAAATTCACCATAGTAGGTACGACTACCATTGAAAAAATCTTCTTCACCATTATATTGGGTAAAATCTACAAACATGAATAAGTCGCCAACATTCCAGCCACTAACATGTTCATAAGTAATGGTTTGTTGTGTTTTAGGATTAACTTTAAATTGGTTACCATAAAGGTACGATAGGCTGTTGTTTTGCCACAAAACGATATCATTTGCGATGCTAAGCGGTGAGTACAAAATGATCAATGCCATGAGCAAGCGTTTCATCTTAAATCCTTGTTATTAGGTTATATTGTTTATGTGTTTTATAGGGTAGTTCGCACAGCATTATAATACAGTTAGTTCTATCGCATAACTGCTTTTATTGTTTGCTATTAATCGCTGTAACATTTAGGGCGTTTAAGTGATGGTTATAATGGGAATGGATTGCTTTGTTAGTTTGACAACAAATATGAAAATTAAGATATTTCCTTTATAAAATAAAAGCCCTTACATTTCAGGGCTTTTTTATTTTATTTCAATTTTTTATTTAAAATTATGGTTTTTTATCAAAAGCCATGTGCATTTTGATCAAATGCTCTTCCATATCAAAGCTCACCTCAAAACCAAGTGATTTAGCAAGGTTGGCCATGTTACGGTTTTCAAACATCGTAAAGCCAGTTAATACCGGAGTATCATTATTTTGATAATAATGGATTAGCTTTTCCAGTAAGCGTTTACCTAAACCAATGCCTTGATAATCGGTTCGAACTGCCATTGCAAATTCGGCTTCGGTATTATCAGGATCGGTTGACGCTCTAACTGCCCCAAGCGTTAATTCTTGGCCATCTTCTAGTTTTGTGGTGGCAATAAAAGCCATCTCACGTGAGTAATCAATTTGGGTTAATACTGCCATTTCTTCATGGGTCATTTTTGAGCGAACCCCAAAATAGCGTTTATAACGATCTTCATCTGATAAGGCATTATCAAAGTCCATATGCCTGGGCTCATCCTCTGGCAAAATGGGTCTTAACATGACTTTTAAGCCATTTTTTAAAACTAACACTTCCTCTAATTCTTTAGGGTAAGGCAAAATGGCTAAGCGATTTGATGCATCATAATCTGCGGGGTGTAAGCGAACATCGACATCAAGTAGGGTGATATTTTCGCCTGCGGCGAGTACAGGGTTAAGGTCAATTTCAGCGATTTCAGGGCAATCAATAATTAGGTGAGATATTTGGGTTAGCATTACGCACAATGCATTCATATTTAGCCCAAGTGGTAAGTGTCTGTCACGTAACTTATTAGTTTTTAAGGCTTGAATAACCATGTATCGCGAGAGCGCCATGTTTAATGGTGGTAAAGCAACGGCTGCATCTTGAGTTGGATCCCACTGAATACCGCTTTCCCCTAAACAAATTGCTGGCCCAAACACCGGATCATTGATCACCGATACGCGGATCTCTTGTGCGCCAGCCGTCAATGCCATTTTTTGAATAACTAAACCTTCAATACGGGCATTAGGGTTGATTTGATGCACCCTATCAATAATAGAGTGTGCCGCTTGATGAACGTCTTCTGCTGAGGTGAGGTTTAACATTACTCCATGGGCGTCGGATTTAGATTGTAAATCGGGTGATTGCACTTTAAGTGCAACGGGGTAACCCGCCTTATTAGCCACTTCTACCGCATCGTTAATATTTTCAACAAACCAAGTATCAATGGTTTTAAGACCATAAGCATTTAATATTTCACTGACTTTATGGGTCGTCAGCACCAGTTGGTTGTCAGCTTGTGCCTGTTGCAACAAGGCTCTGGCGGTCACACTGTCGGTAGGAATATTATCTGGAATGGATTGTGGTACTTCTTGGAGTAATTTTTGATTGCGGCGGTACTCTACCATGTGCATAAATGCACGCACCGCACCTTCAGGTGTGCGGTAGGTCGGAATACCGTTTTTATTGAACTTTTTACGTGCTAAATAAGCGGAATCTTCACCGCTCCAATTGGTCAAAATATTAACTCTATTTTTTCGCGGATGCTGTTGGTATGTATCAATAATTGCTTGTGCAATTGGCTCACTTTGTTGCATCACCGATGGTGAATGGAGCACTAAAATAGCATCAATGGTCTCTTCATCCATCAAGCGCTTTAAGGTAAGTGAATAACGCTTAACGTCAGCATCACCTACCATATCTATCGGGTTTTGTTTTGACCAAGTACTGGGTAAATGTTGATTTAAATCATTAATTACTTCCGTTGATAATTTGGCGAGTTTGCCGCCAGTCATAATGAGCTCATCTGCGGCTAATACAGCCGGGCCACCGCCGTTACTCATGATTGCAAGGCGCTCTCCTTTAAGCACACTAGCATGTGCAAGGCTTTCTACAGCAGCAAAAAGGTCGATTAAATCATTGACTCTTAACATGCCCGCACGTCTAAATGCCGCTTCAAAAACTGCGTCATTCCCCCTTACTCCTCCAGTGTGGATCATGGCCGCTTGTGAGCCTTCTTTACTGCGACCAGACTTAATGACAAAAATAGGTTTATTACGAGAAGCAGCGCGAGCGGCAGAAAGAAAACGCCGTTTATCATTGATTGAATCAATGTAGAGCATGATGGCTGACGTGCGACTGTCTCGGCCGAGGTAATCTAGCAGTTCATCAAAGTCGATATCTGTGGCATCGCCTAATGAGATAAAAGATGAAAATCCAATGCCTTTATTATTCGCCCAGTCTAGTACTGTGGTGCATATTGCAGCCGATTGCGACACAAAGGCAATTTTACCTTGTTCAGCACTGGCATGGGCCAAACTGGCATTTAATCCGATATTGGGCAAAATCATCCCAAGGCTATTAGGGCCTAAAATCCGCATGCCATAGCGCTTAGCGTGTTGCAGAGTTAATGTCAGTAAATTATTACCTTGTTCATCCATTAAATCGCCCATGCCACTGGCCATAATGATGGCGGCTTTACAGCCAAATTGCGCTAATCGCTCAACAATGGCAGGAATTTTTAGTCCAGAAGTACAAATAATGGCTAAATCTGGTTTTACCGGCAGAGCATCAATATTGGGGTAGGCCAAGACACCCATTACTGCGGTATATTTGGGGGTGACAGGCATGATAGGGCCAGAAAATCCGCCAGATAGCAGGTTACGCATAATTGCCCGACCGGCACGATTGGGGTTATCAGAGGCACCAATGACAGCGACTGATGTCGGTTTGAATAGTGCAACAATACTACGTTGGCTCATAGATGATCCTCATGTGATATGAATTAGCGATTGATAGCTTGGTGTATAACTGATTCACATAAATTGGATAGCCAAATTATTTTGGGTTCGTGGCGCTTAGAAGCAGAACAAATAAGCGCGATATCAATCCCTATATCCATTTGGCTGTTTCTATCTGGTAGTTGAAAATGATAAGTATAATGTTCATCCATCAGTTGATTTAACACCAGATGATTATCGACCATAATGCTGGCGTTGTGATGTTCTTCACCATAAATGCGCAATAAATTTAAGTGTTCGTTGTAATCATCGATTAAGAACTTAACAAATTCACCGGTTTTGTTGCCGATCATTTTAGCGGCACCACTGGCTATTTTCTTTTGATAAAGTTGTTGTGGGCGATCTTTTAAGGCTTGGATCCCAATATCAACAATTCCGTCTATTAAGTTATTGTTACTTTCTTGGCGCCATTGTCTTAGTTCAATAGTGGCATTGGTTTCTTGTCTTAGGCGATGAATTAATTGTTTTCCAATGATAACCAGAAGCGGTTCAGCGATATGAATTGAAATATATTGCAGCTGACTTGGATCAAACTCTTCTGGCTCGATTGCTATTGAGAGTTGTTCAATAGCACGTTGAATTTTGGGTGCAATTTGGGCGGCATAACTCGTGGGTTTTAGTCCTGTTGCAGTGCGAATAAATAATGGATCGTTTAAATCTTCTCTAAGCTGTGCCAATGTTTTGGAAACGAAAGATTGCGAACGATTCAGCTTTATCGCAGCACGTTGGGTTGAACCAGCTTTATATAAGGTGACAAATACATTTAATGCATTGAGATCCATAATATTCCATTATTACTTTTTTGTTGAATAACACATCGATTGAACTCTTGAGTCTACTCATCTTCGACAAAAGCCATCATATCTTATATTGCCGTTAAATCATGTGTTTTACACCTTATTTTGGCTTTATACCCAAACAACCTCATGATGCAAGTTCAGCGAGAATTGATTGGCTTTCAGGCGCGGCGCTGATTTGATACATAGTTGCTGTACGTTGATAATCAGCAACAAAGGATGAAAGCCAATCAAACTGGCCCTTTGGGAACCACTCATTACGTCGACTTTTCGCCTAGAACTGAACGTAATGAGAGGCTCTGCACTTTGCATGTTGAGGTTGCTTGGGGATATACCAATAATCATTTGTCACTGATATGGAAATGATATGGAAATGAAAAAACGTGCGGTTTAAAGGTTTTCAGGTTGAGCTATTTTAAAGTGACAGAGCATAAAAAACGTCAGCTATTGCTGACGTTTGTGATTTAAATATACATCATTGTACTTAAACTTTACTGACTATGATGCAGAGTGATTATTTAACACCTGTTTAGCGACCTCTTGATTGACTTCGGCAGGTCTGTATATGGCAATTAATTTCCTCATCAATGTTTTGCTGTCTTCGATAGCAATATACAAACATGGAATGAGACATAAGGTCACCACAGTGGCAAATAGCACACCAAAAGCAAGTGACACGGCCATTGGGATAACCATTTGAGCCTGCATACTGGTTTCAGACATAATAGGTATTAAGCCAATAAAGGTTGTTAGCGAGGTAAGCATTATCGCCCTAAAGCGTTTACAACCTGCATCAAGTACCGCTTGCTGCATGGGCATCCCATTTTTACGTGAGTTATTGACATAATCCACCATCACTAAGCTGTCGTTAACCACCACACCCGCTGCAGCAATAATACCGAATACTGACAGGGCACTTAGGTCAATACCTAAAATAATATGCCCCAATACAGAACCGATAACGCCAAATGGGATCACAGACATAATCATCATAGGTTGTAGATATGATTTTAATGGGATTGCTAACAAGGTGTAAATCAGCAACATAGACAAAATAAAGTCTCTTAATTGCGTGTCTGCACTATCTAATTGCTCTTGTATACTACCTGAGACCTCACTTCTTACTCGTGGATATTTGGCCAGTAATTCTGGGATAAAATTATCGCGGATATCTTTGGCCAGTTTAAATGGTTCTGCTTGCTCAGAATCAACAGATGCCCAAACGTTAATAGTGCGATTGCCGTTTTCACGTCGAATGCTATTAACACCTTGTACAACGGTAATTTCAGCAACTTCAGATAACGGTAATTCAGCGCCTTGACTGGTTTTAATTAATACATCTTGTACTAGAGCAATCGAGTTTCGCTGCTCTTCTGGGTAACGTAACATGACTTTAATTTCTTCACCGTTACGAATAATCCGCTGTGCTTCAAGCCCGTAGAAGCTGTTACCAACTTGTCCGGCAATGTTTGCAAGAGTTAAGCCTAAACTATGAGCTAAAGGTTTAAGTTGAAATTGCACTTCTTTAGCACTTGATTGTCGGCTATCGTTGACGTCACTCACGCCTTTAAGGGAATTAAGTTTGTCTTTAAGTGCAAGCGATGCCGCCACTAATTGTGCTTCATCTTTTCCTTCTAACCTAAAGCTAATATCGCCATCTTCACGTCCACCACCAAACAGGCTGTCTTGTACTTTGAATGATTTAACCCCCGGAATTTGCGGGATGGCTTGTCGCCATAGTTCGGCCAATTCAAAGGTATTAATTGGACGAATGGCAGGGTCGACTAGCTTAGTCATCACTTCTGCGTTAGTCCGGCCACGTAAGTCTACTTGCATTTCTGCAATCATATTTTGACCGTATTGCTGTTTAAGATCCGCATCTACTTTATAAAGCGCTGCTTCGATTGAAAGTGCTGCGTTTAAGGTTGCTTTTTCAGAAGCATCAACATTCATTTCTACATTGACTCGTGGAAAATCATGGGGGATTTTAGGTTGGCCAATAAAGCGTACTAATCCACCAGTATACAAGCCTGCACAAATTAGTATTAAGCTGATAAATAACATGATCACCGTATAACGATATTTAACGGCCACGACTAGGCTAGGGCGGTAGACGGTGACAATAAACCAACTGAGGCCTTTTTCGACTTTGCCTTGAATAAAATTGACCCCATTACGCAGCCAGTCTAATGGGTTTTTAGAGCCAGGTTGCACGACTTTAGGTTTTTTCATGTGAGCTAAGTGAGAAGGTAAAATCAATTTTGATTCAACCAATGAGAACAATAGGCATAAAATTACGACGTAACCTATGGCTTGACCAAAGGCAGAAGAAGGACCGTCATCTAAGGTGATAGGCAAAAAGGCGGCAATGGTGGTTAACACCCCAAAGGTGGCTGGTATGGCGACATGCTTTACACCTTTAATAACACTATCAATATTTTGCCCGTTTTGTTCGCATTCTGAGTGGGCGCTTTCACCCATGACAATGGCGTCATCAACGACAATACCCAGAACCAAAATAAAGGCAAACAGGCTAATTACGTTGATGGTCACGTCAATAAATGCCGTAGGCAAAAAGAGTAAAGTCCCTAAGAAGCAGACTGGTAAGCCCATCATGACCCAAAATGCTAAACGTACCCGTAAAAACAGTGCCAGAATTAGAAATACTAATAAAGCACCACTTTTCATGCTGTCTAACATTAGCTGCAAGCGACCTTCAAGGTAGTAGGTCATATCAACCCAAGGTTCTAGTGTTACCCCCTGTGGCAGCGTTTTTTGCTTATTTTCGACATACATGCGAATGGTTTTAGCCACATCGGTAATACTTTGATTGCGCGCAGCCCCGATAAAAAAGGTAACAGAATTCATACCATTAAACTTCGAGTATTGAATCCCATCTTCAAAGCCATCGTTTACCTTGGCTACATCACCTAATAGAATATTGGTGCCATCTGCTAGAGTAAGCAGTGGTAAGTCTTCAAATTCATATCCGACATATGCTTGATTTTGCACCCGTAAATTAATGTAGCCATTTTCTGCTTTAATTTGACCCGCAGACATATTGCGCGAATAACCTCGAACTGCTTCTGCCACATCATTAAAACTTAATCCAAATTCTCGCAAACGGTCTTTACTGACTTCGATACTGATTTCATAATTTAAACCACCATAGAATTCAGTAATATTCACGCCAGGTAGTTGCATCATTTCATCATGAATGCGTTCCCCAAGATCTTTGAGCTGACGTTCAGATAAATCTCCATATAGGCTTAGATACATCACTTCTTGACGAATTTTGATCCGCTCTACTTTTGGCGGCTCCATGCCTGCAGGAAAGGTCGAAATTGAATCAATTTCCGATTTCACTTCCTCTAACACCACCTGTGGATCGTATTCTTCTTCGATTTGAAAGTAACCGTTAGCCATATTGCGGTTAGAATAGGTGATAACTCTTTTTAGCCCTTGAACTCTTTCCAAGGCTTGTTCAATTTTGACCGTTATACCTTCTTCTACTTCCTGTGGCGCAGTGCCCGGGTAAACGGCACTAAACTCAATCCAGTTTATTTCTATTTGTGGGAAAAACTGCTTTCTAATAGTACTAGCTGTTAATAAACCACCCACTAAAATAATAATCATCAATAAGTTAGCTGCTACAGAGTTACGGGCAAACCATGCAATTAGCCCTTTGTTAGTATCTTCCATGACTACTCTCCACTGTCCATTGTAAGTTGAACAGTCGCCTCTAATGATGTGTCTGTGGGTTCGGATTGAAGTAATTTATCTTGCGGTAATTTAAGCTTCATGCCTTCAATAGGATAATCCAATGCGGATGTGATAAGACGCATACCGTTTTTTAGACCGCCAGAAATTACCACATTAGAACCATCTTGTCTTAGCATGGTAACGTCTTTATAGCGTAAGGTATTATCTTCATCTAATATGGCTACTTTGCCATTAGCGATTAAATGACGCGGTACTATGGTGACATCTCCAGCTCGAGCGCCTTCTATGTTAGCCGTGACATAAGTGCCGTAGCGTAATTCTCGCGAATTTGATTTCAGTCCGTAGGGATCGCTGACTTCAGCAACTAAATAGGTCATACGACTTTTACTATCGACTACGCCTTCGCTGCGAACAATTTTGGCTTGCCATTCGTGCTTACTGCCAGCGAAATTACCCACCAGTGTCACATTAGCATTAACGCCTTTTGATTCTAGATATTGAATTTCTTTATCTGCCAAGGGTAGGCGCACCTCAGCGATATCAGTATTTAATAATGTACCAATAGGCGTGCCTTTACTGACATATGATGCTAAACCAATTTCTCGGCTAGCAATTAAGGCGTCGTATGGAGCCCGAATGATCGTGCGTTCAAGGTTTCTGGTTGCCCGTTGTAAACCTGCTTCGGCGCTTTTTAGGCGAGCAATTTCTTGTGCTAGTTGTGGTTTTCGTAAACTTAAATCCGTTGGCTCGCTGTCGGTAATTCTTGCCCATTCGAGTTCAGCTACCTTTGCGTTCGCTTTTTCTTGAACCAGTGATGCTTTTGCCGTTGCAATATTGGCCTGCGCATCGAGCAAATCTGACTGGTAATCACTATCATCTATTTGCGCCAGAACAGTGCCGGCTTTGACAAAACCGCCTTTTACAAAAGCAGGATCAAGATAGGTTATTTCGCCGCTAACTTGAGCAATGATATCTGTTGTGTATTTTGCATTAACAACACCATAAGAAGAGACACTAAATGTCATAGGCTGATATTCAATTGTCTCAATTGATACCAAAGGTGTGGTGTCTATGGCCGGTTTTTCTTCAGGGGGTTTTTGTAACGCAGAAATTCCAGCAAAGGCACCAATTCCTATGGTTAGTACGACAATGGGTAATATAATCTGTTTTGTTGTCGCCACGAGACATCCTTAATTTGTTAGTGTTAATACTACGTCATCTGCCAATTATACTTAGCATGACTAAAATTAAGCTTATATTAAGCTAAATGTTGTTTTGTTGTTGTGTCAATGTGTAAACTTGTGTGTCTAACGTCAGCACAATACGCATAAACAATATGGAATGTTCATTGGATGGTTATCAATCACCTACATCAACTCGAAACCTCAAGATTATCATTGTCGTTGATGACTGAAGATGATACGCCATTATTTTATGAGCTCGATCAAGACGAAGCGGTAATGAAATACATTAATGGCGGGGTAAAAAGTAGCCACGACGATATTCATTTACGCTTTTTGCCAAGATTTCGCCGATATAATTTGCCAGAAAAAGGCTTTGGATTATGGAAGGTGACTGCAAAACCATCAGTATTTACATCAGAAATATCAGGGCAATATTTAGGTTGGATTTTAGTAAGACCTATGTATTTTTATACTGATAATCCGCATCACCATAATATTGAAATTGGATGGCGACTAAAGCAAAGTGCCTGGGGAAAGGGGGTTGCCACTGAAGCGGCAACAGCGGTGATGGATTTTATCGCTCAGCAACCTGAAGTGACTATGTTTACCGCTATTGCATTGGAGCACAACTTGGCGTCAATCGCTGTCATGAAAAAGCTGACAATGCAGTTTGTTAAAAAAGCGCTGCATACTGATGGCCCAGTTGCGCAAGAGTTAGTGTTTTATCAAAAAAGGCTCTAATAGGGCTATGGTTTAGATAACAAAAAAGCCAATCAACTGACTGGCCTTTTAGATTAACTGTTATATTAAAATCAACAGTATTACTGATTTAAACTCTATTTTTTAGAATCTAAGTAGCGCTCAGCGTCTAATGCCGCCATACAACCTGTGCCAGCAGAGGTAATGGCTTGACGATAATGTTGATCCATAACATCACCACAAGCATAAATGCCTTCAATACTAGTTTGGGTCGCATTACCTTGTAAGCCACTGTTTACCTTTAAGTAACCGTGGTTCATTTCAAGCTGACCTTCAAAAATACCGGTATTAGGACTATGACCAATCGCAACGAAAACGCCAGCGACTTCTAAATCAGTAATTGAGCCATCTTTGGTGCTTTTCTTTTTCAGTCCTGTTACACCCATATCATCGCCAACCACTTCTTCAAGGGTTTGGTCTAGATGAAGGATGATGTTGCCGTTAGCCACTTTGTCCATTAAGCGGTCAATTAAGATCTTTTCTGATCGGAAAGTATCACGACGATGGATTAAATGTACTTCTGAAGCGATATTACTTAAATAAAGAGCTTCTTCAACAGCGGTGTTACCACCACCAATAACCGCAACTTTCTGGTTACGATAGAAAAAACCATCACACGTTGCACAAGCTGAAACACCGCGCCCCATGAAAGCTTCTTCTGAAGGTAGACCTAAATATTTAGCTGATGCACCAGTGGCAATAATTAATGCATCACATGTATATTCGCCATTATCACCCTTAAGACGAAACGGACGTTCAGTCAGTGTGACTTCATTAATGTGATCAAACAAAATTTCAGTTTCAAACTTTTCAGCATGCTTTTGCATGCGTTCCATTAATGCTGGACCGGTTAAGTCTTCAGCGTCACCTGGCCAGTTTTCTACTTCAGTAGTGGTAGTTAGCTGTCCGCCTTGCTGCATGCCGGTGATCATCACAGGTTTCAGGTTAGCACGGGCAGCATAAACCGCTGCAGTATATCCAGCTGGGCCAGAACCTAAAATTAATAGGTTACTATGACGAGCTTCACTCATTTTAATTCTCCAGATTGATGCATAACGCAATTTGCAAAGATTGTAGGGAATTTACCTTTGTGGGTAAAGGGCACAAACGGTTATCTATTTCGATTGCGGTAATCTAATGTGTCAATAAATGCTGTCAGCTTAACGTTAAGCCAACAGCGAAAACGGTAACAACTAACTAATTGTTCAGTATGAAAGATGGCAAGAAGGAAGATTGTTTTTCTCTAAGTAATTCTGATGATACTCTTCAGCAACATGAAATGTTTGTAATGGAACGATTTCAGTAACTATGTGGCGCTGCCCCCAACGTCCACTCCGTGCAAAAGCGAGTTTAGATGCTTCTGCTTGGGCTTTTTGTTGTTTGTCATGATAAAAAATAGTGCTTCGATATTGAGTTCCAATATCGCCACCCTGCATGTTGAGCTGAGTTGGATTATGGTTTTTCCAAAAGATATCTAATAAGTCATCAAAACTCACAATATCAGCATCATATTCAACTTGAACTACCTCAGCATGTCCTGTCGTACCTGTTTTAACTTCCTCGTAGGTTGTCGCACTGTCTTTTCCCCCCATGTAGCCACAGGTTGCGTTAATTACACCATTAACTTCACGAAAGAAATACTCAACACCCCAAAAACAACCTGCCCCAAATGTTGCTAACGCCATGATGCTTCCTTGAAATAATTAAATGACTCGTGGATGTCTAGATGGCTAAAGTGTGAATAGTTTTACTTAAATAAGCAATAGTTGTTTTGATAATATTTGTATGTAAGTTATCAATATTGAATATACACACCAAAATTTGTTTCAAGCTATGGTAAAATCCGCGCCAACAATAAAAACTCAGTATTGATCGTTAGCGTTTGTTGATCGGCTTTAAAGCCAAATCCACTCAATAAAAACAACAATAAACTGAGAGTCCACATATTCAAGGAGCTTAAGTTGCAAGCACAACTTATGGAAAAGAAAGATTTTCTTGCTTTTACATTAGACAACCCAGCAGGCATATCAACAGGATTTAAATTTGAACTAGCACAGCACACTCAGGTTGAGGTGCTTGATACAGGTGCGATTGTTTTTAGTCCAATAGATCAAACTACGACTGGTCAACATAGCAAAAGCATTGTCCTTTCATGTGCGGTTCATGGCAATGAAACGGCTCCAATTGAAATTTGTAATGCCTTAATAACAGCATTATTAAATCAAACCATTAAAACAGCTCATCGATTATTATTTTTAATTGGTAATCCACCCGCTATCCACAATAAAACCCGCTTTATTGAAGAGAATATGAACCGCCTATTTAGTGGTGCCCATTCTAAAGGACAAGGCTTGATAAATGATGAACGTATCCGCGCCAAAAAATTAGAAAAATATGTCGCCGACTTTTTTAATAACGACTCAGCAAATAGTCAGCGTATTCACTATGATTTACATACTGCGATTCGTTCATCAAAACATGAAAAATTTGCTATCTATCCATATCGTTCAGGGCGCAGTTATAACGGAGAGCAAATGATGTTTTTAGCTGCGTGTGGTGTTGATACCATACTTTTTCATCATGAACCTACAACCACATTTAGCTATTATTCTTCTGAGCAATTTAATGCCGATGCTTTTACTGTCGAATTAGGTAAAGTAATGCCATTTGGTGAAAATGATATGTTACGTTTTGAACAGACACAGATCATGTTAACCATGCTTATCACTCAGCCGTCTGTCACTGTTGAACCATACGACCCAAAGCAACTCAATTTATACAAAGTCTCACGCTCGATTAATAAAAACGCAGATGACTTTAATTTTGCCTTTGCCAACGATGTACCTAATTTTAGTCAATTTAGGCAAGGTGAAATATTAGCAACAGAAGCAGGTAAGGCGATAACCGTTAATTCGCCAGTTGAAGCGATAGTGTTTCCCAATGCAAATGTACCCGTTGGGCAACGCACAGTATTGTGTTTGGTACCTGCGCCAAACGAAGATGTACAGTAGGCTAAAGCTATTGCGTAAAGCAATATATACAATGTTAGTCTTCCTAAAATCGTAACGTTAATTTAGAAACTATTGTATGGTAGTTTACGTTAACGTAATGTCTGACAGTAAATTATAATTAGGTCGCTACGATTTGGCGTAGCGACTAACAACAACAAGAGCATATTATGAGCAACGCACCACTGAACAATGAAACAGTGCACCGTGTCAGCTTCTTAGATAAAGCGTCATTGCACATTCCAATTTTGCGTATTCTTCAAGCCGATGGCACAACATATGAGAATGCAGTGCTACCCGTTATAGACCAAGAGCTTGCTGCAAAAATTTACGATACTTGTATTTTTACCCGCGTTCTTGATGAACGTATGTTAGGTGCCCAACGCCAAGGTCGTATTAGTTTTTATATGACCTGTATTGGAGAAGAAGCTGCCGTTGTTGGTAGTGCTGCAGCATTAGACAAAAACGACGTAATTTTAGCACAATATCGTGAGCAAGCTTCGTTGCGCTACCGTGGTTTTACGACTGAACAGTTTATGAACCAAATGTTCAGTAATGAAAAAGATCTCGGTAAAGGTCGCCAAATGCCAATTCATTACGGTTGTAGTGAGCTTAATTATCACACTATTTCATCTCCGCTAGGGACCCAAATTCCTCAAGCAACAGGGGTTGCTTTTAGTCAAAAGCTAAAAGGCGAGCGCAACGTGACCATTTGTTATTTTGGTGAGGGCGCTGCATCTGAAGGAGACTTTCATGCAGGCTTAAATATGGCTGCAGTGTTAAAGGCTCCAGTTATTTTCTTCTGTCGCAACAATGGTTATGCCATTTCAACGCCAACCGAAGAGCAGTTTGCAGGTAACGGGATTGCTAGTCGCGGTGTGGGCTATGGTATGCACACCATTCGCGTTGATGGTAATGATATGTTAGCTGTATTAGCGGCTACTCAACAAGCCCGTGCTTATGCTCTTGAAAATAATGCACCGGTATTGATTGAAGCGATGACTTACCGTTTAGGGGCGCATTCGTCTTCTGATGACCCATCTGGCTATCGTTCTAAAGAAGAAGAAGCGAAATGGCAACAGCATGATCCTGTTAAGCGCTTTAAACTTTGGTTAATTAATAAAGGCTGGTTAAAAGAAGCTGATGATACCAGTATTTATGAAAAGTACCGTGAAGAGGTGCTTGCTGCTGTTAAAGTAGCTGAAAAGCTACCTGTACCTCACTTGGACCAAATTATTGAAGATGTATACGACGTACCAACGCCGGCATTGAAAAAACAGTTAAAAGAACTGAAAGAACATATCAGTAAATATCCAAAAGCGTATCCGAAAAGTGCAGGGAGACTATAAGCCGTGGCTCAAATGAATATGTTACACGCCATTAATGAGGCGTTATCGATTGCCATGAAAGCCGACGAGCGCATGGTTGTTTTTGGGGAAGATGTCGGCCATTTTGGTGGTGTTTTCCGTGCAACGTCAGGATTGCAAGAGCAGTTTGGTCGCGATCGCTGCTTTAATACCCCTTTAACAGAGCAGGGGATTGCCGGTTTTGCCAATGGTCTTGCAGCAAACGGCATGACTGCGGTTGCTGAAATTCAGTTTGCCGATTATATTTTCCCGGCATTTGATCAAATCGTCAACGAGTCAGCTAAATTTCGTTACCGCAGTGGTAACGAATTTAATGTTGGCGGCCTCACGTATCGTACACCTTACGGTGGAGGTATTGCTGGTGGTCATTATCACTCACAATCGCCTGAAGCCTATTTTACGCAAACACCTGGTTTGAAAGTGGTTGTGCCTCGTAATCCAGAACAAGCTAAAGGCCTACTACTCGCTGCTATTCGCGATCCTAACCCTGTGATTTTCTTTGAACCTAAGCGCCTTTACCGCGCCTCTGTTGGCGATGTCCCTGAAGGTGATTATCAAATCGAATTAGGTAAAGCCGATGTGGTTAAGCAGGGTAGCGATATCACTGTTTTGGCTTGGGGTGCACAAATGGAGATTGTTGAAAAAGCCTGTGATATGGCAGCTAAAGAAGGTATTTCATGTGAAATCATCGACTTACGCACTCTATCGCCATGGGATGTTGATACTGTTGCCAAATCTGTTAAGAAAACCGGTCGTTTAGTGATTAACCATGAAGCGCCATTAACGGGTGGTTTTGCCGGTGAAATAGCCGCAACGATTCAACAAGAGTGTTTCTTGTATTTGGAATCACCTATTAGCCGAGTTTGTGGTTTAGATACGCCATACCCACTCATTCATGAAAAAGAATATATGCCTGATGAATTCAAAACGTTTGAAGCCATCAAAGCGACAATGTCATTTTAGGAGTGGTTATGATTAAAGATTTTATTCTACCTGACATTGGTGAAGGTGTTGTTGAATGTGAATTAGTCGATTGGCTGGTGTCTGAAGGCGATACTGTTGTTGAAGATCAGCCAATTGCAGATGTAATGACAGACAAAGCGTTAGTGCAAATTCCAGCGCCCCATGCAGGAGTCATCACTAAACTATATTATGCAAAAGGTGATATTGCGATTGTGCATGCGCCTTTGTATGCAGTTAAAATTTCTGATGATGTCGAGCAAGAAGCACCAGTGCAACAAGTTACCACTGAAACAGCGCAAGTTGATGTTACACAACATCAAGTAACAACATCGGGTGTAACTGTAGAAGACTTCCTTTTACCGGATATTGGCGAAGGTATTGTTGAATGTGAGCTTGTCGATTGGTTAGTTGCCGAAGGTGAGATGGTTGTTGAAGACCAACCGATAGCTGACGTGATGACAGATAAAGCATTAGTTCAAATCCCTGCGATGAAAGCCGGTAAAATTGTTAAACATTATTATCGCAAAGGTCAATTAGCTAAGGTGCATTCACCATTATTTGCTATAGAAGTTGAAGCTGATGTTAGCGTTACTGTTGAGGTTGAAGCACAAACTGCACCAGTGGCAGCAATGGCATCAAGTTCAAATGAAATGGTGATTCAGGGTAAAGCGTTAGCAAGTCCTGCGGTTCGCCGCATGGCAAGAGCTAAAGACATTAACATTGCAGATGTTAAAGGATCAGGAAAAAATGGCCGTGTTTATAAAGAAGATATTGAACGCCATCTTCAAAATGATTCATCTGCAATCGTAACTACTTCGGACACAGCATCTGCACAATCGGTTCAAGTGACAACGTCTACTGCTGTCAGCAATTCAACAGATAGAGTAGAACCCATTAAAGGTGTTAAAGCGGTAATGGCAAGAATGATGACAGAGTCTGTGTCAACCATTCCACATTTTACTTACTGTGAAGAGTTCGACCTAACCGATCTAGTTGCCATGCGTGAAAGCATGAAACAGCGTTATTCAACCGAAGAAGTTAAATTAACCATGATGCCTTTCTTTATGAAAGCCATGTCTTTGGCATTAAATGAATTTCCTATTCTAAATAGTCAAGTTAATGCTGATTGTACCGAATTGACCTATAAGTCTCGTCATAACATTGGTATGGCGGTAGATTCAAAAATGGGGTTATTAGTACCTAATGTTAAAGATGTGCATCTGAAGTCAATCTTAGAGGTCGCAGCTGAAATAACAAGGTTAACAAATGATGCTCGTAGCGGTCGGGTATCGCCAGCCGATCTGAAAGAAGGAACCATCACGATTTCAAATATTGGTGCTTTGGGTGGCACAATTGCAACACCTATTATCAATAAACCAGAAGTCGCTATTGTTGCTCTAGGTAAACTACAAAATTTACCGCGTTTTAATGATAACGGTGAAGTCGAAGCACGCAAGCTAATGCAAGTAAGCTGGTCAGGCGATCATCGTGTTATTGATGGTGGGACCATTGCCCGTTTCTGTAACTTGTGGAAGTTCTATTTAGAAAATCCACAAGAGATGATGATGGCTATGCGTTAATCGTTATTATATCGTGTGTAAAAATACCCTAAAGGACGTTAAATACGTCCTTTTGTTTTAGGTGTAGTTTCCGTATAATTCGCGCTAGAAATCACATTATTGGAACCGTTATGAGTCAGTCGGCACCCCAAATCGAAACAATTGATTATCCTTTCCCACCAAAGCCTGCCGTATTATCAGATGCGCAAAAGCAAGCATATAAAGCGCGTATAAAGCAGTTGCTAGTAGATCAAAATGCGGTCCTTGTTGCCCATTATTACACTGACCCTGAAATTCAAGCTTTAGCCGAAGAAACAGGAGGCTGTGTATCTGACTCATTAGAAATGGCGCGTTTTGGGCGTGATCATCCCGCTAAAACCCTGATTGTTGCAGGGGTTAAGTTTATGGGTGAAACTGCTAAAATTTTAAGCCCTGAAAAAACGATTTTAATGCCGACTTTAGAAGCCACTTGTTCACTTGATTTAGGTTGCCCTATTGATAAATTTAGTGAGTTTTGTGATGCTCACCCAGATCATACCGTTGTGGTTTACGCTAATACCTCAGCAGCGGTAAAAGCGCGTGCAGACTGGGTTGTCACCTCTAGTATTGCTTTAGAAATTGTTGAACATTTAGATGCTCAAGATAAAAAGATTATTTGGGGACCAGACCGCCATTTAGGCTCATACATTGCTAAACAAACAGGGGCAGAAATGCTGATGTGGCAGGGCGATTGTATTGTTCACGATGAATTTAAATCGAAAGCATTACGTGAGCTCAAAAAGCAATACCCCGATGCCGCAGTGTTAGTTCACCCTGAATCACCGGCAAGTGTTGTTGCAATGGCGGATGCTGTTGGTTCAACCAGTCAGCTTATTAAAGCTGCACAAACCATGAGTAATCACACGTTTATCGTGGCAACAGATCGCGGCATTTTTTATAAAATGCAGCAAGCTGCTCCAGGTAAAACATTAATTGAAGCACCAACTGGTGGTAATGGCGCAACCTGTAAAAGCTGTGCCCATTGCCCTTGGATGGCCATGAATGGCTTACAAGCGATAGAAGCATCACTGGCGGATACAGACAAAACCACCCATGAAATTTTTGTCGATGAAGAATTACGCCTTAAAGCGCTGATACCGTTAACAAGAATGCTTGATTTTGCCAAAGACTTAAATATGAAAGTAAAAGGTAATGCTTAACGATTAGCTTGTAGCTATACAAGCTTTATTATTCAGGTAAATCTCTGCGCTTGCGTGGAGATTTTTTTTACCAATATACATGATACCAATCGTAATAAATAACTGATCATTCTAGCTTGTGAAAATACCTGATAATAACTACTTATCAAAAAAATCTGCCTTGTTATCACGCATTTTTCCTACGCTATTTCTGGCCACTTATTTACTGTGATTGGTATGATATGTAGATGAGTAAAGCTGAGTTTCATTACTTCAATTAGTTTATTGTTCGTTTACAAACTTGCCGCAACTCAGCTTTTTTGCCGATTTATCATCAAACTTAACGCTTTTAAGCGAATTTAAAAACCACGTTTAAACGTCAAAATATGGCCTTTGAATTCTTTACTCAGATAATCGGTGTTGTCTGGTTTCTCTTGGCTAGCAATAAATCCAAATGTGGTCATTAGTTTGGCTAACTTATTTTTTCTGCCACGACCGGGATCGACAATAATTACCTCACATTGAGTATTAGCGTGGCTTGAGATGAATGTAGCCAACAGCTCAATATGTTCATCTTCATACAATAAATCGCTCCCTATGATGATGTCGAATAAGCCCAAGCTGTCAGTTCCATCTGCCCAGCCTACGCGCTCAAACGCAATATCTTTGCTATTGTTAAGATGAGTATTACGATTCAAGAAGGTTTGGACTTCAGGATGGTAGTCTGTTGCGGTAATGTCAGCTTGTTGTTTGTTTAGTAATAAACTGGCTAAAGCCATACCGCAGCCGACCTCCAAAATACGTTTTGATTGGGTATCATGGACAAACATATGGTGAGCCAGAACTAAACTTGATGGCCATAAAATGCCGAATAAAGGCCAAGATGCTGAGGAAATGCCTAAGCTTTCTGCTAAACCGTTTGGATCGTAAAATTCTTGATTGTTACGAAGTGTACAAAGGTGAATATCAAGCTTATCAAACTCAACGGTTTGATAGCTTAAGCGAAGATTTGTCATTGGCTGCCTAATGATGATGGCGCTGAGCCAACTATCTAAGATAAATGACAAAACGAATGTTGCACAACAATATAGTAAAACGGATACGAAGTAACGCTTTAACGCACAGTTTGTGCAATAAGCTATTTTAATAGTCTATTGTGCGGTCAGTTTTTGAATGGCTATCGCTAAAAGTATTGCTTGATTTAAACAACCACTTGGTTAATTGAACATTACGTTGATTAGCCGTTTATCGGCTAATCATACAACTTGATGTTGCTGTGGCTAATAACTTGCCATCTTGTGTCACCAATCTCGCCTCTGCGATGGCGAGGCTGGTACTTAAATTGATAAGTTTGCCTGTGGCAAATACAGCTTTATTTTTTGGAACAGGGCGAACCATCTTTATATTTAAATCTATGGTGGCGTAACTAACTCCAGCAGGAAGCGCAGAATGCACAGCACAGGCTGTTGCCGAGTCTAAAACTGTTGCGGCAAAACCACCATGAACGCCGCCCATAGGGTTTAAATGACGTTCATCCGCTACAGCTTCGAAGGTGATTTCACCTTCACTCACCGTTATTGCCTTCATGGGGATAGTTTGAGTAATGGATGGCGCAGGTATATGACCAGCTAACATGGCTTGCATAATTTGCAGTCCAGTCATTTCACGAATATTCATAAGTACCTTTATTGGTTCGTTAAAATAAAAAGGGTAAAGCTAAGCTTTACCCTTTAATCATCAACAGTATTGATTATGCAGCTTTTTCCTGTTTAACAGGAGCCTTAACATTGGCACGTAGAGCTTCTGGGTCAAAGTCATCAACATTGATAGACTTTAAACGACCAATTTCAGTACGTTCTAGTAAAGCTATTTCGCTGTCGCTTAAAATGCCTAATTCTTTGCCTTGGGCTGCAATTCTGTCTAAATACATGAATGGCAGACGCTTACCAGCGGCTTTACACACTTTATCGTATATAGGCTCTGCTGCTAACATATCGATAAAGGTCTGTTCTTGAATACCAACGGCATTGTGTTCGCAGTTAGTAAAGAACTGACCTTTACCTAAACGATCACGGCTAGCACAAGGTGTTTGCATTATCTTGGCAACTTTATGATCTAAGACATCTGATGGACGCTTAACTGCACGACCAAATGGGAAAATCACTAAGCGTAATACGTGACCTAAGCCCATTGGGAAGTTGTTAAGTAAATCATCTAACGAGTCTTGCAACTTGTATAATGAATCTTCAACAGCCCATTGTACTAATGGTAAATCTTCAGTTAGACGACCATCATCTTGATAACGCTTCAGTGTTGCTGAAACAAGATAAAGCTGACTTAACAAATCACCTAAACGCGCAGAAATACGCTCTTTACGTTTTAAATTGCCACCTAAGGTTCCCATTGCTAAATCAGATAATAACGCTAAGTTAGCACTGAAACGGTTCATCTGTTGGTAGTAACGTTTTGTTTTATCAGAATAGGGTGCATTACTGAAACGAGCACCAGTTAAACCCATCCAGAAGCTACGCACGAAATTTGAAACCGCAAAACCAATATGACCTAAGATAGCATCATCGAAGTTAGTTAAACCACGAGCTGAATCGGTGTCGAATGCCGATTCCATTTCAGCTAATACATATGGATGACAGCGAATGGCGCCTTGTCCATAAATGATCATTGAACGCGTTAGAATGTTTGCGCCTTCAACGGTAATTGCAATCGGAGCGGCTTGATAACCGCGGCCTAAGTAATTATTCGGGCCTAAACACACACCTTTACCACCATGGATATCCATCGCATCAATAATGCATTTTTGCATTCTGTCGGTTAGGTGGAATTTCACGATTGCTGAAATCACCGATGGCTTTTCACCTAAATCAATCGCTGTAGTGGTTAAACTAGCTGCTGCATCCATTAGGTAAGCGTTACCGCCAATGCGAGCCATTGGCTCTTCAATACCTTCAAGTTTTCCAATTGGTAGTTTGAACTGACGACGGATACGTGAATATGCACCTGTCGCTATAGCAGCAGTTTTCACACCACCAGCAGAGTTAGAAGGAAGCGTAATACCACGTCCTACCGATAAACACTCAACCAGCATACGCCAGCCTTGGCCAGCCATTTTAGGGCCACCAATGATAAAGCTCAGTGGTACGAACACTTCATTTCCGCGAGTTGGACCGTTTTGGAACATACAGTTAAGCGGAAAGTGACGACGTCCTGTTTCAACCCCAGGGATGTCTGTTGGTATTAGGGCACAAGTGATGCCTAATTCTTCTTCACCACCCAATAGGCCTTCAGGATCGCGCAATTTAAATGCTAAACCCAGTACAGTAGCAACAGGAGCAAGGGTAATGTAACGCTTGTTCCAGGTGAGTTTCATACCAAGTACTTCTTCACCTTGGAATTCACCTTTACATACAACACCAAAGTCAGGAATAGATCCCGCATCACTGCCAGCTTCTGGGCTTGTTAATGCGAAACAAGGGACTTCTAATCCTTTAGCTAAACGAGGTAAGTAATGGTCTTGTTGTTCAGGCGTACCGTAGTGTTGCAGTAACTCACCTGGGCCTAACGAATTTGGTACACCAACCGTAGAAGCTAATTCACTGCTTACGCCAGCAAGTTTTTGTAAAACGCGAGATTGTGCATAAGCTGAATATTCTAAACCGCCGTATTTCTTCTTAATAATCATGGCAAAGAAACCGTGATCTTTTAAGTATTGCCATACTTCTTGCGGTAAATCACCAAGCTCGTGTGAAACTTGATGTTGGTTTACCATCTTACAAACTTCTTCGACAGGACCGTCTAAGAAAGCTTGTTCTTCAGCGGTTAGACGTGCTTGAGGATAGTTATGTAATTTTTTCCAGTTTGGATTACCTGCGAATAAGTCAGCTTCCCACCATGTAGTACCAGCTTCGATAGCTTCTTTTTCAGTGGTAGACATTTCTGGCATGATACCGCGATACACTTTTAAAAGTGGGCGGCTGATAAAATTCTGTCTAAAAGATTTAATGTTAAACGGTAGAGCCACTACAAGGAAAACTATCCAAGCAATATTACCGATGATATCCATTGTGCTACCGACAGCCATAACAATTGCCGTGGCAACTGTTGTGGTGACAAGCGATACCCTGAGGTATGACATTGTGCCGATCACAAAGATCAATGCGATGATCCAAAGTAGGGTGGTCACTTTACTTACTCCTTAAAGTCTATTCAGATGTGAATGACTCGTTTTATGTTGATCCTAATCACAAGTATAGACTGTGGTCTGACCTGTGCCACATAAAATTAACCTGTGCAGTGATCGAATACAAGTATTTTTCAAACAATTGTTTAAATTTTTATGTATCAATGTTATTCCACTGGTTATTTAGTCAAGTTACAATACGACCGACGACAAAATTTCGGTTCAATAAAGGCGATTAAATGTGCGAATTACTGGCGATGAGTGCCAATGTACCTACTGATATTGTATTTAGTTTCACAGGGTTAGCGGAGCGAGGTGGCGTTACTGGCCCACATGTTGACGGCTGGGGAATAACTTTTTACGAAGGTAAAGGTAGTCGTACTTTTAAAGATGCTCGCCCAAGCAGTGATTCATATATTGCCCAGTTGATTAAGTCGTATCCAATCAAAAGTGAAATTGTAGTCAGTCATATCCGTCAAGCTAATCGTGGTTGTGTATCGTTAGAAAACACCCATCCATTTACCCGTGAGCTTTGGGGGCGTTATTGGACTTATGCGCACAATGGCCAGTTAAGCGATTACCAACAAAAGTTTAAAGTGACCCGGTTCCAAGCTGTTGGTGATACAGATAGTGAAATGGCATTTTGTTGGATACTGGAGCAAGTGGTTGCCAAATTTGGAGACTCAGCACCTGAGAATATGGATGTAGTATTTAAATTCATCAGTACTTTGGCTGATGAGATCCGTGAACTTGGCGTGTTTAACATGATTTTAAGTGACGGTATTGATTTAATGGCGTATTGCTCTAATAACCTATGCCACATAACACGATGTGCGCCCTTTGGCAAAGCCACCTTAATTGATACTGATGTTGTGATTGATTTTCAGAAAGAAACCACGCCAAATGATGTTGTCACAGTAATTGCAACACGGCCGTTAACCAAGAATGAGCAATGGCATATTTTAAAGCCAGGTGAATGGCAATTATTCAGACAAGGTGCAAGTAGATTAAGTCAGCCTTGATGCCTTATTTTTAGGGCTGAGCTGAGCCAATAATAAAAACGCCAACTTCAGTGAGTTGGCGTTTTCTATTAATGATCAGACATTATTGAATTAATCCTTAACCAATTGTTTGATTCTCTCAATTTCAGCCGCTGATAATTCATCATTAGCAATGTTTATCTCGACTTTTTCATCTGTTTCTTTGTCTGTGGTTTCATCTTCTTTTGAATTTATATCTAGCAGCGTTTTTTGTGCCATGTGTTGTTCGAATATACGTTGTTCAAATACCAAATCTAATTTGGGAATGACAGGCAATGGCTTATCATATTGATACTTGGCCAATTGTAAATCTAGTTGTTTACTGCCTTTTGAATAATGGCTTAATCTTATAGGTAGATAAGCTAAATCAGGCGCCATCCAAAAAAAAGTTTGCCGCTTTTTACTATTTCTTACCACTTCAAATTTAACCGTTTCAAAAGTGCCGCCATCGACGGTGATGGTTTCATTACCAACAATTTTGAATTCATAGCCGTCAATTTCTTTCTCTTTAACCATCTTATATTCAAGTGGTCTTTTATTGGCAATGACATCCATTCTAAATTGCAGTTGTACCATTAAAGGCTCATAAATGAGGTCCTGATAATCGAGCTTTAACGCTTCTTTTTTATAAATGGTATGAATTAAATTTTGATGTTTTGCAAAAGAAGTTTGTTCTGAATATTCACTCCCAGTGCCGCTGCGTTGATGGACAAAGCGAAAGGGTACAAGTGTGCCATTTTCAATAGTAAAATCACTTTGAAGACTGCGTTCATCCGATAGCATTAATAGGCTTACTCGGCTGTTAAAAAAATACTGATAATAACCGCTATCGGTTGCTGGTAATCGATACTTAGCATCGCCTAACTCGATGCTTCCATAATAAACCTTATAATCTGCGGTATGAGGAGTTAATGGTGCAAGAGCAATGTCAGGGCTTACTGCTTGCATAGTTTGTTTGGCAGGTTGTTCTGGCAATACATCTATTGATGTTTGTGCAAAGGCAATTTGTGATAAAAAGCTACCAAACATTGCCGATGAAACAGCAATGATTGCTTTTCTTGATTGCGAAAGTGTGTTTAACAATTCTTGTCACCCTAATTGAGAAGTGAGTTTAACTGACTGTAAAGCTAATCTAATAACAACCTAATTAAAATGGCAACGTCATCACCAATGTGGCCATATCTGGCTGCCATAAGTGGTTTGACAACAATATTTTGCCATTGTTCACTTGGACATCTTCTAATCTTAATCGTTCGATTTGTAACCGATAGAGTGTTGAGTCATTAGGAAATGCAATTTTACCTGCAGAATTAATGACTCTATGCCAAGGCAAGTCTTGTGATTGCGAAAGTTTAAGTGCCCGAGAAACAAAACGCGCCCTACCGGGTAATCCTGCTAAATCAGCAACTTTCCCATAAGGCAATACTTTACCTCTAGGAATGATGTTAACGACGAAACAGATCCTTTCAACAGGTGTCCATTGATTTTGTGTTGGTTGCATAACTGATAGATAATCACATTTATTTTATTGTGCAATAAATGTGATAGCAGTGAAAGCGGGGGAATTCAAATATATAAATTTATGGACGTATCTTTATAAATGTTAAATTACTGTCAGGTATATACAGAAGAAATGAGAAAACGCTCCAGCTAAAACAAATAGATGCCAAATGGCATGATTAAATGGAATTTTTTTATTGATATAAAAGATTACCCCTAAGCTGTAGAACAGCCCACCGCCCAATAATAAACCGAATGCCATTCCTGACATATTAGCGATTAAATCTTTCATTACAGTGATACAAAGCCAGCCCATGATCAGATAAAGCACCAAACTAAATTGCTTAAACCTACCTATGAAGAGTGTTTTAAACACAATTCCACCAAAAGCTAAACACCAAATAGCTGTTAAAACATTTAATGCATTATCATTTTGTAAAGATATAAGCATTAGCGGTGTGTAAGTACCTGCAATTAGTGTGTAAATAGCACAGTGATCAGCCATTTTAAAACGCTTTCGCCAAACACTTGTTTTGCTTGAATGATAAAGTGTTGATGCAAGGAATAAAACTATGATGCTGCAACCATAAATTGTAATACCAGTTAACTGCATCAAAGTGAGATCATTTCTAGCATGCGTGAGCATAAAAATTAATCCAATAATACCAGCCACAACGCCTGCAGCATGAGAAAGGCTGTTAGCGATCTCTTCATTAATACTGTAGTCAGATGTATTTGATGTTAATGGGGTTGCTATCTTGATATCCGTTTCCAAGCTCATTGTTATGCCATTTGTGGTTTACAAATTTAGTGCAAACAGTCTATCAGGCAAAAAAACAAAAAACCACATTTAAGTGTACATGTGTACGCTGAGCTTGTGGTGTTGTTAATTTTAGTGAGGTGTAAAATAATACGCTGCTAGCAAAATGGATTAGCAATATACCTAAGTAGCGATCTAGATGGCATTATTTACTATGTTTAAATTTATGGGCCATTGGCGACCAAACTAAGGCACAAATTAGCCCAGCAACTACTCCGATAAGATGTGATTCTGTCGCAACCCTAGCATTGATTAAACTTGAAATTCCATCACTAGCGCCAAAATATTGCTCAAAGGCAACTTTAGCTATGACCCCAAGTAACAAGAAGTAACCTGATAATAATCCCTTTTTAATATCCATAATTGCACCAAAAGTGAATAAGCCATGAAGTAAACCGCTTAAACCGACATAGGCTTTTAAGGAGGGATAAAACAGAAAAAGACCAATACCTTCTAATAAGCAAAGACTAATAAATAACAGGATTAATTTACCAGTATGATTTTTATAATGTAATTCATGCAGAAAAATAATCACCCAAAAACCGGCTAAATTCATCGCTAAGTGCCAGCCATTAGTATGTAATAAGTTGCCTGTCACTAAACGCCATAGCTCCCCATGCTCTATAGCATCATATTGATAATTAAGTAATTCATTTGTGTGTATAATTGCTAGGTTAGGTAAAGCCAAAGCAAACAAGGCAATGCAAATTATGCTGATCACGAATGTAAAGTGATAAGGTTTAACCGTAGAGTCTTGATGTCTGGCCATTGAATACCTCAGTTAATCGGTTTTGTTAGTTTACTTGGACATTTTATCATTGAGTGATTGCATTACTTTTTGTTGGTTTTGTAAGTAATCATCAAGACCACGTTGTCGAAGTAAACAAGATGGGCAATCACCGCAACCATCTCCGATTATACCGTTATAGCAGGTTAACGTTTGTTGCCTTACTAATTCTAATTGTTGATATTTATCGGCAAGAGCCCAAGTTTCCGCTTTATTGAGCCACATTAATGGGGTCGCTATGTTAAAAGGCTTATCCATACCTAAAGATAAACTAGTTTGCATAGACTGAATAAATTCATTACGACAATCTGGGTAACCTGAAAAGTCGGTTTCACACACGCCGGTGATAACGGTATGACAGCCCAGTTGATAGGCATATATACCGGCCAGTGTTAAAAATAAAATGTTTCTTCCGGGTACAAAGGTGTTAGGTAGTCCATTATTCATCAGTTCGTGCGAAACTGGAATTGAATCACGGGTTAATGCTGAAATTGCTAACTCGTTTAATAGTGTAGTATCGAGTACTTTATGACTAGCAAGCTTCAATGAAGCAGCAAGATCTTTTGCCACTTCAATTTCTTGTCGATGACGTTGGCCATAATCAAAAGTAATGCCATGAACTTCATCATATTCAGCAAGCGCTTGAATAAGACAAGTTGTTGAGTCTTGGCCGCCACTGAATACGACTAACGCTTTTGTTGGTGAAGATATTTCTGACATGAATAACAACCCAGATAGTGATTTATTTAATATGGTATCAAAGACTGATGAACTTTATTGGCCAAATGGCCAACAACTTGCTGTAAAAACAACAGTAAAAGATCAACAGTTCTAGTGAATTATACTGATTTTATCTTAGTCATAGCGTCAATAGCAAAGCGAATGGCATTTTAGTCATGCTATGGTTGATCCTGAACTCAAAATACACTATAAATGCCGCCCCATTTTAAAGTTAGGTGTCACATGAAATATCCAGTCAATGAAGTATTTGAAACTATCCAAGGTGAAGGCTCATTTACCGGTGTGCCAGCATTATTTGTGCGTCTGCAAGGTTGTCCAGTTGGCTGTTCATGGTGCGATACCAAACAAACATGGGATGTTTTAATAGAAAACAAAGTCACACCTGAACAAGTCATTGCTGTTGATGGCACAATTGGGCGCTGGGCTGATCATGACGGTTTAAGTTTAATTGCAGCATTTAAAGATAAAGGTTTTACTGCAAATCATGTAGTGATCACCGGTGGAGAACCGTGTCTTTATGATTTGAGTGAAATCACCGAGCAACTTATTAATGCTGGTTTTAGTGTGCAAATAGAAACCTCGGGGACCTTCGAAGTACTCTGTCATGAAAAGGTATGGGTAACAGTATCACCCAAGGTTAACATGAAAGGTGGTTATGCTATTTTAAATCAAGCATTAAATCGCGCGAATGAAATTAAACATCCTATTGCCACCCAAAAACATATTGATGAATTAGACACCTTAATAACAGGTATTGATATCAGCAATAAAACCATTTGCTTACAGCCAATCAGCCAAAAGCCACGCGCTACCGAGCTGGCGATGAAAACTTGTATTGCACGCAATTGGCGACTGTCAATTCAAACCCATAAATATTTAAATATTGATTAACAAGCTAAAGGGGCTAACACACCTGTTTGGTTAAATCCTTGTAACTGTGTTTCAAATTCTTTGAAACAACCAATATTGGCTTGTATCCATTGTGGGTTGTAGTAAGTATCTAAATAGCGTTCACCTGCATCACAAATCAAGGTCACAATTGAACCAGTTTGACCTTGTTGTTGCATTTGAGTAGCTAATGTTAGTGCGCCATATAAATTAGTACCCGTTGAGGCACCCGTTTTACGGCCTATAAGGGTTTCTAGCCATTGTATTGTGGCAATAGATGCGGCATCAGGTACCTTTTGCATTTTGTCGACAACGCCCGCGATAAAAGACGGTTCAACACGCGGTCGACCAATCCCCTCAATTTTACTGCCATTTGAGCTAGTTATTGATTTATCACCATGAACAAAATAATCATAAAAAACTGAATTTTCAGGATCGACCACACATAGCTTGCTGCTGAGTTGCTGATAACGTATGTATCGGCCGATCGTCGCTGATGTGCCTCCTGTTCCTGGACTCATAATAATCCAAGTAGGAATAGGGTGGGGTTCATGTTGCATCTGAATAAAAATTGAATCGGCAATATTATTATTGCCACGCCAATCTGTTGCACGCTCTGCATAAGTAAATTGATCCATATAATGACCATTTAATGCTTTTGCAAGTTTTTCTGATTCAGCATAAATCTGGCTGCTTTGTTCAACAAAGTGGCATTTGCCACCATAAAACTCGATTTGTTGTATTTTCTTTTTCGCTGTCGACTTTGGCATAACAGCAATAAATGGCAAGCCGATTAAACGAGCAAAATAAGCTTCAGATACGGCCGTGCTGCCAGATGATGACTCAATAATAGGCGTGTCTTGATTTATCCAACCATTACACAATGCATACAAAAATAAAGAACGTGCTAAGCGATGCTTTAAACTTCCAGTCGGGTGAGTGCTTTCATCTTTTAAATAAATATCTATGCCATGAAGCTTTGGTAAATCAAGCTTTATTAAATGCGTATCAGCAGAGCGCTGATAATCAGCATTGATTTTAGAAATGGCTTGGTTGACCCAATTTGTTGTCATCAGTCATTCTCAAAGGCTGTTAATCAAGCTTATGATAATGAAAAATTGCCAACAAACAAAGGTATGGATAAACCAGAAAAATATAAATTTTGGTATTAAACGAAAATAAATGGATACGTAATTGGAATGAAGCTAAAAATGAGCAACTAAATCGATTTGAGGATTAGAAATGGTGGAGGGAGAAGGATTCGAACCTTCGAAGGCGGAGCCGTCAGATTTACAGTCTGATCCCTTTGGCCACTCGGGAACCCCTCCACAATATAAGATAAATTGAAGCGAAAGATGGTGGAGGGAGAAGGATTCGAACCTTCGAAGGCGGAGCCGTCAGATTTACAGTCTGATCCCTTTGGCCACTCGGGAACCCCTCCACAAATTTCTTTCATTTTATCTTTTTCTAATTTCTACAATTTTGGCCGCTAATTATTTTAAAAAAATAGTTAACAAATTGTAGTGCAAATGGTGGAGGGAGAAGGATTCGAACCTTCGAAGGCGGAGCCGTCAGATTTACAGTCTGATCCCTTTGGCCACTCGGGAACCCCTCCTCAATTGCGGTCGCCATAGTAGTCAGAAACTTATTATATGTAAAGTCAAAATATAAATATTTTAGTAAAGTTTCAGTGCGTTTGGTCGATAAAATAGCATCGTATCATTTTAGTGATGTTTTTCTATGCAAATTGCTTCGCCATTAACCAATGAGCTTCAGTTAGGTAGCCGATTAAACTCGGCTATTGAACATGATCGTCGTGGTGAATTTGGTTTGTTGTTAGCAATGTTATCTGCTGATACGAGAGACATGGCGCAATTTCAATTTGATAAAGATCTAAATGTTGAGCAAAAGTTATACAAAAAATTTGAGTTACCGCAGCAACAAAAATTATGTGATGATTTATCAACAGATATGAAACATATTGATAATTCGACAATATATAGACAGCAGAGTTTACGTCAATTTCAACTTCAGCAATGTTTAACCCCTGAGGCCTTAGTCATAAGAGGCAAGCATAGTGATGAAATTGCCCAAGTTTTAGCGAATGCAAGTTACTTAACTCAACAAAAATATCAAAATGACCTGCAATCAATAACTTTTGAAGAAGATATGCACTTTATCGAACAACTTGAACGACAACGGCAAATCAGCAATACCATGATAAGAATTGAGGCGTAACCCATTTTTGAGATTTAAATCACTTTTTCTGTGACCAAAGCTTAAGTTTGTATCTTTATATTGATCTAATATGGATGAGTATTATCCTTACCTGCATTACTTGATGTAATATTTTTTAATTTTTAGTGTTAACTATTAAATAGGGGCATCCAATGATCGATACTATTAAAAAACAGCAAGATAACGTAAATGATACATGCACCGACTGTGGTAGCTTTGTTGATATTGGTGCGGTAATTGATGAAAATGATAATGTGCTAAATTTAATTTTTAACGGTGAAAATGCTGAAAAAGAAGCGCAACTAGTGGTTGAAAAAGCCAAAAATCGATTTGATAAAGTTGATGCAGTCATTAATAAAAACGATAACAAGGTTGATGTTGTATTAACCTTTTCTGTTACTGTTGAAAAAATGTTGTTTCAAATGGAAAATAGCTTGTAAAACAAGCGTATATGTAATTGTTGTTTCAGCTTGCTGTTTGTTAACTACAAGAGTATCATCTGATTTAAATTTAAAATTAACCCTATGATATTAATAGGGTTATAACATGGCTTAATTTTGAGCACCCATGGTTTGTATTGGTTTAACTGCATGTCGTCAATAACAATAATAAATGCAGCAACAGTACATGATGTCTTTTCGGGATAATAATGGTACAGGAACAATATAAGCACTTTTTAGAATTAATTGTAAATTCTAGTGCTAAACAGCAAGGAAATTTCACCAAAGCTTCTGAACTTGTATGTGAGCTATTACAAGAGAATCTTGATGCTTCTTTTGTTTCTGTGTGGCTTTTTGATCAGCAATTAATTGAGCCTGCTGCTGTTGTTTCAACTAACAATGTATCTCCTCTTACTTACTACTCCAAAAGACTCATCGCTTCCTTTGTTGGTGATAACGATACAATCTATGACGTTGATAATAATGAACGGCAGACCATTATTAAACAGGCTTACTTCGATGAACTTAGGCATCATCGCTATGTACTTACTGATGAGGTAACACCTGACTGTCAGCTAATAAAGTCATACCAGTTTTATAAAAGTCAGCAGGTGGCCAACGTTTTAGATGTTGCCATTCGTATCAATGGTCATATAGAAGGGGTTATTAGTCTTGAATCCACTCATCATTATGATTGGCAACATGATGAAATTCAATTTGTCATACAATGTGCCGATCAACTTGCGCTGACATTAGCAACACGTTATTCCTATGATAAAACTGAACAAATCAATCTTTTAAGAAATGCTGTAGAGCAGTCTGACAGAGTCGTCATGCTGGTCAATACCGATACCTTAAAAGTTGACTATGTCAATTTTGCACATCAGAAAATGACCGGCTTACTACGAAGCAACATTGAACATCATAGTGTGTTAAACCTTGATATTTTTCGTAATAAACCCAAAATTTTAGACAATATTCTAGCCTCCATTGCGAATAATGAAACCGTTGAAGGTGATGTTGAGTTAACCCGCAAAGATGGTAGTCGTTACTGGTTGCATTATCATGTCATTGGCTTCACGACTGATCTAGGAAACCGTTATGCTCTAGTGTCGAGTTATGATAATTCTGCTGAATATCAACATAAAGCAGACTTAGAAAGGTTGGCATGGCACTGTAGCTTAACAGGTTTGCATAATCGCTCATTTTTTATGTCTCGTTTAGACAAGGCAACTACTGGCGTATTGCTTCTTATCGATTTACTAGGTTTTAAACGATTTAATGATACCAATGGTCATTCCCAAGGTGATTCACTATTAATTGAGGTTGCTAGGCGGTTAAAGCATTTTGCCGCAAATCAACAAGCGTTAGCAGTATCAAGAATTGGCAGCGATGAATTTTGTTTGCTATTACCTAAAAATGAAAATACATCAGAAGCACACAATCAACTGGATGAGTTAATCAAAAAATTAATGACCAACCTAGCTGCACCGATTTTAATTGGTCGAGAAAAAGTTGATATAAAAACTGCAATAGCAGTCGTAGATATAGAGTCGATAATTGGTCAATTTTCTCCACTTTCCTGTGCGGATATTGCCTTGCAACATGCAAAGCATAAATCAGTAGAACAATATCAATTTTTTAATCAAGATTTACTGGCCCAATTTCAAAGTAATGCTGAAATTGAACGTGATTTGCAGTTAGCAATTAAAGGTCGTCAATTCGAACTTTATTATCAACCATTAATGGATTTACAAAGTCATAAATGTATTGGTGCAGAAGCGTTGATCCGCTGGAATCATCCTAAAAAAGGTGTTCTCTATCCCGGTGCATTCATAGAAATAGCTGAAAAATCTGGCATGATCAATTCAATTGGTCATTGGGTGTTAGAGACTGCTTGTAAACAATTAAACCTATGGCAACACAAAAATGTGAATATTGCGATGCATGTTAATGTTGCAGCAAGACAGTTTTTCAGTGGTGATTTGTTCGAACGAGTATGGGATTTATTAAATCGATATCGTATTAAACCTGGAAGCCTAATTCTTGAAATCACTGAAACAGAATTAATGGGAGATATTCGTTATGCTACCATTTTATGCCAAGAGCTTGTTGAACTTGGCGTTGGTATTGCTATTGATGATTTCGGCACGGGTTATAGTTCGATGAAGTATCTCAAACAGTTTCCTATCACTAAGCTAAAAATTGACCGTTCATTCATCATGGATATCGACTCAAGTAAAGAAAGTAGAGAAATAGTCAGCGCGATCATTGCTATGGCAAAAGCGTTAAATATTTCATTAACGGCAGAAGGGGTTGAAACTGCCGCACAAGAGCAGTTTTTAGAAGCGTGTGCATGTGATCATGCTCAAGGCTATTTATACAGCCCCGCTATTAGAGTAAATGAATTTAACGATCGTATTATTACTCATTACGGAACAACAACCCATTAAAACAGGTTATTTTTTAAGCAACATTGTTTAAATTTCTTGCCACTTTGGCAAATACAGGCATCATTCCGACCGGGGAGTTTCGCTACCATCTGCTCACCATTGGTGTAATACCATTGGCCATCTTGTTTTACAAAGTAAGACTTTTCATAGATAACATCAACTTTTGCATCTAGTTTATACCATGCTTTAAAAGTAACGCTGGCTTGTATACAGCCATCAAATTGATGTATTGAATGGGTAATTCGACTTTGATGCTCTATCACATCCAGTCCAAGCCAAACTATGTTCTGATTTGATAAATCAGCTTTGCTGAGACCATTTAAAAAATCTTTGTGGTGGGTGGCAATCAAATAATCATATTGTTTTAATGCAAAAGCACTATAACGTGAGCGCATCAATACCTCAGCCGTTGGCGCAACCGCATGGTGATTGTGAAAACGACTACAACAATCATGATAAGCAAGTTGACTATTACAAGGACAAACTAATTGTTGATTGATCATAAAGGGCTTTAGTTAACAATTTTAAGTTTTGATTATAAAGATTATTGCGCTGGTTTTTGAGAGTATTGTTTACCGTAATACAAATTTGCTATTGGTGTCGCATTATAATAAAACTTTGGTATCGATCGCGTGTTTGAATCAACACTTATTTTCCATTCACCTTGAGTGTTTTTACGCGAAACCATTACAAATTTTCCTGCAAACTCACTCATTGGCTCGCCGGACTCTTCACCTGGATGAAATCGCATTAGATAATAGCCAATATCAGTAGCTTGTCCATCTGTGTATTGACGAACCTGTAAACGAAAGTCAACTTCAATTTTTGCATTTTTGAGCTTAATCTTGTTGAAGAACGTCGCGTATAAATCAATAATGGGATTTTTACCCAGCACGATTTCTTTATCTTGGGTTTCTGAAATATAGGTTGCGTCATTCATGTAGATATCATCAATGACAGATATATCCAAAATAGTAAAGCTATTAGATAGTTTATGGTAAATATCATTAATTGCTTTGTTATCGTTAGCAGGCACAACTTCACTACTTGCATTGCTAGAAAATGACACCGTTAGCGTTAATACACTAACAGCAACGAGCAGCAGAAAATTTTTAAACACATTCATTAAAACGCTTATCTCGCAAGTAAATAACGTTTGACAGTATAGCGTGTACTATAAATTATTCTTCACAGCAACCATAGTACAGAATCATTACAAAGTGTGTAGGAGGTTAGAATGCATTTAAATGAAACTGAGTTGTTTTTTCAGGAAATGGCAGATGTGACTCCCTTAAAGACAGATAGCAGAACTCAGCGCGAGCACTATTCAATTGAATATAAACCAACTGCCGGTCAGGTTGCCAAACAAGCCGCTTTGAACGAACATGAGTTATTACAAATATTGTCTATTGAGCCACATGTATTTAACCAAAAGGCTCCTGATGAGATTGTTTTTCATCGCCATGATGGAATGCAAGAAGCCGTATTCAAACACCTTCGTTTAGGTAAATATGACATTAAAACGATATTGGATGTCCACCAATATAGCCTGTATCAAGCTAGACACAGTATTATCAATTGTATTTTAGGTGCTTACGAACGTGGTGAGCGTAATATACTGATTATTCATGGTAAAGGGTTTCACAGCAAACCCTACGCAGGCTTAATGAAAAGTGCAGTTTGTGACTGGTTAACACGCATAGAACAGGTGGCGGCTTTTCATAGTGCAACACCTGAACAAGGGGGAAGCGGGGCATTATTTGTCATGCTAAAAAAGTCTCAGCAAAAGCGAATTGAGAACAGTGAGCTAAATCGTAAAGGTCATGGTTTTAGATAACTGTTAACCATTGATAGAAAAGCTAAATTCATGTTTGACTTTGTTCATCATATTCATCCTTCAATTATTTCCTTCCAAAATTTGTGCATCGCTGATTTCTTGCTTACTCGGTTTTAGTGCATTAAAAAACACTATCTCCGAGTCACTATTGTCTGTTGATGATAATAATTGGTGCTGTGGGTTAGGGCCATTGGTTTATCGACAAATACACTGCTATTCACAATGACAATTTATACAGATGTTTTAAAGGTAGATTGCCAAAAGATTTATATATTTGAGACTGGCCGTTCAGGTCATACAAGTGAAGTTTGTTGATCGCTAAATGGCTAAGATAATGTCAATTACTCAATGTTTTGGCGGGCTAGTGTTATGTTAATTAGCTCAAATTTAAATTGACATCTGTTCGCTCAATGATTAATTTAAACGGGTGTTTAAATTAATCATGGATCAAAAAATGGCAAGCCGTAATGATACAAAAACCAGAATTCTTGATGCAGCAGAGAAGTTATTTGCTGAAAGAGGATTTTCAGAAACATCGTTGCGATTAATTACCAGTAAGGCTGAAGTGAATTTGGCTTCGGTCAATTATCATTTTGGATCTAAAAAAGAATTAATCAGAGCGGTGTTAGCAAGATACTTAGATGTTTTTATGCCGGCTGCATCAAATGAAATACAACGTCTACATATTGCACCACATCAAGCTTCCTTAGATGATATTTTTTCATCTTTAATCAAACCATTACTTGATCTAAATAAGGTTAGAGCAGGTGGTACAATCATATTTTTACAATTATTGGGTCGTGGTTATATTGAAAGCCAAGGTCATTTACGCTGGTTTATCACAACCCATTATGGGGCATATTTAACCACATTTGTGCAGGCTGTTTCAGCAAGTGCCCCTCATATTCCTCCCGTTGAAATGTTTTGGCGATTGCATTTCACCTTGGGAACCATTGTATTCACCATGGCATCTGCTGATGCGTTAAACGAAATTGCAGCGGCTGACTATGGAGAACACAACAATATTGAAGCAATCCTTAGAAAAGTCATCCCCTATATGGCAGCAGGTGTTGCTGTGCCCGTAAAGTCTAACTAGTTGGAAACATAAGAAGGTTTTAAAATGAGTATTGTTATATTGCTTGTTGTTATCGCAATAATTGCACTGTTTAGTGTGCGTGATTTTAGGATGCAGTTCATAACTCGTCCTACATTTGCATTCTTTAAAAAAGTGCTTCCACCTTTATCCAGTACTGAAAAAGAAGCAATGGAAGCGGGCGATGTTTGGTGGGAAGGGGAGTTATTTCGTGGAAAGCCAGATTGGGATAAATTACACGGCTATGCCAAGCCAGCTCTAACGGCTGATGAGCAAGAATTTTTAGACAATCAAGTGCAAACTGCACTCTCTATGATCGACGATTTTGATATTGTTCATAATCGTAAGGACTTACCTCCTGAGCTCTGGGAATACTTTAAGAAAGAAGGTTTTTTTGCGTTAATTATTCCTAAAAAGTACGGTGGTCGTGAGTTTTCGGCTTATGCTAATTCTACCATTGTAGCTAAAATAGCTACTCGAAGTGTCAGTGCTGCCGTAACGGTAATGGTTCCAAACTCTTTAGGTCCTGGTGAGTTACTGACTCACTATGGTACACAAGAGCAAAAAGATCGTTGGTTACCCTCACTAGCTGTGGGTAAAGATTTACCTTGTTTTGCGTTAACCGGGCCAGAAGCCGGCAGCGATGCAGGTGCAATACCTGATGTAGGTGTTGTTTGTCGTCAAGAATTTGAAGGTGAAGAAACACTCGGGATCAGCTTAACTTGGAATAAGCGCTACATAACCTTAGCTCCTGTGGCTACTGTACTTGGTTTAGCGTTCCAAATGCGCGATCCAGATGGTTTATTAGGTGATACTAAAAATTTAGGCATTACTTGTGCGTTAATACCAACTGATCATCCTGGCGTAGAGATTGGCCGTCGTCATAACCCATTAATGATGGCATTTATGAATGGCACTACCAGTGGCGAAAATGTATTCATTCCACTTGATTGGATTATTGGTGGGCCACAATATGCTGGTAAAGGTTGGAGAATGCTCGTTGAGTGTTTATCAGCTGGCCGTGGTATTTCACTGCCTGCATTAGCTACAGCATCAGGTCACGTTACAACTAAAACCACCACTGCTTATAGTTATGTTCGTCAGCAGTTTGGTATGCCAATAGGTCATTTTGAAGGTGTTCAAGAGGCTCTGGCACGTATTATTGCCAATACATACCAATTAGAAGCTGCGCGCCGCTTAACCACAACAGGTATTGATGCTCAGGTAAAACCTTCTGTCGTCACTGCTATCGCTAAATATCACATGACCGAATTAGGTCGTGATGTTTTAGAAGATGCAATGGATATTCAATCTGGCAAAGGCATACAATTAGGGCCTAAAAATTATTTAGGCCATGCGTTTATGGCCAACCCAATTTCTATTACTGTTGAAGGCGCTAATATTCTTACACGCTCGTTGATGATTTTTGGTCAAGGTGCCACTCGCTGTCATCCCTATGTATTAGCAGAGATGGAAGCGGCTGGCATGGAAGATGAGACCGCTGCACTAGATCGTTTTGATCATCTGTTATTAGGTCATATTGGCTATGCAACCCGTAATGCGTTGAGTGCTTTTGGTAATGCATTAACAGCTAGCCAATTAGTTGCTTCTCCAGTAAGTGGTCCAACGAAAAAATACTATCGTGATATGACACGTATTTCATCTGCACTTGCTATCATGACAGACTTATCTATGTTGATTATGGGTGGTGATCTTAAGCGTAAAGAAATGATTTCTGCGCGTATGGGGGATGTTCTTAGCCAACTTTACTTAGCGTCAGCTACGCTGAAGTTTTACGAAGATAATGGCCGTCAACATGACGATTTGGCAACCGTCGAATATGTATTGACAGAACGTCTACATTTTGCAGCTAAAGCACTAGAAGATGCGATTCGTAACTTCCCAAGTAAAATTGCTGGTGTACTGTTACGCGTACTCATTTTCCCATTAGGTAATCATTTTAATGCACCAAGTGACAAAGCTGCTGTGGGACTTGTCACTGCAATGCTTAAACCGAGTGCGGCGCGTGATCGCATTACCTTTTTATGTGGTGAGTTTGACGGTGATAAGAGTGGTATTGCTGAAGTCGAAAGCGCATTTTTAGCTAAGTATGCCGCTAAAGATTTATTCAAAAAATTGAAAAAAGCACAGCGAAGTGGGCATTTAAAGTCAAAACTGCCTATGGTTGAATTATTTAGCCAAGCATTAGCTAAACAAATAATTACCGAAGATGAATACCAACAATTGCTTGATGTAGATAACAAACGTCTTGCGGCAATTAACGTAAACGATTTCGACAAGCTGTAACTCAATAATGTTGATTGTCTAAACGCCGACTCTGTCGGCGTTTTTTTTTTGCCCAGTGTGAAACTGGTTAATTGAATATGTTCTGCTAACGTTAAAGGTACCTGGTAAATGATTTGACTTTTGTGAGTCTGATTTTACGAATATTGAGTTTAAGGACATGCGATGCGATGTTTGCTGTTTTTCCTCATATTGATATTCAATACTCCTTCTGTAGCAATTGAATCGACTGATAGAAATATCATTGCTGATAAAGTGTTACCTGTTGCTTTACAATGGCTTGCAGTGGTTGATGCGCAGCTTTATGAGCAAAGCTGGCATCAGACTTCAGCATATTTCCGCTCTCAAGTTAATCTGCTTGATTGGCGAGACTCACTTATTGCCGTTAGAAAACCTTTAGGCGCAGTTGGTTCTAGACACATTAATTCGGTCAAAACTTTTAATCGCATCGAAGGCGGTCCTGATGGTCATTATTTGGTATTTATCATTGATACTGATTTTGACAATCAACCTGCGCTACAGGAAATCATAACCCTAGTGAGAATCGATAACCAATATCAGGTGATTGGTTATTTTATTGAGTAAGACGATTGATAAGCGATAAAAAAAACGCCAATCACATGATTGGCGTTTAGTTATTAATTAACATTTTGCTTTGAAAGCTAGCTTGGCTAAAAGATAATTACGCCACAACTAACACCTTACAAGTGTTGGTGCCGCCAATTGTTTCCATTGCATCGCCTTTAGTCATTAATACCATGTCACCACTAGATAAATAACCTGCAGCAACCATAGTATTTAATGCTTCTCTTGCTAACTCATCAGCACTATAAGCGGTTGAGTCAAAGAAGATTGGTTGAACACCACGATACATTGCCATTCTAGCTAATGTTTTCTCATGACGCGATAGGGCAAAAATAGGTAATGAAGAACTGATACGAGACATAACTTTAGCGGTTGCGCCTGATTCAGTTAGCGAAAGAATCGCTTTTACACCTTCTAAATGGTTAGCCGCATACATAGTAGACAGGGCAATTGTTTCTTCAATTGAAGTGAAGCTTTGCTCTAAACGGTGCTTTGACACTTTAACACTAGGGTGTGATTCTGCGCCCATACATACGTTAGACATAGCTTTAACGGTTTCTTCTGGGAAATCACCTGCAGCCGTTTCAGCCGAAAGCATAACGGCATCAGTTCCATCTAACACTGCGTTGGCAACGTCCATGACTTCTGCTCGAGTTGGCATTGGGCTTGAAATCATCGACTCCATCATTTGAGTGGCAGTGATGACTGCTTTGTTTAATTGGCGAGAACGTTGAATTAAACTTTTTTGAACTGCCACTAAAGCAGCGTCACCGATTTCTACACCTAAGTCACCACGAGCAACCATAACAACATCAGATGCTTTAATAACATCATCCATTGCTTCATCAGTTTCAACGGCTTCAGCGCGCTCAACTTTGGCAACAATTAAGGCGTTGCTACCGGCTTCAACAGCAAGCTTACGGGCTAAATCTAAATCAGCGCCAGTACGAGGAAATGATACTGCGAGGTAATCAACATTAATTAATGCAGCTGTTTTAATGTCCGCCATATCTTTTTCAGTTAAAGCCGGAGCTGTCAATCCGCCGCCTTTTTTGTTAATACCTTTATTGTTTGATAACGGACCCGCCACTGTGACTGTGGTAAACACTTTGGCGCCATCAACTTTTTCAACTCTTAACTGAACACGACCATCGTCTAACATTAAGATGTCGCCAATCTTGACATCGTTTGGTAATTCTTTGTAATCGATACCTACTTGAGTCTCATCGCCTTCACCTTTAGCAAGGTTAGCGTCAAGAATATAGGTATCACCTAAATTAAGGTGGATTTTTTTGTTGTCTTTAAAAGTAGAGATACGAATTTTAGGTCCTTGTAAGTCCCCTAAAATTGCAACGTGCTTACCTAGCTCTTTAGCAATTGCACGGACTTCATTGGCGCGTTTTTGGTGGTCTTCTGGTGAACCATGAGAAAAGTTCATGCGAACAACGTTAGCACCTGCTTTAATAATTTTACGTAAATTATCATCGCGATCAGTTGCTGGTCCTAAAGTTGTTACGATTTTAGTTCTGCGGAACATAAGAAACTCCGTTAAATAAATGAAAGATTAAAATTGGTTATTAAAAGTACTCTTTACGATTGTCGTCTATTGGTACTAAAAATTATGAATCTATATTAACAGACATTCAGACGAAATGTAGTAAAATTACGAATAAAGAGAACCGTTTTCCTGTTATTTTTTTGTGACAGAGAAAACAGTTTTACAATAAAAAAGGCTAACAGACGCAAGCCTTTTAGCCTTTATTAAATATTAGCCTATTTTTATCAATAAACTTTGAAATCATTAATTGTCGTTACTCACATTCAAATAACGAACAAAATATAGGCCCGTCTGTCTATATAGTTAAATCCTTATTGACGCGAGATTCTTTTAATACTTCTTTTACTCGTTTTAGATTGTCACGGAATCGTGGCCCACGGCGTAAAGTAAAACCCGTTGCAAGTACGTCAACCGTGACTAATTGGGCTAAACGAGATGCCATAGGTAAGTATAAATCAGTATCTTCGGGCACTTCCATTGTTACAGGTAAGGTACACTCGAGCGAAAGTGGTGAGTTACGGGCTGTGATCCCAATTACTGCAGCTCCGTTTTCGCGGGCAATGCGAGCAATTTCGATTAGTGATTTTGTTCTACCTGTATGGGAGATGAGTACCACAACATCGCCTTCATTACAGTTAATGCAGCTCATACGTTGCATTAATACATCATCAAAACAAATGACCGGCACGTTAAAGCGGAAAAACTTATTTTGAGCATCATGGGCAACCGATGCAGATGCTCCTAAACCGAAAAATGAAATAGTTTTGGCCTGTGTGAGAATGTCGACAGCTTTGTTGATTGCGGCAGTATCAAGACTTTGGCGAGCAGTATCTAATGAAGCCATTGAAGATTCGAATATTTTTGTAGTATAGGAATCTGGTGAATCATCTTCTTCGACGTGGCGGCTAACATAAGGCGTACCATTTGCAAGACTTTGTGCTAAATGTAACTTAAAATCTGGAAAGCCTTTCGTATCTAATCTACGGCAAAAGCGGTTAACAGTTGGTTCGCTGACATCTGCCATTTTTGCTAAGGTTGCAATACTGGAATGAATGGCTGTTTGCGGTGAAGCTAATATGACTTCAGCTACTTTACGTTCCGATTTACTAAAAAGTGCGAGGTTCTTTTGGACCTTTTCAAGTGTATTCATGTGTATGTATCCGCAAATGGGCTAATTTAATGAGACATCGAATATTTTAATTTTCGGAGGTAATTAAGTTATTTTTTTACCTCTGAAAGTTAACTGTAGTAAAGTTTCAGTGCGTTTGATGGCTATAAAAGTATCATTTATAGTCAATTAGTAGACAAAATCATAGCAGATAACGTATCAAAATGGCTAGTTGATAAACAAGAGATAAATTGCAAAATATAGATGCAATAATGCAATTCTGTTGTTATATTACAACAAATGTGTGTTTTTATTCATCGGCAGCTTGCCGTCTTAAAACACAAAATAATAAGGAGAGCTGTTAGCAATGGGTAAATCAACAAGTGCGAAGGCGTGTGATTTCGTTTTGTTTGGGACTAAAGGAGACCTCGCAAGACGTAAACTATTACCTTCTCTATACCAACTAGATAAAGCCGAGTTATTGGATAAAGACACTAAGGTGATAGGTGTCGCAAAAGACGCCTTCACTCGAGATGAATTCATTCAATTAGTGACCAAAGCATTAAATACCTTTGTAAAGGATGAAATTTGTCCTGTAACACTTGAGCGATTTTTATCGCGTTGTCATTACATTGGGACTAACTTCACAGAGCCTGAGGGTTATCAAGCATTTCATGACCTGTTAGAGCCTGCAAAGCGTGTGATGGTAAACTACTTCGCAACACCCCCTTCAATTTTTGGTGCCATTTGTCGCTGTTTACATGAACAAAACCTAATTCATTCAGATACGCGGGTCGTTTTAGAAAAGCCTATTGGCACTAGCCTTGAATCTTCTCATGTCATCAATAATCAAGTCGCAGAATTCTTTAATGAAAACCAAGTGTATCGTATCGATCACTACCTTGGTAAAGAAACCGTACAAAACCTAATCGCATTACGTTTTGCTAACTCTTTATTTGCTTCAAAATGGGATAATCGCACGATTGACCATGTACAAATCACTGTTGCTGAAGAAGTCGGAATTGAAGGGCGCTGGGGTTACTTTGATGGTGCAGGGCAAATGCGCGACATGATCCAAAACCATTTATTACAAGTGTTAACACTTGTGGCAATGGACCCACCAGTAAACCTAGATGCGGACAGTATCCGTGATGAAAAAGTAAAAGTACTTAAATCATTACGTCCAATCACGCCTGATAATGTTTATGAAAACACGGTTCGTGGTCAATATAGTGCAGGTTTCCTAAAAGGCTCACCAGTTCCTGGCTATCTTGAAGAAGAAGGCGCTAATACCAAGTCAAACACGGAAACGTTCGTTGCTTTACGTGTGGATATCGATAACTGGCGTTGGGCTGGTGTGCCATTCTATTTACGTAGTGGTAAACGTATGCCGTTCAAGAGCAGTGAAATTGTGGTTTATTTCAAAAACCCACCACATAATTTGTATCGTTCTAGCTACCGTAATTTACCACCTAATAAGTTGACCATTCGATTACAGCCTCATGAAGGGGTGGAAATCCAAATGATGAACAAGGTGCCAGGTTTGGAGCAAAAGCAACGTCTGCAAACGACTAAACTTGATTTAAGCTTTACTGATACGTTCAAAAATGAACGTATTGCTGATGCTTATGAGCGATTGCTTCTTGAAGCCATGTTAGGTAATCAAGCCTTATTCGTTCGTCGTGACGAAGTAGAACAAGCATGGACTTGGGTTGATGGGATCATTCAGTCTTGGGAACAAACTGGCGAACGTCCAAAATCTTATCCTGCGGGTACTTGGGGACCAGTTGCATCAGTTGCCTTGATCACCAAAGATGGCCGTTCTTGGGACGAGTAAGGGTAGTTATATGATTAAAGAATCAGTTTTCAAATCATTCGAAATTCCAGCAGATTTAGAAGCCAAATTGGCTGATAAAATTGCCATTGAGTTACAAGATGCTATAGACAAGCGCGGTAAAGCAAGCTTGGTGGTCTCTGGAGGTTCAACTCCGTTGAAACTTTTTAATTTACTTAGCACTAAAGGCATAGATTGGAGTGATGTATATATCACTTTAGCTGATGAGCGCTGGGTTGAGCCTGATGAAAAAGATTCAAATGAACGACTAGTCCGTGAACATTTATTACAAAATCGTGCTGCAAATGCCAAGTTTCGTGGTTTAAAAAATATGTATGCTACTCCAGAACTTGGTGCGGCAATGGCAGGGGACTCATTGGCTAATTTTCCACGGCCATTTGATGTGGTGGTGTTAGGAATGGGAACCGATGGTCATACATGCTCTTGGTTTCCTTGTAGCCAAGAATTACAGCATGCGCTTTCAACAACAGATGTTTGCGCAGCGGTCAATCCAACGACAGCACCTCATGCTCGGATCACCCTATCTAGAGATGCAATTTTAAATAGCCGCCAAATCTATTTACATCTTGTGGGTGAATCAAAATTAACCGTTTATCGTCAAGCACTTGAAAATGACGATGTAACCCAAATGCCTATCAGAGCAGTATTAGCGCAGCGTAAAACGCCCGTTGATGTGTTCTATAGCGCATAAAGGAGTCGTAACATGCACTCAGTAGTTCAGTCGGTAACCGAACGTATTATCGAACGCAGTAAAAACTCACGCAAAGCCTATTTACAGGCCTTAAATGATGCAAAAGCGAAAGGCGTACATCGTAGTGCCTTAAGCTGTGGCAATTTAGCCCATGGATTTGCTGCTTGTAAACCTGCGGAAAAAGATTCATTACGCCAGTTTACGAAAGCGAATATCGGTATTGTCACTTCATTTAACGATATGCTTTCTGCACATCAACCTTATGAAACTTACCCTACGTTGCTAAAACAAGCATGCGAAGAGGTAGGCAGTGTTGCCCAAGTTGCAGCGGGTGTACCTGCAATGTGTGATGGGGTAACTCAAGGTCAACCTGGCATGGAGCTTAGTTTGCTTAGCCGTGAAGTCATTGCAATGTCAACGGCGGTCGGGTTATCTCACAATATGTTCGACGGTGCTTTACTTCTAGGGATTTGCGACAAAATTGTACCTGGTTTATTGATTGGCGCATTAAGTTTTGGACATTTGCCAATGCTTTTTGTACCGGCTGGCCCAATGAAATCAGGCATTCCAAATAAAGAAAAAGCGCGTGTTCGTCAAAAGTTTGCTCAAGGGCTGGTTGGGCGTGATGAGTTATTGGCTGCAGAGTCAGCGTCATACCACAGCGCTGGTACTTGTACCTTCTATGGTACGGCAAATTCGAATCAGTTAATGTTAGAAGTGATGGGGTTACAATTGCCTGGTTCATCATTTGTTAATCCTGACGACCCATTACGTGAAGCCTTAAACAAAATGGCGGCTAAACAGGTTTGTCGCTTAACTGAAATGGGCACCCAATATACCCCAATTGGCGAAGTCGTATGCGAAAAGTCAGTGGTTAACGGCATTGTCGCTTTATTAGCAACTGGCGGTTCTACCAATCTGACAATGCATATTGTGGCTGCAGCACGTGCTGCGGGTATCATTGTCAATTGGGATGATTTCTCAGATCTTTCTGATGCAACACCTTTATTAGCGCGTGTTTACCCTAATGGTCATGCTGATATCAATCATTTCCATGCTGCAGGTGGAATGGCGCTATTGATTAAAGAATTACTTGATGGCGGTTTGTTACACGAAGATGTTAATACCGTTGCTGGTTTTGGGTTACGTAAATACACCCAAGAACCGAAATTAATTGATGGTGAACTACGTTGGGTTGATGGCATTTCTGAATCGCTAGACAAAGAAGTATTAACCCATCTTGCTACACCATTCCAAAAGAATGGTGGGCTTAAATTACTTAAAGGTAATTTAGGTCGCTCGGTCATCAAAGTGTCAGCGGTACCTGATAAAAACCGAGTTGTTGAAGCTCCTGCTATCGTAATTAACGATCAAAACGAAATTGATGCCCTGTTCAAAGACGGTAAATTAGATCGTGATTGTGTTGTTGTGGTTAAAGGCCAAGGGCCTAAAGCTAACGGCATGCCTGAACTGCATAAACTGACCCCTTTCTTAGGTAGCTTGCAAGATAAAGGCTTTAAAGTCGCCTTGGTGACTGATGGCCGTATGTCGGGTGCATCTGGCAAAGTACCTGCTGCAATTCACTTAACTCCAGAAGCTTTGGATGGTGGGTTAATTGCCAAAGTACAAGACGGAGACATGATCCGTATCAATGCCGAAACGGGTGAATTAAGTTTACTTGTTGATGATTCAATATTAAATGCTCGTGAAAGCAGTATTGTTGATTTGAAGCATTCAAGTTATGGCATGGGACGCGAATTGTTTGGTGCATTACGCAGCAATCTAAGCAGTCCTGAAACTGGTGCAAGAAGTACAAGTGCCATTGACGAAATTTACTAAAAATTAAGGATAAGTAAGAATGTCTGAAAATAACTGGTCACTACAACCACAAGATGTTTTTAAACGCAGCCCGATTGTTCCTGTTATGGTGATCAATAAACTTGAGCATGCAGTACCTTTAGCAAAGGCTTTAGTCGCCGGTGGTATTAGTGTATTAGAAGTTACCCTGCGTACGCCTTGTGCTTTAGAAGCCATTTCACTGATTGCAAAAGAAGTGCCAGAGGCCCTAGTGGGTGCGGGTACTATTTTGAATGAGGCGCAACTTAAACAAGCAATTGATGCCGGTGCGCAATTTATTATCACCCCTGGTGCAACAGTCGATTTATTGAAAGCGGCTAAAAATGGCAATGTGCCTTTAATCCCTGGTGTGGCTAGTATCTCGGAAGTGATGGTAGGCATGGAATTAGGCTATACCCATTTCAAGTTCTTCCCGGCTGAAGCTTCGGGTGGTGTTGATGCGCTTAAGTCTTTCTCAGGTCCGCTATCAGATATTCGTTTTTGTCCTACTGGCGGCATTAGTCCAGCTACTTACAAAAATTACTTAGCATTAAGTAACGTTGATTGTATTGGTGGAAGTTGGATTGCACCAACTGATGCGGTTGATTCAGAAGATTGGGGACGTATTACCCAATTATGTAAAGAAGCATTAAACGGTCTGTAAGCCGGTAAATGTATTGCCTATGTTAAAAACCAGCTGAATAAGCCTGTCTCTTATACACAAATCCCTGCTAAGAAATTAGCAGGGATTTTTTTGAACTAAATCCCTAATTCGAGATCAGATCTCCAAATGATTTGGAGAAATACGATGATTGATAAACACCAACAGTGGGCAGAGCAACAGTTTGGTCAAGTAAATTTAGGTGATCCCAGAAGAACCTCTCGTTTGGTAAAGTTAGCGTCAACCTTAGCTGCTAACCCTGGAAAACCAATTGTGAATATTAGTCAGTCACCTGCCGATATGGAAGGAGCCTATCGGTTCATACGTAATGAAAATATAGAAGCATCCACCATTGCAGAAGCGGGATTTAAGGCCACCGCAACGGGCGCGCAACAACACAATCTGTTACTTGCTTTAGAAGATACCACGAATATCGTTTATAGCCATCGCTCTATTCGTGAGGAATTGGGCCATATTAACCAAGGCAACCGTCATCGTGGTTTGCTTGCTCACAGTATCGTCTTATTTGCACCAGAATCATCTGAAGTCGTTGGCCTTATTGAGCAGCAGCGATGGACACGAGATATAAATACACGAGGCAAACGACGAACTAAGACACCAGTACCTTATTCGGAAAAAGAGAGCTATAAGTGGGAGCGAGCTTCTCGCAACATGGCTAAACGGCTGGGAGATAACCTTGATAAGGTGATATCCGTTTGTGATCGTGAGGCCGACATCTATGATTATTTGCAGTATAAGCTGAACAATCAGCAGCGTTTTGTTGTCCGTTCGATGATGAGTAGACATATAGAAGAAGGTGAGCACAAACTATTTCACTATGCTTCTGAATTAACCAGTGCGGGTCAAAAGAGAATTCATATAGCTCAAAAAGCAGGACGAAAAGCCCGCACAGCAACGTTAGACATTACCTTCTCTGCGGTGACACTTAAAGTACCCTCGAATAAGAAAGGTGGATCATTGCCTGTTTATTATGTGGGTTGCGAGGAAAGAGGTAACTCAGACAGTAACCTAAACTGGCATTTAATCACCAACGAGCCAATACATACAAAAGAAGACGCCCTCAATATTGTCAGTCACTATGAACATCGCTGGCTCGTTGAGGAGTACCACAAAGTCTGGAAAACAGATGGCACCGACATCGAAAGCTCAAGACTGCAAAGTTTAAGTAATGTAGAAAGATTGGTGACTATAAACGCTTTTATAGCCACTCGAATTCTGCAACTAAAATTCGCTCATAGCCATGCAACAAACGTAAGTTGCGAGCAGGTTTTAACACCGAAAGCGTGGAAATTACTGTGGCTTAAACAAATAAAAACGCCACTTCCTGACTCCCCACCAAATATGCACTGGGCTTATGCAGAGTTAGCGAAACTAGGAGGTTGGAAAGATACAAAACGCACGGGGCGTGCGTCTGTAAAGGTATTATGGCAAGGATGGTTTAAGTTACAAACCATCCTTGAGGGCTACGAGTTAGCTAAGTCTCTTGAGTCAAACTTGTGATCAAGAGACAGGCTGAATAAGCTGGTTTTTTTATCGCAAATTTTTACTAAACAACATTTTTAGTAATTAACTCAAGACTAATGAGTCAAAAACACCGATAATTCCAGCTAATTTTACAATCGACATGATTGAACTCGCCTACTACTGGATATTATTCAATGGAAATAAAAGTTAACTTTCTTGAAAACCTCAGACTTGAAGCCAAGTTTGATGACTTTACTGTGACAGCAGATCAACCTATCCGTTATAAAGGTGATGGTTCTGCACCCAGTCCTTTTGATTACTTTTTAGCGTCATCAGCGCTTTGCGCAGCCTATTTTATTAAGGTGTATTGTAAAGCGCGTGATATTCCAACTGAAAATATTCGTTTGTCACAAAACAATATTGTTGATCCTGAAGATCGTTACAACCAAATTTTTCAAATACAAGTTGAATTACCGGAAGACATTTCTGATAAAGACAAACAGGGCATTTTACGTTCAATAGACCGTTGCACCGTAAAAAAAGTGGTACAGACTGGCCCTGAATTTAAAATTGAAACCGTTGATAATTTAGCCGCTGACGCCAATGCAATGCTTATGGGGCAGCCTGATAGTCATGCTAGCACATTCATTTTAGGTAAAGATTTACCGCTTGAGCAGACAATAGCCAATATGACAGGCATGTTAGCTGATTTAGGCATGAAAATTGAGATATCCTCATGGCGCAACATCGTACCGAATGTGTGGTCACTACATATCCGTGATGCCGCATCACCTATGTGTTTTACTAATGGCAAAGGTGCGACTAAAGAAAGCGCGCTTTGTTCAGCGTTAGGAGAGTTTATAGAACGTTTAAATTGTAATTTCTTTTATAACGATCAATTTTTTGGCGATGAGATTGCTAACAGCGAATTTGTTCATTACCCGAATGAAAAATGGTTTGAACTGGAAGATGATGATTCATTACCAACAGGAATTTTGGATGAGTATTGCCTAGAAATATACAATCCAGATGGAGAACTGTGTGGCTCACACTTAATCGATACTAACTCAGGTAATATTGAGCGCGGTATTTGTACTATCCCGTATGTTCGTCAGTCTGATGGTGAAACGGTTTATATTCCGTCTAACTTGATTGAAAACTTATTTTTAAGCAACGGCATGAGTGCGGGTAATAACCTTGAAGAAGCCAAGGTGCAATGTTTATCAGAAATCTTTGAACGTGCAGTTAAACGCCAAATTATTGAGCAAGAACTGGTTCTGCCAGATGTGCCAATGACAGTGCTTGAGAAATTCCCGAATATTTTAGCGGGTATCCAAGGTCTAGAAGCTCAAGGCTTCCCTGTTGTTGTTAAAGATGCTTCTTTAGGTGGCCAATTCCCAGTAATGTGTGTCACCTTGATGAACCCAAGAACCGGCGGTGTATTTGCTTCTTTTGGTGCTCATCCAAGTTTTGAGGTGGCTTTAGAGCGCAGTTTAACGGAATTACTACAAGGGCGAAGTTTTGAAGGTTTAAATGACGTGCCTAAGCCAACCTTTAACAGCATGACAGTTACCGAGCCGGAAAACTTTGTGGAACACTTTATCGATTCAACAGGGGTGATCTCTTGGCGTTTCTTTAGTAGCAAAGCCGACTACGAGTTTTGTGAGTGGGATTTTTCGGGCACAAGTGAACAAGAAGCTGCCAGCTTATTTGGCATTTTGGAAACCATGGGCAAAGAAGTATATGTGGCAGAGTTTACTGGTTTAGGTGCCTCAGTTTGCCGTATTTTAGTACCTGAATATTCTGAAGTGTATCCTGTTGATGATTTGATTTGGGATAACACTAATAAAGCCTTAGATTATCGTGAAGACATTTTAAATCTGCATTCTTTATCAGATGATGAACTCGCTGATTTGGTTGAGCGTTTAGAAGAAAGTCAGCTTGATAATTACACAGATATCAAAACGTTAATTGGCATTGTATTTGATGACAATACAGTTTGGGGTCAGTTAACCATCATTGAATTGAAAATTTTAATCTACCTTGCTTTAGGTCAGTTAGAAGATGCTGTCGATTTGGTTGATGCCTACTTGCAATACAATGACAACACAGTACAACGTGGATTATTTTACCAAGCAGTTAGCGCAGTTTTAGAAGTCACCTTAGATGAAGATTTAGCACTCGAACATTTCATGACTAATTTTAGCCGGATGTTTGGCGAAGAAGTGATTAACGCAGCTGTAGGCTCTGTATCAGGTAATGTTAGGTTTTATGGTTTGACTAAAACCAGTACTAAACTTGAGGGTATTGAACCGCATTTACGCTTGATTGAAAGTTATAAAAAGCTTCATCATGCTCGCGCAAAAGCAGTTGTATAAAGGCGTTATACCGTCATTAAATAAACCCAAGCCCATCAATTTGATGGGCTTGGAGTATTGATATTGTTTAATTTATAACTGTGCCAGTATCGGCAAGATCTTACTCACTTTATCAAAGCTTTCTTGATATTCAGCTTCAGCATTTGAATCAGCCACAACACCGCCACCAGCCCAGCAAAATATTTTATTATTTTCAGTGACCAGGGTGCGAATTGTAATGCTGGTATCCATTTTTCCATCTTGACTGATATAACCAATACTCCCGCAATACATGTTACGCCTTGACGGTTCAAGCTGCTCAATAATTTGCATTGCACGTACTTTAGGCGCACCAGTAATCGATCCACCAGGAAAAGCAGCTTTAAGTAAATCGGTGGCACAATAGCTATCCGCTAATATCGCAGTCACAGTACTGACTAAATGATGCACAGCTGGAAAGCTTTCTATGGCAAATAGTGTTGGCACGTTAACGCTACCCGCAGCTGCGACTTTACCTATGTCGTTTCTTAATAGATCGACAATCATCACATTCTCAGCGCGATCTTTTTCTGATGACTGTAATTTCAACGCTTGTTGCTTGTCGTCGATTTCATTGCTTAGCCGAGGCAGTGTGCCTTTTATGGGTTTGGTTTGTATAAGCCGATCATCTAACTGAATAAATCGCTCGGGCGATATAGATAATATGCAATGCTCAGGCAAGCGAATAAATGCGGAAAAGGGCGCTTGATTATGAGCTGACAAAGCACAATATGCTTGCCATTCATCACCTGTATACTGGGCTTCAAAACGCTGGGTTAAATTGATTTGATAACAGTCACCACTCAACAAATATTGCTGAACTTGATTAAACTTGGATACATAGTCTTCCTTAGTCGTTTGATTATGCCAATCTGTTAGTAGCGTAAATTTAGTTTTTGGTTTAGTAATTCCAGCAATTTTTAATTTTGTTTGAATATGATTGAATGTATTCTGATGTGCATCTTTACTGCCTAAAAAGCAATGAAACCAGCACTTTTTACTGTAATCAAAAACAAAAGACTCATCGTAAAAGCCAATGTTTATTTCATTGAGATGAATATCATTCATCGCAGATTCAGCCAATTTTTCTATACTGCGGCCTAAGTCATACCCAAATGCACCAAGAGCTCCGGCACTAAATGGCAATGAACAAGCATGTTGTTGAGGATAAAGTTGTTGCTGGCAAAATTTGAGCGCATCAAAGGCAATGTGGGTGTGCTGAGTTAGATACTGTTTGATGGTGCGAGTTAGTTCTGGCGGGAGATGATTCGACTCGAATTGTGGATTAATGCCATGACCAACTAACGTGGCAACAGGCTTGCAAACCATGATGTCAAATTGTGCATCTTGATGAGAAGCATTGGCCGAGTCAAGTAACATTGCCCAAGGTTCATCTGAAATTAGAGCAAATAAATCATGTGGTGATAATGACCAATCTAATGGGGTAACTGTCAGTGTGTTGTCACTGCGATAGTTCATCAATTAACCTTAATCTCAAAATGTGCGGTAGCCCAAAAAGGATGGAAAGAGTATCATATCGGCTACTAAAGGATTCAAATTAGTTATTTTACATAACATTAAATAAAAACGATAAACAAGTTAGGCTGGAGCGCCCCATTATGTCTATGAACATCGAGACTTCCTCTACACCTGTTGTAATCAAACAGGCCGATTTTATTGAAAGTATTGCTGATTCTCTACAATATATTTCGTATTACCACCCAAAAGATTTCGTTGATGCTATGTATAAAGCCTATCAACGTGAAGAAAGTGCAGCGGCCAAAGATGCTATTGCACAAATCTTAATTAACTCACGTATGTCTGCTGAAGGTAAACGTCCTTTATGTCAAGACACGGGTATTGTTACCACGTTTGTTAAAATTGGTATGAATGTCAGTTGGGATAAAACCGATATGACAGTACAGCAAATGGTTGATGAAGGTGTTCGCCGTGCTTACATCAATCCAGACAACCCATTACGGGCGTCAATTGTTGCCGATCCTGCTGGGGCGCGCAAAAACACTCGTGACAATACGCCATCTGTTGTACACATTGATATGGTTGCGGGTAATCAAGTTGAAGTGATGATTGCTGCCAAAGGTGGCGGGTCTGAAAACAAATCTAAAATGGCGATGTTAAATCCTTCTGATGATATTGCGGCATGGGTTGAAAAAACCTTACCGACTATGGGGGCAGGTTGGTGCCCACCTGGCATGTTAGGCATAGGTATTGGTGGAACAGCGGAAAAAGCTGCCGTGATGGCAAAAGAGTCATTAATGGATCCGGTTGATATTCATGACTTGATTGAGAAAGGCGCACAAACTGCAGAAGAAATACTTCGTTTAGATATTTTTGAACGAGCTAATAACTTAGGCATAGGTGCACAAGGATTAGGTGGCTTAACCACAGTGTTAGACATCAAAATTAAATCGGCCCCAACTCATGCGGCATCAAAGCCGGTGGTCATGATCCCAAATTGTGCCGCCACCCGCCATGTACATTTCCATCTTGATGGCAAGGGTCCTGCACAATTAACCCCACCGTCGTTAGCCGATTGGCCTGAAATTACCCGTGAAGCAGGTGAAAACACACACCGTGTTAATTTAGATACCGTTACCCAAGCTGAAATTGAAACCTGGAAAAGCGGTGATACCTTGTTACTAAATGGCAAAATGCTGACGGGTCGTGATGCTGCGCACAAGCGCATTCAAACACTACTTGATTCAGGAGAAGGTTTGCCTGAGGGTGTTGATTTTACAGGTAAGTTTATTTACTACGTTGGCCCGGTTGATCCGGTTGGCGATGAAGTTGTTGGTCCTGCAGGCCCAACAACAGCAACCCGTATGGATAAGTTTACTGACATGATGTTAGAAAAAACGGGTTTAATGGGCATGATTGGCAAATCAGAACGTGGACCACAAACCGTTGAATCTATCAAAAAGCACAAAGCAGTTTATCTAATGGCAGTTGGCGGTGCAGCGTATCTTGTTTCAAAAGCCATTAAAAAATCGCGTGTTGTGGCTTTTGAAGATTTAGGCATGGAAGCCATTTACGAGTTTGAAGTACAAGATATGCCTGTAACAGTGGCGGTTGATTCAAATGGTGTTAATGCCCATGAAACGGGGCCAGCTATTTGGAAAATTAATATTGCCAAGAATAAAGTTTAGTCAGTGCGTTTTTGCATAATTACTAGATAGCACGAAAATACCGCGCTCAGGTTTGCCTTTTAGTTTATTAGGGTTGCCTGAGCGTTTTGTATTAGATAGGCTGCTTAACGCTTACAAACAACAATTCAAGAGAATATCAATAATATGAAAACGTCTTCTGTATTATTTGCATTGGTTGCCGCAGGAATGGCATCTTCAGTGTATAGTGCTGAACCCTTTAACGTTCAGCATTTAGTCAATATGAATAAGCTGCATTCCACCGCAGTTTCCAGCGATGGCAATACCTTGGTTTATGGTGTCAAAGTGATTGACGACAAAGGTGAGGCTAGCTCTGATCTATATACCTTAGATTTAACCAATAAAAATGCCACTCCACGTCAATTAACTTCAGCTTCTGGTACTGAACATGATGTCAGTTTTAGTGCCGATAATAAAAGTATTTACTTTTTAGCTGCCCGTAATGGTAGTAGCCAATTATATCAACTTGCTCTAAATGGCGGTGAAGCGGTTCAAGTCAGTGATTTACCGCTCGATGTGAATGGCTACAAACTATCGCAAGACGGCAAGCAAGTGGTTATGACCATGCGCGTATTTCCTGAGTGTAATGATCTCGCTTGTTCAAAAGAAAAATTCCAAGCGGAAAAAGATCGTAAAACTACTGGCCGCGAATACAAGCAATTAATGGTACGTCATTGGGATACATGGGAAGATCATGCTCGAAATCATCTGTTTGTGGCGAACCTCAATGGGCAAAAGATTACCAATGCAGTTAATGTCACTGCAGGGCGTGATACAGAAACGCCACCAAAGCCATTTTCGGGTATGGAAGAAGTGACTTTTACCCCTGATGGTAAGCACATTGTTTATAGTGCCAAAGCGCCTAGCAATGATCAGTCTTGGACAACCAACTATGATTTATGGCAAGTTCCTGTCAGCGGCGGTGAAACCATCAATCTTACTGAAGACAACAAAGCATGGGATGCACAGCCAACATATTCAGCTGACGGCCGTTATTTAGCCTATCTTGCTATGACGAAACCTGGCTTTGAAGCAGACAGATACCGCATTATGCTTCGCGACAATGTCACAGGCCAAGAAAAAGAAGTCGCACCACTGTGGGATAGAAGTCCACACTCGTTAACCTTCAGCGCAGATGGCAGAACCTTATATGTTGGCGCTCAAGATGTTGGTCAAGTGTCAATCTTTGAAGTCAATACTCAGTTTGGCGATGTTCGTCCAATCTACAACAATGGTAGCAATAGCTTAGTTGCGGTAACCCCTAACAAGATTATCTTCAAAAACGCTTCATTAGTTGAGCCAGGGGATTTGTATTCAGTTACCTTAGAAGGTGAAAACTTAACCCGTTTGACTGAAGTAAATAAAGATAAACTGGCAAAGATCAAATTTGGCGATTTTGAGCAGTTTAAGTTTAAGGGGTGGAATGATGAAACTGTTCACGGCTATTGGATCAAGCCTGCAAATTTCAAAGAAGGTGAAAAATATCCCATTGCCTACCTAGTACATGGTGGTCCTCAAGGTTCATTTGGCAACTCGTTTAGTGGTCGCTGGAATGCGCAATTGTGGGCTGGGGCCGGTTATGGCGTTGTTATGGTCGATTTTCATGGTTCAACCGGTTATGGCCAAGCATTTACCGATTCAATCAGCAAAGATTGGGGTGGTAAGCCGCTAGAAGATTTAAAAAAAGGCATGGCGGCAGTGACTGAGCAACAACCATGGTTAGACGCAAACAATGCGTGTGCATTAGGTGGCTCTTACGGTGGTTACATGATGAACTGGATCCAAGGTCATTGGAATGATGGCTTTAAGTGTTTGATTAACCATGCTGGTTTGTTTGATATGCGTTCTATGTATTACGTCACAGAAGAGTTATGGTTCCCTGAATATGAATTCGGTGGTACATATAATGACAACAAAGACTTATACGAGAAGTTTAACCCTGTTAATTACGTTGAAAATTGGCAGACTCCGATGTTAGTTATTCATGGAGAAAAAGATTTCCGCGTACCTTATGGGCAAGGTCTTGCAGCGTTTAGCTTTATGCAGCGTAAAGGTATCCCGTCAGAGTTATTAATGTTCCCTGATGAAAATCATTGGATTTTGAATCAAGATAACTTGCAACAGTGGTATAAGAATGTATTTGGTTGGATGGATCGCTGGACAGCAAAATAATCGAGTACTGTAATAACAAAAAGTGATGTAGGCAACTACATCACTTTTTTGTTTCTACGCGGTTTTTTTATTGAGATACTCGAAACAATGATACTCAGGAATGGCAATTTGAGATGATTTGTTAGGCTTGGTAATCCATAAATAATAAGTCATTCTTCTACGCGAACTACTAAATTTACGACTATTATTTTTCTGGCTGACTCTATTACGTAGTGCCATACAAATCCTTTAGTAATTTTGATTACAAAAATTTGAAAAACAAGTTCATATTATAGCGTAATTTGTCAGCTAAATCACAAAAAAGCGTCACTTAAATTTCATTTAATTACACAATGTGACTATTATTTATTGTTATTTAGTGTAAGTGAGTGTTTGGTGTACGATGTTTGATCGTCGTATTTGTTTATATGTAGCTTAATTACGCAATGACAGAGCGTGCATATGAGGTCCTTAACATCAACAAGTGATAAGTATTTCTAATCTTAAAGGCACTAAAATAGATAAAAAAACTCATTACCTAAAAAGTCAAACTTACATTAAAGTAGCGCTCTTTTTTATATCAAACCACATAATCTATTTTTGAGGATAACTAATTGGATTACATGCTCTATATCAAGTTCTTTTTAGGACTGATTGCCATTATCAACCCTGTTGGGTTGTTGCCGGTGTTTGTGGGGTTGACCAGTCATCAAACCGAAATAGAAAGGGCACATACTAACAAAGTAGCAAACTTTGCCGTTGTGGTTATTTTGTTAGTCACTATTATTGCTGGTCAGCATATTCTGAATATGTTCAGTATTTCATTATCTGCTTTTAGAATTGCTGGTGGCAGTTTGATATGTATTATTGCCATGTCGATGCTGCAAGGTAAGATCAGTGAAGTTAAACGTAATCAAGAAGAAGATCGTGAATCTTCAGCAATGGAATCGGTTGCGGTTGTTCCTTTGGCTTTACCTCTAATGGCTGGGCCTGGTGCAATTAGTTCGGTAATTGTGTTTGCTGCGGAACATAACACTCTAATCGATTTTGTTTCTATGTTTGCCACTGTAATCATTTTTGGTTTATTAAGTTGGGCCTTATTCAATATGGCACCAGTCATTTTTAAGTTACTTGGAAAGACCGGAATTAACGTTATTACCCGTTTAATGGGGCTATTAATGCTATCACTAGGGATTGAGATTATTGCTGCAGGCATCAAAGGGCTGTTCCCGAATCTACTAGGATAAAGATAGATTTGCACAGCAATTGTGCAAACACTTGATAGGTTTGTTTTTTCACTTGACCACCTATGCCCATTTGCGTAAAGTAGCGCCCGCAGAGTTGATGACTCTATAATCAATCTATTGGTGACGTGTCCGAGTGGCTGAAGGAGCACGCCTGGAAAGTGTGTAAAGGGCAACCTTTCGAGAGTTCGAATCTCTCCGTCACCGCCATTTTAAAAAAAGACGTCTTCGGACGTCTTTTTGCTATCTGATTTTTCCCTACAATGAATCAAATTTGTATCTATCCCTTGTTTGGTTAACTATATTGCCAGTAGTTATTTAAGCTATATAGGACTCATTATGCTGCGAACTTTTAATACCGAAGATGCCAGCCAAATATTTGTAGGGGCGTTTGCGTTAGCCGTACCAATTGCTTTTTCAGAAGAAGCATGGCGTTTGGGTGCCACGCTTCCTACTATCAATTTATTGATGTTATTCGGTTTGTCAGTACTTTTTCTCGCTATTTATAGTTACCAAAGTGTGTTTCAAAAAAATATCCGCACTCGTAAATGGAGTTTTATTTTTCGTTTGATTATTGCTTACGTTATTACTGCGTTAGTGGTGGCGTTAGTTTTACTTTGTTTAGATAAGTTACCATTATTTTCAGAACCTTTGCTGTCTTTTAAACGTATTATCGTCATCGCTATGCCGGCATCGATGGGAGCGATTGTGGTGGATAGTTTTGACAAAGAATGATTAAACACATCTTTGGTTAGCAATTTGATTTATAATAACCACAATTTTGTTTGTTCGAGTTTTTATTATGTCGTTTGATTCACTGGGTCTTAATCTTGCTATTGTTCAAAATCTTGTTGCTGTTGGCTATCAACAGCCAACACCTATCCAACAGCAAGCGATTCCTTTAATTTTAAATGGTAAAAATGTCATTGCTGCTGCGCAAACAGGAACAGGTAAAACCGCAAGCTTTGTGTTGCCAATATTAAACAAGCTGGCGAGTGGCGAAACTCAGCGTAAAAAGCGTATGCGGGCATTGATTTTAGCACCTACCCGTGAGCTGGCTTCTCAGGTTCAGCAAAATATTGAACGATATGCTACAGGACTAAACCTTAAATCGATGGCAATGTATGGCGGCGTTGATAGTGCGCCACAGAAAAAAGCATTAATTGAGGGGATTGATATTGTCGTGGCTACGCCGGGAAGGTTACTTGATCTTTATACCCAACGAGCGCTGCATTTTGATGAACTCGAAGTGTTAGTTTTAGATGAAGCCGATCGCATGCTTGATATGGGATTTATTGAAGACATTAATAAGATTCTAGAAAAGCTACCAGAAGCTCGTCAAAATTTGCTTTTTTCAGCAACCTTATCAAATCAAGTAAGAGTTTTAGCAAAAACTGCGGTACGTAATGCCGTTGAGATTACCTTAAACAAGCAAGCGTCTAGTAAGCCACAAATTGAACAGTGGATCACCACGGTAGACAAAGATAGAAAATCTGCTCTATTAAGCCATTTGATCAACGAAAATAATTGGTCGCAAGCGCTTATTTTTATCGAAACCAAACAAGGTGCAGCAAAGTTAGTTAGTCAATTAGACAAACGGGGTATTACTGCAGATTGTATTCATGGTGGTCGTAGCCAAGCGGTGCGCGAACAATTATTACATGACTTTAAGCTAGGTAATATACAGTTTTTAATTGCCACAGGGGTTGCTGCCCGTGGGATTGATATTGATGATTTACCCATAGTCATAAATTACGACTTACCGTTTCCTGCTGATGATTATATACACCGTATTGGACGAACTGGCCGAGCGGGCGCTACTGGCTTAGCGATTTCTTTAGTCTCTAAAGATGATTTCAAAAATTTGTGCATGATTGAAAGCCGATTAGGTCATTTGCTTGAGCGTAAAGAGATTGAAGGATTTGAGCCTAAAAAACCTATTCCAATTTCTGTGTTGAATTTTGTCCCTAAAGCCAGAAGGCATAAAGACAATGATAAGCAACAAGACAAACCTACATTAAGCCAAGGAAAACCTCAGGTGAGGGGGATCGTCGTTCGATAAAATCAGATGAAAGTCGTCATCAAGACTCACGAGCTTCTCGTCATGGAAAAACTCAGCATTTAACTCCGTTACCACCCAATCCATGGAACTTACCTAAATAGGTTTGGTTGGTAAAGTGGAATATTAGAAAGGCGATCTTCGGATCGTCTTTTTTTGTTGATAATTTTTCAACATTAAACGCCAAATTAAAAAACTCACCTAAATAGTGTGACAAAACGTGTCTAAGACATAAAAGCTACTGCAACTATAATCCGAAAGTGGTTAACTATCTTAATATGGCTTTCAGCCAAGTTTTTGTGTCATTTATGATAAAAATATAGGAATAATAATGAAAAAAGCCCTTATATCGCTTTCAATAGCACTGGCATTAACCGGTATGGTGGGTTGTCAGTCAAGCCCACAACAAGTCAACCAGCAAGCAGATCAATTTACTACCCAGATATCTTTCGAACAGTTTTCAACACAGTTTATTGATGATTTATGGCAATTGTCACCTACATGGGCCATGTATAACGGTAAACACATCAATGATGGTTATTTAGAAATCCCTAATCAAGCTAACCGTGACAAAACCCTCGCTTTTATCAATACACAACGGGGATGGCTAAAAACTTTTAATCAACAGACATTATCTGCAAGTAATTTAATTGATTATCAGTTGATTAATAACCTTTTAAATAAACTAGATTGGCAAATCACCACGTTTAAGTCATGGCAATGGGATCCATCAAACTACAACGTAGCAGGGGGATTTGCGCAAATTATTAATGAAGATTTTGCACCCTTAGATCAGCGTTTAGCATCAGTTGTTGCTCGTTTAGAAAACGTACCAGCATATTACCAAGCAGCAAGAGACAATATAAACGATCCCACTTTGACCCATACCCAATTAGCCATTCAACAAAACCGTGGCGCTTTTTCCGTATTGAACGATGAGCTTGTACAAAAAGTTAATGATTCAGGTTTATCAAACGAACAAAAGGCATTATTTCAACAAAGATTTACATCAGCAATCAAGGCGATAAACGAACATATTGACTGGCTACTCGCGTTAGAAACCAAGCTAAAAGCAGAAGGCTCACGTGATTTTAGAATTGGCGCGGAGCTTTACGAACAGAAGTTTGCTTTAGATATTCAAGCAGGCATGACGGCAAAGCAGTTATTTGAAAAAGCGGTGGCAGATAAAAACCGAGTTCAAGCGGAAATGGCCAAAATAACAGCCACGATTTGGTCAAAGTACTTTGATATTCCAAAACCTACCGATGACAAAAAAGCCATTAGACTACTTATTGATAAACTTTCAGCTAAACATGTCAAACGTGATGAGTTTGTCGAGGAAGTGCGCAAACAAATACCTGAACTCATCAAATTTGTTAACGATAAAAATCTGATCACTTTAGATCTTAATAAGCCGTTAGTGGTTCGTGAAACTCCTGAATATATGCGTGGATTCGCAGGGGCATCCATCAGTGCGCCAGGCCCTTATGATAAAGGCGGCAATACCTATTATAACGTGACGCCACTTGATCATATGAGTAATGAATCAGCTGAGAGTTACTTACGTGAATATAATCATTGGATACTTCAAGTTCTTAATATCCATGAAGCAATACCAGGGCATTACACTCAACTGGTCTATGCCAATGAATCTCCAAGTTTGGTTAAAAGCTTATTTGGCAATGGCGCGATGATAGAAGGTTGGGCGGTTTATACGGAACGTATGATGCTGGAAGAAGGCTATGGAAACTTTGAACCCGAAATGTGGCTGATGTATTACAAATGGAACTTACGTGTTATTGCCAACACTATTTTAGATTACAGCATTCAAGTTAATGGTATGGGTGAAGAAGAAGCCATTGCTTTAATGGAAAACGAAGCATTTCAACAACGAGCAGAAGCTGAGGGTAAGTGGCGACGTGCGACCCTAAGCCAAGTGCAGCTAACCAGTTATTATTCTGGTTATCGGGAAATATACGATTTACGTGAAGAATTAAAACTTAAGCAGGGTGAAGCCTTTAACTTGAAACAGTTTCATGAGCAATTTTTGAGTTATGGCAGCGCACCTGTGAAATACATTAAACAACTGATGAATTAATATTTGTAGAATATCGAAAAATTAGCCTGAACTTTCAGGCTTTTTTTTAGCATTTTATTGGCATTAACAAAACTTCATGTTAATCTTAATGCAAATAATTATCATTTGGATGATAAGTGGCAGTGGAACAAATATTATTAATTGATAAAAACCTTGAGCACCAGTTTAGCGAACAACTTGTAGAGGTTGGATTTAATATCTATAAGGTAGACAATGCCTTAATGGCAATGAATCAGTTAAAAGAAAATACCTTTCAAGCAATCTTATTAGATTTATCGATTCCTAGATTAGATTCATTTACCTTCTTAATGGCTAAAAAGTGCACCACACCGATTATCGCCTTAGCCGATAAAGACACCCTGTTAGAACGTTTAAATGCGTTTGAACTAGGGGTAGATGATTACCTGTCAAAACCTCATGACTTACGTGAATTACAACTGCGATTAAAGGTAATTAAAAGACACACCTCAAGACAACAACCTTTGCAGCAATCGATTAATATTGAGTTTGACGATGAACAATTCAAACTTTATTTTCAAGAAACTCAAATAGAGCTGACTCATACTGAATTTCGCCTTTTCAAATACCTTTATGATAGGCAACCGACGGTTGTGACGAAAGCCGAGTTGCAACAACGAGTACTGCATAAGAGTTTAGGTAAGTTTGATCGCAACCTTGATATGCATATCAGCAATACTAGGCGTAAATTAGCACAAGGTAATTTACCTCGAGAATTAATCAATACCGTTAGAGGGAAAGGTTACAGCATTTGCTTTTAACCCATCGAAAGCTTTTACGGTTCACTCTACTTGCTGCATTTGGTAAGCTATGCCGATAAAAACGGTCAGTGAAATAACTCGACCCTATGCGATAGCAACTTACTTGAAAGGATTACCTATGCGGATCAGTGCAAATTTTGATGGCGGCAATATTGAAGTCATTAACATAGACAAACACGATGATATACAGTTAGCTATCAGACCTGATTTTGGCGGCGAGTTTTATCAATGGTTTAACTTTCGATTTGAAGGCGAAGTTGGGCAAACATATAGCTTAAATATCACCAATGCGGGTCAAGCTTCCTACCCTAAAGGTTGGGAAGATTATCAAGCGGTTGCAAGTTATGATCGCCAATCTTGGTTTCGCCTACCAACCCAATATCAAGATGGAAAATTAACCATTCAAGTAGACCTCGATTGTGAAGCTATCCAAATAGCTTATTTCGCCCCTTATAGTTATGAACGTCATTTAGATTTAATCAGTGAAGTGCAAATGCACCCTGCTGTTAACCTTGAACATTTAGGGTTAACACTTGATGGCCGTGATATGACATTACTCAAAATTGGTGATGGTGACCAAGAAAAGAAAAACATTTGGATCACAGCGCGTCAGCATCCTGGTGAAACCATGGCCGAATGGTTAGTTGAAGGTTTGCTTAATCAACTATTAGATAGCGATAATCCAACATCAAAAGCATTATTAGATAAAGCTAACTTTTATATCGTGCCCAACATGAACCCTGATGGCAGTGCTCGTGGACATCTTCGCACTAATGCCGTTGGTACCAACTTAAATCGTGAATGGCAAAACCCAAGCTTAGAAAAGAGCCCAGAGGTTTATTATGTTGTTAATAAGATGCACCAAACAGGTGTAGATTTGTTTTATGACGTACATGGTGATGAAGGTTTACCTTACGTATTTTTGGCTGGTTGTGAAGGTGTACCAAACTACACCGACAAAATGGCACAATTACAAGCTAAGTTTGTTAGTGCTCTTCAGTTGGCCAGTGCCGATTTTCAAACTGAATTTGGATATGAAAAGGACCAACCGGGCCAAGCGAACTTAACTGTTGGTTCAAACTGGGTTGCCAATACCTTCCAGTGTTTATCAAATACACTTGAAATGCCATTTAAAGACAATGCCAATTTGGCTGATCCATTTTTAGGTTGGTCACCTGAGCGCAGTATTTATCTTGGCGAAGCATCGTTAATTGCGATGTTAGCTGTAGTGGATGATCTCTAAGCTAATTTTTAAGGTATTTAATTACGTAAGGTAATAAACAAAGGTTTTTGTTATGGCATTAGTCGCTTGTCCCAAGTGTCAAAAAAGAATTTCCAGTCAAGCCAAGCAATGCATGCATTGTCAGGCTGACTTGTCTGGTAATACTGAATCACTAATGAAAATTAGTCATATACAACAATCGAATAAACTGATGAATCAGAGTCTAATCTTTTTAACTCTTTTTATTGGTGGCGCCATTGCCTGGTTTTGGGGGGTGAACAAGCACAAGGCATTCAAGCTTATATTGCAATAAGTTGTTTTGTGATTGGGTTTATTGGTTATTTGATCGCGCGAGTGCGCATTGTGCTACATAAACGGAAGTCGGTATGAATGATATCAATAAAGTCATTGATGAAATGCCAGAAGAAGTTTACCAGCGTTTAGTGTCAGCCACTGAATTAGGTAAATGGGAAGATGGCACTGTGTTATCTGAAGCTCAACGTGAGTCAACTCTACAAGTGATTATGCTTTATCAAGCCCGTAAGCTTGAACAAACTGACCACTTTACGATTGGGCCTGGCGGTAAAATTAATGAGCTGTCCAAATCTGAGCTTAAAAAGCAATTTAAAGGCGAATCGATTGCTGAGTTTAAAGAAGCCGATATTTAAGGCGATTTAACTTTTTCTATTGTTTCGATTGAACATAAAAAAACTCGCACTGATTGCGAGTTTTTTATGTTCAATCGAATGGTAATAAAGACTAGTCGATAGACAATTCACCAACTAAATCTTGCTGCATTTTTTGTTTTACTTCAGCAGGAGATAAGTCAATAGACAATAAATAATGTAACTTGGCTAAAGCGGCTTCAATGGTCATATCGACACCACTTATCACCCCGGCTTTAGCTAACGCATTACCTGTTGCATACCCACCCATATTGACTTTCCCTTGAAAACATTGAGTTAAATTAACTAGCACTATGCCTCGCTGATCTGCTTGTTTTAATGCATTCAATAATTGTGGGTCTTGAGGTGCGTTACCAACGCCAAAAGTCAGTAAAATAAGCGCTTTAACCGGTTGCTGAAGAATATTTTCAAATATCTGTGTAGATATGCCAGGGTAGAGAGTAACCACACCAATAGGTTGAGGTTTGATATCGACCACTTGTAATGGGGCATTCGTAGGTATGCTGATCTTACCGGCTTTGACATTGATTTTAATTCCAGCTTCTAATAAAAGTGGAAAATTTGGCGAAGCAAAAGCATCAAAGCCATCGGCGTGGGCTTTAGTTGAACGATTACCACGAAACAATTTGTTGTTAAAAAATAAGCAAACTTCAGCGACAGGGTAGTTAGCAGCGATATAAAGTGAATTTAATAAATTGGTTTGCCCATCAGAACGAAGTTGTGCCAATGGTATTTGTGAACCGGTGACTATCACTGGCTTGGATAAGCCCTGAAGCATAAACGATAGAGCCGATGCTGTGTAGGCCATGGTGTCAGTGCCATGCAGAATAACAAACCCGTCATACTGGCTGTAATTGGCTTTTATATCATCTGCTATCATTTGCCAATCGGTTGGTGCCATATTGGATGAGTCGATGAGAGGGCAATACTCATGAATCACAAATTCTGGCATTTCATCATGATAGAACTCAGGCATTGATTGTACACAATCAGTAAGAAAGCCAGATACTGGCACAAAACCATTATCAGTTTTTTGCATACCAATTGTACCGCCAGTATAGGCAACATAAATAGAACGCTTGGGCATGAGTTAACTTAGAAAAAAATGAATAATGTGTAAATTATACGAGATTTATTAAAGATCTAAAATAAAAAAGCCTGCATAGCAGGCTTAAATTAAGGATTGTGTAATTCTGTTCTAAATGGCTAATTAATATGCCATTAATAATTACACTGCTCGCAATAAAGATACATACCTTGTGGGTCATCAAATTTAGCAAAATCTTCGATCACGGCACTCCACTGTGCAAGCATGTTTTCAAGTAATGATGAGTTACGTACATTTGTTGGCATGTATTCAACACTTGCGCCGACTAAGCTTTGAATAAACTGCTGCTCTGGTGTGAGCTCTTGTTCAATCACTTTTGTATCAAATGTGTTCATACCTGCAAGCTCTGCGGCCTTGGCTATGGCTTGTTCCATGTCACCAAGCTCATCAACTAAACCTAAGGTTAATGCACGCTTACCCGTCCACACACGACCTTGAGCAATATTATCTACTTGTTCAAGTGTCATATTTCTTTCTGTCGCCACAAGGGAGATGAACTCATGATAGCCTCGTTCAATGTGGCGCTGAATAACTTGTTTTACTTGTGGATTTAAACTGCGAGCGGGTGAGAGGCCTGCCCAGTCTGATGTTGCAATACCGTCAGAGTTAACACCTAAATGGGCTAAGGCATCTTCAAACGTGGCAAACATGCCAAAAATACCAATCGATCCAGTTAATGTTGTTGGTGTGGCATAGATATAATCCGCACTGGCCGATATCCAATAGCCCCCAGATGCCGCCAAACTTCCCATGCTGACAACAACTGGTTTACCTGCAGCCTTAAGTGCTAATACTTCTTGACGAATTTGTTCAGACGCAAAGGCACTTCCACCAGGGCTATCAACACGTAATACAACGGCCTTAATTTTATCATTTAAGCGTGCTTTACGCAGAAACTCAGAGGTACTTTCTCCACCAATTTGGCCAGCAGGTTGGCTACCATTTAAAATGTTACCTTTAGCAACAACAATACCAACCGATTCCGTTTCAACAAATTGAGGTAGTGGTGCAGTGAGTGAACGATAATCTTGAAAACTAATTTGACGGAAATCTTTGCCGTCTTTATTACTACCGACTTGTTCTATCATGGCAAGACGGAATTGCTCTGCTGATACTAACTCATCAACCCAATTCATATTCATTGCCATAATGGCACTGTCACCGTTAGCCCTATCAAGTTCAGCAAGATATTGTTCAGTGTCTAATACAAGTTGTTCTGGTTTAATATTTCGATTACTTGCCACTATCGAAGAATAGCTTTGCCAGATATCACCTAACAATTCTTTACTGGCAACTTTATCTGCTTCAGACATATCATCACGAATAAAAGGTTCGACAGCAGATTTGAACGTGCCAACTCTGAATACATGAGTATTAATTTTGAGTTTTTCTAATGCTGATTTATAAAATAAACGATAACGACTAAGGCCTTCTAAACTCACCATACCTTTGCTGTTTAAGAAAATAGTATTGGCATAACTGGCCAAAAAATATTGTTCTTGGCTATATCCGTTTTCCATCGCGATAACTTGTTTGCCTTCAGCTTTAAATGCATTTAATGCATCTCCTATGGCGCTCAATTTACTAATACCTGCAGAACGAAGATTTGCAAGATTAAGCACTATACTATTAATACGTGTATCATGCGTTGCGTTTTGTATGACATACAAAATATCAGCGAGTAATATTTCCCCATCTGGATTATTGGACTCACCCTGCATAAAAGCGGCTTCAATAGGGTCGACATAGCGTTTTTGATCCACGATATGTCCAGATAAATCTAAAACCAATGCTGTTTGATTTTCTAATACGATGTCATCACCGCTTGCTGAGATAGCCACGATAATAATTGCCAACAAAGTAAAAAAGATAAAATTAACGATTAATAGTCGTATGGTGTTCACCGCCTTCCATAACCATGTGAACAATCTTTTTAAAAACGGGGGTTTAGCGGCCATTTACCACTCCTTTAACTGTCTAATGTAGTAATCCTAACTGAAAAACAGCCTAAATGGTAAATTGAATTGTAAAGGATTTTGACAATCTATCTTTTCAACGATTGAGCTTTAGGAGTCTTAGGGTTATGCTAGTTTCAATCACTTGTTTAAAAAGGATGTTTGAATGTCGTTTCCACACTTATTAGAACCTTTAGATTTAGGCTTTACGCAGTTGAAAAATCGCGTATTAATGGGCTCTATGCACACAGGCTTAGAAGAAGAAAAAGGCGGATTTGAGAAACTGGCAGCGTTTTATAAAGAACGAGCCGCAGGCGGAGTAGGCTTAATTGTTACCGGTGGTATTGCGCCCAATATGCGAGGGCGCTTAGCCCCTCATGCATGCCAATTAAGTTTTCCATGGCAAGTCAGTAAACATAAAATTGTCACTGATGCAGTACACCAAGCAGGTGGCAAAATTTGTATGCAAATTCTACATGCTGGCCGCTATAGTTATCATCCATTCAGTTTAGCACCAAGCAAAATTCAAGCGCCAATCAATCCATTTAAACCTTCGGCAATGTCTTCAAGACAAGTCTTAGGCACCATTAAAGATTACGCTAGCAGTGCTTTGTTAGCTCATAAAGCGGGTTATGATGGCGTTGAAGTCATGGGGTCAGAGGGCTATTTAATCAATCAGTTTATTTGTTCACGAACCAATAAACGTACTGATGAATGGGGTGGCAGTTATGAGAACCGTATAAAATTTCCGCTTGCAATTGTTAAAGCCATTCGTGAAAAAGTTGGTAAAGAATTCATCATTGTATTTCGTTTATCAATGCTTGATTTAGTTGATAATGGCTCTACATGGGAGGAAGTGGTACAACTTGCTAAGTTACTTGAGCAAGCAGGCGTCAGCATTATTAATACAGGGATCGGCTGGCATGAAGCGCGTGTGCCAACGATTGCGACGAGTGTTCCTAGAGGTGCATTTGCTTGGGTTACAGAAAAACTTAAAAATGAAGTTAATGTCCCTTTAATAGCGACCAATCGGATTAATACCCCAGAAATAGGTGAGCAAATTATTGCTTCTGGACAAGCTGACATGGTGTCGATGGCAAGACCTTTTCTAGCTGATGCAGAATTTGTTAACAAGGCTGCTGCAAATCAAAGTAATCTCATTAATACCTGTATTGGCTGTAATCAGGCATGCTTAGATCATACTTTTTCAATGAAGCGTGCAACCTGTTTAGTTAACCCTCGCGCATGTTATGAGACAGAAATTAATTTTACTCCGACTAAAAACAAAAAACGTATTGCCGTAATGGGAGCCGGTCCTGCTGGTATGGCGTTTTCTGTCTATGCTGCTAGTCGTGGTCATGATGTCGTGTTGTTTGAAGCAAAGTCAGAGGTTGGTGGGCAATTTAACCTTGCGCGTAAAATTCCGGGCAAGGAGGAATTTAATGAAACCATTCGTTACTTTATCAATCAAATAAATATTCATCATGTTGATTTACGCTTAAACACTAAGTTAGATGCTAATGTACTAGCACAAGAAAAATTTGATGAAGTCGTCATATCTTCAGGTGTTGTACCGCGTGATTTGAAACTACCTGGTTTTGATGACCCACGAGTGGTCAATTATCAACAAGTACTTAATGGTGAAGTAGAAATAGGTCAAAGAGTTGCCTTAATAGGCGCCGGCGGTATTGGGTTTGATATGGCACACTTTTTATGTGAAAAAGAGTCCTCCACATTACAACCTGACAAATGGCTGAAGCAGTGGGGTATTGATAAGTCGTACCAACAGGCTGGTGGATTAACAGAAGAGGCAGAACACACTCCTAGCCGTGAAATATTTTTACTTCAACGTAAAACGACAAAAATGGGTAAAGGCCTAGGTAAGACAACAGGTTGGATCCATAGAAGCGTACTAAAACAACATCAAGTGAACATGAAAACAGGTGTTAGCTATGAAAAATTTGATGACCAGGGTTTACACATTAAAATTGATGATGTCACTGAGATCCTAGCCGTTGATAATGTTGTACTGTGTGCAGGGCAAGAGTCTAATCGTAGTTTGGTTGATGAGATGAAAGCAACCGGCTTACCAGTACATTTGATTGGTGGTGTTGATGTTGCTGCTGAACTTGATGCAAAACGTGCTATTCGTCAAGGTGCTGAGTTAGCAATGAGTATTTAATTTAATCCTAGTTTTGAAATCAATTTAACTCATAAAATCAAAAGCCTAATTTAAGTTAGGCTTTTTTTTTTGCTATGAATAATTCTATTTTTGTTCAATCGTGTAATCAAGACTGTAAAAATGCACTTCACTTTTACCATTCTTAAACTGGTTATAAACACCAGTTTTAAAGTAGCTAAACATATATTTTCAGTAGGTGATATCATGATTTACGCGAGTTTCACCATCCATTTTGATAATTAATTTAGAGTTTCCCATTGATATCAAACTTTGTTAGACCCTGAGTATTCAGTGGATCAAGATTTAGGCGTAAATATGAATTTTTACATATAGATGAATCACGATTACCGCTGTCTTTACGTGTTTAACGTTGTTGTTTTTGATCACAGCCCAGTAGTTATCCTTATTCGTTTTTCGAACACCCTCATAAACTAAGCGCAATAATGGGTGAGGGGTATAACCTACACCATGTTTGCATTGTCGAATGTTCCTTTATTGTGTAATTATAAAAATGTCATTTCGTCATTTTTAGCAGACTGTTTTTAACTGATCCACATGAATTAATTTACATTTACTCAGCAGATAACTGGTATTGGGAAAGTCAGTTTTAAAGTTATTCTAATAGACGTAATTCATTACGTAATTTGTATCCTCTCATATTCATCACTAATGCTTTTGAGCCTTTATCAACTTAAAAATGCTCATTCACAATGCCATTAAAGTTACTGTCTGTTGTCATTTCATTTTTGCTACCCGAGGTAGAATTGGGTGTAGATATTTGTAATTTAGACGCCACTAAAATAGCCGAAAATGTTGATATACTGATGGCGCTTCTTGTTCACCTGTTGCTTTTGGATGTGGATTTGTCGTTTGTGCCGATTCAGAAGTTGACGCACAAACTGACAATAGTGAGGCAGTGGGTAAACTTAATGGAATACATTTTGTGAACATCGATTAGGCTTAACTGATTAACATAAAAATCGTGGGCTATTTAGGGGGGGAAGCGCATAAAAAAAGACCGACTAGGCGGTCTTTAAGTGTAATATATTGAATCTAACCACGATAACCGAATAACTTATTGGTCATGATTTCTTCAGCTACATTCTCTGGTAATGCTTGTTGCCATTCACCCGGGCCACGGCCAATTTGCTTAAGAATTTCACGAGAGTAAATACTAAAGAGCTCTATATTGCTGGTTTCAATGCCTCTTATAAAGCCGTTATCGAGCAGGTGACGATAAAGGTAACGTAAATTATCAGGAACGTGTACATTCGATAAATCGTTGAGCTCACCTTTATCATTTAATTCAGGATATACATATAAACGCGTATTATCGGGGAATAGTTTACCAAAACCTTCTAAAATGCCTCCCTCTAAACCGCGATAAAATTCAACATCAAAAATTTGTTTAATGTTGATCATCCCAACGACAATACCGATTTGTAAGTTGGTAAATTGACGGAAGTAAGCTCGTAAAGAAAAATAGCGTGTGTAATCTGACACTAAGACGTTGTAACCTAATAAGTTTAGCAATCGGACACGTTCGAGGATGTCTTTTTCAGTCATATTGGCATCATGACCTTGTAGATCATTCAATGAGATTTCAGCAATTAAAACGGTATTGTCACTATTAACATCTTCTATTTCACCAAATGCTTTTTGACCTTGCTCAATCATATCAACATTGAGCTTAGTCACAGGTTTAAATGAACCACGAATGGTAAGTACATTTTTTTTGTAAAGCATTTCGGCAGGAACGCCAACGCTACCATCGGGTTTAAACATAACGGCACGGGTTTTCCAGCTGCGGATCAAATGAATATTTTTGGCTCTATTATCGATATCTTCAAAATATGGGCCTTTAAATTCAATCGAATCAATTTCAATCCGATTGGCTTTCATATTATCTGTTAAAGAATCAATTAGTGTTTTAGGATCTTCAAAATAATAGTAACTGCCATAAATTAAGTTAACGCCTAAAATACCAAGAGCTTGCTGCTGTGCTTCAGCGTTGTCGTCAAACATGCGCACATGTACCACGATGTCTGATGGCTCCGCCCCTGGATACATTTGTACTCTAACGCCGCACCAAGCATGGCATTCGTTATCACGATTGAAGCTTTTTGCTGCTACGGTGGCGGCATAACTAAAATAACGAGAAGAACGTGAACGCACATCTGCCACTCGTTCAACTACTAAATCATATTCTTGTTCCATCATGGCCAGTACTCGGCCTTTACTGACGTAACGACCATTTTGCTGAACACCATAAATGGCATCTGAAAACTTCATGTCATAAGCAGACATTGTTTTAGCTATGGTTCCCGCAGCGGCACCCGCAACAAAGAAATTACGTGCGACTTCTTGGCCTGCACCAATCTCTACAATTGTGCCGTATTTTTTATCATCTAAATTGAGTCGAAGGGCTTTTTCTTTGGTACTGCGAGAGCTGACTTGCTTATCCATATGACTTCCGGAATGGTTGTTAAAATAGCTTGCTAATCATAGTGTAAAGCTCACATTTTTTAAATGGTTTGATGGTATGTTCACAAAATTAACCCCATAAAAACAAAAAACACAGTGAATTAGACTGTGTTTTGTGCAAATTTGATACTAATTGAGCAAGATCATTCACCGACACTAAATCCTTATTACAAGGCGCTGAACAATCGTTTAAAAATACGCAAGCAGTATATTGTTGTTAAGTATAATTGTTACTGGCGATAATCTTCTAAAAAACGAGCAAACTCATTGAGTGCTTTAGTCAGATCTTCTTTGTGCGGTAAAAATACCACACGTAGATGATCTGGCTCTGGCCAGTTAAAAGCACTGCCTTGTACTAAAAGAATTTTTTTAGACTTGAGTAAATCTAATACTAATCTTTCGTCATCCCTTAGATTAAATTTTTTCATATCCAGTTTTGGAAATGCGTATAGTGCACCTTTTGGTTTCTTGCAGCTAACCCCAGGTATAGAGTTAAGCAAGTCATAACAAGCATCTCGTTGAACAGTTAAGCGACCATTAGGCAAAATTAGCTCATTAATTGATTGATACCCGCCTAGAGCAGTTTGAATTGCATGTTGATTAGGCACATTAGAACAAAGTCGCATCGAGGCAAGCATTTCAAGGCCTTCAATATAGCTTTTAGCGGCTTTTAAGTTGCCGGTAAGCATCATCCATCCGACACGAAACCCAGCTGCACGATAAGCTTTAGATAAGCCGTTAAAAGTGACAGTTAAAATATCATCGGACAATAAAGCCGCAGGAATATGTTTTGCATCGTCATAAAGAATTTTGTCATAGATTTCATCAGCAAAAAGAATCAAGTTATGTTGACGACAAATTTCAATGATATCTTCAATTAATTGTTTCGAATAAACAGCGCCAGTCGGATTATTGGGATTAATCAATACAATACCGCGCGTTCTTGGCGTTATTTTACTTTTAATATCATCAAGATCAGGAAACCAATCTGATTCCTCGTCACAGCGATAGTGAACAGCTTTACCACCAGCAAGGTTAGCTGCAGCGGTCCAAAGTGGGTAATCAGGTGAAGGAATCAGCATTTCATCATCACGATTGAGCAATCCTTGCATTGCCATAACGATTAACTCAGAAGCGCCATTTCCAATATAGATATCTTCAATATCAACACCAAATATGCCTTGAGATTGATAATGTTGCACAATGGCTTTACGTGCAGAAAACAAGCCTTTAGATTCACAATAGCCTTGAGCACTGGGTAAATTGAGAATAACGTCTCTGACAATTTCTTCTGGGGCTTCAAATCCAAATGGGGCAGGGTTGCCAATATTCAGCTTTAAAATACGGTGACCTTCGTCTTCTAAGCGACGAGCTTCTTTATGAACAGGTCCACGGATATCGTAGCAAACAGTATCTAATTTATTGGATTTGATAATTGGGCGCATTCTACTTCTCAACTAAATAACAACTAAGTTAGCGAACCATAACGAATTATTGTGCATTGTGGAAGTGGATATTTGGTAATTACTGAAAGAAATTTAGTGAATTATGCTGATAAATATAAACTTAAAAGACATAAAGCCTATTTTGATAGCGCCATACTGACTGGTCTTGGTGTTTTTCACTGCAAACAAACAAAAAAGCCAGCAATTAAGCTGGCTTTTATAGACTTTACAAGATGTGATTAAACACGCTTCTTGAATTCGCCTGTACGGGTATCGATTTCAATTTTATCGCCAACTTTTACGAAATCAGCAACGGTAACTGTACCACCACCAGTAATGGTAGCTGGCTTCATTACTTTACCTGAAGTATCGCCACGAGCAGAAGGCTCTGTATAAATAACTTCACGTACAATATGAACTGGTAACTCTACAGAAATAGCCTTGCCATTGTAGAAAGTCACTTGGCATTGATCTTCCATACCGTCAACAATATAAGCAGCTGCATCACCTAAGTTATCTGCTTCTACGTCATATTGGTTGTATTCTTCATCCATAAATACATACATAGGATCTGCAAAGTAAGAATACGTACAATCTAGACGTTCTAGAATGATATCTTCTAACTTGTCTTCGCCTTTGAAGGTTTGTTCTGTACCAGAATCAAGAAGCAAGTTTTTTAGTTTTAACTTAACGATTGCAGCGTTACGACCAGAACGAGTTGTTTCAGTTTTTTGAACAACCCATGGGCTGCCATCTAACATGATCACGTTACCAGGACGGATTTCATGAGCAGTTTTCATTACATTAATTTCCTATATTTTAGGTTTTCTATTTCGAGCAGTATCTTAGCTATTTTTGACGAATTGAACTAGTCGAGATGCCAGATCTGCATCATTTATTGCTGTAATTGGCCATTTTTTCACATGTTGTGCAAATGACAAATTAGTAAAATCGAGTCTTTGCCAATGATTGGCAACAGTTATTTGGTTACCTTGGTTGAACGCTAGGTTCAGTTCGCACCAATTCTTGGCTAAATCAGGCGCTAGATTATCGCAGTAAATTTGCATAAAAGCTTGTAATTTTATCAGGTGATAATCATCTTCTTGTGGGTAAATATGCCAAATAAATGGTTTTGCCGCCCATTGGGCACGTAAAAATGAGTCTTCACCACGCACAATGTTAAAATCACAACTCCATAGTAGCCGGTCATAACCTTGTTGATCCGTCATTGGCAGAACGTGTAGGGTGACATTACCTAATGAGATTTGCTGACCGACAATGAGATCTGCAATTTCACAGGGGAGTAGACTTGTAATGCTATTAAGACTTTTACCTTTGGGAATTAATACATGTATATTTGATTTGCATGTTTGCCAATATGTTATCAAGCTAAGCAAAGCTGGCGTTTCGTAACTGAAAACGGATATCACTTGATGTTCAGGTTTTATCCCCGTCAATCCCAATTGCTGAAACAAGCGCATTTTATTGGTATGGTCTGCTTGCCATGCATCTCGCTCAACAAAAAGGTTTTTCTCGCAAATTAGTCCACCAGTTTTGGATGTAAAACCGGGAAGGTAGAAAAATTTCTGTAATCCGCAAGCCTGAAATGAAGGTAAACCATGGCAACCTTCAACCCAGTCTTCAGCTGACAAGTACTCTAGGTTCAGCCAAATGGGGACTTTTGATGGGGTAAGCTGTTTTAGTTTAACTATCGATTCAATTATTTGTGAAGGTATTTCACATGCAAAAGCCTCAATTAGCACGTTACCTATACTAAAATGCGTAAGGTTTTCAGCTTTCCAGTGAAATATATTCACGCCATCAAACTGCTGCCTAGCAAGCTCTGGATTTAATCTAGCTAAAATATGTGAAAAGCTGTTAAGGTCATCAATCCATAAATTAACCTCGATTGAATATTCAGCGGCAAGTTGTTTTGCTAGCCGCCATGTGACACCAATATCGCCATAATTATCGACAACAACACAAAAGATATCCCATTGCTGGCGTGTGTTAGTTTGTTGAGAAGGCAGACTCATTCAAACCACCTGTTAATTTATTGCACAAAAAAAGCGGCCATTGCCGCTTTTTATTTAGTAACTTGACAATTAATCTTCAAGTTCTGCTAAACACATTTCTTCGTAAATCTGTTTAACCCAAGCGTCAACACGCTCCTCAGTTAATTCAGGTTGACGGTCTTCATCAATACCTAGACCAATAAAGTGATCATCATCTACGAGTCCTTTTGAGGCTTCAAAATCATAACCTTTAGTCGGCCAGTGACCGATGATAATGCCACCACGGTCTTTAACGATATCGCCAACCATACCCATAGCATCAAGAAAATACTCTGCATAATCTTCTTGGTCACCACAGCCAAAAATGGCAACTAACTTATCGTTAAAATCAATCTGCTCAAGTTCAGGGAAAAAATCATCCCAATCACATTGGGCTTCACCATAGTACCAAGTTGGAATACCAAAGATGAGTAAGTCGAATTCAGCAATTTGCTCTTTGGTACTTTTAGCGATGTCTTTAACATCGATCATGTTTTTACCCAGTTTTTTCTGGATCATTTTGGCGACAGCTTCGGTGTTACCTGTGTCGCTACCGAAAAATAGACCTACAGTTGCCATGGGGGTTTCCTTTCAATATTAAATCGCTAATTGCGATGTTTTAAATACGGTTCAGTTGTCGATTTGCTGTTGCAGTAGTTGTTCGATTAACTGGCTACGACTGATGTTACTGGCCAAAGCTTGTTGGTTCAAGGCATCATATAAATCTTGTGATACTTTTAACTCTATTCGCTTCAAACCATTAGCGCGATCACGCTGAATTTGGTTTCGTTTATTGATCTTTAATTGTTGTTCACGACTGAGCGGATTACTTCTGGGTCTTCCACGCCGTTTCTCGCTGTCAAAAAGATCAATGGTAGTTCTATCTGCAGTTTCTTTTGCCATGTCTCTAATTAACCAATTCCTGAGCCTTCCCAGGACACTTGAATAATGCCTTTTGTTACAAATCCGGCGCAGCCTAAAAATAAGACTCCCCACACTACATAGCGACCAAATTTGGGTACCTTGCCTTGCTTAAGCACATCATTGATGGCCATGCCGATAAAAAAGAAAATTGCGGCGAAAAACAAATTTAAGCCTATAGATTCAATCTGTTCCATATATTGATTCAACATACTTTACCCTAAACATTTTCTTTTGCGGCAAAAAAGAGGCGCGAATATATCATATTGGTGCTCTGTGGGCTACGGAATCATCGATAAATGCATCAATTTTTCAGAGTCAATTGGCAAGAAATTCAGCCACTATACGGTTAAATATCTCTGGTTTTTGGGCATGTAGCCAATGACCAGTTCCATTGAGTGTTTTAACATTGGCAGATGGAAATTGCTCAAGTATTTGCTCTCGATGATCGGCGGTAACGTAATCTGACTCACCACCTCGAATAAATAAACAGGGTTTATTGTATGGCGAAGGTGTGCTGCAGTCTTGTAACTGCCAACCGATAATACGGTCATAACTGTTAATTAGACCAGTAAGATTCATTTTCCATTCAAAGCCAGTTTCGGTTCGCTGTAGATTTTTTAATAAGAATTGAGCAACAGACTCTTCAATGCCGGCGTTAATAAGATGATTTAGCGCGGAAACTCGGGTTGTCTGATGATTAAGTACTAACGAGGTTAACCCTGCAAAAACCGTTTGATGCCGAGGATGATATGTTACTGGGGCGATGTCAGCTACAACAAGTGCATCTATTTTTAGTGGGTTTAAGAGGGCAGTAGCCATTGCTACTTTGCCTCCCATAGAATGACCTACTAGTTTGGCGCTTTTTAAAGACAACTCATTCATTAAATCAATCACAGCTTGAGCCAGTGCTGGGTAGTCCATGCAAGACCAATGAGGGCTCTGACCATGATTAGGTAAATCGACTCGAATAACTTGAAACCGGTTTTCTAAGGCTTTAGCAAGTGACTTTAAATTATCCAGATTTCCAAATAGTCCATGGAGTAAAATGACTGGCTGACCTTTTCCTGAGATAGCGTAATTCATCATGTTGTTTTATCTAATTATCACAAATTTAGTGGCGGCAAATTTTGAGCCAATGAGAAGATCAAATCAAGTTTTATGGATAGATATTGGCCATCAAAAGCGTCATTTATCTACAAAGATATGTTTTCAAGCTGAATATATATCAATTATCGGATTTTGAGCTTTATTCTTAGCTTAACCTTAGCTTAAACTGGCAATACTAATGATCAATATTGATCAAAAATAAAAACTAGATAGTAAACTAGCCGTTATTTAACAACTTAGTGTGGGTGGCTTTGTTAAATAATGTTTACAAGCAAAAGGATTACTGAAATGAAATACATTGAAATTGACGAAGAACTTTATCGTTTTATCGCTGGGAAAACAGAGCGTATAGGCGAAAGTGCTTCTGAAATTCTGCGTCGATTATTAAATTTGCCCGTAGAGCAAGTTGACGAGCAGCGTCCTGAAGCCATAAGCCAACCTGGTTTTGATGCATTAGATGCTAATGCCCGAGAAGCCTTATTTAATAAAGCTAAAAATATAGTTGAGCAATTAGTTACTCATCGTCCAAAAACATTATCAGTCACCAACTCAGAAGTCTTAGAACCACAAGTTGCTCAAACGTCTGTGCCGCAGTCAGTTAGTGAACTCAAATCAATTGATTCTCCTTTGCCTGAGTTTAACTTTGATGACTTAAAAGATAAAAAGTTAATTAGCGAGCAAAAGGGGGCCGTAGGTAGGTTTATGTTTTTACTTAGCGGTCTTGCAAACTTGGTTGGTAATGACTTTAACCAAGTACTCAAAATTCAAGGTAAGGGTCGTTTATATTTTGCATGCTCAAAACAAGAATTATTAGATGCAAGCCAATCTGCCAACCCGAAACAAATCGGTTCAAGTGGCTATTGGGTTACCACGAATAACAATACCGCTAAAAAGAAGAGGATTTTGACCGAAGCGTTAGTTTTATTGGGCTGTGATACAGAAAAAGCGCAATCTATTGCAAATTTTATTTAAATAGGAGAAGTGCCAGTGGCTATCCATGATCGAGCAGGGACGTTAGCAATACAGCAAGATTTAGTGAATATTCCTAAGTTAATGAGCTTTTATTATCGAATCATCCCTAATGTTGAAGATGTACAGCAAAAGGTCATATTTGGTACTTCCGGTCATCGTGGGAGTGCATTTAGCGCTAGCTTTAATCAAAATCATATTTGGGCAATAACTCAAGCTGTGGTGGATTATCGCAAAGCCGCTAACATCACTGGCCCAATGATTGTGGGTTATGACACTCATGCTTTGTCTTATGCAGCGTTTATGTCTGTAGTTGAAGTGTTAACAGCTAATCAGGTGAAAGTATTAATTCAAGCTAATGATGGTTTTACACCGACTCCGGTTGTGTCACAAAGCATCATTGCTGCCAATAAAGGCAAATCTACTGATTTAACCGATGGCTTAATTATCACGCCGTCTCATAATCCTCCTCAAGACGGTGGAATTAAATATAATCCTCCTCATGGTGGCCCCGCAGAAGGCAATATCACTAAGCAGATAGAAAATACTGCTAATGCTTACCTTGCTAACCATTTAAATGGCGTATGTAAAATAAACTATGGTGTCGCTTTACAATCAGGTTGGCTAACAGAGATTGATTTTATTGCCCCGTATGTTGAAGGTTTGGCAGAGGTGATTGACTTTGAAGCAATTAAAAAAGCTAACTTGCGTTTAGGGGTTGATCCTTTAGGTGGTTCAGGAATTTATTACTGGCAGAAAATTGCCGATAAATATGGTTTAGATATTACATTAGTCAATGAGAAGGTAGATCCTACTTTTAGTTTTATGACTTTAGATAAAGATGGCAAAATCCGTATGGATTGTTCATCTCCTTATGCTATGGCTGGCCTATTAGCATACAGTGAACAGTATGATCTGTGTGTCGGAAATGACCCTGATTATGATCGTCATGGCATTGTATGTCCTGGTTTTGGCTTAATGAATCCAAATCATTTTCTTGCTGTCGCAATCGATTATTTATTAACCCATCGTCCACAATGGTCAGCAGAACTAGCTATTGGTAAAACCCTGGTATCAAGTGCAATGATCGATCGGGTTTGTGCAAGCTTACAAAGAAACTGCTTAGAAGTTCCTGTTGGCTTTAAATGGTTTGTTGATGGCCTTGCCAACAATTCTATTGCTTTTGGTGGTGAAGAAAGTGCAGGTGCAGCTTTTTTAAAACGAGATGGTACCACTTGGTGTACAGACAAGGATGGCTTTATTCTTGCTTTATTAGCGCTAGAGATATTAGCCGTAACAGGCAAAACACCTGCACAGCGTTATCAAGAGTTAACCAAACAATTTGGTGAGAGTTTTTATACCCGCATAGATAGCCCAATTAGTTTGAAGAAAAAAGCAAAATTTGAACAATTAAATGCACAAAGCTTTATTGAAACTGAATTAGCTGGTGAAGAAATAATCGCCATTTTATCCCATGCTCCAGGTAATAATGCTGCAATAGGTGGGATTAAGGTGACGACTGCTAATGGGTGGTTTGCTGCGAGACCATCGGGTACCGAAGCATTATTTAAAATATATGCAGAAAGTTTTGTGAGTGAACAACATTTACAAGATATAGTTGCGCAAGCACAACTGATGATAGATGGTGCATTAAAAAATTAATTTATAAATTATTGCTATTTCAATGGCGCGCAAAAATTTGTGCGCCATTTTTTGTTGTCACCGATTTTAAAATGAATTTTGAGCTGTTTGAAAGCTAAGGGTTCGATGTTTGAATGATATTTTTGTAGGCTATGACGCATATGTAATTCTATTAAATTACTTTCGTAGCCTAGCCATCACATTTAGCACTTCTTGGTAACTGGTACCATATTCACGCGCAAGATTAATAATTTTTGTTTTATAGGTTTGTATTTTTTCTTGTTTCAGCAAGTCCGATTGTTTTGCATCAACGATTTCGTTTATGGTTTCTTGGAGTAATTTAAGGCGACGGACACTATAATCTAATGATTCGATATAAGCTGCCATTTGTTGTTTGTTTCGTGCATTTTTAAGATCGCTAGTGGTTTTTTTTTCAAACTCAAATTCGTCAAAAGCGTTCAATACACGTTCAAGTTCTAAATCGTTCTTCATAAGTTAAAATTCAAGCGATAAAAAATTAATTATAAACATCATTCGCTTATTAGTCATTAGAATTAGTTATTTATATAAGTACAACACAAGATAAACAGTGGAATAGATAGTGGTTACAATGTAAACAACTTAGTTGTGCATGGTTACATTTTTCAGTAACCTAATGATATAAAATACTTTGTTGCACGGAGGCGTTATGCTTGATTTACTTCCAGATTTGTTCGACCAATACCCCACAGAACTCCATCTTATATCAATCCCTTGGCAGCATTATGGTAATAGACCATTATTTTTTGGCGAGGTAGTGACCGTTAAGTGTTTTGAAGATAATTCAATGGTAAAAGCTGAATTAGCAAAGCCTGGTCACGGCAAAGTGTTGGTTGTTGATGGCGGAGGCTCTACAAGAAGAGCATTATTAGGTGATTTAATTGCCAGTTGTGCTGTTGATAACGGTTGGGAAGGTATTGTCATATACGGATGTATCAGGGATGTTTCCACAATTAATACCATGAACATTGGAGTAAAGGCGATTGGCACTAACCCAATAAAAACAGACAAGCGTGACATTGGCGATGTAGGAATTACTCTTGAATTAAATTCAACCCGTGTCACTAACGGTATGTATATCTATGCTGATTTAAATGGTGTCGCGGTTAGTCGTCATGCATTAAGTATTAAATAGATCTATAACTATATAAATTTAAGCCTTGTTGATAAGTAAGGAAGCGTAATGAAAATTATAAAGTGGCTAGTCATTGCAATATTGTTATTTTTTGCCAGTATCGCGATATATCTTACCGTGTTTTTCAACATTAATGATTTCAAACCGCAAGTTGTTGAAGCAGTCAAAAAGCAAACTGGTCGTGATTTAGCAATTAATCAAGATCTCAGTTGGAGTTTTTTTCCTACTCTCGGTATTAATATCGGTGCGATAACCTTTAGTAATCCAGCATCATTTAATCCAGTGCATATGCTTGAAGTCAATCAAGCAACGGCGAGTGTTGCATTTATGCCCCTGCTAAGTAAACAAGTCGAGCTTAAGCAACTTACATTAGATGGTTTGACAATTAACCTAGTGACTAACAAGCAAGGCAAAACCAGTTTTGACGGTTTACATTCAACGAAGCCAGCCGCTACATCAGATTCAGCGCCTGATGTGACTAAAACTGATCAACAAGCGGGGTTAAATGGTTTTGCCGTCGGGGCCGTTTCGCTCACGAATATTCAAATTAATCTTATTGATCAACAACAGGATTCTAAACAGTCATTTAAGTTAAATTCATTTACGCTTAGTCAATTCATGTTGGGGCAAGTATCTGATATGGCTTATGAATTCGAAGTTCAATTACCGGAAATAACATTAACCTCAACTGGTAGTGGCCAATTTAAAATTTCACAAGATCAACAAAATATCATTATTAGCGAGCTTAAGATGGCCAATCTTGCCAAGGGCGATTCATTGCCCAATCAGGCATTAGAGGCCAATTTTACCAGCGATATAGCAATTGATTTAGGTAAACAACAAATGGCTATAGACCTAACTGCCATGAAGTTACTTGATATTGAGGTTGTTGCTAAAGTTGCGGTTAATTACGCTAATGCCATTCCTGTAATCAAAGCGGATTTAGATTTTGGTGATATTGATTTAGATTCCTTATTACCCAAGGATGACTCGCAAGCATCTACGGCGTCAACAGTTCCAAAAGAGGTTGTCGCTGAACAAGAACCAGATTTATCAGCACTAAAAACCCTTGATGTAACTGTTAATCTAACGGCTAAATCTATCAAAGTAAGCAATTTGGTGACCAAAAATTGGCAAATGAAAACTAGGATAAAAAACGGTATTGTTGATATTAATAAACTGAGTGCTGAGTTATATGAAGGCAAGTTAGCTCTCAACGCTAAACTTGATGCCAGAAATAAAGTGCCAAGCTATCAGTTTGAAAATTCGCTTTCAGGCGTGCAGATCCGGCCATTAATGACTGATTTAGCCGAAATGGATTTATTATCTGGCCACGCAAATTTTACAGCCAAAGGAAACGGTAAAAGTTTGAAGCCCAGCTCACTGAAACAAAACCTATTAGCGAATGGTCAATTTGAGATTACTGATGGTTCACTTTATGGAGTTAATATCCCACAAATGATAAGAAGCGCACAGAAAAAACTCAGTGGTGACTTATCTGCTAGTGATGTGCAAGAATTAAAAACAGATTTTACCAGTTTAACTGGTACATTTAGTTTAAAAGAAGGATTGTTTAATAACCCTGATTTAGCGATGTCTTCACCGCTGATAAGAATTAATGGCAAGGGTGGGGCAAATATTCTCACCGAAGAAATTGATTACCAATTAACCACCAAAATTGTTGGTTCATTGACTGGTCAAGGAGATAGCACATCTATGGCTGGTATTGATATCCCTTTATCTATCAGTGGTAGTTTTAAACAACCAAAGTTTGGTTTAGATACAGAAGCGTTAATGAAAGGTCAACTAAAGCAAGAGGCGGATAAAGCGAAAGATAAACTTAAAGACAGTTTATTTAAAAAGCTAGGGGCTTTTTAAATTAAAAAATACTAGTAAAAAAGCGGCTTGTATCTAAACAAGCCGCTTTTTTTATATCATTTGTCTTGATGTCATTTAAGAGTTAGATATCAATAACTTTAGCATTTGTCCAGGTTGAATATACTTACTATCTTGCAAGCTGTTCCACTCAATGAGTTCTGATACCGTGACTTTATATTTAGCCGCTATTCGAGCCAGCGAGTCACCAGAACGAACTTTGTAACTGACAATTTTGCCATTTATATCACTAGTGTTGACTACTTGCTTAGGATAAAAAATGATATTTTGTCCTATTTTTAATGGTTTACTTTGATCAATTTTATTCCATTTTAAAATCTGAGCAACGGTCACATTATTAGACCGAGAAATACCCCATAAGCTATCACCAGATTTCACTTTATAAACCTGCTGTGTGTTACTGCTCAGTACAACTGGTTTACGTGCCAAAGTTTGTTCCGTTGCAAGTGCTGGTAAATCAGGGTCAATGGTAGCTACAGGAATAATTAAGTACCGTCCGGCGATAATATTATTTCCCTTGATACCATTACTGCTTCTGATCAAACTGGCTGATGTTTCAAATCGACTTGCGATTTCACTGATGCTGTCACCAGACTTAATTTTGTATCTCACCCAATTAATTCGTGAGTCTGGATCAATTGCTGCTAAAGACTGTTTAAATTGATCTGCATTGTCAGATGGTATAGCAAGATAATGTGGTCCTGTAGGGGCTGTTGCCCATCGTTTTAAACCAGGATTTAACCGCTTAATTTCATCTAAACTCACTCCGGCCAATTGAGCGGCTAAATTGAGGTCTATTTGACTGTCAATATTAACCATCTCAATCGCAGGCCGGTTTTGAATTGGGTACAGTGGTAACCCTAATTGCTGGGAGTTTTTGATAATGTCAGCTAGCGCTAATAACTGAGGTAAATAATGCGCTGTTTCTCTTGGTAAATCTAACTTCCAGAAGGTGGTTTCTTTACCTTTACCTTCGTTCTTCTTGATCGCATTGAATACTCTGCCTTCGCCAGAATTATAAGCTGCAATAGCATAGTTCCAATTATTACCCATTTTTTTATACAGGTATTCTAATAAGTCCAATGCGGCAATTGTGGACGCTCTAATATCTCGACGACCGTCATACCACCAATCAGATTTGACACCAAAGGTGGCGGCGGTTGGCGCGGTTAGCTGCCATAAACCCGATGCATGGCTTTGAGAGTAGGCTGTTGGAATAAATGCACTTTCAATGACAGGCAGCAAAGCCAGTTCAGTTGGTAAGTTACGTTTTTCAACTTCTTCAACAATATAATATAAAAATGGTGCCGCGCGTTCCGTCACAATTTCAAGGTGTTTTGGATTGTCTATGTACCACTGTCGATATTGAGCAACAAGGTCTTTATCAACAATTGTCAATTGCATACCGTCACGGATCCGTTGCCAAATTTCGGTAACTTCTGCAACATCTTGCTCAATATCAGCCAAAGAAGTAGAGGTTACTTTTTTTGCCTGAGTGGTATTTTTTATCGGCTGAGGGGTTTCAATGATATTAATGTCATTTTCAGGTGTAACTGTCTGACAACCAGTAACTAGCATGATAGTGGCCGCAAGCAGCGATAACTTTGTTTTCATTAATTAAACATCCTACAAATCAGCGATATAGCTTTGAATTTATTAAACTTACACAGTAAAGTTATGCGGGTAAAAACCTTATTTTATAACCGCGAATCGCACATTGTAGATGAAATCAAATTCATTGTCTTATTAATCTATATTTAACTAGCTTAAAAGTTATCTTTATATTGTCTAAGTAAAGTAAATGCTTGAATTTCATTAGATATAATTTGGTTAAAATGTGAGGAAAGTTGTAGTTGAACTTCAGTTGTTTCACATCTTAAAAATGGATTGATTTGTGATTCGGTTTCGATTGTAGATGGAATTGTGGCTTGGTTAAGTTTTCTTAGTGAAATGACTTTTTTTTGATATGAAGACAACGCAACATTATCTGGCATAACAACTTTAGCAAAGGCAAGGTTAGCTTCGGTATATTCATGTGCACAATATACTTTGGTTTCTTTAGGAAGAGCCGCCAGTAAACTTAACGACTTCGCCATCTGCTCCGCTGTGCCTTCGAATAAACGCCCACAGCCACCACTAAATAGCGTATCACCACAAAATAAGTTTCCGTCAATCAAATATGCAAGATGTCCGCTTGTGTGTCCTGGTACAGATATCACCCTTATAGATGAATCTAACTCTGCAATATTTAGCGTCATTTGCGAATGTTCACTTAACACAATCGGTACGGTTATACCGCTGATGTTTTCATTACCGGGCCCATAAACCGCAAGTGTATTGTTATAATGTTGTTGGAGTAACTCTATGCCCCCCGTATGATCATTGTGATGATGGGTCACTAAAATTGCCGCAAGCTGAATTTCATGTTGTTCTAAATAGCTTATAACAGATTTAGCGCAACCAGGGTCAACGACAATCGCCGCTCTATTTGTGGGCCTGATTAACCAGATATAGTTATCGGTGAATGCGGGAATTGTGTGTATTTGAATCATGTTAAATCTCGAATAACGCTATTAGTTTTGGTAGAGTTAAGATACCGCCAAGGTATAGTAATGTATAGCTTGAAATGAGTTAAGTTAAGTGGAGTCAGTTGGCTAATGGATATTGCTTCAAATGAACAAATCAAGCCCATGCAATGGCAAGATCTGTGTTGTGGGTCATTGATTGAAAAAGAAATAGAAGCAAACTTAGCCTTATGGTGGCCGCGGATCTTTGGTTATCATTTTCTTAAATTGGGCCCATTAAGCTCTGACATTAATACATTACACTGTCAAATCAATCATCACTTCAGCCTTTATGAAGAAGAGGGCGCAGACGTACAAGCTTCTCATCAGCACTTACCTTTACAAAATAACAGTATAGATGCTGTACTTATGGCAAATTTGCTTGAATACGAACAAGATCCTTATCGTGTATTAAGAGAATCGGACAGGGTGCTGGTGTCAGGGGGCTATATTTTTATTATCGGCTTCAATCCTGTTAGTCCGACTTTTATTGGCAAATTATTGCCCAAATACCAAACTCGTATACCTTGGAATGGACAATTTTTTATGCCTTCACGAGTAAAAGATTGGATGGGACTATTGGGTTATCAGGTTTTAGCTGATGAGCGCATGGTATATCACCATTTATTATCTGAACCGTCTAAAAGTATTTATTGGCAAAAATTATTAGCTAAATGGTTACCAAGTACTGGCAGCTTATATTTTATCGTAGCCAGAAAATTAGATTGCCCGCTAACACCAACTAGAGAAAAGCAAAGCGTTAAAACAAAAGGTTGGGCAACCGCACCCACCGCCGGACGAGCAGGCTTTAAAATTAATCCAAATAATATCGACAAATAACGATCAGTTGGCTTGATAACCTTCATCAACTTGAAGATTGTTGCCCATCGCTGCATGTCTTGCTAAATCATCACAGCGTTCATTTTCAATATGGCCCGCATGGCCTTTTACCCAACGCCAATCAATGTGATGTTTTTGTGCAACTATATCTAATCGTTGCCATAAATCGACATTTTTTACGGGTTGTTTAGTGGAAGTTTGCCAGTTATTTTTTTTCCAACCATGGATCCAGGATGTGATCCCTTGGCGCATATACTGGCTATCACTGACTAAAATGATTTGGCATTCATCATATAAAGATTCTAATGCAACGATTGGCGCTAACAGTTCCATGCGGTTATTAGTTGTTAGTGCATATCCACCAGAAAGCTCTTTGATTTGAGTTTTGTATTTCATTACCACCCCATATCCACCGGGGCCAGGATTACCCAAACAAGAACCATCAGTAAAAATGCGTAGTTGTTTCAGATTTTTCATTCAGTTGGTACACTAAGTCCGCATAGTCATTTTCGCTAGTATACGCATTACAACCTTAAGATGAATAAATAAATGAATATTGTTTCTTCTGCTCCACGTCAAATTATTCTTGATACAGAAACCACGGGGATGAACCAAGCTGGAGGTCCCGTCTATATCGGCCACCGCATTATTGAGATTGGTTGCGTTGAAGTCATCAATAGAAAATTGACCGGAAGAACCTACCATCAGTATATCAATCCTGGACAATCAATTGATGAAGAAGCAATTCAAGTACATGGAATAACCAACGAACGTGTTGCCAATGAACCAAGATTTCATCAAATCGCTAAAGAATTTATCGATTTTATTGATGGAGCTGAAATCGTTGCACATAACGCTAACTTCGACGTGAGCTTTATGGATCATGAGTTTTCCAAACTTAATCCTGTAGGCCCTAAAACCGCAGATATATGCCAAATACTCGATAGTTTAGCAATCGCAAAACTGCTGCACCCGGGGCAAAAGAATAATCTAGATGCCTTGTGTAAGCGCTACGGTATCGATAATAGTCGTCGAACTTACCATGGCGCACTTTTAGATGCTGAAATTCTAGCGGATGTTTATTTGATTATGACCGGTGGTCAAATCAAATTTAATTTATCCAGTGAAAAGCCAGGCCAAGAAGCGGGGGGCATTAAAAGAATTGATACAAATGCGTTTAATCTTAAAGTGATCGCAGCTTCGGCCGATGAAATAGTATTACATGAACAAAGACTTGATTTAGTAGCTAAATCAGGAAAGTGCCTCTGGAGAGGATCAAATACTTAATGCAATGGCTGCGTCTATCATTTTTCAGTAGTGTGTTATTTTTTGCCTGCGCTATCTCTGTATCGCAAGCTAGCACTGAAACAACTCCATCTCAAGAATTTGCAGGTTATGTGCCTGCATCTTATGCAATGGAACTTAAAAATCGATTCAGAATCGATCATAAGGTCGAGCAAGTTACCTTAATCATTCAACGTAATTATGGTTCTTCCCCTGTGGTTGTTGTACTTCCAGATGGCAGCAAATGGTATGCATCACGTCATCCGGAATCTGTGAAGTGGTTAGACGGTATAACAGGGGACTTTATTTCTATTAAGAATCCAATGCCGGGGCCTTGGCAATTGTTAGGCGATATTTTGCCTGATTCTAAAATAGAAAAAGTATCGGATATCAATATTGATGTTGAGCCGCTTCCGCAGCCACTTTATCAAGGTGAACGCCTTAAAGTAACAGCTAGACTTACAGCAGATGATTTAACCATGCGTATGCCGGGTTTAGAGTATATGGTGGAGTGGACCTCAAAGTTTATTAGCGATCATCGCCCTGGTGATGACAACTTTGCTACCGGCACGATAATTGTTGGTGCATACAAAGATAATGGAGAAGGCTTAGATGAGAAGCCTGATGATGGTGTCTTTACCGGAAGTAAAAACCTAGACCAACCCGCAGGTCATTACACTTTTAAAGTCACTGCACGAAATAATATTTTTGAGCGTGAATTTACCATGCCATTCCTACTATCTCGTCAACCTGTTACGGTCAAAATGATTGCTCCAGAAGACCCTTTGCAAGGCACATGGCATTTACAATTACAAGTTGATGAAGCGGAAGTTTTATTATCACAAACACATTTTCATTTTGAACTTGTTGGGCCTGCAGGCTTGCAATTGCCGATTGTGCTATTGGATATGCCAAAACCTGAGCTTATGCTCGCTTTGCCTAGAGTAACTGAATTTGGAAGTTATCGGGTTAAAGGGACGGTGGTCAGTACCACAATTCGTGGACGAGAAATATTTCTCAGCATACCGGAAATGTTTTTTAACTTAATTGAGCCACCAGAGCCACCTCCAAGCCAAGAGGAGCTTGATGCACGTGCTGCAGCTATTGCCGCTGTTGAAGAAGCTAAAGCCAGAGAAAATGCCATATTTTGGATTGTGGCGGTGAATATTGGTTTACTCATTTTAGGAATCGTTGCACTCATTATATGGCGCAAGAAGCAAAGCTTAGCAAAAGCGATTGCCGCTGCTGAGCTAAGGCTTCAACAAGAAAATAAAGATAAGCCGAAAACAGAGTCATCAGAAGGGCAACTTGATTTGGACGATTTAGATTTAACCATTCCTGATGAAAAACTGTAGTCTGAGTAAAACTTGGTTATTTTTAATGCTTTTCAATTGAAATTGAACATTTTTTAACTAAACAGAATTAAAAATATAAAAAAGGGTTGACGCAATATTAAGACAACTTTATTATTCATCGCACTTGAGTGGAGCGGTAGTTCAGTTGGTTAGAATACCGGCCTGTCACGCCGGGGGTCGCGGGTTCGAGTCCCGTCCGCTCCGCCAATCAAGTGACTTTAAATTAGTTTTTTAACTTATTAGAAAATTAATTTAAATAAAATTTGGAGCGGTAGTTCAGTTGGTTAGAATACCGGCCTGTCACGCCGGGGGTCGCGGGTTCGAGTCCCGTCCGCTCCGCCAAATTCAGAGAAGCCTCATCATGCGATGAGGCTTATTTGTTTTAGGTAAATTATTAATTTAATAATTATTTATTAATTTATTATTGAATCTATATTTCATAAGATTTTTATCTCATCATTTAAAATTCTCACTACTCTCAAAGCCTGCTCAATGATATAAAGAACAAAACTATATTCGAACTCTACCATTAGGAATGTTGTAATGATTTTCACTCAAGTATCTCAGGCTCCAGCTGATCCTATTCTTGGTCTTACAGATGCATTTAAAGCTGACGAACGCCCACATAAGGTTAATCTAGGGGTGGGTATCTATAAGAACGAAGCAGGACAAACCCCAGTTTTAAATTCGGTAAAAAAAGCCGAAGCAATTTTACTTGAGACAGAACAAACTAAAAACTATCTCGGTATCGAAGGCGTGTTGGCATACAACCAAGTCGTTCAGAGTTTATTATTTGGTAAAGACAGTCAAATTATCACTGACAAACGCGCCGCAACTGCTCAAGCGCCAGGCGGCACCGGGGCTTTACGTGTTGCTGCAGAGTTTTTACTGAGTAATACTGTTTCTCGTACAATCTGGGTAAGCAATCCTACTTGGGCCAACCATCAAAATATTTTTGAAACCGCAGGGTTAACTGTTAAACAGTATGCTTACTATGTACCAGAAACTCATGACATGGATTTTGATGCCATGGTTGAGGATTTATCCAATGCAACGGCTGGTGATGTGGTGTTATTGCATGGCTGTTGTCATAACCCAACGGGAATAGATTTAAACATCGAGCAATGGAAAATTATCGGGCAATTATGTTTAGAAAAATCGTTATTACCTTTGTTTGATTTTGCTTATCAAGGTTTTGGGGTTGGTATTGAAGAAGATGCACAGGGGCTACGTGCTGTAGCGGCAATTGTCCCAGAATTGTTAGTCGCTAATTCTTTTTCTAAAAATTTCGGTTTATACAATGAGCGAATTGGAGCCGTTACCTTAGTCGCTGAAGATGCAGAGACTGCACTACGTAGTTTTAGTCAAATAAAAAAGACCATTCGCGCAAACTATTCAAACCCGCCTGCACATGGCGGATTAATTGTTAGTACTATTCTAAGTAATGACGAGTTGCGTGCTGAATGGGAGCTTGAGTTAGCAGAAATGAGACTTCGCATTGCAAAAATGCGCACACTGTTTGTTGACAGCTTAAAAGCAGAAGGAGTTGAGCAAGATTTTAGTTTCATTTCACGTCAAAATGGTATGTTCAGTTTTTCTGGCTTAAATAAACAACAAGTCGCCCGTTTAAAAGATGAATTTGCTATTTATATTGTAGGTTCAGGCCGTATCAGTGTGGCTGGATTAACCCAACAAAATATACCTATTGTGTGTAAGGCCATTGCACAAGTGTTATAACGACTTAACAAACTAAGCGTTAAATTTTAAAAGGACTGCATATAGCAGTCCTTTTTCATAGATTGCTCACTTTACAAATGGCATCACCAAGAGCGATTTTGTCATGCAAACCAAGATGATGTTGGCTGACCAAATTAAATTGGTGCACACGTGGTGGGGCAGATATTTCTAAATGAGGTTTATTTTTGTGACTATCTTGGATCACATGTTGAATAATCTCCTTTCCCAATATGTTATGGATCCAAGTAACTTTTTCCTCAATCGAAAAGTGGATAGCTGATGAACATTGATCGGTTAAGTTATCGATAAAAATAACGTTCGCATTGGCATTATTGATGCTTTGAATTATCTCAGGCAGCAGTAGGGTTGGAATAATACTTGTTAAAAAGCTTCCTGGTCCTAGAATAATCAAATCTGCTTCCGTGATGGCATCGCATGCTTCTTTCGTTGCTTTAACTTCGGGTTCTAGGCTTAAGGCCAATGGCATTTCTGCCATTTTATCAACGTTAAGTTCTCCTATGATCTTGCTACCATTGCAACTAATCGCAACTAAATGTGTGGGAGATTCAGACATTGGAATAATGGCGGTGTTAATTTTTAGCAAGTTACGTACTAAATTAACTGCATCCAGTGGTCTAACCGATAATTGATCCAATGCGTGTAAAATCACATTTCCTAAATTATGACCTGCAAGTTCATTCTCACCGACAAACCTATGATCAAACAGCATTGAACTTAATGAAGGGCGAGGTGCTAAATGTGATAAACAGTTACGCAGATCACCCCAAGCAATAGTATGTTGATCTTGGCGTAATCGCCCAGTTGAACCTCCATTGTCAGTTGTAGCAACAATCCCAGTTAACCTATCTCCTAAAAATGAAAGTGCGCCTAAAACACGACCTAGCCCATGACCGCCACCAATCGCGACAACCTTGTTATAAGCAGATAAACGTTTATTTAACATGAAATTACCACTCTCTTTCCTTGAGTTTTATTGTGATATAATCCGTTTTAAGTGAATGATAGCTTGTCATAATTATGACAATATTATTAGTGTTTTTTGTTCCATTTGGTGCAAAAGCTTATTGTGTAAACAGGATTGATTTATGACAAGTAGTGAAATCAGAATATTAGCGTTTGTGATTGTGTGTGTATCTGCTCAATTTGCTCATGCCGATACCGTTTCTTTAGAATATAGTGGATTTTATGATAGGTTAAAACGAGTCAATAAAAATAGTTATCCAAATGCTGAGCTAGTATTTAGTGTACCGCTTGATGATAATTGCAAAATTTTATCTGGTAGTATTACCACCGAGTCGCAAAACTATCCTTTAACTTATACCAAGCAACAGCAGATATTTTTACCTTTTGATGCTGGCCTAAAATCTGATAGAGGTTTGGTTAATATTGAGGTTGCTGGCGATGCTAGCCAATGTGCAATTGCAATGCAAGTACGTGGTAAAACTATATTGACTCATTATAGTCATAATCAACTGCAACGTATTTTGGATGATATGAATGGTTTGTTGGATGCACTACAAGGTTTCCCTATGAAGTACTTCCGTAAACCATTGAGTGGATTGACTTTTGAATTTTCCCGTGACAACCAGCAAGATTTAACTATGAAAGTCGATGGTGTTAGCCAAACCATATCAAATAAAATGACCTTCACAACCGAGCAAGTTAATTACGTTAAACAAATTGAATTCTCACAACCTCCAATTATGATTAGCCCTTGGGTTAATTAGCTTTGTTAGAAATTGTACTATCTACACCGATATACAAAAACGCCCTGTAATTTTACAGGGCGTTGTTTTTAAAGCTTAAATACCTTCACCATCAGTTATGGCTTAAACGTGGTAACAATATCAATTCTAGCGCCATTCTTTTGCGCGGCATCAAGATCAATATGACCATTATTACTCGTATCTAAAAAGTCAAAAGCGGGTAAATCAGATTCTGCAACATCACCACGTAAAGGGGCGTCCTTATCTCTGGTCAATGCTAAGAAATCGAATTGATTACGATCCACACCTTGCGACGGTGCGGTATTTTGCATTGCGGTAAAGATGGTTTCTATTCGACCAGGATGTTGCTTATCCCATTGTTTTAGCATATCTTTTACCGCTGCGCGTTTAAGATTCTCTTGAGACCCGCATAAATTACATGGAATGATAGGGAATTGCTTTAGCTGTGCATATTCTGCGATATCTTTTTCTCTAGAATAGGCCAGTGGACGAATGATCATATTGGCGCCATCATCAGATAATAGTTTAGGAGGCATGGCTTTCATCTTGCCACCATAAAACATATTTAGAAATAAAGTTTCTATGATGTCATCTCTATGGTGGCCTAAAGCGATTTTAGTGGCGCCAATTCGTTGAGCAAATCCATACAAGGTGCCTCTGCGTAAACGTGAACATAATGCACAGGTCGTTTTACCTTCTGGAATTTTATCCTTAACAATCGAGTAAGTATCTTTTTCTAAAATATGGTATGCAATACCTAAGCTATCTAAATAGGCAGGTAAGATGTGTTCAGGAAAGCCGGGCTGTTTTTGATCAAGGTTTACAGCAACAATGTCAAACTTGATTGGCGCACGTTGTTGAAGATTAATTAAAATATCAAGCATGGCGTAGCTGTCTTTGCCGCCTGATAAACAGCACATGATTAAATCACCATCTTCAATCATGTTGTAATCAGCAATTGCACTGCCAACTTCACGACGTAAGCGTTTTTGTAGCTTATTCATGCGGGTGATATTTTTTTTGATGATGTGTTCTTTTTGTTGCTCAATGTCAGACATAAAAATGCGCCCAGTAACCTTATGTTTCAGGGCGCGTATTATTCCAGTAATCAGGAGTAGCGTAAAGCCTAACTGTAGATTAATCCTCTAATGGCGATTTATAGCCATCAGGTTTTAACGCTAATAAATCACACTGTAAACTATCAATAACATGTTCTGCAGTGTTTCCTATGAGCGCGGCTGAAAAGCCTGTTCGACCAATAGTGCCTAAAATAACCAATTCGGCATCCAATTGAATGGCTAAATCAGGAATGACATCCTCAGGCAACCCCTCTTCAACATGGCAATTTTCAACTGGAATATTATAAGAAAGTGCCAGTTTTTGTACCCGTTCTTCATGCTGCATACGGACACTATCATTGTATGTTTTCGCATCAAAATCAGGGAGTTCAATGGCTAAATTAACCGGTGTTCCAGGAAAACCATTCACTAAATGGACACTTGCAGAAAACTTACGGGCTAAGTCTTGAGCATAATTAATAATCTTAGTGTTGAGATTAAGTTGATCTTCATCTTCCGAGGCTACGTTAATCGCACATAATATTTTACCTTCAATAGGCCAGTCATGCTCTTTAACCATTAATACAGGCATTGGCGCTTTACGCATTAAATGCCAATCGGTTGGGGTAAATATAATAGATTTTAATTTGTCGTGCTCATGAGTACTTTTAACAATTAAGTCAAAGTTACCAGCTATCGCAAAATTAATGACGGATTCAAAAGGGCGGTTATGCCATACCACTTCAGTGTTAATCTTAACTTGTGTTTCTTTTAAATCAGAAATTAAATCATTTAACCAAGCTATACGTTGATCAATGACACCTTGTCGCATGGCTTCACGCTCGTTGGCAGACAATATCGATGTCATTTCATATGAAAAATCAAATATTGAGAGAAATGCTGTAATTTCAGCTTGGCTTTTGGTTGCTAACTCAATGGCTCGATGCAGGGCTGCTTGATGGTCAGTTGTAGGGTTGATAACAACCAGTATCTTTTTATATTCCTTCATATAACCTCCTTCAAAGCCTTTATATTTTAATACGTTATTACCCAATTCAAGTATGGCTTTATCGACACTAATATACTTTGAACTGGATCATAAAAATAACGCTTATGTGGCAATTCGTGCGTTACCCGCTAATATCCCTAACGCTTGATGATCAACAATTGATATATATTTACCATTCACTTCAATTAAGCCAGATTTTTGAAAACGGCCTAACAAACGACTAATTGTTTCAACAGTTAAGCCTAAATAATTACCGATATCACCACGAGTCATAGTCAGGCGAAATTCATTGGGCGAAAACCCTCTGCTGCCAAAGCGATTTGCTAAATTATGAATAAATGCCGCAAGACGTTCTTCAGCATTCTTTTTTGACAACAATAAAATCATTTCTTGGTCACTCATGATTTCACTACTCATTAACCGCATGATCTGTTGTCGTAATTTAGGCATGGTACCTGATAGTTCATCAAGGGTTTCAAATGGAATTTCGCACACCATTGAGGTTTCAAGTGCCTGAGCAAAACTTTGATGCATTTGTGAATGGATGCCATCAAAACCAATAACATCACCGGCCAGATGAAACCCCGTAATTTGCTCATCACCTTGCTCGGTGATGGTGTAGCTTTTAATTGTGCCAGAACGAATCGCATATAAAGACTTTAACGCATCGCCAGACTTAAAAATTTGATCGCCTTTCTGAACTGGTTTTTTCCGCTCAATAATATTATCAAGCTTGTCTAGCTCGCTGTCGTTTAATGTAAAAGGAATACAAAGCGTACCCATGCTGCAATCATGGCAATGTATGGCACATCCACCAGTGTTGGGACGGCGAGCTTTGTTTTGTTCAATTGGCATAGCAATTCCTAGTTCATTTCACTTTGTATATGGTAAACCAAATCAATATTGTCAGCTACTAAAGTTGATTAATCGCGATGTAGATTGTCTGTAAACCAAAAATAACTAATAGCAAGCCGCTGATTATCCGAACCGCTTTTTTTTGAATCCAAATAGCCAGTTTTTGCGCAGCCAAGCCTGCCATTAATAAAGCTGGCATGGTTCCTAAACCAAAAGCGAACATGATTAATCCACCTTGTAACGCGCTACCTGAAGCCACAGACCAAGTTAAGGTACTATAAACTAATCCGCAAGGTAACCAACCCCATAGCATACCTGCAAGTAAGGCTTGAGATGGGTGGGTGATGGGTAACAGCTTTTGGGTAAACGGCTTAAGTAATCGCCATAAACCTTTGCCGAGTTTTTCAATATACACCACACCAAACCAAATCTGGGCGATGTAAAGACCCGTAATGATCATCATAAAACCGGCGAAAAATCGTAAGTAGATAAGGTATTCATCGGCAGCAAACATTTGACCTAATGCGGCAGCGCCGCCACCAACTAATGCACCGGCCAATGAATAACTCAGTATTCTGCCTAGATTATAATTGACGAGGAATAACAATTGATTAGCCAGTTGATTACCGGCTTTATTCGGGATGCTTGCAGAAAAGGCACCAATTAAGCCGCCACACATACCAAAGCAATGAGCGGCCCCCATTAGCCCAACTAAAAAAGCCCCGAACACATTAAATTCAATCACAAATTAGGCTCTTTATTGCTACTTTTATTAGCCGCTATCGATGATTCAACGGATGTGTGAGGAGTCGGTGCGTCATCAAACAATATTGAAACGCTTTGGCGATCTAAGTCGTCAAATTGTTCCGATTTCACCGCCCAAAAAAACACCGCTACCGCAATTAATACAAATATCATGGCGATAGGAATTAACACATAAATAATACTCATAATTTTAACCTAAGCAGCCTTAAACTGTTTGAGACGACAATAATTGAACTTAATGACATGCCAATCGCAGCAATATAGGGCACAACATGTCCTGTAACCGCTAATGGTAAAATAATCACATTATACCCGAACGCCCATGCTAAGTTTTGTTTGATTATGCGGTTAGTCTGTTTTGCAACTTCAATTGCATCATTAAAGCGGGACAAATGATCGCCAAGCAAAATTAAATCAGCACTATTTTTCGCAATAGCACTACCACTGCCCATGGCAATGGATATATCTGCACCGGCAAGTACAGGAGCATCATTGATACCATCACCAAACATAGCAACCTGTTGTGTTTTTTGTATCTGTTTGATTAATGATAATTTAGAAGAAGGGCTCATGCCTGAATGGACATTATTGATAGCAAGTTTGCTCGCTAAGTACTTAACATGACCTGAACTATCTCCAGTGGCCATACTGACGTCAATATGTGATTTTTTCAGTGAATTTATGGTGTCACTGGCATCTTGTCTAATGTCATCGTTAAGTTCAAATGTAGCCATTAACTGCTTATTTAGACTTAAATAAATCAGCTGATTTTCAATTTCATTTTTAGATGGTTCAGTGTGAGACTCACAGCAAAATACTTTAGAGCCTAAACGAACAGTTTGGCTGTTATAGGTGCCTTCAACCCCTAAGCCAACGTGATGATGAATATCAGTTACCGGTAAATTTTTATCCGCAAAAGGTAAAAATACCTGTGCAATAGGATGCAATGAGCCTTGTTCAAGGTTGGCCGCTAAAGTCAGCACTTCATCTTGTGTTAAGTTGGCATGAAGTAAGACATTACCAAGGCTTAATTTACCGCACGTTAAGGTGCCGGTTTTATCAAATACTACGTGATTAATCATGGGCAGTTTTTCAAACACGCCTGATTTACGGGTAATGATCCCTAAACGGGTAAAAATTGCTGTTGCACAGGTTACCGCTGTTGGGGTTGCCAGTGCTAATGCGCAAGGGCAGGTTGCCACTAACACGGACAAGGTTACCCAAAATGCATCCTCTGGAGCAAAGGTTAACCAACTAAAATAGGTAAGGGTAGCTATGGTTAAAATAGTGGCGGAAAAATATCGCGCTAGTCGGTCTGCTAGTAAGGCTATATGGGGACGATTATTTGAAGCAACCTCTTGTAATCGAATAATTTCAGACACTAATTGATCTTGCCCAAGCGCAGTAATTTCCACCTCTATGGGCTGCTCAATATTGATTGTGCCAGCAAAAACTGAACAGCCAAGTTCTTTTGTTACCGGCATTTGTTCGCCAGTCAGCATGGACTCATTAATGGAGGTTTTGCCTTGAGTAATGATGCCGTCAGCAGCGACCACATCACCAGGGCGCACCAAAATAATATCTGCAACTTTAAGCTGTTTCGCGGCAATTTCAGTTACTTGACCGTTTTTGACAATTTGTGCAGTAACAGGTACCAGCTTGTGTAAATTACTAGAACTTACTGAGGCTTTTTGCTTTGCCTGTTGCTCAAAGTATCGACCTAATAGCAAAAAGAAAGTAAACATTGATACTGATTCGAAATACACTTCGCCGGTACCATTAATGGTCGCAATGCAACTGGCGATATAAGCTCCACAGATAGCAATAGACACAGATAAATCCATGTTTAAATTGCCACCGAGTAAACTACGAATAGCACTAAAGTAAAACGGCTGTGCAGAGTAAAACACCACTGGCGCAGCAAAAATCATGCTCACCCAACGAAAATAATCTCTTAACTCTACGTCTAAATCGGTGAAATACCCAGAATATAAAGCCAAAGCAAACATCATCACTTGCATAGTCGCAAAACCAGCTAAGCCAAGACGCAGCAGGAACTTACGGCTTTCTGCTTTACTATGTTTCTCTTGTTCATCGACTTGGTAGGGAGCTGCTTGATAGCCAATTTGGCTTATTTGCTGCAATATTTCACTTAAAGCTACTTTAGTTGGCATCCATGACACTACCGCTCGTTGAGTCGTGGTGTTCACGGCTATATTGACTATTCCAGGTAAGGTTTTGAGTTTATGTTCAATCAACCAAGCACAAGCTGCGCAAGTTATACCGTCAATTGAAAGAGAAATCGTGTCTTTATCAGCATCACTATGGATCAGATCTTTTTGAACTTCTGGAAGGTCATAAGCGGTAAATTGATTGATTGCATCTGGTACTAATGCATTTTGCTTGCTTCCAGGTTCACTTCTGTAGCGGTAATAATTGGTCAAACCCGCATCCATAATTGCTTGCGAAACAGCCTGGCAACCTGGGCAGCACATATCTTGTGGCTGCCCATCGATAACCGTCACAAATTTGTTTGCAGTAACAACTGGTTCACTGCAATGAAAACATGGTTTCATTGGTTAACTCACAATTTTAGTTTAACCAATATTCAACGTTATCAGTGATATCGATACGTTGCTGAATACGCCATTCGCCATCAAAACTTTCAAGTCTGATTTCCCATGGGCCTGAAATACTTTCATCTAATGGTATACGGTAAATACCAGAACCATCAGCTGTAACCTTAAGTTTTAAATCATGCTGCTCAAGTGTTCGATGATAAAAATGCACATTAAGAGCGGCAGAATAAGCTGGACCACCGTGTTGAGTGATTTCAATCATATTATCATCGATGGCGACAAGATATTTCATACCAATTTGTTTGGCGTAGTTAATCTTACGCAAATCCATATTAATGGCTTTACCTTCTTTATAGTATTCTTCGGCGACTAACGAGTCTGAATTATCTAATGCAGTAAAAAGTAAATTGATGCTGGCGATGACGGCACATAAGGGGAGGAGAATTAAAAACCACGGCCAAAATTGCTTATACCAAGGTTGTACATCTGACATGAGGATCCCTAAATTAAACTTGTTATTATGTGGAGCATTTTACAGGGTAAATGCTTAATAATCACTTAAAAAAAAGGCCTCGAGTATATCGAGGCCAATTCTGTTAAGCATATGTAACTATTTGTTAGATAAGCTATAAACGTAGGCAGTCAATACGTGAACTTTTTCTTCACCAAGTATATCTTTCCATGCAGGCATCACCCCAGCACGTCCATACTTAATTGACTCTTCAATTGCACCACGACTGCCACCATATAACCAAGCATTGTCAGTTAAATTAGGTGCGCCCATGAACTTGTTACCCGTACCGTCCATACCATGACAAGCAAAACAGCCTTTCATGTATGAAGCTTGGCCTTGGCCTGCAAGTGCGGCGTCATGTTCACCGCCTGAAAGTTTAACTACATATTCAGCTAAACCTTTGATTTCACTATCTTCGATAGGTAAACCACCTTTTGGAGGCATCATGCCATTACGGCCATTCATTAACGAGGTTTTAATATCGGCTAATTCACCACCGTATAACCAAGCATTATCCGTTAGGTTAGGGAAACCTTTTGAACCGCGAGCATCTGATCCATGGCATTGAGCGCAGTTTTGTAGAAACAGACGGCCGCCAACTTTTAATGCCTCTTCATTTTTAACTAACTCCTCAAGAGGGGTCGCTAAATATGCAGCAAAGATTGGTCCGTATTTTTCATCAGCATGAGCCACTTCACGGTCATACTGAGATAAACGGTTTTCAGCTTTTGCAGCTTCTACAGCAGCTTTAGACTCGTCTAAAGAACGCACACTTTGATTAGAGCTTGTCCAACCAAATAAGCCTTTGTAATTACCCAAACCTGGATACATTACAAGATATACAATGCCAAATACGATAGTAATGTAGAACATATAAGACCACCACTTTGGCAGTGGGTTATTTAGTTCTTCAATACCATCAAAGCTATGACCCATTGATTCGCCTTCTTCAACGCCAGTATTATTTTTTGACATTACACGAAGAATAACGATACAACCTACGATCACAACGATGGTGAGTACAGTAATCCAAATACTCCAGAAGTTACTCATAATCATTACTTCTGCTCTCCTGAGTCTTGCGACATTTTTTGTTGTTCATCATCTGCAAATACTAAGTTAGCGGCTTCATCAAATTTTGACTTGCTATGCTTACTGTATGCCCAGAAGAAAATACCGACAAATGTCACCATTACAATAATGGTTAAAATTCCTTGAAAAGTGCCATAATCCATCATTACCTCCTATTTGAGTGCTAAACCCAAAGACTGTAAATATGCGATTAATGCTTCCAATTCCGTTTTACCTTGAACCGCTTTTTCCGCTCCAGCCAACTCAGCCTCTGTGTAAAGGTTGTGTTGTGGATGGAAATTACTCAGGATTTCCATTTTCTTACGAGTTAACTTCCCATCAAGGATGTTTTCTGCAAGCCATGGATAAGCTGGCATGTTCGACTGAGGAACAACAGCGCGAGGGTCGATTAAATGAACCTCATGCCACTTGTCACTGTAACGACCACCAACACGAGCAAGGTCCGGACCAGTACGCTTAGAACCCCATTGGAAAGGGTGATCCCAAACTGATTCGCCGGCAACAGAATAATGACCATAACGTTCAGTTTCAGCACGTAAAGGACGGATCATTTGGCTGTGACAGTTATAACAACCCTCACGAACATAAATATCGCGACCTTCAATCTGCAAAGCATTATACGGCTTTAACCCTTCTACAGGTTCAGTTGTATCTTTTTGGAACAAAAGTGGGGTAATTTGCACTAAACCGCCGATACTAATCGCAAGTACAGTGAAAATACCAAGCAGACCGATGTTCTTTTCAATTAATTCATGACTAAATTTCATCGAATCTGCTCCTTATGCTTTTGCTTCAGCAAGTGCTGGCAAAGAATCTTTTGTTGCTTTAACTGTACGAATAACGTTGTATGCCATGATTAACATACCAGCTAAGAAAAACGCACCACCAATAAAGCGAACAAAATAGAAAGGATACGAAGCTTCAAGACTTTCTACGAAGCTATATGTCAATGTACCGTCTGAGTTCACAGCACGCCACATCAGACCTTGCATCACACCTGAAATCCACATAGATACGATGTATAACACAGTACCAATAGTCGCTAACCAGAAATGAACGTTAACTAAGTTAGTGCTATACATACGGCCATGGCCAAACAGTACTGGTATCAAATGGTATAAAGAACCAATAGACACCATAGCAACCCAACCCAACGCACCAGAGTGAACGTGACCGACAGTCCAGTCCGTATAGTGAGATAAGGCGTTAACGGTTTTAATTGCCATCATTGGACCTTCGAAGGTAGACATACCATAGAAAGATAATGAAACAACCAAGAAACGAAGTACTGGGTCAGTACGAAGCTTATGCCATGCACCAGAGAGAGTCATAATACCGTTAATCATACCACCCCAAGATGGAGCGAAAAGGATTAACGACATAACCATACCTAAAGACTGAGTCCAATCAGGTAATGCTGTGTAATGTAAATGGTGAGGACCAGCCCAAATGTATAACGCAATCAATGCCCAAAAGTGAACAATAGATAAACGGTATGAATATACTGGACGTCCTGCTTGCTTAGGTACAAAGTAGTACATCATACCAAGGAAGCCTGCTGTTAATAAGAAACCAACTGCGTTATGTCCGTACCACCACTGAACCATCGCATCAACGGCACCTGAGTACATTGAATATGACTTAGTCAGTGTTAATGGCATAGCCATTGAGTTCACAATATGTAAAACAGCAACAGTAATAATAAAAGCACCAAAGAACCAGTTAGCCACATAAATATGTGATGTTGTTCTTTTGATAATGGTACCGAAGAAAACAATCGCATAACTTACCCAAACAATGGTAATTGCGATATCAATTGGCCATTCTAACTCAGCATACTCTTTCCCTGAGGTGATACCTAAAGGTAAGCTTATTGCTGCAGATAGAATAATTGCTTGCCATCCCCAAAATGTAAATGCAGCTAATTTAGGTGCAAATAAACGGGTTTGACAGGTTCTTTGTACAATATAGTAGGATGTAGCGAATAGGGCTGAAGTACCGAACGCGAAAATAACTGCATTGGTATGTAATGGTCGTAAACGACTATACGTTAACCAAGGAGTATCAAAGTTCAGTTGCGGCCAGATTAACTGAGCTGCAATCAATACACCCACTGCCATACCAACGATTCCCCACAATACTGTGGTTAATGCAAATTGGCGAACAATAGTGTAGTTGTAATCAGCGCCTGTAGACTGGGAATGGTTCATCATAATGCTTCCACGGCTTATTACTTTTACTTATAATATTGGCAGAGTAAAACTCCACCTGTTTAGTTGACAATCGTTTAATTAAGTAACAGCTTCCTGCCTCTTTTGTTAATGACTGTCAAGGTGTTACCGCACAATTCTTTCAAGTATTATGCAGCGGGGTTATGATACTTGAGCTACATCAAAAAAGAAACTTAACTCTCTTGTAGAATTTTGATCTAGATCAATCTCTGAAAGATAATGTTACAAAAATTAACGAATAGGCTAAAAAGTATGCAATCAAAAACAGCTCGTTTATTAGTGATACTTTCATCATACTTTTTAATAGCATGTGAGCCAGCTGATAAAATTGAACAGCAAAAATATGGTCAAGATGACAGCCTATGCCAGTTTCAAATAAAGCCATGTGAACAAGTTGTTAATGGTAATCTTGTATCAATGCAGTTCGATAAAAAACACGCTCCAAGCGAAAAGCCAATTGAAATTTCTCTGGCATTTTCAGAAACCGTGTCTGACGTTAATGTAGTAGTAGAAGGCAGAGACATGTATATGGGCGTAATCCCTGTAATTCTAACGCCAATTGCAAACATGGATTATAAGGTTTACAACGGTAATTTAATTTACGGATCATGTGCTAGCGGTTATATGGTTTGGCGAGCGAATATTAGCTTTGCGCAAGAAGGCAAAACGTATCGAGTGTGGTTCGATTTTTTAGCTGATGCACCGTCAAACAGTTAAGTATCAAGCCAATGAATTCTGATCCTTTCAAATACGTGGATATTATCAATAAATAGCTTTAATAAAACAGGGTCAAAGTGGCTTCCTGCGCCCTGATTCATTTCATCTAAAACCCGATCGATTGGCCATGCATCCTTGTAACAACGCTTATGTGAAAGCGCGTCATAAACGTCTACTATGGCCACTATTCGTGCAAAAATATGAATATCTTCACCAGACAAAGCAGAAGGGTAGCCCGTACCATCAAATTTCTCATGGTGTTGCAATGAAATGATTGAGGCTGTTTTTAAAATTGGGCGTTCAGAATCAGCCATTATTTGATGACCAATCAGCGGATGTTGCTTCATTATGTCCCATTCTGAATCATCTAATTGGCTTGGCTTTAATAGCACTGAATCTGGAGTAGCAATTTTTCCAACATCATGCATAGGTGATGCACGCTTTATTAACTCTGCTTCCTCTTCTGAAAGTCCTGCAAGCAATGCTAGCTCATAGCTGTATTCTGCCATCCGCTTTACATGATTTGCTGCCTCTTTAGACCGACTTTCTACCACGTCCCCTAAGCGTAAAATTAATTCCGATTGGGTATCTTCTACTTCCTGATTTAACAATAGATTTTCGAATGCAATGCCTACATTAATTGCAAATATATCAATTAATTTTTTATCCAAATCGCTAATGAGATCTAAACCATCCATGTAAAGGATATTGATTAATTGACTCGACTTAGTCGGGAAATAGCCAATAAAACAATTATCTTCATATAAACATCTTCTTTCATCTAATGCTTTATTAAGCAAAGAGATGATTTCTGTAGGAATCGAATCTTTATCGCAATTTTGATACTTACCTGTGCCAGCAAGTACTTCGATATCTTGGTTATCTATATGGCCACTCATTACATCGAGTGCATTGCAGGTTAATAAAAGCGTTTCACTATTGAGTTTCAGTAGCGAGGCAACTTGAGTTAACAAGCCATCAGCAAAACGGTGTAAAGTTCTTAATTCAAATAAGCCTGAAGTGGCTTCTAAAACGCGTTCAAGCCCTAAGCGATGTTGAGCTTGACAAGCTCTAGCTTGTTCAATTTCCATAATGTCTCGGTAGGATCTTAGGGCAGAGTACACAGGTCATTAATTTTCTTGAGTCTAATTCCGCCTTAGCTTTGTAGTCGTTGATGTCGTAATTAACAATGACGTGCTCTTCAGGCGCTTGACCAGGTTGTCCTGTACGTAAAATAATTCTGATGGTGTGATTGTTACACACATCACGTATCCATTTTATAAGTTCAAGTCCAGCATGATCACTTTCCATGACGACATCGATAAAAGCAATAGCGATATCTTTCTCCTTTTTCAATATTTCTTGAGCTTGAGCAGCGCTGTAGGCATTGATGAATTCAAGAGGGCGCTTGTCTAATTCAAAACGAGATAGGGCAAATTTAGTTACTGTATGAATATCTGGCTCGTCGTCGACAATCAATATTTTCCAACTAGGTAGGGTATTTTTAGGCTTAACCGTTTTTTTAGAAGAAAATAAAGATCGCTTATTAATAATTTCTACACTCATTAAAATACCTCAAGCCTTGTATTTACTTATAAATAAGAAGAAAGAAAGGGTATGTTGATGCTTCATTAAGTGTAGTACAACTAAATTTATTGGTTGTAAAAATGGTATAGATGGATTAAATTTAATGCAATTGAGAATCATTATCACCAATAAAGGGGATTCTAATGAATGAATTAAAAGTTGCCATTTGTTATCAAAAAGTCGCAAGTTTAATCAACAAAGGGGAGCTCTGCGCTGCTGATTTGAAGTGTTTAGATAAAGAAACCAAGAAGGCTATATGGAAAATATGTTTAGTACATTGTCAGCAAAAAATTCATTGTAACAAGCTAACCTATGAAGCAATGAATGAACATGAAATAGCATGACAATTGTGTTTAAAGAAAAATAATAAGTGGCGAGAATAGGTTTTAGTCAGCAACGACTTAAGTAAAATTTAAATGTATTAGTAAAACTTAATAATTACTGATGTCAATTAATGCCGATAAATAACGTTATCGGCATTAACTATGTGTATAATAAGGCATTGTATTTAAAGATTAATCTTTGCTATGAATATGCTACCTCCAGTATTGCCACTATTTGATTCTTCTGACTATCTGCTCGAAGGAAACAGCTTCGTAAACCAATATATCACTCAATTATCTATAGGTAGTGTGACCGATGCCGGTTTAATCATTGAGCATTGTGCAGATTGGCTATATGAACAGCGTCATTCAGAAAATAACTATAAAGCTTACAGAAGCGAGTTGACCACCTTTTTGCATTGGTGCTTTGATGTTGCCAGTCTTTCGCCAATTGCAGTGACTCGCAAAGATATTGGCAGGTACATTGCTTACTGCGAATCGCCACCAACATCACTAATAGGCTATTTCAATGTCGCGCAATTTAAGAATGATAAATCAATCAATGACAGAGTCCCAAATAGTGCTTGGAGACCCTTTATTGGTAAGAAAATCGATGGAAAAATTCAACCTTATCGATTGAGTGATAACGCATTGAAAACAAAAATTGCTATAGTTTCATCGTTTTATGGTTATCTTATCAGTGAAGAATATACTGAAAGAAACCCTGCACAATTATGGTTAAAACACAGTCGGTTTGCGGCAAAAAAGAAATTCTCACTTGATGAAGATGATAATCAACATGCATTTACTCAATTACAATGGTCATATGTTGTATCGACCGTAACCGAACTTGCATTATCACAACCAGAAAAGCATCAACGAAGTTTGTTTTTAATTAATCTACTTTATAGTTGCTATTTAAGAATATCTGAAATCAGTGCTAGATCTGGATATTCACCACTGATGAGCCAATTTAAAAAGAATCCCCATACAGGTGTTTGGTATTTTCATGTACCTTTTTCTAAAAGTGGTAAGGCAAGAAACATCGCTGTATCTAAATCATTGCTTCAAGGTCTTAAAAATTACCGAAGCTATTTAGGCTTGCCACCATTACCAGCATCAGATGAAACCAATCCAATTTTTATACGTCACAAAGCCGCTGGACATGGACGAGATTCAGGCATGCTAAATGCAAACCTTGGTATTAGGCAAATACGCGAAGAAATTAATACGCTCATAAATCTTGCTGCAGATAAGGCATTTAATGATGGCTTTGAATATGAAAGCAAACTAATGAGAAAACTCACTGCACACAACATACGGCATACTGGCATTACTCATGATATTAATTTCAATTTAAGACCATTATCACATGTTCAAGCCGACGCAGGTCATGAAAGTATCGATACAACTTCTCAATATTTACATACCAGTCAAACCGAACGAGACCAAAGTGCACAGAATAAACCACTAAATCATTTAGGTGATTATTAATAATTAGAAGACACGCTAAATTTACACCATAAAATGCATCAAATTTATCATTAGAGCGCAACAGTAAAATTAGTACCTATTGATAAACTTTTATATATAACTGCGCACAATGTATATTATGTTAAATAGAATATGCGGTGTACATGTAACCATCCCTTATTTGTTGTAATTAGCACTTTAACTCTGGATCGATCCAGTTTTGTGTGTCAAAAATTTACACCACTATTCAACTGGTTACACATACATTAGATTTTAGGAATTTAAATTTTGATATTTTAACGCTGGATCCCTTTTTTGGGATTGGGTTTGAACAATTCTGCCATTTGATGGCTGAAAACTGACATTATTTGTATATGCTAATAACGCGACGCTACGTGAATTAAATTTAAATGCGTACACCAACGCCTATTTATTTACGTAGCGCGTCATATCTTTCACTTTTTATTACGCCGGTTGTATTTCTCTTTAGCTTCTCTTACAAAGTTTTCGTTTTCTGTAATTCTCTTTACAAGTTCATCGACCGCACTCATCGAATAAAGGTGTCTGTCTGATACTTTAATGTAATGATGATACTCGTTGTCGTTGGATTTCCATTTCAACTTATGAATACAAGCGTCGATACAGTTGGTGTTCAAAGATGGTTTTGCACCAGCTGTGTACACTAAGCAACGCCCTAGTTTTACGTCATCATACTTTTGCAGCTTCTCTAAAACGCTAGACAGCAATTTGCTTCGTGTAAATGGATGAGACTTTTCAGGGTTTACCGCTTTTTCTACCATCAGTACGTTCTTGAGATTCTCAATGTCTTCTTTCTTGCCATTGGCCTTGGCAAGTATCACCTGTGTTCCATTCTGATCCTGCGTATACATCAAAGACACGTTAATCGGTATGGCAAACGTAATGTCATCCGCTGCTTCGATATCTTGTTCTAATTGGCTAGCTAATTCTAATATTTGATCTGCGGCGGAGCCATAAAGCGACTTTAATAGTGACGCCGGTGGTAGTTGGAAGTCTCCAACCAGAGATAACATGCCTGTATGTTGGGAAGAAATAAATGGCACTTCAGCGAATGACTCAAACTCAGCTGAAAAATTTAGTACGCCTGACTGGAATATTCTGGACGCAATCGATTGAATCTCTGGCATTAATAAATGAACAGCTTCATCGCGCCAGTCCGCTATAATTTCAATATTGCGGCGAATATTATTTTTTTGCTCATAGATCCTGTCTAAGCACACACGTAACGGTATCGTGCGTTTCAACCCTTTCTTACCATTAACTTTTTCGTATATCTTGTGCTCACCATCTCTCTCAATTAGTTTAGCTTTTAATAATTGTTCCCATGCTGTACAGAACAACATCACAAAGCCATCGAGTTTATTCTCCAATGAGGGTCTGTTATACAACTCTAATGCCAGCATCATATTATCTTTAGACTTTTTAAGTAGAGCCTTGGCTAGATTGCTTTTACACTTATGCCCAAGTTCTTGAAAGTGCTTGCTTTGAGATAACCGCTTCTTAAACTCAGTTAGCGTAATACCAACGGTATTTATAGCCTCAAACTTATTAGCGGAAACCTCAACCAAGAATTGTGATATCTGACGCTTGTTTAAATACGTCTTAAATGTATTTGCCTCCCAACCGGTGGCAGCAATTACATCTTCACGACTAAACAGTTGGCCAGCGTTTTGCTTTTTCTGTAGAAAGGTAAAGAATTTTTGTTGTCGATCATCCTTTTTTTTAACTGGCATCCCTACTCTCCTATTGCCTTAGCCTCGATTTCCTTGAGAAGCGTTTGTTATGTGCCTAATCTAACAAATGGTTATACTTTTCAGGAAGTAAACTAAACTCCCCCCAACCTAAACCTTGAAAGCACAAGCCTGTACCATTTTGTTTTACTGTGCCATAAACTATCAATATGCGGCCAACTGAATTGTCGTCAATACCATGTGCTTTTTGATCTTTATCTTGCGACTTTAGACAAAAATCCCAAACGGCTTCTGCATTATTTTCAAGGTAAGTCATTCTAAAGTTAGTTGGCTTTTTGTGCTCACCCAAATGTGCTGTACTTACAATTTTTCCGTAATAAAAACTCGGGACATCAGTTTCTTCTGAAATTGTTTTAACACTTTTTAAAAGGTCTATAAGTCGAATGGCATATTTTTTATTAGGTAAATGGAAGTATTTATATAAGTTTTCATCAAAATTTCGACAGAGACCAGCTACAGTTTTGATCCGACTAGGCAAGGCAAACGTTTCTCCATTATGGCGTCCAATTGCAACCTCTGTAGTCGGTCCCGCCTGATCTTCTACAGGAGTTTCATCATAAATTGCAGGTTGATCTTCTTTAGGTTCAGGTTTGCTTTTTAAAAAACTACTTATAATAACCAAGTTCTCATCGTCAATTGCTTTCTTGGCTTCTTCCCAGTTTTCGTACCTTTTACCTTCTGGTTTAATTGACTTTAGATCGCATTTAACGTCTTTATAAGTTCTAATGTGAGCAAAATATGCTTCTCGTCCATTGGTAAAATGTTCCTTTTCTTTTGGAACACGGTTAAGATTAGTAAAGCAACCTGGGCAGAATAAGCTTCCATCCATATCAGTTTTATATTCAGACGGAATAATTTTCTTTGCATTAGCTCTTAGCAATGCAGGATTACCCTTTTCGTAGCTCCAATGTTCCATTTGATAGGCAAACTTTATTCGTCTATTTGATTCATATGCACCCATGTAGCCTCCTTACTTGATATTTAACTCAAGTGCTGAAAAGTAGGTAACGCTTCAAGCACCGGCGCAGCAACGCTGCGTCCGCGAGAGTTGACTTGTTATAACCCGATGCACTAATTTAAAAAACCAGCCATTGCTGTGAACCACTCTTTCACTTCTCCATTCGGGTCTCTCTCATGAATCATATCCGCAGTCATAAGTGGGAAAGCTCTTTCAGCGAGGCGTATTTTGGCATTGTTGTCTTTCATAACACCATCATATCCCTGTGCAACAGAATATACTTCTGCGAAAACCTTAGGCGTTGCTTTTCCATCTTCATTGGGGTGATCTGTTACAACAACGTCCACATCAAAAGCCGCTTTTATTACATCCGAGTGCAGGTAACTCTCGATTTCATGTTTTTGCGTAATGAAACCAATTGAACCATCGCCACGAGCATTAACTTGCTCAATTACACCCACATAGCTAGGCACATCAGCATCGTAGATGTGCAATTCAAGGCGTCCAAAACCTTTTAGATAATTATCGTTCACCCAATGTTTTAAATTACCACCACCTAGAACAACGAAAGCGACACTATCATCATTAGTTAAATCAGGAATCGAATTGTCTTCCAGATGTAATGCACGGCTTAGCGCTTTTAATGCTTTGACGTCTGTTGGACCTTCAACACAACAAATTAGCTTAACTCGACTATCTGGCGTCACTCCAAGTGCTTCTGCTACTTTTCCGAGTACATCTACACCACTTTCAATGCAAGGTTTTGCATTTTCATCTCGTGTAACGAAACGAATACCCTCAATTGGAAGATCACTAGCAAACCCAGGGCTATGAGTCGTAAGTATTACCTGACAATTATGTTCACTTGCAAGATCTGAAAATGCTTGTTGAAGTATCTTTTGATTGTTGGGATGCTGTGCGGTTTCAGGTTCCTCTACTGCGTATATAATTCCTTTTTTGCTACCTTGTGTGAGGAGCCTTTCCGCTTCAGCTTTAAAGAAACTAACTAAGACCAATCGGCGCACGCCGCTTCCACGCTTGTTTAATGGTATACCATCTGTACTAAGACTTACGGAAAATAAGCCTGTCCATTTCGCTGGGGTCGGCGGAATAAAATCTGGCACTAGCTCTGATGCAAGAGTTTTATCAATGGTTTCAAGTGCTTTATGAGTATTATTCGCAATCTCCTCCGTCCTTGCTTTTACTCTTTGCTGAATCCGTTCGATATCATCCTTAACTTCAGCTATTGCAGTAGCAACAGCAGCCTTCATAGGATCTTGGACCTCTCCATCTGAATCTTTGCTACTTCTGTCACTTTGAAACAGAGCAAACAAAGGCAAGTACTTATCAAGTTGCTCCCAGATCCTTTTGCTATCTTCTTTGGGTTTTGTTACCTGTATTTCTATTTCTTGAAGTTCGAGGTTTTTAACATTGTTCTGGTCAACTCCAACCGAACACTTTTCTAAAAGAGATTTCAAAGTCTATAGGTGACTGATCAGCATTTGCCGAATGCAGTCGTTCTACATTGTAATATTTCATATATTTAGCCACATCATCACACATATGATGACGAGTTGGCTGTGGTACTTTTAATAACCAATCGTGTTTCAAACTACCAAAAAATCGCTCTACAACAGCATTGTCCCAACACGCTCCCACATCGCCCATACTTGCTCTGCAATCCAATTGTTTTAATAAACGTCGATAGCCTTTACTAGTATATTGCGAACCTCTATCGCTATGAAAAACTAGGCCTTTAGGTGGTTTTCGCAAGTTATAAGCCTTCAAAAATGCTTTCTCCACTAAGCCTCTCGTCATGCGCTTAGAGATATGCCAGCCGACGATTCTGCGAGAATATAAATCCATCACCACTGCGAGATATAGCCAGCCTTCGCCTGTTTTAAGATAGCTCACATCTCCTGCCCAGACTTGGTTTGGCCCAACAGGATTAAAATTCATATTAAGCAAATTATCAGCCACGCTATCACTGTGTTTACGCTTCGTGGTGACTTTATAAGCCAGACGTTGCGTTACCACCAGTTTCAATCGCGCCATTAACTTAATAGTGCGATAACGTGTAATACTAAACCCTTCTTTGCGTAATGCTTTAGCTAATTCTCGGCTACCCAGGCTGTTTCTACTGGCCTTGAATAGTGCTTTAGCTCGACGAAATAATTCTAGTGTGTCAGCAGTGATAAGCTCACCAGGCCTTTTAAGCCAAACGTAATACGCTGACGAACTGACCTGCATCACTTTACACGCCAACGAAATAGGGTATTTCGACACAAGAGTCTTGATAAATGAGTACCTTACTTCATTTCTTTCGCAAAGAAGGCACTGGCCTTTTTTAGGATTTCACGCTCCATTAATAAGCGTTTATTCTCTTTGCGTAACAGCATAAGTTCGGTGCGTTCATCGACAGATAAGGTATCACCTTGTGCCTGCTTTTTGTGTTTAGAAACCCAGCTGTAAAGGATTTTATCTGTGATACCTAAAGAAGCTGCTGCTTGAACTATTGTGTAATTTTGTTCAAGAACCAAAGCGACAGCTTCTTGTTTAAAGTCATCTGGATATTGTTTACTTATTCGTTTAGTCATATTCACCTCAATAATGGCATTATTATATTCCTTTATTGAAGTGTCCGGCTAATTCAACCACAACACATTATCCCATATGGCTTTTCGCATTAGAGGGTTGCCTTTCAGGGCGCTATCAATGCCTTGATCTTTTATTATTTTCTGAAGATCTTTTTCTTTAAGTTCAAGTAAGTTACTTACACCAGCAGCTGTCGGGTGGTAGGCAATAATAAAAACATCACAACTTGGTGTTTTCTTTCCACAATCAAAAGTTTTTTTAATTTTTAAGGTTGACTCAGGCGTCAATAAATATTCATTTTCTAGGGTGGTTTCATGCCCACTATCAAGAATTATTCTGTCTGGCAGATTCGTGAATTCACAGGTGATACAAACCACTTTATTCTCATTAGAGATGTTTGCATCATCTTGGCTAATCTTCACAGTATCATTGTTGAAGAAGATCTCTAATGCTTCTAATACTGTAGACTTTCCTATATCGTTTTTGCCAATAAACGTAGTAAGGTCATCAATCTGAACCTTAACAGGGTCTTTGTAGCAGCGTATGTTTTCGATTTCTACAGATACAAGCTTCATAAAAATTCCTTTTAAGGGTTATAACGCCCACGTAATTAGCGCGAGCTAGCGAGCGTCCTGATTGACGCGTTTGTTAGAGTGCTACCACCAATTGAGCCGCCCAAGAACATCTTTGAATTCGTTTGTAGCTTTTTCAAAGCGCTCATATGAACCTCCAAACATGCCTGCTTTTATCGGTGGCCAATGCTCTTTCAAATTAGAAGATTCAGTCGCAAGCCTTACAAAAGGTGAATTTTCACCTCTGTTCGAATACTTCCATCCAAACCTACCGATCGGTCCCCATATGCTTTGCTCTCCTTGAAGTCTGAGGTCCACTACTACTAAGGCGTACAATATTTCAAATTCATCAAAGCTGGCTTCATATCCCTTACCCAAAAAAAACAGGTCATCTAATAAAGGCTGAACCTGTTTAAATAAATATTCGCTTGTAGGCGTATATTGATGCTCATGTCCCGGGATTCGTTTAAATACATCAGCCCTTGTGAGCTCAAGAATTCCGCTCGATAGTTTTTGGGCAAAATAAGGTTCATGATTGCTGAAGTCTGACTCGCCAAGTTTCGTATAAAGGATTGCCGATAGAGTTTGGTAGTTTTTACTTTCTACAGCCGCGATTCCAGCCTGATAAAGCAGCAATAACAACGGATACCACCGGAGATTTAACCAAACATTCAGGCCTCCTTGCGATTCAATAAGCCTATCACTAGCTCTCGATATAATTTTATGCAGCACCTCAACTTCTGATTCAGTCGCCCAATATGCCATTACAGCAACTATTGCACCAAGATCTCTGGTGTACTTCTCGTAAGACGAAATTCGATTTAAGAATTCTTCATCAGAATAGCTTCCACTTACCGCAAAATTATCTTCGCTAGTTCTTGAAAGAAACAACCTCACTTCTTCAATGGCAAAATCATGGAGTTTAATGTGAGACTTTTGCGAAGATAAAAGTTCTTTAACGTAATCGACTTTTTCTTCCAGCGTTACATTATTCCTCGACACCTCCGCATATGGCACCGATATAAGCTCATCTATATCCTTCTTCTCATCACCTGAAAGCTCATCGATATTCGGCGCGGCAATTATAAAGTCACCGTCTCCATCAAACTGTCCATAATGCGGAGTTTGCTTAGAGTTAAGATCGTTGGCTACTTTTGTATACACATAGGCCATAAGGCCGCTAGCTGTAATTACACCATGCTCATTTGCAGCTTTGCCACGAATACCCTCAATTAGATGGCCAGTAAACACAGAATGATCTGGTATCGGGCCTCCTGAATCTGAAACAACTTCATTTGCCTTTCCCGCTGTTATTACTTGGCGAGAAAATCTTTGGTACATATCTTTTAGAAATCGACTACTTCCAGCTCGGATGTCTCTATTAACGGCCAAACCGCCGTAGCATGCGTCCATAACAAATAATATATGCTTCGCTCTAATGAGCTCTGCATTTCTCGTAAGTTCATCCCAGCGTATGAATGTGGAGTAATCATTCATATCTGCATCGTAGGGGACTAAATAACCAACTTCGCCTCGAAACCCTGTTTTAGTGTGCCCGTGACCGGCAAAAAAGACGAGTAACCTGTCATCGACCTTCACACTCTCTGATGTGAACGAAAGAAATGATTTTAGGATGTTAGATTTGGTTGCATCACTATCAGTAAGATAAGTAACATTTTCAGCTTCAAACCCCAGCTCTCCAATGAGAATATCTTTTACTTCTTTTGCGTCATTTACGGCATATCCAAGTGGAGAGGCATTTTGATATTCGTTTATGCCTATGATCAAAGCTCTGCTGCTTTCATAACTCTGTTTTAATATGTATTTTAAATCTCGCATCTGCTCTCTCCCCGAGCGCTTATTGCCTTGTTAGCTTTTAATTTCACGGGACGAATTGATATAAAAAATACCGCCGAATACCGAAAAAAGTACAAACCAAACTGCACCATATTGAATTAATATATTTTCTGATACATTCAGCATGAGCCATTCATTTGCTGTATGGATAAAAGAAAATGAAACGCCTGCTGAAAGAAGAGACCAGATACCGGCTCCAATCAATAAGTTCCAAGCTGCTTCTGTAGCGCTTTTATGTCTAAATTCGCATAGTGTCTTATATGGGTGCATGTAAACAACAACCCCAAGAAAAATAAAAGGAGCAGAAATTAGCAAACCAGTACCTAATGTAACGGTTAATTGTGAATTAAATAACTCACTTTTACCCTCTAGGATTAAGAGCGCACATCCAGGTGCAAAAACAAAAAATAGAAATAATGATACAAAAAGCGCTTTAAATAGCGTTTTATTTTCAAGCTTGGCTAACTTTATTATTTCATCAATGTTCATTTTTATCCTTAAAAGCTAAAGCCTTGCTCACCGGAAAATTGGGAGCGTAGCGAGTAATTTATCCGAGTGCAGCAATTTGTTAGGCATGTATTCCTACCTTATCTTGCAAATCGGAATTATTAATACTCATAAGTTCCTGTTTAGTTATTAAACGGACTATATCTTTTCCTTTTCTACCTATACTATCTTTTCCCAGTCTCTGAAGTAATCCGTTATATTTATCTTCATCATATGCATCGGAGCCGATCACAATGAGCAATAATGTATTCGGCAATCTATTTGTAATTTGGGAATAAACGCTCTTGGCATAGATGTTTTTCAGATAAGCCTCTCTGAGCCAACCAAAGTTAAACCCTTTTCTTATATATTTCACTTCCACTATGTAGTCTTTAGTTAGCATATGTTTGCCTGTAAGAAGAATATCCAATTCAACGTCTGCAATCATTTTGTTATGACTAACTTCATACTTGTTCTGGTAAGCATCCAGAAACTTTGAGTAAACAAGCTCTTCAACTTTTGAGTACTGTCCCCTAAAGGGTAAGCGTCTAGGCAAATACACCTAGCCATTTACCTTTGCTTGATATTCCACGGTAGTAAAGACTCAACGTCACTTGGGTTATCCGCCAAGCCTTGCAGGCAATTAGCGATATACTCATGTACGACTAGGTCGTTGGCCTTCGCTGTTTCGATGAGACTGTAAAGGATTGCGCTGGCACGTGCACCATGCGGTGTATTTGAAAATAGCCATGCCTTGCGACCTATCACAAAGGGTTTTATCGCCCGTTCGGCGCGGTTGTTGTCGATACTTAATCGGCCATCATCTAAGTAGCGCCTGAACTTTTCAAATTGATTCAGCGCATAAATGATGGCTTTACCTAATGCCATTTTCGGGGGGATTTTATCTTGATGCTGTAATAGCCATTGATGAAGTTCATCGATGATAATCTTGGATTTTTGCTGCCTTATGGCATATTTATCATCAGCAGATTTACCTTTAATCTGTTGCTCTATGCCATAAAGTTTACCGATAAGGTTTAATGCTACATCAGCTTTGCCTGTTTTTTTGTTATTCCCTTTAGCTTCGATAAATTTACGACGAATATGCGCCAAACAAGCTACCAAGGTCGCATCGGTTTGGGCGTAGGCTTGATAGCCATCCACTTGTAAATAACCGGAAAACCCTGCTAAAAAGTCAACGGCACATTGGCCTGCACGGCTGTTGTGATAATCATAGAGTACTATGTTAGTGTTGCCCTTGGGAGCATCATCACCACAGCAATATAACCACATGTAGCTAGTCGGTTTATCGGCTTTTAATACCTTAAGCGGGGTTTCATCCGCATGGATAATGTCTTGCGCTAGTAAACTGACTTTCAGGCGTTGATATAAAGGCTCAAGTAAATCGGCGCAGCGTATCATCCAACTCGACATGGTCTTGCGATTGAGCATAACACCAATATCAGAAAATAGGGTTTCTTGGCGATATAAAGGCAAGCCAAACTGATATTTGCAGGTGATGATATGACTAAGCAAACTTGGCGTTGCCATGCTTTTTGGGATAGGCGTTGCAGGCATGGGCGCAGTTTTTATCGCGACCTTAACACCTTGCTGCTCACATTGACGACAAGCATATTTCGGTCGAATGGTTTTTATTACCTTGATGTGCGCGGGGACAAATTCCAGCGTCTCGCTACAACTTTGCCCCATTTGATGCAGCGCCCCTTGGCAACAATCACAGTATTTGTCGGCTTCATCAATATCAACAACGACCTCTTCACGAGGAAGTTCAACTGGCAATGGCTTTCGCTTGGGTTGCTCTAATGATTTATCAAGCGTCGGTAGCTCAGTAAGTAGCGCTTTATCTTGCGCATCAAGGGTATCGACTTGTTCTGTACCTAATTCAGCTTCTGCTTCATTAAAGACTTCCTCCGCGCCAGGCAGTTTCTCTGATTTTTTAGCAAATTCTCTGGCGAGCTTAGCGTTGTATTGGACTAGTAAGTCATGAATTTGTGCACTTTGCTCGGCAATCAGGGCATCTTTTTCGGCCAACGTTTGCTGCAACTCAAGCAGCATTTGCTTGAGTTGTGCTGGGTCGTCAGGTAATTCATGGGGCAAGGTTTTCATGCCCGCAGTGTATCAGAAATAGCAAGCCAAATAAGGGGTTAAGCATTAATCCATGTCAGGGGTAGTGTCAACGATCCTTCACTGCAAAACGATCGCCCTTATTTGTCTCATTTAAGCTAAAGATTGATAGTTAAGTGATTGATGCCCAATCACATCAAAGCCTGATAACAACCATGAAAGCTGCTGCTCGGTTAAGCTGTAGGCTTGGCGGTCAACTTTACTGGGCCATTTAAACCTTTGCTTCTCCAAGCGCTTATACCACAGGGCAAATCCCGTTTTATCCCAATACAGCAATTTGAGTTTATTTTTAGCCTTATTACAAAACACGAATAGTGCGCCAGTATAAGCATCATGGGCGAGTTCTTGTTCAACAATCGCCACAAGGCCATCAATGGATTTACGAAAATCAACGGCATCACGATGTAAATAAATGGCAGGTGGGTCGATAAACATCTTCATGGCGCAAGCTCTCGCAATAATTGCGCAAGAAAACTCGGCGAGACTGAGTGAGGCAAGTGCAATTTGGCATGAGCGAGTTCTAATGTGATAGCAACGTTTGGCGGCGCGAGTTCGAGTTGAGTCACTTGATGCTCAATGACTTTATGTTGTGAGATTTGGGCGCAGACGAAAGCGCCCTCAGTTGATGCCAAGCGCTTTTTGTGGGCATAAAAGCTCGATGTGGATAATTTATGTTTGCGGCAATAAGCACTGATATTTAAGCCGCTTTGCTGCTGCGCAAGAACGAGCTCTTGCCACTGCTGTTTATTACGAAAGGTTTTCATTATGTATCTCCCAATAAAACATGGGAACAAAATAAATCAACAGCATAGTAAGCGGTATGTGCCTTTGGGCAGACGCTTACAATGGAAGTGAGGTAGATGGCTTTTTGAAAGTATCTAAACTCGGAAAAAATATCGCTCTCGTTGACCGAAAAACATTTAAAGATGCAATGGACTTTGACGGCGAGCCTGTGTTTTAGGTTATGCTGATATAGAGAGTTGGCTAACTAAACTGGGCATCCGACACTCAGAGTAGGATGCCCACAGTTACGAAGCCCCAACCCAACTAACTCTAAGTCACGCTCTTTCGAACATTCCAATCTTTCTGAGTACGTTTAGTATTTGCATTATGGGACAAGCCTAAACGTAGTTGTCCAATTTGAACTAATCCTCTACTGTATGGTACATCCTAGTGTTCATTCTAATCTTCAACTATTCCAGCATCATTAGTTTCTGGACATAAGCGTTCTGCTACTCCATGCAGAAGTATGCTAAGCCTTGATTGGTCGGCATGCACCATTGCCATATCTATATTGCTGCGACCATATCCGGAGCGGAATTTATCTGCTTCTTCATGTAGGTCAGAAGCGGCCCTTGAACGGATATCAAAATTAGGGGCATCGTCCTTGGAAATATATGTATCAATATCCGTGAACAGTTTCTCATTTGGCAATTCAAGGATTAAATTCAAGCATGCCAAGCCACAACAAGCAGTTTCTAAGGATGACCAACCAGTTTGATATTTACCGACCTTACGTGTCCAACTAAGAAGTAAGCTTCGAATCTCAAGCGCTTCGATATCACAACCACGTTTATGAGCATCTACTGCGGATTCGAAGATATTATCTGCGATACGGTATGTTTCTATATATTTTATTGTTCCTTCGTCGTCAGGAATCCAAGAGAGCACACTAATCAACCAAGAAGCCGATTTTCTTAGTTTGTCTCTATGATAATCATCACAAACATCAGAACAAGAAACAGCGAGAAGTAGTTTTGTTGTGTGTACTACCCAGTGGATTAAATCGAACGTAAGTTGAGATCTTTTCTCAATAGCCTGCAATAGTACTTCTTTTTCTGTTTGATACAGTCCATCAGCCCACTCTTCTAAGTGGTGAACAACTCGTTGTGCGTTTTCGTCATCAGCATCCGCCATTGATAAAGCATTTACTAGTTCCGACAGCCATGCCATTAGTGTGTCGTTGCTGGTTCCCGAGTAGTATGGTGCTAGACTTGAGCTATGAACACTCGTAAGCGGGGAATCTGGTATTTTGAGGTACATATCTGCAATCAGCTTTACATCATCCCGCACTTCTTTTACTGCATAACGCACTTCCCACGACTTGCTCCGAAGTAGTTCAAAAGTGAGCATTGCTAGCTGTTTAACTGCTACTTGAGATACAGGCTGGTAGTTTTTATTAACAGTCCCAGTACAAGCAATAAGTGCGATTTTCTCCGAAATGGAGGCAATATATTCGGGCTTGTCATGTACGACGATAAGTCGGGCCGCACTTCCTAGTATTGATACACCTTCAAGCAAAACATCAGCCATGTCATGTGGAACAACACTTTCTACAGCACCTGTGAGATAACCTGATACCAAATGTGCATGCGACCTTGGGTCATACTCTTCACCATATTCAATAGATAGGTAGAGTTCTGTAAGTTTAAGTAGGCTGTGTAAATTCTGTTCAATGAATTGCTCATCTTTCCGGGAAACACCTACTTGCACATTCTGCCGCAAATGTTCAAGTGTGTTTGTTAGAAAGCTATCAGATGCTAGCGGATTATCAATAAAAGGGTTACTTGGAAAAAAAGTTTTGCCCTTCGTTTTTATATAGAATGCATTGATTGCAACGATCCCATGTAGTGCAACCCGTGAAACTTCGTGGTCGCCTTGTTCTGCGTGGCGTCTTGAATATGTAATACAGTAGGAAATTGCTTGCTCAGCTGATACTGCCCAATTTGGATATAACTGAAAATAGGTAAGGCGGTCCATATCGTATTTACCCATGATATCCTCATTCTCTTTATCAATACTTGCATTGGCACGAAGTATGGGCCTCATTCGCCTTACGGCTTTGTCCAATATTTCAAAGTCCCTTTTCGTGTCAGCGACCACCAATTTTAATTGCATAGTAGGACTAATCAACGCAAGCGCTCTGCGATACGCGAGTATAAATAACAATATAATTAAAGACATACACCAAATTGTTACTACAGTAGCGCCTGCTACCCAAGATTTATCTGGTATCAACGAAAATCCTGGGATGATGACAGCCAATGAAAATGTCGCGATAAATGCCCCCAACAACCTGATGTCTGAGCTGAACTTTCTGAATAAGCCATGTGGCATACGTTCGACATTTACTTGCATTGCAAACATTATGAGTGAGAAAGCAATTGCGGTAGCACCTATCATTGCCCCGCCAAGAGAAAGAAATAGTGCCTTAAATGAAGCTAGTCGTTCTGGTTGGTCAAAGTGTGGTTCTAGTTGAACTTGAAGGGCCGGTACAAAATTTGCTGTGACCATCATTAGACCCACCACATGTACAAAGCCTAATTTACCAGCATATTTAGACCTGAAACTGAAAAGCCAATTCTTCAAGAAATATAATTTTTGCCATCCTTTAGCGTGCCAGAGAGACAATGAGTTCTTTACACTTGATATAAGAGTACGGGGCATCTTTTTTATCTTTTTCCAGTGCAATTTGGATTTATCGAGCAAAGTTTGACATCCATTTATATAGTGAAGCGGTTTAGTAGGATGAGTTGCTTCTTGGAAGCAGCCAACCTATATGAAAAATTTTAGTTCAATCAATAATCACAGAAAAATCAGGTAATAGCCACTCTCAATTGAATAAAAACGAACCTAATCGGATAACTCAGATTCATATTTTTCACTATGAGAAAATGTACTTTAACAAAAGTTAAACTTACTTGATGGTACAGTCAGCCCTAATGACGTTTGGAGCAGAAGTTAGTTAATCTGAATGGCTGCTTACAGCAAATTTATAGTTGGTTGAGCTTATTTTCTTATGAGTTAATAGCCTTTACATACTCTATATTCAGAGTGATTAAAAACTCGACATTATTAGCATTTTCATATAATATATGTCTGTATATCTATTTTCTTTCAGCCCTTTATTTACGTGGCTTCTAGGTTATTTTAAGTAAGATCCAGCGTTATCATTTCAAAAACTAATCGGATCTTATCTTATAGTGTCATTTTAAAATAAGTGATCCAGTCAAAATATAAAAATTCCTCTTTAAAATCAGTTAAACTGATCCAGCTTTAAAGTGCCATTTACATTGTGGTTTTTCATTCCAAATGGTTTTATTGTCATTTCGTGGATCTAGAGCTTTAGGTTTTAAAATCAGTCATATACAACCTAAAAATCTATTTTGCCGCACCATTTTAGTGCAAAGTTTTTATTTAGAGCGCTTTTGGGTTTAATTAGATGCCTCAAAACTCCTTCAGCATGTGGTTAGAGTTTTGACTGGTTTTAGAATGGATTTTAGTCTTAAAGTTAAAACGTGAATTAGCAGACTTATTAAACTTTTCTGTTCTACCTTCTAGCAATCAAGTCGAAAGCCAATAGTATAAAGACGTGTTCTAGTAAGTTTTTAAAATAGACTGGAACAAAATTTGATAATCATTAATTCAGATATTATCCATTATTATCAAATAATTAATAAGCCATTTGCTTTTGCACAAATGGCTCTAAGTGTCTAATGTAACTTTATCTTATAAACAAAATTAGCTATCACAACCCCAAGGTGTTTTGGCATCAGTAAATTTTACCGTATTGCTATACTCTGGGCTGTTTGGATTAATTGGGTTATGTTGTTGTAAGTATTGCAAAAATATATCAGCATCAATTAATCCTGTGTCAACAGCATTGGTCAAAACAGGATAGCCATTACCGCCGGCTGCGTTATAACGAGGTAAGGTGAAACTATATTGTTTCATAGCATCAAATGGTTTGCCTGCAATACGTTTAATATCGACTGATTTTTTCTGGCAATTTACAGACATTTCAATGCCACTAAAATGAGCAAAACCACCAGATCCTCTCGTTTGAGTTGCCACTCTTGCGAGATATGTTTTTAGTTCAACTCCACGCATTTTTGCCAAAGATATCGAATTTTCAAATGGTAGCACAGTTAACACATCACGGTATTGGATCGGCCCTTGAGCAATAGATCCCCTGATACCTCCAGAATTTAAAATACCAAAATCAGCTTTGACTGGCCCACTACTTTGTGCTTTAGCAATTAACACGCCTGAAGTCGTAATTTGGTCGCGAACTATCTTACGATCACCCTCTATCTTTTGCTGTGTATAACCAATAACCTTATTCAAAATGCTTTCACCATATTGTTGATAAGGCGTTAATAACTCAAGCATTTGAGCGTCTTGGGCTATTGGATTACTAACTACCGGTCTGTTTTCTTCTTCTGCAGCATTATAGTTAACTGGGATCAGCTGGTAGTTCGCTAAATGAAGTTGGTCGTTGTAATATTCAAAATCTGCGCGGCCGACATATTTACCCCATTCATGGGCTTGCATAATCCACGTGCCATTTTGTTTATCTGGCAGACACTTATCACCAGGGGTAAAATCAACATACTGATCACTGTCTTCTTCCATACATACTGGATTTTGAGAATGCCCACCGATAATGGCATCCAACTGCCCTTTTTTTAAGCTTCTAGCAAGCAAAACGTCACCTGGTGCATTACTTCCATGTTTACCATTTGCGTAATGCCCCATATGGGTAAGTGCAAATACCATATCTGGTTGTTGATTTATTCTCAGGGTTGCAAGGTGGTTTTTTAAGGCAATTTGTGCAGGAGTAAATCGCAGTGGCTTTACATAATCTGGATTGCCTATGATCGCAGTTTGTTCGGTAGTAAGACCAATAATTGCGAGTGTTAAATGACCAATGTTAAAGAGTTTGTAGGGTTCAAAATAGGGTTGCCATTTATCACCTACTTGACGATAAATGTTAGCCGATAGCATTGGAAACTCTGCCCACTCCCGCTGTTGATCAAGTACCTCTAGCGGATTATCAAATTCATGATTTCCCACAGCCATGGCGTCGTACTTTAATAAATTCATTCCCATAAAATCAGGCTTGGCATCTTGCAAGTCTGACTCGGGTACTCCGGTATTAATATCTCCACCAGATAACAATAGTACTTGCCCACCTTGAGCGGTAACTTCTGCTCTTATGCTGTCTATTAAGGTTTTTCTGGCAGCCATACCATACTCACCTTTGCTATTAGCCCAAAAATGCCCATGATGATCGTTAGTATGAAGTACTGTAAATGTAACGCACTGTTCCGCGGCTTCTGTACAACTTTTAGCTAGATTTTCGTTATCAGAGCAGCCCGACAATAAAAAAAGACTACATAAAAAAGTGGTAATAGGATTAAAAAACGGTTTCATAGAAATTCCTATTGTTAAATATTTTTGCCTGATATGGTCAATGCAACTTTTAACTTAAACAGTATATTGCGACTTAACATAGTTTTAAGCTATTGATTTAAATTCAGGAAATTTACTGAGCTTTGGGTTTAATCCACATTCAGTAATACACAAAAAAACCAGCAGTACCAAGAAACCTTGATACTGCTGGACTTATGTGACTTAACTTTTATCAAAAAAATTAAGGATCACAAGCTTAAGATTGACGACGACGCCATAGAAGCGGCAGAAGTAGTAACATCCCTGCTCCTAAGCTGCCTGCTCCATCAGGTTTAGTCCAACCGCTTTCTTGTTGGTTTTTCACATTAATGCTGACCGTTGTACTGTATTGCTCTTCGCCATGACTGACCACAAGCTTAAATACTAATGCTTGATCAACCGATACCTCTGGTGCGGTGACATTAAGAACCAAGCCATCAGCGCTGTAATCAGCTGACATACCTGAAACTTGTTCCCAGCTGTATTGCAAACCAGCAGGCTCATTTGCTATGGCAGCGGTGATCACTGTGCTTTCGGTTTCATTAATGTCGGTGTTACCTGTAAAGCTGATATCAAATGCAAGTGGTACATTGACTACTTTTACGCTAACCACTTCAGAGCTCTCTAGAGAACCATCACTGACGGTTAACGTAAATTGCAATTGAACATCTTCACTGACTTCAGGTGCCGTTAAAGTTAACACTGAGCTTGTAGGCTCAAACTCTAATGCTGGACCCGAAGTTTGTACCCAGTTAAAACTAAGCTCTGCTTCATCTTTTGCGACGGTCGCAGAAGCGTCAAGCGTTAACGACTCACCTTCGTTAACCATTTCCGGTGATGTAATAATAATATCAACATCTAGAACTGGATTAACGGGATCGCCACATTCATCACCATAGACTTGTTGTACCCATTCAGGATAATCAATGTAAGGGTTGCGGTTTCCTTGGTAGGTATAAACAGCATTGTTACGTTTGATATCAGTCGCATCGACAGGATCTTGTTGGTGCCAAGTGTAAAGAGTACATAACTTGCCATGAAGCGGTTCGTTATTAGCAACTTCTTCAGCGGTTGTGATCCGATCGACCGCGACCAAATCAGGCATATTGGCATCGTTACCTTGGTAACGTGTATCCATATACATGATCATACGTGCCACATCGCCTTTGATTTCATCTCTTGGTTCAAAACAGCGTGCAGCAGCATCAAGGTAGTTTCCTGGCGCTTCAGCAACTTCAGTTCCTGTATCGCTACACTCATTAAAGTCGTAGTTACTGCGAGTTGAATTTACCTTAACATTGGTTGGGCGTAAGTGATGAGCGTCGGTATAACCCAGTTGAGACTCGCTCGGGAAACCATGGCTTTTTGCCCAAATGTGTTCACGGTTCCAATCGGTAGTGTTGCCACCATTGTTTTGCTTGGACACTGATTTGCCAGTATATAGCTCAATGACGTTACTGCTGTTGCTTGGATCTTCATCTGAATAAGTTAACGCTGTCCACACTTGTTTGTATGTCAGTTGTTTATGACCTGTGGCAACAACAACTGATATTGCATTTTTCAGCGCTTGTGGATCATCAAAACTCCCACTCAGTACGTTGGTGTAGTATATGTTGGTGTCAAAAGTATTTGGGTCTGCTACCGGTGTTAGCTCTTCACAACCTGAACAAGGTGTAGGATCCGGATCTGGAATCACCGGCACATCACCACAGGCTACTTCACCCATACAACCTAAGCCATCTGAAGTATTAATATCAAAGGTTAACCATTGATTGTTATCACCTGGAAATGGTGCTTTGGCATCGGTATCACCCGCAGTAATGCTTGCTTTTCGTCTTAGCGTTTTATTGGCGGTAGAAAAGTTAGGATCATTAGGATCTGTCCAAGCACTGCCTGGGTCTTCTCCTAAAACACCTAAACGGTCGATAACAACATCATCTTTAGTGAGCACAAGTGCATCATCACCGTTAAAGAAAGTTACCGTTGAAGCAGTGCCGACTTTAAACTCTTCATCAGCACTACTGTTATGAAATACAATACTGGCCCCCGCAGCTAAAATACCTGTTAGGGTTTCTGTATTTCCAGCCTCTTCGCTGCCGTTACCATATAAACTGAGTTTGTAAACTGACGCATCTAGGTCAATATCGCTGCCACCCACATTTGAAAGTTCAACAGCTTTGTTGCTACCAGATCCTTCAATATATTCGGTGATCAACAGTACACCAGGTTCTGTAGGCGCGGCAGAACAAGCGCTTTCACCTGGGCAACCTAAACCATCAGCCGTGTCTTTATCAAAAACAACCCACTGATTTACCGCATTAGGAAACACACCTGTTGCGTTGGTATCACCTGTGGTAATGCTGGCTTTGCGTCTTAGGGTTTTATCTTTAGTTGAAAAATTGGCATCGTTTGGATCTGTCCATTCTGAACCTGGGTCAACCCCCAATTGTCCGAGACGATCAATCACAGCGCCATTTTTGGTCAACACTAAAGCATCATCACCATTAAAATAAGTAACGGTTGATTCAATACCCACTTTAAATTGCTCTTCTGCAGAAGCATTGTGATAAACAATACTGCTACCTGCTGCAAGCGTTCCAGTTAAGGTAACTGTGTTACTGGTGTCTACTGCACCGTTTGAGTAAAGCGATAATACATATTGATCAGCATCAAGGTTAATAGTGCTTGTGCCTAGATTTGATATTTCAACGGCTTTATTACTGCTACTCCCTTCTACATATTCAGTTATCACCAAATCTGCATGAGCGCTGGTTGCCGCTGTAGCCAATAACAGTGTGACTGCTTTAGCTACGGCATTGATTTTATTATTCATAATCATATCTTTTATCAATAGAAGAGGTGCGACCGTAGCCAGCACCTCATCATTAGTTCAAGTTATAGGCTTTTACGGCGACGGAACGCCAATAATCCAAATAGACTAAGCAAGCTAAACAATCCTGTACTGCCACCAGTACCATCATGTTTTTCTTCAATTATTTGAGGAACTAACCCGTCTCTATTTGCCACTTCGATGTCAAATGATACTGAAGAACCCTCAACCACTTCACCGTTACGCTCAAGTGCAACTTTAACTCGGTAGTCGGCTGACGGTGCACCAAATACTTCAAAATTAACAAGAGCTTGGCCATCTTTGGTAAGCACTACATTTGGCTCGACCATTTGGCTTAAGTCCAGTTTTTCTTTATCGTCTTTTGGTGTCAGTTTGATAGTGGCAATATCACCCGCTAAAGCAGCAGCTTTAGTTGGAATTTGATAAGGCACTTTCATTAACTTTTGTAACTTGGGTAGATAAATTGAACGGTTTGAGTCAGCCTCGCCAGGTAAGTAACTTAATGTAACTAATGCTGGGTCATGATCTGATGAGCGGAAATGATCTGCAGCATAGAACTTATTGTATTCATTGCTGTAGTCACCTTTGTACTCATTGTTATAGTCAAACAAGTTAGATTCGGCAGCATTGATGTGCCAATCTACAGCATCAATCACGCGTGGTTCTAACGAAGGTGAAACTAAGATATGGTCTAAAGAGCCCACTTCATCATTGAATGAGTAACTCCAAGGTGTTTTACCTTTTTTCTCAAATACTTTAGAGATAATATCGACGTACCCATAGCTATGGGTGATCGCCACAGGAGAACCATCAACTTTAAATTGTGGCTTAGCACCAACAAAGGTATGACTTGCAGTCATTAACGTTTTGTTGCGTGGATTTTCGGTTAATACTAACAGTGGATCTTCTTTAGCGTAAGCATTAAGGTCACCTAAGATGATTTTGTCACCTTCGATTTTTTTAAGCTCTTCTGCTAATTGTACTGCACCTGAGATACGGAACTCAGAACACGCACCTTGGAAATCAGGATCCGGTGCTTTTTTAGTCCATGTTGTTGCGTCACCAAATTCAACCCCTTGCCAGTCTTCCCAACAAGTTGAACCTTTTGACTTAAAGTGGTTAACTGCTAAGGTTAATCGCTTACCCGTTTGGTTCACTAAGAAAGTCACAACAAGGGCATCACGATGATAGTTTTGACCACTTTCTAAAATTTCGCCTTTGCCATCTTTAATCACTTCATTGTTCACGTTAACAATGGTTGGTGCCTTTTGCTGAGGCATGGTGACAACACGAGTACGCTCGATACTTAATTTGCTTGGACGGTAAATAATACCGGTAGCAATTGCATCTGAACCCACTGAATCCAACTCATCAAACATGCCATTACCATTATGGTCAAAGCCAACAAATACATAACGGTTTTCCGTTGAGTATGGCTTGTCATAATTGTTCGCATATTCGTCGTTGTAGTATACGTTTACTTCATTGACTAAATCGGCAATAGCACTTTTCAAGCCATAACCATTGTTTTCAATTTCCATAAACGCAACGGCATCAGCATCTAACGCACGAATTGCTTCAACAAGTTTGGTTTTTTGTTGGGTAAACTCAGTAAAAGTATCGGCACCACGGCTTTGACCAAACTGATTCTGATCACCACCAAACGGAGAGTTAAAGTAGTTGAACAAATTCTGGCTCGCGATACGAATAGCAAATTGATCAGTATCTACCGCTTCAGAAATGTCTGGACTATCCGTTCTTGGTAGATTGTGAATAAAGTTAGTATTGTTGAGTTCATTAGTTACAGTTAACGCGTAGTCACCAAAACTGTAACTAATTACCCCTTGCATACCCACAACACTATCATCAATACGAATGTAGTTATGCTCAGGCGCTATGTTGAAGTTAGGGTAATATGGGATATTGCCGTCGCTAGCTTTAGTTGCACTTTCAACAATTAAACGGTAATCATCATTTTGTGCTGCTGCCCCTTCCGACTCAGGTGTACCAGGCACATTTAACTGATTCGGTTGCAAGTTAGGACGTTTATAAGCCAACGTGATGTTATTACGGAAGCTGTCGTAGTTAAAACTGAAACTACGAGAAACACGCATGTCTTGATTGCCATCCTCAAGAGGATTTAAATCAGCAGGTAAATTCACCAACATACCTTCGTAACGATTTAATGTCGTTTCAAAAGAGTTACCATCCGACTCCAGTATTTCAATGTCGGTAGCAACAGTTGGAGTAAACTCACTATTGGTAACTTCCCAATCATCTGCCGCTAACTGAGTTTGGCCATAGCTTTCAGCAACTTCACTACCTAAACAAATAGTACGACCAACTAGTTGGCTATCAGCACTGCCACTTTCAACAAAAATACCATCTGAAGTTAACGGATTACCGTCAGCAACGACATCACGTAAGTAAAAACCTTTTTTAGGTAAACTAACAACGGCTGTCACCACGCCTTCAACAGCGACTTTTTTACCTTTTAATGGCGATGGACCACTTTCGCCTTGAATTTCAGCAATAGTGGTTAAATCAGCACATACGAATGGTTCATAAGCCTCAGCCAAATTAGGCATGCCGACGGTAGATATATCAAGCGGACTAATAACTTCCCATTGAGAAGCATTAAAACTTGCTGAAGGTGCTGGCGCATTACCTTCACTGTCCATACGACGACGTAAAGTGGTATCGGGTGCCCAGACGCTAGTATTATCAGCAGCGCCTACGCGATCGATAATCGTTGAGCCGTTTTTAATATAAAAACCGTCATTGCCACTTAAGTAAAAATCGCTGTAATTGCCATTGCCTTCACCAATAATGTAACTACCACCATTATCAGTAATTATTTTTTTATATTCGTCACTGGCGTCTTTATTCAGAACCACAACCGACTTGCCTGGTTCAATCGTAATACCAGTTAATAAAGGTTCACCATCTGCTTTACGCATTTGGTTTTCATATTTTCCATTACCCCACATAAACACCGCTGTATCATCACTAAAGGTAAATGATTCAGTAGCATGGGTATTGGTAATTTCAACTGAGCCCAACTCGGCTCCATAATTTTTTTGCACCATTTCGGTGATCAGTAGGTCATTAACACCTGCGTTAACGCCACAACTGAAAATACTGGCAATCGCCAATGAAAGAAAACTTTTCTTCATAGTAAACTCGATATTTTTATCTTGGAATAGAGCTAGAAGTACATGCGTGCATATGCATATGCTGCCTCTGGAGCTTCGCCAACTCGGCCTTCAACTGACAATACAATGTCCCTTGCAGGACGGTAGTTGAAACCTAAGCTTGCCCATTGGCGATCTTTACCGTATTCAGCTGGAAGCTCGGTATAATCGTAGTTAGGACTTTCTACGTCCCACCCTTCATATTGCTCATGATTAACTGAAGCGATAAATTCCCATGAGTCATTAAAATCATATTTACCACTCAGGGTTAAACCATAATTACGGAATGTTTCGTAGCCAAGGTGGACATCACCACTTTTACGAGTAGATAGGTCTTCGTCTTCTAAGAAGCCATTAAAACCAAGAGAAAATTGTGGAATAACTTTTACTCGGATCCCTAAGCCAACCAGTTGTTGTTCGCCATACTTAGAAACACCTTCAGAGCCACCACGCGCTTCAACACCGGCAACAATCGAGATAAAGTCTGATTTCCATCCAAGATAACCGTTGACAATATCACCTTGTGCTAAACCACTTTTATGTTTGCCTTCATAAGAGTATGAAATACCATAGAATAAGTGTTCAAATTTGGCTTCATACTTAATCGTGTTTTCTTGATCGCCAGCTTCGCCAGTTTCAACTGCTTTATTAAAGGTGAAGTCACCAAAGTGATCGTATTCGTCAAACGCCGTATCGGTTAAACCCAGCTCAATCCAATGATAATCATTGAATACATAGCCGACATACATTTTGTCGATAGCAAGTTCAAACTCACCATCACCACCAAGCCAATTCCGACGTTGGTAGTCTAGTTCTAATCGATAGATAAAGTTTCTGTTTTGGCCTTTAACGCCTAGAGTGGCAAAACTATCATCGACATAACCTTTGGTATCATAAAATTCATCATGGTTATAATCTGAATTGGTACCCAAATGACCCCCAACACCCACTTCACCGAATAGGCGAATATAATCTCCGTTGTCTCCTTCTTTTAGTGATACTGCACTGGCAGCATTCACACAAAATAAAGAGGCTAAGGCGATTGCAACTGTTGTTTTTTTAAGCATCGCATTTATTTCCATTTGTGAACATCAATCTTGATAAGCAATAGATTGTGTTCTGACTTATTGATTATTCATGTGAGGTTGATTTGAAGGCAAAGTTTATTATCGAACGCCATCCTATATAACGTTAAAATTACTATGTACTAAAAAAACATTGAAACAAAAACATTAACACGATTCAGCAAAGCGCCTACACAAATTGCAATAAGTTATATATTATTGATAACTAGAGTAATTACTTTAGTTGTGAGAATTAATTAAAATACCCATCAACAAAAAACAACGCAACACAACAAAAGCGCAACATTTATCTCGATATTTTTTTATAAGAAGCCCTTAAAATCAACAAGCCAATGTTAGGTAAGTCACACTTCATTAGCAAGCTAAAACTTCGGATTAATATCACAAAAACATGTATAGCTCCCAGGGTTAACACCTATATAACAAGTCCTACGTAGTTGAAAACTTTGTTATTAACTAAAAGATAGATAACTGAGAAAAATAAAAGATATGTCTTAATTAAAAAGTAATAAAATTCACCACCCCACAACTGATTAAAAAACGTACAGCAAATTAAAGTCACCTAAACATAAATCAACAAGTTATTCTGTTAATACTAATTTATTTATTAACAAATAACGATTGTTCTATATTTAATATAATTACAAACATTATTTTATATACACTTTAATTTTTAATGAAAAAAATTTTTTATAACATAGCTATTGATTAATTCTATAAATAGAACAGGCTGGCCCTAGATCTGTAACTAGATTTGAAATTTCAATATTCATATTAAGCCGTTTCGATAAAGGTAAATTTGTTGATTTATTGTGAGTATCAATATAGGTTACTGTAAACATTAGTATTTAAATTTGTGAGGCTGTATGCCTGCTCTATTTCTGTTCATCAAACGCACTTTGTTAGCCATGTTGATTTTCAGCCTAATCCTACTGGCGTTTAACTGGCAAAATGTAACCCGACTATACACAGTGATCACTTTGTTCGATAAGTCCTTAATTGTAGATAATTTTTCGAATATAACTAAGGCGTTTCATCATCAAAAAATTACCCAGACAGGCGTTCCTTTTTTGTTTGAAACCAATTTGAAGCCGTTACCTGATTCATTTGTCTACCGTGATCAAGTAACAGATACCGAAGCGTTTCTGACTCGCCGAGCAACAACCGCGTTGTTAGTCATAAAAAACGACAAGATTTCTTATGAAAATTATTTTTTAGGAACTAAAAAGCAAGATAAGCGGATCTCTTGGTCAATGGCTAAATCTTTTGTGTCCATACTGTTTGGTATGCAAGTTGATGCAGGCAAAATTGATATCGAAAAATCAGTTGAATTCTACTTACCCGAGCTCGCGCAATCAGGCTATGCCAATGTTAAAGTAAAACACGTTTTACAAATGTCATCAGGTGTCAAATGGAACGAGGATTACCAAGATTTTTATTCCGACATTAATAAAATGGGCCGAGTACTCGCTATAGGAGGCTCGTTAGATGAAATGACCAGCGAATTAGTGAATGAGTCACAGCCTGGGCAAGCTTTCCATTATGTCAGTATGGATACCCACGTTATCGGCATGATTATCAGAAAGGTTACTGGCAAATCATTGGTTGAACTGCTTCAACAGGATATATGGAACAATATCGGTATGCAGGATGATGCATTTTGGTTAACCGATTCTCAAGGAGCTGCATTTGCACTGGGAGGTTTAAATGTAACCACTCAGGATTATGCCCGTTTTGGCCGTTTGTTACTTAATAATGGCCAGTGGAATGGTCAGCAAATTGTGTCTGCTGATTGGATAAAAGCAGCTACAACAGCACAAGCTGATTATTTACAACCTCAGCAAGGTAAGCTGGGTTACGGTTATCAAATCTGGTTACCGCCTGAGGCAGAAGATGGTGAGTTCTTTTGTGTTGGTGTCTATGGTCAATACATTTATGTTAATCAGCAGCATAATGTGGTGATAGTTAAAAATAGTGCAGACATTGGCTTTCAAGATGAGCTGAACTCAAAACTAGAAACCATTGCTTTTTTTCGTGCAATTGTAACTTCATTGTTTAACTGCAGGCTTACTTTGACTACCTTAATTTAAGTTTCTAGAAATGCTTAAAAAATAAAAACCATCATAGTGACTTAAAACATGAGAGTTATCTAAGCTCTGTTAATCTTTTATAATAATTGCAGTGATTATTTGTACAGGGCTTAAGTGATTCACTATAGAAATTGATAGTACTATAACAGGCTGACAAAGAACCAAACCTTGAAAAATGACTAATCAACCAAAACAAGAGAACTAGTATGCTGATTGAATCTATTTTAAAACAACGTTATTCGACACGCGCCTTCCTTGACAAACCCGTGCCCAAAGAAACATTAAAGCAAATTTTTGCTAGTGCACAACTCGCTCCCTCTAACTGCAACGTGCAACCTTGGCAAGCTTGTGTGGTGTCAGGAGAAACCAAAGACATCCTCAAACAAAAATTCATGGAAACATTAATGAGTGGTGCCACGCCTAATCCTGATTTCAATTGGTACGCCAAATATAACGGTATTCATCGTGAGCGTCAGTTTGGTTCAGCCAATGCACTATACAGCACCTTAGGTATTGCCAGAGATGACAAAAAAGCCCGGCAAATGGCAATGGTTCGTAATTGGCAATTTTTTGATGCTCCCCACGCGGTGTTTTTTACCATGGATAAATACTTAGACATTATGGGAGCCGTCGATTTAGGCATATATGCCCAAACCTTATCATTAATCTTGTCAGAACATGGTTTATCAAGCTGTATGCAAGGCGCACTAGGCCAATTCCCTGATCCCGTTAGAGAAGTGCTAAATCTTCCACAAGACCGAGGAATATTATTTGGCATGTCATTTGGTTATGCCGATGATGACGCTTTAATCAATAAGACCAGAACTGAGCGAGAGTCTATCGATAACGCTGTGGCTTTTTTTGATTAACCCAAGTAAAAACATAAAGAATATATTTTTTAATTAAGCAGCCTACTGTAGTGAATACCGTCTATGGCTAATGTAAGGTTAAGACCCGCTTATTAATTAGCGGCTAAACAGGGTTAAGGCTTTTTTTTAGAGTAATTACTGTATAGAGTACCCCTTTAAGGTGACATCAAGCTATCGTGTGTTTAGCAATCTGACATTAACACCCCTTAACGACAATATATAGAAGGCAGTAAATGGAACTTATTAAGGTATCAATTGACAACAATATTCATGTAATTAGCTTAAATAATGGCAAAGTGAATGCGATTTCACCTGAAGTTATTCAGCAAATGAATACTGCTTTAGATAAAGCTGAACAAGACAAGGCTGTGGTGATTTTAACCGGTCAAACAGGCATATTTTCAGGTGGTTATGATCTAAAAACCATGAAAAAAAGTTCGGACGATGCTATTGCGCTTGTCACGGCTGGGTCTAAATTATCTCGCAGGATGCTCGCTTTCCCAACGCCGATTATTGGTGCCTGTTCAGGTCATGCTATCGCAAAAGGTGGTTTTTTGTTACTCAGTTGCGATTATCGGATCGGTTGTGAGGGCAATTTTAAAATTGGCCTAAATGAAGTTGCAATTGGTATGACAATGCATCAAGCCGGTATTGAAATCGCCCGTAATCGTATACCGCGTAATTACTTAACTCGCTCGGTGATCATGGCTGAACTCTATTCACCTGAAGCGGCAGTATCTGCAGGATTTCTAGATCAAGTGGTTCCCGCTGAACACTTAATGGACACGGCACAAGCTGTTGCGAAACACTTGCAAACGCTTCATTTTAAATCGCATCACGCGACTAAGCTAAAAGAAAGACAAGCCATACTTGCCTCGTTAGATGACGCCATCGAGCTAGATACAAAAATCAACTTCAAATTTTAAAGTACATTGATAAATGGCCAATCTAAGCTCAAATCACAGCAAGACAGCAAGCATTTACAAATGAGTACCTAAAGAAAAATCTGATTATATTAACTCAGCTTTGGCTTGGCGCAGATATCTGAAACAGAAAGTGAGTTAGTGTGCATCAAACCGCCCTGTATGACATTACATACAGGGCGGTTTAGTTTGAGCGAGTCAATCTGATACTGTAACCAGTGTTAACTAAGATCCTTAATGGCCCGACCAATTCCATCGACGGTTAATGGATACATTTTATTTGCAACTAATTGCTGAATAATCGAGATTGAATGATGCATAGTCCAGTAATGCTCTGGTTGAGGGTTTAACCAAGCGACTTTATTAAAATGATTCAAAACGCGATTCATATAATCGATTCCGGGCTTGTCATTCCAATGCTCTACACTGCCACCTCTTGCAATTATCTCGTAGGGCCCCATGGTAGCGTCACCAACAAAAATAACTTTGTAATCAGCAGAATAAGTACGGATAACCTCTTCCAAATCAATCGTATTTTGATAACGTCGGCGATTATCTTGCCAAACTTTTTCATATAAACAGTTATGAAAATAATAAAACTTGAGGTGTTTGAACTCGCTATGGGCAGCTGAGAATAACTCTTCACAGGTGTGAATATACTCATCCATCGAGCCACCAATATCAAAAAACATTAACACTTTTACCGCGTTGTGGCGTTCTGGCTCCATGTGGACATCTAATAAACCGCCATTTTTTGCTGTTGAGCGAATGGTGGTATTGATATCTAATTTTTCACTGGCTCCGGTACGGGCAAATTTTCTTAGTTTTTTAAGGGCTAACTTAATATTACGGGTTCCTAGCTCACGCTCTTGGTCGAAGTTTTTAAACTCACGTTTGTCCCACACTTTGACGGCACTGTATTGACGATTTTTATCTTGTCCAACTCTTATGCCTTCGGGGTTATAACCATAAGCACCAAAAGGCGATGTGCCACCTGTTCCTATCCATTTATTGCCACCAGCATGGCGTTTCGTTTGTTCTTCTAATCGCTCTTTTAAGGCTTTCATTAACTGTTCAAGGCCACCTAGCGATGTTAATTTATCTTTTTCTTGCTGAGTTAACTGTTTTTCAAATTCTTTACGAAGCCATTCTTCAGGTAAAATTTGATCAAAAATATCAATACTTTCTATTCCTTTAAAGTACTCAGCAAAGGCTTTGTCGTATTTGTCATAGTGGATTTCATCTTTCACCAGCGCAATTTTTGCCAGTGTGTAAAAGTCCTCCACATTGGCAAACACAACCCCTTTTTTTATCAGGGAAATTAAATCCAATAGTTCACGTAAACTACAAGGAACTTGGTGTTTTTTTAAAGTCAGAAAGAAGTCGATAAACATTGTTTACATTACCTATAGTGATTAACGACTTCGACGGCTCATAAAGGCCAGTTTTTCAATCAGTGATACGTCTTGCTCATTTTTCAATAAGGCACCAAATAACGGAATAATATCCGATTGGTTATCCAACAAGGTTTGCTTGGAAATATCATCAGACATCAACAATTTAATCCAATCAATTAACTCAGAGGTCGACGGTTTCTTCTTGATACCATTGACCTCTCTTAAATCAAAAAACACCTCTAGCGCTTGTTTAAGCAGATCTTGTTTAACATCTGGATGATGTACATGAATGATCTTTTGCATTTCTGCTTTCGTGGGAAACTTAATGTAGTGAAAAAAGCAGCGTCTTAAAAAAGCATCTGGCAGTTCTTTTTCATTATTTGAGGTAATAATGATAATCGGCCGTTGCTTTGCCTTGATGACTTGTTGGGTTTCATAAACATGAAACTCCATCTTATCAAGCTCTTGCAATAAATCGTTGGGAAATTCAATGTCAGCTTTGTCAATCTCGTCAATTAACAGAATAGGACGCTCAGTTTCTTCAAAGGCCTGCCATAGCTTACCTTTGACAATATAGTTACTAATGTCATGTACCCGCTCATCCCCTAGCTGACTATCACGTAGGCGAGAAACCGCATCATATTCATATAAGCCCTGTTGTGCTTTAGTGGTTGATTTAATGTGCCATTGATAAAGTTTACAGTTAAACGATCGGGCTAATTCTTCTGCTAGTTGAGTTTTACCTGTACCGGGTTCACCTTTAATCAATAATGGTTTTTCTAAGGCAATAGCGGCATTGACCGCCATGGTAAGGTCGCTTGATGCAATATAATTATCAGTACTTTTAAACATGAATTTACCTATTAAATATTATTGTTATTCTAGAGATTAAGCGGTTTATATGTAGGCGACTTTATCGGCTTACATTTTGTAACATAGTGAAAATATTTACCTAAATATTGGCTATGAACTAAAACAAGCCTGCAAAAATAGTCCAGCAACCTTCATTATTTGCAGATCTCGCTCGTGCTATTCCCAAGCGTGGTTTGCTGATGACCTGCTATATAAAGAGCAAAACAAATTCATTTTTCTCTTTTAAAGCTAGTTAAAAAATATCTTTAAACCATTGCATAACCGCACCGATTGTTACCATTGCTTTAAGCTTAAACAAGGCCATGCTATCACCTGACTCAAGTGCAGGCTCTCCACAACGAGGATCAGATCGCTGCAACGCACCAGTCATACTGTGATCGATAGGGATTGGTTCGCAACCATGATCGGATTCGCACACAAAGTCCCATTTGTCTCTTGCTGGAAGATGACATGCGAAGCAGTTTCCACCAAAACGATTGTTCACATCAGTAAAGCCTCGTTTGGCAATAGTTGAACCTTGTTCATCAACTTCTAATTCAAAAAATTCCCAATCACCGGTTGCTGGCGACGTTCCGGGTTCACGTTTCACCATGACTTCCGTTGGTACTAGCTGAATCACTGTACCAGTTGGGTATTTAGCACCTTCAGGTGCATTTGCCACGGCAAGTGTGCCATCAAGATTGCCTAATAAGTTATCAACATAAAAATGGCGAACCGGTGTCATGTCTCTAATACAGCTAAAGCTTTGCTGATCTATAACAACCGCTGTATTTTCACTTGCTTGAACTGTTTGGCTTAAAACCGCTGCTGATGTGATAGATAACAGCATTAAACTCGCTGTTGCTGTGGTAAATAATGTTGCACGTATAGTCATGTTAAAATCCATTTCACCTTCCCCATAGCTAATAATACAGGTTAACTATGGGGCATTATGGTCATTAAAATACTAAAACCATTTAATTTAAAAGCTTATAACTTAACTATAAGCTTGCCTTTGTTTTCACCAGTAAAGAAAAGATTCAAACCTGTCATGGCAGACTCAAGTCCTTCTAGCACGTGGGCACGGTGCTTTATCTGGCCTTTCATCACATAAGGAGTTAACTTTTCTAGTAGTTTTGGCACATCACCAAAGTGATCTGGCATAGTAAAGCCTTGAATGGTTAAACGCTTTTTAATCACTTGGATCCAATTAGGGCCAAGATCCGGTACCTCTTTGGCGTAATCAGCAATCATGCCGCACACGACAATGCGACCGTGGGCGTTCATACGAGCAAAAACATGGTGTTGAATCGGTCCACCTGTATTTTCGAAGTAAACATCAACACCATTAGGCGTAAGTTCTGCCAGTTTTGCTGCAATATCATCCTTCTTATAGTTGATCGCACCATCAAACCCTAACTCGTTCACAATCCAATCTGCTTTTTCATCACTCCCCACAACACCGATAACGGTTAAACCATCCGCTTTAGCTAATTGGCCAACAATCGAGCCAACAGAACCCGCTGCGCCAGATACAACAATGGTTTCACCTTTTTGCGGTTTGCCCACACCATATAACCCTTGCGTTGCAGTTAAACCTGGTAAGGCAAATACTGATAACACGGCTTCATCAGGCAGCGGCGCTGTCACCTTATTGAGGCCTTGACCATTACTCAAAAAGTATTCTTGCCAACCCATTAATCCCATTACCCGATCGCCAACTTTGTAATCAGGATGATTACTTTCAACAATTTCACCGATACCAGAACTGCGCATCACCTCGCCTAGCGCAACGGGTGGAATATAGCTCTCAGTATCAGGACTCATCCAACCAAACATCGCAGGATCAAGTGACATGTGATTTTGCTTCACTAAAAACTGCCCTTGGCCAACCGTTGGCATTTGTTTTTGAACAACTTCAAAAATATCTGGGCCGATTGGACCTGCTTTTGGTCGAGCGATTAAGTTGATTGCTTTAAATGTGGTCATTTTTATTCTCTTTTACTGTTTGTGTTAAGGTCGGGGGTTAAAAATAATTATTCTATTGTCGTTCTAGTTCAACATGCTAGTTAAGCAACTGATTTATATTCTTTATTCGTTTAATATCTTGAGTCTGATAAAACTGTTTAAACTCATCTGCAAGTATCTGGCTGTCTACAAAAACTTGTTGCCAGTATTGTAAACGTTGCGCGGGGCGCATTTTGGTGAAGTCACTGCGGTCGGGGATTTTTTGATAGGGCAATGTATTAATAAACTGTGCTGAGGGACAAAGTAACACAGTATTGTCATAATGTTGTAGGCGAACTTTACGAGACAAATTTTTATCAAACCAGCCTGCTTTTAAGTTTGAATTAAAATGTGGATACAATACTAACCCATCATTTTGTATTTTAAAATCAAAATGATAATCAATAATTCCACCGTCTCGATACATACCTTCTGGACAATCAGCAATATCTTTTATGCCTTGCATCACCATAGGGATTGAACCTGACGCTAATAACGAGGTTTTAATATTGTTATAGCTAAAATCCTTTATTGAAGTACTGATGTTATCTGGGTCTTGTATAACTAAATCACTGCTTGTAGGTTTAAAAATAAACCGCTCATACTGACCATTGAGTAACGAGCGACTAATGCTGTTTTTAAGCATGCTTAATAATAATCCAATCCCTTGTTGTGCTTTGTTTTCTGAAGCAACTAAGCCATTGCATTTGGCCACGATAAAATGAGCCTTAAACACAGGGTTATTAATGATATCGTCCACACCTGAGTGCCCCAATAAATCATCAAGTAATTCGATAGCTTTAGTGGTTATTTCTTGAGGTGAAGGTTTATCTGAGTAGACGGTTTCACTGTAACTTTTTGCAAGTCTTTCAATGGCAGCAACTGGATCTTGCTGGGCAAAACAGGCAGCACGAAATGCGCCTGCACTTGAACCAATTAGGTTTAAAGGCACCTGCCTACCTTTAAAAAAATCACCAAAAATATACTTATCTAAGCCTAATAAAGTGAACCATTTAGGCCCTCCACTAGCCCCAAGAAAAGAGGTGAAAAGATCAGGGGAAAAGCCTTTTTCCCCTATGGTCTTCAAGGCGGTGTCGCCAGCATATATTTCTAACATAGTGCTCTTTTTTGTTACGTCTAAAACTTAGCCAATACACTGTTCTTATTGTCGTAGTTCTTTTCGTAATACTTTACCCACGTTACTTTTTGGTAACTCTGCCATAAATTCAATAATTTTTGGACGTTTATAGTTAGTTAAGTGTTTATTACAATGTTCAAAAATATCTTGCTCGGTTAAGTCTGGATTTTTTCTAACGATAAAAACTTTAACCCTTTATCCTGTAGCATCACACGAAACTCCAACCGCAGCCGCTTCGAGTACGCCCTCATGCATAACGAGTACTTCTTCAATTTCATTGGGAAATACATTAAAGCCTGACACATTAATCATATCTTTTAAGCGATCAACAATTTTAAAAAAGCCGTTCTCATCCATTGTGGCAATATCACCTGTCGCTAACCAGCCGTCTTTTAATACCGCGGCTGTCGCTTGAGGTTGTTTGTAATAGCCCTTCATTACTTGTGGGCCTTTTACCCACATTTCTCCTGGCTCGCCAATGGCAACTTCTTCGCCATCTGCGCCAAGTAACTTATGAACAATTCATATTTATAAAACTTCAAATAAGCCAGCAGCACCTTGACCACCACCTATACACATACTGATGACAACATACTTCACACCCCGTCGTTTGCCTTCGATTAATGCGTGCATCACCATACGGGCACCACTCATACCATAAGGATGACCAATTGAAATAGCTCCGCCATTGACGTTAAGGCGTTCTTCAGGAATACCCAGATATTGTGCGCAATAGATGACTTGCACAGCAAACGCTTCATTTATTTCCCATAATCCAATATCGGCCATGGTTAAACCATGTCGCTCAAGCAACTTGGGAATGGCATAAATAGGGCCAATGCCCATTTCATCAGGTTCACACCCCGCAACGACCATGCCACGATAAGCCCCAAGTGGTGTCAATCCTCGTTGCTTGGCCAGTTCATGCTCCATAACGACAACAGCGGCTGCGCCATCAGACAATTGCGACGCATTACCACCAGTAATGGTGCCATTGTCTTTCACCGCTTTTAAAGCCGACAAGCCTTCAAGCGTTGTCGAGGGGCGATTGCCTTCATCTTGAGAAAGTGTGACTTGTTGCTGGTTGATATCCCCCGTGATTTTATCCATAACCAGCTTGGTGCAGCTAACAGGCACAATTTCATCATCAAACTTGCCTTGAGCTTGTGCCGCTGCGGTACGTTGTTGCGACATTAATGCATAAGCATCTTGTGTTTCGCGAGATATGTTGTAGCGATCGGCCACCACTTCTGCGGTATCAAGCATCGGCATGTAAATCGCGGGGCGATAGGCTTTAACACTTGGGTCAACCGCGCGGTGCATATTCATTTTATCGTTTTGCACTAAACTGATTGAGTCACATCCGCCTGCCACTATGACTTTGGCTTCATCACAAATAATTTGGTTTGCGGCAATGGCGATGGACATCAATCCGGACGAACATTGTCGATCAACTGTCATACCGGGCACTGAAACCGGTAACTTTGCCGCCATTGCAACCTGGCGGCCAAAGTTCATCCCTTGATTACCCTGTGTTAATGCTACACCAAATATACAATCATCAATTTCTGAGGGGGCAACGCCCGCTCTTGCAATGGCGGCGTTGACAGCAACGGCAGATAAGGTTGGTGCAGAAAGATCATTAAATGCGCCACGGTAGGCTTTACCGATGGGCGTGCGCGCTGCAGACACAATGACGGCTTCTCTCATAATGTTTCCTTACTTGAGGGTTATTTTTATTATTGGCTAAGTCGTTTAGTTTGAGGATTATTGTTGTAATGACTTCCTATACGCCATGGCTTTAAGTACAAATTTTTCACCTTGCTGTGCACCTGAAGTTAAAGCCCTTTGATTATCAGTGTTAGTAATTTGTGGCCACAATTCTCTGACGGTTTCTGGATTTTGTGATCCTTGAGGAATAAAACAACCGTCGGTTTCAAATATCGTTGCACTGGAATAACCACCTGCGCCAGCACATAGAATAAAGCGATTAGGGGCATGTTCATCACACAAGGTTAATAAACCTGCTGTGACTGCTTCTGGGGCAAAAGCCTTGACTATCTCTTCAGGCATTAGATCTTCAGTCATCCGCGTTCCAGCGGTAGGCGCAAGTGCATTAACTAAAATGTTGTTCTTTGCACCTTCAAGTACCAAAGTATTCATTAAACCCAGGACTGCCATTTTAGCTGCGCCGTAATTTGATTGACCAAAATTTCCATACATACCACTGGAAGAAGTTGTCATGACAATGCGGCCATAATTTTGCGCTTTCATGATTTCCCATACTGCTTTAGTACAATTTACTGTCCCCATTACATGGACATCCATCACTAACTTAAAGTCATCTAAAGACATTTTTGAAAACGATTTATCACGCAAAATCCCAGCATTATTGATTAAAATGTCAATTCGGCCCCACTTGTCCATGGTTTGTTGCACCATGTCTTGTACTTCGTCAAAGTTCGCTACATTGGCACCATGACTAATTGCTTCACCGCCCATATCTTCAATCAATTTAACCACTTCTTGGGAAGCTGCAGATGAGGCACCGCTACCATCTCGTGCACCACCTAAGTCGTTAACCACTACCTTAGCGCCTCGTCTGGCTAACTCCAGCGCATGTGAACGTCCTAGACCATTTCCTGCACCAGTAACAATGGCGACTCTTCCTTCAAAACTGATTGTCATAATAAACCTCTTAATTATTGTTATTCTTTATTTACATATACTTACAAACAAACCCGAGCGTCATGCCCTATTATTTAACCATTTGTACCGAAATCCACTCGGCAACCAAGGCTGGCGTTTCACCATTTTCAATTTCTATTGTCACTTCGGTTGATAATCTAAATTGACCTGGTTTTTTTTCTTCAATGGATAATATTTTGGCATGGGCACGAATGCGACTGTTGACGGTGACAGGTTGTAAAAAACGGACTTTATCAAAACCAGCATTGAGCCCCATATAAAAGCCATCGATTAACACACTGAATTGCTCTGCAAAATGCGACAGCATAGATAATGATAAAAATCCATGCGCAATTGTGCTGCCAAATGGGGTTGCTTTTGCTTTTTGTTCATCAACATGAATAAATTGATGATCGAGGGTGCAATCTGCAAACTGATTGATTTGTTGTTGATTGATTTGAAACCATTCTGTTGGCTGAGCTTGAAAACCTACATAGTCAGCAATGTCATTTCTATTGATTATTGTCGGCATTATTCCTTTTCCTTTTGTCATAATACGGGTCGAACTATGGTTAAAATTTAACAAGTTTTTATCATGCTAATCGCCACAACTTAATAAAACAAATGAATAGTTTTGATATCATGATATAACTACATTGAATACAGAAGGTTTAGGTAAGAAGTGTTTTTTTGGCTTTCAAGATAGTTTTAATATTGTTTAGTCATTGATTAATATCAATAAAAAAGCATCACTTATAATAAGTAATGCTTTTTAGGGCATCTCCATGAATGAGATTAATAAAAGCAGCAGCTATTAACCGTCTTTTTAAAACCAATCAGCTTGCATATCATAACTGGTACTGTCAGTGCTGGTAACCAGTTTGGCCCAAAGTGAGATTTTAGGTAATTCATAACGATAAAAATACTGCGCCGCCTGTAATTTACCTTTATAAAACAATTCATCCTCTTTATGCGGCCCCTGAGCTAATGCTCTAGTCACCACAATACTTTGTTTAAGCCATAGCCAGGCTATGATGACATGTCCGAATAGCTCTAAATATTTAACTGAATTAGCTAAAGCCAAATCTATATTGTTTGTTGCCATGGCTGTTAAGGCGGCATCGGTAGTTTTCTTTAGGGTTGCAATTGCCTCGGTTAACTGGGTTGAATATTCTTGTAAACTTTCATATTGCAAAGCCTGCTCGATGGTTTTAGCCATCTCATCTAATGTTGCTTGATAGCCCTTCATTTGATTCATCGGGACTTTACGCGTCAGTAAATCTAATGACTGTATGCCTGTGGTGCCCTCATGAATCGGATTTAGGCGGTTATCACGGTAGAACATTTCAACGGGATGTTCATTGATATAACCATGGCCACCTAATACCTGTATGGCATAAGAGTTTGCTTTAGGGCCATATTCGGATGGCCAAGTTTTAATAATAGGGGTAAGAAAATCAAGCAAGGTATGAGCATACTGTCGTTGTTCAGGGGTGTCTGCTGTACGTTCATCATCACTTAACTGTGTACCATATAAGACCAACGACATTGCGCCTTCAGCTATGGCTTTTTGAGCTAATAACATGCGTTTGACATCAGCATGCTCAATAATATTTACCATGGGTGACAAAGGATCTTTACAGGATGGTAAACGTCCTTGAGGGCGATTTTTAGCATAGTCCACTGAATACTGATAACCGGCAACGGCTAACACAGCACCACTGGTACCCACCATGATGCGGGCCTCGTTCATCATATGGAACATGTATTTTAAACCGCAATTTTCTTCACCGACTAAATAGCCGACAGAACCGTTTTTTTCACCAAAACTTAGCGCCGTGGACGTTTGAGCTCGACCGCCCATTTTATGAAATAATCCTGCCAAGGCGACTTCATTATCTTCACCAATAGAGCCATCTTCATTTAATAAAAATTTGGGTACAACAAAAAGCGAAATACCTTTTACCCCTCGCGGTGCGCCTTGGAGACGAGCAAGCACCAAATGGACAATATTTTCACTGAGGTTATGATCACCACCTGAAATGAAAATTTTATTTCCTTTAATACGGTAAGTTCCATCTTCAGCCTTCACAGCTTTTGTCGTTAAGTCAGCTAAACCAGAACCGCTTCCCGGTTCAGTCATTGCCATCGTGCCCATAAACCGCCCTTCTCGCATTGGTTTCACCCAAGTATCGATCAGTTGTTGGCTACCATGCGCTTCGAGTAAATTGGCGTTTGCTGTGGTGAGCATGTTGTAACCCATTCCCACGCCCCCAGCGACACTTAAATAAGCATTGGCCGCGCTGGCAATAATAGGTGGTAATTGCATACCGCCAACATCATAATCCGATGTCGCCGAGCCAATACCGGATTCATTAACGGCATCGATAGCAGTTTTTAACTCAGGGATAATATGTACATTTTTGCCATCGAAGGTTGGCTGCTCAATATCAAGTTTTTGACGTATTGGTAGAAAATACTTTTCAGCAATGGTTTTTGCAGTATTGATAACTTCATTAAATGTTTGCCGATCATGATCTTGATAACGCTGGCGATTAATTAATGCTTCGGTATCAAATAATTCATAAAGCATAAACTCAAGATCACGCTGGTTCATTAACGTTGCTGGCATCAAAAATCTCTCTCTTATCATAAAGTTGCTTCAACTGAGTTAAAGCAACTAGTCGCTAATTGATGTTACGTTGGGTTAAAAGGCTGAAACACCACCATCAACCGCAATACATTGCCCTGTCATGTACGTATTGGCTGGTGACAACATCATCAACATCACAGCCACAATTTCTTTAGGTTCACCTAGACGCTTCATTGGTGCTCCTTGACCCATTTTTTGCTGTAATTCATCATCTGCAAAATTGGTTACCATTGGCGTAAGAGTAAAGAATGGGCAAATAGCATTGACACGTATATTAGCCTTACCATATTCAACCGCAGCAGTTTTAGTGAGACCAATGACCGCATGTTTGGCCATTGAATAAGCACTCGCTCTTGCCGCACCACCGATACCAGCCATTGAACTGACATTCAGGATGGCACCTTCGCCTTGGGTCAGCATTTGTTGAATTTGGTAACGCATGCCAAATTGCACACCTTTTACATTGATTGCAAACTGGTGATCCATGATGGATTCATCGGTCTGATGAAGCGGCATAAACTCATGAGCGATACCTGCATTATTGACGCCAATATCAACTCGGCCAAAAGCTTTAATGGCACTATCAACCATTAATTTACATTGATCATTTTTAGACACATCACATTTCATCGCAATAACGTCTGCACCAGTTGCCGAAATTTCATCAGCAACGCTAAGCACTCCCTTTTCATTGATGTCACTGATGACTAATTTGGCACCTCGTTTAGCTAACTCTTGCGCAAGTAACTTACCAAATCCTTGTGCGGCACCAGTAATAACAGCAACTTTTCCAGTAAAATCTAATAACGGATCCATGAAGGTAATTCCTCTAAGTAACAATACAATTTGGGCAATTAGGCTTGTTGCTTAATTACCTGCAGTGCCATTTGTGCCAACGGCTCAACAAATGAACCCACTTTGTTAGCGTGTTCATTTGAAGCATTTCCTTGACTTGCTCGTTTAGCGACACCTTGGGCAATGGCCGCTAAGCGGAAAAAGCTAAAAGCTAGATAAAAATGCCAGTTATCAATTTTATCGATACCCATTCGTTGACAATACGCAGCCACGTATTCCTCTTCTGTAGGAATACCTAAACTGGCGCGATCTATGTCTTTTAATCCATCAATACTGCCCATTCCAGCAGGCATTCTTAGCTGCATACATTGGTAAGCTAGATCAGCAAACGGATGACCTAAAGTGGATAGCTCCCAATCAAGAATTGCAATAACTTCTGGTTTGTCTTTAGCAAACATCATGTTATCAAGACGAAAATCGCCATGTACAAGACAGCAACGGCCATCATCTTCAGGTAAATTCTCGTCAAGCCATTGACTTAATTGATCCATCGCAGCAATTTCACGCATTTCTGACAAACGGTATTGCGATGTCCAACGTCCAAGTTGTCGGGCAAAATAATTGCCTGCTTTACCATAATCAGCTAAACCCACACTAGTGACATCAACACTATGTAAGGCGACTAATGCTTTATTCATGGCATCATACATAGCGCTGCGTTGCTCATTGGTTGCAATTTCAGGCAAGGAAGCACTCCAGTACACTTTGCCATCACAAAACTCCATAAGGTAAAACATCGACCCTAAAATACTGGTGTCTTCACACAAGTGGTAAACTTTAGCTACTGGTACATCGGTATGCTGTAGTGCGTTAATGACTTGATATTCTCTATCAACCGCATGGGCTGATTTGAGTAATTTTCCAGAAGGTTGTTTACGTAAAACATAGTTACCGGATTGGGCAGAAACTTTATAAGTTGGATTAGACTGGCCTCCGGGAAATTTATCCAGGATTATAGGCCCATTAAATCCTTCAACATGTTGTTCTAGGTATGCTGTAAGTTGATCGATATTTATTTCAGAAACTTGTGACATCTAGGAATACTCTTCATTACGACTCTGTTTAAAATGAAATCTTGAAACTTGCCATTTAGCGAAGCCCTTTGGCAAAAGGTGTGGCAATTAGCCAGCTACTTTTTTCACTAAATCTCGACCAAGCTGCATCATATGTACTTGATCAGGACCGTCAGCTAGGCGCAAAGAACGCTGTGCAGCCCAAGCATGAGCTAAAAAGGTATCTTGGCCTACACCTGCTGCACCATGGCATTGAATGGCTCTATCGATAACATCTAGTGCCATGCTTGGTGCAACAATCTTAATCATTGCAATGAGATCTTTGGCGGCTTTATTACCTTCAGTGTCCATTTTCTGTGCTGCTTTTAATGTCATTAAGCGAGCTTGCTCAATCTGACACGCTGATTTAGCAATATCTTCACGAATAGATTGTTGTTTGATCATAGGTTGGCCAAATACGATTCGCTCACTCACACGCTTACACATTAAATCTAATGCACGTTGGGCAGCACCAATCGAGCGCATACAGTGATGTATACGGCCTGGGCCTAAACGTCCTTGCGCAATTTCAAAACCTTTGCCTTCACCCATAATAATGTTGTCAACCGGAACACGTACATTGTCAAAAACTACTTCGGCATGGCCTTCAGGAGCATCATCATATCCAAACACTTTCATAGGTCTAACAACTGTGACACCGGGGGTTTTCATTGGGACAAGTACTTGTGACTGCTGAATATATCGATTGCTGTTTTCAGGATCAGTCTTACCCATGACAATCATAATTTCACATTGTTTGCGGCAGGCGCCACTAATATAAAATTTGCGACCATTGATGACGTATTCATCGCCATCGCGGACAATACTCAATTCAATATTAGTTGCATCACTTGAGGCAACATCTGGCTCAGTCATTGCAAAAGCTGAGCGAATATTGCCTTCTAATAATGGCTCGAGCCATTGTTTTTTTTGTGTTTCATTACCATATTTTGCAAGCACTTCCATGTTGCCAGTATCAGGTGCTGCACAGTTAAATACTTCAGGAGCCCATAATACTTTTCCCATGATTTCAGCTAGTGGTGCATATTCTAAATTTGTCAGCCCTGCACTGTATTTACCGTAACTAAGTGGTAGAAATAAGTTCCATAAACCTTGCGCCTTAGCTTTGGCTTTTAGATCTTCCATTAATGGTGGTGTTGACCAAGGATCTAGTTCGACTTGTTTGTGCATTTCAGCTTCTACGGGATAAACATATAAGTCCATAAACTCAGTAACACGGGCAATTAAGTCCTTCACTTTGTCGCTATATTCAAAATTCATTATATTTACCTTTTTATTGTTATATTTGCTTAGTAATGACACGCTAAAACATTGAGATTACATGTTAACTTAATGACATTAATGACTTTTTGTTAAATGGCTTAATATCGCTAATCGCGTTATGTTTGATTTTATTAACCCATTGCGGATCAACTAATAACGCGCGACCAATACCGACTAGATCAAACTCATCATTGTTTAACCGTACCAGTAGTTCATCAATACCTGTTGGATTTGAAGTGCCGGACAAATCTGCATTTCCTTCACCGATAAAATCTGAATCTAAACCCACATTACCGACAGTAATGACAGGTTTATTAGTCAGCTTTTTCGTCCAACCCGCCAAGTTCAAATCTGAACCTTCAAATTCTGGCACCCAAAAACGACGGGTACTGGCATGAAAAATATCAACTCCGGCATCACTTAATAGGGATAAAAATTGTGCTAACTCGTCAGGCGTCTCACAAAGCTTTGCGGAATAGTCTTGTTGTTTCCATTGAGAAAATCTGAAAATGATGGTGAAGTCTTCTCCTACCGCTGCACGAATGGCTTGTACAATTTCTACCCCAAAACGGGTGCGGTTTTCAAGGGAGCCACCATATTGATCATCACGTTGATTAGTGCCTTGCCAGAAAAATTGATCGACTAAATACCCATGGGCTCCATGCACTTCAATGGCATCAAAGCCTATGTTTTTCGCATCCAGTGCGGCTTGGGCAAAAGCGGCAATCACTTCATTGATATCATCTTGACTCATGGCCACCCCATTGGGTGCGCCAGGTTTATAAAGACCAGATGGGCTATAGGCAGGTGCACTCTTATTAGGGCCAATGCCAGATTTTCTAACCGATCCCACATGCCAGAGTTGTGGCGCGATTTTGCCTCCGGCACTATGAACTTCATCAACCACTTTTTTCCAGCCGGCTAGTGCTTGCTCGCCATAAATAGCGGGGACATTTTCATAGCCATTTGCACCTTCATGACCAACGAAAGTGCCTTCGGTAATAATTAAACCGACTTCACCCTCTGCTCTACGGCGATAATAAGCAGCAACCTCATCATTGGGCGCATAGTTAGGTGAAAAGGCACGAGTCATTGGCGCCATTACGGTTTTATTTTTTAACGACAATTTACCTAACGAAAAAGGCTCAAATAATTTATTGATATTAGTATTTTTGCTACTACTCATTTCTGTTCCCTGATCTGTTCTTATCATGAATATATGTAAACTTTTGAGCTGACAATATGGTTGGGATTGTTAGTTCAACCGATTAAATACCCGCCATCAACATTGATGGCGGCACCAGTGGTGTAACTAGATGCATTGGACGCGAGATACAAAACAGTACCGGCCATTTCATCAGGATGTGCCACCCGTTTCATAGGTACATGGTGCATCATTTGTTTTAACACAACTGGATTATCGACTAATGCGGATGCAAATTTGGTGTCTGTACCACCCGGGAGTAAGGCATTAACGCGTATATTGAACGGCGCACATTCTTTTGCGAAAGCTTGCGTCATCGAAATAACCGCTGCTTTAGTAATGGAATAAATCCCCTGCATATCACCTGGTATAACACCATTTACTGACGCAACATTGATGATTGAGCCGCCATCTGTATCACGCATTAATTTAGCGCCTAAACTTGACATGAAAAAGTAACCACGAATGTTCACATCAACGGTTTTTTGAAAGGCGTTTAAATCGGTATCGATAATGTGTCCGTAATAAGGGTTAGCGGCTGCATTATTAACCAGAATATCGAGTTTGCCATGCTGCTCTTTTATTGCGGCAAAAATCGACTCAATCTGTTGCATGTCACCAATATGGCATGCAATCGCTTGCGCACTTCCCCCAGCTTGAACAATTTTGTCCACAACAGTCTGGCATCCATCAATTTTACGACTTGATACAATTACATGAGCGCCATACTGAGCGAGCAAAATAGCGATACTTTCACCAATACAACGGCTTGCGCCTGTTACAAGTGCAATTTTTCCAGTTAAATCAAATAAATTTGTATTGCCCATGTTAAATCCCTTTTTATTAATGTTTATCCCAAATGATCGATTAACTCATCATCTAAAGGTCACCCAGTCATCGCCGGCCTGTTCTAAATGACCATAATTATTCAAATAATCAACGCTTAACATATTTTCTGAAAACAATAATTTAGTAACACTGGTATTTCTTATTTGCTGTTTTATTGCTAAAGCTTGCTCATCATTTAACTGTAAAATATGTTGCACTATGACAGAAATAGTTCCTGCTGATGTGAACACCAAAATGTCTTTAGATTGCGGGTTTGATAAAGCTTCTGTCTTAAACTGACGCTTTTTGGCTAACTCCTGATCAATAATATTTTGCAATGCACGAATACAACGCGCTTTGAATTGCAACCAAGTTTCTTGATAATCTCTACTATTGTCAGTAAATATCCAGCGATGAAGAGCCTGTGCAAATTCTTTTTGAATAATTTTTTGGGGCTCAGCCAGTTTATTGATCTCTTCACTCATCTTGGCAAAATTCTGCCATTCAGCTTTGTACTTTTTCAGGATCTCAACATGATCAAATTCATTAAAGCCAGAATGGATGATTGTTGGGGCCGCAATCCCATCTAAACCATTGTTAAAACTAGCTAATGTTTGACTATGTCTTAATAAATCACCACAGTAAATTTTGCTTGGTAGAGGCCTAGCACGCCAATATTTACCTAGCAAATTAGCTTGTTGAATGCCCTTTTCAGATAACTGATCATAATCTGCACTACCAAATGAAGCTTGCCCGTGTCGAATTAAATAAATTGCAGCCATGTGAGCACTCATTCCTAAATAATTTTTAATGATCTCTGTTGCGAAAAATAGGCAGTTAATCTTAAATCCGTTGCTAAAGGAGAAATTGGCACTAATATCAATTACTTCAGTACAAATTTATCTTTTTATCACCTAGACCGTCCTATCTAAATCACTTGACTATGCTAGACTCAGCCTCTAAATTGAGCAAATGAATAGTTCTTATACCCTATTATTAATTTAACGAATATTATTGTTTGCAGTTATGGTTAAGTTGCTTATTGATTAATTAGCTAAAAGCAATGGAGTATGTATGAAAATTGATTTAAATTTATTTGTGGTTTTCGACGCTATTTATTGTGAAGGTAATATCACTAAAGCGGCATCGGTACTTAATTTATCTCAACCAGCTGTTAGTCACTCTTTAGGTAAATTGCGCGCCTATTTCGATGACGCTTTGTTCATCCGTCAAGGCAATGAAATGCGGCCAACGCCTGTTGCAAAAAATGTAATTGCTGATGTGCGGGAAGCTTTGCATCAATTACAAGTTTGTTTAGTTCAATCAAGACAGTTTGAACCACTCACCTCAAGAAAAAACTTTTCAATGTCATTACATGGTTCTTTAGAGCCTTATTACCTACCAATATTGCAAGAGAGTTTAGCTAAAGAAGCGCCTGCAATTCATTTACGCAGTATCAAACGCGTTAGACGTACAGAGTTGGAGAATAAGCTTGCTAGTGGAGATATCGACTTTGCCATTGATGCCTTGATACCTGTAAGTGAAAACATCTTACATACCCAACTTCAACGTGACGAGCTAGTCGTTGTTAGCCGTAAAAATCATCCAGAAATCTCTGACCAATTGAATTTAGATACATACCTCAAACTTGATCACGTACTCGTCTCTTCGCGCTCTACAGGTCCTGGCGTTGAAGATTTTGAGCTGTCGCGAATTGGCCTTCATCGCAATATTTCTTTACGATGCCAACATGCGCTATCAGCTTGTCGTGTAGTGATGAATAGCAATATGTTACTCACACTGCATAAAACTGCCGCAGAGATGTACAGCAGTATGCTAGATATCAATATTTACCCACTACCTGTTGAGTTACCGAGTATCGATGTGCATTTATATTGGCATGTTAATGTCGACAAAGAACCTGCTAATAAATGGCTTCGTAACAAGATGATTATGGCCGCATTGAATACTAAAACGCAGCAGTATAAATAAAGTGCAGATTGTTAGTGATTAAATACATACTAGCTATGATGCAGATGAACAAAAGTATGTTGGCGTGAATATATTTGATTGATAACTAAAAATAAGACCAAGTCAGTTTGTATTTATAGTCAAAACAAGAAGCCAACCAGTGCATACACCTGTTAATAAAGGGAATTTAGAGTCAATACCGACATAGCTAATGAATGAAATAAATTATAATGAAGTTTTAAAAATAGATTAGTACAACTTATTAAAGCGTTTTCTATGAGTGTTAATCAGATTTAATGGATTCAAGAGATTCAAATTCACCTATCGGCATGGGTTTACCAAAATAGTAACCCTGGTAGCAAAAACAACCATGTTCTGCCAGATATTCTTTTTGCTGAAGTGTTTCTACCCCTTCAGCAATCACATTAAGGCTTAAAGCCTTAGCCATTAAAATGATTGTTTCGACAATCGATTTGTCATTAGCGTCTTTTTCCAAATCACTCACAAAAGAGCGATCAATTTTTAATTGACTCAAAGGTAAACGCTTTAAATATTGCAGCGAAGAGTAACCTGTTCCGAAATCATCTAAAGAAATTTGTACACCTTGAGATTGCAATTGTTGCATAGATAAAATAATAAACTCCATTTTGTCGACTAACATAGACTCGGTGAGTTCTATTTTAAGTTTTCCCTGTTCAAGCTGATATTCATTGAGTAAATGAGTAACTTGGCTAACAAATTCAACCTGGCGAAATTGTTTATAACTTACATTGACTGAAAGCGTTAGATGGGCTGTTTGAGAATTTTTTTGCCATTGTTGCAATTGTTTACAAGCGGTTTCTAATACCCAATGACCAATAGGAAGTATGAGACCGGTTTCTTCGGCAATAGGAATAAATAAATCAGGAGAAATCATTCCTTGCTTGGGATGATGCCAACGAATTAGGGCCTCAGCGCCAATAACACAATTCTTGTTATCTACCTGAGGTTGATAGAATAATTCAAATTGATGTTCTTTTATCCCTATACGTAAATCTCTTTCAAGCCCTATTCGGAGGTTAATCTTATTTTGCATTTCAGGATCATAAAAACAGGCTGAATTTTTACCCGATTTTTTTGCCTGATACATGGCAATATCAGCCTGCCTCATCAACTTAGACGCTGATATTTGACTGCCATTAAACATCATAATGCCAATACTAGCACTGCTATCAAATTGCTGGGTTAGTATTTCATAAGGTGCTGATAAGGATAATAATATTTTATGGGTAATCTGTTTAGATATGGCTGCTGCTTTAAGCTCGGTTTTATCTAACTCGGATAATACGACTACAAATTCATCTCCGCCAAAACGAGCAATAGTATCGCCTTTACGAATGCATTGCTGAATACGAATCGCTGCTTGTTGAAGCAATATGTCGCCATACTCATGGCCACGGCTGTCATTAATAGTTTTAAAATCATCGAGATCGATAAACAGTAAGGCATAGAAATCTTTATTGCGCTCACTTAATGCAATCGCTTGATTCAGCCTATCAAATAGTAACTGTCGATTAGGTAAAGACGTTAACGGATCGAAGTAAGCAAGTTGGCTTACTTTCGCTTCATTCTCTTTTCGGACACTGATATCTTGAATAAATCCTGAAATTTTTAACGGGCTACCGTCATTGCCATAAATGAGTTTTCCGCGGCATTCTATCCAACGCGTTTGCCCATCTTTGGGTCTGACGATTGGATATTCAACATGATGCTCCTCACCTGTTGCAAAGCAATGTTGTAATGAATTATAAAAAGCTTGCTGATAATCCTCATCCATTATCTTACAAAGTGTTTCTGGTCCAGCCTCAGTATCAGGCTCTAGTCCAAAGATGCGATACATTTGCACAGACCAATCAGCCGTTTTGCCATTATAAGGGAAAGACCACCGTCCAATTTGTGCATAATCCATCGCATCTTGTAAATGCTGATCGATCTCAATCAGTTTTTCGAGTGTTTGATTACCTGTTTTGATTTCACGCATTAATCTAATGGTGTTTTCAGACAAGCTTTTGTAAGCCGCTAAAATCACATTAATGGTTTCTTTAGATGCCTTTACCATTTTATCATCGGCTACAATACTTGCTTGCTCTAAATTCATTCCTGATTTGATGGCGAACACTAACAGAGCCATATATTTATCGCTTTCTAATATATGAGACGCCAACCAACTGGCTAAAAATGATAGTAGTTTTTCTAGCCAGACATCTTCCGGCAAATGATTAATATCTTGTTTTAAATCATTAACCTGATTAACGAAACTTGCATGACCCTTTTTATGTTGCTCAGTATGGACGCTCGCTGGCAGCATCTCATTCCAATACTTTTCTTCGGTTTCAAAATGGTAAACTGCATAATTCACTAACTCAGTAATCAACTTGTCTAAATTAATATCAGCCCGTTGAAAGGCAATACAACTAGCAACCTCATTGAGCAAGCGAACAAGAACCTCATGCTGTTGATCGATTTCACTCACACCTACATTAAAGCTGTCATTCCAAGGAAATATATCTACATAAGTCTCTGTCATTGCGTTATATCCATATAATTAACAAGTGAACTTGAATTTGCCGAGCCTGAATAAATCAAACAACATCACGGGGAAAACTTGCTTCATAAAATCAATTACTTAAATGTCAAAACAGTTAAGCAAGCATTACTCTTTATTCAATTAACTCTGCTAACAAAGAACATTATCAATACACATTGAAGCCCCCATACAATTGAATATCAGCCTTAAATAAAATTCATAAGATTGCACACAAAGTTAACGAACGGCTAAACAACAATCTACATAATCACTATAATCACTATAGTCACTTTATTCATGGAATGCTTACAATATAAAAAATATTCCATAGTAGCAGATTGTAAGTTGCAGATTTGTCTTCATAAAATTTGTGATACTTTCCCTCATCGGAGTGATACTGCCCATTTTTAAAACAGCATGTTCACAAAGCTATGTCAAGCGTATCAATAAAGAACAAAAAACCTCGTTAAATGAAGATATAACAGATGGGAGAGTACAAAATTTACGTTATACTTTTGCCCTTAATATAAACTCATTTATATGGTGTAAGCTACGCGTTATAAACACCTGTTAATTACTCTGTTTCTGCCACTTATCAAAAAATGAAAAACAATATGAAGCCAATAACAGTTCGAGAGATGCCCGATGCATTTGTCATTTTATTTTTTGTCGTATTATTTGCGGCGCTGACCACGCACATTGTCCCCGCTGGTTTTTTCGAGGTCATGGTCAATCCTGATACCAATAAATCAGAATTAATTGCGGGTAGTTTTCAATTTGCACAAGACTACCAAGGCGTGCCCTTATTTGCTGAGCATGGCAATGTCGGTTTTCTCAATTTCGCATTTGAGGGTATGGTTTCAGGAAGTAAATGGGGCTCATCTATTGGGGTAATGATGTTTATCATTATCACAGGGGGCGCATTTGGCATCATTATGCAAACCAAAGCGGTTGATAATGGAATTTTGACACTTATTGCTAAAACACAAAAACTGGAAATGGCATTTATACCGATTCTTTTTGTGTTGTTTTCTGCTGGTGGCGCAATATTTGGCATGGGTGAAGAAGCCATCGCATTTTGTATTGTACTTTTACCGTTAATGCGGGCGATTGGTTACGACGGCATAGTGACGGTACTGGTAACCTATGTGGCTACCCAAATTGGCTTTGCTGCATCTTGGATGAATCCATTTAGTGTTGCCATTGCCCAAGGCATTGCCGATCTGCCATTGATGTCTGGTTTAGAGTTCAGGGTCGTCATGTGGATAATATTTACCACTGTCGGCATTATCTTTACCATGCGCTATGCATCAAAAGTGAAACATAACCCAAAGCTTTCACCTTGTTTTACCGAACATGATAAACCATTGAAAACGGAAATTAATACTCAGTTCTCTTTAACCGACAGCATTATTTTAATCACCTTTCTATTGGGTATTGTGTGGGTTATTTGGGGGGTGATAGCCAGAGGTTATTACATTCCAGAATTGGCCAGTCAATTTTTTACCTTGGGCTGTGCTATAGGTTTGATTGCTATCATCTGTGGTAGATTGCGTGTTAATGAAGTCGCCAACGCATTTAAAGAGGGGGCAAAAGATTTATTGCCAGCCGCTATGATTGTGGGTATGGCTAAAGGAATTGTCATTGTATTGGGAGGAGATCAAGCTGATACTCCCTCAGTACTGAATACCCTGCTTCATTATACAGGTTTGCTTCTGGGTGACTTACCACAAACGATTTCAGCAATTTGTATGTATTTATTTCAATCCGTATTTAATTTTTTTATCGCTTCGGGTTCAGGGCAAGCCGCATTAACCATGCCTATTATGGCACCACTTTCTGATATTTTGGGCTTACCAAGACAAATTGCTGTGCTCGCTTTCCAATTGGGGGATGGCTTTACTAACATCATCATTCCAACCTCTGCGTCTTTGATCGGCTGTTTAGGTGTAACTAAAGTTGATTGGTTTGTTTGGGCTAAATTTATTTGGCGATTTATGTTGTTACTGGTATCGATTTCAATTGCTTTTATTGTGTTCGCCGTAACCATTAATTTCAGTTAGGTTATCAACATGAAACTGTTTAAAAATGCACAAGTGTATGCCCCCTCACCTTTAGGACGTAAAGACGTACTTATTGGTGGTACTAAGATTATCGGAATAGAAGATTCTATCGAGTTAGATAGCAACAATTTAATTGAAACCATTGATGCTTCGGATCTAATTTTAACTCCTGGTTTTGTTGATTCTTTAGTGCATATCACTGGCGGCGGAGGTGAAGGTGGTTATGCCACCCGCACGCCAGAAATGCATGTGAATGATGCAATTAAAGGCGGCGTCACCACACTGGTTGGCGTGCTTGGCACTGATGCACAAACGCGGAGTCTTGAAAATTTATTAGCTAAAGCATACGCATTAGAAGCGCAAGGTTTATCGGTATTTTGTTACACCGGCTCATACCATTACCCTATGGTGACGATTACCCAATCAATTAAGCATGACATTATGTTAATTGATAAATTCATTGGCGTGGGTGAAGTCGCAATCGCGGATCATCGTAGTTCACAATTGTCGGTACACGAGCTAGCAAGGTTAACCTCTGAGGCAAGGGTTGCAGGCATGCTTGCCGGTAAAGCGGGAATAGTCAGTATTCATGTAGGAGATGAACCCGCTAAGCTAACCTTACTTAATCAAGTAATTGCAGAATCCGATATCCCAATTGCGCAATATTACCCAACTCATATCAATAGAAGTGAGGCGTTATTCAAAGCCGGTGTTGAATTTGCTAAGCGCGGTGGTGTAATTGATTTTACGACTAGCACGACAGCACAAATTATTGCACAAGGTGAAATACCTGCCGCGAAAGCTTTAGCACTGGCACTTAACGCTAATGTACCCATTAGTCAGCTCACCATGAGTTCTGATGGAAATGCCAGTCTGCCGGTTTTTGATAGCAAAGGTAAGTTAGTGAATTTACAAGTCGGAGCAGTTAGTAGCTTACACCTTGCCATGGTGGATGCAGTTAAGTTACATAAGGTGCCTTTAGAGCTGGCTTTAGCGGCAGTGACACAATCTCCGGCAACGATTCTCAATCTTCATCATAAAGGCGTGATAGCTAAAGGCGTAGATGCAGACATTAACTTACTTCACGCTGAAAGCCTAAATATTCATTCAGTTTATGCAAAAGGAAAACATGCTCTTGCTGCTGGGGAAGTGTTATTTAGTACACCATTTTAACGCAGCACATTAACGTTGCGTAAAAATGGTTTTATTTCAAAAATTTAACGCAATTGCGGCCACTGGATTTAGCTAAGTACATTTGTTCATCAGCCCTAGCCAATAACGTGTCAATATCATCTCCCGTTCTAAAAGCAGCAATGCCAATAGACACTGTAATAAGCCCTAAACTTTGCTTCACTTCTTTGCCAATGGTGAGTTGCTTTTCAGCAATACGTTGACGGATCTTTTCTGCAATCGAGACCGCATCGTCCAACTGAGTATTGGGAAGCATAATGATAAATTCCTCGCCACCATAGCGAGCAACAAAGTCATCACCTTTAACAGCATTTTTTAATGCAAGAGCCACATAAGAAAGCACTTTATCACCAATTAGATGACCATAAGTGTCATTAAATTTTTTGAAATGATCGATATCAATCAGCATTAAACAACATTCAACTTGATTATCTTCAAATAACTTGAGTTGGTTATATGCAAAGCTTTCGTACGCTCGGCGGTTATTTAATGAGGTAAGCTCATCAGTCATCGCCACTTTGCTTAAATTGTCCATATCAGCTTTTAGCGAACTTAATTCGTTACCTAAGGTAACTAAATCTTGCTTCATACGATTGTTATCTACAAGCACTTGCTCGACTTCGCTGGCAATGTTCAGCACAATTCTATTTAGCTCTTCAGCGCTCTTGCTTTGTTGCAACTGTTCACCAAACTGAGATAAGTTTTCACCAAATGCACCCGTGCCTTGAGATATTTCTTCAACTTTGTTGAATAAACTTTTGATTAGAATTTGGGTTTCAATTTGTACATTTTCAATAACTTCTGGTGTTCTTTCTTCAATAAAACGGTTATACAAGCCAGTATTGACACTTGCTGAAAAAAACACATTGTTGGCGATTAAACCATCAATTGCCCGCGTTAGGTTTAAGTTAGACTCTGTATAATACTCATACAAAACGGCATAATTTTCAGGGGTAATGGGGATACTAAGCGCTGTCATTCTGGGTACAGCAATGCGGAGGATTTCTGCTGATTTTTCTAAACTTTGACTATGTTGGATCATTTTTCATAACCTTAATTGAGGTCGAACAAACATATACTTATCTGTTTTATGTCATAGTTATCAATAAAAAACAAATGATTACATATAATGGAATATTCAATCTTATAAATTATTTTAGGTATACATTTTTTATAAATTGATAACCCTTTTGCACGTTTCACCCGTTTACAGCAATAGTAAGTTAATTCAAATTTTAGCATTAACAGATTAAACAGAGGTTTTTATGATCAAGACACCCAGTCCTATAACGCTCGCAATTGTATCTATGAGTATAGCGTTTATCGGCGCTGCTGAAGCAATATCTCCCGTAAGTCAGGATGCATTCGATCACATCGCCATTGAAACAAAAGTTTACAGCCATATTAGTGAGAATATGGATTCTGATACTAAGATGTTCCCTAAACCTCAACAGGGTAATAAACAACATATATTGGCCTTACCTAAACTCGAAGATGAATCGAATTACATGATAGAAGTGCAATTTGGTCAGAATCAGATGGTTGATTGCAACCAACATCGATTGATGGGATCCGTTGAACTTAAAACGTTAGATGGTTGGGGATATTCATACTACCAAGTTGATAAGGTGCTAGATGGGAGCAGCACCATGAGAATGTGCACTGAACCCGAAAAAGCTCAATTTGTCATGCTGGGCGAAGGGATCAAAATGGCTTATGACAGCCGCTTGGCTAAAGTTTTTTACTTACCTGAGAATATTGAATTGCGCTATCGAATTTGGCAGGTTAGTAGTGAGTTTCGCTTCAGTGGCCAGCAGTAAAGTATTCTACTAATTAGCAAAATAAGGCTTTATACATTCTGTATTAAGCCTTTTTATAATACTGAGTCGTGAATAATTCACATTAAGCGAGTCGGATCCGCACCACTTGCATCGTTTCAATTTTAAAGCCAGCAACAGTTTGTTCTCGAGGATAGTATGTTAAGTTAACTCTTTTGCCCGTCAAGTTTTGGTATTTCTTGTTTCTTTTGTATTTGAATGGTACATCATACCCTTTGATCATCAATGTTTGTAACATCCACTCACCTTCTTCGCGCTGAGTATGAGAGGCAACAGTTACATCGTGGCTATGAATTAAATTTGAATGCTTTTTAAGTAGTTCGTCACTGTCAGATTTCATTTGATCCCTTTGATATGATTAAGTCGCATATCTCTTTATAGCGCCAATGGCTTAAAATGCCAAAACCGGGTAGTTGCTTAATTTTTAATCTTGTTAAACTTGGCACAACCATACCCATTAAAAACTTTACTTTTGAACCATCGGATATTTGTGCATTTTTTTGTAAGGCAATTTCATCAAGATTGTGTAAAAAGTGTCTTATCTGTTCAGTATCTATGTTTTGTTTAACTAAACTTGAACTCAATTGAGCAGGCCTTCCATCACAGACACTACAATGATAACAAGGATTACGCGCTTGCCGGTCATCAAAATACGCAGAAAGATTATAAGATAGGCACGTTTCAAGCTCAAAGAAACGTATTAAATGAGCTATTCGATTGATTTCTTTGGTTTCTTTATCTTTGAAATATGCAAATAATTTATTTGCTAATTGACTATCTTTTATCAAGTTAACATTAACTTGGTAGGCTTGAGTCATTTTTTTGGTTTCTAACAAAATGTAATCTTTCTCAGCTAAGTATTCTAAAGCAGAAACAACTCGGGCTCGTTGCTCGCCTGTATCTTGTTGTAAACTATCAAAATCTAACTGCCCCCAAATTTTTTTAAACTGGGTGTGAGCAAATATAGAAGATAAAAATGCTGCTCTTTCAGGGTTGAATTTAGCCAATATGGTTTGTTTATCTTGCCGTAGTTGAAATTTAAATTCTGCATAATAAGCAAAACTTGGGCTAATAATACCCATTAACTCTAATTGAACCAACAAGGTCTTCAAGGGTAACTGTTTTATATTACATGCTTTAGACACAGTTAACTCCTGCATCTCCCACTTACCTTGACTATCTGTTTCTTGTGCTATCAAAGTCAATAGCGTGACTATATCATCCTTCTCTGGAGTGTCGGCATAAACAAAGTTTTCAATGGTGTTCAATCCATCCAAATTAGCCAATGTTATGCAAGTAGATGGCAAACCATCACGTCCTGCTCGGCCGATTTCTTGACTGTAATTTTCAATGGATTTGGGTAAATCGTAATGAATAACAAAACGAATATCAGCTTTGTCTATTCCCATACCAAAGGCGATTGTGGCAACAATGACCTTCACTTCATTGGTCATAAAGGCCTGCTGGATTGATTTACGAGTTTCAGAATCCATACCAGCATGATAAGCCGCTGCATTTACTCCCTGTTCAGACAATTGATTAGCCACTTGCTCTGCAGTTTGCTGCAGGGTGACATAGACAATTCCTGCTCCTTGCATACTGGCTATCTTAGCTGTCAAGACGTTGTCTTTTTCTGTAGAACTGATTGGTACAACATCTAAATACAAATTGTTGCGATAAAAACCTGTTTGCACCACGGTATTTAATGAAATCCCAAAACGTGCGCACATATCCTGTTTCACTTTACGAGTGGCTGTCGCAGTTAACAATAATACTTGTGGAATATTGAAAGACTCTCGCAATTGAGGCAGTTTTAAATAATCGGGCCTGAAGTTATGTCCCCATTCAGAAATACAATGCGCTTCATCAACTACTAATAGTGAAATGGTTAAACTGGATAAAAACTGCCTGAAACGTTCATTTTTGAACCGTTCTACCGATACCATTAAAATTTTACAGTGCCCTTGTTTTACCGCCTGCATTGTTGCTTGTGTTTGTTCACGACTTTGACTGGAATCAATACTGGCTGCGGCAATGTTTTTACTGTGTAAAAAAGTAATCTGATCTTGAATTAAGGCTAATAATGGGGAAACAACGACGGTTAGATAAGGCAATTGTAACGCACAGTGTTGATAACATAATGATTTACCAGAACCTGTTGGAAATATTGCCAGCGATGACTCCCCCTTTAAAATGTGACTAATTGCCTCAAATTGTCCAGGTCTAAAGCCCTCAAAACCGAAAAGTTGCTTTAGCTTTTCGCAATGGGTGGTATGAAAATCTCGCGACTCTATCATAGGATTTGGTATCTTTTTAAGTTTTTAACGAAGCTTTACGATCAAGGTACTGATTGATTAATTGGGTTAATTTATCTTCAAATGCCCCCATTAATTGACTATGTTCAGTATGGCAAGCCTGTAAATACTTTATTGCTTTATCAAGAGGTAATACTTTTCCGGCTAGGCTGTATTGAACTTCATCTAAGCTTTTGTCATAGCGCGGGGTTAATCGCCAACGACATACTGATTGATTTAACGATTGCAAGGCTCGCTCCGCAATGTTGCAAAACACTTCAATATGCTCTAATCCATCAGGTCCCAAACATCCTGGTTCAAGTCTGAATAAGATAACTAATTTATCATCAAGATTAGATAATAGATCGGACATATTAACTCCTCCATAAATTGCTTTCTCCAGCTTACTGCGTATCTTGCTATATCGCTAATTATTCACTTCGATTCTGTGCTTTTTCCCTTGCTTGTTGATATTCGCTGATAAACCCCTCAATGGGCAATAAAGTGTGCTTAGCTCTTCGATTTCGGCCAAGTAATGATGATTCAACAAACAAATCAAACCACTTACTAAGTACTTGTGCATTTAATGGTTCTGAACAAGCCTCTAAGGCTAATGAAGCAACTTCAGCAGTGCCGAGTTGAAAGTCATGACTTCCCTTACGTAATGCATAGGTGGCCAGTATTTCCGGTGAAAAAGATAAAACTGGCATCGTATGTAAATATGGACTTTTACGGTACATTTTTATTGCTTCACGCCAGCTGCCATCAAGCATCACCAACAAAGGTATTTTACCTGCGATATCGTTAATATTGACCTGTCCAACAACGGCTTGTCCTTGTTCAAGGTACTGCTGAGGAAAAACCAAGAAGGGTTGATATTTGTCATCACTAATAAGTGCCATCATATCATCATTAGGTTTGGTTCTATCCCAAATATAGGCATGGGTATCTGGGACTAAATCAGCAATCAATCGACCTGAGTTTGTTGGTTTTAAGACTTCATCGTCATACATGATCAGTAAGAAGCTAATGGATGTTTGTAAAGCTTGCCTTAAGTGACAGGTACAAAACTGCGTGCCTAGCAAACAATAATTGCAACGAATTAATTTGTTACCTCGGGCAGCAAATGGTTTTGTTGATAAGGATTTTCTGTATTGATATAACCGATGAACAGCATGTTCATTGATTGGCAAGGGCGCCATATTATTATCTCGATAGATGAAAAAAATCATCACTCATTAGAGTGATGATTTTCAAAGTACTCAATGAGCTGAATTATAAGATACGTTTGAGCAAAAAGTCTGCTTTTAATCTACGTATACGGTTCATAATTTTTTTAACAGGTTCTGGGTAAGTTCGAAGTGAATCTAACTGACTGTAATGAAATAGACGCTCGGTATGCTGCAAAATAAATTCTTCTTCTTCATTAAACTGAGCCTTCCACACACCTGAATCATCGTGAAGTAACAACCCATTCTCTAAGTCCAATGCCCATGCACGAGGGTTTAAATTTGAACCTGTAATTAGATGTTTTCTATCATCACAGCTTATCCCCTTTAAGTGATACGAGTGATGATCATGTTTCCATAAATGAATATTCAACAAACCGGATTCAATAGCCCATTGTTGACGCTTAGCAAATTTACGTAATGATTGCTCATACATGTATGGCAAGGCACCAATGGTGGAAAAATCTTTTTCAGGTGGAATATAAAAGTCATTAGCGGTTTTATCACCGACAACAATATCAATTTTCACCCCAGCTTTTAACTGCTTAGTTAATGCTCGAGATAACGCTGCTGGTGGGTTGAAGTATGGTGTACAAATAAATAATTTGTTTTTGGCAGACTCTACTAGGTCAATTACCGCTTTGTTTAATTGGTTTTTCTTTTTACCTAAGCCAACCAAAGGTGTCACCCGATTTCCGGTGCGTGTTGCTTTATACTCATACTTAGCGTGACTTAAACGATTTTTAAAACTGCGTACATCATTTTTCTCGGCAACAACTTCTGTTTCAGCTGGTTGTGTTAATGAAGTGACGGCAGGATCGCAAATAATATATTGTTGGATCATAAGTCGCATACTGTCTGCCAGCGGCGCACTTTCAATTAAATGATAGCGATCAAAACGATATTTATCAGCATGTTGCAGATAAATATTATTAATACTCGCGCCACTGAATATTACCGCATCATCAATGATGAAGCCTTTTAAATGCAATACTCCCATAAATTCGCGAGATTTGACCGGTACACCGATAATCTCAATCGGTATTTCAGCTTCTGCAATCGCTTTACGATAAAGTAAATAATTACCGCTATCGCCCTTATGGCCTATGAGCCCACGACGTGCACGATGATAATCCACTAGCACTTTTACGTCTAATTTGGGGTTTCTCGATTTCGCATCCAGTAAAGCGTACAGGATTTCTCGACCAGCCTCGTCATCTTCAAGGTATAGTGCAGCAATATAAATAGAATGGGTCGCTGTCGAAATTCTATTGATTAACGTTTGTTTAAAGTTATGGGGTGTTAACAACCAGGTAATCGAATCTGCTGCTAATGAAATTCCACCAAGCTTATCAAGCAAGGCATCCTCCTTAAATTAGTACCGAATTATTGGATTTGACATAATCAAAACGAATGTTCTAGCTGAGCTAGACATAAAATAATCGGTTTTAACCAAATACCTATCATTGTCTAATGATTACATCACCATGTTTAAATACATAGACTTCAGGTACATGCTTTTAAATTAATATTTCGCTAGTTACTGCGACTTATAAGGTAAAACTAATATATAAATAAATGAATTGTCATAGAAACTACCTATTTAGCCGCTGTTGAGCAAGATATTTCTAACTGTAAGGGGTAACAAGCTAAGGTTTTTGATGATAAATCATACAAGCTTGATAAGTTAGCAACAATTAAAGTGCAAGTTTTTATTTTATGTTAACCATTTAAATATCCATCGAAGTGGCGTAGTTTATAGAATATGTTAATTTTACTCTGCTTGATATGTTTCTAAAATTGCCTTATCGCCCTATTCTGCCATTAGTCAGCATTACATTTTTAATGTTAAGTATAAACGCATCGGCAACCATAACATTACCGTTAGCAATTACACCGGCACAAGAACAACGCTCCCCAATTACTGAATCACTCAACGCAACGGAACATAGCCTAAGTGCTGATGAACAACATATTTCTGCAATAATAAACCTTTTAGCACCACAACAATCGATAACAGCATTATCTGTTTGGGATATTGAAGACAATCGCAGTGTATATCAACATAATGATCAAATGCTGATGAACCCTGCCAGCATTCAAAAATTATTAACAGCTTTAGTCAGCGCAAAACAGTTAGGGGCTGATTTTCGTTACCAGACCCAATTATTAACGTCAGCGCCAGCCATCAATAATGCCCAGATACTAGACGCCGATGTCTATCTTAAGTTCAGCGGTGATCCTAAGTTAAGCCATAGTGAGCTAACTAATTTAGTTTCTTCACTAAAAGCCAAGGGAATAAAGCATATCTCTGGCAATGTTTATCTAATTGGACACAACAACAAATATTTACAAGCACCAGGTTGGGTGTGGGACGATTTAGGCATTTGTTACGCAGCCCCTTTATCCAGTTTTATCATTGATAAAAACTGTGTCTATGCCAGATTAAGTGCCAATGGCTATAATCAGAAAGCAACCCTTAAGGTTATGGGCAATAAACCAATTTTTGTCGAAAATAATGCTTTTTTTGTTAACCCAAGCTCAAAAGATAACAATTGTCACTTACAACTTATTAGACATGATAATAATCAGTTTACTTTAACCGGATGCCATATAGGCGCAAAATCATTGCCATTAGCTATTGCGATTAGCAATCCTGAAAGCTATGCAGTCAATGTAGTAAAAAACATTTTTGAACAGCAGCAATTAACAATCGCTGGCAGTTTTACTATCACTGAAGACCAGCTAATTGATAGAAAAATAACCTTAGTAGCAGAACATTTATCAGAACCAGTCGCACAGCTTATTGACGAAATGTTGTTAGATTCTGACAATTTGATTGCTGAAGCTTTATTAAGAACCAGTGCGGAACACTATTTTAGCCATTCGGTTAATTTTAGTCAGACAACTCAAGCTATGGTTGATATTTTGACTGATTTAGGCATTGATTTAACTAACGCTAACATTGCTGATGGCTCAGGATTATCGCGTTATAACTTGTTATCTGCACAGCAAGTTTTAGCTGTATTAAAGTTGATGGCCAACACTAAGCAATACCAATATTTATTAAGCAGCCTCCCGATTGCTGGAAAGTCGGGCACCCTCAAATACAAACGATATTACAATAAAGCCCCCTTAAAGAATAAAGTCCAAGCAAAAACGGGGAGTATGTTAGGTGTGGCAAATTTAGCTGGAGAATTTACTGCATCAAATGGTAAGCGTTACTTATTTGTATTGATTGAAAATGGCTTAAGTCCAACCATTAAAAAACATCAAAAAGCGCCTTTTTCAGCCATTGTGTTGCAAAACCTGATGGACATTCCCTTGGTTACTCAGCCAGAGGCCCAACAAACCAACATCCAATAAGAAACTGATATAATAAGTATTTAATGGGTAAGAAAAAGAAAAGCACCGCTAGACGGTGCTTTTTTGATAAGACTCTAAAGATGCTTAGAACATAGACTCAGGGACTTGCATAATACTGCTATCACCATTGTTAACTTGTGATAAGTGATAATCAGCCTTGGCTAATATTTTTTGAATATAAAATTCTGCTAAGTACTGCTTTTGATGACTAAAATCAGTATCAACATTATTAGACGATTTATCAGCCATCAATAACCAATAAAATCCATATAATGTGTAACCAAAGGCATCCAAAAAGTCTACCGCAGTTGCGTTGATTAACGCAGGTTGAGTTAACTTATTATCATTAACGAACTGTGCACTGGCTAACAATGCGTTAAAACGACTACTAACAGCGTATTTATGTTCAGCAGAAACGTTTAATGCTTCGAGCTCAGTTAAAGTCTCATCAACAAACTGTGTGAGCGTTGCTAAATTGTCGCCAGTCACTTTACGGCCTAAGAAGTCGATGGCTTGAATTCCATTTGTACCTTCATAGATTTGAGCAATACGGGTATCACGAACTAATTGCTCTATGCCCGTTTCACGGATATAACCATGGCCACCAAACACTTGCTGAGCCATAATGGTTGCATCTAAACCACGATCAGTTAAAAATGCTTTAGAAACTGGGGTTAATAAGCCAACATATTTAGCTGCTTTCGCTTGCACGTCGCCTTGTGCATACTTTGCCAAATCTAACTGCTTGCCAGTGTAAACCGAAAGCGCTCGGCCAGCTTCCGTCATGGCTCTGATGGTTAACAACATACGTCTAACATCACCATGGACAATGATTGGATCCGACTCACTACCAGGTTTTTTACCTGCTTGAACACCTTGTAAACGGTCTTTGGCATAATCACTAGCCATTTGATATGCCGCTTGAGCACTACCTAAACCTTGAATACCAATAGCTAGACGTTCGTAGTTCATCATAGTAAACATGCAAACAAGACCACGATCAGGCTCCCCTACTAAAAATCCCTTAGCACTGTCGTAATTCATCACACAGGTAGCTGACGCCTTTAGGCCCATTTTATGTTCGATAGAACCGACTGTAACGCCGTTAGCTTCACCAAGACTGCCATCACTATGGACACGAATTTTAGGCACTAAAAATAAGGAAATACCATTAGAGTCAGGTAGTTTTGCCAAAACTAAGTGGATTACGTTTTCGGTTAGGTCATGATCGCCACCAGTGATAAAAATTTTATTACCCGTTATCGCATAACTACCATCATCTAGTGGAACTGCTTTAGTGCGGATTCCACGCAGATCTGAACCTGCGTGAGGCTCTGTCATATCCATGGCACCTGACCACTCACCAGAATATAATTTGGGTAGGTAAGTTTGTTTTAGTTCTTCATTAGCATGCGCATTAATACACAATGCAGCTCCGGCAGTCAGAGAACCATACAAAGTGAATGAATTACATGCACTATAATTCATTTCATCCACTAAAATACCTAACATTTTAGGCATACCCATGCCACCAAAGGCGGCGTCACCGCACAAACCAGCCCAACCACCTTCAGAGAACTGGTTATAAACCTCTTTAAAACCGTCTGGTGTGATGACGTTATCATCTTGATGAATAACGCCTTGTTCATCGCCGCTTCTGTTTAAAGGATGAATAAGATCACGGCTGATTTTACTGGCTTCATCTAGAATGGCATTAGCAGTATCAATATCGACCATCTCAGCTAGCTCTGGCAATTGTTGCCAAGTATTTGGTGCATCAAACACATCTTCTAATAGAAATTGCATTTCCTTCAATGGAGCTTGGTATGGATTCATATTGTTCTCTTAAACAGGTAATTAAAACGGTTGTTTAAATCTAGCCAATTTGACTTACAAATACAAGCTATTTGCATAAATCAAATTAAGTGAGCAGAATTGAATTTTGGGTATAAGTGTTCAGATTTTTAAACAGTTAACTCATAAATTTAACCTAGAATCATTTAAAATTTGAACACTTGATATCAGGCCTTTGCCGCAGACTGACAAATATTGCATTGACGACTACTGAAAAATAATTAAATGACTAATACAAAGTGTCAGGGAACCAATACAAATATATTCTTATAAATCAATTTATTAATATTTAAATCTGTATTGACTAGTATTTATCTTGAAACTCAGTATCGATTTGGTCAATAAGTGACTCAATTTGCCAAACTGAAAAAGTCCGTAAATTTAAAATTTTTTATAATAAAAATGCCTCATAAGAGGCATTTTCAACGGAATAAAACTCAAGTGTTACCACATTAAATCATCTGGAATCGCATAATCTGCGTATGGATCATCTTCTTCAGTGACCTGAGCTTTTGATGCAGTATCGTTCGCATCCCAAAGATAACCGCACCATTGTGGTACCAATAAATTCACTCGTTCAGCTAATTTATGTGGCACCAAATAACTTTTTTCTTCATAACGTATGATACCTAAGGAACCATTTAACAATTGAGTTTGGATTTTGTCTGTAATGTACACAGAGTAAATTTTATTCTCTAATGTATAGTTAAATTTAATTTCAGCTTCTTTCGGTATATCAATGGCAAACTTACCAAATTCGGTAATTAACCCGCGTACTTGTCCCTTCTCTTCTGCTTGTTTGAATCTTTGTTCATTTAACTGCTTGTCTTTTATCGCTTGTTGTTTTTTCTGTTCAGCAATTTGCTGTTTGAGCGCTGCGCTACCATCATCGACTTTCGCCTTTTTATCTCGACGCTTTTGGGTTTTAACATCACGCACTTTTTGCTTACTTGCTAAACCCGCTTTTAATAATTGATCTTGTAATGCATTTGCCATTTTAAAAACCTTTATACTTTTCTAAAGCCCTTTGGTAGCAGCCAATTTACCTAATTCTGTCATAGCTGTACTGGCACCACCTAATGACCAACCGCCATCAACCGGTAACACAACACCTGTGATATAAGAAGCCATTGGTGAAGCTAAAAACAATGCCGCATTAGCAATATCTTGGCATTGTCCATTTCGTTGTAAGGGTACACTTTCGGCAACTTTGCTTTGTAAAGCTTCACTAGGTGCCAAACGATTAAAACCTTCTGTATCAGCAATCGGTCCAGGAACAATTGAGTTAATCCTAATCCCTTCTAATCCCCACTCAATAGCTAATGTTCTCGTTAACATATCAACACCAGCTTTTGCAGCACACACATGTACTTGTAGTGGCATAGCGATATAAGCTTGCGGCGCCGAGATTTGAATAATTGATGCTGTTGGACGTTTTAAAAGCGGATATGCTTGCTTTAAAACCTGAAAACTGCCAAGTAAATCGATATCAATTACGGATTTAAAGCCATTATTAGATAACTTTGCGGCACTGGCGGGAAAATTACCCGCAGCACCACTCACTAAGGTATCAATATGCCCAAAAGATTGCTCAATGATTTGAAATCCTGCTGCAAGGGCGACTTCGTCTCTAACATCAAATGTCACACCGACATGATTGCCTGAAGGATTAACGATCCTGAGTTGTTCAAGTGCTGCATTCACTTTATCAATATTGCGACTTGCCACCGCAACATTTGCACCAGCTTTAGCAAAACTGACTGCAATTTGTAAATTGATACCTGAAGTACCACCGACAACAACTACATTCTGATCTGAATAATCAAACATTGACAATCCTTTAATAAAATTAATTGGCTAACAACGATTGGTGTATTGCCGTTAGTGAAGCTAATGGATCTGCCGCCTTAGTTATTGGGCGTCCTATCACAAGATAATCTGAACCTGCCGCTATTGCTTTTGAAGGTGTCATAATACGATGCTGATCACCGACATCACTTCCAGCGGGTCTAATTCCGGGGGTAACGAGTTTAAAGTCACGACCAAATGTTGATTTTAATAAAGTTGCCTCTTGAGCTGAACACACCACACCATCTAAACCGGCTTGATGCGTAAGCTTTGCTAATCTAAGTACATGCTCGGATGCTGGCACATTAATACCTAATAATGCTAAATCCTCATCCGACATTGAAGTTAACACTGTTACTGCAATTAATAACGGCGCATCATTGCCATAGCTCTCAAGTGCTTTTTTAGCCGCTTGCATCATAGCCAATCCACCGCTTGCATGGACATTAGTCATCCAAACCCCAAGATCAGCCGCCGCACTTACCGCCTTGGCGACAGTGTTAGGAATATCATGAAACTTCAAATCAAGAAACAGCTCAAAACCTCGGTGATGAATATCTTTTACCAAAGTTGGACCAAATAAAGTGAACATTTCCTTGCCGATTTTTAATCGACACATACTTGGGTCTAATTTATCGATTAAGGTAAGTGCTTCAGCTTTGTCATTATAATCTAACGCAACGACGATGGATTTGTTAGGCATGCTTTCTCCAACAGTTTTATAGATGTGTTTATTCGCCGTCTAGGCCTTTAATGCGTTTAATACTGCCCCATTCTTTACAGGATGGGCAATGCCAATAAAGCGCATGTGCAGGAAAACCACAGGCATGACAGCGATAGCTTGGTCGATATTTAATTTGTTGCTCAACTAATTGCTCAAGCATAGATAAACTAGTTTTAGCTTTTCCATCTTCAGCTTGCTGAATATGTAACTTCATTAAGTGCTGAAACCCTTTCATCGTAGGTTGACGATAGAGCGTATCTAACATCATAGATTCAGCCTCTTCAGTATTTTTTTGTGAAAGCTTTTGTTCTGCTAATGCAATGGCAATACTCGCACCGGCACCTTCAGATAACGCACTTTGTAGTAATGTTTCAAAGCCAAGGCTATCATCAGACTCTCGATAAACTTGTTTAGCTATATTCAAACCGTCAGCGAACAAATCAATGTCTGCTGATTTTAATTCTGTTAAGGCTTGTTTGCATTCACTGATTTTACCTTGATCAAGATAAATCTTAGCCAAGGTTAACCAAGCTCTCCCGCATGTACTATTTTGTTTAATAGCGGCTTGAAGCTTTCTGATTTTTAGAGGAATATCAGCAGTTTCATCGGCAATCTGGCAGTAAAAATGTGCAATGGTATTCTTTAAGGTTTGCTGTCTTTTACGAGGAAGTTTTTTAGTAATATCAATGGCATTTTGCCATTCTTTAGTGACTTGATAAATTAAAATAAGCTGTGTTTCAGCTTCTTCAGTGTGGTCGTCTTGATTAACCAAGTTTAAAAAGATTTCTTCTGCTCGGTCATAAAATCCAGCTGCCATATAATCTTTGCCCAATTCCATCATGGCAATATCTCGCTGATCATTGGTTAAGCTTGGCCGTGCAATTAGGTTTTGATGGATACGAATGGAGCGATCAACCTCGCCCCTTTTACGAAACAATGAACCAAGAGACAAGTGTGTATCAATCGTTTCGTCGTCAACATCTAACATACTGATAAAGAGATCAACGGCTTTGTCTGATTCGTTCGACAACAAAAAGTTCAAGCCAGTAAAATAATCACGACTTAACTTTTTACTATTTTGACTATCGCGCTGAAGAATACTTCTGCGACCCATATACCAGCCATAACCTGCTGCGATAGGCAATAATAAGAACAAAATTTCAAGCATATCTATGGCGTAACACCTGTATGACTTTGCTGATCTTGATTCAATTTAGCATTTAGTTTCACTAATGACTTTTGTGCTTTTATAAGCGACATTTTCATTTTAAATAAATAATAACTAGCAAAAAGCCAACTCAATACAAAACCCGATAAAAAGACAATTGCTAAAACCACAGGTAGGCGATATTCACCTTCAGCAACAAAATAACTCACTGTCACAAGTTGCTCATTCTGAGCTCCAAAAAGGATTGCTAACAAAAATAATAATCCAACAATTAAAAACGCAAAAAATGCTTTCACACTAATCTCCATTTGCTAACATCTTATCATCTGATTATCTAAGATAATTGCATCCCTGACCAGCTTTGACTTTGATTAGATACAAAAAAGCCCCCATATGGAGGCTTTTTATTCACTAGCTAACTAATTATGCATTAATCGCGTCAACGCGTTCGCGCAGTTCTTTACCCGGCTTAAAGTGCGGAACATATTTACCATCCAATTCAACTGAAGTGCCAGTTTTAGGATTACGGCCAATACGTGGCGCACGATAATGAAGAGAGAAACTACCAAAGCCACGGATCTCAATACGTTCTCCGCTTTCTAATGTTGTCGCCATTTGCTCCAACATTTCTTTGATAGCAGCTTCTACCTCTTTCGCCGACAGTTGCGACTGCCTAGTGGCGAGTTTTTCGATAAGTTCAGATTTTGTCATCTTTGCTTTCCCTTTTTCCAAGCCAAACACAGTCGCCTAATGAGGAGCGAACTCCTCATACGACAGGCGATTTAGATTACTTACGAGCAGCTTTAAACGCTTCAGCCATTGCATTGCTGATAACTGCGTCATCTTGCTTGTTCAAAGTAGCGATCGCTTCTTTCTGCTCAGCTTCATCCTTAGCACGGATTGATAAGCTGATAGAACGGTTCTTACGATCAACACCCATGAACTTAGCTTCGATTGCATCGCCTACTGTGTAAACAGTAGATGCATCTTCAATGCGCTCTGCAGAAATGTCAGCAACACGAATATAACCTTCAACAGTGTCAGCTAGTTCAACTGTAACACCTTTAGCGTCAACAGCAGAAACTGTACCATTTACAACAGTACCTTTCTTCTTGTCTGCTAAGTAAGCATTGAATGGATCATCTTCAGTTTGCTTAACACCTAAGCTGATACGCTCACGCTCTGGATCTACAGATAGAACTACAGCGTGGATTTCGTCGCCTTTCTTGTATTCAGATACTGCGTCTTCGCCAGTACCGTTCCAAGAAATGTCAGATAAGTGAACAAGACCATCGATTCCACCGTCAAGACCGATAAAGATACCGAAGTCAGTGATTGACTTGATCTTACCAGATACTTTGTCGCCTTTGTTGAAACGAGTAGCGAAGTCATCCCATGGGTTAACTTTACACTGTTTAAGGCCTAGAGAAATACGACGACGTTCTTCATCGATATCTAATACTAACACTTCAACTTCATCACCTAAGTTAACAACTTTAGATGGGTGAATGTTCTTGTTAGTCCAATCCATTTCAGAAACGTGTACTAAACCTTCAACGCCTTCTTCGATTTCTACGAAGCAACCGTAGTCAGTTAAGTTAGTTACGCGACCAGTTAACTTAGTGTTTTCTGGGTAGCGTTTGCTGATTTCTAACCATGGATCTTCGCCAAGTTGCTTAAGACCTAATGATACGCGAGTACGCTCACGGTCATACTTAAGTACTTTAACGTTGATTTCGTCACCAACATTAACGATTTCAGATGGGTGCTTAACACGCTTCCACGCCATATCAGTGATATGTAATAGACCGTCAACACCACCTAAATCTACGAATGCACCGTAGTCAGTAAGGTTCTTAACGATACCCTTAACTGCTTGGCCTTCTTGTAGATTTTCAAGAAGTGCATCACGCTCAGCACTGCTTTCTGATTCGATAACAGCACGACGAGAAACAACAACATTGTTACGCTTCTGGTCAAGCTTGATAACTTTGAATTCTAATTCTTTGTACTCTAAGTGAGCGGTGTCGCGAACTGGGCGCACATCAACTAGAGAACCTGGTAAGAAGGCACGGATACCGTTTAATTCAACAGTGAAACCACCTTTAACTTTACCATTAATGATACCGATTACAGTTTCAGCATCTTCGTACGCTTTTTCTAGAACGATCCAAGCTTCATGACGCTTAGCTTTTTCGCGAGATAATTGAGTCTCACCAAAGCCATCTTCAACAGAGTCAAGCGCAACATCAACTTCATCGCCAACTTGAATTTCTAAAACGCCTTGTGCGTTTTTGAATTCGTCAGCATTGATTGGGCTTTCAGACTTAAGACCAGCGTCAACAAGTACCATACCGTTTTCGATGGCAACTACAGTACCACGAACGATAGAACCTGGGCGGAACTCAAGTTGTTGAAGGGATTGTTCAAATAGATCAGCAAAAGATTCAGTCATGTTTAATTTACTTAATGTAATAAACCACCATCCATCCTAGATGTGGAGTCTAGTAATATTATTCATGTCGTCCTTAACATGAATACCTACGTATAGTTTAAGCTTAAATTACTAATAAAGTTAGTAATATTTAAATTATAGCGTAATTTTTTTGTTAACGTGCTGTAACACTAAGTCAAGCACACCTTCTATTTCAATGCCACTGGTATCAATTACAAGCGCATCTTCGGCAGGGACTAAAGGCGATGCTGAACGATTAATATCACGTTCATCTCGCTCTATGATCTCAGCTAAAAGGCGGTCGATTTTAACATCGAAGCCCTTGTCCTGCAACTGATTAAAGCGTCTTTGTGCACGCTCTTCTGCAGAGGCGGTTAAGAAAATTTTTGCCGGAGCTTTTGGAAAAACCACAGTTCCCATATCACGGCCATCTGCGACCAAACCAGGCATCGCACTAAATGCACGCTGGCGACGTAATAACGCCTCTCGAACTCGCGGTAAAGCGGCTACTTTTGAAGCCGCATCCGAACATTCTTGTGAACGTATAGTGGTAGTTACGTCTTCGCCCTCTAATACAACTTTGATGGCGTTGCTATCAGTGTTTGTCAAAAATTGCACATCCAAATGTGCAGCCATTAATGTTAAGGCTTCTTCGTTTTCGAGTTCGATATCATGATGAATTGCCGCTAACGCAAGTACACGATATATCGCACCGCTATCAAGTAGATGCCAACCTAAATGCTTTGATAATAATTGGCAAATTGTCCCTTTTCCTGCACCACTTGGACCATCCACAGTCACGATTGGAGCTTGTTCAGTCATAAATTCCTCCGAAAAACACATCATCCCTGAATAAATAAAAAGGGTTTACTGAAAAATAAGCGGCGGTATTGTAAACCAAATTAGGAATAAAAACCGTGGTAATTTCAAAATAAGTATTGAAGCGTGTGGCAAACTGACAAAACAGATCAAATTGCCACACAGTGATTCACAAATGCTTACTTTCTATTAGCTAGCCTTGCAAATTGATTAAAGTAATCAGGAAATGTTTTCGATGTGCAGTCAGGATCATTAATTGTGATACCGCAGTCAGCAAATGCAACTAATGAAAAACACATTGCCATACGATGATCATTATACGTATCGATAGCAGCAGTATTAATCACCTTAGGAGGGGTAATGGTGATGTAATCATGGCCTTCTTCGACAATAGCCCCTACTTTACGTAACTCAGTGGCCATTGCGGCTAGTCGATCAGTTTCTTTAATGCGCCAGTTATAAATATTTGTCAACGATGTCGACCCTTTCGCAAATAACGCTGCGGTAGCTATTGTCATGGCAGCATCTGGAATATGATTCATATCCATTTGAATTGCAGTGAGGTTTGATTTACGCGCAATAATATAATCATCACCCCACTCGATATCAGCCCCCATTTGCTGCAATGCATCGGCAAACTTAACATCACCTTGAATACTTAACTTTCCAACGCCGGTAACTTTAACCTCGCCCCCTGAATAGCGCCTGCGGCAAGAAAATATGAAGCTGATGAGGCATCACCTTCAACTAAGACTTTTCCAGGTGATACATACTCTTGTCCTGCTCTAATTTCAAATCGGCTGTATTGATGATTAATCACTTCAACACCAAATTGCGCCATTAAAGCAATAGTAATATCGATATAGGGCTTAGATACCAATTCGCCTTTGATATGGATATTGACTGTATCTTTTGCAAGTGGAGAGACCATTAGCAAAGCGGTTAAAAACTGACTAGATAAATCACCAGCTATGTCTACATCACCACCACTTAGCCCTGTTGATTTTATAGTCAAAGGTGGAAAACCATCATTTTTAAGATAATCAACTTGAGCACCAAGTTGTCGTAAAGCATCAACAAGATCGCCAATCGGTCTTTCTTCCATTCTTGGCTCACCGGTTAAGGTAAATTCACCTTCACCTAAAGTTAATGCCGCACACAGTGGTCGCATTGCAGTCCCAGCATTTCCTAAAAATAAGGTTTGAGCATGTGTAGACGAGATTGCACCAGCCAATCCAGTCACAGTACAAGTGGTTTTGTCATCGCTTAATGAATACTTAACACCTAATTGCGTCAGAGCTGCCAACATATGACGAATATCATCTGAATCTAACAAATTGGTTAATGTTGTGGTTCCTTTAGCTAAAGTTGCTAATAATAATGCTCGGTTTGAGATACTTTTTGAACCAGGGATATTAATTTCGCCATTCATTCTGGCTATAGGGTCTAAACGCAGTTGCTTCATTCGCTTTCTTCTTAATAACAAGAGATTAAGCTAGCTTAATCTAGGTTTACAGATCACTTTTTATTGCCTGACAGCGAAAGTTGCTTTTAGCTAATTCAAGTGGAAAAAATACATTACATAAAAATTTACAAAGAACACTTTAAATCAATCTGTTAATACAAAGGTATACGTTAGTGATTGATAATTAAGTTACAAGTAAAATCGCTATTACAATGAAGGTTCAGCGATAAATTAAATAACGTGCAACTCAATTTGTAATGGACTAGCATTACAGCAGATTCCTTGGAGAGATTACAGCATTATTTTAATGTCAGTTAAAGTTTCCAACTGAAAATTTGTCAAGCTATTTTTATATTTAACTAACGCTTTAAACCACGGTATGCTAGCTCAAATATACTAAACAAAGTCTACCTACAGACAAAATATAAAAGGTAAAACACATGTTTGAAAGCCTAAGTGCCCTTCCTGCAGATCCTATTCTTGGTTTATTAACCCAATTCCGAGCTGACAATAATTCGAATAAAGTCGATTTGGGTGTTGGGGTTTATAAAGACCCACAAGGCCACACCCCAATTCTAGATTGTGTCAAAATAGCTGAACAGCGTCGCACTGACGCTGAAGATACCAAGGTTTATATCGGCCCTACAGGCTCAGCTAACTTTAATCAATTAATGACCGAATTGGCTTTTGGACATGATCACCCTGCCTTACTTGCAAATCGTATTCGAACAGTGTCTACACCAGGAGGTACCGGTGCACTGCGTGTGGCAGCTGACTTTATCAAACGCTGTAACCCCAATGCAGTTTTATGGGTAAGTGATCCGACTTGGGCAAATCATACTGGTTTGTTCGAAGCAGCTGGTATTACCGTAAAAACTTATCCTTATTATGACTACGACAGTAAAACGTTAAAGTTTCAACAAATGATAGATGCTCTTAAACAGATCTCAAAAGATGATGTTGTTTTGCTACACGCATGTTGTCATAACCCAAGCGGCATGGATTTAACCAATGACCAATGGGATGAAGTCATTAGTGTCACTGCTCATCAAGGCTTTACGCCACTTATCGATATGGCTTACCAAGGTTTTGGTGTGGGTGTTAACGAAGATGCCTATGGCGTTCGCCAAATGGCTGCAGCAGTTGAAAACATGATTTTATGCAGTTCATGTTCTAAAAACTTTGGCTTATATCGTGAACGAATTGGCGCTTGTTCAATCATAGGCAAAGATTCTGCCCAAACTGATATTGCATTTTCTGTATTGTTATATGTAATTCGTTGCATTTACTCCATGCCACCGGCTCATGGTGCAGCGATAGTTGAAACCATTTTGGCTGATGATTCGTTAAAGCAACAATGGCTCGATGAATTAACCGTAATGCGTGATCGCATCAACGGTAACCGTCAGATGTTAGTAGATAAGCTAATAGAAAATGGTGTTGATCGTGATTTCAGTTTTATTGCTAAACAAAAAGGCATGTTTTCATTCCTGGGTGTAAATCCAAATCAAGTCGAAGTACTTAAAAAAGACTTTAGTATTTACATGGTGGGTTCAAGCAGAATTAGTATCGCTGGTATTAGTGAAGCAAACGTAGATTATCTCGCAAAGTCAATTGCGAGTGTCATTTAATTAGATTTAAAAAAGCTAGGGCTGTTAACCTTATTGGGTAACAGCCCTTTATTTCAAATTAAGTATAAGCTAGCTGTTTTGCTTGGCAAACTCATTCATAAAGGCAACCAACTTTTGCACACCTTCAATAGGCATAGCATTGTAAATACTGGCACGCATACCACCAACAATACGATGCCCTTTTAGCGCGACAAGACCAGCAGCCTCGGCTTGTGCTAAAAATTTAGCATCTAAACTGTCATCAACTAACTGAAATGTTACGTTCATACGAGAGCGATTTACTTTAGCCACCCCGTTTTTGTAAAAAGGATTGCTATCGATACATGCGTACAGTAAATCCGCTTTTTGTTGATTTACTTTTTCAACCGCATCAATACCACCGATCGATTTTAACCATTCAAACACTTCCGCCGCTAAATACCAAGCATAGGTAGGCGGTGTATTAAACATTGAATCGTTATCTTTGGTGATCTTGTAATCCATAATTGATGACTGCACTAAACTAGGCAAGCTCAACATATCATCACGAACGATCACGATAGATAAACCTGATGGTCCAATATTTTTTTGTGCACCAGCATAAATTAGTCCAAAACGACTCACATCGATATTATGCGACATAATGGTTGATGATAAATCAGCAACCACTGGCCATGGACTATCAATAGAGTCAAAAACTTCAATACCATCAACGGTTTCATTAGCGCAATAATGCACATAACGATAATCGTTATCCAGTGAGTGTAAGTCTGGCAAGGTAACTTGCTGTAAACCATTTACTGTCTCAACAATATTGATTTCATCAATTTGTTGATCACCAGCGATACGTCTAGCTTCTTGTATAGCTGACCTAGACCATTGCCCTGTGGTTAAATATAAAGCACGGCCATTGTCGCCTAAAAAGTTAGTCACAACATTAGTAAATTGGCCACGACCACCGCCATGCATAAATAGTACATGGTAATTATCTGGTATGGCCATCAACTCACGTAATGTGGATTCTGCTTGTTTGGTTAGCGCGATAAATTCTTTACTACGGTGACTAATCTCCATCACCGAAACCCCAAGACCATTCCAGTCAATAAACTCACGTTGAGCTTTTTGCATTACCGCTTGTGGCAACATTGCGGGACCGGCACAGAAATTATAAATTGCGCTCACAAACAACTCCTTACAGCACTTTGATAAATGTATTCTTTGATTCAACTAATAGTAAGGATTTTATAACTTGATGAATAGCGTAAAATTGCCCGTTTTAGATGAAATTTATTCCGCAAAACAAAACGAGCGCCATTAGGCGCTCGTTTAAAGAATAAAAGCTAACAATTATTCGTTAGAATTATCAGTTGCAGACACATCGCCAGTATCAGCTACCACAGTATTTGTGCTATCCGATTCCAAAGTAATTGGTTGACCGTTTTCGTCTAATTCATCATCTGATTGAATTTCGTCAATTCGTTGTAAGCCAACTACTTTTTCATCTTCAGCAGTACGAATTATGGTCACACCTTGAGTGTTTCGACCAATGATTGATACGCCATCAGCAGGTGTACGAACCAAAGTGCCTTTATTACTGATCAACATGATTTCATCGTTATCACCAACTTGTACCGCACCAACAACAGCACCGTTTCGTTCGCTTACCTTAATTGAAACCACACCTTTCGTACCACGGCTCTTAGCAGGATACTCATTTAATTCAGTACGCTTACCATAACCGTTTTCAGTCACGGTTAAGATAGCGCCATCACCTTTTGGTACGATCAAAGAGACTACTTTTTGTCCATCTTCAAGCTTGATTCCACGGACACCTGTAGCTGTACGACCCATAGGACGAAGCGCTACGATTTCTTCACCTGATTCAGGATCAATTTTAGCTTCGCCGGTTTCAGAATCACGTGCTTTCTCGTTAAAGCGGACGACTTTACCTTCATTAGAGAACAACATGATGTCATCACTACCTTCAGTGATAGCAACACCAATTAGCTGGTCACCCTCTTTAAGATTCACCGCAATAATACCGTTTGCACGAGGATTGCTGTAAGCCGTTAGCGCGGTTTTCTTCACGGTACCGTCAGCAGTCGCCATAATAATATACTTATCATCAGCATATTCACGTACCGGTAAAATTGCGGTAATGCGCTCACCTTCAGACAATGGTAATAAGTTAACAATGGGTCGACCACGAGCAGTACGGCTAGCAAGTGGTAATTGATACACTTTTAACCAATACATTTTACCAAAGTCAGAGAAGCACAAGATGGTATCGTGAGTATTGGCAACCAGAAGTTTCTCAACAAAATCTTCATCTTTTACTTTCGTTGCTGCTTTACCTTTACCACCACGACGCTGTGCCTGATAATCAGACAGTGGTTGATACTTGGCATACCCTAAGTGAGAAAGGGTCACAACAACATCTTCTTCAGTGATTAAGTCTTCAAGACTCATGTCAATTTCATTGGCATTGATGACAGTGCGACGTTCATCACCATATTGCTCTAAAATCTCTTCCAATTCTTCTTTGATGACTTCCATCAAACGTTCAGGACTACGAAGAATATGTAAAAGACCAGCAATAAAAACTAATAACTCTTCATACTCGGCTAGGATCTTGTCATGTTCTAAACCAGTTAGACGGTGTAAACGGAGTTCAAGAATCGCTTGCGCTTGTTGTTCAGTTAAATAGTACTGTCCATCTCGGATCCCATATTCGGGTTCTAACCACTCTGGACGAGCTGCATCATCGCCTGCTTTTTCAAGCATGCCTTGTACATGACCAAGTGCCCAACCTTGAGCAATTAATTTCGCTTTTGCTTCCGCTGGGGTTGGCGAGGCTTTAATTAACGCAATGATAGGATCGATGTTAGCAAGTGCAATCGCTAATGCTTCAAGGATATGAGCACGTTCACGAGCTTTACGTAATTCGAAAACGGTACGACGAGTTACCACTTCACGGCGATGAAGAATGAAACACTCAAGCATTTCTTTTAGGTTGAATAACTTAGGCTGGCCGTTGGTTAATGCCACCATGTTAATACCAAAAGAGCACTGCATTTGAGTTTGAGCGTACAGGTTATTAAGCACAACCTCGCCTACTTCACCTCGCTTGATCTCGATAACAATTCGCATACCGTCTTTATCAGACTCATCACGCAAACCGCTAATACCTTCAATTTTTTTATCTTTAACTAACTCAGCAATTTTCTCAATTAAACGAGCTTTGTTCACTTGGTATGGAATTTCGTGAACAATGATACGTTCGCGGCCATTCTCTTCCGTTTCAATTTCAGCCTTTGAACGCATAATTGCGCGACCACGACCCGTTTTGTAGGCATCAATAATGCCTTTACGACCGTTAATCGATGCTGCTGTTGGAAAGTCTGGTCCAGGAATATATTCCATTAGCTGTTCGATCGATAAGCTTGGCTCATCAATTAATGCTAAACAACCTTTGACAATTTCACTTAAGTTGTGTGGCGGAATATTGGTCGCCATACCTACCGCAATACCTGATGAACCATTGATTAATAGGTTAGGTACACGAGTTGGTAAAACCGCCGGGATCATTTCAGTGCCATCATAGTTAGGCACAAAGTCTACGGTTTCTTTTTCTAAGTCAGCTAACAATGAGTGCGCCAACTTTTCCATGCGGATTTCGGTATAACGCATTGCCGCTGCGGAATCACCATCAACCGAACCAAAGTTACCTTGGCCGTCAACTAAGGTGTAGCGTAACGAGAATGGCTGCGCCATACGAACAATGGTGTCATAAACTGCAGTGTCACCATGCGGGTGATACTTACCAATAACGTCACCGACAACACGAGCGGATTTTTTATATGGTTTGTTCCAATCGTTTTTGAGTTCGCTCATGGCGAATAATACGCGGCGATGTACCGGCTTCAAGCCGTCACGCACGTCAGGTAATGCACGTCCAACAATTACACTCATAGCGTAATCGAGGTACGAATTCTTTAGTTCGTCTTCAATGTTAATTGGCGAAATAGATGAAGCCAGATCAGTCATAAACTGCGCGTTCCCCTGAAAATGAGCTAACGATTGTTATTCCATAAAATCGTCATGCTTTAAAACGTGATTTGGCATTCTAACACAGATAAATATTGTCGCCAGAGTTAACGCGAATCAAATTGAACAATCGATTAAAAAATTACTAAGGTATTAATTGTATTATAGGTTTATCTATTATCGATTCCTTTTTGCTTTACCTTAACTTTATTTACAGCATTTTTTGAATAGCATTTAAACAATTTGAAAGCGCGTTTGATTATTTTGCGAGCATCTACGCTGAATTATTATTTAAAAGCCCAGTTAAATGTTATTCGCTTCTCTATTAAATATTGCTCTAGTCGTTATAATGGCGGCAATCGAATAATCTTAGGTTACAGCTATGTCTACAGAATCCTCTTCACCTATCAATGTCGACCCACAAGAAATTGCTAAATTTGAAGCAATGGCACAAACATGGTGGAACCCCAACGGTGAATTCAAACCATTACACCAACTGAATCCATTAAGGTTAAATTACATCGACCAAACTGCTGGCGGTATTTTTGATAAGAAGGTATTAGATGTAGGCTGTGGCGGTGGAATTTTATCTGAAAGCATGGCTAAAATTGGTGCTCATGTTGATGGAATTGATATGGGTAATGAGCCATTAGAAATTGCGCGTTTACATGCATTAGAAAGCCAAGTGAGCGTAAATTATCTAAAAACAACTGCTGAAGATCACAGTAAAACTCATCAAGCACATTATGATGTTGTTACTTGTATGGAAATGCTTGAACACGTGCCTGATCCATTATCCGTTATTAAAGCCTGTTGCGATATGGTAAAACCCAATGGTTATGTGTTTTTTTCAACGATTAATCGTAACTGGATGTCATATCTGCAAACCATAGTTGGCGCTGAATACTTACTAAAGATATTACCCGTTGGCACCCATGACCACAGTAAATTTATTAGGCCGTCTGAATTAATGTCGTTAGTCGATAAAACGGATTTGCTATGTAAAGATGCACTGGGTATTGCCTATAACCCAATCAATGGGGTGTTTAAGTATACCAAAAGTGTAGAAGTGAACTACATGATAGCGACCCAAAAGATTGATTGATCTTTATTCTTAACCGATTTAACGAGGCCAGTGTGCAGCAATATAATATCAAAGCGATTTTATTTGATCTTGACGGTACATTGGCCGATACGGCCCCCGATTTAGTTCATGCCCTTAATTTAAGTTTACTTGAATCAGGTTTGCCTTCTACTGACTACCATAAAGTTTGCCATGCGGTAACTCATGGTAGTTTAGCGTTAGTCAAAGCTGCCCAACCTCAATTAGCAGAATCACAGCAAAAACAGCTTCAGCAAGCTTTGTTACGTCATTACACTCATATCAATGGGCATAAAAGTATCTTGTACCCAAAAATGGCTGAACTGCTTGACCATTTGGATTCTGTAGGTATGCCGTACGGTGTGGTAACAAATAAACATGCTTCTTTTGCCAGACCATTGGTTGCCAAATTGGGCTTAACTCACCGTTTGAAATCTTTAATCAGTGGCGACAGCACTATTCATCCAAAACCACATAAAGCGCCAATGCTTTTAGCTGCGCAACAGTTAAATACACTGCCTAAACATATCTTATATCTAGGTGATGCAGAGCGCGATATTGTTGCGGCTAACAATGCCAATATGATTGCTGGTGCTGCCCATTGGGGTTATTTATCCGCAACCGATTCACCGACATCATGGCCAGCAGATTTGCATTTTGCTTCGAGTGAATCGCTGTATGAATACATATTCAAAGCCGTAAAATCAATTTAGCCAGTTACATTTGCGGTCATAGTTTTGGCTAACATCAGATTTGATAAAAGATCAATCTAAAGATTCACCTCAAATTTCGATCGCTGATTTTTTTTGCGATCAATTTAACATTAAAAATAGCTCAAAGATTCATCATCCTGTAGAAAAGCTATATAAATTTGGGCTCTAGGGTTAGCTTTCACTAACACTGAAAAATATCCTCAACTTATCCACAAGATATTAAAAAAATTGTGGCTTGCAATATGCGCTCAACCTCACTATCTTGTATGTTAGATTTTAAATAACACCATATCTTGTGTGTCAAATGCAATCACAGACACTACAAAGACACAATTTGTTTTTGTAGACTTAAGCTGAACGGGTTACTTCATCAAGCAAATAACATCGTCGCCGTAAATGCTTCGCAATGATTGTTTTTACAAGGGAACGTAAGCGTGATTACTGTCGATCGTCATCATGTATAGACGCAAGCAATCACTACAATAGATATAATCAAGGCCTCTCTTCAATGAATAGCAATATGACTGTCACTAAACGTAGTGGCGAGCGTGAAACCATCGATTTAGACAAAATTCATCGCGTGATCACTTGGGCTGCCAAGGGATTAAAAAATGTCTCAGTATCTGAAGTAGAACTGAGATCGCATTTACAGTTTTTTGATGGGATCCCCACTGAAGCCATACATGAAACCATCATAAAAGCCGCGGCAGATTTAATTTCACCTGAAGCACCTGACTATCAGTTTGTTGCAGCACGATTAGCTATTTTCCATTTACGCAAAAAAGCATTTGGCCAATTTGAGCCGCCTAAACTTTACGACCATATCACCCGCCTAGTTGAAATGGGCAAGTATGATATGCATCTCCTTGCCGATTACTCTCGTGAAGAGATCGACACCTTAGATAGCTATATTGACCATTGGCGTGATATGAACTTCTCCTATGCTGCCGTTAAGCAACTAGAAGGTAAATATTTAGTTCAAAACCGTGTTACCCACGAAGTTTATGAAAGTGCTCAGTTTTTATATATTTTAGTTGCTGCATGCTTGTTTGCTAAGTACCCCAAAGACACTCGTTTGAAGTACATCAAAGATTTTTATGATGCCACTTCAACCTTTAAAATTTCCTTACCTACGCCAATCATGGCAGGGGTGCGCACGCCAACACGTCAATTTAGCTCTTGTGTATTAATTGAGTGTGATGACAGCTTAGATTCAATCAATGCTACCGCATCCTCAATTGTTAAGTATGTCAGTCAGCGTGCAGGTATTGGCATTAATGCCGGCCGTATTCGAGCCTTAGGGAGTCCAATTCGTGGCGGTGAAGCATTCCACACTGGTTGCTTACCTTTTTATAAATATTTCCAAACCGCGGTTAAGTCTTGTTCACAAGGCGGTGTTCGCGGTGGTGCGGCCACCCTGTTCTATCCTTTATGGCACTTAGAAGTCGAGTCTTTATTGGTACTAAAGAACAACCGCGGTGTTGAAGACAACCGTGTCCGTCATCTTGATTACGGTGTGCAATTAAATAAATTAATGTATCAGCGCTTGATCAAAGGCGGTGATATTAGCTTGTTTAGCCCATCAGATGTACCAGGCTTATACGATGCCTTCTTTGAAGATCAAGTTGAGTTTGAACGTTTGTATTTACAATATGAACAAGATCCAAGCATCCGTAAGAAGAAAATTAAAGCTGTAGAGCTATTTTCACTGATGATGCAAGAACGTGCTTCAACAGGTCGTATCTACATTCAAAACGTCGACCACTGTAATACACACAGCCCGTTTGATTCAAAAGTCGCTCCAATTAAGCAGTCCAATTTATGTTTAGAGATTGCGCTACCGACCAAACCATTAACCAACATTGATGATCCAAATGGTGAAATCGCGCTATGTACTTTATCTGCACTTAACCTTGGTGCAATAAAAGATCTTAACGAGCTTGAGCCTTTAGCTGAACTTGCAGTACGTGCATTAGATAACTTATTGGATTATCAAGATTATCCGATAATCTCTGCCAAACTGGGTTCAATGAATCGCCGCACCTTAGGTATCGGTGTGATTAACTTTGCTAACTACTTGGCCAAAAATGGCATGAAATATTCAGACGGTTCAGCAAACAATCTAACCCATAAAACATTTGAAGCCATTCAGTTTTACTTGTTAAAAGCTTCAATGACATTAGCCAAAGAACAAGGCGCATGTCCGCTATTTCACGAAACCACCTACTCTCAAGGTATTTTGCCAATAGATACCTACAAGCGTGATTTGGACAAAATATGTGATGAGCCTTTGCACCTGGATTGGGAAACATTACGTAGTGATATTAAACAATACGGTTTACGTAATTCGACTTTATCTGCATTAATGCCGTCTGAAACGTCATCACAAATTTCAAACGCAACCAATGGTATTGAACCTCCACGCGGCTTAATCAGTGTTAAAGCCAGTAAAGATGGCCAATTGAAGCAGGTCGTTCCAGATTTTGACACCTTAAAAGATCAATACGAGTTACTTTGGAACATGCCAAATAACGATGGGTATCTGCAACTTGTTGGCATTATGCAAAAGTTTGTTGACCAAGCAATTTCAGCAAACACTAACTATGACCCCACAAAATTTGAGAACCGTAAAGTACCAATGCAAACCCTATTAAAGGATTTATTAGGTGCTTACAAATTAGGTGTTAAAACACTTTACTATCACAACACCCGTGATGGAGCTTCTGATCAACTTGACGATATCACCACAGTTGAAAAAGAAGATGAAGGTTGTGAAGGCGGCGCTTGTAAGATTTAACCTCAAACAGGTTTTGCGTTGAATGGAAAGTTTTATGCGGGGGATTACCCCCGCTATTTTGGGATACATGAACAATGGCTTATTCTACATTTTGTCAAATATCTAATGATGCCACCAAAGAACCAATGTTTTTTGGTCAAAGTGTCAATGTTGCTCGCTATGACCAACAGAAATATGAAGTTTTTGAAAAGTTAATTGAAAAACAATTATCTTTTTTCTGGCGTCCTGAAGAAGTCGATGTCAGTCGTGATAAAATTGACTATTCAAGTTTGCCAGATCATGAAAAGCACATTTTCATTTCTAACCTGAAATATCAAACATTACTTGATTCCATTCAAGGGCGTTCACCAAACGTGGCATTTTTGCCTTTGGTATCACTACCAGAGTTAGAAACGTGGATTGAAACATGGTCATTCTCTGAAACCATCCACTCTCGCTCATATACTCACATCATTCGAAATATTGTTAACGATCCTTCAGTGGTGTTTGACGATATCGTCGAAAATGAGCACATACTAAAACGTGCTAGTGATATTGCTAAGTACTACGATGATTTAATTACCTTAACTCAGGTATTCAATCTTCATGGTGAAGGTACGCATCTGATTAATGGTGTAGAAGTCACTGTTAGCCAGCGTATTTTAAAAAAATCACTTTATCTTTGTATGATGTCGGTTAATGCACTCGAAGCGATCCGCTTCTATGTCAGCTTTGCTTGTTCATTTGCTTTTGCTGAGCGTCGCTTAATGGAAGGTAACGCTAAAATCATCCGTCTAATTGCCCGAGATGAAGCATTACATTTAAATGGCACTCAACATATTTTATCCTTAATGCAAGCTGGCAAGGATGATCCTGAAATGGCGGAAATTGCCATTGAGTGCTATTCAGATTCTTATGATTTATTTGTAAAAGCCGCAGAACAAGAAAAGGAATGGGCAAAGTACTTATTTAAAGATGGTTCAATGATTGGATTAAATGAACAGATTTTATGTCAGTATGTTGAATACATCACTAACCAGCGCATGAAAGCCGTTGGCTTACCACTACCCTATGACGAGCAATCCAACCCATTGCCATGGATGAAAAACTGGTTAGAAAGCGATGCGGTACAAGTTGCACCACAAGAAGTTGAAGTATCTTCCTATCTTGTTGGTCAAATCGATTCATCTGTAGACAGCGATGAGTTTTCAGACTTTGACCTATAAACACTTCTTTATAAAAGCGCCGATTGTCAGTTTAAGCGGCCAACCGGCTATCTTATTTGATGGTAAGCAACACACCTTGCTTGAGGCGCTTGAGTTTAAGAAAGTGAAGGTATTTTCAGAGTGCCGCAATGGTTTTTGCGGCGCTTGTAAGACACAGGTTATTTCAGGTGAAGTTAGTTATATTAAACAACCGATAGCGGATCTTGAGGCCAATGAATGCCTACCCTGTTGCTGTATTCCTAAAACCGATGTTAATTTGGCATTACCTACAGACAACCTGCAATTAGTGACACGTAAAGTGAGAGCTAATGGTGAGGCAACCAAACATCAAAATAGTTCAACACTCAACACCGTCAATCTAGAAAAAGCATAACCAAGCAAGATTAACAACATACAAAACAATATTTTAGGCCAAATCAAAAATATTCATTAATTTATCCCTAAATACCGCCCTCTCCTTCAATAATTTGCTTTAGCCTAGAGCATCACCAAGGTAGAACTTGTCCATTTGAATGCCTAAACACACCCGTTTGCGACATATCTAAATCATCGATCAATTGAAGCAAACGACTGGCGCATTCAGTTGAAGATATATCACCACCATAATTAACCATCTCAGTTTGCACATAACCTGGATGGTAAATACCCACCGCAATGTTTCTAGGCGCTAAATCAATACTGAGTGACATTGAAGCTGCGTTTAAAGCGGCTTTAGACATACGATAACCATAACGTCCACCAGAGCCATTGTCAGCAATAGAGCCCATTCTTGACGTTATCATCGCCACTTTACTGCCTTCGTTAAGCTGAGCTTGTAACGCATGTACCACTCTAAGGGGCGCCAGTGCATTGACTTCATATTGAGCACGTAATGTATCTAAATTGAATTTAGCTAAATTCTCATCACGCAAAATACCAGCATTGCAAACTAGCACATCAATATTGATATTATTCAAGGCCATAGTCATAGCATCAATACCGCTTTGCTCGGTCACATCAATGCCAGTGATCACCTTACCATTCATTTCGGCTAATTCAGCAGATGACTGGCGACATAACGCATAAACCGTATCACCTTGACGACTAAATGCTTTGGCTAAAGCCAAACCAATACCTCGATTTGCACCGGTAATAACAATATTTTTTGGCATAGTGTTCTCTTTCAATCGATTCAACATCAATCCTAAATAGTGCCACAATTGAGCAAAGTAAAACAAATTCACTTTGAAAATGTTTCATCATTCACATTGAAGTTTACTGGCTTAACCAAGGGTTTATGCGTAAAGTAATTACATAAGATGTAATAAAAGGATTGTGCCTTATGTCATCCGCTTTTAAGTCTACTTCCGACCCTATTAGTGCACCAACAGATATCAAAGCCCACCAAAATCTCTGGCATGAGCGCATGTTAGGTGAAGTTAAACAGCGTAGAAACGATCACCGCAGCCCATTTCAACGAGACAGAGCACGTATTTTACATTCTGCGGCTTTTCGTCGCCTGCAAGCTAAAACCCAAGTGCTTGGTATTGGCATGAATGATTTTTACCGCACAAGATTGACTCATTCGTTAGAGGTTTCACAAATCGGTACCGGTATTGCGGCTCAATTAAGACGTAAATACCCACAACTTAAGTATTTATTAGATTCAATGAGTTTAATTGAATCCTTATGTTTAGCCCATGATATCGGTCATCCTCCTTTCGGGCACGGTGGTGAAATCGCGCTGCATTATATGATGCGTGATCACGGTGGCTTTGAAGGAAACGGCCAAACCTTTAGAATATTAACTCGCCTTGAGCCCTATACTCCTTCATGGGGTATGAACTTAACTCGCAGAACCTTATTAGGCGTCTTAAAATATCCTGCGCCGTTTTCGCAGCTAGTCATTGATACCAATCAAAAACCAGTGAATAACCATCGTCAACTAAAACCATCTGAATGGCCGGCAGTCAAAGGTATTTTTGATGACGATAAGCCAATTTTAGAGTGGGTGCTTTCAAGCTTAACTGATAATGATAAACAGCTGATCATGCGCAGTGAACAAACTGATACACCGCCGAATTACCCACATTTGAAAACAATATATAAATCATTAGATTGTTCGATTATGGAATTGGCCGATGACATAGCTTATGCAGTGCATGATCTTGAAGATGCGATTGTGATGGAGATTGTTAATCGAGGTCAATGGCAAGCTTATGTTGTCGAACAACTGCAATCGATCAATGATGTTTGGCTTAAAGCTGAAATTCTTAAAATCGGTGATAAATTATTTTCCTATGAACATCACCTGAGAAAAGATGCCATAGGAACCTTAGTCAATGCGTTTGTGACTGCAATTAATATTAAAACGAAACCAGAGTTCAATGAACACTTACTAAAATATCATGCAGAGTTAGAAGCCGATTTTGCACTAGCTTTACATGTACTCAAGCAGTTTGTGTATAAGTTTGTGATCCGTAAGCCTGAAATACAAATGCTGGAATATAAAGGCCAACAAATTGTAATGGAACTATTTGAAGCCTTTGCCTCAGATCCTGAACGCCTGTTACCCCTCAATACCGCTGAACGTTGGTCAAATGCAGCTACAGAAGATAACAATCCAATGCGCGTACTAGCCGATTACATATCGGGAATGACAGATGAATTTGCAGCAAAGCTACATCAACAATTGTTCAGTTCTAAAACCACAGCGATTTTAGATTTAAGCCGCGAACTATGATTTACTAACATAAAAAAGCCAAGTTCAGATTAATACTAAACTTGGCTTTTAAATTAGCTGGATCGATTTAGTTTAGCTTTGGTTTTTGCCCCCAAGACTTAACAAAATAGCGCAAGGGTATTTGCGACACTAACATACCTGCTAGCATCAAAGCACAGCCCATTAACGCTTTTGAATCTAACGTCTCGCCTAAAATCATAATGCCACCAATGGCCGCAAATACGGTTTCTAAGCTTAAAATAATTGCCACGTGTGCAGGATGCGCATTCTTTTGTGCCACAACCTGAAGTGTATAACCGACCCCGACAGAGATTAAACCAGAATAAGCTAAAGCTGCCCAGGCTAAACCAATATTAGCAATCTCGGTAGTTTCTATGGCCAATGACACCATAATGCTTAAAAGACCACAGAAGATAAATTGCAACTGAGAAAGTAATATAGGCGAATGTTTACGGGCAAAATGATCGATGATTAGAATATGTATCGCCCAAAAACAAGCCCCCATAAGCTGTAACAGGTCGCCAAAGCCTATGGTCATGTCATCTTTAACACTCAGTAAGAACAGCCCTATAACGGCAATCGCACAGCCAAGCCAAGTATTAATCCCTGTTTGATGTTTTAGAATCAACCCAAAAACAGGCACCAAAACAATATAAAGACCGGTAATAAAACCCGCATTTGCCGCGGTAGTGTAGAGCAAACCAACTTGCTGAAAAGAAGCGGCAATAAACAACACACAACCGGCACTGATTGACGCTATCATCAAAGACCGTGGGGCACCAATTAACAGCTTTTTACGTTTTGCAAAAAACCATAACAGGGGCGCTAAGCTGAGAGCTCCTATCAAAAATCGCAAGCCATTAAACATAAATGGTGCTAAATGATCCATTCCCAAGGCTTGCGCTACAAACCCTAAGCCCCAAATAGCAGCCGTAAGTAATAACAGTAAATTGGCAACCACAATTGTTCTCAACTCAATATTAGAAAAGCCGAGAGTACGGAAGTTATTTGCTAAGCTCAAGTGATATAGATAGAAAACTATTTCTTTGCCATTCGCATAACATGCGTTAGCCTACTTATAAGATATTTCATTAGTTGTTACTTATGCATTTGAATGATTTTATTGTGCGATTTCAGTTACAAGTACTATCAGTGAATAATATTACTTCAGCACCAGATCACTTCCCCGGCAGAGAGGCAGCTGTATTGATCCCTATTCAAGAGATTAATCAGCAAATTCATATCCTATTAACTAAAAGACCCATGCATTTACGTCATCACCCCGGGCAGATTAGTTTTCCGGGTGGTAAATTTGAGCCACAAGATATTGATGCCATTGATACCGCACTGCGTGAAGCTGAAGAAGAAATTGGACTCGCACGCCACAACGTAGAAATATTGGGGACATTCCCATCACATAAAACCTTAACCGGATTTGAAATCACTCCCGTTGTTGGGGTGGTAAGGCAGCCTTTCGAACTAAAAATAGACCCTGGCGAAGTGGATAGTTGCTTTAGTGTGCCATTAAGTTTTTTTAAGCAAACCGCTAATCGCCATCAAGCGGAACACTGGCGAAAAGGCATACCCTATAAGGTGCATTTTATGCCTTATCAAGACAAGTTTATTTGGGGGTTACGGCGGCAATTATTGATTTACTTTGCCGCCATTTAGAAGATTAATTAATTAGAGCCACAACTTTTTAGCGTTTAGTTATACAGTTTTTGTAAATATTCATTAGCTACTGCAGACCAAGTAAATCGTTGTTTCGCTGCATTATGGCTAACATGGTTATATTCATCTGATCCGTGTAAATCCAAAACCTCAGAAAATCGTTTAATTAAATTCAATCCTTGTTCCACTAAACTGTCACCATTAAATATCCAGCCAGTGACATTATTATCAATGGTATCTTTCAAGCCGCCAACACCATGTACCAAGCATGGCTGCCAGCGCGCATGGCAAGCATCTGACTAATGCCGCACGGTTCAAACGTAAGCGTCTGCCCAAAGGCACATACCGCTTACTATGCTGTTGATTTATTTTGTTCCCATGTTTTATTGGGAGATACATAATGAAAACCTTTCGTAATAAACAGCAGTGGCAAGAGCTCGTTCTTGCGCAGCAGCAAAGCGGCTTAAATATCAGTGCTTATTGCCGCAAACATAAATTATCCACATCGAGCTTTTATGCCCACAAAAAGCGCTTGGCATCAACTGAGGGCGCTTTCGTCTGCGCCCAAATCTCACAACATAAAGTCATTGAGCATCAAGTGACTCAACTCGAACTCGCGCCGCCAAACGTTGCTATCACATTAGAACTCGCTCATGCCAAATTGCACTTGCCTCACTCAGTCTCGCCGAGTTTTCTTGCGCAATTATTGCGAGAGCTTGCGCCATGAAGATGTTTATCGACCCACCTGCCATTTATTTACATCGTGATGCCGTTGATTTTCGTAAATCCATTGATGGCCTTGTGGCGATTGTTGAACAAGAATTCGCCCATGATGCTTATACTGGCGCACTATTCGTGTTTTGTAATAAGGCTAAAAATAAACTCAAATTGCTGTATTGGGATAAAACGGGATTTGCCCTGTGGTATAAGCGCTTGGAGAAGCAAAGATTTAAATGGCCCAGTAAAGTTGACCGCCAAGCCTACAGCTTAACCGAGCAGCAGCTTTCATGGTTGTTATCAGGCTTTGATGTGATTGGGCATCAATCACTTAACTATCAATCTTTAGCTTAAATGAGACAAATAAGGGCGATCGTTTTGCAGTGAAGGATCGTTGACACTACCCCTGACATGGATTAATGCTTAACCCCTTATTTGGCTTGCTATTTCTGATACACTGCGGGCATGAAAACCTTGCCCCATGAATTACCTGACGACCCAGCACAACTCAAGCAAATGCTGCTTGAGTTGCAGCAAACGTTGGCCGAAAAAGATGCCCTGATTGCCGAGCAAAGTGCACAAATTCATGACTTACTAGTCCAATACAACGCTAAGCTCGCCAGAGAATTTGCTAAAAAATCAGAGAAACTGCCTGGCGCGGGGGAAGTCTTTAATGAAGCAGAAGCTGAATTAGGTACAGAACAAGTCGATACCCTTGATGCGCAAGATAAAGCGCTACTTACAGAGCTACCGACGCTTGATAAATCATTAGAGCAACCCAAGCGAAAGCCATTGCCAGTTGAACTTCCTCGTGAAGAGGTCGTTGTTGATATTGATGAAGCCGACAAATACTGTGATTGTTGCCAAGGGGCGCTGCATCAAATGGGGCAAAGTTGTAGCGAGACGCTGGAATTTGTCCCCGCGCACATCAAGGTAATAAAAACCATTCGACCGAAATATGCTTGTCGTCAATGTGAGCAGCAAGGTGTTAAGGTCGCGATAAAAACTGCGCCCATGCCTGCAACGCCTATCCCAAAAAGCATGGCAACGCCAAGTTTGCTTAGTCATATCATCACCTGCAAATATCAGTTTGGCTTGCCTTTATATCGCCAAGAAACCCTATTTTCTGATATTGGTGTTATGCTCAATCGCAAGACCATGTCGAGTTGGATGATACGCTGCGCCGATTTACTTGAGCCTTTATATCAACGCCTGAAAGTCAGTTTACTAGCGCAAGACATTATCCATGCGGATGAAACCCCGCTTAAGGTATTAAAAGCCGATAAACCGACTAGCTACATGTGGTTATATTGCTGTGGTGATGATGCTCCCAAGGGCAACACTAACATCGTACTCTATGATTATCACAACAGCCGTGCAGGCCAATGTGCCGTTGACTTTCTTGCGGGTTTTTCTGGTTATCTGCAAGTGGACGGTTATCAAGCTTACGCCCAAACCGATGCGACCTTGGTAGCTTGTTTGGCGCATATTCGTCGTAAATTTATCGAAGCTAAAGGGAATAACAAAAAAACAGGCAAAGCTGATGTAGCATTAAACCTTATCGGTAAACTTTATGGCATAGAGCAACAGATTAAAGGTAAATCTGCTGATGATAAATATGCCATAAGGCAGCAAAAATCCAAGATTATCATCGATGAACTTCATCAATGGCTATTACAGCATCAAGATAAAATCCCCCCGAAAATGGCATTAGGTAAAGCCATCATTTATGCGCTGAATCAATTTGAAAAGTTCAGGCGCTACTTAGATGATGGCCGATTAAGTATCGACAACAACCGCGCCGAACGGGCGATAAAACCCTTTGTGATAGGTCGCAAGGCATGGCTATTTTCAAATACACCGCATGGTGCACGTGCCAGCGCAATCCTTTACAGTCTCATCGAAACGGCGAAGGCCAACGACCTAGTCGTACATGAGTATATCGCTAATTGCCTGCAAGGCTTGGCGGATAACCCAAGTGATGTTGAGCTTTTACTACCATGGAATATAAAGCAAAGGTAAATGGCTAGGTGTATTTGCCTAGACGAACGAAATAGTGCTGACAAACCATTTTCGACATCTTCAAGCCAAAGAGGGATCGCTTCTCTCAGCTTATTGATACCTACTGGCGCAACCAATCCATATTCACTGACCAAACCACGTATTTGATTTGCTTTGGAGGATTTTTGCACCATCAGTTTATCCCTGATCCGATGCATAGACTGAATGTCTTGTTGCCGATTTGATTTTACACATACAAATCGCATGTTCGGGCGGCTCATGGCTTCGCAAATTGCCTCTGCGTCAATCGCATCATTCTTATTGCTCTTTACATAAGGCTTAACAAACTGAGCATGTATAATTTTGACTTTATAACCCCGTTTTTGTAACTCTCTTCCCCAATAGTGCGACGAACCACACGCTTCCATCGCAACTTCTGCACCTTGAGGCACTTTGTCTGTGATGGCATTCAGCCACTTGGTTCGAGAGTATTTACCTTTCCACTGCCGTTCTCCAAATCTATCAACTGCGTGGACATGAAAAACAGACTTTGCAATATCAACACCGACTCTAGTGATCTGACTCATGGGCTTCTCCTGATTTGAATATTGGTAACTCATCATATTGACCAAAAAAAGGTCAACAATTCAAGTTGAGGAGGAGTCCATCCCATTGCTTACGTTCAAACGAACTTGGCATTAAAAATAAATCGCCTTGGCGATAAAGCGTATTCGATAATGTCTCATCATAACCATTAACAAATAAAAAGTTACTGTATTTGGCAGCAATAGACTGCACAGCTTTGGCTATGTGCTTGTCGCCACTGCCCAGTAAAATAAATATCCCTTGTGGCTGTTGACGGGCCAATATGATTAACAAGCCTTCCAAAACCGATTTACCAGAGAGTGCAGGTTCTACATCATCTGGTAAATGTTGCAATAAAATAAGCACTTTTTGCTCGGTTAATCTTCCAACTGAAGTCATTAAAAACGGCCAGCAATGATTGGTGGTGCTTGCATCAGACGATGACTGGTTATGTTGTTGCTGTATAAGTTGCCATTTACATTGATTGATACGACTTAATGCAATGCTATCTACTGCTGACACCACATCCGTTTTTGCCTGCCAAGCTAGCAGCGCATTTTCAGCATCCACCAACAAATCAACAGAGGATATCTTGGGTTGTTCAGATTCAATTTTTGGCATATTTTCATACATACAGCCATTAATAATGCCAATAACGCAGCCCATTTCTGCCTTGGCTTTTAAATCAGCTTCAAGCCCTTCTCCACCAAAAAATCCTTTTTGATAATCAGAACTTTTTAACACTTCTTCAGCGTAAGTGGTTGACACAAGATGTACTTTATCACTCAGTACAACTCCCATCCGCATCGGATTGATACAATTAGTGTATCTTGGATCAAACACACTAGTATTTGCGATTGGCAATAGCGTTGATACATATTGTGGAAACCAATGACAAAATGATGACTCATCACCTGAATAAGGTCTGATCCCCTGTAAAGCCAAGTTATGGATGGTAAAAATACAAGGCATACATATTTTGCAAAGCGCTAAACTCTGTGACACAACTTCGTAGCATGGCCACCATAGCCGCGTGCCAATCATGAAGATGCATTACATCATAATGATTGAGCAAATTATTCTTAAGTGCCGTTGCGACACTTAACGAAAACAAAGCAAATTTTGTCGCATCTTGTGCAAATGGTCTGTCTGGCGAGCCATTACAGTAAACTTGCCCCTGATGATTAAAATAGGGATGTTCAAATAAATATATTAATGGATCAGATGAGGTTATCTGATCATGACCGCTAAATTGATGCTTAGCTTCTGGTCGACGCATCACATAGATAATCACTTTTTCAGCTTTACCAGCAAAGTGTATCGCAACTTCAGTCAAGTACTTGGCATGGTATTGCTGAGCCAAAAAGCCATAATTGGGCATAGCGACATCAGCAATAACGCCTACCTCACTTAAAGCTGGTGGTAAATCACGGATAACATCAGCCATTCCGCCGACTTTTGCACCTTTGAGGGCATCGTTTTCTGCCGCCACTAATAACACCCGTTTATGACCTTGTTGGCTCATTTTTATTCCTTATTCATAACCGACAGCTAAACCCAACATTTTGCGGGTCACTAACGTAACGCCTTTTTCTGACACCCTAAAACCACGAGCTCTATCTTGATCTTGGTTGTAACCAATAATCATACCTTCGGGAATAATGCAGCCGCGATCAATAATCGAATTTTGAATTTTACAGTTTTTCAGCACCACCACATCGGGCAGTAAAACTGAATCTTTGACAGACGAGTATGAACACACTCTGACTTCATCAAACAGCACACTGCGTTTAACTTTTGCGCCAGAAATAATACAGCCTCCAGAAACAATCGAATCGACAGCCATTCCTCGTCTATCTTCATCATCAAAAACAAACTTAGCTGGAGGTAATTGCTCCTGATACGTCCAAATTGGCCACTTAGCATCGTATAGGTTCAATGCCGGAGTTGGCGAAAGTAGTTCCATATTGGCTTGAAAGAAAGAGTCTAAGGTACCCACATCACGCCAATAGGCAGGTTGATCTGGTACGGCACTGGTGAATGGGTAGGCAAATACGTTAGCATCTTTAATTATTGATGGGATAATATCTTTACCAAAATCACGGTCTGAGTGTTCATTATTGGCATCTTTTTTTAATTGATCAAAAAGAAACTTAGTATTGAACACGTAGTTGCCCATTGAAGCTAAACAGTTTTCAGAGTTACCCGGCACGGTTTTCGGATTAGCTGGTTTTTCTTCAAAACCTATAACACGATTATTTTCATCAACTTCCATCACCCCAAATGCTCCAGCAGCCTCTGCTACTGGAGTTTCAAGACAACAAACCGTCATGTCGGCACCGGATTCCGCATGCGCAGCCAGTAAGCCCGCATAATCCATACGATAAACATGATCACCAGATAAAATCATCACATATTTAGGGATTTCGTGGCGAATAATATCAATATTTTGAAATACGGCATCAGCAGTTCCTTCATACCAATTACCTGAAGTTTGTTGTGATGCAGGTAAAATCTCAACTGACTCACCTAATTCCTTTTTAAAGTGGCCCCAACCACGAGTAACATGACGAATAAGGGAGTGAGACTTGTACTGAGTAACCACACCAACACGGCGGATCCCCGAGTTAATACAGTTGGATAATGGAAAATCAATAATTCTAAATTTACCCCCAAAATATAATGCAGGCTTGGCACGCCAATCCGTCAACTCATATAACCTTGACCCACGTCCACCAGCAAGAATAATGGCATAAGTATCCCGAGTTAAATTACTAATATATCGAACGTTACTCATAAGTTTTGACTCCAATAAACCCATCATTGAGTTATATAAACAAGCAATTAACACGACACGCTAAGTATTTAGGTTGGATGCAACACATCCATGTCGTTATTTTTTCATCCAAATTTCGTCGCGGTAGCCAGCTATTGTGTTGTCACTTGAAAACCTACCACTGCAGGCAGTATTTCTGATGCTGATTTTTTGCCATTTTTCTTGATTTAAATAGGTTGCAGCAACCGCTTCTTGTGCCAAGCGATAACTGTCAAAATCAGCCGCTGTCATCCATTGATCATGGGGCTCTTTAATGGAGGCAATAATATGGTCAAATATGCCTGGCTCCACTAGGTTAAAATGACCGCTACTTAGCATGTCCATTACCCCGGTTAAGGCTGCTGATTGATTGATGATTTGCTGTGGATTGTAGTGTGATTTAGTTTGGCTAACTTGCTCGGCATTTAAGCCAAATAAGAAGAAGTTGTCTTCGCCGACTTCCTCTAACATTTCAATATTCGCACCATCTAACGTACCAATAGTTAATGCGCCATTCATCATAAACTTCATGTTGCCCGTGCCAGAGGCCTCTTTACCTGCTGTCGAGATTTGCTCTGACAAGTCAGTACCTGGGCAGATTTTTTCCATGGCACTCACGTTGTAATTAGGTAAAAACGCCATGCGTAAATAAGGCGTCACTTGCGGATCAGAATTGACCATATGAGCAACATTGTTGGCCAATTTAATAATTTGCTTTGCCATGGCATAACCCGGTGCAGCTTTACCGCCAATCAATACGCAACGCGGTACCATCCCCTGAGTATCACCATTTAAAATCCGGCGATATAAATGGATAACATGGAGAATATTCAGTAATTGACGCTTATATTCATGAATACGTTTTACTTGTACGTCAAACATCATTTTAGGGTCAAACTCAACCTGACATTGCTGTTTAACAAACGCAGCTAAGGCTTGTTTGTTCGCCAGTTTGATTTCAGCCCACTCATTTACAAAGGCTTTATCACTGGTAAAAGCATTCAAAGCAGCAAGTTTAGTAAGGTCAGTCACCCACTCATCACCTAACCGCCGAGTGATAAGTGAAGATAACTTCGGATTACAATAGGCCAACCAACGTCTTGGGGTAACACCATTGGTTTTGTTATTGAATTTTTCAGGCCATAGTTGATAGAAGTCATTGAACAAACCACTTTTTAATAACTTAGTATGCAAACCTGCCACACCATTAACTGAAAAACTGGCAACTATGGCTAAATACGCCATGCGTATTTGCTGTTGTGGGCTTTCTTCAATAATTGACATATCGCGTAACTTTTGAATATCACCCGGCCAATGATGAGCCACTAACTCTAAATATCGAGCATTGATTTCAAAAATGATTTCGACGATCCGCGGTAACATGTTTTGCATCATGGCTAATGGCCAGCGCTCTAATGCCTCTGGTAATAAAGTATGGTTGGTGTAAGCCATACATTGGCTGGTGATATCCCACGCCTTATCCCAACCCAAGCCATATTTATCCATCAGTAAACGCATGAGCTCAGGCACAGCAATACTGGGATGCGTGTCATTTAATTGCATGACATTTTTTGCACTAAACTGGCTAAAGTCTTCACCATGATGGCTGACATAGCGATTGAGTAAATCTTGCAAACTGGCTGACGATAAGAAATATTGCTGTCTAAGACGTAATTCTTTGCCATTAACACTGGCATCATTAGGGTAAAGCACCATGGTAATTTGTTCAGCAAGGTTTTTAGTTGCCACGGCTTCCGCATAATCACCGTCATTAAATTCAGCTAAATCGAACTCATCATTTGCTTCGGCTTTCCATAAACGCAAGGTGTTAATGCGGCCATTATTAAAACCAGGAATGGGCATGTCGTAAGGAACAGCTAATACATTTTTGGTGTCTTTCCAAACATGCTGTCGCTTGCCGTCTTTGTCGACATAAGTTTCGGTATGGCCAAAAAATGGAACTGTGACAATACGATGCGGTAAACGTACTTCCCACGGATTGCCAAAACGTAACCAGCGATCGGGTTGTTCAACTTGATAACCATCAACAATTTTTTGCACAAACATGCCATATTGATAACGAATACCATAACCTGTAACCGATAAATCTAAACTGGCGCAGCTATCTAAAAAGCAGGCGGCTAAACGCCCTAAACCGCCATTGCCCAAGCCGGCATCGTTTTCTAACTCTTCAATCGATTCTAACTCGGTTGCATATTGATTCAGTATTGTTCGAGTTTCATCGGCTAAATTCAGGTTTAACAATGCATTACCAAGCGTCCTACCCATTAAAAACTCAAGCGATAAATAGGCAATTTGTTTTTGCTGATAGCTGTTGTCATTAAGTCTTGTTTGACGCCAGTTATCTAGCATCTGCTCTTTAACGCTTAAAGCGGTAGCATTAAACAGTTCATGCTTATCTTGCTCTCCTCGACATAAACCATAACGAATATGACGCGCAAACAAGGCTGGCAAACTGTCGCAAGGATCGCAAGGTCCTTCACCTTTCATAATAGGGCTTAACTGTTTGTCAGCTTGTTGCATGGCAAGGCTATCCGTTTTGCTTGCCTTAGGTGCTTTAGCAACTTTAGTGGATTTACTGCTTTTCGCATCTGCGCTAGTTTTAGTCTGCTTATTTGCAGATTTAGCTGCTGTGGATTTGGTCGTTTTAGCAGTTTTCGTCTCTTTGTTTGACTTACTGTCAGCTGCGGCCTTTTGTCGGCTGTTTTTTTCATTAGTGGTTGTCATTAAAGACTCCTCGTAAATTCGGTATGAAATAACATTAAACTGTGACTAATTAAGCGAATAGGCTGACCCGCTTGCAATACAGGTTCGACGGTTTGGGTATGTAGCAAGCAATGCCAGTGTTGTAAGTGAGCGATTTTCGGGAAGGTAAATTCATTGGCTTTATCGTCAGCATTGATCATCAGCAATAATGCAGCCGTATTCTCAGTTGCGGCGCCATCTGCCTCTGCTAAATTTCCGGTTAAAATGACACTTAAAGTGCGTGTTTGATATTCGCCCCATAAAGATTTTGTCATGGGTTCACCTTGACGACTAAACCAAGCTAAGCCGTTATCAAATAAGGCTTCTGGTTTATGAATAAAGGCTTGGTGGCATAAAATAGGAAACTTCTTCCGCAAACGAATAAGTTGCGCAGTAAAATTGACGAGATCCCAATCAATATTTTGCCAATCGAACCAACCTATGGGGTTATCTTGACAATAAGCGTTGTTGTTGCCGCGCTGAGTTTGGCTTGACTCATCGCCTGCCAACAACATAGGCACGCCTTGAGACAGCATTAAGCAGGTCAGTAAATTGCGCTTTTGTCGCTGACGAATTGCGTTTATTTGTGGGTCGTCACATTCGCCCTCGATGCCGTAATTGTGGCTACAATTTTCTTGGTGACCATCACGATTATCTTCACCATTGGCAAGATTATGTCTGTCGGTATATGTCACTAAATCATGCAGGCTAAAACCATCATGACTGGTGATAAAATTTATACTGGCTCCAGGACCACGGCCATTGTGTTCAAAGAAATCACTCGAACCATGAAAGCGCTTGGCAAACTCTGGTAATAATCCAGTGTCGCCACGCCAAAACCGGCGCATTGTGTCACGGTATCTATCGTTCCACTCACTAAATGCAACCGGATAATTACCTAATTGATAGCCTCCCGGACCAATATCCCAAGGCTCAGCGATTAATTTCACCGTACATAACACTGGGTCTTGGGTGATCGCATCAAAAAAACCACTACCAGGATCAAAACCATAGGCTTCACGGCCTAAACAACTGGCCAAGTCAAACCTGAATCCATCAACGCCCATTACTTCAACCCAGTAGCGCAGCGAATCCATGACTAACATCAACACTTGAGGATGGTTCAGGTTAAAGGTGTTGCCACAGCCAGTATCATTAATGTTAAAGCGCTTTTCATTGGGTAATAAGCGGTAATAACTGGCGTTATCTATACCTCTGAAGCTTAAGGTTTGTCCAAGGTGATTACCTTCTGCTGTATGGTTAAACACCACATCTAAAATAACCTCAATCCCAACGCTGTGTAGGCTTGACACCATCTGCCTAAACTCTGCGACATCTTTTTCAAAATCCGTTTCACCTGACAAATACGCGCTATGGGGTGTCATAAAACCAATACTGTTATAGCCCCAGTAATTATTAAGCTTTTTTTCAATTAAAAAGGGTTCATCGAAAAAAGCGTGTACCGGTAATAGCTCAACACTGGTAATGCCTAGGTGTTGCAAATAATCAAGCACAGGCTTTGATGCAAAACCTGCAAACGTTCCTCTGAGGTGTTCGGCAATGTCGCTATTTTGTTGGGTAAAGCCTTTTACGTGGGTTTCAAAAACTATGCTGCGTTCAAGTGGGATAGATAACGGCTCAATTGGAATACCTTTAGCAAAAGCCGGATCGATCACTTGGCACTTTGGTAAATAGGGCGCGCTATCTTGAGTATCAAATGACAAGTCTTCTTCAGTTGAATCTATGTCATAACCATATAGCGCACTGTGATAAATCAATTTACCGACAAGCTTTTTAGCGTAAGGATCTAGCAATAACTTGTGATGATTAAATCTATGACCTAATTGTGGTTGATAAGGACCAAATACCCGATAACCATAAAGTAGACCAGCTTGAGCACCCGCTAAATGACAGTGCCAGATCTGCCGAGTGCTAGCTTGCATTATGTATTGCGCAATTTCTGTTTTGCCTGTTGGGTCAAATATACACAGCACAACTTTAGTCGCATTAGCTGAAAACAAAGAAAAATTAACACCTTGCTCATCAATGGTTGCCCCTAACGGGTATGGATAACCTCGAGTCATTCGCATAAACATGCCCTCATCCATCGCCTCTTTTACGCTACTTAGCCAATTCTTGTGCATCAAGTGTTTCTGCTATGCCCCAGATTGAACAACCTAAGGGAGGCACGGTCACAACAATGCTGTGTGGCATGCTTTGCCAAGCTATTGATTCAGCCAACTGTGGCTCGCTATTAACCACGCCGCTACCACCATAGTGGCGATGATCACTGCTTAAATATTCGCTATATTCCGTCTTCTCGGGTACACCAACCCTAAAGTGGTGATAGACCTCAGGAGACATATTAACGATCACAACCAGATGCTGTTGCTTGTCTTTTGCAAAGCGGCAATACACCAAAACATTTGCGTCAGCATTGTCACAATCTAACCATTGAAAACCTTCATAATGATTATCAAGCTCATACAACGCAGGGTGTTGGCTATAAATTTGATTAAGATCTCTTACCCAATCTTGCACCCCTTGGTGCGGTGCATACTCTAATAGGTGCCAGTCTAAAGATTGGTTGTGATTCCACTCATTTCGCTGAGCAAACTCGTTCCCCATAAACAAGAGTTTCTTACCGGGATGCGACCACATATAGCCGTAGTAGGCTCGTAAAGTGGCGAACTTTTGCCAATCATCACCAGTTATTTTGTGCAGTAACGAGCCTTTACCATGAACAACTTCATCATGACTTAACGATAATATGAACTGCTCAGTAAAAGCATATACAAGGCTAAAAGTCAGTTCGCCATGGTGATAACGACGAAACAAGGGATCACAACTTAGATAAGCTAAGCTGTCGTTCATCCAACCCATGTTCCATTTGTACCCAAAACCTAAGCCTTTATTATCCGTTGATTGCGTCACTCCGGGCCATGCAGTTGATTCTTCTGCAATCATGTTAATGCCCGGAAAACATTGATACATCCGTGCATTAAGTTCTTGTAAAAAGCTGATGGCTTCAAGATTTTCTCGGCCGCCATATTGATTAGGTAGCCATTGCCCATGCTCACGACTGTAATCGAGATATAGCATTGAAGACACAGCATCTAGTCGTAAGCCATCAAAATGAAATTCAGCTAACCAATAATGGGCATTGCTTAATAAAAAGCTGCGCACTTCAGCGCGATCAAAGTTATAAATTAAGGTATCCCAGTCTGGATGCTCACCTTTGCGCGGGTCTTGATGTTCATACAAATGAGTCCCGTCAAATTGCACTAACCCATGGGGATCTTTAGGAAAATGTGCTGGTACCCAATCAAGTAATACCGCAATATCCTGTTGATGACAGGCATCAATGAAAGCTTTTAAGCCATTTGCATCACCAAAACGATATGTGGGTGCATAAAGACCTACTGGTTGATACCCCCATGAGCCATCAAAGGGATATTCACTGATGGGCATCAATTGTAAATGGGTAAAACCCATTTCTTTGGTATATGGCACTAGCTCAGCAATCAGTTGCTGATAGTCGGTATAACTTTGGCCATCATCCCCTGTTCGACGCCATGACGCCAACTGAACCTCATAAATCGACATGGGTTTATCATGAGATGTTAGTGTTTTTCTTTTGCTCAACCACTGACTATCTTGCCATTGGTAGACTTGTTTCGGTGGGATTTTTGAAGCGTTATCTGGTGATGGCTGCATACAAACCGCATAAGGGTCCGACTTAATCACACTGTCACCCTGACTATTTTTTATGGCAAATTTATAATGCTGTCCGGCTTCAACATCTGTAATAAAAATATCCCATAAACCACTCGCTGGATGCTTACGCATGATATGACGTCTACGATCCCAATGATTTAAATCACCTATCAAGGCAACAGATTGTGCATTGGGCGCCCAGACACAAAAATGAACGCCCTCCTTATTGTGATGTTTAAGCCAATTTGCACCTTGAAACGCGTAAGCTTGTAACTGACTTCCTTCATTAAACAGATATACATCTTGGTCATTTAAAGGGCTTGAATACTGATACGGGTCGTCAATATCTAGCTGACACAATGGATATTGCACCCTTAACACATAGTTGAATGGCTTAACTCTGCGCCCCATCTTGCCAGCAAATAGACCTTGCTCGTTGGCCATTTCAAGACTGGCTACTTTGCGACCATCTTTAACACTTATCACATCAACTGCGAGTGCATTTGGTAAATAGCATCTAACAATCAGTGCTTTACCATCATTAATACTGTGCATGCCTAATAACGAGAAAATATCTGAATACTCACCGTTTAACAGTGCAATATCGCTACCTTGGCTAAAATATGGATTGGCTACATTCATATCAATTTATCCGTTTTTAGATGGGTTATCGGGTTGACAGGCCAGCAAATCTTGATTGAGGCCATGTAATCTGGTTTCAGCAATAACGGCTAAACGTTGATTAATTTGTGGGCTTATTTGCATTTGGCCAATAGTAATAGGCAAACGTTGTTGCCAATTAGGATATTCTTTCCATGTACCAGGAATATTGACACTGTGTTTATCTGCGACTAAATCGCTCAACTGCACACTGAATAATTGCGACTCTCCTGAAGCGCCTAATGCAATCCAGGCCAATAACAGTGGTTCAAACTCAATCTCATCTAGCGAGCTTTGTTGTGCGTATTGCTCAAAATATTGACCTAGCAAACTCACTAATTGACGTTTTTCATTTTGTCTCAGAGTGAGTAAATCAGTTAACTTCTGCTCTGAGTCGATAAGCTGTAGTTGCCTTCGCAAAAGTAAATCATCACCTAACCACCACGCTTTAAGCGTAGGTACATCGTGATTAGCTAACATCATTAAACATTGAGATTTGTAATCTTGTGGTGAGGTAAAACCCTCGTGTTGCTTAGTAAAATAGAATAATTCATTAGACAAAATGCCAGCATTTTCAAGGCTCGAGACAATTTCTGGCGGCACTATGCCTAAATCTTCACCAATAACAACACAACGTGCTAAATGACTTTCAAGACATATAATGGCGATTAGGGTTTCAACCGGGTAATAAACATAACTGCCATTACCTAATTGTCGATTAGCTGGCCACCACCACAAACGCAGTAACCCCATCACATGGTCAATGCGTAACGCACCACAATGTTGCATATTACTGCGAATTAATTGGATAAAATGAGTAAAATTTTGCTGCTTAAGCTTGACCGGATCCAATGGCGCAAGTCCCCAGTTTTGACCTTGCTCGGCAAAGGGATCTGGCGGAGCACCGATACTAGCATTGATACAAAACACTTCTTCATTTTGACTTATTTCAGCACCATGACTGACCGCGCCAACGGCTAAATCTCCTATCAGTCCGAGCTGCATACCGCATTGCTTTGCCGTTAATTGGGATTGAACAAATTGCTCGTTAGCAATGAACTGTAAATAGAGATAGAAGTTTTTTTCATGATTGAAATATTTTGATGCCAGTCTTACTTCTGTGGCAACAAACTGTTCCAATGCAACTTTGTCTTTCTCGATATACGTTAAAAAGTCCTGATATCGCTTACTATTGGTGTTGACGTGTTTCTGGCAAAATATTTCATACAAAAGTGCAAATATGTCATATTTTACACATTGAACATCTTGATAATTAATCAGGCTGGATTGATTGAGTAACGCTCGCTTTTGTAACCACGGCGTTGATTCAATTTGTGCTTGAATAGCTGAATATTCTGTTACTGATTCAATATGAATATACAGTGGATTTATCCGCCGTCTATCGGTAGGGCTATAAGGACTTGGGTTATCGGGTTGACTAATATCAAGCGCATGTAATGGGTTTAACAGAATAAAATCAGCGCCATACCCAGACGCAAACTCAATCAAATCAGCTAAATCACCAAAATCGCCCATTCCCCATTGCTTGTCAGAACGTAACGCATAAAGCTGAGCATTAAGCCCCCAGCGTTTTTTTATTTGAACATCTTTATCAATCGAAAATGTTTTATCGGGACTCACCATCAGAGTACCGCGATAAACCTTAAAATTTCGTTGAAAGGTAATAGTCAGTTTGACTTGGTAATAACCCATTAATAATGGGTTAGCTACAGCAAAACGATACTGACAATAGCGAATGCCGTCATAATAATATTCACCGACGATGTTCGCCTGAGCGACTGTTGCAGTAAAATTATCAATAAATTGATTTTCTTGAAAAATTTCAAATGCTAATTGGCTTGGATCGGCCTCAGGTAAATACACATCAATATGGGGCAAACGATTTAGACACCATTGAAAACCGTGCAATGGTAATAACCAAGGTTGTACATCTAATTGATAAATCGCATCATTAACTTGATTATGCACTTGTAAATCATTGAGCTGACAAAGTTGTTGCTCAGAAAGACCTATTAAAGATGTACTTGCTCGCATAGACGTTAATATTCCAAGTCTATCCTTAGACGGAATATGAACTAACTGACCGAAGCAATCGATAAACTCTGAACCTACGCCTTGCAAATATAGTAACTTCTCCAGCCCCATATTTGTTCCCCACAATATAAACTACTGGTTAATAAGCAGCAGTTACCATGCCAGTTGAATATAACAACGAGACGACAGTTATATGGCAGAAAAGTGACAACAGAAAATGTTGATGAATTAACAACTTAAAATTTAAAAGCTTTTTTAAAACATACGTTTAATTAATTTTTTTAATAATGACTCGCGCACCAAAATAGTTCACTGATTGCTAAACTGGTGCATTTTGTAGCTGATTTAGGGCGAAAATGAGGCAAGAAATTTTGAAGAAAATATAGCGATTCGTGTCCATTAAAGAACAACTACTACTCATGATTAAATAACGTAGCGAATATAGAGTCCTGCAGATAAAGACACTAATAACAACAATGGAATATTGAACCAATAACCAATCCTTGCAGTCGTTTTAGCATAAAAGTTAACGGCTAAATTCATAAAGCTGATAGCGGCACAAGACCAAATAATGTATTCCAATCTCACCGTTAATTCAGGGTCCCAATAAAGACGAACTTCAACCCCTTGTGATAAAAAATAGCCTACAGCTCTGTCTGGTCGGGCTTCACCGAAAATCAATAAAGCATATATCGCAAGACTCCAACCTAACAAGGATAAAATCGTTAATATGATTTGAAGTACGCCAATTTTATTCATTAATTATTCCCTTGAAGAATAAACTTAACAGCACTAAACGAGTGCGAATTAAAGCCTATTTAATCTAATTAGATAAAAGTATAACAATTATCTCGTTAGAATAGCGTTTTCAGCTTGAGAAAAGCCACCATAAAGGTAAGATAAACACAATTTTATATTACTATTTTGTGTTGGAGAAAAAAGCAACAATGAGCATTGCATCTGTCGCTTCAGTATTTAAAGGTGAACACGCCGTTGGTTCATCAGTCACCGTCCAAGGCTGGGTAAGAACCCGTCGCGATTCTAAAGCGGGTATTTCTTTTTTAGCCGTGTATGACGGTTCTTGTTTTGATCCTATTCAAGGTGTTGTACCAAATAGCCTAGAAAATTATGAACAGGAAGTTTTAAAACTAACCGCAGGCTGTTCTGTTGAAATGACAGGCGAAGTTGTTGAATCTCCTGGTGCCGGACAAGCATTCGAGTTACAAGTTAATGCTATCAATGTAACAGGTATGGTTGATGATCCAGACACCTATCCTATGGCAGCCAAACGTCATTCAATTGAGCATTTACGTGAACTAGCACATTTACGTCCACGCACCAATATTATTGGTGCGGTTGCCCGTGTACGTAACTGTTTATCACAAGCTATTCATCGTTTTTATAACGAGCAAGGTTTTATCTGGGTATCAACCCCGCTTATTACTGCTTCAGACTGTGAAGGCGCGGGAGAAATGTTCCGTGTATCGACTTTAGATATGGAAAACCTACCGCTAACCGATGCGGGTAAAGTTGACTACGACAAAGACTTCTTTGGTAAAGAGTCTTTCTTAACCGTCTCTGGCCAGTTAAACGCAGAAACTTATGCGTGTGCATTATCAAAGGTATATACATTTGGGCCAACCTTCCGCGCTGAAAACTCTAACACCACTCGCCACCTTGCAGAGTTTTGGATGGTAGAACCGGAAGTCGCCTTTGCGGATTTAAATGATGCAGCAAAACTGGCTGAAGATATGCTGAAATATTGCTTTAATGCCGTACTTGCTGAGCGTATGGATGACTTAACTTTCTTTGCTCAACGTGTTGATAAAACCGTAATTGAACGTTTGCAGTCATTTGTTAGCAGTGACTTTGCGCAAGTTGATTACACTGACGCAGTTGAAATCTTAAAAACCTGTGGTAAGTCTTTTGAGTTCCCAGTTGAATGGGGCATTGACTTACAATCAGAGCATGAGCGTTATTTAGCAGAAGAACATTTCAAAGCTCCTGTCGTTGTAAAAAACTATCCGAAAGACATTAAAGCTTTCTATATGCGCTTAAACGACGATGGTAAGACAGTTGCTGCTATGGACGTACTTGCGCCAGGTATCGGTGAGATCATCGGTGGTGCTCAACGTGAAGAGCGTTTAGACGTACTTGACGCACGTTTAGCTGAAATGAATTTAAGCCAAGAAGATTACTGGTGGTATCGTGATTTACGCCGTTATGGCACAGTCCCCCACGCAGGTTTTGGTTTAGGTTTTGAGCGTTTGGTTTCTTATGTGACTGGTGTTAGCAACATTCGTGATGTGATCCCATTCCCGCGCGCGCCACGCTCTGCTAATTTCTAATCAATTAAGCAGAATTGCAAGCTAAATTGCCCCTAAAAAACGCGCTAATTTAGCGCGTTTTTTATTAATCAATGTCTATGAAATTGCAATGATTTGCTCTCGTAAATGCTTTACTTCATCCCGTAATGCTGCGGCTTGCTCAAACTCTAGGTTTTTAGCATGCTCATGCATCTGCTTTTCTAACCGATCAATTTGATGACTTAACTCACTCACACTTACATAATGCGCCTTTGACTCATCAACTTTACTTTGTTGTGCCGATTGTTGATAACCCTTGTTAGATGTTCGGCTGCCTTGCTTGCTTTCGCCAACATCCATCACATCGGTAATGCGCTTCACCACACCTTTAGGCACAATGCCGTACTTTTCATTATGTAACCTTTGTTTCTCGCGGCGACGATCCGTTTCTCCTATCGCTTTTGCCATTGAATTAGTGATCCTGTCTGCATACAAAATCACTTTACCGTTCACGTTTCGAGCTGCACGACCTATGGTTTGTATTAATGATCGCTCTGAGCGTAAAAAACCTTCTTTATCGGCATCTAAAATACACACTAAAGACACCTCTGGCATGTCTAAACCTTCACGTAGTAGGTTGATGCCCACTAAGACATCAAAGTGTCCTAAGCGCAGATCGCGAATGATCTCCATGCGTTCAACCGTATCTATGTCCGAGTGCAGATAACGCACCTTAACGCCATGTTCATCTAAATAGTCAGTCAAATCTTCTGACATGCGTTTGGTTAACGTGGTAACTAATACCCGCTCATTAACTTGTACCCGTTTATGAATTTCCGATAATAAGTCGTCTACCTGAATCGAAACCGGCCGTACTTCAAGTACAGGATCAAGCAAACCTGTGGGTCTAACCACCTGCTCTGCAATTTCGCCGTCACTTTTATCTAATTCATATTGGCTGGGTGTTGCTGACACAAAAATGGTTTGCGGCATCAAGTTTTCAAATTCTTCAAACTTCAATGGCCGATTATCTAATGCCGAAGGTAAACGAAAACCGTATTCAACCAAGGTGGTTTTGCGGCTGCGATCGCCCTTGTACATGGCGCCAATTTGCGGCACTGTGACATGGGATTCATCAATGATAAGTAAACCATCTGCTGGCAAATAATCCAGTAAGGTTGGTGGGCCTTCGCCTTGCGCCCTACCGGATAAATAACGTGAATAGTTTTCAATGCCCGAGCAATAGCCAAGTTCAACCATCATCTCGACATCATATTGGACACGCTCAGTAATTCGTTGTGCCTCAATCAGCTTGTTATTATCAAGCAAAAACTGACGCCTTTCTCTTAGCTCTTGCTTAATTTCTTCGGTCGCCGCTAATACCTTTTCTCTTGGGGTAACATAGTGTGTTTTGGGGTAAATGGTGGTTCGTGCTATCCGCTTATTAATTTGCCCCGTTAATGGGTCAAACTCACTCAAGCGTTCAATTTCGTCATCAAATAGCTCAATTCTAATTGCCTCACGCTCAGATTCAGCCGGGAAAATATCAATGACTTCACCTCGAACGCGATAAGTGCCTCGCTGTAGTTCGATATCATTACGAGTATATTGCAACTCACTTAATCGAATTAAAATATCACGCTGCCCCATAAAATCGCCTTGACGAAGATGCAGTAGCATTTTCATGTATGAATCAGGATCACCCAACCCATAAATAGCTGACACCGAGGCAATTAATACCACGTCCCTTCTTTCTAATAAGGCTTTAGTTGCTGATAAGCGCATTTGTTCAATGTGGGCATTAACTGAAGCGTCTTTCTCGATAAAAGTATTTGATGCAGGCACGTAGGCTTCAGGTTGATAGTAATCATAATAAGAAACAAAATATTCAACTGCATTATGCGGAAAGAACTCTTTCATCTCGCCGTAGAGTTGTGCTGCTAATGTTTTATTGGGCGCCATGATAATGGTCGGCCGGCCCGTTGCTTGAATAACATTTGCAATGGTATAGGTTTTTCCAGAGCCTGTTACCCCAAGGAGAGTTTGACTCGCAATACCATTATCTATTCCTTCAACTAGTTGTTTAATGGCCGTGGGTTGATCACCTGCTGGTGCAAATTGCGATTCAAGACGAAAAATAGGTTCTGACACAAGCACTCACTCATAAAATATCTAGCCTGACATCATAACCAAATTCAAATTTATAGACTAGTAAACCAAGGACATGATCTATTTAAATTTGTTTTTAAGATCAATAATCACAATATGACAAATATAATTTGAAACAAACAAACACATTCTTACAATGGCTTAATTGCATAAGATATCGCCTAAATATGGTTGATTTTTTGAATTTAATACACAACATCGTCGTGAAACTCATTACATTTTTGCAACGTTAAGCTTTGGTAGAATATAAAAAGCACTTGCATTTTAAAATAACCTATATATCAAATACATAAGTTAGTGCTAAATAAATATGCCATTTTAAGTTCAAGCTAGGCTTAATCAGTGTTTGCAAGCCAAAAGCCATAGTAACCCACAAGCTTATCCACAGATTTAGTGGATAAGTCACTCAACGCCAGTCATCATGCGGGATTGCTGTCATGGTGATGTCATGAAACTGTCATCGAGACTAGATGAAAGTTTATTACATTTGTAAGTCTCCCCAACATAAAAACTAAAATTTTCTATTAATAAAGTACCAGATTGATTGACAGCAGCCTTTACGGTAAACGTAAATTCGCCACCTTTCGACACAGATAATGATGAACTAATGCCAACCCACAATCAGATTTATCAGACCTTGCATAAGGTGAGAAAATTCGCTCAAAACAGCTTCATTCATAGCGGGCAATAAATTTGTGACACTGATGAGATAGGTATGTCATCAAAGGATTTAGCCACATCCATAGCATCTTGACATTTATTACGCCTCAAAATGGCTATTGCTAAAGCTATGTCATGGAATGATTTAATCTTTTGCAAACCGATGACTCATGTTTAATTGAACAAAATTTGTGATTAATGCTGAAATGTCGCGCACGATGCGCATTACATGAGCAATTAACAAGATTATTTCAATTTTTTTTATAACTCGAGTTGACTCATGCTACAGAGCGTTTTACTATGCGCTCCGTTCTCAGCAATACATTGCTAAACGATTCCCCAGTAGTTCAGTCGGTAGAACGGCGGACTGTTAATCCGTATGTCACTGGTTCAAGTCCAGTCTGGGGAGCCATAGCAAGGTTAAGTTGAAGCATTATTATATATTCCCCAGTAGTTCAGTCGGTAGAACGGCGGACTGTTAATCCGTATGTCACTGGTTCAAGTCCAGTCTGGGGAGCCATATAATAAATTTAAGTATTCCCCAGTAGTTCAGTCGGTAGAACGGCGGACTGTTAATCCGTATGTCACTGGTTCAAGTCCAGTCTGGGGAGCCACTTAACATTTTGATCAATTCCCCAGTAGTTCAGTCGGTAGAACGGCGGACTGTTAATCCGTATGTCACTGGTTCAAGTCCAGTCTGGGGAGCCATCAAAACATGTATTAATATTTAGTATCGATTCCCCAGTAGTTCAGTCGGTAGAACGGCGGACTGTTAATCCGTATGTCACTGGTTCAAGTCCAGTCTGGGGAGCCATCTAAATAGCTACAATTATAGTAGTTCGATTCCCCAGTAGTTCAGTCGGTAGAACGGCGGACTGTTAATCCGTATGTCACTGGTTCAAGTCCAGTCTGGGGAGCCACAATCTCTCGTCACCCTATCTGGGTTATCTCTTTCATATATCCAGCAAAAATTATTAAAACTGCTAAAATATAGTCAATTCGGCTAGTGATTTTTCAAGATATTATCTGTTAGGCTCCTTTAGAGTTTAAAATAGTGATTTTAATTAAAAATATTTTAGTTATTAATTTCGACCTATAACACAGCAAGCCGGATAATGACTATAATCAACGGATTTGAATCGACATTTTAGGATATGTAGTCGCAGCGCTCATATCCAACCGAGCAAGCTGAATTAATTGCATTTAAACCTTAATAAAATGGATATATTATGGGCTTATCAAAATCCTTTCAAATCATACTCTTTGTTATATTTGGCTTATTATTATTTCAAATCTACACGATTGAAAACAATGAAGTGCAGATTCAAGGTGAAGCCGCTCGTAAACAATTTACTGAAGATTTAGCACGGTATAGTCATTGGACAGGTGATGGTGAAGACCTTTTTAATACTCTGAGAAAACATTACTCATTTCAATTTTTCCAATATATTCACCAAACTGACAGTGAACATAATTTCTCTTATGGCTCTCTAGCAAGAAAACAACAAATTTTTGCCGACAAACTCTTCAACATCGATCTTGGCCATATTCAACAATTCCCAGAAGGACGTTTGCAAGTTCGCCTTGATGCCAGCTCAGTTATCAACACCAACTTTAAAGAACTCGAAACGGTAGCACGATTACTCATTGGGGCTTATTTATTGTTGATGTTGATTTTCGCATTATTAATGGTGATGCACCGTCGTCGTATTAACTATGCCGCACAATATATAGACAATATCGGTACTCTATCTTTTCAGGCCATAGAAACATCAAGATTTAAAGGCTCATTAAAACCACTCGGAAAAGCCTTAGAAAACTGCCGTTCACAATTAAAACAAAATCTTGAAGTTATTCGTTTGGAGAATGATCAATTAACAAAAGCAGCTTTTCAAGATCCCATTACGCTATTTTCAACTCGTCAACGCTTCAATGCTTATTTGGAAAAAATTACCAACTCAGAAAAGCATCTTTTTGGTGTGCTTGTGGTAGTAAAAGCATCTGAGCTTGCCAACATCAATCAGCTTCATGGTCGGGCTGCCGGTGATGATTACCTATCAAATCTGGCAACTTGTATTCGCAAAGCAAGTCGTCAAGCTGGTCAAGTAGAAATATTTCGCGTATCCAGTGGCGATTTTGCCATTTTCATTGATGGTATCACCTTAAAAGAAGGTGAAAAGTTTCTAGAAAAAATCAAAAACCAATTTGATGAATACACACAAATTAGTCAATTTGATTCGGCAGGACACATAGGTATGGTGCCCTATGAAACCAAAAGTGATCCTAGCACCTTAATGGCCATGGCGGATGCGGCGGTTAGTATCGCACAAACCCTTGGACCTAATCGTTACCACATGCTTGAAAAGTTCAATGGCAATGATAAATTTGGTGATGATCACTGGAAAGTGACAATTAATGACTTAATCAATCGTCGTAGTTTGAAGTTTTTCAATCAACCCATTCAACCTTGTAATCACGATACCGAAGTTTACCGAGAGCTATTAGCGCGTTTTTACAATAGTGAAGGCAAACATTTACCCACATCCACAGTGATTGCGATGTCAGAACGTCACGGCTTGAGTGTAGAGCTCGATAAAATGATTGTGATTAACACAATTAAATTACTCAGTGAAAACCCAACCTTACAAGGTGGTTTTGGCGTCAATATTAGTGCAACCTCCGCATTACAAGATGTGTTTGTTTTTTGGTTAAAAGATATTTTGTCTCATCACAAGCAAGTAGCCTCAAGACTCATATTTGAAATCAATGAAGCCGGTATGCAAGCCAATTTAGCGGCTAGCTATCAATTTGTATCTGAAGTACACAAAGTCGGCTCCAAAGTGGCGGTAGAGCGTTTCGGCCTTGGTTTCACTTCATTTAAATTTTTCCGTGAAGTTAGACCTGATTTCATCAAACTTGATAGTAGTTACAGCGATGCGATTGAGCAAGACAACAATAATAAATTTTTTGTTAGAATGATTGTTGATATTGCAAGAAGGATTGGCATTCGAGTTATCGCCACGGGTGTTGAGCGCCAAGATGAAAAACTCACTCTTGAAAAGCTATTAGTCGATGGTTTACAAGGTTACTATATTGCTCAGCCAGAAGTTGTCACTGTCACTAAATAGTCAATTTGAGCTGTGCTTATAGGTTAATGGCAAACTAATTGAACAAAAAACTTACAAGGTTAACGATAATCTCGTTAACCTTATTTTTTATCCGTTGTTTCTGGGTCGCAAAACTTAGATAATAAGCAATTATTTAAGTAACCTATTTAACAAAATGACAGACTATCTATTATTACTGATTGGTACTGTACTGGTTAATAACTTTGTATTGGTCAAATTTCTAGGCTTGTGCCCTTTTATGGGTGTTTCGAGTAAATTGGCTTCGGCTATTGGTATGTCCATGGCTACTACCTTTGTATTGACCTTAGCCTCAATACTGAGCTATTTAACCAATGAGTTTATCTTGCAGCCATTTGAATTAACTTATTTACGAACAATGAGTTTTATTCTAGTGATTGCAGTAGTTGTGCAGTTCACTGAAATGCTCGTTCAAAAAACCAGTGCTGCTTTACATCGTGCATTAGGTATTTACCTGCCTTTAATTACCACCAACTGCGCAGTATTAGGTGTGGCATTACTTAACGTGAATGAAGACCATAATTTCATCGAATCTGCCGTTTATGGTTTTGGTGCTGCTGTAGGTTTCTCATTGGTGCTTATTTTATTCTCAGCTATGCGTGAAAGACTTGCGGCGGCTGATGTACCAGTTCCATTTAAAGGGGGAGCGATTGCCATGATCACCGCAGGCTTGATGTCTTTAGCCTTTATGGGCTTTGCGGGGCTAGTGAAATAATGATGTCTAGTATTGCTATTGCGGTTGCCATCTTAACTATTCTTGCAGTTATTTTTGGTATTATTTTAGGATTTGCTGCCGACAAATTTAAAGTTGAAGGCAATCCAATCATAGATCAAGTTGAGGCATTACTGCCACAAACTCAGTGTGGACAATGCGGTTACCCCGGCTGTCGTCCCTATGCTGAAGCAATTGCCAATGGCGATAAAGTTAATAAATGCCCGCCAGGTGGCACTGCGACAATGGAAAAATTGGCAGAATTGATGGGGGTTGATCCTGAACCATTGAATGCAGAAGTCCAAGATACTGTAAAAAAAGTGGCTTATATCAGAGAAGAAGAATGCATTGGTTGCACCAAATGCATCCAAGCTTGTCCGGTAGACGCCATTGTCGGTGCGGGCAAACTCATGCATACCGTTATCACTAAAGACTGCACCGGATGTGATTTGTGTGTTGAACCCTGCCCTGTAGATTGTATTGATATGCTGCCCGTTGAAACCACGTTAAAAAATTGGAATTGGAAACTAAATGCCATTCCAGTCAATGTTGTGACTTCCGCTAGCCAAGAGGAAAAGCCGTGCTAACTTTATTAGAACAATTAGATAAAGGAACGCTTTGGCAATCACCCGGTGGCATTCACCCTCCAGAGCTCAAACAATATTCAAATCAACAGCCTATTGCGCGCTTACCACTTGCACAGCAGTTTATCGTGCCTGTACCGCAAGTCGGAGAACAAGCTCGGTTACTGGTTACAGTTGGTCAACATGTGCTTAAAGGCCAAGTATTAACAGAAGGTAGTGGTTTTCTTTATCTACCTGTACATGCACCCACATCAGGCAAAATTATTGCCATTGAGGAAGTTGCTAGTAATCACCCTTCAGGCCTGCCGCAATTAAGTTGTATTGTTGAAGCCGATGGCCAAGATTTATGGTGCCCATTAGCAAGTGACGAGCTATCGTCTTTATCAACATCACAAATAATCGCCAAAATTAAAGCTGCAGGTATAGCCGGAATGGGCGGCGCCGCCTTTCCAAGCCATATAAAATTAAACACCGCTAGTGAGATTAATTTAGTTATTATCAATGGGGTTGAATGTGAGCCTTATATCACCTCAGATGATCGTTTAATGCGAGATCATAGCCTTGAAATAACAAACGGCATTGAAATTATTCATCAAATTTTAAACCCCGAACGCATCATTATTGCCATAGAAGACAATAAACCAGAAGCCGCTAAGGCGATGGAAAAGGCAATCAAAACCAACTCTAAATTAGCAAGTATTGCTCGGGTGACGGTTATTCCAACTAAATACCCATCGGGTGGTGAAAAACAATTAATCCAAATTATCACAGGTAAAGAAGTCCCCAGCGGTAGCCTGCCATCACAGCTGGGCATTGTGGTTCACAATGTGGGGACGGCATACGCGATTCAAGATGCTGTTATTAATGGAAAACCACTTATAGAAAGGGTTGTGACCTTAACGGGTAATCAAATTAAACAGCCCGGCAATTATTGGTTACCCATTGGTACACCAATATCCGCAGCGCTTCAGCAGGTATGTTTTGAAGCAAAAGACCAGCATAAGGTTATTGTTGGTGGCCCTATGATGGGATATGCGATAACACAACTTGATGTACCAATATTAAAAGGTACTAACTGTATATTAGCGCCTTCTGCTGACGAAATCGGTCCAGATGCAATAGAAAAATCCTGTATTCGCTGCGGTGAATGTGCCGTTGCCTGCCCGGCATTATTATTACCACAACAATTATTTTGGCACTCAAAAGCTCAAGAATATGATAAAGCAGCCAGTTTTAACCTTAAAGATTGTATCGAATGCGGCTGTTGCAGCTACGTTTGTCCCAGTGATATTCCATTAGTTGAGTATTATCGGGTTGCTAAGTCTGCTTTACGTATTGAAGCAGAGGAAAAAATACAAGCAGAAAAAGCGAAACAGCGATTTGAAGCAAGATTAAAACGTCTTGAAGATGAAAAGCTAGCTCGTGAAGCGAAAGCGAAAGAAGCAGCTGCCAAACGCCAAGCTAATATGAAAACCACTGATAAAGACGCAGTAGCTGCCGCTATGGCGAGAATTGCAGCCAAAAAAGCAGCTGCACAAGCGAGTTCAAACACACCATCTAATGTGACAGAACCAGTATCTTCAGATAATAGTTCAGTAATTGATAAAAAATCTGCAGTCAGTGCAGCAATTGCACGAGCTAAAGCCAAGAAGGCGGCGCAAGCTCAACAATCCTATTCAAGTGTTGAAACCGCGAACGATGTTAGTATTCAGTCCAAACATATCACAGCATCTGATAATACAGATGTCACTGAACATTTAAGCAACACAGCCAGTTTACAACAAGATAAAATTGCTGCAGCGGTAGCGAGAGCTAAGGCAAAAAAAGCCGCTTTAGCGGCTAAGCAAGCTTTAAGTAATGAGTCTGAGTCTATCGCACAAACAGCAACGAAAGATACTAACAAAGAAAGTCATCCATTAGCAGTGAATAACACATTGGCCAATGAAAGCGTCATCAGTCAGAATGATCTTAAAAAGCAACGAGTTGCTGCTGCAATAGCCAAAGCAAAAGCTAAAAAAGCGTTAGAAAATCAGGAACAAACTTCTCCTCAAGATAGCGATATCTTGGTTAGTTCAGTACCTAAGCAAGCAGATAAACAGCTTGACTCTAAAACTAACAATACGACTGAAATCGATGCCAAAAAGGCAAAAATAGCTGCGGCTGTCGCCAAAGCGAAGGCCAAAAAAGCACAACAAAAAAATGATACTGAACAGAAAGAAACACCAAATAATCCACCGGAAACAGTATCAGAGTTCAATACCGACACAATGCCTGAGTCAGTTGAGCTAGAGGCTCCTCTTGCACCTAAGACAGCAGAGCAGATGGAAAAAAAAGCAAAAATTGCAGCCGCTGTAGCAAAAGCTAAAGCTAAAAAATTGGCACAACAATTAAGTAAAGAGGATTAATAATGGCATTTAAAATTGCCTCATCACCACATGTAAGCGCTACATTGCAAACATCCACAGTGATGCAACGAGTCGCTTTGTGTTTAATCCCCGGCATTGTGGTGCAAAGTTACTTTTTTGGTTTAGGGACACTAATTCAATTAGTTATTGCCATTGCAACAGCATACTTAGCCGAATCTGCATTCCTATATCTACGCAAAAGACCGGTAAAAGCGACATTAGCCGATAACAGCGCTTTAGTCACAGCGGCTTTATTGGCCGTTGCCATCCCCCCTTAGCCCCTTGGTGGTTAATTGTAATTGGCACCTTATTTGCCATTATCATTGTCAAACATTTATATGGTGGACTAGGAAACAACCTCTTTAATCCTGCAATGGCTGCTTATGTTTTATTATTAATTTCATTTCCCGTTCAAATGACCGATTGGGTAGCGCCAGCAGTTGTTGCCCAGCACCCCGTTGAGTTAATGTCAGCGATACACGCTATTTTACAATTACCAAGTGATAACCTTAGTCAATGGCATAAATTAGCCATTGATGGCACAACGATGGCTACACCACTTGATACTTTAAAAACAGATTTATCAATGGGTTTAACCACAACCGAAAGTTTAAACAAGCCGATATTTTCTGGCTTTGGCGGCATAGGCTGGTTTTGGGTAAACTTTGCTTACCTTATCGGTGGACTTGCCCTTTTGAAGTTAAAAGTTATCCGTTGGCATATCAGTAGCGGCATTTTATTAGCCTTATTTATCTGCTCATCTGCCGGTTTTATCATGAGCCCAGATACCCATATAAGCCCTTTAATGCATTTATTTTCAGGCGGCACCATGTTAGCGGCATTTTTTATTGCCACCGATCCGGTTACCGCAGCCACAAGCCCAAAAGGTCGATTACTTTTTGGCGCTATGATTGGCGTACTGATATATGTCATTCGCACCTATGGCGGTTACCCTGATGCAGTCGCCTTTGCTGTTTTACTTGCCAACATGTGCGCACCATTTATTGATCATTATGTACGCCCGCGTACCTATGGCCACAGGTCTGGGAGCTAATGTGCTTTGAAAACTGAAAATTTAATGTTGAAGAACGGTGCTTTACTTGGTTTATTCGCCTTGCTGTGTACAGGTTTAGTGGCTATTGTGAATGGTTTGACTAAAGATACCATTGCCCAGCAAGAATTAGCCGAGTTAACCCAAACGCTTACCCAAGTTATTCCCATGCAATATCAGGATAATTTACTCGTTGATAATTGCGTAGCCATCAATTCGCCCACGTTACTGGGCAGTAAGGATGATTTGTCAGCATATATTGCAATTAAAGATGGCGCACCAAAGGCTATTGCCATCCAGATGATCGCACCTGATGGATATAACGGCGAGATCAAGTTAATTATGGGTGTTGATAACCACAACCAAGTGTTAGGTATACGAACATTATCCCATCAAGAAACCCCTGGCTTAGGTGATAAAATTGATCTTAGAAAATCAGACTGGGTACTATCTTTTACCAATAAAGTTTGGCAAAAAAACAATCAAGCGTGGCATGTAAAAAAGGATGGCGGTGAGTTTGATCAATTTACCGGAGCTACTATTACGCCTAGAGCCTATGTCAAAGCCATTCGTAATGGCTTAGTGTTTATTGACCAAAACCGCAAAGATTTATACCAAGGCGGTCGTCAGTGTGGAGTCCCTCATGAGTAAATATCAAGAGCTTGCTAAACAAGGTTTGTGGTCAAATAATCCTGGTTTAGTGCAATTGCTTGGCCTTTGTCCCTTGTTGGCTGTGACCGCCACCATCACTAATGCCTTAGGCTTAGGTTTAGCCACCTTGGTTGTGTTAGTGGGTTCAAATGTGATGGTGTCTTTGGTTCGCGAGTTTGTGCCTAAAGAGATCAGAATTCCGGTATTTGTCATGATTATTGCAGCCCTAGTAACCTGCGTACAATTGCTGGTTAATGCTTATGCCTATGGATTGTATTTATCTTTGGGGATTTTCTTACCCTTAATTGTCACCAACTGCGTCATCATAGGTCGTGCAGAAGCATTTGCATCCCGCAATACCCTTGCCCACTCAGCATTTGATGGGTTAATGATGGGGTTAGGTTTTACTGCGGTGTTAATTGTATTAGGGGCAACTCGCGAAATATTAGGTCAAGGAAGCTTATTTGATGGTGCAGATTTATTACTTGGTGATTGGGCCAAATCACTGACAATTCAAATCTGGCAAGTAGACAGTCCATTTTTGCTTGCGATGCTGCCTCCTGGTGCCTTTATCGCGATGGGATTACTGATAGCATTAAAAAATGTTATCGATAGCCAAATAGCTCAACGTCAACCTAAAGCAGAAATGGTAGCTGTAACGCGTGCCCGCATTACCAAGGTTAGTTAGTTCAGATGAATAAAGATAAGCGTATACAAATTCTACAAAGACTTAGAGACAATAATCCAAAACCTGAAACCGAGCTAAATTTTAGCTCGCCTTTTGAACTGCTGGTAGCGGTTACGTTGTCAGCACAGGCCACTGACGTTAGTGTTAATAAAGCCACAGACAAATTATTTCCCGTAGCCAATACTTCACAAGCAATTTACGATCTCGGGGTTGATGGATTAAAACAATATATTAAGACCATCGGCCTTTATAACAACAAAGCCATTAACGTAATTAAAGCATGTAAGATGTTGATTGATCTTCACGAAGGTCAAGTGCCTGAAAACCGTGAAGCACTAGAAGCACTTCCTGGTGTCGGCAGAAAAACCGCCAATGTAGTACTAAATACAGCCTTTGGCTGGCCAACAATCGCAGTTGATACTCATATATACCGTATGGCGAATCGAACCAAATTTGCTACGGGTAAAAATGTTGATCAAGTAGAAGAAAAAATGCTTAAAGTTGTACCGGCTGAATTTAAAGTCGATGTACACCATTGGTTTATTTTACATGGCCGCTATACCTGCATCGCAAGAAAACCAAGATGTGGAAGTTGCATTATTGAAGACTTATGTGAGTACTCAGATAAAGTCTACCCAGAAGAATAGTGGCTTGTGTTAATCACCCAAAATACAAAAAGCCGCTCAATGCGGCTTTTTACTTTTAGAGCTATGTTTACTAAAACATCGAAACAAAGAAAGCACTAAAACAAATTGCGATTATTACTGTTGTGCCTAAAGCCATTTTTAATTCTGTAGTCATTTTAATCTCCCGTTTGCTATAAACAAATCATAACGAATAACATGAGATTTCCTAGTCACATACAACATAATTGTGAAGTTAAGCAAACATTTTTTAATTGGCTTTCAACATACATTGCCTACTGATATCATTAATTTTTTAGTTTTGAGGTTACACATATGTCCCAGATACTCCATACAATGATCCGTGTTGGTAATTTAGACCGCAGCATTGAATTTTATACCCAAGTAATGGGAATGAAGTTATTACGAAAATCAGACAACCCAGAATATAAATATACGTTAGCGTTTGTTGGGTTTGATGAGGAATCAACAGGCCAAGCCGTGATTGAATTAACCTATAACTGGGGCAAAGATAGCTATGATTTAGGAACCGGTTTTGGTCATTTAGCCATAGGCGAGGAAGATATTTATGCTCGCTGTGAAGCGATAGCCCAAGCTGGCGGTAAAATAACCCGAGCTCCAGGACCGGTTGCCGGTGGCACGACAGAAATTGCTTTTGTTGAAGATCCTGATGGCTACAAAATTGAATTAATTCAAAAAAAATTTGCAACACAGGGGCTAGGATAGGCTGTTAATGTGAGATGATTTACCCTCTTAGTAAGCCATAAATCACCTTTAATAAAAATTATTCGTAACAGTTTCAGGGTACAAATAAAGGCCGTTGTAATTTAGCGGCCTTTTTATCAAGTCACATTGTAAGCTTAGCTCGACTGCCAATCACAGTAAAAAAGTACTCTGAAAAAGAAGGGGAAATATCTGGTACAAGGCAGGTTTATTACGTTTGTTACGACTACAGATATTTATCATAGATAGCGTCAAATGTACCATCACTCTTCATCTGAGCCAGCGCCTTGTCAAAATCGACCACAATTGCCGAATAATCACGCTTGTTGGAAAATGCTAAATAGCTGGGCAGTTCATACACGATTGGCGTCAGTTCTTTAATTTTGTCACTCACTCCTAGCCGCTTGGCTGCATGAAGAAAAACGTGATGATAGCTCGGAACCAGATCAAACCGCTCACCAACTAACATTGCAACAAGGCTGTCAATATTATTGGTTTTAGTGACCTGTTTCCAAATTTTATTATTTATCATCTCATCAATACTGCTTCCATAACTGGTATTTCGAATAACACCAATCTCAACATCTTCAAATTTGGTCAAATCACCATCAAAGGTAATTGTAGAGTCAGCTCGAACAAAAAATGATTCAACCTGACTGATAATAGGGCTGTCAGTGTAAGTGAGGTAGGCATCTCGCTCAGGTAATTTGAAGACAGAGAATATCCCGTCTACAGTACCGTTTTGTACTTCGTTCAAACAACGTGCCCAAGGTTTTAGTTGAATATTGACTGTATAACCAGCCCTTTTAAAAGCTTCTGTCACGATATCAACAAGTATTCCTTTAACTTGACCATTGTCCATATAAGCAGTCGGAGCGCTATCTGCGGCGACAAGGATAAGAGGCATGCTTAGCATGGCCACTAGGGACCAATAACAAACATACCAAGATATACAGACTTAACGGTCTAATAACTTGAAATATCATGTATTTCCATTAGTTAATGTCCCCTTAAATAAGCGCGATAAAAGCCGTTATCTACGATCAAATTCTATATTCTTTACCCAGACGATTAAGTATTTGTACAATTTGGCTCGGTATGTCTTGCAAACTCAACACCATCTGAGCTGCGCCTAAATCAATTGCAGCCTTAGGCATACCAAAGATAACCGAGCTTGCTTCGTCCTGTGCGATAGTGATGCCATCAGAATTGAGTAGTTCTAACATACCCGCGGCGCCATCTTTACCCATTCCCGTTAAAATTATACCTAAAACATTGCTTCCTGCTGTTTGTGCTAACGATTGAAACATCACGTCGACTGAAGGCCTATGACCACTAACTCGTTCGCTATCAGATAATTTGATTCGATAATCAGCACCACTACGAACCACCAAAAGATGTCGATCGCCTGGCGCCAAATAAACACAACCAGGAATAAGTCTTTCACCATCTTGAGCTTCTTTTACATGGAGTGCACTTATTTTATCAAGATGCTCAGCAAAGGTTTTGGTAAAACCTGGTGGCATATGCTGGGTGATAACTATGGCTGGGCTGTCTATTGGCATTTCAGCAAGTAACGATTTGAGCGCCACTGTTCCCCCTGTTGAGGCACCAATAGCAATAATTTTTTCCGTTGTTTTATATTTAAATGCAGTATTTGTTGGCGTTTTCCTAGTCAGTTTAGGCTGAACCTTTGCCATAGCAACTGAGCGTATCTTAGCAACAATTTCAGCACGATAAGCCTCCATACTGTTAGCAATGTCCAGTTTAGGTTTAGGAAAAAAATCCACCGCTCCAATTTCTAACGCTTTCAGTGTGACCTCGGCGCCCTGCTCGGTCAAACTTGAAACCATAAGCACTGGAGTGGGCCTAGCCTTCATTAACCGGTCTAAAAATGTTAACCCATCAACCTTAGGCATTTCGACATCTAATGTAATTACATCAGGATTAAAAGTGTTTACCATATCCTTAGCGGCAAACGCATCGGGTGCAGCACCAACAAGAGTAAAATCTGGCTCGGCTCGAATAATCTCGCCTAATAAACTTCGGATCAGCGCTGAATCATCAACTACTAATACTTTTATTTGTTTAGTCATCAAATAACTCCACATCTCCACTTTTTGCTTGTGATCGTAACTTCAACTTATATTCACTTTCACGGTCTAAAATCGTACTGTTATGCATAACCTTGATTTTTCTTACTAATACACGTCCCGTGTCAGGAAAAAAATAAACTTTACGTGGATAAATGTCCAATAAATCAGACGCAACAATAGGGATGTGCTCCATTCGTAAATAATCTTGCACAAATTCAGCATTACGTTCACCAACATTCACTGTTGTAATGCCCTCCAATACATTACCTCCACCAAACACCTTAGCTTCAAGCCTATTTTTATTTGCACCTAGCTTAAGTAGATGATTGATTAAAATTTCCATCGCATATACACCATAACGAGCTGACTCATTTACACAGCCCATTTGTGGGTAGTTATCTTGTGGTAGCAAAAAGTGATTCATCCCCGCGATCCCTAAAACAGGATCTCGTAAACAAACTGATACACATGAGCCTAAAACCGTCACAATAAGGGTATTTTGTGTGGTAGCAAAATATTCACCTGGTGAAATCTTTACTGCCTCACACTGAAAATGCCGATCATAATATCGGTTAGGGGCAAGGTGAGAATTATTAACATCAAAGTTTAACAAACTTACCTCACAGTCTTATTAGGATAATAAGTAGTATTGCCAGCAGGTTTGACTAGATGAGTTGCATTATTAAAAGTTTCTGAGTGACCTGCGACATAAAGCCCATGACTCGGTAATAAATTAACCATCCTTTCTAATATTACTAGCTGAGTTGGACGGTCAAAATAGATCATGACATTACGACAAAAAATAATGTCTATTGGGTACTTTAAAGGCCAATCGGGCTTAAGAAGATTAACCTGCTTAAACTCTATCATTCTTTGTAACTCAGGCACCACTTTAACCATCCCTGCAAACGAACCCTTGCCTCTGTAAAAAAATTGTTTTTTACGTTCCTCTGACAAAGAGTTAATTTTATCAATTGCATAGATCCCTTCTTTGGCTTTTTTCAGCACTTGGCTGTCTATGTCTGAAGCGATAATTTTAATGGGCACATCAAACTTACCCAATGTTTCAGCAACGACCATAGCAATTGAATAGGGTTCTTCACCTGTGCTGCTTGCTGCGCACCAAATCGTTTTCACATTAGCATGAGACAACAAATATTTTTTTAGAATTTCAAAGTGATGGGGTTCACGAAAAAAAGACGTTAGGTTCGTCGTTAACGCGTTGATAAAATGCTCTTCTTCCTGTGGATGTTGATTTAAATATTGCAAATAGTCAGAGAAACCTTGTAGCTTTAGCGCCCTCACCCTACGAGCCAACCGGCTATATACCATCGAGTCTTTACTGTCAGCTAAACGTATTCCTGTTAATTGATATAACAAGGTTCTCACAGCTTCAAAATTAGCTTTAGCAAAGCTAAATTCTCTATTATCCGAGCCTTCCGAGCTTGTCATTATAATATCCCAGTGTTCACCTATTTTAGCCCTCATCTCGTTGATGAGGGCTTACATCCATTGACTAATTCAACACTAGAAACTTTCCCACTCATCCTCATCTTGTGGTTTTGACGGCTTCATTACGCCACGTTTGGGTGCAGGACCCTTATCATGAGAAATCATGCGTGATTTAGGTGACGAGTGACCGATTGAAGCTTGATGATATTGATGACTATCATCAAGTTTAAATTGGGCAACATTAGTGGCTAACTGAGCAGCTTGAGATAATAAACTTTCTGCAGCCGCTGCGGCTTCCTCAACCAATGCCGCATTTTGCTGGGTCATTTCATCCATTTGACTGACGGCCTTACCGACTTCATCAAGCCCAGAAGCTTGCTCACTCGATGCCGCAGCAATTTCTGCCATGATGTCGTTCACTCGCTTAATTGATGTCACGATTTCTTTCATCGTATCACCAGATTTACCGACCAATTCATTACCGTTATTAATCTTACTAACAGAGTCAGAAATTAACGCTTTAATATCTTTAGCTGCATTAGCAGAACGTTGCGCTAAGGTTCTTACTTCTGAAGCAACAACCGCAAAGCCTCGTCCTTGCTCACCAGCTCGGGCGGCTTCAACCGCAGCATTCAATGCTAGGATGTTTGTTTGGAAAGCAATTCCATCAATAACACCTATAATGTCTGATATTTTTTGTGACGACTCATTAATGGATGCCATGGTAACAACAACTTGATCAATGAGTTCCCCACCATTAATTGCAACTTCTGAAGCCTTAGCAGACAATGTGTTGGCTTGTCTGGCATTATCAGCATTTTGTCGCACAGTCCCTGTCAGCTCTTCCATACTTGATGCGGTTTCTTCAAGACTCGATGCTTGCTCTTCTGTTCGACTTGATAGATCAGTATTTCCTTGAGAAATTTCACTTGATGCCGTTTTAATGGTATCGGCAGCCTGACGGATCTCACCTAACATCTGCGAGAGATTTTCCGCAGTTTGATTACAGCCATTTTTAAGTAATTCAAATGATCCTTGATAATCAGCGGTCACACGCTCAGTTAAATCCCCTTCTGAAATCGATTTTAGTACGCGATTAATATCATTTAAGCCACTTTCAGTGATCCGCAAGAGAGAATTTAACCCTTCGGATAATTTCAAGAAAAACCCTTCTTTGCCATCAGTTGAAATTAAACTGGTGAAATCACCCGCTGCCGCTAACTCAACAACCGTATTCACTTCAGACTCAACAAATACCTCTTGAGTACGATCTAACCATTCAACCACTGAACCTAATCGAGTACCATCATTAGCAAAAATTGGGTTAGCAACTAAACGAAAATGTCGATTACCAACCACAATATTCGCAGTATAGGATTTCGTTAGTTTCTCAAGAAGGTGCATTTGGTGAGCAGGATTTTGATGGAAAATATCCATATTACTGCCAACCACTTTATCAACAGAAAAGTGAGGAAGTACCTTTCTTAGATCAGCTTCTGCCACTCGCAGCATGTTTTCCACTGACTTATTCATGTAGGTAATTTTACGGTCCACATCTGCAATCATGACATTGGTTGTTGTGGTTTCAAGCGCCCCAAGAATACGGCTTAATTCATGTTCGGCAGCCACTTCCTTGGTACGGTCAATCCACTCAACTACCGAACCTAAACGGTTATTGTGTTGGTCAAAAATAGGATTCGCAATTAATCGAAAACTTCTGCCAGCCACCACAATATTGCCAACATAGGTTTTATCCAAAGCCGCTAGTAATTTACGCTGATGCGATGGATCTTTATGAAAAATATCCATATTACTACCAATGATGGTATCTACAGAAAAATGTGGTAACGCTTTGCGCAGATCATGTTCTGCTTCTCTAAGCATAGCCTCAACAGCATTATTCATATAGATAATCTGACGGTCGTTATCAGCAACCATGACATTTGAAGAGGTTGCCTCTAATGCTGATGTCACTCTTAATGACAGCAACTCGTGTTTTTTCTGCTGAGTAATATCATGCCATTCAACTGAAGTACCAAGAGACATGCCGTGCTCATCACGTAAAGGATTGAGAACGAGTTTAAAACAACGAACACCGACATTAATTTCTGCCGTATGACTTTGAGTTAGCTGAGAGAGTATATTTTTTTGATGTTGAGGCTGTTTATGAAAAATATCAATATTGCTTCCAATCAAAGAAGATACTGAAAAATGCGGCAACTCTTTACGGATATCATCTTGTGCAACGGTTAATAAATTAATCACCGCTTTATTTGCATAGACGATAATCCGTTGGGGTCTGCAATCATAAAACAAGTACTACTGTTGTCTAAAACCAAACCCGCACGAGTTAACGCTTGTTGTTGATGTCCATTATTTCCAAACCAAGATCCGATACCCATATTTCTCACTCCGATGGCAATGCTGTAGAATCAAATAACCCCAGCTCTTGGCTGGAAATCAATTTTTCAATGTTAAGTAGAATAATCATTTGCTCATTAACTGGCGCTAATCCAAATAAATATTGGCTGTCAAAAGCAACACCAAATTCTGGTGGTGGTTTTATTTCTGAAGCTTTCATATTGATAACATCTGACACAGCGTCAACCACAATACCAACAATACGATCATTAATATGAAGCATAATGACAATCGTAAATTCGTTATATGAAGCTTCACCAACATCGAATTTAAGCCTTAAATCAACAATCGGAACTATATCGCCACGAAGGTTCAATACTCCTTTTATAAAGGCTGGGGCATTAGCGATTTTTGTGACTGGCTCATATCCCCTAATTTCACGTACCTTCATGATATCTAATCCATAATGCTCATCTCCTAAGATGAAGGTTAGATACTCATGCGTGGTCCCATTTTGACTATCAGCATCTTTTTTTTGTTCAGTTATCATACTCAACCCTTTGCTTTAAAGACTCATCGATTTTCAAAGCCAATGATTCTGCATCTAAGATCAATGCAACACTGCCATCGCCCATAATAGTCGCCCCAGCTACGCCTTGTACTCGGCGATAATGTTGCTCTAAACTTTTTATTACAGCTTGTTGTTGGCCAATTAACTCGTCAACAAGCAATGCGAAGCGGGTATTATTTGTTTCAACTAGCACCAAAATACCTTCTGTAATTAATGAAGACTTAGGCTCTAAATCCATCACGTGTGATAAATTAACAATTGGCCAGTATGCATCTCGTAAATCCAAAACTTGTTCATTACCAATAAACTTTAGTTGAGCGCTTTGTGGTTGCACAGATTCAATAATATTGACAAGTGGAATGATAAATATTTGTCCCCCAACGGAAATAGACATTCCATCAAGTATAGCTAAGGTCAGAGGTAAGCGGATTTGAAATGACGATCCTAAGCCTTTTTCAGAAAATATTTCTAACCGCCCTCCCATAGACTCGATATTTCGTTTCACAACATCCATACCAACACCACGACCAGAAACATCGGTAACTTGTTCTGCAGTTGAAAAGCCTGCGGCCATAATTAATTGCCAAACTTGTTGGTCAGTTGGATGTTCGGGAATATCTATATTATTTTCTCGTGCCTTGGCTAGTATGCGATCACGGTTTAGTCCAGCTCCATCATCTAATACTGAAATCAATATGTTACCGCCTTTCTGCTCAGCTTTTAGGGTAAGAACACCGGTTTCCGGTTTACCATTAGCTGTTCTGACTTCAGGTAATTCAATCCCATGATCTAGACTGTTGCGAACAAGGTGAGTCAATGGGTCAACCAAGAGCTCAATGAGACCTTTATCGATTTCGGTTTGTCCACCGATAATTGTTAAATCAATTTTTTTATTTAATTTTTTAGATAAATCCCTAACAACACGAGGAAAGCGATTGAATACAAAAGACATAGGCAACATCCTAATAGACATGATGCCCTCTTGAAGTTCGCGCGTATTTCGCTCTAATTCTGATAAAGCAGAATGCAGTTTTTCACTAGCTACACCAGTAATTTCATCACCAATAAGGTTGAGCATCGATTGGGTGATCACTAACTCACCGACCAAATTAACTAAACTGTCAATTTTTGCGATATCAACTCTAATACTGCTACTTTCGCTAGTATCAGCCTTAGTTTTGGTTTCTGTAATTGATTTTGAAGGGGAAGCGGACTTAGTTTGCGGGGAATAACTCGTTATCTGATCCGTTGAATCATCTGCTTGAGCAGTTGATTGATCTGCTTCAGTATTAAAATCATCATCCTGATTATTCGATATCTCTTGTTGAGCAATATTTGAATCAGATAAGTTATCGTCTAATTCAACGAAGAATCCAAAATCTTCTTCTTTATCTGTTGTCTTTTCTTCACCTATTGGTTCAAAAAAACCAAAACCTTCGTCATCCTCAACTTTGACTTCTTCGTGTTTACTACTCTCTTTATTAGATGAATTAAGTGGTTTAAAAAATCCATAGCCTTTTTTATCATCTTGTACTTCTGGCCGACAATCTGGATCTAAAATAACTTCTAATGATGCCGTCGCGCTATTAACCAAAGCCCAATCTATTGCGGTATTTTCTGCATAACTTTTTAATAGCTTACGAAGAACATCTACAGCAATTAATAATTCATCAATGATATGAGATGAGAAATTGAATTTACCTTGTCGTGCTTTATCAAATAAGCTCTCCATAACATGGGTAACAGTAATTAGCGCATCAAAGCTAAACATGCCACTACCACCTTTTATTGAATGCGCTGCACGAAATATGCTATTTAGCTCTTCGATATCGGGTGAAGTTGGATCAAGGGCTAGTAATAGGTGCTCCATCTCATCAAGATGCTCTTGACTCTCTTCAATAAAAACACCATGGAATTGACTCATATCCATTGACATAATGTTACCAACTATTTAATAAAAGGATTTATCCCAACACTTTAGAAGCCACTTGTAAAAGCTTAGCTGGATCAAAAGGTTTAACCATCCAACCAGTTGCACCTGCAGCTTTACCACGGGCCTTCATTTCATCACTGGCTTCTGTGGTTAGCACCACAATTGGCTTCATTCGATAGGCTGCTAAACCTCTTAACGATTTTATTAAAGTCAGCCCATCCATCCGTGGCATATTTTGATCCGTTAATACGAAGTCAAAGTTTTTTACTTTACATAAATCAAAAGCCTCTTGACCGTCTGATGCTAATGTTACTTGGTAATTGGCTGATTTAAGTGTTACTTCTACCATTTGACGAATTGAAGCTGAATCATCAACAATTAAAATACTTTTACTCATAATTATATTTTTCCTACCAATACCACTCTAGTTGCATTACCAGGAGGTATAATTTCAAGGGAATCAGCTATATTCTCAATCAAAGATAGACCTCGGCCGTAACTTTTAAACAAAGCACTTGGTTCTATATCTTTATTAAAAAATCCATGACCACTATCTTCGATATATATTTCTAAACGCTGCGTATTACTTTGCCATTGAATTTTCAACTTGATTTTATTTGTATTTGATAAATGATTTGTTCTCTCCTGTTTTTGCTCATAAAAATTTAAAAATCCATTTTCTTCTGACTTAATCTCACTTTTCAGTTCAAGTATGCCATGTTCAAACGCATTTAAATACAACTCTGTTAATACGGTAAAAACTTTAGACACCAAAGATAACGGTAACTGCTTAGATAACAATTCACACAAATGACTTGGTACATCTAATAAATCCATAGATTTACCCTGTAAGGTATGCTCAATAATAAATGCACTCTCTTGTGTATAAATAACTTCGTCATCTTTAATTAAAGTCTGTAAAATATCGTGGGTATCAATAACTACAATAGAAATATCATCTGGTGGCGATTCGCATTTATCATTAAAATGCAGTTTTACGGCTTCTAGCGGTTCTTCTGATGACTTAACTAACGATACTAAGTCATCGACAGATAACATATTACCTTCTATTGATGGAGTCTCTATGGCTCCATCACTGAAAAGAAGTAGTCTTTGGTTATCAACTAAATCAAGTTTTTCAGTACTAACACTAATCAAATTATCAGACAAAACACCTAATGCCATGTTGGCTGACTTAACTTGCTTTATTATTTTATATTGATCATCAACAATTATTACTGGCGGCATGCCACCATTCCAGACCTCAATAGTTTTATTAATCAATTGCAAATGAATAATGACGACAGCAACAAAACGATCTTCTGTTAATAGATGGTTTAACTTAGAGTTTAGCTCAAAAACAATATTACATAACGGTAAACCTTTATCAGCCATTGCACCAAATGCCTGCATCATTGGCATTAAAGACACAGTTGCAGCTAACCCATGTCCCATCGCATCGGCCAACATCACATAGTGACTTCCATCAGGTCCATCACAGTGAATAATACTATCGCCGCTAAATAATGATGACGGTTTAACCCAGTAATTTATTGCTGATATATCTGAGTGAATTTTTCCATGCATGGCTCCAATTAAATGTTTAGCAAGGGCTTGCTCCTGTAGTTGAGAATCTCGCCAAATGTTTAATGCTTCACGCTGATTATTATTGAGTATTTCTAAATAACGCTGATGAAATGACTTTTTCATTTTAAGCCATAATAATTCCATATCAATAGGCTTTAGTGCAATATCATCAATACCTTGCTTGAATGCTTCCACAAAAAAATCTGTTTCACTGTTTGCGCTGACCATAATGATAGCAACTAAAGGTAATTTCGATTTCAAGTCAGATAATATTTCAATACCTTTACCATCTGGCAAATGATTATCCAAAAGCACAAGCTCAAAATTGTATTGTGGATTTTCAATCTCTTGCTTTGCTTTTTCTAATGATTGACATATAACAATTGAAATTCCTTTTCCCTTAAAAAATTTCTTATACATTAAACCAAAGACCGGGCTATCCTCAATAATCAATACTGACATTGGGGCCGGCTAGAATAATATCGTTCAAATGAAGGCATAAAGTCTACCCATTTGAGCGATTTCAAGAATTTCAAACGCACTGCCATGAGCACCTTTAATACTCAGCTTAGCACCAAACAATTTTTCATTCTTCTTTGATAATAAAACTAACATACCAAGCGCTGAACTATCTAAATAATTTACCTGAGAGAAATCCAAATGAATTTCTTTAACATTCGACTGTTTAAACAAAGACTCAATCTCTTGATTAAAAATCTTGTGGTGACTAAAATCAAAACGATTTGGTAACCTAATATTATATATATCCACTACTATTATCCTCAGGCTTTTTTAATATTTTATAATTGTTATATTTAACCCCTAGAATAGATCAATGTCTCCACTAGCCATTGAACTGGCAGAAACAGGGTTGTGCTTCTGATTCCTAAACTCTATAAGTCGTTCATTACATTCTTTCAATTTTGTTTCATCTTGCATGCTGCCCGGTTTAATTAATATAGTTAATTGTTCATAAATTTGAGTTAACTGTTCAGCAGTAAATGTTAGATTTTGTGAATTAATATCACCGAACTGAAGCCCGCGCATCGCATCATGCAAAGATTGTTGTAATATTTGGTTATGTTCATCAAGGGCTGAAGTGTGCTGTTGATTACCAGCGGCATTTTCCATTAACTTCTCAATAGCCTTGTGGACATTTTTTTTAGATTCCATTACATAAGTAACGTCTTGCGAAGCAACACCACCAATATCTGCTGTTAAGGTTTCAATTTGTACTGCCATATTTTTCAGTTTTTGTTGGATTTGATTACTAAAACCCGCCGACCGTGTTGAAAGCGACCTAACCTCATCTGCAACAACTGCGAAACCACGGCCTGCTTCACCTGCACGAGCAGCCTCAATAGCAGCATTAAGAGCAAGTAAATTAGTTTGAGAAGCAATTTGATCAATATCCTTCATCGCTTTCATGACATCAGGGACCATGCTATTTATTCGATCAACCTTTTCGACTAAATCCATAGAAGCTGCTGACATATTAACGGTGGTTTCAACAAACTGCTCTAGCGTCTCACTGGTTTCTTGAGCGAAGGACGTCATCCAGCAATTACCATTTTCATCACTTTCAGAAGCGAGCAGCTGAGTTACCCTAGCTTGCTGTAATTCTGCTAACTCTTTTAATTGAGAAAAAGAAGTAACCAGAGTTTCAATAGCATCTGATTGTACGTCATTAACATCATTTACATTTTGCTTGCATTCAATAAGGATAGATTTAAGAGTATCCAGAAGTTGTTGTAATTGGCTAGCGTCAGACGTAATAGTTGGTTTTGAAGAGGCTTCCGCCTTGATGTCAACTTTAGTCTCTGTTGCAAAAGCAGATGGTAGCAATCGTAATGATCGCCACATTGCTAATGCGTTAACGACCAAAGCGATAACCAATACAAGCACCCCTGGAAGCCAATTCATCAATATCAAACCGACGATAAAAGCAATGAATGTGCTTAAAACAAGAAGTGTTAATGGTGATTCAATAAAAAGCTTTTTTTTCAAAAGGCTGTCCCTTATTAGCTCTAATAATTACAGTGTAGACAGTAATTCTTTAAGTGCTAATTTTTTTTTTTACTTTTTTACCGACAAACAAAGTCTTGCTAGTAAACTCGCTCGTATGGAGGCAATTTAATCTCTGGACATAAGTAAACAAGACACAGCTCAGACCAACGAGAGAGTTAAGTTGCAACATTATCTAAATCGCGTGCCAAAAGACGATAAACTTATAAACTTGCGAACATGTGTTTGGCTTGGGCTGTTCACAAAATCTCAATTTTCGCTATTGATGACTACTCGATAGCATTTGTGGAAATTTCTATTATATTTAATAAGTCTTTAGCCCTAAAAAAGAGAATTTTATGTACCTAACTCGTTTAATCTATGCTAGTTCAGTTACAGGAATCTTTAACGAATCCTCTCTGGAAGATATTCTTAAAAAAGCCCGTTTACATAATGCAAAACAGGGTATCACTGGCATGCTCTGCTTTAGTAATAATTATTTTATTCAATGTCTTGAAGGAAGTAGAGAGAGTGTCAATGAGACCTACAACAAAATTCTTAAAGATACTCGACACTCCAATATAGTCATTATTGATTATAGCGAAATATGCTCTAGGGAATTTAGTTCTTGGGATATGGCTTATGTGCCAGCAACTAAAAACATGGAGCCCATAAATTTAAAATTTACAACCTCAACTGAATTTAACCCCTATAACATATCGGGCTCGGCAGCTTTTCTAATGCTTTTAGAACTTCGAAACAATCTTATTTCTGTTTAACATGAGATTTTGAACAAGGCGATGATTAGTGCAGATATTCATTTATATAAATTCATGAATTATTGCGTCGATGATACTTAAGACAGTCAACAACAGTGGTATTTCTACATCTAAATATTCTAAAATAGCTTCAGTGTTGATATGCACGAGACTAGAAAGATAGATTTAAACATCTAAATACAAAGGAAACCTTTAAAGCAAAGAGATTGGACTAAACAGATACGTGTACAATACACGTTATTGGGGCTCCGCTCATGTGAAAAGCGGGTACATTGTCTGAGTCAATCCTCTTGGAAAGCCTCTCTAACGCCAAAAACAAAAAAAGCCGTTGATAATCAACGGCTTCTTTCGTATTTAATATGGCGGAGGGATAGGGATTTGAACCCAAGGCTTCCGTATTAAATATAATATAAGTCGTTTAAATTCATTAGCTTGCATCGATAACACATACTCATAACCTGCAATTGCTAACTAAGATTGACTATATGATTGAAGTGAAAAATTGTCAAATCAATTTGGTTTTACCCATACCGCATAGTATTTAGGATTAATAAGGTGCATTAGCATGAGCCCCATTTGCCGTTTGGCTAAATAACCAGTTTTTACGCTTATGTGGACGTTCACATAAGCGTAAAAACTGGATGTTCTCAACGTCAGTCAATGGCGCGCATGCCAGTGCGAATTTATACAGTTTAGTGATGACCTGTCGCGCGAACGATATCAGTCCATATTACTACTTCAGACACTTGTTTACCGAGTTACCCAAGCGTCTTCCTACCAATGATTTAACCGATTTAATACCGTGGAATGTGGATCTGAGCAATTTGGATTAACGTTTCACTGCTTGGTTTTACGCTTACTATGATACACAGGTATAAAGGATCGCATACGTATTCATGTTAACGGTTTGTTGAAAATAACTTCGCAACATCGCATATTCTTATAACTTAATCGTTTAAGAGGTTTCCTATATGAAAAGCTTTACAATAATATTACTAGTTTTAGGGTTGTGTGCCTGCACTAATATAAGTAAAAAAACTAAGGCAACGAATATTTCTTCTAATTATGTTCCTCAAGAGTATGTAAAGTTAACGCACCCACAGTGGAGTAGGAACGCAAGTTTATATCAAATTAATACGCGGCAGTTCACCCCTGAAGGAACATTTAAAGCCGCGGAGCATCAATTACCACGATTAAAAGAGCTTGGCGTCGATATTCTTTGGTTAATGCCAATTCATCCAATTGGCGAAGAAAACAGAAAAGGTTCCTTGGGCAGCCCTTACTCAGTAAAAGACTATTACGGAGTAAATCCTGAATTTGGTACCTTAGAGGACTTAAAAAGCTTTGTTAATGCTGCTCACGAATTAGGTATGTACGTTATTTTAGATTGGGTAGCGAATCATAGTGCTTGGGATAATGAATTAAGATATAAGCATCCAAATTGGTATACAAAAAATTCGCAAGGCAATTTTCAACCTACGCCTTGGTGGGATTGGTCAGACATAATAGACTTTGATTATAACGTACCTGAAATGCGTGAATACATGACCGATGCAATGAAGTATTGGGTCAAAGAAGCAAACATTGATGGTTATCGATGTGATGTAGCAGGTTTTGTTCCTATAGATTTTTGGGAAAACGTTAGAGCGGAGCTAGACGCTATCAAGCCCGTTTTTATGTTAGCAGAATGGGAAATGCGTGATTTACATGCTCAAGCTTTTGATGCTACTTATGCATGGTCTTGGCAGGAAGCTATTCATGATATTTTAAGTGGTCACGCTGATTTAAATAGATTGTTTATATACTATTCATGGAATGAGGGAGCGTATCCGAAAAATAGCTATCGGATGACGTATGTTTCAAATCACGATGCTAATTCATGGGAAGGAACCGTGTTTGAGCGTTATGGTAGTGAAGAAAAAGTAGCAACAGCTATTGTATTGTCTATTGTCGGTGAAGGTATGCCATTAATTTATAATGGACTTGAAGCAGGGAATAGTAAGCGACTTGAATTTTTTGAAAAAGATCCTATCGAATGGAAAGAACATAAATTTAAGCCATTGATTCAGAAGCTCTTAGCTTTGCAGAAACAAAATAGTGCGTTGTGGCATGGTAAATATGGCGCGACAATGGAGCGTATTTATAACACTAATCCGACTGAGGTGTTTAGTTTTATCCGCGAAAATACCAAAGACAAAGTGTTTGTTGTGATTAATTTTTCTGATAAAGATCATGATATTCAATTTATGGGGCCACAAACAGCTGGAGTATATACAGAGCTATTTAGCAAACAAAAGGCAACGCTTACTGAAGACACAAGCCTTAAGTTGGCGCCTTGGGAGTATAGAGTTTATGTTCAGTAATATTTAAAGGCTAAGCGGCTATTTAAGGTTTTTAAATTAAGATAATCATGTGAGTAGCATATATATTTGTTACAAATATATTTAGTTATTTGCATGAGCATCAATATATCACAATTAAAAATTACCTTACTCGTTCTTTGGTGGGGAGTATTTTGCTTATATTTACCAAAAATAAATTCAACTCAGTGGGTGAGTGAGTGCAAATTAACACAAGTGTTTTGACCGATTTATAATACTTATATTCAGCCAAACCTGATCGAAACATTAATAAAGCCCAGATTTAAACGAGAACAATTGAAATCAACATAATTCCTCCAAACTATCAGAAAACACCAAACTAGATAAAACGCCTAACGCCCAAAGCAGCGCGCTGCGATAGCAGTCCGCGGCTCGGTCGCCACAGACTGAAAGCCTCAAATTATCGATTATTAAGATCGCTTTCATTTGCCGAATGGGAAAGGGCTAGTTATATAGCCAAAATTTTAATCAGTGGTTTATAAACTATCTTTTTCCAAATGAATACAACAATTTGGCAGAATTGGCTTCAGCAATGCCAGCAAACAATTCGATGGGACTGGGCTTACCAAACAAATACCCCTGAAAATATTGGCAATCATGATCCAACAAAAATTGCAATTGCTCTTCGGTTTCAACACCTTCAGCCAACACTCTCAATCCCAACTTTTGAGCCAGAGTAATAATAATCTCTGTAATCACTGCATCATTTTTATCTGAAGGTATATCTCTTACAAAGGATTGATCGATTTTGAGTTCAGTTAATGGGAAACGTTTAAGATAATTGAGAGAAGAATAGCCTGTACCAAAATCATCGATCGAAAATCGAACCCCGCGCTTATTCAGTTCATTCATTTTGAAAATGATATCTTCAACATGCTCGGCCAACAAACTTTCTGTTAACTCCAAAATAATCAGACTAGGATTAGCGCCATTGTCATCAATTATAGTTAACACCCTTTCGACAAAATTGCTGGCTAAAACCTGATTCACACTGACATTCACCGACAGTGTAAGGTGCTTTAGGGCTGAATTTTGCTCCCACTCACACAATATTTCACAGGTTCTGCGCAATACCCACTCTCCAATAGGAATAATCAAGTCAGTTTGCTCAGCCAAGGGGATAAATTCGTTGGGCATAACTAAGCCTAGTACTGGATGCTGCCAACGGATCAATACTTCGCCACCACAAAGCTTGCCAAGTGCGTCCATTTGAGGTTGGCAGAAAAGTATGAACTCGTCATTTACGAGCCCATCTCGTAAATCTTTTGCCAGCTCAACCCTCTTTTCTACCTTGAACTGCATAGCTGGCTCAAATAAACTTAAAGTATTCTTGCCATTTTCCTTGGCATGGTACATTGCTAAATCAGCTTGCTTAAGTAGCTCATCCTGCTGTTTATTTCGCTGGCCAAACATAGTGATCCCGATACTGGGGGTAGTGAGTAACGTTTGGTCAGCAAATACAAATGGCTTACTTAACAATTCTATTATTTTTTTTCCGATTGACTCAGCCATATGCGAGGCAGAGTGTTTTTCTGAAGTCAGATAATCCAAAACAACTACAAACTCATCGCCACCTAAACGTGCGACGAAATCACAGTCTCGAGCTGCCGTAAGTAGACGTTTAGAAACTAATTTCAAGAGTTCATCACCAACATCATGTCCTTTGGTGTCGTTGATGATTTTAAAATTATCTAGGTCAATAAGAAGTAACGCGCCAAACTGTTTACTATTTCCATATCTTGCAAGTACACTCTTGAGATGTTCCATCAAAAAGGTTCTGTTAGCTAGGCCTGTTAGCACATCGTGGAACGCTAATCGATAAATGCGATCTTCAGATTCTTTACGCTCAGTTAGATCCATATTGGCGCCAGAAAAGCGTAAGGCTGTGCCATCGGAGTCCCTGAGAACCACCCCTCTGGAAAGTACAGGCAAATAATCACCGGATTTGGTTTGCAATCTGAATTCGGCCTCAAAACTAGAAGGCCCAAAAGGAAGCATCAACTCGGCTACTCTATTCATGATTTTTTTTAAGTCATCTGGATGAAGCAATTTGAAAAGCAAATCCTCTGTGGCTTCTAGCTCATTAGGTTCTCTTCCTATCATCTGCCACCATCGTGAAGATAAATAGACATTGTGCTGACAAATGTCCCAATCCCAAGCCGCATCATTGGTACCCTGCAAAATAAGATTCAAACGCTCCTCAGAGCTCTTAAGAGCATTTTCTGCATTTTTTACTGACGTTATATCAATAAAGCAGGTAATAACTTCAGATATCTCGCCACACTCATCAAAACTAGGAAATGCGTTACATAATACCCATGCACTATCATGTGAAATAGGTCTGTAAACCTTAAGAATCATCCCCCATAAGCCTTCCTTGCTTTTGAATACACGATTAACAGGATAATCATCTACAGCTAGGGTGTAGCCATCCGGATGGGCGAAATGCCATGCAGGGTCAAGAGCATCTTTACCTTGCATCTGAGCTCTGCTGAGGCCGAGAATGTCTGAGGCCATTTTATTAGAAAAAAGAATTTCCGACTGAGAACCATGAACCACTATCCCTACGGGAATATACTCAATCAGGTTATTCAGAAGATTATTTTTCATACCAACAAATTATTAAAATTATTTGTTTACAGTATTGATGCACATTAACTGATAATGCAAATTTTTAAATCAATTAAGTTCCGCTTTACTGTATTGTTAATAAATTCACAATCTAAATAAAACTGGCGTGAACTGCGATCAACCGTAAGCGTCTGGGCAGCTACACCTATCGTTTAAAATTCCAAGGTAACAAGCTGTCGATATCCGGTGCTGGTTTGCACAGTTCATTAAGGCAAGCCATTTACCTTTGCGGTTTCCACAATGCTGTAAAGTGTTGCACTAGTATAAGCACCATTTGCCGTGTGGCTAAATAACCTATTTTTCGGCCTATCACAAACGGTTTTACCGCTCGCTCTGCACGATTATTATCAATACTTAGTCTGCCATCATTAACATAACGAATGAGCTTGTCTCATTGATTAGCCAAGTAATTAGCTGCCTCTATCAGCTTAGTATTACCCACCAAATTTAGCTGATGCTGTTCAAGCCAAGTTTTTAACTTGATAAGAATAGGCAGGCTAGCCTCTTGTCTGGCGATGTACTTTTCATCAGTACTTTTATCTTTAACGCGTGACTTAACTGCGTACAGTTTTTGGATAAGGCTTAATACCACATCGGCTTTGCCGGTTTTATTCAGTTTCCCTTGGTAATCACACTAATACAGTTGAGTTATGTTAACGTTGAGCGTTCAATTTATGGCGTTTATCAATTAAACCAGCAATTATCGAAACAGCAATTTCAAATGGGGTTTTACTGCCAATTTGCAATCCGATAGGCGCATAGATTTTATCAATTTGAGCATCAGTTAATTCACCAATACGCTGCAATCGCTCAAAACTCAAATACCTGTATGCGATTACGTCCACCACGTTTAGCTTGATACAGCGCGATATCTGCGTTTTTTATGTGGGATTCCAAATGAATATCGCTGCTGGGTATTTGAATTAAACCTAGGCTAACGGTAATGGATAAATTGAGTTGCTTATTGATGCTAAAGCTCGTTTCTTTAACACCGGTTCGAAACTGTTCAAACTTAACTAAGCTGTTATTTATATCTGACTTTTGCATCAATACGATAAACTCTTCTCCACCAAAACGACAGATAAGATCGCTATCTCTGAAGAATTTCTTTAGCAGGTTTGCTAATTGAGTCAGTACTATATCTCCCACGTCATGACCATGAGTGTCGTTAATGTTTTTGAAATAATCAATGTCGATAAGTGCAAGTGTATGAAAGGAAAAATTTTTATCAGCAAAAGTATTAGTTACTGCTTGCTCAAAGCCACGTCGATTGAGTAATCCAGTAAGCGGGTCTTCTAACGCGAGATGAGTAAGATTTTCGACTTTTATGACTTCATTGGTGACATCACGTTCAACCGCGGCAAAGTAGGTGATTTGTCCTAAGCTATTTTTCAGCGGGAATATATTTATATCAAGCCAATAGGGCACGCCAGTTTTAGTGTAGTTAACTATGGTCTCTCTAATACCGTGACTGTTCCTAAGGGCGTCTCTAATTCTTGAGCGAGTGTCTTTGTCTGTATTTGGGCCTTGTAAAAAACGCGGCGTCTTGCCAATGGCCTCATCAGGCTCGTAGCCGGTAAGTTTTGTAAAAGCAGCATTGACGTATACAATTTGCGGATCATCGGTATTGGCTTTAGTAATAATGATGATATCGTTAGCATTAGCGACGACTGCTTCGAGTGGCACTGCAACTTTTCTACTGGTGATATCAATAAAACTGGAAATGATGTATTTGATTGTGCCATCTTGGTTAAATTTTGGGGATGTATTGCAAAGTATCCAAGTAATGTCGCCGGAAGATTTATCAACAAACCCAACTTCGACATTAAAAATCGGTTGTTTAGTGCGGATAACGATGTTGACAGGATAGTCTTCAAATGCCAGAGCATTACCTTTACCACATAAAAAATGCCATTTAGGATTAAGAACATCTTTATTAAGCACTTGGTTTTCTGTAACCCTCAAAATCTCCAAAGCGCGGGGATTGGCATAAATAATTTCAGTTGTTGCACTATGAATCACAACCCCTTCAAATAGTGATTCAACTATCTCAAAAGGGGATAAAGGATTATTTTCCATTTATTTGTCTCTTATTTATGACCATAAATAATTGTAGGCCAAAAATAAATTAATACTAAACTCTATACCCAAGCTTAGGGCGTGTTGAACTTTCGTGATGACTTTTGAGCAGCATGGTAAAGAATTATAATTTGTTTCGACAAAATAAACTGTAACTCCATACCATGCCGAGACTAATGCTAACTGATAAGCGGAGACAAAAGCTGCTTTAAGCGATGAAGGACACTGTCCGCATTTATAAAAAATCTGAACATAGGATGACCTTTGAAGGAATTCTTTACCGCTTGCGAACTGGTATTCCATGGCGTGATCTACCAACAGAGTTTGGGGACTGGAGCAAGGTTTATCGCCTCTTTAACCCGTGGTCAAAAAATGGCCTGTTAGATATATTATTCAAAGAGTTATCAAAACTTTCCAATTATGACTGGGTATTTGCAGACGGCTCAATAGTCAAAGCTCATCAGCATAGCGCTGGAGCTGCGACCCAAGATAATGAATGTATTGGAAAGAGTCGTGGCGGTAACTCAACGAAAATTCATCTGGTCGTGGATAGTGGTGGATTACCAATCTATTTCGAGCTATCAGAAGGCCAGAAAAATGATATTGCTCGTGCCGAAAGTCTTGTAGGAAGTGAACATATTTATCGCTGATAAAGGCTATGACAGCGACGCGTTAAGGGCATATGTTGACTCTAAAGGTGGTGAGACGATTATACCAAAGCGAAATTATGGACAAGATATCGACAAAGAAAGCATGGTTTGTTGTCTCTACAAGTATCGATATTTGGTTGAGAATGCTTTCGCAAGGATTAAGCATTTCCAAACAATATCAACGAGATATGATAAGTTAGTAAGAAAATACGCCAGTATGGTATCACTGGCGTTTACTATAATGTGGCTGCCGATGTATTGCTAAGTAAAATGTGGAGGCTAGAGATACCTCCGGCTACCCGGATTACGCGATTCTTCACGTTCACGAGCTCTCACGCGCCCTGTCTTTTTTTTTCGTACATTGCGGCATCAGCCTCCGCAATCATTTCTTCTAACGATTGCTCTGTATCAAAAGAGAAGCTCGCTACACCGGCACTGTATTCTATAAGGTAAGGTTTATTAATGCCCTTATTCATTATGTCTATTGCTGTTCTAAAGCGCTCCAGGGTGATCGTAATTTTTTCATCACTGGTATCTGTCAGCATAACAACAAACTCATCCCCACCGAGTCTGCCAATCACATCGCTCTCACGGAAAACGCTGCGCATCACTTCTGCAAACTGCTTTAATGCAAAATCACCCTCGTGGTGACCGAAATTATCATTAATCGGTTTGAATTTATTAAGATCAAATAAAATAACTGACGTCGGCATTTTCTTGCGTCGGCAGACCTTTTGGACATGTTCAGCCAATGTCAGGAATCCTCTCCGGTTCGATATCAAGGTTAATTCATCCAGTGTTGACAGTTGAATTGACCTGATTTCTTGCTCAATCATGGCACCCAAATCGTTTAATAGCTGCTTATCCTCTTCATTCAGATGCTTCGGTTTCGAGTCAATTAAACATAATGTCCCTAGATTTATACCTTGTCTCAACTTTAAAGGGTAACCCGCATAAAAACGGATATTAGGCGCATCGGTAACTAGAGGGTTATCAGAAAACCGCACATCCTCAATCGCATTGGGAATAATGAATAAGCCATCCTGATTGATAGCATGACCACAAAAGGATATATCACGAGGTGTTTCAGTTGCATCTAAACCTTGTTTGGATTTAAACCACTGCCTATCGTCATCAACGAGGCTAACCAGTGACATTTCCACCCCAAACATACGCTTGGCCATTCGAGTGACACGATCAAAGCGTTCTTCATGTGACGTATCGAGGATTTGGAGCGTTCTTAAGGCATGAAGTCTCTCTGCTTCATTGTCCGGGAATTCAGGCTTAATCATATCTACACCTATTTTGAAATTTACTTAATTGTAGAGTGTTTTTACAATGTAGTGGCATAACGTTTTAGTATTTATGAGTTACGCTTGCGCTGTTTGCAAGGCATAAATCGCTTGCTGGACTTGGCCGATGCCACATCCAAATTAATCAATATGATTTATGCTATAAGAATTTGCTTTATATCGGTAGTGGTATTTTGTACAACCTTTCAGCTAATTGTATGTTCTGATTGTACCTTTCAAGGTCGATTTTGTTGGTTTTCATCTTTTTTCATTGTTCTATTAATACCTTATTTACTGGTTTCTCACTATTAGGTTATGGGGTGTCGCCCCACCTAATTTAAAACTAGCTACCCCTGTTTTTATTGCTGACACACCCTCACTTATTCTGACTATCCAGACAAGGTTAACTACGCTTCACGCGCCAACACTATTAGCATTGGCACCAGTCCCACAAACTTCAACCGCCCAGTGCACACTTGGGGCAGGACTAGTGACCTAATGTGTCAGTGGTTACTGCTGGGATGTCTTTCACTTTACTTTTCAGTTGAGCTCTAATTTGGACGAGCTTTTTACGCCGACAACTGTTGGATTAAAAGCAAGCTAATGTTGGATTAAAAGCAAGCTAACTGCAAACCATACTTTTCATTAAACACGCTGCTGACGCTTTTGATTTTTTCACATGCTTGCATGTGGCTGTTGGGTTCAAAGGGGTACTCCCCTTGCCCGTAGCACCTATCACATCTCTTGGGGAACCCAAAAGTGGGATAGGTGCGTACCGGGTTACTATGTCATCCCACTTTTCAAGTGGGTTAATATTTTTCGCAGTCTAGACTGCGGTGACAAGCTTTTTCGCACTCGTAGAGTGCGGTTTTTATAAGAAAATAAACCACTCGATAATAGTGCTAAATGCCCTCTGATTCGCTTCAGCGCAATAATAAGGTTGTCTCCCCTTTTATTGCTGTTTAAACGGCTTAAACGCCAATTCAGTCATTATTTACGCTTAGATAGCTCAACAATGACCACGGGTTGTTCATACTTTTTTTTGTCGTTATACCGTTTTTTAGTGATATAACACTTTCAAATACAATATTACTACCAGATTTGACGCTGTTACTGCCAGCTCTGACACTGTTATTGCCAGATTTGACACTGTTACTGTCAGATTTGACACTGTTACTGCCAGATTTGACGCTGTTACTGCCAGCTTTGACACTGTTACTGCCAGCTTTGACACTGTTATTGTCAATATTGATTAGTAAAGCCTAAAAGATGTGTATTTGGGTTTGATGTTGTGACGGTTAAAAAAGAGGTTGAGGCTGAATTATATGGTAACCACATATAATTCGAAAATGGCTCTCTGCAAAGACTAATCAAATAGCTAGACATAACAGATTAATTTACCCAAACACCTGCGAGAGGCGACGCTGTGCGCCATAACAAAAAGCAGAGGAATATTGTCACTGATACTTTTGCTGAGCTGAAATAAAGCACGCAAAAGGCTTATTGGCACAGATGGGCGCAATAAGCCTTTTTGACAAGCTTTGAGGGGTAACGTCAGCTATCTTCGTTTTATTGATAAGGGTTGCTAGGGCTATTATTCGTTAGCTTTTTATTTTTCTTGATTAATGCCGCCTCTAGTTCATTATCACCGAGCGCTTTAGCCATACCGATAGAAATATCACGATAGACAGGTGATAACTTATCGTCGAATACATCTATAACAAGATTAAAATAGTATTTTGCTTTGCTGCTATCTTTACTGCCAAAACGCATCATGAGTTTTGATATCATCTGCTGTATCGGCTGTATAGCCTGATTGGTAAGCTCTTTTAGACGCGCTAATACTGCCTGTCTTTTGCCGATTTCCTCACCAAGCTCAATGACCTCCTTCTGTTTTTCCGCGGCCACTTGAATTAGCTTATTAACTTCAGCATATTTGCTTTCGATTTCAACATCTAACTGGTCTCTCACAGACGCCTGCTCGCGAATAAACGTCTGAGCTTCTTGAATATGAGCACCTATGTTATCGCGCTTAACGAGCAATTGTTTATACTCATTTTGTAATCCCCATGTTTTTTGTTGCCAATCAAGATTTTGCTGCTGCAGTTCTTTGTTTTCATAGTGTAATTTAGCCAGTGTTTGCTCGCCATTTTCGATGCGTTCAGTCATCGATTGACATTGCTCTTCCAGTTCGATGGCCTGCTTTTGAAACTCTTCAATTACGCGATTATAATAGTTAAATTCTCGTTGATGCTTGGGTAGTCGGGCATCAGCTCTCATTTTCTTTCTCAACTCAGAATTACGCTCGGATGCCGGCGAAAGCTCGAGATGTAAACCATTTTTGTGAAATAAATTTGCATTGATAAATTCATAGAACATCTGCTGCATATAACTATAAACTTCACTTGCTTGGATGTAGAGCAGCCTGCCTGACTCAGGAAGGCAGTCAGCAGCATCCCCGCGTTTTATCAAAAACTCATTCACACGTTTAATTTGCGACACTCGTAAATCATATTTGCCCGTTATGCTATTTTGAGCACTTAGAAAGACATGAACATGGCCGCCCGTTTTTTCTGTCGGTAGACGTTCATCATGATGCAACACCATGAGCTTTATGGGATATTCCGGAAAAAAGGTTTTCAAATACAACTTCATCGCGTTCATCATCTCGACATGACTTATCTCATCTTCGCTAATGCCGTATTTGATGGGGATTTTAAGCAGTATCTCTTGAATATTAGTTGAGTTTAATGTTTTGGGTTTACCAATAAGTGCGTTATGTGAGCTGATAAATTTGTTCAGTTGTTTTAGTTTTTGATTTTTCCTCGGGAATTCAAACTGATTAAATTCAGCACTCATCTCTTTTGCATCAATATAGTCCGTGGACGCTATGCACCTTCCGACTAACTCAGCGATTTGAGGTGGCAGACTACCATTCACAAGCCATTGTTTTAACTTGCTTTTAGATTTTGCTTTGTCTTGACTTTGTTTTTCATATAAGCCGGGGGTTTTTGCTGTCTCTCCCAGCACTTCTTGTAATATTTGTATTCGCTGCTCTTGCGATATTGAATTCAGTGGCACAATCCCCTCTTTTGTATCGATTAAATTGTCATCCGATAATGATGCATTCCACTCTGCTTGCAATTCATTTCTTGTTCTAAAGTATTTTTGCATTTTGTCCAAGTACGGCACCCCTGAAATTGAGGGACCATTTAGACGCAGTGAATGAATAAGTGATGACTTGGCCGTTCGGCGGCCTTTTATGTTATAAGAAAAGTTTAGGCATCCGAAAAAAGCTCTAATAATCTTCATCTTGCACCCTCCCCCGTCAGACGGCTCAAGCAGCAGACCCACACACTGCATCAACAATTTTGGATGTTGCTGTAGAAAAGCTTTTAACTGCTCTGGAGTGAGCGCGATGTCATTACCTGGCGCAGAAGGTGGCGATTGAACCGCTTTGTTGTCGTTATTGACACGACGAAAGACACTTGAAAATTGCTCAGCGACGGCGGCAATATGGTCAGGCGCATCTTGACTCATCCAGCGACCATAATGAATATCTATCATTGCCGTGCTGGTGTGCCCAAGCTGCTTTGCTATCCATTCTTTCGAGATGCCCGCTGTGAGCGCTTGACTTGCAAAGGTGTGCCTTAATTGGCCCGCGCCTCGGTGAGCGACACCTGCAATCTTGAGCAAGGGCGTAAAGAAGGTTTTGTTGAATTGTTTTGCGTGAAGAAACGGTTTGTTCGTTTTGCTGTTGTAAAAAACGGGTGAAAGCCGTTCAATTTTTTTCGTTTTATTATCAGCTTGCAACACCGCAATGTTAACTGCTTTTTTGTGACCGGTTATCGAATGTTGCTGCGTTAATAGCGCAATCGCTGGCTCGCATAATTCAACTTTGCGAACCGAACCAGCTGTTTTGGGCGTCTTATAAATGTTATCAACTAGCGCGATTTTTATATGCAGCAACGACTTTGCTAAATCCACCGACTCCCAGTTTAATGCCAGTAATTCGCTAATGCGCAATCCGGTTAATACGCCCAACTGATATAAGTTTTTGCCACTTTCACATTCAGTCTTTGCTTGACTCATTAACGCTAATTCACTGAGAGTGAAAGGCTGTGGCTCTTCGTGAAACACTTTCAGATTGCTAATGTTTGTCATGGGGTTATTACTAATCACCCCATCACGTTCTGCACAGTGAAACACTGCTCGCAGAATGATTAAAAACTCATTGATGGTTTTGTTGGCGTATCGTTTATTTAGCGTCTGAATAAGCTTCAGTACATCACTGTGCGTGACTAAGGCAATATCACGATGACCAATTAACTTAGATAGTGTAGCGGCTTTGCTGCGTTCAGAGCGCAAGGTAGAGGGTGCGGTTTTGATTGGTCTAAAGGCGAGGTTTACTTCGATGTAGTGATTAACTGTTTGAGTCATTATCCCCTATTCTGCTGCTTTTATTTAGCCAGCTTTATTCTTGGTGATAATAATACGCCTTATGAAGAAAAATACAAGTGTTATTCAAATAAACTATTGATTTAAAAGTATATTACTGAGGTTCAATTTTGACAAGCTTTTTGAAAAGCGCACAAAGTATGAGTAGTGTACCAAGGGTTTGCTAGGCGGATTCTGGCCGAAAATTATCTTAATGCACACACAGTTTTGGACAAAAATGCGTTAGAGCCGAATGGCTGCTATTTTGCTATTTTCGGTCGCTTACAAAATTCTTTGTATTTGAACTTAAAGTGAAAAAGCAGCCGTTCAATAACACCCAGCCAACCTTGAGTTCTCGTTTTACTTTTCACAATAACATTTTGTAAATGTTTGCAGTGATTGTAAACAAAGCATTCTAGACTAAAATATCTCACTTATAATTTATTTTTGAATCTGATGCGGTTACTTCCCATAACTAATAGCCATAGACACGTTCCCAATTCCCCTATAGAAGCAGGCTTAGAAACGAAGCTAGGTATCGGGATTTCAGGAAAAAGCATGTTCTTTAGAAAAATTATCAAATACCCAAAACAGCCTAACATCAGACAAACCCCTAGGAATTTTGGAATATGACCAGATTTAAATACAAGATAGCCAAATGGTAATAACCATAACCCCCAAAATATTTGAACTACCGAAATGCCATTGTTATATGATTTGAGTGACAACATAACTTTAGCCTGAATGGTTTGCATCTCGAAATGACTGAGATATGCAGCGTTGCTGGTCAAAGTTAATACATCAAGTTTATGCACCATATTAAAAAGAGAAATTGGCACACTAACGGAAGAAAGTAAAACCATCATGATTGCAATTTCCCTGTTAATTTCGTGAAAAAGTTTATACAGCACAAACGGTAATATTAGGTAAATAATATAACTGAAAATACCGACGACAATACCAGACCTAAACAACAATTCATTATTTGAGATGTTCTCAATGGTTGAAGATACATCTTTCATGTCTATTAGTTGCGAGGGCACATAGAGCAAGTTATAAATTCCAGTTATGACAAGCAGTAAGTAAATAAAACCAGCGAGTCGGGCTGTTGTATTTTTAGACATATGGTTTACTCCTAAAATATTCTGTCTCATGTACTCAAACACCTAGTTTTTAAGTTGACTTTGAACCATAACTGGCTGATTAGATAAAGGCTGCAAAGGTGTGACTAGCATATTCATAGTTGAAAAATTTGTTTTGTTTTAGCAGCCTTTGTTGCATTCTCTATTAGCTTTGCTCCGGCAATTGCTTTTTGCGTCTCCAAGGCTCAATCGGCTGTTTGAAATATCTCCACCAGACGTAATTCCATGGAATACAGATCGCAATTAAGCAAATGCCAATTAAAGAGCCTTTTACACTGACGATTGTTGGAATTTCCTCACCTATTAACCAAGGTGGAAGCGCTACGACCAAAAGCCAAATGCCTTTCCAAACGATTTCATAAATCATTAATGGAAGAAATGCCAAAGGACGGAACATGCCACCAATTGCAAATAAGGCAAGGGCAAACAACATTGAATGGCCAAGTCCTCGCCAACGTGTCCATTCAGACGCACCCTCAAAAATATAAAGCAATTGATTTTTCCCCAGAACAAACACCATTCCAGCGAAAAATAATCTAAGCCCCCATATTTTCCAAAGTGGCACTATTGGCGCACCATTTTCTATTTCAATATCAATAACTGATTTACTATTCATAACTAACCTCAATTTCATAATTCACCGCTATGGTGCCATCTATAAGGCTTTCATAAGCGTCTAATTTGAAAATCGATACACGAAAAAGGCAATAAACTAGAAGGATTTAAAAAAGAGGAGAGTTTATTTATAATTAACGAACAATGTGTATGGAGTATAAAGTTGGAATTATTAAATTTTGCGCAATTATTAGTTGTTTTTGTCAGCCTAACTTTTGCTGTCATTCATTTTCAACTCAGAGAAAAGCACCTTTTTCATATCGTCTTTGCAATTTTTTGCGCCTCTACTGCCATGTACGTCGCATATAAATTAACCGGCAACTATTGGAGTCCTTATCATCATTTAATCGGTATGTTTGGCATTTTTACCTCAAGTGGATATTGGTTATTTGCGCGCGCATTTTTTCGAAAAAGTAACCCCATCAATCACCATCATCTTCTATTTGTTGGGTTACTCTCATCATGCTTAATACTTTGGCACTTGATACAGTTTTTAGGAAAAATTTGGCTCACAAATTCTGAGTGGATTTCAGCGTTAGCAACCGTTTTAACTGAGCTAATTGATATCTTGTACCCTGGTATGCTCATTCTTATTTTTTGGGAAGGCTATCGAGTACTTAATAACACGACAGCAACTCAGCGAAAAATAGCGACCATTTATCTGTCCTCGTTTGTTTTTTGTGTCTTCAGCGTTATGTTAATAGGAGCAACTCTGCCATCAGGCTTTATGGATGGAGCAGTACAAGATTGGCTTTCGGCATTCGCATTTTTAGTAATACTAACTAGCACCCATAGTTTAATTCGTTTTCGCCAACATCTGCTTGAACAGAAAAGCAACTCGACACCATCCGATGACGAAGAGAAGTTATTGGCTGCTCGCATTCAGGTATTACTGGTTGAGGAAAAACTTTTTTTGGAATCGAATTTACGTGTCGCTGATATAGCTCGCGAGTTAGACGTTCCAGAATATCGCATAAGAGCTGTCATGCTTAACCAATTCAATGCAAAAAACTTTAACCACTATGTAAATCAAATGCGGATTGAGCATGCAAAAACGATATTAAAAGCACCTGACAAACAAGACTGGCCTGTACTTGTTGTTGGTATCGAAAGCGGTTTTGCGTCTGCCGCGCCCTTTACAAGAGCATTTAAAGAATTTACTGGTTGCACTCCGGGGCAATACAGAAAGCAACAATCTTCAAATTAAAGGATTATTTAGTTGGTGATTAACCTAATTCCTTCGAACAAATAGTTGGAGCTGAATGTAAGTCAGTTGACGGTTTTTTAGAACTTTTAAGCTAACTTACTTTGGGGCAGAAATGAGTTACAAATATCAACTTTTACACGAAAATTCAGACACTAGCGACAATAAAAGTAACCACTCGCATCCACAGCAATCATTAAGGCTGGCAGGGCTAATCAAACTTCAATTAGTTTAGCCCTGGATTTTTGACTTATATCAGTATCAGTTAAAACTTTTCTAAATAACTCGTCAGAATCTTTGATTTAAACATAGACATTTGTAACTCTGAGACCGGTATATAGCGTTCATTTTGATTTAAATCTATTTTTCCTAGAGTAAGCTCTAAGTCAGTATTAATATAGAATGGATCTACTGCAGCTTTGACTGTTCCATCAGGATTAGAGTTATCAAAACTGTCAAGCAACTGAGTCGACTTTTTATAGACGTAACTTCCTGGTACTGCTGTGTCTAGTCGTTTTGCATACTCTACCAACTTAGGCTCTGCCAGCATAAACATATATGCAAGATTCGATTGCGACTTAGTGACTCGTATAATCCTGCCCAAAATCTGCCTAAAATAAAGTTCGGTGGTGACATCAGTAAGATTACAGCACACTTGTAATCTTGGTATGTCGGTTCCTTCGCTTATCATGGCAATACTGATGATCCATTCTGATACCCCATTTTTAAAGTGATTAATTAACTCTGGAGAATCATCCTGTCGACAAGAAACAAGAGTGGATGTTTTGTTAAAATGTCCATTTAAAATGGCTTGGATTTGTAAGGCATGTTGATAAGAGGATGCTACGATTAAACCGCCTGCATTTGGTGCATTCATTCGCAGTTTATCAAGCTTGCTTATGCTTTCAGATAGCAAGTGTTTGATGACCTCTGGGTGCTTTATAATGGCTTGGTAACTAATATTACCTTCTTCAATTAAAGTCTCTAAATTATGGTAAGTACTTAACTGATCATGGTTTTTTACTACCACTTGTTCAATATCAATCGCCGTTATTTGCGGCATTCTGCAGACATTATCTCTAATAGCCTCTGTAATATCATATGAAAAATCACAGATAATATTCCCATCAGGATCAGTATATTTTGCAAACGGTATTGGAAGAGTATCTGTGCGCCAAGGGGTGCCCGTTAACGACAAAGTGTAAGTTGCTAAGTTTTGAATAGTCGCAAGAATTTGCATTCCCCAAGCATTAGCGGGTGAATCACCATCCCCTGCGCAATGATGAATTTCATCGAATATAACTAAGACTCTGCTGTTACTTAAATCATTAATCAAGTCAGTAGTGTTTATAAGAGAATGATATGTTCTTGATATCCCTAAAGCGCCCAACCTTCCGTTGAATTTTCGATGTAATACTTGTTCAAAAGTGTGTTCAATGCTTTGACAGACTATACGAGAAGGTGAAAAGCAAACAATAAAATCAATTTTGTCATTATCGATAAGCCCTTTACCAATATACCCAGCTGTAATGGTTTTCCCTGCACCTGGTGATGCAAGTAAAAGATAGCTAGATTGATGCTTATAAGCTTCTATTGCATGCTGTACACACTGTTTTTGCCACTCCCTTAACATGTCATACTTTCCTTAGCCTCTGTTGCTTTAATGATTTTTTTGATCGCATTGAGACGACCATACAAATCTGCAGCGCTGTCCCGAGAGGACTCTAGAAGTGGCAGTATTTCTTTATGATTTTGAGGGTATTTTTGTAAATATCCCTGATAAGTCTCTATTTCACCTAATATTAACTTTAATTCTGAGTTTGTTTTCAACTCCTGATTACGCAAGTCTTTTGATATTGAATTCTTGCATAAGGACACTTCAGTTTTTTTGGATTCAATAACGGCATTTATAGAAGTTAAAAGCGTATCGGTGATTAAATAGGCTCTATTAGGGCTCTCACCTGTAGCAATGATGAGGTTTTCTTTAGTCAAAACATGAATGTTTCTAGCGATAAAACCTGTTGCTTGCTCATTTGTAAGTAATAGGTTTTTTTCTGCTAATTCTATGAATTTCTTACGACTAATTGGGTTCTCTTGTACTTTTTTAAGTAGTTCTTTGAATTTTAGATTCAAAGAAATTGATTCGCTTGACATGTTTCGATCTCAAAAATATAAAAACTTAGGATTGCTAAGTATACATAAATAAGTAAAACTTAGACAATCTAAGTACGAGAGATTTTTATGATGACAATAAATTGTATAACAGCCCAATCCCCGAACGCCTCAAACTGGCTCGGAAAAAACTTGGTATTTCACAAAAAGAACTTGGAATAAGAGTCGGTATGGATGAGAGTTCAGCCAGTGGCCGCATGAATCACTACGAAAAAGGTCGACATGTTCCAGATATTCAATCGTTAAAAAAAATGGCGAATGAGTTGAATGTGCCGTTGAATTACTTTTTTTGTGAAGATGACCAAAGTGCGGAATTAGCTATTGTTATTGCATCACTAAGTGATGATGAAAAAAGCTTACTATTAAAAACACTCAAACAGGGCTCAGGTGAATAGTTGAGCCCTGTTAAGTTCGCACATTTAATCACCCGATCATCAAATATCATATTCAATTTTTTCTAGATATTTCAGTAATATGTTGGAACAGTGATGAGATTAAGCAATTTACTTTGTTGGTATCGCTGTTGATATAGGCTCAGAAGAGCCTATATCAACATGCCAATTTATTAAAAATACTGGCAGCTTGTTGCGAAGTGCCGTCGCCGCATTTGTAAATGCTCACAATATTGAGTTAGTTCTTGCTGCGAACCCACAGGTCCATTGAGTAGCTGGCCAAAATCAGTTGTCAGTTTTAGCCCGTTGCCTTGATTGATGTGGGTGGCACTTATTTTTTCTTAGGCCACTGTTGTCTTGTGCGGTGTATAATAGTTATCTAAAAATGATTACAATTAGAATACTTTTAGTAACCTAGCCCAAGCATGAGTTGAAATGACTCATACGATAGGCTCCAAAGACAGATTTCATGATGAGTTTTTCTGAGGCCAAAGTCGGCTTACTTTTATCGTCACAATTCAAAGCCAACACATTTTAGGGGCAATTTCATTTTAAGTGCTTTAATCAATGTCGGACCTTTCACCGCATTTCATATTTGTTAAATTCGTTGAGCGACTACTGAGTATATGTGCCAGAAAGTTGGAGAACCATTTGATAACTTGCCAGAAACTCTATGCTCAGTGAACTTTAATATGTTAAAACCGTCAAATAGAGCTTTAAGTGCATGTTCCTGAAAAACTAGGACATCTGGCCAATATGCACCTTTATTTATATCACCACTTGCCATAGAATCTTCTGGTCCGAGAAATGATCCGCAAAAAATGCCATTTTGCACAAGTGCGCCAGAAATATTGGCCCAAACATTGTCGAAATCCTCTTGTCGACAGAAGAATAGGCTAGCATCAGCGTTTATTAGAGATGCAGAAGGATAGTTAAAAGAGGTAAAGCTATCTTTTGTAAGAATCACTTTATCGTCTACTCCAAATCTTTCCTCACATATAGAAATAGCTTGAGATTCGATGTCAAAAGCGTAAACAGTAAATCCTTGTTTGCGTAAATACAAAATATCTGAGCCAGCGCCACAACCACAGTCGATGGCAACGCTTGCATGCTTCATCTTGCTTACTGCAAAAACAAGATCGTCCCGAGTATCACGATTTTTAGTGTTTTGGAAATAGGCAAATATTTGGTCGGTTGTCATCTAGGAATCCATGCAACAATAAGTAGTTAAAAATGCTTGAGCATTATTGGTGAAGCACGAACTTAATCAAGCTATTTTAGTCAACTAATTTTAACTTATTGTATATAAATGGAAACTATTAAACTCTAATTCCAATTTTGGAAGCGGGTAGCTTTTCCAATTCGGCAAGCAAAGATTTACAGACATTACTAAAATTTGGTCAAAGTTGAATGAAGTTGGCCGAGAGTCTCGAAACTGATTTGTAGCAAGACCTTGTTAGCTTTGCCCTGTTATGTCCTCAAATTTAATCACCCGATCATCAAATATCATATTCAATTTTTTCAAGGTATTGCAGTAATGCTTTAACCTGAACATCTTTGCCATAGCGGCCGTAGGTGATGTTTGGGTTACTGTGCCCTACCAATTGCGCGACAATATGCTCACTGACATCTAATTTCTTCATTTCATCTATAAATGTGTGTCTAAAACCGTATGAAGTCGGACGTTGATTCGACTTCATCCCTATTTGGCTTTGCAGTTTAGCTAACTGTTTACAATAGGTTTTTGACCAATCTTCATTGCCCCCGACTGGCTTATAATCAAATAACTGGGGTTGGCATTGTCGTTGTGTGACAAATTCAATGAAGCCTTGCGCTATCAGTTTGGGATGAATGGGCGTAGTTCGTTTAGCATTAGGTTTTTAAGGCGCTGGTTATCACCGCTATCATCAATGTTAATGCAATAAATGCCGTCCATTAGCTTAATATTACTAGGTCTAAGCTGACACGCCTCTGATGGCCTTAAACCACCATAAAGCATCAATCGGGTGACCCACTTAAAATCGGGTGTTGAAGCGTTAAATTCAGCTGAGTGTAAAAGCCTTTTTAATTCGCTCGCATCCCAACGGTCTCTTTCTTGGTTGGCTTTCACTTTGGGCTTTTGCCCTACTGTCACGTTTTCAAAAGGATTTTGATTGCAGTAGTTCATTAACTGACACCATTTAAAAAACTGAAAGACAGCCGCTAAATATTCTTTATTGCTTTTGTAGCTTCTGCCTTGCGTGAGTAGCTCATCACGGTACTTCATCGCATCGGCAGAGGTGATGTCGTTAGTGCAAATTGCTTGGGTATTTTTTGATGACCGGTTAGCTATTATTGGCAATAGCTCAATGAAGTGGCGGGTTCGCTGTGAGAGTTGTTTAATCGACAGTGGCCTAATGCCTGATTTCTGTTTTGAAACAACAAATTCGACTAATGCTTCATCAAGGGTAACAGCAGGCATTGCTTGGACTATAGCCGTGGTTTCTCGGTGTTCATACAGCTTTGTTTCTCTGATGGGGATTTTGTGCCCCTTCGCTTGCGCAGTGCTGGCTGAATTGTTGTTATCAAACTCAGCACGTATCTCGTTTATCACTTCATCGACGTAACGAATAAAGTCATTGATACGGGTTTTGTGGTCTATTGAATTAATGATTCTTTTCAGTGTGCCAGCAACATCAATGTTACGAATGACCGCCTCTGCTCTGTCAGAGGTTAATAGCGACACTTTAACATCAAAAGGAAAGCCTTTATCACGGAGTGACTTGGCTAAACAGATACGTGTGAAATACACGTTATTGGGGGCTCGATAAAGGTACATTGTCTGAGTCAATCCTCTTGGAAAGCCTCTCTAACGCCAAAAACAAAAAAAGCCGTTGATAATCAACGGCTTCTTTCGTATTTAATATGGCGGAGGGATAGGGATTTGAACCCTAGAACGGGGTAAACCGTTGCCGGTTTTCAAGACCGGTGCATTCGACCACTCTGCCATCCCTCCGAACGCCGCGAATAATATGACAACCAGATTAACCTGTAAAGCCCTATTTAAAAAATAATTACTCGGCTGACGATTTAAAAGTCAAATTGTTTAGTCTTTAAACTTTCTTAACGCAACGCTTGCAGGATCTGGCATAACAAATGACTGCCTTAATGCCGACCATGATTTAAAACCACTTGCATATAAAGCACAAAATACCATTACTGCTGACACTAAAATACCAAAACCAATTGCTTGTTCACCTGCTGACGCAAAAGCTGCAACAATACTTGATGCGCCAAATGCAATCGAGATTTGAATAAAGTTTTGTAAACCAGCAGCTTTGGCTGCATCATTTTTAAATGTTTGCAGGGCATTGTTCACAACAATTGGGTATATTGCGCCGTTAGCAGCAGCCAAAAATGCAAACACAATTAATAATGGGTAGATACTGGTCATTTTAACAGCTAAGGTCATCACTGAGATAAGCAGTGCGCTGGCAAAAAATAATCCTAATTGAATTCTTAATGCCTTGGCGCTACCAAAACGGTTAATTAATAATTTGCCACCATAACCGCCTAAAATAAACATAATCGTCTGCGGAATAAAGCTTAAGCCGATTGCAGTTGCATCATAACCAAACTTGTCCATCACTGCTGGCCATAAAGTCAAATATGAGAAAAATGCACCCGAACATGCGGCAAATATCATCACATTGCCCACATAAAATGGATTGCTGAGCATTTGACGAAAGCTCATTGATTTCGCTTCTTCTGTCGAGTTTGCTGTTATGTTTAATTTGCAAGCCTTGCTTGGATTATCCGCTTTTACAAACACTTGAGTTAACAACACAAGTACAGCACCTAAAATGGCTAAACAGATAAAAATACTCTGCCAGCCCCAACTAGATAAAAAGAATGCACCAATCAAAGGGGCTACAGCTGGAGACAAAGCCACTAACGGCATGATGTTGGATAACACTTTTTGTGATTCATCAGCATCGTACTTTTCAATCACTAATGCTTGCCAAATTACACTGGCACTACAAACCCCAATCGCTTGAAAGAAGCGCCCAATATTCATCACCATAATAGATTCGCTTACGGCAATTAAAGCAGTTGCCGCAACAAAAACGCCTAAACCAAACAGAAGTGAGTTACGTTTACCCCACTTTTCCACTAATGCACCGTATAACAATTGTCCCATAGCCAATCCAGCAAGGAATATTGTAAGTGACATAGCCACTTCACTGGTCGATGCATCAAATGAGCTTTCAATTGATTTAAATGCAGGCAAATACATATCTGTTGCAATAAAACACAACATACTTAGTACTGTTAGATAGAGGAAAAAGCCAAATTTGCTTATAATACTTGGCGTAAATGATTGATTAGTCATAATCGACACTCAGTTAATTGAAATTAAGCGGCATTTTAATTATTAGTTTGGCTGGCGTGAAACGTTATATTTTGCATACTGCCTTCAAAATAAATCACAGCAAGGATCCTTATATGCTATCGGAACAAACTCTGAATATGATTGATATCGTAGCTCGACTTGGCAGCTTCACGGCCGCTGCGAATGAATTACACAAAGTGCCTTCAGCTGTGAGCTATGCCGTTAAGCAAGTCGAGTCTGACATTGGGGTGGTGTTATTTGAACGTCATCATCGCTCAGTTACCCTCACTGAACCTGGTGAGCACTTCTTGCAGCACGCCCGGGAATTACTGAGGCAAATGGATGAGTTAAAGCGCGAAACTCAGCGGGTTGCTAATGGCTGGAAACCAACGTTATCAATTGCTTTAGACAACATTGTTAGAGCCGACAGGATTAGTTCACTTATTGCCGATTTTTATCGCCACTTTGATGATGTGGAACTTATTATCAGAATTGAGGTCTTTAATGGTGTATGGGAATCATTAGCCAGTGGCCGCAGTATGATTGCAATTGGCGCTACAACTGCGATTCCTGTTGGGGGTGTTTATCAATATCGAGACATGAAGGACATTGAATGGGCATTCTTAGTCAGTAAAAACCACCCTCTAGCGGAAATAGATCGAGCATTGACTGACGAGGAATTAAAACAATATCCAGCAATTTGTCTTGAAGATACCTCTAGGGAAATTCCTAAACGGACAACTTGGCTTTTGGACAACCAACGTCGTTTAGTGGTGCCAGATTGGATTCGAGCAATCAATTGCTTTCGAGCAGGTCTTGGCATTGGCTATATGCCAATCCATTTAGCCGAGCCTTTTATTGCCAGCGGTATGTTAATTGAAAAAACGTTAGTTAATCCAAAACCCACAAGCCCGTGTTGTTTAGCATGGGCTCAAGATAAAATGTCACCTGCACTTCAATGGGTATTAGATTACTTAGGTGATACTGAAAAATTACATAGAGAATGGCTAGCATAAAACATGTATAGATGGCTTTAACCTCAGCCATAGCTAGGTTATGATGGTTAACGCTACAAATATCAGTCAATAGCTGTGCTAAAACATTGTAAAAACAGTTATTAAAATGGAGAGCAATATGAGTCAAGTTTCCACAATTTCACCCAGCTTAACGACAACCGAAGTCAACAAGCTGCTTAAAAACACCTATATGTTATTGTCGATGACATTAGCTTTTGCCGCCGTTTGTGCTGGTTTAGCAATGGCATTACATATTAGTCCTATGATGTCATTAGGCCTGTCTCTAGGTAGTTTAGTCTTATTATTTGTGACCTTGAAAAAAGCAGATAGTGCTGCAGGAATTTTTTGGGTTTTTGCCTTCACTGGTATGCAAGGTGCTTCATTAGGCTACATTTTAAATCATTATGTTGGTATGGCTAATGGCCCATCCATAATTATGCAAGCCTTTGGTTTAACATCAATTATTTTCGTTTCCTTATCTGCTTATGCATTAACCACTAAAAAAGATTTCTCTTTTATGGGCGGTTTCTTATTTGCAGGTCTGCTGGTGATGATTGGTGCTGCCATTATTAATATTTTTGTTGGTAGCTCTGTATTATTTATGGCAATGAATGCAGGTATTGCATTACTAATGACCGGTTTTATTTTATATGATACAAGTCGCATCGTTAATGGTGGCGAGACGAACTATATTCGCGCAACCGTCTCATTATTCTTAGATTTCTTAAACCTATTTATGAGCCTATTACATTTATTAGGTATGGGTAACGACGATTAATCGTCATTGTGAGAGTTTTACGCTAAAATGGCCCTATTAATAGGGTCATTTTTTTTATAATGAGTAAATTCATCGTTCAAGTTAATGGGCCAGCTTATGGCTCTACCGCCAGTTATCGGGCCATTCAATTTTGTCATGCTGCCATTGCTGCAGGCCATCAAATTATACGGGTGTTCTTTTATCAAGATGGAGTGCTAAATAGTAACACGCTTAACTGCCCTGCTTCTGATGAACATGATATACATAAAATGTGGCAGGATTTATCTAATAAACATCAGATTCAGCTAACTAACTGTGTTTCAGCGGCTTTACGTCGTGGTGTATTGTCACCTCAAGATGCGACTGAAAACGGTAAACCACAATGGAACAGCAGTGCAGAATTCACTATGGGTGGTTTAGGTGAGTTAGTCATTGGTATTGAAAAAGCTGATCGTTTCATCAGCTTTTAAGGTCTGTATACGATGAAAAAAATATATATTTTATTCAGGCATAGCCCATATGGCAGCACGACTAATCGCGAAGGAATTGATTTAGCACTACTTAGTGCCAGTTTTGAGCAACAAGTCAGTTTAGTTTTTTGTAACGAGGCATTGTTGCACTTATTACCTAACCAACAGCCTGAAAAAGTTGGCTCTAAAGATTATATTTCCGTGTTTAAAGCTTTTGAGCTTTATGAAATTGAAACCGTTTTAGCCTGTCAAGATTCAATGAATTTACTTGGTTTGACCGCTAATGATTTAGCCATTGAAGCAAACATTGTTAATGCAAAAGTGATTGCAGAGCAATTACAAGATGCCGATGAGGTTTTAGTATTTTGATTTTACATCACATTCAAACATCTGCCACATCAGACAATGCACTCAGCACCTGTTTACGTTACATACAAGCAGCTGACAGCATTTTACTGGCTGATGACGCCATCAATGCCTTGTTATACCAACACTTACGCCAACAGCTTATGCAATACCAAGTGTTTGTTTTGCAAGATGATGTGCAAGCAAGAGGTTTGCAAGAAAAGATCGACAGTCTAAGCCAAGTGCAAGTTACTATTATTGATTATAATGAGTTTGTCGCTCAGTCATTACAGCACTCAAAGGTAATTACATGGTAAACGCGTTCGAATTTCAGTTTGATTTTAATGGGGTTAGCATTGAAACAGACAAACAAGGTTATTTAAAAAAGGTTTATGATTGGTGTGAGGAAATGGCGCCCATAATTGCTGCTACTGAAAATATTGAGTTGACTGAGCAACATTGGGAAGTGATTCATTTTGTGCGTAATTTCTATTTGGAATATAAAACCAGTCCCGCTATACGCGTATTAGTTAAAGCCATAGGTCAAAGCCTTGGTGCTGATAAAGGTAATTCTAAATACCTTTACACTCTGTTTCCTGTTGGACCTGCTAAACAAGCGACTAAAATTGCAGGTTTACCTAAACCGGCCAAATGCCTATAGCACATGATAATTTAAAAACAAAAAAGCCTTGTTGAGATAATCAACAAGGCTTTTATTATTTTGGTAAAGCGTTTTCAAATACGATAAACAATGCTTGCCCAAATTGAATCAATACCAATAATCCAAAGAAAAACATGATTAAAGAATAAATTACATTAGTTTTACGCCGTGGCGCCATTTTTTGCTTTCCCAAGCACTCACTTTTTCAAATAATCGCTAATGAAAAAGTGAGCTTACATCAACAATCTGATTAACCAATAACCTCTAATCCGCCCATGTATGGACGTAATACAGTCGGCACTGTAATAGTGCCATCTGCATTTTGGTAGTTTTCCAAAATTGCCACTAGCGTACGCCCTACAGCCAAACCAGAACCATTAAGCGTATGTAATAAAGCTGGCTTGTTATCTGCCTTGTTACGATATCTAGCTTGCATTCTTCGCGCTTGGAAGTCCTTCATATTCGAACAAGAAGAGATTTCACGATAGGTATTTTGTGCTGGCAACCAAACTTCAATATCAAAGGTTTTACTTGCACCAAAGCCCATGTCACCCGTGCATAACACCACGGTACGATAAGGCAACTCTAATGCTTGCAAAATGTTTTCTGCATGCTGAGTTAACTCATCTAATGCTGCCATAGAGTGTTCTGGATGTACGATTTGCACAAGCTCAACTTTATCAAACTGATGCTGGCGGATTAAACCACGAGTATCACGACCGTATGAGCCTGCTTCACTTCTAAAACACGCTGTTAAAGCGGTCATTTTAATCGGTAAGTCAGCTTCTTCAACAATGGTGTCACGGACCAAGTTAGTTAACGGAACTTCAGCGGTAGGGATCAGTGACAAGCTTTGGGCTTCTTCTGTAGCAGGTTTGGTGTGAAATAAGTCTTCACCAAACTTTGGTAACTGCCCAGTACCAAGCAAGCTATCTTCATTCACTAATAAAGGGACATATGCTTCAGTGTAACCGTGTTTGGTAGTGTGCATATCTAACATGAACTGACCAAGAGCACGGTTTAAACGTGCGACTTGCCCTTTCATTACAATAAAGCGAGAGCCGGTAATTTTAACCGCATTTTTAAAATCTAAGCCTTGAACACCTTCGCCTAGATCTAAATGATCTTTCACTTCAAAATCAAATGCTTTTGGTGTGCCCCAGCGACGAACTTCCACATTATCATTTTCATCAGCGCCTGTTGGAACACTGTCATCGGGCAAGTTAGGTATGCTCATTGCAATCATGTTTAACTCTTGCAATAACAAGGCTAATTCCGCTTTTTTTGCGTCTAATTGCGAACCTAAATCACCCACTTGCGCCATAATAGGTGCAATATCTTCACCGCGTGACTTAGCTTGACCAATCGACTTAGAGATGGCATTACGCGAAGCTTGTAACTCTTCTGTTTGCACTTGGAGCGTTTTACGCTTTTCTTCTAATGAGGAAATATGATCAACATCAAGTTGATAACCACGGGTTGCTAATCGCTCAGCAGTGAATTCCAATTCGGTACGCAAAAATTTTGGATCTAGCATGTTGTCAGTTCTTTTAAGTTAAACGCGAGAAAATATTAGTTGTTGCCCCAGATACACCATGAAAATACACAGTATGACGTTCAACAACACATTAAGAATACTTTTAAACCAAAGACCTTGCTGCATGAGCAGCAGAGTATCATTGGAAAAAGTTGAAAACGTTGTTAATGCCCCTAACAAACCAACACCTATCATCGATTTTAGTTCAGGACTTAAATGGCTAAGCTGACCAAGAGCATAAACCATTCCCATTAGAAACGATCCCAGTACATTGACCATCAGTGTACCAAAAGGAAAACTGCTTCCAAATACTTGGATCATAAATAATGAAATAAGATAGCGTAAAACTGCACCAATCGAGCCACCCAGGGCAACAAAAAGGATATTAGTCATATCGTTTATGCTCACTTTGTTGATCTAATTGGTGCAAGTTAGCCAATTTATCTTTGATTCGTTTTTCAAAACCACGAGCTGTGGGTTGATAAAATTGACTATGCTGTAATGACTCTGGAAAATAGTTTTCGCCTGCAGCAAAAGCTCCTGGTTCATCATGGGCATACCGATATTCTTGACCAAAACCTATGTCTTTCATCAGTTGAGTTGGTGCATTACGTAAATGATGAGGCACTGGCTCATGGCCTGTTTGACGAGCAAGGTCTCGCGCCTGTTTAAACGCAGTGTAAACCGCATTACTTTTAGGCGCGCTAGCGAGATACAAAACCGCTTGAGCAATCGCACGTTCGCCTTCAGCTGGGCCAATACGATGGAAACAGTCCCAAGCATTTAATGCAACCGTCATTGCCATTGGATCTGCGTTACCAATATCCTCAGAAGCAATCGCCAGTAAACGGCGTGCGACATATAGCGGGTCGCCACCGCCTTCTAATATGCGGCAATACCAATAAAGTGCAGCATCGGGTGCAGAGCCACGTACAGACTTATGCACTGCTGAAATTAAATCGTAAAATTGATCGCCATTTTTGTCATAACCTGCAACTTGGTGGCCCGCAACTTGAGTCAGCATATCTAAACTAAACTCACCGCCATCCGCTACTAAATCGCTCATTAATTCAATTAAATTAAGTGCCTTACGGGCATCGCCCTCGCAAATATTAGCTAAGGATTGTGCGACTAAGTCTGGTAATACATACTGCTTCTCACCAAAGCCACGTTCTTTATCTTGTAATGCTTGCTGAGCAATCTGAATTATTTCATCATCGGTTAAGCGGTTAATTAAATAGACTCTGGCACGGGAAAGTAGCGCATTATTTATTTCAAATGAGGGATTTTCAGTGGTTGCGCCAATAAAGATCACTGTGCCATCTTCTATAAAAGGCAAAAACGCATCTTGCTGACTTTTATTAAATCGATGAACTTCATCAACAAATAACAAGGTACGTTGGCCACGACTTTGAGCAATAGCTTTCGCTTGTTCAATCGCTGCACGAATATCTTTAACACCAGAGGTTACAGCTGAAATCCGCTCAACATGTGCGTTGGCATAATGCGCAACAAGCTCCGCTAAGGTTGTTTTTCCGGTACCTGGCGGCCCCCAAAGCAACATAGAATGAGCACGGTTAGCTTCTAATGCTTGACGTAAAGGTTTCCCTTCACCCAACAGATGCTTTTGACCTATGTATTCACTAATGACACGTGGTCGCATTCTAGCCGCTAACGGCCTGAAATCAGGGGCGAAGTTAAAATCTAAATTTGCCACAGTAACTTATTGGACCTGCTTTAAACGTTGATCGTCAATATCAACATTTTCAGGAATAGCAAAACTAAAAATAGCTTGTTCGCTTTCGTTGACTACGCGCTGCTCAGACAAACTAAATTGGCTTAAATTGCCTTGTTCATCAGTTAAATTGAAAGATGATAACTGATTTTGCTTAAAACACACGTTCACTGACACCACATTGCCAGTGACAGTTTTAGGCTGAATATCAAAACAGTCCTCTTTAGCCTGAACAGAGGTAACCGAATACTGTGACCAGGTCTGCTCATCACGGTGAACCAATAAAGCTATTGGTGAGGCATCTACCGCTTGCGACACATCCATTACCGTGACTTCTTCTGCAAATGGATTGTAGATCCACAAGTTTAAACCATCAGCAACGATTAACGATTCATCTGGCTGAGTTAGATGCCAATAGAACTTATTCGGATATGATAAGGCAAAGATACCCTCACCTGATTGAATTTGCTTATTGTTTACATCGGTAACCTGCTGGACAAATTTTGCATGCAGGCTATCAATGTTACTCAGTTTATCTCTAAGTGCGCTGGCATCATCAGCAAATACAGCTCCACTGCAAATCAATGTAGATGCCATAATTGAAATTTTCATAGCTTGCTTAAATAGCATACTTTTTCCTATTAATGCTTTGGTGGCGGTGGCGCTAATACTTCACGATTACCATTATGACCTTGGGAACTCACAATACCTTGTGACTCCATCATTTCGATAATACGTGCTGCGCGGTTATAACCAATCTTAAATTTACGTTGAACGCTTGAAATTGAACCGCGACGGGTTTCGGTAACAAATGCCACAGCTTCATCATACAATGCATCTAATTCTTCTTCATTATCTGAGGTTTCTCCCGGCAATAACACTTGCTCACCATCAGAAACACCATTTAAAATTTCATCAATATATTGCGGTTTACCACGTTCACACCAATCAGCAACCACCTTGTGTACTTCATGATCATCAATAAATGCACCATGAATTCGGCTTGGAACACTGGTTCCTGGTGGCAAATACAACATATCTCCCATACCCAATAAGGTTTCAGCACCTTGTTGATCTAAAATGGTACGAGAATCAATACGCGATGAGACTTGGAATGCAATTCGTGTTGGAATATTCGCCTTAATTAAGCCAGTGATCACATCTACCGATGGGCGTTGTGTGGCTAAAATTAAGTGGATCCCAGCCGCACGGGCTTTTTGCGCAATACGGGCAATAAGTTCTTCAACCTTTTTGCCAACAATCATAATCATGTCGGCAAATTCATCAACGACAACAACAATTGCGGGTAATTTTTCTAACGGCGGCGCTTCATCTAGCATGCTTTCAGATTGCTTCCACAAGGGATCGGGTATGTATTCGCCCATAGCAGCGGCTTCTTTAATTTTGATGTTATAACCTTTAAGGTTACGCACACCTAATGCGGACATGAGTTTATAACGACGCTCCATTTCTCCGACACACCATCGTAAAGCATTCGAGGCCTCTTTCATGTCGGTGACCACTTCACAGAGTAAATGTGGTATCCCTTCATACACAGATAACTCAAGCATTTTAGGGTCAATCATGATAAAGCGAACATCGTCAGGACCAGATTTATACAACAAACTGGTGATCATCACGTTCACGCCAACAGACTTACCAGAACCCGTTGTACCTGCAACCAAAAGATGTGGCATTTTTGCAAGGTCAACTACCACTGGCTCACCTGAAATATCTTGGCCTAATACCATCGACAAGGTTGACTTACTGTCTCTAAATTCTTGACTGTCTAACACATCGCGCATAAATACTGTTTCACGGAATTTGTTCGGTAACTCTAAGCCGACATAAGCTTTACCAGGGATAACTTCAACCACACGTACGTTTTCAGACAACAATGAGCGCGCCAAATCTTTTGATAGATTTGTGATTTTTGATGCTTTTACGCCCGGTGCCAATTCTAGTTCAAAGCGGGTAATTACCGGCCCAGGAAACACGCCCACCACGTTAGCTATAATATTAAAGTCTGCTAATTTTGCTTCAACCAATCTAGCAACTTGTTCCAACTCTTCTTCGCTAATTGGATTTTTCTTTCTATCTGGCACATCAAGTAAGCTAATGCTTGGTAGTGGCGCCATTGGTTTTCTGGCCTCTTGAGGTGTCTGGCCATCAATAAGCACGATACCATCTACAATTTTGGCTTCTTTTTTAGGCGCTTGGCGTGCTACCAGTGCCCCAGTAGAATGTGTGGTATCAAATTCAGGTGCCTGTTCGTCAATATTACGAGTAACTTGATCTAATGAGGCAAGCTCTTCAACATCATCAATAGCGGAAAAACTTGGGGTTTTATCTTCCTCTTCAGCATTCCAAGGAACAAAAGAAGGTTCAATATCATTAATATCTTGATGAGTCATTAAGGGTTGTAATGTGTCATCGTCATCAAAATCAGACTGAATCTCAACGGATTCCTGTTTCGCTTTTCGACTAAAAAAGCTACGCTTTTTATCCGCTTTTGAGATAGGCACTTCAAAAGATTTAGTTTTAGTTTCAGGTTGTTGTTCGTTAATGATGGGTGATGCACCAGTATCAGAATCAGCTCTTGTTGGTTTTATATCGGCTACCGTTTCTACATTGTCTTCTTCAAAACCCTTTTCTCTGCGAGCTTTAAAGTTATCAACCACAGACATAAAGCCTCGTGTATCTTCTGTTTCACGCTCACGTGTCAGGCTTTGAGGAATAGACCATATTTTAAGTGCTAACCAAATACAACCATGACCAAGTAATTCAATAATGGTTAACCAGCTTATCCCCGTAGCAAGCGTAAAACCTGCACCAATAAAACACAGCAATAATAGTGTGGTACCTAACACATTAAAATATGGCAGCATGGCTTGACTGATCACATCCCCTGCAACGCCACCAGCAGAAAATACATAAATGTCATCAACATTCATGCTCACTAGTGAGGCAAGCGCAAGTACCATTAACATAAAACCGATAATGCGTAATCCCACAGAGAAATAGTCAATCTCCAATAATCGATGAGCTCGATTAAAGAAAAACCAACCTGTTGTCGCAATAATGATAGGAATTAGATAGGCAATAAAACCAAAGAAATAAAATAATACATCCGCAGTCCAAGCACCAACAGCACCAGTCCAGTTGTGTATTTCACCTTGAAAATGTGACTGACTCCAACCCGGATCATTTGGATTGAAGCTAGACAGAGCAAGTAAAATGTAGGTTGCAATCATGCAACAAAAAATTAAACCACCTTCAAGAAGTCGCTGAAGACCACTTAGGGTTTTTACACTATTTCCTTGAGTCAAACGAATTATCCATACCTGAAATTAGAAGAATTTAACATAACAGAATTTGTTAGTATTTTCAGTGATTATGCACTTTCGAGACGATAAGCTCAATGGAATGTGAAGAGGATTTCACCGCTTACTGGGTGATAAAGTTTTCAAGCTGATTTTATGAACAAAAATAGCAAGTTTCCTTGCTATTTTTCTTAGGGGTTAACAATTTACAGCCCTTTTACGACTCAGAAATAAGGTTAAGTGCGACTTTATTAGTTTGCTTAACTTCTTCCATCACCACGTATGTACGGGTATCAGAAACTGAGGGTAATTTTAACAAGGTTTCACCCAGTAAACGACGATATGCAGACATATCCGACACGCGGGTTTTTAACAAATAGTCAAAATCACCAGATACTAAATGACATTCTTGAATATCATCAAGTAGCTGAACAGCACGATTGAAGCGATCGAAAATATCTGGAGTATCACGATTTAAGGTGATTTCAACAAACACTAACAGTGATGCACCAAGGTAATGTGGGTTGACCAATGCAGCATAACCATTGATAAAACCTTGTTTCTCGAGTCGTTTAACTCTCTCTAAACAAGGTGTAGGGCTAAGACCAACACGCTTTGACAATTCAACATTAGAGATACGACCATCCGATTGGAGTTCGTTCAAAATGTTACGGTCAATACGGTCTAAATCTTTAACTGAATAGTTCTTATTATTTGCCATATTTATAACTCTAATTTACCACTTTAACAACATTTTTATCTTTTTATTATCAAACTTCAGCAGCATAAACTACCTAGCCGGTACTATACTAGACACCTCTGAAATAAGCACGTTCAGGGATAAGAATTTATAAGAAAAATACTCGTTACTCCTACGAGTTCAATCCAAATCGAGGCTCAAAAATGATTATTGGTGTTCCAACAGAAATCAAAAACCACGAATATCGTGTTGGTATGGTTCCTTCAAGCGTTCGCGAATTGACAAGTAAAGGTCATGAAGTCTTTGTTCAGTCTGATGCTGGTGTTGGTATTGGCTTTACTGATCAAGATTATATCGAAGCAGGTGCTTCAATTTTGGCTACTGCAGCTGAAATCTTCGCTAAAGCTGACATGATTGTAAAAGTAAAAGAGCCGCAAGCTGTTGAGCGTGCAATGTTACGTGAAGACCAAATCTTATTTACTTATTTGCATTTGGCACCAGATTTACCGCAAACAGAAGATTTAATTAACAGCGGTGCAGTATGTATCGCTTATGAAACTGTGACAGATGACCGTGGTGGCTTACCATTACTTGCTCCTATGTCTGAAGTCGCAGGACGAATGTCAATTCAAGCTGGCGCTCGTGCTCTTGAAAAGTCATTAGGTGGCCGTGGCATGTTATTAGGTGGCGTACCAGGTGTTGAGCCTGCCAAAGTTGTTATTATTGGCGGCGGCATGGTGGGAACAAATGCTGCGCAAATGGCTGTAGGTATGGGTGCTGACGTGGTCGTACTTGACCGCAGCATTGATGCTTTACGACGCTTAAATGTCCAGTTTGGCTCTGCCGTTAAAGCTATATATTCAACTGCCGATGCGATTGAGCGCCATGTTTTAGAAGCCGATCTTGTTATTGGTGGTGTACTTGTGCCAGGTGCAGCTGCACCAAAACTTGTTACCAAAGAGATGATCAAGCGCATGAAACCTGGCAGTGCCATTGTTGACGTAGCTATTGACCAAGGCGGCTGTGTTGAAACCTCGCACGCCACCACTCACCAAGATCCAACTTACATAGTAGATGACGTCGTTCACTATTGTGTGGCAAACATGCCAGGAGCTGTGGCACGAACTTCAACGTTTGCATTGAACAATGCTACCTTACCTTACATCATTAAATTGGCGAACTTGGGTTACAAACAAGCATTGTTACATGACAAACATTTACTTAATGGTTTAAATGTTATCCATGGGAAGTTGGTTTGTAAGGAAGTCGCAGAAGCATTAAATCTGCCTTTCACTGATCCTAAAGCTCTATTGGCGTAGACTTTAGCCTATTGTAATAAAAAAATACCGCTAAATTAGCGGTATTTTTTTTGATAAAAAGGCTCATCTTAAACAGAATAAAGTGTGGTTATTATATTGAAACTCAAAATAAACAACTGTTTTAAATCATACAAATGATTGAAAGACATAATCGTGCAATCTAACTGGTTAACTATCGGATAATAAAGAGATAAATTCGTTCTTAGGCATAGGACGATAAAAATAATAGCCTTGCACAAAAGGGATGTTCTGTTGATTGATAAAGGCTAATTGTGCTTCGGTTTCTACCCCTTCAGCAATCACATTCAGATCGAGCGCTTTACTGATACTGACAATTGCTTCTATCAAGGCTTTATGGCGTTTATCGGTTTCTAATTGCTGTATAAATGATTTATCTATTTTAACTTGATCAACAGGAAAATTAACTAAATAGGACAATGATGAATATCCGGTACCAAAATCATCAATTGAAATACGTATACCTCGCTTTCTCAGCATAGATAACAACTCATTGACTTCATTTTTTTGCTTCATCAATAGTGATTCTGTGATCTCTAAAGTAATTAACTTATATGGAAAAACATCAATATCGAGCTCTTGTAAGATGTCATCGAAAAATTGGATAAAGTTGTGTTGAAGCTCAGAAGACCAAAACTCTAACGTTGAAACGTTAATTGAAATTGGCATAGTGATGTTTTTTTGCTGTAACTCTATAGCTGTGATCACAGCTTGCTTTCTCACCCATGCGCCAATCTCAACAATCAAGCCAGATTGTTCAGCAATAGGAATAAATTCATCAGGAGGAATAAACTCATCATTATATCGCCAACGCAGTAAAGCTTCTGCTTTAACAATTTTACCTGATTTGGGCTCTACAATGGGTTGATAATAAAGTTGTAATTCCCCCTGGTGAATCGCTTTCTTTAAATGAAAGTGAATCTTAGCGGTACGTTCAGCTTCTATTTGAATTTCTTGATTGAAAAATTGATAACAATTGCGCCCTCTTGCTTTGGCATTATACATGGCTTGGCTGGCACAATTTAGCAGTTGTTCGGCACTTATGGCATCGCTACCATAACGCGCAAAACCGATACTCATTGTCAGTGAAATATGCTGACCATTAATGAGTATTTCACGGCCAATTTCTTTACTGACAAGGTTTGCAAGGGACACTAAATCTTCAGAATTTTGATTACCGGAAAAGACAATCGCAAATTCATCGGCGGCGACTCGTGCAGGTAAGCTGTTTTCAGGCAACACCTTAATTAAGCGGCTCGCCACGTTACGCAAAACAAGATCACCATTGTCATGCCCTAAGGTATCATTGATTTGTTTAAAATAATCTAAATCTAACAGCATGATACTGAATTTAGCTGATTGGTAATCTTGGTTTGTTCCCTGCTTAATTAGCTCTTCTAATTTTTTGAATAGGTATTTACGATTAGCCAAGCCTGTTAACTGATCATAATTGTTTTGAAAATCTATTAATTTTTCAGCTGTTTTACGCGCTGTAATATCAGTAAACATCCATGCATAACAATTTTGTCGTGTCAATGAATCACGGATCACAGTGACAATTAATTTGATGTCAATGATATCATCTGCCGCTTTTAACCCTTTAAGTTGCCCTTGCCAAGCATGCCCTCTCTCTATACTAAGCATTAAATCGTTAACAAGTTCAGGATCTGAGCAGCTCAAATACTGGACAATATCAAAAAATTTTGAATCCGCAATGTAACTTGGAGTAGATTCTAAAAAGGTAGGATTTACCGATAACACATCATGCTTGTCATTGGTGATCACTAAGGCAATGGGCAAATTTTCAAATATTTTACTATTTAAACGTTGCAGATGAAGGCCACGACTGCGTTCGATCGCTAAACTTGCCAGTCTTGCTGCTTCTTGAATTAAATTGAGATCTTGATCTGTAGGGGCTTTTATTGTGTCGTAATACATAGCAAATGTACCTAACACTTTTCCAACACTATCAAAAATAGGTTCAGACCAACAAGCTTTAAGACCCGCCTTTAATGGAAGTTGCTTATAAGCCTCCCAATATGGATGATTCTCAATATCTTCAACAATCACTCGTTGACATAAAAAAGCAGCGGTTCCACAAGAACCCACATTAGGGCCAATTCCAACACCATTTATTGCTTCATTGTATTCAGAAGGCAAATTAGGTGCGGCTCCTGACAACAATCGTTTACCATCATCACTTAACAGTAAAACAGACGCTTTTGTCCCCACTTTTTGTGCTTCAATCAGTAGAACCAATGCATGTAGAATTTCGCCTAAAGGTAGGCCTTCAAGTACCATGTTTAAAATAGCACTATAACGCTCAATACTAGAACGATAATCACTCGTACTAACTTGAGTAAGGTAATCTTTCATATCTGGCTGACCCGAGTCCATAAAACTCCAAAAACAGAGACTAAATGCCGAAAACTGCTAAATGATTAGTATTAGATTATGCATAAAGACAAACATTATCAAACTTTAATAGTGAATAAATTTATCTTGATGATTAAATAAACAGCCAGTTAAGTTTTCACAGATATTTAATTTAATTTTGATGTAAAAAAATGAGCGGTATATAACAAAAAAATGAGTGTAAATGGTTAACTTTTTAAGAAAAATCACCTTATAAATAAAATGGTAAAATCAAATTTATCTAGCAAAAAATAGTTTATGTTGAAACACTAACAGATAATAAAAAACCCATAATTAACTACTTAATTATGGGTATAGATTCAATGTGATGTTTAGCTATTCAGAAACACGTTTCATTCTGGCTAAATAGAAACCATCAAATCCACGTTCTGATACCAATATTGTTTCGTCATCAATAAACTCAAATTGTGGATGTTCTGCTAAAAAACGATCCACTTGATGACGATTTTCATCTGGCATAATTGAACATGTCGCGTAAATAAGCATGCCGCCTACTTTTACCATACGACTGTAACTATCAATAATTTGCTTTTGCAAATCGATAAGCACAGGTAGACGCTCTGCGGTATCACGCCACTTAGAGTCTGGGTTGCGTTTTAATACACCAAGTCCAGAACAAGGTACATCCAGTAAAACTCTATCTGCGGTCAATTTTAAGCGCTTAATGGTTTTTGAACTTGCAATAATACGGGTTTCGACATTATGCGCACCTGCGCGTTTTGCACGAGTTTTAAGGTTATCGAGTTTCCACTGCTCAATATCCATGGCCAATAAACGACCTTTACCTTGCATTTGAGCTGCAATGTGTAATGTCTTGCCTCCTGCGCCAGCACAGGCATCTACAACGCGCATACCGGGTTTGGCATCAACGGCTGCAGCAACAAGTTGCGAGCCAGCATCTTGTTGCTCAAATAAGCCATTTTTAAAAGATTCGGTACGAAATAATGCTGAATCTGAAATAACTTCAATTGCACTATCAACATCGTCAACCTCTTTAGCTTGCACGCCTTCTTTACTTAGCTTAGTTAATAAACTTTGTCGATCGCACTTTAAAGTATTGACTCGAAGATAACGTTTAGGTGCTTGCATTAATGCTTGACGCTCAGCAGGCCATTTCTTTTGTAACTGTGCTTGGCCTAATTCATCTAACCATTGTGGGCAACCATCCCACAATACTTGGTTTAATTTAGCTTGCTCAATTTTTTCGGCTAATAACTTGGCGTCCACTTGCAATGAATACTGCATTTTGGGTAACTCAAGACCGTGAAACAAATGCCAGCCGTTTAACAGCTTTGAGCCTAAACGTTCAAACTCTGTGGGCTCTATATCAACGATAAAACAATATAGGTTTAGGCGGCGCAAAATATCACCAGTAACAACGGTAATCCGAGCTTGCTCAGTGGGGTCTAATTTTACACCAGAGAAGTTATGTGAGTAGGCGCGGTCTAACGGTTTACCTTGGGTTAATACCATGGTTAATACGTTCAACACCAATTCAGAAGAACTGCCAGATAAAGGATAAGTCAGCATAACACTCTCAATAATACAAAAAAGAAAACAGCCGCGATCATAGGTATTTAGCCAGCTGATAGCAATAAAAAAGCGACCTATTAGGCCGCTTTCGCTTTAATGATGTTCTGCTTTTACATTTTTGAACCTTTCGCGCCGTAAAATAGAATAAAAGCGTAACAGACAACCGCAAGTATAAATGAAGGTTGTAATCCCATTGAGTCAGCCAAAACCCCTTGTAACAGGGGTAATATTGCGCCACCAACAATGGCCAAGCATAAAATGCCTGAGCCTTGAGAAGTGTGTGGACCTAAATCCCGTAACGCTAAACTAAAGATTGTTGGGAACATAATTGAATTGAATAATCCAACTGCCAAAATTGACCACATAGCGATAGCCCCTGCGGTATTCATGGCTACCATGACTAACACAGCGGCCATAAAGGCATTAAATGCCAATACCGTTCCTGCGGAAACTTTTTGCATAATGGCAGAACCAATAAAGCGCCCTACCATTGCACCGCCCCAATAATAAGTAATGTACTTTGCCGCATCAGCTTCTTGTAGGCCGACAATATGCTCTTCACCTAAAAAGTTAACCAAAAAGCTACCAATTGATACTTCAGCACCGACATAGACAAAAATACCAACCGCACCAAGAACAAGATGTACTGATTGTGTTGCGCTAGTTTTACCTTTGTGGCTCACTTTGCCGTTTACATCGGCAGGTTCGCTGTGCTCTACAATTTTTGGTAATGATAGTTTTGAAAATATTAATGCCAGTAAAGCTAACATGCCAGCTAACAATAGGTATGGCATTTTAACCACAGCAGCTTCTGCTTGCGCGTGGGTTAACTCAGCGGTAGCACCAGAAGCGACCGATAAAATTAACACCGCACCAAAAAATGGCGCTACCGTTGTACCCAATGCATTAAAAGCTTGGGTAAGATTCAAGCGACTTGAAGCGGTTTCAGCACTGCCTAATGCATTAACATATGGGTTAGCGGCAACTTGCAAAATGGTAATGCCTGATGCCAGTACAAATAAGGCCCCAAGGAACAATCCATAAACAGCATAATCAGCAGCAGGATAAAATAGCAAACATCCTAAACTGGCAATCGACAAACCTGTCACAATGCCTTTTTGATAACCAAGCTTTTTAACTAATGATCCAGCAGGTAGAGACACCAAAAAATATGCACCGAAGAAGCAAAATTGAATCAACATAGCTTCGGTATAACTTAATGAAAAAACTGATTTTAAATGAGGTATTAAAATGTCATTTAAACAGGTAATAAATCCCCACATAAAAAACAAAGAAGTCAGCGACACCAGAGCAAAACGATAACTGCCACTATTAACAGGGGCAGCACTGGTGCTGCTAGTTGAAATTGTAGACGCCATAAAAAATCACTTATCAATTATTGTTATTTTGTATGAAACACACATACACTATTTTCGAGCGTTTTAAGCTAGAACAAACCGTTAACTTTAATCAACCAATTTAATTAGTCGATCAAAGCATAAAAACTAGCATAAGCCGGAAGCTTGATTGCATCATCTTCAATTCGCCCAGCCACTAAACCATGGTTTTCTAACACGGATGAAATAGCCAAGTTAGACCAATTAAATTCAACATTGGCATTCGAAAGGTTAAACAACACCAGCATGCTTTTATCAGCTTTAGTGCGTTTAAACGCCAGAATAGCGGGATCGGCATCCAAAAATTCAATATCTCCATCAATTAATAATGGTTGGGTTTTTCGCCATGCTAAAAAGTTGCGGTAACTATTTAACGTCGAATGTTGATCATCTTGCTGAATATCAACCGCTTTGTCTGCATGTTCACCCGATATAGGTAACCAAGGTTTCACTTGACTAAAACCTGCTTGCAATTGGGATTTAACCCATGGCATTGGTGTACGGCAACCATCACGACCTTTAAACATTGGCCAAAATGCAATGCCAAAAGGATCTTGCAGTTCATCATAACTAATGGTGGCTTCGGTTAGGCCAAGCTCTTCACCTTGATAACTGCAAATACTGCCACGTAATGAAAACAACATCGCATTGAGCATTTTCACCATCGCAGGATCCGTTTCACCTTTGCCCCAACGCGTCGCAACCCGCTGAACATCGTGATTTCCAATAGCCCAACATGGCCAGCCATCACCAATGCTTGCTTCTAATTCTTCAACCGTTTGACGAATATAAGCTGCACTAAAATCATCAGTTAATAACTCAAAGCTATAGGCCATATGTAATCGGTCATCACCTTGAGTGTATTCAGCCATGGTGGCTAATGAGTCTTCAGATGATACCTCTCCTAAAGTAACCGCCCCAGGGTATTGATTAATCAGTGCCCGTAACTCTTCAATGAACCCGACGGTTTGTGGCCGAGTGTTATTGTAATAATGGTATTGATAAGCATAAGGGTTGTCTTCACTAAACCCTCTACCTTGTCGTTGATCTTTGGGTTTTGCTGGGTTGTCACGTAATTGCTCGTCGTGATAACAGAACGTAATCGCATCTAACCGGAATCCATCTACGCCCTTTTTCAGCCAAAATTCAACATTGCTTAGTACGGCTTGGCGTAACTCATCACAATGAAAATTAAGATCGGGCTGGCTTTTCAGAAAATTATGTAAATAGTATTGTTGACGACGCGGTTCCCACTCCCAAGCGCAACCACCAAATATAGCTAACCAATTATTTGGTGCACTGCCATCCTCTTTAGGATCAGCCCAAACATACCAGTCTGCTTTGGGGTTGTTTCGGCTTTGACGACTTTCTTCAAACCAAGCGTGTTGATCTGACGTGTGACTTAACACTTGGTCGATGATGATCTTGATATTTAATTCATGGGCTTTAGCAATCAACTCATCAAAATCTGCCATGGTGCCAAACATTGGGTCAATTTCTAAATAATCACTAATGTCGTAACCAAAGTCTTTCATGGGTGATTTGAAAAAAGGAGATATCCAAATCGCATCAACATTTAAGCTAGCAATATAATCAAGCTTTGTAATTATGCCTTGAAGATCTCCGACACCGTCGTCATTCGAATCCATCAAACTTCGCGGATACACTTGGTAAATAATACCACCCCGCCACCAGTTAACCTGACCCATTGCTTCCCCTTAAATAGTCGCTAACACCAAACTCTTTAAATGCTAACAACATGTTACAGCGTCATTAACACGCCATCGTTATATTCTTGTTACAGCGAGGATACGTGAATAAGGAAATCAGGTTCAATACGCCTGCATACGTATGCAACAAAATAGAACCAAACACAAACCAGCGTTTAATGGATTTATTTACATATTTACAAAGACTTAAGCGCAATAAAAAAGCCATTAAAACCGTTAAAGAAATGTTAAATGACATCTAAATTATACTGCCTTAGCTTTTGAATACGTATGCATAATATTGTCGGCCAAACAACCCTAGGAGTAGTATCATCACCGTTGTGCAACAATTTGGTCATAACTCCAACGTTTATGCAGTCAATTAAACGTTGGTACAAACACAATAAAGACTGTAACCAAAATCAAAAGGACACTAACAACCAGACCTGGACATCAAGTTGTTAAGTATTCGCTAAAGGGGAAAGATGAATGTTGCTATTTAAACCAAGCCTACTAACACTCGCACTTGTTGCTGCTGGCGCAAGCATGAGCGCTTATGCTGCTGATGAAGTCGACACAGCCAATACTGCAGATGAAAACATTGAAGTGATTAAAGTCACCGGTATACGCCGCAGCTTACAAGAAGCACAAGCGGTTAAAATGACTAACTCTTCTGTTGTTGAAGCTGTTTCAGCTGAAGATATCGGTAAATTACCAGACGTCAGTATTGCTGAATCACTTGCACGCCTTCCTGGGGTTGCTGCTCAGCGACTAGATGGTCGTGCAAACGTTGTTTCAATTCGCGGTTTAAGTCCTGATTTCACTATCGCGACCTTGAACGGTCGCGAACAAGCGTCAATTAACGACAATCGTGGCGTAGAATTCGACCAATATCCTTCAGAGCTATTAAACTCGGTTGTGGTATATAAAACTCCTGATGCTGCATTAATGGCTCAAGCTATTGGCGGCACGGTTGACATGCAAACAATCAGCCCACTTAAACATGGCGAACAAACCTTCGCGATCAACGCTCGTGGTGAGTGGAACGACTTAGGTTCTTTAAACGCGGGCTCCGACGATAAAGGCTATCGCGCAAGTGTGTCTTATATAGACCAATTTGCTGACGATACTATCGGTATCGCATTAGGTTACTCACGCATGCAGTCACCTAACCAAGAAGAACGCTGGCAAGCATGGGGTTACCCAAACTTAGATTATAACGATGCAAATCCACTCGTACTTGGCGGTGCTAAACCTTACGTTCGTTCATCAGAATTAGAACGTGATGGTGTTATGGTGGTGTTAGAATTCCAACCAAACGATCAATTCCGATCTGTTGTTGATGTGTTTTACACTAGTTTTTTTGACCAACAAAGACTAACAGGGATTGAAATACCTGGCCAATGGGGTGCCGGTTGGGCAAATTCTGGTATAACAGCCATTGAAACCGAAAACGGTTTAGTCACTAAAGGCACTATCAATGATGCTATGGTGCTTGTTCGTAATGATATGAATACCCGTGATGCAGATTCTATTTCTGCAGGCTGGAATAATGAATATATCTTCAATGAAAACTGGTCGATTGAAGCAGATGTGGCGATTTCTAAAGTAGAACGTACTGATATTGGTATTGAAACTTATGCGGGTACAGGTCGCGGTAACGGTAATGGTCAAGTAGAAAACTTAGGCTTTACTTATGATGGCAAAGGCGGTTACATCTTCGAGCCATCACTAAACTATGCTGATCCAGAATTAATTCGTTTAGGTGGCGCATTTAGTTGGGGACCAGACGCTGAACGCGCGAACTTCCAAGATGGTTTTATCAACAAACCTGAAATTGAAGATGAGTTACAATCGTTCCGCTTATCTTCAACTTATTCATTTGATGAAGGTGCGATTAGCAAAATCCAATTTGGTATAAATTATACTAATCGTGAAAAAACTAAAGTAGATAACGGTTATTATTTAACTCTGAAAGGTTACGATGCAGTAACTAACCCAGATTATATGCTCACGTTACCTAGTCAATATTCAACTGGCTCAACCTCACTTGCGTTCTTCGGTATGGGTGATGTGTTATCTTATGATGCACTTCGCTTCTATAAAGATGGCAACTATAACGAATTAAATGCTAAAGAAGTCCAACCAGAGCGTATCACTAACTCTTGGCAAGTCGAAGAGCAAGTGACCACCTTCTTTGTAAAAGCCGACTTAGACACAGAAGTCGGGGATATTCCTTTAACTGGTAACTTTGGAGTTCAAGTAGTTGATACTGATCAAAGTTCAAAGGGTACTGCAGTTTCTAAACTAGATGATGGCACAATTGAGCTTACCCCACGTACAGCGGGTGACTCGTATGTGGAATGGTTACCTAGCATCAACTTAGGCTTTGAAGTTGCTGAAAACCAAATGGTTCGTGTTGCAGCTGCACGTACATTAAGCCGTGGCCGTATGGATCAGATGAATTCAAACATCAACTATACATACAACCCTAATCCTTCTGGTGCAGATCCAAAATGGACTGGCGGTGGTGGTAACCCACAACTACGTCCTTGGTTAGCGCGTCAGTACGATATCAGCTATGAAAACTACTTTAGCGATATGGGTTACTTCTCTGTTGCCGCTTACTATAAAGATTTAGAAAACTATACCTTTAACCAAGATCAGTTTGTTGATTTCTGTACCATTTTACCAAGTGACCCGAACTGTGGTGATGGCCTAGGACGTGTTTCTAGCCCGCAAAATGGTAACGGTGGTTATGTACAAGGTATTGAGGCATCGTTATCTATCGACTTTGGTTACTTTACTGAAGTGTTAGATGGCTTTGGTACTATTCTAAACGGTGCTTATAACGACTCTGAAGTGAAAGAAACTGACGATAGTGAACCAACTACGCTACCAGGTCTTTCAGAGAAAACCTTTAACGCAACTGTTTACTATGAAAACTCAGGTTTCCAAGCGCGTATCAGTTCTCGCTACCGTAGTGACTTCTTAGGTGAAGTAACTGCAATCAGCTTAACTCGTGTTAACGTTGATGTTAAAGCAGAAACCGTTGTTGATGCACAAATCGGTTATGACTTTAGCGAAAGTGGTATTGACGCACTATATGGTCTATCAGTGGTATTCCAAGTGAACAACTTAACTAACGAACCATTTACCACATATCTTGGTGATGATGAGCGTCTAGTTCGTGACTACCAAAACTATGGTCGCAACTTCATGTTTGGTGCGAACTACAAGTTCTAACTTGAATATGACAATAAAGCCTCTGTAACCTGTTACAGGGGCTTTTTTACTTTAAAAAACAATAAAATTGTAAGGCGATTACTATGAATAATAACAAAATAAAAGACATTGTAATTGTAGGCGGCGGGACCTCAGGTTGGATGACCGCGGCAATGCTTTCAAAACTATATCCTTCTCAGCTTGACATTACTTTGGTTGAATCTGACACCATCGGCACCATTGGTGTAGGAGAAGCCACTATCCCGCCACTGCAAATTTTTAATAATGTATTAGGAATTAACGAACAAGATTTTATTCACCAAACTCAAGCGACGATAAAACTTGGGATCCAATTTGAAAATTGGGGCAAATTAGGTGATAAATACATGCATGCCTTTGGCGAGTTTGGTAAAGATATTGGCTATACTGCCTTTCATCATTACTGGTTAGCCGATAACCCTGATCCTAAATCGTTATGGGATTACTCATTTAACTACCAAGCGGCTATTCAAGGTAAGTTTTCCCCCACGCCTCGTATTCACAATAATCAACTTGCAGGGCTTACCCATGCCTATCATTTCGATGCAGGGCTTTATGCCAAACTGCTGCGCGAATACAGCATTGAAAAAGGCGTTAACCGCATTGAAGGTAAAGTGAGTCAAGTGAATCAAGATGAGCATGAATTCATCACCTCCCTCACCCTAGAAAACGGTAACACTGTTGCGGGCGATTTGTTTATTGACTGTTCAGGCTTACATGGAGTGTTACTCGATAAAGTATATAAGGTAGGGTTTGACAGTTATCAGCATTGGCTACCTTGTGATAGCGCATGGGCGGTTCCTTGTGAAAAAGTCGAGCCAATTATCCCCTATACCCGCTCAATTGCCCATAAAAATGGTTGGCAATGGCGCATTCCACTTCAGCACCGAACTGGTAATGGGCTAGTGTTTGCAAGCAGTAAAATGTCAGATGCGGATGCAAAACAACTGCTTCTTGATAACCTTGATGCTCCAGCCATTGGCGAGCCACGATTAATTCGTTTTACGCCGGGTCGTCGTCAACAGCAATGGGTGAAAAATTGTGTTGCAATTGGCTTATCTTCAGGATTTTTAGAGCCTTTAGAGTCCACCAGCATTCATTTAGTGCAAACAGCCATTATCCGCTTAACCAAATTAATGCCCCATGCTCAAATCAATCCGTCGCTGATTGATGAGTATAACCGTCAAGCCAAACTAGAGTTTGAGCAAATTCGTGACTTTATTATTTTGCATTATCACTTAAATCATCGCGCAGATAGTTGTGAAACAGATAATAGCGACGATATTTGGCAAGCTTGCCGCGAAATGGACATTCCTGAATCGCTACAGCAAAAAATTGCCCTATTCAAAGACACAGGCAATTTATTTAGGCAGCAAGAAAATCTCTTTACCAATGAGGCGTGGCTACAAGTCATGGTCGGGCAAGGCATCATTCCTGAAGATTATAACCCCCTTGCAAATGTGATAACTAACGCACAAAGGCTTGAGTTTTTGGCCAATCTAAAAGCGATCTATGCGCAAAACTTATCTCAGATCACAAGCCATCAACAGTTTTTATCTACTTGTGGCTAGCCATAAGATATTAGGAGTCTATATGAAATCTTTTCTTAAACTTAGCCTACTCTGTGCAAGCATCAGTTTTAGTTTTGTAGCAACTCATGCAAACGCCCTTGACAATTCGATTCAAGACTTTGCTGTTGAACCGCAATTTTGGTGGGCAGAAATGCACAACAGTCAGTTGCAACTGCTTATTTATGGTAAAGATATTGCCAAACACCAAATTAAGCTTAAACAAGGCAAGAAGGTAAAACTTGTCAAGGTTGATACCACGGACAGCCACAATCATGTGTTTGTAACCCTTGATTTAAAAGGCGCATCACCTCAAACCGTATCCTTTGATATTATCGATAATAATAAAGTCATTGGTCAGTTTGATTATCAATTACTCAAACGCGCAGCCAATTCAGCTAAGCGTGTGGGTTTTAACAATCAGGATGTCATTTATCTTATAACGCCCGACAGGTTTGTGAATGGCGATATATCTAACGATAATCACCCAGATATGCTTGAAAAGATCAATCCTGACTTACCAGATTATGGCGGTCGCTTTGGCGGTGATATCGCAGGTATTAAACAAGCACTGCCTTATTTAAAAGATTTAGGTGTCACCCAGCTTTGGATTAACCCTCTGCTTGAAAATAATCACGAAAAGTACTCCTACCATGGGTATTCCACTACCGATTATTATCAAATTGACCCTCGTTTTGGCACCAATGAAGACTATAAAGCCCTCGTTAAAGCGGCAAATGATCATGGCATCGGCGTGATTAAAGATGTGGTGGTTAACCATATTGGTTCAAATCACCCATGGATGTCTAATTTTCCAAGTAGCACTTGGATTAACGGCCAAGGTAAACCTGATCAAGAACAAGTTTATACCAGTCATCATCGCACCACAGTGCAAGACCTCTACGCCACCAAGATTGATAGATCTGAATTTGAAGAGGGCTGGTTTGTGCCAACCATGCCCGATCTTAATCAGCGCGATCCTCACCTTGCCACCTATTTAATTCAAAACAGTATTTGGTGGGTTGAATATGCAGGTCTATCAGGTATTCGTGAAGATACCTATTCCTATGCTGACAAAGCCTTTTTAGCCAAGTGGGGCAAAGCCATTATGGATGAATACCCAAGCTTTAATATTGTGGGTGAAGAATGGAGCGAAAACCCCATCACTATTAGCTATTGGCAACAAGGTAAAGTGAACCACGATGGCTATCAATCATTTACTCCGAGCATGATGGACTTCCCGATTGCTGAAATGTTGCATAAAAGTCTCACTCACACCGATCCCAATAAAGGGCTAATGGATTTATATGAGATGCTCGCTAACGATGTGGTGTATGCCGACCCAACAAAACTTGTGCTATTTGAAGGCAATCATGACACTAACCGTATTTATAGCCTATTGAATGAGGATTTTGGGCTTTATCAAATGGCAATAGCGTATGTGCTTACCAGTAATCGTATTCCGCAGATTTTTTACGGCACAGAAGTGTTAATGACAAGTCCTAAAGAAGGCCGCCATGATGGAGTGGTGCGTAGTCCCTTCCCGGGCGGGTTTGCAGGTGACACGGTTAATGCCTTGACCGGTCAAGGGTTAAACAGTGCCCAAAAAGCGGCGCAGCATTTTATTAAAACCTTACTGAATTATCGCAAGCATTCTAAAGCAATTAGCCAAGGCTCCCTTGCCCACTATGTACCTAAAGATGGTGTATATGTTCAATTTAGACAATTTAAAGATGAAAACCTAATGGTCATTTATCACTTAGGCGAGCACACCACAAAACTTGATTTGAACCGCTTTAACGAGCACATAAAAGGTGCCAAACAAGGCCGCAGTATTATCTCTCAGCATACGTATTCATTAGACAAACTACTCACTTTATCGCCTAAAAGTGTCACTATGCTGTCGATAAAATAAATAAGAAGAAGTCATCATGAAAAGTATTATGTCCTTATCTAAGTTAAGCCCCATAGGCTTAGTCATGTTAATTGGATGCTCACCCTCTTATGACACCAGTCAGGCGCAACAGGTAGAAGCATCAAACAAGCAAACCTTGGCACAGGCTGAATCATCTTTACCTCATAAAGCGGTGGTATACCAAGTGTTCACTCGTCTTTACGGTAATACTAATACCACCAATAAGCCTTGGGGCACGATAGATGAAAACGGCGTGGGTAAATTCAGCGATTTTACCGATATCGCCCTTAAAGATATTAAATCGTTAGGCGTGACCCATGTGTGGTATACAGGTGTACCCCATCATGCAGTGATTAATGATTACACTCAGATTGGGATCAGTAATGATGATCCTGATGTGGTTAAAGGTCGTGCAGGCTCGCCCTATGCGGTAAAGGATTATTACAATGTCAATCCCGATCTGGCCGATAACCCCGCCAACCGTTTAGCCGAGTTTGAATCGCTTATCGCTCGTACTCATCAAAATGGTATGAAAGTCCTCATAGATATTGTCCCTAATCATGTGGCCCGTAATTACCAATCACTCTCTGCCCCTGAGGGCGTAGAAGATTTTGGCTTTAGTGATGACAACACCGTAGAATACGCCAAAAATAATGACTTTTATTATGTAATTGGCCAAGATTTTAGCGTACCTGATGCCATTAATGGTTACCAAGCTTTAGGCGGTGAAGCACATCCGCTTAGCGATGGTCAATTTAAAGAGTCACCTGCTAAATGGACCGGTAATGGCTCTCGCCTTGCCAAACCTGATGCCAATGACTGGTATGAAACGGTAAAAATCAATTATGGCGTTAAACCAGATGGTAGCTATGACTTCCCTCGCCTGCCCGCTGGTTTTGAGCATAAGTCAGCCGCCGAACATTACCAATTTTGGCAACAACAAGACGCTAAAGATATTCCAAACTCATGGCGTAAGTTTGAACACATTGCGCAATATTGGTTGGCTAAAGGTGTTGATGGTTTTCGATATGACATGGCCGAAATGGTCCCGGTTGAGTTTTGGAGTTATTTAAATAGCCATATAAAACATGCTAAAACTGACGCCTTTTTATTAGCTGAGGTGTATAACCCTAACTTATACCGCGCTTATATTCAGCAAGGTAAAATGGATTATCTGTATGATAAAGTTGATTTATACGACACCTTAAAAGCAATCATTCACGATAAAAAATCGACGGCTCAAATTGCTGTGGACCAAGCAAAAGTCGCCGATATTGAAGCGCATATGCTGCATTTTTTAGAAAATCATGATGAGCAGCGGATAAACTCCCCAGATTTTGCAGGCACACCGGAAGCAGCCTTACCTGCGATGGTAGTTTCAACCCTTATTAGCCGTTCACCAACACTAGTGTATTTTGGTCAAGATGTGGGTGAACCAGCTCGAGAAAACGGCGGTTTTGGCCAAGCCACACGAACGAGTATTTTTGATTATGTAGGGGTGCCAGCCCATCAACGCTGGATGAATAACGGCAAGTTTGATGGCGGCCAGTCTACAGAACAAGAAAAGGCGCTGCGTGATTATTATCAACGATTGTTAAACTTGAGCCATAGCGCACCTGCGCTAAAAGGCGAGTATCAAGAATTAGACACCTATCAACGTAAGCAAAATGTGGTTGGTTATGATAATAAAGTATTTGCTTTCAGCCGTTTTAGTGAACAACAAAAAATGCTGGTGATCAGCAATTTTGACCAACACAACGGTAAGCAATTTAGTTTAACCTTGCCGCAATCATTATTAAAGGCTTGGCAATTTAATCATACTGAAACTCAATATATGCATGATGTATTGAGCCAGATACAAGTTGTCTATCCTATTGAAACTCAAGCTGATGGCACAGCTAAGCTTGAAATTACCCTAGCGCCACTACAATCAATGGTAATGGTTCTTTAATTTGACGACCAAGCTAGCATGAATCCACTTAGTTAACCTGAGCTGTGGATAAAAGATTAGCCCTAATGCCCTGATCATCTATCAGGGCATTGTTGTTTTAAAGCCAGATATGACCAATCGTGATAAATAGCCAATAACAAGGTGAATTTGTATTGACTGAATACGTATGTATTTCTTTGCGGTTGAGTCTTAAAGCGGCATATATTCCTTAACAACAAAAACAATAATCAACAAGGATGCCTCATGATCCAACATCACACTAAGATTGCCTTTAACCCCTGTAAACTGGCCATTTCATGCGCAGTTGCGTTATCTTATGCGGCGTTGATGCCTAATGCCCATGCAAAAACAGTCACTGTGAGTTCACCAGACAAACAAATAAACATTCAACTTTCAGATGATAATGGTCGTCCTGAATATCAAGTCAGTTTTAAAGGTGAAACCGTCGTTAACCCAAGTCGTTTAGGGATAGTATTCAAGCAAGTAGGAGAATTAGGTGAAGGACTCACCATTAGCCAATTCACTCAACACACTGACGACAATACTTGGCAACAACCTTGGGGAGAACGAGAATTTATTCGCGATCATCATAACGCCATCATCGCGACACTCACCAATGGCAAGATTAATATTGATGTTGAATTTAAAGCCTTTAATGATGGGATTGGTTTTCGTTATTTGGTTCCCAAACAAACTGGGCTAGCACAATATAGCACGCTAGATATTACCCAAGAGCTCACTGAATTTAGCCTACCGGATCCCCATCACACCACTGCTTGGTGGATCCCAGGTCGAGGCTGGAATCGCTACGAATACTTATATAACACCACCTCATTGGCTAAAGTTGATCGCGCTCATACACCGTTTACCGCCAAGCTGACCACAGGAACCCATTTAAGCATCCACGAAGCAGCATTAACGGATTATGCGGCCATGGTGCTCGATCAACGTCGAGATGGTACCTTCAGAGCCGATTTAACTCCTTGGTCTGATGGCATACTGGTAAAAACGCAACCCGGCTTTACTACCCCATGGCGCACCATTCAAATTGGCTCAACAGCCACCGATTTACTTAATTCAGATTTAATTTTAAACCTCAACGAGCCCAATAAACTTGGCGACGTATCTTGGGTTAAACCCGGTAAATACATAGGTATTTGGTGGGCAATGCATGTTAACGAAAAAACATGGGGCTCAGGTGACAAACATGGCGCAACCACATCAGAAACTATTCGCTATATGGATTTTGCCGCAAAATACGGTTTTGATGGCGTATTGGTTGAGGGTTGGAATGAAGGCTGGGATGGCAGCTGGTTCCATAATGGTGATGTATTTAGCTTTACCAAAACCTATCCTGACTTCGATATTAACGCCATCAGTGAATATGGTAAAAAGCACAATGTACGTTTAATTGGTCATCACGAAACCTCAGGCTCGGTCACCAATTATCGTCAGCAAATGAGCAAAGCATATGATTTGTATCAACAACATGGCGTAACTCAAATTAAAACAGGCTACGTCGCCGATGGTGGAGATATTAAACGGATAGATGATCAAGGGATCACCCGCCATGAATGGCATGATGGCCAATTTATGGTAAATGAATACTTGCACAGTGTCACCGAGGCCGCTCAACGCGGGATAAGCATTAATACCCACGAACCGGTTAAAGATACTGGCCTGCGTCGTACTTATCCTAATTGGATTGCCCGCGAAGGTGCGCGCGGTCAAGAGTACAATGCTTGGGGAACACCGCCCAATAATCCTGAACATACCGCCATTTTGCCATATACCCGAATGTTATCAGGGCCAATGGACTTTACTCCCGGGGTTTTTAATCTTGCACCACAAGGCTTAGATGCCGTAAATAGGGTGCAAACCACGCTGATGAAGCAACTAGCCCTCTATGTTGTTTTATACAGCCCTATTCAAATGGCTGCAGATTTACCGCGCAATTATGTTGAGCGCCTCGATGCCTTCCAATTTATTTTAGATGTCCCCACAGATTGGAGCGATTCAAAAGCCATTGCCGGAGAAGTGGGTGATTTTGTGGTGTTTGCTCGCAAACAACGCCACAGTGAAGACTGGTTTTTAGGTGGGTTAACCGACGAAAATGCTCGCAGTATCGATATCAAGTTAGATTTTTTAGAACCTAATATTCAATACATAGCTCAAATATATCGTGATGGTGATGAAGCCGACTGGTTAACTAACCCATATGATTATGTTATTGAGCAGAAAAACGTAACCGCAAACGACAAAGTTATGTTAAAAATGGCACCAAGTGGCGGAGTCGCAATTCGGCTTAAAGCGACTAAATAACAATAACTTATACATTAACGATAACGCTAAACATGTAACCAAAATGTACCAACAAAGTTGCCTAAAAACGATGAATACGTATGTATTTAGTTGTGTCAATCCAGACCACAAGGCTACTATAAAACCTGCTAATTTCACTCTCTGCTTGTGGAGATGAAAGGGCTAGGTCGTTTCTGATACCTATCCAGCCATGGGGAAGTATCAGCTTTAGAGTACCTCGATTAACTTTGTTTGGCACTTTGCGAGATAAAGGTATTAGGTCATTGGCGAATACCCGTCTTAGGGAGATGTGTATTCGCCATTTTTTTATCTATCGATTTAGCAATAAAAGTAAGTCATCAACTTACTCACTATATAGGAAGATCCATGTCGGCTGATAACAATAATCAACAAGACCGTATACAGCAAAACCAGCACATCCAACCGCAATTAAGCTTTTGGCAAATATTCAATATGTGCTTTGGTTTTTTAGGCATTCAATTTGGCTTTGCGTTGCAAAATGCCAATGTCAGTCGTATTTTTCAAACCTTGGGTGCAGAAATAGATGAAATCCCCATTCTTTGGATTGCCGCCCCACTGACAGGGCTAATCGTACAACCAATTATTGGTTATTTAAGTGATAATACTTGGAACTGGTTAGGACGACGCCGCCCCTATTTTCTTGTTGGTGCAGTATTCACAACCCTCTCTCTATTTATCATGCCGCACTCACCTACTCTGTGGATTGCCGCAGGTATGTTATGGATTATGGATGCATCGATTAACATTGCTATGGAGCCATTTCGTGCCTTTGTCGGCGACAACCTACCACAAAAACAGCGCACCACTGGCTATGCAATGCAAAGCTTCTTTATTGGTATTGGTGCGGTCATCGCATCTGCACTGCCCTACGTTTTAACTAACTATTTTGACGTGGCTAATACCGCGCCAGCAGGTGAAATTGCAGATTCTGTGCGCTATGCCTTCTATTTTGGTGGCGCGGTGTTATTTCTTGCCGTCGGTTGGACCATTGTCAGCTCGAAAGAATACTCGCCAGAGGAGCTGGCTAAATACCATCAACACGAGAGTCAGCAACAAACAATACCTTCTACGCATCAACGTAGCAGCACTCAATACCGTTTAGGCGCGATGATTTGGATGACGATTGGTGCAGTATTTACTACGGCTATTATCACTCAAGAATTAGATAAGCAGCTGTATATATTAAGTTTAGGTATATTTTGTTTTGGCCCTTTACAGCTGCTGTGTTCATTCAAGCTTAAGCATAACCAAACTAGAGATCGCAGTGAGCTAGGTATGCTATTTAATGTGGTAGATGATTTGTTCCACATGCCTAAAGCAATGCGTCAGTTAGCGGTAGTACAATTTTTTGCATGGTTTGCATTATTTGCCATGTGGATATACACCACAGCTGCAGTAACCTCGCACCATTACGGCACTACCGATGTGGTATCACAAGCCTATAACGACGGTGCAGATTGGGTCGGAATGTTATTTGCGTCTTACAACGGATTTGCCGCTGTTGCAGCCATTATTATCCCCTTTTTAGCAAAAGCAGTGGGAATAAAACTGACTCATACCATCAATATGTTTATTGGTGGCATTGGGTTAATTAGTTTCTACTTTATCACTGACCCTTCACTATTGTGGCTGCCGATGATTGGGGTGGGCTTTGCTTGGGCATCCATTTTATCTGTGCCATATGCCATGTTATCGGGTGTGATCCCACCAACTAAAATGGGCGTGTATATGGGTATTTTCAACTTCTTTATTGTGATCCCGCAACTGCTGGCCGCAAGCATTTTGGGGTTATTACTCAAGTTATTTTTTGATGGTCAACCAATTTATGCCGTTGTGCTAGGCGGGGTATTTATGATCATCTCAGGTATTGCCGTGCTATTTGTTGAACAAAATAATAAAACACAATAATTCAGTAAGATAACAATGAAATGGGGATATTAATGTTAACCACAAACTCAAGATTCACTCAAACCTTGCTTGCTAGCACGGTTACATTGAGCTTATTCGGTTTATCAGCCTGTTCTGATGCGCCGCAGTCACAAGTCACAACTGCTACGGTATCAAATCCTGTTGTTAATACTACCGTTGCGCCTGGGGCACCCGGTAATGATCCCGTATGGGCTTTTGCTGGTAAAACAGGTATCGGTACATCTTATGAACCCTATGTAGCAGGTCAGTATCAAGACAGTGCTAGCAACCCAGTGAGTAAAGTGTGGTTTTCGGTTGCACAAGGCATTTTGACTGAAACCATGTACGGTATGATCCACAATGCTCAGTTAAAAGAACTGCAATTTGTTATCGCAGGTCAAGGGTTTGTTGACACCGAAAAAGAAGACACCATCAGTACTATTGAGTACCTGCATCAAGATGAGCAAGGCCGCCCTCTTTCACTTGCTTATAAAATTATCAATAAAGATAAAGACGGTAAATATCAAATTGAAAAGCATATTTTTACCGATCCTAATCGTGATAGCTTGATGATGAAGGTGGTATTTACCGCATTTGAACAAGGTATAACCCCTTACTTATATGCCAACCCACATATTGATAATAGCGGTGCAAACGATGTTGCCAGTGTGGAAGGTAATACGTTAATTGCACATACTACCGCCGCTGATTCATCTGTAATGAGCATTAAGTCAGATGTTGATTTTGTGAAAGCGAGCGCCGGATTTGTAGGTCAGTCTGATGGGTTAATTGATCTTGTTGATAATGGCCAGTTAGATAACCTTTATCAAACCACAGGCACTGACATCGTTGGTAATGTAGCCTTAACAGCTCAATACCCAACGCTGGATAACAATAGCTACACAGTCAATTTTGCTATTGGTTTTGCGAGTAATAAAAAAGACAGTTTAGCCAACGCTGATAACACATTAAAAGATGGTTACGATGCGGTACTCAGTGCCTATTTAGGCGATGAAAAACATCTAGGTTGGAAAGATTACCTCGCCTCACTAGCTCCATTAAAAGAGATGGCTAATAACACCACTGATGATGGCAAACTTCTCTATACCAGCGCCTTAGTATTAAAGGCCCAAGAAGATAAAACCCATGCAGGAGCTTTAATTGCTTCCCTTTCCAATCCTTGGGGAGATACGGTATCGGCTAAAGTAGGTAGTACGGGTTATAAAGCCGTTTGGCCTCGCGATTTCTATCAATGCGCCATGGCATTTTTAGCCATGGGCGATACGCAAACGCCAAAAGTGGCGTTTGAATATCTTAAAAAAGTGCAAGTCACAGAAAACACCCCTGGCTATGAAGGCACACCTGGCTGGTTTTTACAAAAAACTCACGTAGATGGTGAAATTGAGTGGGTGGGTGTACAGCTTGATCAAACCGCAATGCCAATCATGCTTGGTTGGAAACTATGGCAAGCTGGCGTATTAACTGACGCTGAAGCAACAAAGTGGTATCAAGAAATGCTCAAGCCCGCAGCCGATTTTTTAATAAGCGGCGGTAAAGTTAAACTTGATTGGAATGATACCAGCATCACACCACCAAGCACTCAGCAAGAACGCTGGGAAGAACAAGCCGGCTACTCCCCCTCTACTACAGCTGCGGTTATTGCTGGTTTAGTAGCAGCTAATGAACTGGCAATATTAGCCAAGGATGACAACGCTGCAACCTACTTACTTGCAGCGAAAAAATTAACCGCAGAACTTGAACAATCAATGGTAGCCACCACAGGTGATTTTGCTAAAAATGCCCAAGGTGAAATTGCGCCATACTATGTACGCATCAGCCCAAATGGCAATCCTAATAGTGCTGATAAGTTACTAGACAACAATGGCAAATCTGGCCTAGACCAGCGCCAAATTTTAGATGGCGGCTTTTTAGAGCTCGTCCGTTATGGCGTAAAAGATGCCCAAGACCCAGTGATAAAAAACAGCTTAATGTTGATTGATAATACCGATCTTGAGCACAATCTTCGGGTTAAATATGAGTTTACCGCTAAAGATGGCACAACTGTACCTGGCTATCGTCGATATGGTAACGATGGATATGGTGAAGATATTGTGACTGGTTTTAGCTATGCAGAGCAAGGTAACACAGAAGATCAACGTGGACGCGTATGGCCTTTCTTTACTGGTGAACGCGGTCATTATGAATTGGCATTAGCCAAGTCCACTAGTACATTAACAGCAGCCAATAAACAGCAATTGATCAATACCTATGTTAAAGGTATGGAGACTTTTGCCAACGAAGGCTTAATGTTACCCGAGCAGTCTTGGGACGGTGTCGGTCACCCTACCCGTTACAATTACAAAATGGGTCAAGGCACTAATGCCGCCACCCCATTAGCCTGGACTCACGCAGAATACGTCAAGCTAGTGCGCTCAATGACAGATGAAAATGTATGGGATCATTACCCTATCGTGACAGATAAGTTGAAGTAACGTTTCTACGAGTCAATTAATTTAAATTGCCTCCAACAAGGTAACTGTTACCCATGAAAAAACGCATCTAATTAATTTAGATGCGTTTTTTGTTGATTATTAGAACTAAATTTATATAAACTGCTTTGTTACTTTTAAATTAAAATTAGGAAATAAATCAATGGAATGGTATGTAAAAGTTTTAAAAAATTATTTTGTATTCAGCGGTCGAGCACGTCGTAAAGAATACTGGATGTTTGGCCTAATCAATTTAGTGATCACTGTTGTGTTAAACCTTGTTGATTTAGGTATTGGCACATTAGATGCCACCACAGGTTATGGTTTATTCAGTGGTATTTATACCCTCGCGGTTTTCATTCCTAGCATTGCCGTTTCAGTACGCCGTTTACACGATACTAATCATTCAGGTTGGTGGTTATTTTTGGCATTAATTCCACTGATAGGTGTATTATTTTTACTGGTTGTATTCTGTTTCGACAGTAAAGAAGATAATGAGTATGGCCCCAACCCAAAAGCCATTAATGAACCTGATACCCATTTTGCCAGTTAATATTTTATATTTAGTTTCAGCAAAAAAAGCATATTGATTCCAATATGCTTTTTAATTTTATATCAGTTTACATGATTAGTTTTAAATTTTTCAACTTGGCTCATCACCACCACCGCGCATCCACCTGCAACGACACCAAACAGCGCATTTAATAAGCTGGGCGTTAATAAGCCCAACAGACCACCCACAACCGCAATTTGTTCAGTCCATAAGGCCGCTGATTCAATCCAAACCGCAATAGCGTGAATGCCATGGGTTAAAATACCCCCACCAACCATAAACATGGCAATGGTGCCAACAAGGGTTAAACCTTTCATCAGATATGGTGCGCTCGTGACAAGCTTTAAGCCAATACTACGCCCAATGCGAGTCATCATTCCTTCACCTTGGCGTTGATGCAGGTATAAGCCAACATCATCAATTTTTACAATAGCAGCCACTAAACCATAAACCCCGACGGTCATGACTACGGCGATAACTGACAAGGTTAAAAATTGATTCATCAACGCCGACCCCGCTACAACACCTAAGCTTATGGCAATAATTTCAGCCGACAATACAAAGTCAGTACGAATAGCCCCTTTGACTTTTTGTTTTTCATAAGTGTGTAAATCATCAATATCATGCTGAAGCTTTTGCTCAACTTCACTGTCATCAAGATGTGGATCTTGTTTTGCTTTTGGGTGTTGATAAGAGTGATAAACCTTCTCAAAGCCTTCGTAGCATAAAAATAATCCGCCAAACATTAGTAACGGCGTGATAGCCCAAGGGATAAAGGCACTAATGAGCATGGCCAGTGGTACCAATATCAATTTATTTTTAAACGATCCTAGCGCAACCGCCCAAACAACAGGCAACTCTCGTTCTGAAGCGACTCCCGAAACTTGCTGGGCATTTAAGGCTAAATCATCTCCTAATACGCCCGCCGTTTTTCTTGCAGCCACTTTACTCATCGCCGCCACATCATCCAAAATGGTGGCGATATCATCTAACAATGTTAATAAACTTGCCCCTGCCATATGACGTCCTTCTTATGGTACTAAAACGCGTATAACCAAAATACACCCGCAGTGGTAAAATCATTTCCCACTCGCGTAATCACCCCCAAGCTGGTATTCACTTTAATACTATGTTGGCGGTTAAATGCATATGAATAAGTTAAACCTATGCGTGAGTTGTTTTCATCATCATTTGATGCCACACCATTCTTTTCTGTTTCTGCACCAAAAAAATAATTCGCACTTAATGACATCCATTGCTTTGGTGTAAAGGAATAAACTAAATGCCCTTGAATACTGTACTGTGGCTGTTTTTTTAATAGCACATCTTGATAAAAATCATCATTGTCTTCATAAAACCTGATAGTGGCATTTAGGCCGTAATACCAGTTACCTTTACGATATGACATACCAATGCCCGGTCTAAAAACCCATTGATTAGTACCAATGTTGAGTAATTTATCATCATCATAAGTACCCAACGGAATATGGGCTTGCAAGCTTAACCCCATCACCAACCCTTCTTGATAGCCAGCAAACTCTGATAAAGTTAACGCTGGCGCGCCATAAAAGTTCCAAGTGAATTTAGCCACAGGGTCGCCATAGCCACAAACAGTACCGGATACGTAATCCCCCTGAAAGGTTGCGGATCCATCTGCACATGCATAAGCGGCTGATAAATCGACTTTGGCTGAACTCCCCAGAAAATCAAAGGTTGTGGCATATGCTAAAACGGCGCTATCAATAGCAAGTTTGGCATCCTGTAGAGGAACTGACGGGGCTGGGGATAAATCGCCTTCAGAATGGACGTATCCCGCTACTAAAAAATGCATTCCGATAGGAATATTAGTGTAACTTCTTGGTTCAAGATCTTGTGCATTTGATGCAAAGGCTATCAAACCCGTCGATAACACAATGTTGTTTAACAACCTTATAGGCAGTATCGAGATGATTGGGCCATGGGTGAGTGCAGGTCTCATTACTCAATCCTAGAGTCACTATGCAATTTAATGCTGAAAAATGATGAATAATGGACTCCAAGCAAAAGCGAGCCCGTCTGATAATTAATTTTGCCAATATACAACCCGGTAAAGGTAGTGATATTTTAGTTTTCCTCAATATTACCGCATGATTGACGCACAATAAGATTAGTTGGTATCAACATCCCAGATACCTCTTGACCACGTATTAGCTTTAATAAGCTGTCAACAATGATTTCACCCGCTAACTGGGTATTTTGCTTGATGGTGGTCAAACTGGGGTTAGCAAAAGTCGCGACAGGAATATCATCATACCCTACAATAGCGACATCTTCAGGTACATTAATCCCGTGTTTTTTAAGAGCACGCATGGCACCAATGGCGATTAGATCACTGGCAGCAAATATGGCATCAAACGCGATGCCTTTATCAAGCAATTGCTCAGCGGCATCAAAACCTGAACTTTCGGTACTGATAGCCTCAAGCTGCAAGCGTTTATCCACTTTTAAACCATTGTTTTTTAGCACTTCACAGTGGCCTAAATAACGGTCTCTAAACTCAGGGCTGCGACTGGATGCATCGCCCAAAAAGGCAATGCTTTTTCTACCCTGTTTCACTAAGTGTTCAGTTGCAATCAAGCCACCTTGATGATTATCACAACCGATAGAAAGTACTGATTTATTGTTATGTTCAGCTCCCCAAATAACAAAGTGAGTATTTTGTTCTAACAATTTTTCCAGTTTATGGGCGTAGTCCATGTAATCGCCATACCCGAGTAAAATAATGCCATCAGCCTTATTACTGTCTTCATAATCTGCGTGCCAATCACTCGATAACTGCTGAAATGAGACTAATAAGTCATAACCTTGCTGGGCAGTAGCCCGCGTAATAGACCCGAGCATAGATAAGAAGAAGGGATTAATGAGTGAGTCATCATTTGTTGGATCTTCACAAATTAATAATGCCAAAGTATGACTGTTTTGGGTGCGTAAATTACTGGCGTTTTTATCAACTTTATAATTCATTTCTTTGGCAATCGCTTGAATACGCTGCCGGGTTTCTAAATTAACTAAAGGACTGTTCCTTAACGCACGGGATACCGTTGATTGCGATACCCCGGCACGATAAGCAATATCTATTGATGTTGCTTTAGATGCCATTTGTTCTTCGCCTTAATGATTACTTTTATAATTAAATTTTATAATCCAAGTTCGTTCAATAAATCATCCGCATCATCAGCTACAATCCCCTTTACGCTGGGATCGGCTAATAATTTACTTTTTTCAACTGCGACTTTATTGGCCGTTTTTTGATGAGTTTCAATGAGTGAATCCGGATCAAACTCTTCGTCCATTTCAAAATCATATGAACGGATAAACTCTGTTTTATCCATTGCAAATTCAAGATAGAAAATATGGTTATTCTCTGTTTTGAACGATACGCGACGTGCAACAGCGTCATCAAGATTAGTATCAACTGAAATCGTTAATTCTTTATTAATTGTCAACATTTTAGGCTGACTTTGACTAATTGATGTTTGTAGTTCTTTTGAGATTTTACCAATAAAATCCCCTAAAATTTGGTTCATCAATTCGCCCATCACATTGGCTACATCATCAGATGTATGAGAAAAAGCTAATTCGCTTTCGGGCATGCCCATATTGACCATATAACGTCGATAAATCTCAATGGCTGCATCGGCAGAAAAATTAATCACAACTAAACCTGAAAACCCTCCGTCAAAAATTGAAAAACAGCCAAGATCAGGCTTTAAGCGGGTTTTAGAAATAGATTGCACCATACCAGCATGAGTTACATGGCTCGCACTCGTACTTGAAAGGACATGAGAAACTGAATGACAAAGCTTGAGTAAAATATCGTCGTTGTTAACCGTTTGTGACGAGTTCATAGCAATATACCTATATTTAAACTTATGGTTAATCTTGCGGGTAAATGAAGAAAAAATCAAAACAAAAACAAATCATTAGCACATATAATAACCGACACCAAACACAAATGCGTTAACCTACTGTTTTACAGATAGTTTAGTTAAAATCAAATATTAATAACACTTTTGACTAACAACTCTTGTTTACGTCACAGTTTACTAACAAGACACTCCTCAAGTTAGGATAAATATTTATAATCGATTGCTATATATCTCATGTGAAAAGGCTGCTGGAATGATTGCAATGTTACGCCAACTAACCATCTTAAAACGCTTGTTTATTATGCTAATTTTAGCGGCAATAGGCACCGTTTGTTTTGGCAGTTTCTCAGTGAAGGAACAATATAATAATTTAGTAACCGATAAATATGCCCAGCTTGCTGTGGGAATCGAGCAATTGGTCACCACACTGGATTTTCTGCAACAACACGCTTCAGATGAAACACTAAACGATTTGGTAGAACATATTAATCAACAAACCTCTCATCCGATTTATATATTGCACAATAACAAACGTTTAGTCACCACAATGGCCAATCCAGTTTGGTTAGGAAGTAGCGCAGTCAATAATTTGCTTGAACAAAGCCATACTAAGGAAGCAATTGCAGAATTACGTTTTTCAAAAGGCAATCAGCAAACGGATTTATTTATGCTGGCAAAATTTGATAGCTCCCTGCAAAAATATTTTGTTACCCAAGCTCCAACCGATGAAATCCATAGCGCCCTTAAAAGTACCATGATTGATTACCTGATTATCATGTTATTAATTTCTGTGCCCATTTTCCTGTTTTTTTTACTATTGAATCACTCTATCACCCAGCCAATCAATGTTGCCATTAATGCCATGAAAGATATTGCTGCTGGAGAAGGCGATTTACGACAACGACTTGATGAAAAAGGCAAAGATGAAGTGTCACAACTCGCCATAGCATTCAATATGTTTGTCGAAAAAATTGCGAATGTGGTCGCACAGTTACATCCAATTAGTGATCAATTAACGACTCATTCAGAGCATTTATTAACCAACGTCAATACCGCTCAACAAAGCAGTCAAAACGTCAATCAAGAAACACAAAGTGTGGCAACAGCAATGCATGAAATGTTAACCACAACTCAAGACATGGCGGGCAATACCAGCCAAGCTGCACAAAGTGCTGCAGAAGTAAAAACTCAAGCAGAACAAGGTTTGAAATTGATGCAAACGACAGTTGACCAAGGTGAGGCACTTGGCCAAGAGTTAAAACGAAATGTGGAAGTTAGCCAAGTACTATCAAAATCGTCCAGTGAAATTACGTCTATATTAGATGTCATTAAGAGCATTGCCGAACAAACAAATTTACTAGCCTTAAATGCGGCAATTGAAGCTGCTCGTGCAGGAAGCCATGGCCGAGGCTTCGCGGTAGTTGCAGATGAAGTCCGAGCACTTGCCAATCGCACTCAAGATTCGACTAATGAAATAAACCAAATCGTTAGTAAAATTAATGAGGGGATAAATTCACTACTTCGCAGCAATAATCAAACTCAACAACAGTCAGATGAGTTACAACTTAAAGCCAGCCAATCAAGTGATGCAATGCAAAATATTTTACTGCTTATAGCAAACATAAGCGATGTTACAGCACAATTAGCCAGTGCCACTGAACAGCAAGCGATGGTAACAGAAGAAATTAATCTAAATATTAATGCGATTTCTGATTTAACCCACAAAGAAGTCGCAGCAAATGAATCCAATAAACAACAAGCTCAAATGCTTGGCCAAATCAGCGCCAGTATCGATAACACACTAAAACAATTTAAAATTTAATCATTTCTTACCTTAAGTCAGCTAATACCATTGTAATTAATCATTTGAAACATGATGATTAATTATATGGTATTTTTATGTCGCTATGATGATTCAATGCATTAAGGTATATTAGGCACGTTAAATTTATATCATGACGAACACAATCAATATGTATCAAAAAACAGTCACCATTACCGCCCCACATGGTATTCACACTCGCCCTGCGGCATTGCTGGTCAAAGAAGCGAAAAGCTTTGACTGTGATGTAATTGTTGAATGTAATGGCAAGCAAGCAAGCGCAAAAAGTTTATTCAAATTACAAACTCTTGGACTGTATCAAGGGGTGGAAGTCACGGTACTTGCACAGGGTGAACAGGCTCAACAAGCGGTTGAAAAAGTATCGGAATTACTTATCACTTTAAGTTAAGAGGTTTTTATGCAGGTAAACGGTATTGTGGTTTCTTCGGGTATTGCATTTGGGCAAGCGCTCAATGTCAGTACACAACCACAACCGCTAGATCTTCGATTATTACCACTAAGTGAAATCGAGTCCGAAAAATACCATTTACGCCAATCCATTGCCTTATTAATTCAGCATTTACAAAAAAGCCAACAACGTGTTTGCCCAACCTGCGAAAACTTCCAATTAATTGATGCTGATATTTTACTGCTTGAAGATGAAGAGCTTGTTGATGAAATCAGCCAACACATCAGTCAATATCGCGTTAGTGCGCCAGTAGCAGTTAATCGTACCTTTAATGAACAAGCCCAAGCACTGGCACAAATGGACGACCCCTATCTTGCCAATCGTAGCCAAGATATTCGGTTTTTAGCCAAGCGATTAATCGCAATTTTACAAGGCTCTAGTCAGCACGATTTATCTAACCTAACTCAAGCGACTATATTACTCGCCGATGATTTAACCCCAGCAGACTTTGCCATGTTACCCCTTGATTACATTAGTGGCATAGTGCTTGAGTCCGGTGGTTTAACCAGCCATACCGCCATTTTGGCCCGTGCGGCTGGCATTCCAGCATTGTTAAATTGCCCTTGGATAAATCAAGTTGGCACCATTGCCGATAACACACCATTAGTGCTGGATGCATTCGAAGGCGTATTGTATGTCAAACCTGATCCCGAGCAAGTCGAGCAGTTATCGCAAAAACAACAGCAACAAATTGCGCATCAACAAGCCTTAATGGCTTTTAAAGATCTCCCCTGCCAAACCATTGATGGTCGAGCAATAATTCTGAGGGCTAATGTTGGCAATTTAAATGAAATTAGTCATTTGATGGAAGTCGGCGCTCAAGGCATAGGACTGTTTCGTACCGAATTTTTACTGATGAATGCCAAAGCAATGCCAGATGAAGACCAACAATACAAACTTTATTGTGATGCAATACATACCTTAAACGGCCAACCACTCACTATACGTACATTTGATGTGGGGGCAGATAAAGAGATCCCTTGCTTAAAACAAAACAACGAAGACAACCCAGCCCTTGGTGTAAGAGGTATTCGTTATAGTTTACTTCATCAAAATATGTTTATTACTCAAGTAAAAGCCATTTTACGTGCAGCTAATACTGGCTCGGTGCGATTAATGTTTCCAATGATCAGCAAACTTGAAGAATTACAACAAGCCTTTGCATTAATTGAGCAAGCCAAAACTCAATTGATTGAACAACAGCAAAAATTTGCTGAAGTGGAATATGGCATTGTGGTTGAAACACCTGCAGCAGCATTGACACTCGATGCCATGTTGCCCTACTTACATTTTGTTAGTATAGGTAGCAACGATTTAACCCAGTACACCTTGGCAGCAGATCGCAGCAACACACAACTCGCTCACAGTTATCCGACACTGTCGCCAGCGGTGTTAAAATTAGTTGCCATGATAATTGCTCAATGCAAACAAGCCGGTGTTAAGGTGTGTTTATGTGGTGAAATAGGCGGAGATGAAACCGTGTTGCCTTTGCTAATGGGCATGGGATTAGATGAGCTCAGCATTAATCCTAACCATCTATTAGCCGTAAAGTCACAAGTCGTTAAAGGTCAATATTCCCAATTTGTTGAACATGCGGCTCATATTAACCAATTAAATACGATTTCGGCCATTGACGAAGCAATAAAACAGTTTAGCTTAGTAAATAATGTGAAGCTAACACACTAAAAATAAATACTAGTATTTATTAATCACCTAAATCACGTTTACAATGAAAGCATAATAATGAAAAGAGGCTGGTTCTAATGGGATTTTTAAGCCGTATACGGCGTCTGATGTCTGGTCAACAAGAGTTAACAGGTGGTATCGCGATACTCGCTCCAGTGTCAGGCGAAATAATAGCAATAGAAAAAGTTCCAGATGTTGTTTTTTCCGAAAAAATCGTTGGCGATGGCATAGCAATTAACCCAACAGGTCAATTTATTTTAGCGCCTATTGACGGTACTATTGGAAAAATTTTTGAAACTAATCATGCATTTAGCATTGAGTCGGCTCAAGGTTTAGAGTTATTCGTCCACTTTGGTGTTGGCACCGTTGAATTGCGTGGTAATGGTTTTACTCGCCTAGCAGAAGAAGGCCAACAGGTTAAAGCAGGTGATAAAATTTTGTCTTTCGATCTTGAGTTTTTAACAGGCCAAGTTGAAAGCTTATTAACACCCGTAGTGCTAGCCAATATGGAAGATATAAAAAGACTCGATAAGATCAATGAAGGGCATGTTGTTGCGGGTAAAGACGTTATTTTCACAGTGCAACTGTCTTGAATGGCATGCTTATGCAGATAGCCTTTTGGTTATCTGCAACGCTAACTCGTATCAGCGATTGAAATATCCTCAAACACATTCCTTTAGCTTGTTCCACGCGTACCTCGATGACACAATAGTTAAAAATTCTAAATAAAAATCAATATTGGGAGTAATGGCGTTGAAACTTTATGGCATAAAAAATTGCGACACAGTAAGAAAAGCGCGTAAATGGCTAGAAGCCAATCAAGTTGAACATGAGTTTCATGATTTTCGCGAGCAAGGTCTAGACAAAAACACCATTATACAATGGTGTGACAAACTGGGCTGGGAAACCGTTTTTAATAAACGCAGCACCAGCTTTAGAAGTTTAAATGAAGCTGAAAAAACCGATTTAACCGAATCAAAAGCAATTGACTTAATGCTGACACACCCAACCCTAATTAAACGCCCAGTATTAGATGACGGTCAACACTGTCTAGTCGGCTTTAAAGAAGCACAATACCAAGCTTGGAGCCAAAAATGAGTCATGTTGTCGATTTAGCCAAAGAATTAATTTCACGTCAATCAGTCACACCGCTTGATGAAGGGTGTCAAAGTTTAATGTCTGATAGATTAAGTCAAATTGGCTTTAATATTGAATCAATGGTGTTTGAAGACACCACCAATATGTGGGCAAGACGCGGCACTGAATCCCCGGTATTTTGCTTTGCCGGTCATACCGATGTAGTACCAACAGGTGATTTAAGTCGCTGGCATACTCCGCCTTTTCAGCCAACAATTATCGACGATTATCTTCATGGTCGCGGTGCAGCAGACATGAAGGGATCATTAGCTGCAATGGTTATTGCCACAGAACGCTTTGTTGCTAAACATCCAGATCACAAAGGTTCAATTGCTTATTTGATCACCAGTGATGAAGAAGGCCCGTTTATTAATGGCACGACTCGCGTCATTGATACGTTAGAGGCCCGTAATGAAAAAATCACTTGGGCATTAGTGGGTGAACCTTCATCAACACATAAATTAGGCGATGTGGTTAAAAATGGTCGTCGGGGCAGTTTAACGGGTCACTTAACCGTAAAGGGCATTCAAGGCCATGTGGCCTACCCTCACTTAGCCGACAACCCGATCCATAAAGCCTCTCCCGCTTTAGCTGAATTAGCACAAATGCATTGGGATAATGGCAATGACTTCTTCCCGCCGACCAGCTTTCAAATTGCTAATATCAATGGCGGAACCGGCGCCTCAAATGTGATCCCAGGCGATCTCAACGTGATGTTTAATTTCCGTTATTCAACCGAAGTTACCGCCGAAATACTAATCGCCCGAGTATTGAGTATTCTTGATGCTCATGGATTAGATTATGATATTGACTGGGTATACAACGGCTTACCTTTCTTAACGGGTGACGGCCCATTACTTGAAGCCACTAAAGAAAGTATCCGCGAGATCACTGGCTACGATACCGACCCACAAACATCCGGTGGCACTTCAGATGGTCGATTTATTGCGCCCACTGGAGCTCAAGTGATTGAACTTGGCCCTGTTAACGCCACTATCCACAAAGTGAACGAATGCGTTAATACTGCCGATTTAGAACTATTGGCATTATGTTATGAGCGGATTCTGGAAAAGTTACTTTGCTAACCTTGTTGGATAATATGTCCCCTGTTGAGCATCCACATCTTTATGGTTTGGATGCCAGCTTTTTACAACCTTTTGAGGCGTTTTTTCTTGAACAAAACACTCTAAACGCATTTAAACAAATGCAAGCTGCAGCGGCTCAAGAAGGTATCGCTATCAACATTTGCTCAGCCCATCGTAATTTTGATAAACAGCTCACCATCTGGAATGCCAAAGCCTGTGGAAAACGCACCTTGCTCGATATCAATAATCAGCCACTCGATTTTACAAGTTTATCCAAAGATCAGCTAATGCAAGCCATTTTGCTCTGGTCTGCATTACCTGGTAGCTCACGCCATCATTGGGGAACAGACATTGATGTTTTTGACTTAAACACCATTAGCCGTGACAAACTCCGCTTAACGACCGATGAATATCAATCAGGCGGTCCATGTCACAGGCTTTTCCTTTGGTTGCGCGAATATGCACAACAATTTGGCTTCTACTTTCCGTACCAGCAACACTTAAGTGGCGTTAGCCCTGAGCCTTGGCATATCAGCTATTACCCTGTATCAAATGACTTTTTAGCTCAATACGATAGCCAACAATTAGTGAAAGTGATTGAGTTTGCTGATATTGAACTAAAACCGCAAATCCTTAACAAGCTTGAATATTTGGTTGAACATTATGTTCGATTTGTGGCACCTGCACCAGATTAAAGCCAAATAACCAACATTGATCCAAACGATTTAATCTTACCCTTCAAATACAGTTAAAGTAGAAACCAATGCCGATTAGCTATAGTCCTGTCATGATTTCGTCCTGTATAATCTCGGCTAATTTTTTAAGTGATTAATATTGAGTTTTTTATGTTTTCAGCCTCTCAGCATGGTTTAATCGATGATCAGCCATTGCATTTTATTGATGTCGGCCAAGGGCCAACTGTGGTTTTTCTTCATGGTTTATTTTTAAATAGCCAGGTGTGGCAACATCAACTCAGCCAGCTTTCGAGCCACTATCGCTGTATTGCAATCGATTTGTGGGGCCACGGGCAGTCAAGTGCAATCCCTGAAAACACCTACAGTTTATTAGATGTAGCGAGTCAGATTGAAGCCCTATTACTGCAACTTAATATTGAGGAATATCATTTAGTTGGCCATGATTGCGGCGCTGCAATTGCGGCGGAAATGATTCTAAACAGGCCAACCCAAATCAAATCATTAGTCATGCTCAATAGTTTTATTGGATTTGAGCCACAGATTAACTGCCTCAAATACCAACAATGGTTAGAAGATATTCACACACAGCAGGCAATTCAACCACAGTTAGCAGACACGATTGCGTCGCTAATGCTGGCAAAAAATCTTACACAAGAAACAGACTTTGCCGATCAAATTAGCAGTCGTTTACAAAACTACAATGCAGACCAAGCGATAGCTTTGGCAAAATTTGCCAAAATGGCGATTTACAAGCGCGATACATTAGACCTGTGTGAACAATTGACTCTGCCTACATTAGTCATGGTAGGGGTCGAAAATAAGTTACGCACTGTACTTGAAAGCTATCTGATGAGTGAAGATATTGATGGCAGTGAATTGATCCATATTCAGCAGGCGGGTCATATCGCGATGCTAGAGCAAGCTGAACAGGTCACTCAAGTAATAAGCGAGTTCCTAAACAAACACGCTTAGTACTTACTCTGACTAACCTGAACTGCGGATAAGAGATTAGCTAACACAATAATTTATTGAAATTTACTTTAGAATAGATTTCTAGAGAGATATTTTTGCTTAGAACAAGGCAAATTTGTGCGTCAATAGATGGCCTATTGCAAACAAATTTAACGCAGTTATCAGTAAAAATAGCCTCTAGAAAGCAAGCTGTTATCCGCTGATCAGGTTAACTAGCCATAAAACCAATAACATACGCCTATCGCGGCGATAATGCCGCCAATGTCAGCCGCAAGCCCACAACCTAAAGCATGACGACCATTTCGGATCCCTACCGAGCCAAAATACACAGCTAATACATAAAATGTGGTTTCTGTACTGCCTTGAAATATCGCCGCCAATCGCCCTGCAAATGAATCAACACCATGATAATCCATAGTTTCAAGCATCATGGCCCTTGCACCAGAACCGCTAAAGGGCTTCATGATTGCTGTAGGCATCGCATCAATAAATCGGGTATCAAACCCTATCATTGACACCAAACTCGCTAAAAGCTGCAGTAAGTAATCAAGTGCACCAGATGTTCTAAGCAAGCCAATAGCGATTAACATGGCGAGTAAGTATGGAATAAGCTGCACGGCTTGATTAAAGCCACCCTTTGCACCTTCAATAAACTCATCATAAATGGCAACTTTTCTTATACCTGCCACCATCACAAAACTCAGCACAAGAAATAATAAAATGCCATTGCCTAAGACACTAGAAACTTGACCTATGGCCGCTGCACTTAAGGTCATTAAATAAAAAATGGAACCACATAATAGTGATAATAAAATGGCAGCATAGCCTAAAATAACAGTATTCAATAACGAGATACGCTGCACCATTGCCACCACTAACAAACCCACTAAAGTTGACGCGCAGGTCGCTAATAGAATTGGCAAAAATATATCTGCAGGTGCAGCCGCACCTTGTTGAGCTCGATATAAAAAAACCGTCACAGGTACTAAGGTAACAGAAGAAGTATTCAGGACTAAAAATAAGATTTGCGCATTAGTTGCCACACTTTTATCGGGGTTTAAACTTTGCAAATCTTGCATGGCCTTTAAACCTAATGGCGTTGCAGCATTATCTAACCCCAGCATATTCGCTGTGAGATTCATACTGATACTGCCATAGGCCGGATGCCCTCTTGGCACGTCAGGCATTAACTTACTTAATAAAGGTTCAAATAACTTGGCAAATAAGCCAACCACTCCAGCTTTTTCACCAACCTGCATTAACCCCATCCACAAAGCCAACACGCCAATCAAACCTAAGGAAATTTCAGCCCCGAGCTTAGCACTGGCAAACAGCCCATTCACAGAATCAGCCAACACCTGTGTGTTACCACCAAACAATTGCAAGATAATGGCAAAAGATGCACAAATAAAAAATCCAAACCAAACTCGATTTAACACATGTGCTCCTTGGTATTTTGGGCCTAAAACGTTATAGCCTTTTATTTGTCTTGTATCACTCGTAAAGAAGGCGAACTATGAGTCCAACTCTCACAACTAAACGTGGTTAACTACATAAAAACTAATCATTCATTCCATTGATCACAATCAATAATGAAACAGAGGTTGCCTAGGAGAAATGCATGCTAGCTAGGCAGATTTTTTGATAAGTAGTTATTCTACAATCAAAAAAATTAACGCTATTATCCGTTATTTTCACAAGCTTGAACGATCAGTTATTTATTATGATGAGGATAAGCTCATCAAAACCAAGACAATCGCTATTTTGTCATGCTTTCTATGCCTTCTAATGTGCGGTCCATGTTATGATCTTTACTAATTATGCCACGAGACTCAAAATAATCTGCATTATGGTTCAACTAAATCCAAACTTTATCAAACACATCGCTGCTGAATTACCCGACCACCTGTCGCTTGATGAATTTATTGCTATTTGTGATAAACCGCTGCGTAAATCAATTAGGGTAAACACCCTTAAAATCACTAGCGATGAATTTATCACTTTAATGCAGCCTAAAGGCTGGCAATTTGAACCAATTCCTTGGTGTAAAGATGGTTTTTGGATAACCTTTGATTCTGATGAGCCTCAAAATGAACAGCAACTTGGTAATCTCATCGAGCACATACAAGGGCTGTTTTATATCCAAGAAGCCAGTTCCATGCTACCGCCAACAGCATTATTTTCTCAAGATACAACAGCTAACATTATTTTAGATGTCGCCTCTGCCCCAGGTTCTAAAACCACTCAAATTGCCGCCTTGATGCAAAATAATGGCTTATTAATAGCCAATGAATATTCCGCGAGTCGGGTAAAGGTTTTGCATGCCAATGTGCTACGAATGGGGGCTAGTCAAACTGCCCTAACCCATTTTGATGGACGCGTATTTGGTGAATACCTTTATGAAACCTTTGATGCCATTTTATTAGATGCCCCTTGTGGCGGCGAAGGCACAGTGAGAAAAGATCCCAACGCATTAAAAACCTGGGATATAAACGATGTTACCGCAATCGCACAAACGCAAAAAGACTTAATTGAGTCGGCATTTCTAGCCTTAAAACCTGGCGGGATCTTAATTTACTCCACTTGTACATTAAGCCAAATTGAAAATCAGCAAATTTGTCATCACATACAACAAACTTACCCAGAAGCTGTAGAGTTTGTGTCATTAAATAACTTATTCCCAAATGCTGACAAAGCCTGTACAGAAGAAGGTTTTTTACACGTTTGGCCACAAATATATGATAGTGAGGGTTTCTTTGTTGCCAAAATCCGTAAAACGGCTTCAGTTGAACGGATTAAAAAGCAACCTAAGTTGCAAAAGAATTTCCCTTTTACACCCGTTGCGACTAAACAATTCATTGCATTAACCGATTACCTAGCGACACGTTTTGATATTCAATTACAGCAAGGGGATCAAATCATGCAACGTGATGATGAGTTTTGGCTATTTCCTGCAGAGTTCATCCCGCTTATTGGTAAAATGCGCTTCCAGCGAATTGGCTTAAAACTCGCTGATGCACTCAAAAAAGGGTTTAAAGTTAAACATGAAGCCATTATTGCGTTAGTGAAAAACACTAAACAACACACTAATGCCATTGAATTAGATGCAACACAAGCCCAACACTTTTTAATGGGTAGAGATATTGAAACCACGAGTTTCTCTGCTCAACAACAAGCATGGTTAGCAACACATCCTCAGGGAGAAATGATTGTCAGTTATCATCAACGCCCACTTGGTGTGGTAAAGCATTTAGGTCATAGATTGAAAAATAATTTACCAAGAGATTTGGTCAGAGATAAAGTATCTCTTTAATAAACATCACCAAATTGATAAAAAACTAACTGGCAAACATCCTCACCAGTTAGTTTTTAATTGCATCACAATCTAGCCATTAAAATGGATAGTACATGCCAACAGACACGTAATCATCTTGACTGTCACTACCATCAGCATTGGTGCCGTTATCTATCACACCTTCAATAAAAGCAAAAAATCCAAGAGACTTAATATTATAATTTAGGGTCAATGTGAACATATCTAACTCATACTGGCTGGCCTTGGTTAAACCTGCAATATTATAACTGTCTGGCGATATATGGCTCCAGCCAATCATAGGTTTCCAATTTCCAATATTTTTACTCAGCATCACTTCAAAACCTGTACCTTCAAATATTTGATTCGTATTGTCTTGGTACATGCCTTCAGAATGAGCCGCAACAGCAGCAAAATACCAATCATCCATTGTTGATGTTATGGTACCTGCAACTGCATTTGGATTTTTAACCGCAATGCCTTTGCCTTCAGCTTCATCATTCACATACGCTAAACCAAAGGTCAGTTTGTCTTTGTCAAAAGCATAAATTACGCTGGCAGCTTGACCACCAGAGGTTTTAAGGCTGACTTCATTACCGTTTTCATCTTCTATTGGATCGCCATTTTCATCTCTTAGTACTGTGGTATCGTCAATGAATTGCCCCTGAAGGTTAACAGTAAAATTATGCTCATCACTTCCAAATGCTTTTTTCCAATAAATACCATTATCAACTCGGCCAGTTCCCGTTAAACCCCCATCACCGTATACATAGGTCGATGAGGCTATCGCAGAATACACATTAAACATATCCGTTGATGAGGTAACTGAAGCATAAGCCCCCACTCTTTTACCAATTGAAAACTCGCCCCAAGTGTCATGTTCAGCGGAAAAAAATCCACGGCGAAGCTTTAAAAAATCCGTCGTTCCATTATTTAATGAAATCGAGTTATTACCAATGTTGTAGCTGTCGATACTATTTCGAGCAACAGCATTGATATTCCACTCAATAAAGCCTCTAAAAGTTAATGCAGAGTTCACTTCACTGCTAAAATCAAAGTGTGCACGGGTGCCATTATCAAATACCGTGGTGGCATTCTCACCACTGTTATTTTCTTGATTAATAACACCTAGTTGCAGGTTGCCACCAATATCCAAATTCAATAAATCTGACTTATATACCTCGACCGCTTGAGCTGGAAAAATTGTCAAAAAAAGACAAGCTCCAATCATTTTTTTAATCATTTACTGTTCACTCCCTTAACATCCATAATGCCATTAGCATTATTTTACATAAACCTAACATCAAGTTCTGCTTTAATTATCCGTTGATAAAAAAATAGGACGATATATTTATCGGCTGATTACATTTTGCAGAAGAATTAACACAGTTAACTAATCTCTAATGCGCTGTGCAAGTTAAAATGATGCTTTGAAATAAGCAGAAAAATGAAGGTTTTAAATTTTGAATGAATGATATGTGGCAAGAAGATAATTTAAACCAATTTAAAACAATAGCTTGAGGAAAATAATTTGGAAATAAAAAATATTTACTCATAAATTCGCTAAAGCTGAAAACACTGCCTATAATTTGTTCAGAGATGTTCTCAACTCTAGCGCACGGCTCTTTAATGAGCCATTTCCCTAGGCCCAAAACAACCGGATCGTTTTGGGTCTTTTTTTGTCTGTAATTTATGAAAACGCTTTGGTGTTATCGGCCAATGATTTTGGCGGCATCTTTGAACAGATTAAAAAAGTTTTCACTGGTATAGTCAGCTAAATCTTGATAATTCTCCCCACGCAGTTCAGCAACAAACTCTGCAACATCACGAACATAAGCGGGCTGGTTTTCTTTACCTCTATGCGGCACTGGCGCTAAATAAGGTGAATCAGTCTCAACTAATAATCTATCTTTGGGTACTTTACGAATGACACTTCTGAGTTCTCCGGCATTTTTAAACGTAACAATACCTGAAACTGAAATATAAAATCCTAAATCGATAGCCGCTTTAGCCATCTCCCAAGTTTCTGTAAAACAATGCAGAACACCTGATACTTTATCAGCACCGCCATTTTTAAGCATAGCGATAGTATCTTCTCGTGCATCTCGGGTATGGACTATTAACGGTTTATTAACGTCAACGGCTAAAGCAATCTGTTGCTCAAAGCATTGTTGCTGCAATATTTTAGTTTCATCTGCATAAAAATAATCTAGCCCGGTTTCTCCGATTGCGACGACTTTAGGATCACAGGCAAAACGTCGAATTTGTTCAACATCTAAACCATCTTTTACATCTAATGGATGAACACCTGAAGATAGAAAAACATTGTCAAACTGAGCAACTTTATCACGCATTTGTTCAAAGCCTTGCTGTCTAACATTAACACATAGCAAATAGTCAACGCCCTGTGCTTTGGCGTTGTCCATAATAGATTGCAGGCTGGTTTGATCGGGTGCCGCTTTCAAACGGTCCAAGTGACAATGTGAATCAATTAACATAACTAAAATGCTGTACTAAACAAATGGGATGCTGAGGATACTCACCTACATGGTGCAGGTCAAATCAGCTGATGATAATTGTTGTGATAATAATTTTTCAATATGGTGTTTATGGCTATCAACATCGGTTTTTATTTTTATGCCAATGCCAGCAGGCCTACCACCAGATGCACCAATAGGATTAATCCATACAACAGTGCCTTTAAACTCGTTCACTTGACTGCTGCTTGGTAGCCTGTAGGCGATGGTTAACTCTTGACCAAGAAAATGGCTTTCTGTGGTCGCGACAAATAAGCCAGCTGGTTTAATAAACGGCATGTAGGCTCGATAAAGCTGATGCAGGGTATCGTAATTTACAACCAAATCAACCATAGTTTTATCTTCATTCTCTAATCTAAAAATTAACAATTTGCTTAAAACAGCCTAATAGCAAAAACTACGTTAAGTAGGCCCTATGATAGGGCCAGTAAATGCCTGAATTGCAGTAGATATTGCTGACATAATGCTTGTGTGTTCACATTCGCCATTGTAGCTAATTTATGGCTCATTTGCATGACACTTCCCGCTAACTCAATGACCTTTGCTTGGTTTAATGGATCTAGCTTAGTACTTTTTAACACATATTGTCTTAAGTACAAATATAAAACCTTAAGAGCATCAATAATTTGTTGTTCCGACAACTTCAATAAGCTATTTTGTAAATGGCCATTTTTTAAACTTGCCGCCCAATCTTGACGATAATCTAGCAATTGCTGATAGTGCTTTGAGGATAAGCTATCAGCCAGTTTTAACGGCCCACCGACCACACCTAAACACCAAGTCACATCATGGCGCTTTCCTTGAGCGTCTGGCCGTGGCAATAAGTGTTGTTCATCTAGCCACTTAACGATATCGCTTTTTTGGGGGGCGATAAAAGCAATTTTTTGGCAGCGACTGGTAATTGTCGGCAGTAAACTAGCTGGAGTATCGGTTTGCAAAATCAGCAGGGTATTATCTCCCGGCTCTTCCAAGGTCTTTAATAATGCATTCGCCGCTGCAGTATTCATCCTTTCACTGTTTTCAATGACAGCGATTCTAGCGCCACCTTGCTGAGCGGTATGCAGTAACGATTGACAGAGTTCGCGGATTTGATCGACTTTAATTTGCGCGCCATCTTTGCGTACCCAATGGACGTCAGGGTGATTACCGGATTTATAAAGCAAACAAGACTTACACTGCTGACAAGCCCCAAATGGGGTTTTGTTTAAACAAAGCGCCATTTGCGCCATCTCATTTGCCAAATAATAGCCACCTAAGGCCTCATCCACCGGCAATAATTGCGCATGACTATGACGATTTTGATAGCACAACTGAGCAAAACGCTCAAACGGCATTTGTAACCATGGCAGTTGTGTTAAAGCATAGTCAGTCATAATAAAAAGCCTATATAAATCAATTTAATTAATACGCTCAACCGCCCAGACATTTGTTAATTGCTTAACAATATCTTGATGAACTTTTTCAATATTTTGGCTAGCATCTATCACAATAATACTGTCATCTTGAGCGGCAAATTCTAAAAATGTAGCACGCGCACGTTCAAAAAAAGCAATATGTTGCTGCTCGATACGATCTAAAGCGCCTCTGGCTGAAGCGCGTTGTAAACCCAGTGTGGGATCAATATCTAAATATAAGGTGAGATCCGGTTTAAAGCCTTTTAAAGTTGCATCGCTGATAGCCTTTACCAACGGCATAAGCCCCCTACCTCCACCTTGATAAGCTAAGGAGGAGAGATTGTGTCGATCACCTAGTACCCATTGACCTGCGCTCATTGCCGGTTTAATAACGTTGGTAATTAACTGTGCTCTGGCGGCATAAAACAGCAAACATTCTGCCTCATCACATAAAGGATCGCTTTCGTCTGCGATTTTAACTAAGTCGCGCATTTTTTCAGCCAATGGCGTGCCACCGGGTTCACGAGTACAGACAGGATCTTGGCCTGTGTGTTGGCTAATGATATTTTTAACCAAATTAATAGCACTTGATTTACCTGCGCCTTCAAGTCCTTCAATAACAATAAACTTTCCTAATTGCTGGGTCATTTTCTTTTTCTCTGATATTCATTCACGGCGCGATTATGCTCTTGCAAAGTGGTAGAGAATACATGGCTACCATCATTGCGAGAAACAAAATAAATGTAATCCACCTTGGCAGGATTCGCTGCAGCGTATAGCGATGCTTTGCTTGGTGCGGCAATCGGAGTTGGTGGTAAACCGTTGATCTGGTATGTATTAAAAGCGGTTTTTTCGCGTATATCTTTGCGGGTAATATTACCCTTGTAACGATCACCCATACCATAAATAATAGTTGGGTCAGTTTGTAATCGCATGCCTTTCTTTAAGCGATTGTTAAATACGGCACTCACCCAATCTCGCTCATCTGCTTTTGCGGTTTCTTTTTCAATGATCGAGGCAATAATTAACAATTCATAAGGTGTTGTCAGTTTTAAATCAGGATCACGTTGTTGCCATGCTTGTGCTAAATGAGTTTGCATCATGCTGTAACTTCGCTGAAGTAAAGATGCTAAGTTTTCACCGGCGTGATAATGATAGGTTTCAGGAAAAAACTTCCCTTCAGGTAATCCGGAGTTATCCCCATTAGCTTCAAGCACTTTAATAAACACATCCTCATCAAATGTCATGTGTGGTAAATTTTGCAACACAGGTAACCATTCTTTTATGGTTTTACCTTCAATTAAAGTGACTGAAAAAACTATTTCTTGACCTAAACGGACTCGATTCAAAAAGTCCGCCAAGGTATCACCCGGAAGCACTTGATATAAACCGGTTTTAATTTGCCCAAGTTGAGGCTCGAGCTTTACCAAAAAGCGAGTTTTCCAACTATCGGTCAGCATTTGCTGATCTTCTAATTGCTGGGTGAGTTTAAGGACAGATGTACCTGGTGCAACATTCAATGTCGTTGCTTGGGTGATTGATAAAGGCTGTTTTTTATAATCGATAAAGTCTTTAGCAAACCAATATCCACCAAGACAAATGATTGTAAATACTGGAATAAGACTGGCAAAAATTCTCGTTTTTATTGTATTCATAAAATTCTATAAATTATTGTAAATGTGTTTTTAATATATCAGCCACTTGCTTGGTGTGCTGCCACGGCTTAAGTGCTTTAGTATCAACTTGAACCACATCAATTAAACCTAATAAGCTATTGCTCATCATTAATGAATCGGCTTGATAAATATCATCTTCAGTGAGTGTTGTTGCATTTACAGCAAAACCAATAGCCAGTATGGTATCAATCACCACCTCTCGCATTACACCACTAACACCGGCTTGATTAATCGCAGGAGTATATATCTGCTTGTCTTTGACCAAAAAAACATTGGCCATTGATGCTTCAACTAAAACGCCTTGGGTGTCATAGACCAGCCAATCATCAAAGCCATCTTTGATGGGTTGTGATTTTATCAGCACCTGCTCTAATCGATTTAAATGTTTCATCCCTGCAAGAAGCGGTTGCCGACCGAGATTAATTGCTGACGTAGCAAGCTTAATTCCATGCTGCTGCCAAGAAAGGTAATGCGCTGGAATAGCATGAACTGAAGTCACTTCAGTGACTTGTAATTCAGTTTGATTGGCCGGCGCTTGATAACCGCGCCCTCCGACTCCTCTGCTAAGTAACAACTTAATGCATGCATTTGGGTGATTGCTGGCTAGGTGTAATAAATGATCAATTAATTTTGCGGAGGCAGACCACATAATACCTAACCGAGCACAGGTTTGTTCAAGCCGTGAGAGGTGTAAATCCAGAAACAATATCCGCTGTTGAGCTGATTGTTGCATTATCGGCAAACTACGCATAGTTGCAAAGGCACCATCACCATATGCTAAGCCACGATCGGCTGCATTTACCGTATTTTGAGGTTGTTGATTTACCCAAATTGTGGTCATTATTCATCCTGATTTATGCATCAAGCAATCACTTGCTTCGCTCGTTAACAAGTTAGCATTATCAAAACTTTCAATTCGTGCACTTAAAAGCTAACGCATATCTATTGCCAAGCAAATTAACCAAAAAACCTGTTTATATAGATAACAAAGGCTCAATTCATTTGAGCCTTTGTTATGTTAGACCGATAACCGCTTACCTACTGTGAAACGACTTTACTTAGCAAGTAAACCTTGAATACGAGATTTTAAAATATCGATTGCAATTCGGTTTTTACCGCCACGGGGAACAATAATATCTGCATACTGTTTTGAGGGCTCAATGAACTGTAAAAACATCGGGCGAACAGTTTTTTTATATTGAGAAATCACCGTTTCCATGGTGCGGCCGCGTTCTGCAACATCACGAGTTAAGCGACGTAAAAAACAGATGTCTAATGGAGTATCCATAAAAATACTCGCATCCATTAAATCACGTAATTTAGGATCGGTTAGCAGCAAAATGCCTTCAAGAATGATTACTTTTTTTGGCTGCATTGTCGTCACATCGGCAATTCGAGTATGCTCGGTATAACTGTAACAAGGAATATCAACGGCTTCACCTTGTTTAAGCTTAACTAAGTGACTAGCAAGTAACTGATGATCAAGTGCTTTTGGGTGATCATAATTGGTTTTCACTCGTTCTTCCATGGTTAAATGGCTTTGATCACGGTAGTACGAATCTTCGTTGATCACCCCTATCTGATTAGTTCCTAAATCACGACAAAGCTCATGATAAATGGTATTGGCAATTAAACTTTTACCTGAGGCAGATGCCCCTGCAATACCAATAATGACACATTGTGGAGAATTCATGCTAAACCTTACTCGTCGTCTGAAATGCTAATGGAAACTGTAGATTGTACTTGTTGAAGCGCCAGCTGAGCACCCAGTTTACGGGCTATTTCACGGTAAATTGCTGACACTTCTGAATCGGGTTCTTTGGCAACACAAGGTGCACCGTCATCCATCGATTCTCGAATATTAATGTTTAGCGGTAACGCACCTAATAATGGCACATTGTAACGCTCGGCAATTTTAGAACCACCATGAGTTCCAAATGGATGTTCTTTATGACCACATTCAGGGCATAAATGGAAACTCATGTTTTCAACAATCCCCAACACAGGGATTTGTACTTTATTAAACATGGTGATGCCTTTTTGCGCATCAGCTAAGGCTATATCTTGCGGTGTGGTGACAATCACCGCGCCACTGACAGGAAATTTTTGCGACAGTGTTAATTGAATATCACCGGTCCCGGGTGGCATATCAATGATTAAATAATCAAGCTCAGGCCATTGGGTTTCATTGAGTAATTGAACCAAGGCACCAGCTGCCATAGGGCCACGCCAAACCGCCGCTTCGCCTTCTGCTAGCATAAAACCAATTGATTGCGCCGAAATGCCATGAGCAGAAGCAGCCGTCATCATTTTTCCATCAGGCGATTGCGGTCTGAAATGAGGGATACCAAGCATCATAGGTATTGAAGGACCATAAATATCAGCATCTAAAATGCCAACTTCAGCACCTTCGGCTTTCAACGCTAAAGCAAGGTTAACTGCCGTTGTTGACTTACCCACGCCGCCTTTGCCAGAGGCCACCGCAATGACTTGCTTAACATTGTTGATAGGGGCAACGGAGGTAATGGCAGAATAAACACGTGGTTGAAAATCGATTTCGCACTCGACTTCATCAATGGCATCTAACACCGCTAATTGATTGGTAATAGCCATAACGGTGTCACGATACTGGGTCATACAAGGATAGGGATAAACCAATCCCAACTGTAATCGTTTACCTTCAATATCAAGCTTAACCACACAGCCCGCAGACACTAAACCTTGTTTTAAATACGGATCGACATAAGCATCCAGAATAGCGAGCACTGGGGATAATAATTGTGCATCGAGTTGGTAATCAGTATAGGAAATAGACAAAAGCAAGGCTCCCATTGGCAAATTTGTGCAAGTGTATCAGAACTTGATAAATAATTAGTTATTAATAAGCACTTTTAGTTCATGTTTTAATGAAAAAACTGCTTTTATCGGTTAGTATCAGGGCAATATTTTTAGTGTAAATCGATGTTGAGAAAAAATGACACATTCACAGCGTAAAATTCTGGTAACCAGTGCTCTTCCTTATGCCAATGGCCCGATTCACTTAGGCCATATGCTTGAATACATTCAGACAGACATTTGGTCGCGTTTCCAAAAAATGCGTGGTCACCAATGTCATTATATCTGTGCTGACGATGCCCATGGCACCCCAATTATGCTTAAAGCACAGCAATTGGGTATCGAGCCAGAACAAATGATAGCTCAAGTTCAACAAGAACATGAGCAAGACTTTGCTGATTTCAACATCCAGTTTGACAATTTTCATAGTACCCATAGCCCTGAAAACCGTGAACTAGCAAGTGATATTTATATCAAGTTGCGTGACAATGGTTACATCAAATCAAAGACGATTTCACAGTTATTTGACCCTGAAAAGTCGATGTTTTTACCCGATCGTTTCGTAAAAGGGACTTGCCCGAAATGTAAATCAGAAGATCAATACGGCGATAACTGTGACAGCTGCGGTGCAACATACAGCCCGACGGATTTAATCAATCCTAAATCAGCAGTCTCAGGGGCAACGCCTGTAATGAAAGACTCAGAGCACTTCTTCTTCGACTTACCTGCATTTGAGGGTATGTTGCAAGAGTGGATTAATTCGGGTTCATTACAACAAGAAATGGCCAATAAACTGGGCGAGTGGTTTGAGCAAGGACTACAGCAGTGGGATATCTCTCGTGATGCACCCTACTTTGGTTTTGAAATTCCAGATGCACCAGGTAAATATTTTTACGTTTGGTTAGATGCCCCTATCGGCTATATGGGGTCATTTAAAAACTTTTGCGATAAAAACCCTGGTATTAATTTTGATGACTTTTGGGCAAAAGATTCAACCGCAGAAGTTTACCACTTCATTGGTAAGGACATTGTTTACTTCCACAGCTTATTTTGGCCAGCCATGCTATATGGCGCAAATTATCGCCAACCAACCAGTGTCTATGCACATGGCTATGTGACAGTTAACGGTGCCAAAATGTCTAAGTCAAAAGGGACCTTTATCAAAGCACGTACCTATTTAGACAATCTAGATCCAGAATATTTACGATACTACTACGCAGCTAAATTAAGTAGCCGTATTGATGATTTAGACCTTAATCTAGAAGATTTTGCTCAACGTGTTAACTCTGACTTAGTCGGCAAATTAGTCAACTTAGCCTCACGTACAGCAGGTTTCATCAGTAAGCGCTTTGATGGCAAATTAGCCCAAGTTAGCGACAATAGCCTTGCTGAAAGCTTTATTGCTAAACAAGAGCAAATTGCTGAGTATTATGAAAGCCGTGAATATGGCAAAGCCATGCGTGAAATTATGGCCATGGCGGATATTGCCAATGGGTATGTTGCTGATCAAGCTCCGTGGCAGCTAGTGAAGCACGAAGACAAGCAACAGCAAGCCCACGAAGTATGTTCAAATGCATTAAATATGTTCCGCATTTTAGTCACTTACTTAAAGCCTGTCTTACCTCGCTTAAGCCAAGATGTAGAAGCCTTCCTGCAAATGGAGCTAACATGGAACAGCTTAGCCACAGATATGACTGGCCATGAAATTCTACCTTTCAAAGCGTTAATGCAGCGTGTTGACTTAGACAAAGTGGCTAGCATGGTAGATGCATCTAAAGAAAACCTCCAAGTGACTCAAGCAGCTAAAGCTGATAACAAAGCGCCAGTTCTAGATGCCAAAGCGGTAAGTGGTAATCCTCTAGAAGATGACCCAATAAGTGAAACCATTGAATTTGATGATTTTGCTAAGTTAGATTTACGTATTGCACGCATAGCTAAAGCTGAACATGTTCCTGAAGCCAATAAACTACTAAAACTACAATTAGATTTAGGTGGTGAAACCAAACAAGTGTTTGCAGGAATCAAATCGGCATATGCACCTGAAGATTTAGAAGGCAAACTAACGGTCATGGTCGCCAACCTTGCACCGCGTAAGATGCGTTTTGGCATGTCGGAAGGTATGGTACTTGCGGCTGGCCCTGGCGGTAAAGACTTGTGGATTTTAGAACCACATGAAGGTGCACAACCCGGTATGCGAGTGAAATAAAACCTCACTCTGATTCAACACAAAAAAGCTGCAATTGATTCAATTGCAGCTTTTTTATTAGCTTTAACTCTGTATTAAACGGCCTTTATTCATTAGGCACTAATGGCATGGCACGGTTTTCAAGTAATACCGGAATACCCTCATCAATCGGGTAAGCCAGTTTATCAAACTTACAAATCAATGTTTGCGCTTCTTTATCAAACTCCAGTTTACCTTGGCATACTGGACAAGCGACGATATCAAGTAACTTTTTATCAAAAGCCATTTAGATTTCCTTTTTAAGTTGGATCAATTGAGTCACTTGACTCATAAACTGTTTATCGAATTGTTCGCTAAGCTTCGCATTTACTGGCAAATACCACCAGTTGTGTGCAGCAAAATCGCGACATTTAACCGCATCTTTTTCTGTCATCAATAATGGATAATTGGCAGAAAGTTGCTGTAATTGGGTTTGATCATAAGCTTGATGATCTTCAAAGGCGATGGTATGGGCAAGTTGATAACCTTGCTCAACCAAGCTATCAAAAAATCGTTGTGGATTACCAATACCTGCCATAGCAACAATAGGCTGTGTTTTCATCACTTCAAGATCAGCATGTTGGCCTTTAGGTATTAACACGGGTTGTAATGGTGCAGGCTCAAGTAACATTAATTGCTCTTTACTTTCTGAGTTGTTAATCACTGGACCACCATTATTGATAATCCAATCAATATTATTTAACCGCCACAAGCCTTCACGTAAGGGCCCTGCTGGTATTAAACATTGATTTCCATAACGTCGAGCGCCATCAACCAAGGCAATTTCAATATCTCGACCCAAAGCATAATGCTGTAAACCGTCATCACTAATGATGATATCTACATCATAATCAGCCAAAAGCGTTTGCGCAGCAAGTACCCGCTTGGAACCCACAACCATAGGAACTTGAGTACGGCTAACAATCATTAACGGCTCATCACCAACATCACTAGCTTTGCTGTGTTGAGTAACCGCAGTAACACCGTCAATTTTAGCCCCATAGCCACGGCTTATAACGCCAGGTTTTAAACCATTAGCTCGAAGTAGATTGATTAAATAAATCACCGTTGGCGTTTTACCACTACCTCCTGCGGTAATGTTACCCACAACAATAACAGGCACAGGCAGTCGATAAATCGACTTGAAACCACATTGAAATAACCAACGCCTAATGGAGCTGATTAACCAAAACAATGCCGACAAGGGCAGTAAGGCCCATTTAGCCCAATGCCCTTGATACCAAATTTTATTTATCCAAGTTTGCATTAATGACCAAATTGCATTTGATATAGGTTAGCGTAAACACCCTGCTGCATAATTAAGTCTTTGTGTACCCCGCGTTCAATAATTGAACCTTGATCGATCACTAAAATTTCATCGGCAGATTCAATCGTTGATAAACGGTGGGCAATCACAATTGAAGTACGATTATGGCGAAGATTATCTAAGCCCTTTTGGATTGCCTTTTCAGACTCAGTATCCAATGCTGAAGTCGCTTCATCTAAAATCAATACTGGGGCATCACGTAGCATGGCACGAGCGATGGCAATACGCTGACGCTGACCACCTGAAAGTAATACGCCGTTTTCACCCACTTGCGTATCTAAACCTTCTGGTAAAGCATCAATAAACTCCATTGCATAGGCCAACTCAGCGGCTTTAATAATTTGCTCTCGGGTGACATCACCTGGATAAGCGTAAGCAATGTTATTGGCAATAGTGTCGTTAAACAGTGTCACTTGTTGTGATACTAACGCCACTTGATCGCGCAAGTTTTTCAGCTGATAGTCATAAATACTGGTGTCATCGAGTAAAATATCGCCTTCAGATAAACCACCATAAAAGCGCGTAATTAAACTGGCAATAGTAGATTTACCTGATCCAGAGCGGCCAACCAGCGCAACCGTTTTCCCTGGCTTCACTTCAAATTCGATATTATCTAATGCTTTTCTATCTTGTTCAGGATAGCTAAAGGTAACGTTTTTAAATTGTAAGTGGCCTTGAGCACGTTCAACCGTATGAGTTCCATTATCTGATTCGGGTGCCGTATCTAACAGCTCAAACACTGTGGTACAGGCTGCTATACCTCGCTGAAATTCAGCATTAACACGGGTTAAGTTTTTAATAGGCTGTAACATAGCTAACATTGCACCCAAAATTGCCGCAAATGTACCAGCGGTCAATTCTGATTTCATGCTATCCCAACTGGCTGCATACAACACAAAAGCCAACGCAAAAGAACCAATCACCATAATAAGCGGCTGACTAACTGATTGCGCCACAGCAAGCTTCATATTTTGATATCGGTTAGCGTTATTAACTTTATAAAAACGTTCTATCTCAGTTTGTTGACCGCCAAAAGATAATACATTTTTATGGCCTTTGATCATTTGTTCTGTCGCAGCAGTTACCCCGCCCATTGCTGACTGAATTTGCTTAGATACCTTACGAAAACGCTTACTGACAACACTGATCACCACACCCATTACTGGCCCGATAACCAAAATACACAAAGACAATTTCCAGGAATAAAAAAACATAATCGCCAACATGCCTATGATGGTAATTGAGTCTCTTACAATTGAAATTAACGCACTTCCTGATGCACGAGCAATTTGTTCAGTATCAAAGGTCACGCGTGAGATTAAATTACCACTGTTTTCACGGTCGATATAACTAACCGGTAAGCGAAGATAATGTTCGAACACTTGCTGACGCATGTCCATAATCAACTTAGCGCTCATATATGATATGCAATAGGTAGAAACAAAGTTTGCTAAGCCCCTTAGAATGAACATCCCCATGACAACTAGAGGCGCTAACATCAACACCTTGTTATCGGAGTTAAAACCGCCGTGAGTTGGAACATCTACTCCAGCAACCGTTGTTGCATTAGAACCAAAACCTTCATCAATGAATGGTTTAATAAAGGCAATAAAACCAGCATCAACAGCGCCATAAGTTAACAGGCCTAATACGGCCATGATAAACATACCTTTCATGGGGACAACATAAGTCATTAAGCGTTTAAAAACGGTCCACATTTCATTTTTGGGTGATGACATTAATCTAATTCTTCTCTAACTAACATGACGGGCATTCTACTCTGCTTTAACAATCAGACCAAATCTAAACAAACGGTTATACCAAAAAGGAGCTAAATCTTGCCGATAGGTGTTTATTTGATAACCAGAGTGACTAACTTTAATGCTTAACTGACCTGTTTCGCCTGAGGTGTAAGCGTCAATACCTCTAGCTAGATAACGCCCTTTTACATCCGCCTTAGGAAAACCATATTGATTATTGTCACCCGCATTAAAAATCACCACCTTTGGCGATACAGCTTCAATAAACGCATCCGATGATGATGTTCGGCTACCGTGATGGGGAGCGAACAAAATATCTGCGCTGACATCTTGTTGATTTTCTAACATATTTAGCTCACGTAGTTTCTCAATATCCCCAGTCAACAATAAAGAAGTTGACTCGATAGACAATTTTACTACGCATGAAAGATTATTATCCCTGACAGAAACTAAATGGTTAGCCAGAAAATTGAGCTTAACCCTGCCCCAGTTAATCTCTTTCGCGGTACATAAACTGTGCTTAGTCAGCGGCTTCAAATGGACGCCATCTTCAATAGAATCTGCAATCAAATGTGTTTTCGGGTATGTATTAAGCAGCAAATTTAAGCCCCCACTGTGATCATTATCTTGATGGCTAATAATTAAGTAATCAATCGCATCAATCCCCTTGGCACGTAAAAAAGGCAATATTGCTCGCTCTGCATAACTAAAGTCACCAAAGGCTGCCCCAGTATCATAGATAATGGCATGATCACCTTGCTGAATTACAATAGCGGTTCCCTGAGCGACATCTAAAACATGAACTGATGTAGAAGCTTGCCAAGCAAGATCATCAGCCACTACAAACTTGCCAAATAGTAACTGTATTATTGGCAGGTTTAATAACAAACTCACAAATAGGATGAACAGTGTGCGCGTAAAAGTCCCAGCTTCCTTGCCATACACAAGTTGTTTATCGATTTGAATTAAGCCAAACATGGTTAAGCGCCCACGCCAGCTAATCATGCCTAAAATACCACAACCAACCAAACTGAATATGCCTGCAATAATCCAAGCTTCACTTAAATAAATAATGCTATGAGAGAAGTTTTCAGACATTGACAATAGATAACTAAACGGCTGTAGCAAGGCATCAGCAATTTTCAGCACAAGCCATTCATGTTGACCATGAAAGGCCACCAATAAAAGCAACCACAGGATAAAACAAATCATTGCCGCAGGAATTACCAGCAGACTAAACCAAGGGACCACCAGTAAATTAATCCAAATACTATGAACAGATATAGTGCCAAATAATATGGCTTGTAATAATCCAAGCCCTAAAGCAAGACGCCATTGAATAGCCCAAAGTTGTTTTATAGCGCTTGATATGCGCAGCCATAAACCCTTTTTTGGCCTAGTCGATGTTTGCCGTTCTTGCTCCACTTTTGCAACATCCGCTTTTTCGCTATTCAGGTCTTGTTTATCTACATAGCGTAAAATAATCGCTAAGGCACAAAAAGATAGCCAAAAACCGCCACTTAAGATGGCTAATGGGTCAAATAACAATACACCAGCCAGCGCATACATTAAGCGTTGCCATTGGCTATGATACTGTTTTAAAAAACTAAATATGACTAACATTGCCAGCATTAATAGCGCACGTTGAGTTGCCACTGCAAAACCGGCTAGATAGGCATATCCCACCGTCACCCATAGCGCAATCAATAAAGCACTTTGAATACTAAACAAACTGTATTTAAATGTATTTCCGCGAAAATAACCTCTTGCTATCAAGCTGTTATAGATTTTAGAGCCAAACAGCAACTTCAATATGCCTAGAATAAAACCATAAAACAGCGCAAACACCACAGATAAGTGTAATCCTGAAATAGCAATTAAATGCCCTGTGCCGGTTTGCCTTAACTGTTGCCATCGTTGATCGTTTATTTGCCCTTTTTCGCCAAACAATAACGCCAACAGTAAGTCACCATTGGCTAATTTCGGGCTTATAAGCTTAAATTGAGTAAGCAATTGTTGTCGAAAGCTCAGCTTATGGCCTATCAACTCACCTGCCTTAATCTTGCCTTTCGCCACTATATGTCGATTAATATAATAGCGTTGCTGATTAAAACCGCCTTGGTTGGCAATATTCGTTATGGGTTTAAGTTTTACATCGAGTTGCCAAATCTGACCGACTCTTACCTCAGGCGGCGTTTGCCAAGTTAAACGATAATACTTATCAGCCCAAGGAAGTCGCCATAATTGCGAAACATTAAAGCTGGTTAATTTTGGTTCAATTAAGCGCACATCTGCACTTATCCAGTCGCGGTGCTCACTAACAAGTGATACTATTTGCGCAGAAATTGTCGTCTTATTATTTGAAATCATCTTGGGTTGAAAATCTAAAGAATAGAAATAGATACTTAACCACCAAACCGCAAACAGCACGCCACTAACACTCGGAGCTTTACGCACAAAGATAACGACAAAAAATAATAAGTAAGGTAAGCACCATTGCGCAGGTAAAACAGGCCAAAGCAATGCACTTAGGCAACTAATACAGAAGCCAAAGATAAAACGATCCATAGCGTATTAGTAAAGACAGAAACCAACCAAGATGCCAAAAAAATTCATAGAAAGATTTATGCCTGATCCTAAAGCCTTGCAAAAACATAAGTATTTGCAAGTCTTTGGCAAACTATTAGATAAGCCCAATCTATGGGCATTAAATAGAAAATCAGCTCCTGGCTCTTTTGCTGTGGGGTTATTTGTGGCTTGGATGCCAATGCCATTTCAGATGGTTGCGGCGGCAGGTTTGGCCATACTGTTTAATGTCAATATTCCAGTGGCTGTGGCACTGGTGTGGATAACTAACCCTCTCACCATGCCTGTTATGTTTTATGCCGCCTATTTATTTGGGGCGTGGATGTTAGGTCATCCAACGGAAAATTTTCATTTTGAAGCCAGTTGGCAATGGATTGAATCATCTTTATCGACTATAGGCCCACCCTTTTTATTAGGCTGTTTTGCGTTAGGATTAATATCCGCACTCGTTGGTTTTTTAGTGATCAAAAGCTTGTGGCGCTATTCAATTTTATTCAAGTGGAAAAAACGTGGTTAATGCCTTTCGTTGCTCCCGATGTAACGATAGTAAAGCCACATAAATAAATGTACCGCTAATAACCCACTAAAAGCACAGCAAAAAAATAATAATGCGATAGACTTAACATCAGTCGCATTATCCACAAACAGGTGAAACCATAATGGCCAACCTACAACACTCAATAATGCGAGTTGGGCCATGCAGCGATAGCAGCGACCTAGTTTTTGACGAAATATTGATTCTTCGCATTGAGTACAACGCATCATTGATTTCACTTTCTCATTTGGCAAATCAGGAGACAAATTACCTAGAGTTTTATTAGCTATCGACCGGCTAATGCTGCAGCTGGGGCTATTTTAGTGGCTTTCCATGCAGGATATAAGGTCGCGATCAGGCTCATCACTAATCCCAAGCTCACCACAAATATCACATCATTTTGTTGCAATTGTGATGGCAAAAAGTCAATAAAATAAATATCTGAATCTAAAAAGTGAACCCCAAATATAGATTCCACACCCTTGGCAATTGCGCTTAAATTAACGGCAACAACAACCCCAATGATGCCGCCTAAACTACATCCTAATAGACCATTTAAGCCGCCCTGCATCACAAAAATGGCCATCACGGCACTTCGCTTTAAACCCATGGTCATTAAGATTGCGATTTCAGAGGCTTTATCTCTCACAGCCATCACTAAGGTTGACACAATATTAAAACAGGCCACGGCGATCACCAATGCCAGCACTAAATACATCACCATTCGTACCAGTTGAATGTCTTGATATAAGTGTCCCTGGGATCTTGTCCAATCATTTAAATATAAATATTCACTCTGGGCATAACCTAAATCTCTAATGATTTGTGGTGCGCTAAAGACATTATCCACCTGAATCCGCAAACCACTGACTCCAGTACCAAGGTCAAGTAGTTCGCTCAAATAGCCGATGGGTACATAGGCTTGAGTTGATTCGATTTCTCCTCCGAGATCATAAACGCCGCTGACCACAAAACGGTGACTTTTAGCTGCAGATAAACGGCTGTTATCAGCAGCTGGGGTATACATGGCTAAGGTATCGCCTACCTCTAACTGCAATTTATTAAGTAGACTTCGCCCAAGTACAATATGATTATCGACACCTTGCAGTGACCGCCACGATGCTTCATTCATATACTGAGCAATGCTAGAAACATTAGGCTCATGCTGAACATCAATACCGTTTACTACGATGCCTTGAAAACCACCGGGCTTTTGCACCAACCCTTGCAAACGAATAAAAGGGGCGACACCGGTGATATTAGGTATATTCTGCGCACTATTAGCAATAGCCTGCCAATCTTGAATGGGCTCATTAACCCCCACGAGCTCACCATGAGATATCACCCCAAGTAAGCGATTTTGTAACTCTTTCTCAAAACCATTCATCGCAGATAATACAATAATCAGCACCGCCACGCCCAATGCGATACCTGCGGTTGATGCAAACGAGATAAAGCCAATAAAACCATTAGACTGCCTAGCGCGATAAAAGCGCCAACCGATCAGCAAAGGTAACCATTTACTCATGCATCAGTCCCTACTACATCCTGCAAAACACCGTCTTTCATGGTTAATTGTCTATCCATTTTTGCGGCCAATTTATGATCATGGGTCACAACCACAAAGGCGGTACCAAATTGCTGTGCTAATTCTCTGATCAGTTCATACACAGCATCGCCACTGTTAGCATCTAAATTACCTGTTGGCTCATCAGCTAAAACCAGTTTCGGTTGATTAATCAATGCTCTGGCAATCGCCACTCGTTGACGCTCCCCCCCAGACAACTGCGCAGGAATATGCGCTAACCTATGGCCTAACCCCACCCGCTCTAACAAAAGTTTGGCATCTGCTAGAGTCTGTTGCTTATTTTTACCTTGAATAAAGGCGGGCATGGCAACATTTTCAAGGGCACTGAACTCGGGCAAAAGGTGGTGAAACTGATAAATAAAGCCTAAGTCTTGATTACGTAACTCAGCTTGGCGAGCAGAAGACAATTGATAAATATCTTCGCCGTCCAGCAATACTTGTCCATCACTTGGAGTATCTAAGGTGCCCATTAAATGTAACAAGGTACTTTTGCCAGAACCTGAACTGCCAACAATCGCCAATTGCTCACCTTTAAAAACCTCTAAGTTGACATCTTTAAGCACTTGGGTGGTGACATCACCATCATGATATTGTTTGCTAACATGCTTTACTTGCAATAAAAGCTGTTGATTTTGAATCATTATTCGTATCTCAATGCGGTAGCGGGTTGAACCTTAGCGGCTCTCAGTGCTGGGTATATGGTAGCGATTAGGGTAATCAATAAGGTGCCAACAACAATAATCACTAACTGGCTAATCGATAATTGCACCGGCAAAATTTGTCCTGCGCCTAAAATAGACACGCCTAAAGTATTAAGTATGCTGTTTAAATTTAAGGTTAATATCACCCCAAAAATTGTTCCGAATGACAAGCCCAATAAGGCATTTAATGAGCCCTGAACAATAAAAATATTCATCACTGACGTAGTAGTTAATCCTTGGGTTTTCAGTACAGCAACATCAGTGGTTTTATCCACAACCATCATGACTAAGGCTGACACGATATTAAACGCCGCCACCGCCACAATTAAACTGAGCATCAGTGACATCATGTTTTTTTCCATTTTAACCGCAGCGAATAAGTGACCAAAATCATCACGCCAGTCACGCGCGGTTACCTTTATCCCATGCTGGTTAAAGTTTTCAATCACTTTAGGGCCAATTTGTGCCGCTTTAAATGGGTCGTCTAAATACACTCTTAATTCTGAAATTTCCTCAGGGCTTTGTCGCATCAATTTACGCGCGTCTTGATAATGCACATAAGCTACAGTTCCATCGACTTGCGATCCCATTTCAAACACGCCTGCAACGACAAATTTACGTTGACTAGGTACAGGGCCAAATGGGGAGTAAACCACACCATCACCACTGAGTAAGCGGATTTTATCACCCACTCTAACATTCAATTTACGTGCAAGCTCACTGCCTAACACAATGGCATAGCTATCCGCAGTTAATTCATCAAAAGCATTCGAATAGGTATGAGAAATGATCGGCGATAACCCTTGCTCTAACTCAGGATAAACCCCAAAAACCTGCGCAGCAGCAATATTGGCCGCTGATTGCAACATACCTTGAGTCGTAGCAGACGGAACTACCCCTAATATCTCGCTTTTAAGATCTTTTTCTTGATGCAGTAAGCGTATTTGTTGTTGCCAATCTTCGAAGCCAGACTCATGCAATATTGTTAATTGCGGCACTGCGCCTAAAATCCGATTTTTCAACTGTCCTTCGAGCCCGTTCATGACCGAGCTAACGACAATCAGAGCACACACGCCTAAAAAAATCCCTGTAACAGCAAAAAAGGTAATAAATGACGCAAACGCATTAGCTTTACGAGATCGCCAATATCGAAATCCGACATATAAAGAAAATCTAAAATTCATAAAAAATAGTCATCCGTTGCTCTTTATCAAGCGTATATTGGCAGACTGAACCAGTGGAAATACATATTAGCAGCTCCGTTTAGGCTTATGACTTGCTAAATCATCAAGTTGGGCACGATAATAGGGGTATTAATTTGATAAATAAAGAGGCAAACCTTGTTAACAGACAGCAATTCTTACTTTAGCGTGCCTCATGAGTTTAACGTTTATCTTGAACCATGGGATAAACGCTTGCCATTACCCAATGACGATCAACTGAGACAGATGCAATCGACTGGGCTTAAATTGCTTTCTGAAGTCAAGGCATTAGAAGCCAATTGCCTGCTGCAACTGCGACAACTCGATTCTGAGACCAAAGCCATTGTTGACTTTTTAAAACTTCAATCACGAAAAATTGATTTAGTTTTACAACATGTCATTGAAAAAGAAGCGCAATCAGGGATTCAATATAAAGGCTACCAGTTTGGTGGCAGTGGCTTAAGTGTTATGTCAGATAAACCTTTCAATATTGGTGATCTGTTCAAAGCACATATTTACCTTCACAATGAAGTGGTTGCCGTTTTATGTATTTGTGAAGTGACGCAATCTTCTTTACGACCAATACCACCATCGAGCACGCATAAAACAAGTTCAAGCCACATTTCGCCAGATAATTTCAGTGCTAAGGAGCCGGCTGAGCAGTGGCAAACAGAACTCGCTTTCAATCAAATATTGGATGAAGATGTCGAGCAGCTCGTTAAAGCTAGCTTAACTGTGCAACAAAAAATGCTCAAACTGCGTAAACAACATCGCAAAGACACCTTATAATTTTTTAAATCAAAACAAGTTATTAATTAAATGAAGCAATTTAATGTTATCGCGCCACCCAGTGTCAAAAAAGGCCAACAACTTCAAACCTTAGCCACACTAGGGGGAGTTTCTCAAGCACTCACCATCGCCAATTTGATTAAACAGCACTCAGGCACCAGTCTTATTGTCACTCACGATACCCCCAGCGCATTAACCCTAGAAGCCGAGTTAAGTTATTTATTAGCCAATCACCCCGTCAATGTGTGTTTATTTCCTGATCGTGAAACGCTTCCTTACGACAATTTTTCACCGCATCAAGATTTAATATCTCAACGATTAGAGTCATTAGCGCAAATTAGCCAGAGCTCGCACAATGTGGTTATTGTGCCAGTCAACACCCTAATGGTTCGCTTACCGCCAAAATCGTTTTTAACCGCAAATGTCATGATCCTAAAAAAAGGTGACATTTATGGATTAAGTCAGGTACGCCAACATTTAACCGACACAGGTTACCATGTTGTCGACCAAGTATACGAACACGGTGAGTTTGCTATTCGCGGTTCAATTATTGATATTTTTCCTACGGGTTCAAAACAGCCATTGCGGATAGAATTGTTTGACGACGAAGTCGAATCTATTCGCTTTTTTGATGTTGATAGCCAGCGTTCAGGCATGGCGCTCGACCAAATTCGCATGTTGCCAGCGAAAGAATTTCCTACCGACAGTGCAGCCATTGAAGGTTTCAGACAACGCTATCGTCGCCGCTTTGAAGTGATTTCAAAAGAACCTGAATCCGTCTACCAGCTGGTCAGTCGTAACTTAATGCCTGCAGGGATTGAAAATTATCTGCCATTATTCTTTGATGAAACGGCTAGCTTGTTTGATTACCTACCAGAACAAAGCCAATTAATCACCCTTGGTGATATTGAAAAGTCGTGTCAGCAACACCTAGACGAAATACATACTCGCTATGAAGATCGCCGAGTCGACCCACTGCGGCCTTTACTTGAACCCAAAGAGCTATACCTATTAAGCGATCAACTGTTTAGCGCCTTCAAACCCATGCAGCGCAGCCAACTCATTAATCTACCGCTTAATGAAGCCAAACAAGTTGATATTGATGCTTTACCAAAACATGCATTAAGCGCCAAAGCCACAGCGCTTCCTGATATCAACGCGAATCACAAATTAAAACAGCCGCTACTCGCGCTTAAAGAATTCAGTCAAACACAACAGCAAATATTGTTTGTGGCAGAATCTGAAGGGCGACGGGAGGCATTGCTTGAACTATTCGCCAAAATTGATATTAAGCCTAAATTATTTAAGCACTTAGATGATTACCTTAGCGGCAAAGATCCAATTGGTTTATTAGTATCGCCTTTGTCTCGTGGGGCACTAATCGATATTGAGCCAAAGGGCAATGTCAGTGTTATTTGTGAAACCGAGTTGTTCGGTCATCGGATTTCGCAGCAACGACGCCGCGAAAAACAAAAACAAGTCAGTTCTGATGTTTTAGTCAAAAACTTAGCAGAATTAAGGGTTGGCCAACCCATAGTGCATTTAGAGCATGGGGTTGCGCTTTACCAAGGCTTAGAAACTCTTGATACCGGAGGCTTAGTCGCTGAATACTTAAAACTTGAATATGCCGGTGGCGACAAATTATACGTACCTGTGTCATCTTTGCATTTAATCAGCCGTTATAGTGTAGGCAATGAAGAAACCACCCAACTGAATAAGTTAGGAAACGAAACTTGGGCAAAAGCCAAGAAAAAGGCCATTGAACGCATTCGAGACGTCGCTGCAGAGTTACTGGATGTGTATGCCAGACGTCAAGCACGACCAGGTGAGGCCTTAAGCCTTGATAAAGAAGAATATGCTGTATTTGCGCAAGCTTTTCCGTTTGAAGAAACTGTGGATCAAGAAACTGCCATTGATGCCGTTCTAACCGATTTACAAGCGCCAATGGCAATGGATCGCTTAGTGTGCGGAGATGTCGGCTTTGGTAAAACCGAAGTCGCAATGCGCGCAGCCTTTGTTGCCGTCAATGCCGGCAAGCAAGTCGTCGTATTAGTGCCTACCACCTTGCTTGCCCAGCAACATTTTGAAAACTTCAAAGACCGTTTTGCCGATTGGCCTGTCGTGATTGAGGTTATGTCACGCTTTCGTACCAGCAAAGAGCAAAATCAAGTACTAGACTCACTGCAAGAAGGTAAAGTCGATATTATAATTGGCACCCACAAGTTACTGTCTTCAGAAGCTAAATTTGATAATTTAGGCTTATTAATTATTGATGAAGAACATCGCTTTGGTGTTCGTCAAAAAGAAAAAATCAAAGCCCTACGAGCCAATGTCGATATTTTAACTTTAACTGCTACACCTATTCCCAGAACGCTTAATATGGCGATGTCGGGAATGCGTGATTTATCCATCATAGCCACCCCACCCGCTAAGCGACTTGCGGTAAAAACCTTTGTGCGTGAATATGATAAAGCCACAGTTAAAGAAGCCATATCCCGTGAGATTTTACGTGGTGGTCAGGTATATTATTTACATAATAACGTCGAAACCATTGAAAAAGCGGCACAAGATATACGTGATTTACTGCCAGAAGCTCGAGTGGTAACCGCCCATGGTCAAATGCGCGAACGCGATCTTGAAAAGGTCATGTCAGATTTTTATCATCAACGCTTCAATGTATTAGTGTGTACCACCATCATTGAAACCGGTATTGACGTACCCAGTGCCAACACTATTTTAATCCACCGCGCTGATATGTTTGGCCTAGCCCAATTACATCAACTACGTGGTCGTGTGGGTCGATCTCACCATCAAGCCTATGCGTATTTGATGACTCCTCACCCAAAACGAATGACATCCGATGCACGTAAACGCTTAGAAGCCATAGACGCATTAGAAGATTTAGGTGCAGGATTCTTATTGGCTACTCAAGATTTAGAAATTCGTGGTGCGGGTGAATTACTTGGCGATGAGCAAAGCGGCCATATCAGTAAAATTGGTTTCAGTTTGTATATGGAATTGCTTGAATCGGCAGTAAAATCTCTAAAACAAGGTAAAGAGCCATCACTGGCCAATATGTTAAATGCAATTTGCGATATCGATTTACGCATACCCGCATTGTTACCTGAAGACTATGTCGGTGATGTCAACATGCGTTTATCCTTGTATAAGCGTATTGCGAATTGTCATACTGAATCTATGGTTGATGAGCTCAAAGTCGAATTTATTGATCGCTTTGGAATGCTGCCAGATCAAACCCGCAATCTGATGGATTTAACCGTATTTAAGCATCAGGCAACTAGTTTGGGTTTACAAAAAATTGAAATGCATGCAAAAGGTGGCAGTATTGAATTTGGTGAACATCACCAGATAGATCCAATGTTTATTATCGATTTATTGCAAAAGCAGCCACAAATCTATCGAATGGATGGCCCAAATAAGTTAAAGTTCACCATTCCAACTGAAACAAGTAAAGACAGATTAGCATTACTAAAAACCTTACTTGAGCAGCTTGCAAAACATCAAACTGGAGAGCAATAGTGCTTCGTAAAATCGCGATGACAGTAACAGCATTAGGCATACTGTCGACTACAATACCAGTCCAAGCATCAACTTGGTTTGAAGTTGAAATGTTCATTTTTGAGCGTCAAAACAATTCCACGGAGCAATGGCCAGATACACCTGCTGCGAAAGTGGATAATCGAGCCATTGACTTTATCACGCCACTTATCAGCACAGACATAACTGGTGTAGCGGCTAGCTTAAACGGCTGCACCTCGAATGATTGGTCATTAGCGCAGCAATCTGATTGTGGTGACAACTTAACCAGTAGCAAAGTAAGAAGCCACCCTAGTCAAGTTCCCTTCAGTATTGCCGCCACTCAGCCCAATAAAGCTTATTTGGGAGATGGGCCAACATTACTTGCCCAAAGCCAGAGCCAATTTGCAGATATTATAAAAACCGTCAGTAGAGAATCGAATATTAAACCTTTAATTCATCTTACTTGGCAACAAAACATGCAAGGGCGACGCAATGCTAAACCAGTACGCATTTTTGCTGGTAAGGATTTTTCTAATGAATATGACTATCATGGTCAGCGTGTCACCACACAGAAAAATAACCAGCCAAGCATTGATTTAACGGTTAATGAGTTTGCAAGCCTTGGAAACCTGTTTGAAACTGAACAAACAAAACCGGTTTGGGAGTTAGATGGCACCATTAATATTTATCTAAGCCATTATTTATATATTGAAAATAATTTTGCATTGCGTAAAGAAACGCAAAAAATGCTTGAGACAAATAAAACAGAATTTAATCAATATGACGCATTAAATACACAAGTTGAAAAGTCAATGCAGCCCTATTTACAAGCGATACCGTTAAAACAAAACCGCAGGGTTCGTAGTGGTGAATTGCATTATTTTGACCACCCTAAAATGGGCATTGTGATGCAAATTAGGAAAATGGAACAACCCACCATGGCAAGACCGATTGATTTAGGGGAAAAGTCAGCAACACACTCTCAAAATCAACAAATTGAAAGCCAAACTTACTTACCCTAAAAGATTGCATCATTAAATGCGCTTTAAGCAATTTATTTAGTACATTAACCGGAGCCAAGACTCCGGTTTTTCATTTTAAAGAGCCATAAAAAAGCGGCCATCCATGATGACCGCCTGCAAAAATGCAATAAAGAGTAAAATATGACTTTAATAGACAGCACTATAGTCGCATCTAAAATGCCATCTGCAACAATTTGTATCACGTCATTGGAATGTTTACCAATACTTGTGCATAACAGCAAATTAAGTGTCTAAAAAAACAGCAAACCATGCTACATACTATTAGTGTTTATTGTTTGCCAACGTCCAAATGTTTTTACATATTTCGATAGCAGCTAAACATCGCGTATCTTGCTGCAAGGAGAGTATCATCTGTGATTGATTGCCACGCAACATCATAGCATTGGCACTTGGTGACACCTCTGGCCAGCTAAAATGATCTAATAGTGTTTTTACGCCAACAGGATCATTGCATACTAATATCATATTACACCCCGCAGTTAATGCCGCTTTGGCACGTCCTAGGTAATCGCCAGCAAAACTTGCGCCTTTCATACCCAAATCGTCTGAAAAAATCACGCCATTAAACTTTAATTGCTTCCGTAACACAGTTTGTAACCAGTACGGTGAAAAACCTGCAGGATTGGGGTCAACTTGACTATAAACAACATGAGCTGGCATCACACCATGCAGTTGACCATTGGCAATTAAGTTAACAAAAGGCTGCATATCAAACTGTTCAATTTGCTGTTTTGTTCGCTCATCCACGGGCATTGCAATATGTGAATCAGCGGCGACGCTGCCATGTCCTGGGAAATGTTTGCCCACCGCAGCCATGCCAGCTTGTTGCATTCCAATAATAAACGCCGACGCTAACGCGGTAACCTCATCTGGATTAGGACTAAAACTGCGCTTGCCGATCACATCACTAACGCCGTTGACATCTAAAACTGGCGCAAAGCTTAAATCGATATCACAAGCTAATAATTCTATTGCCATTAGAAAACCGCATTCTGTAGCCCATTGCTTTGCTAATGTCATATCACCTTTTGCAGCAGGAAAAATATCCCCCATTGCGGGAATATGAGTAAACCCCTGCTTAAATCGTTGAACACGGCCACCTTCATGATCAACCGCAATCAATAATTCAGGGCGTATTGCTCGAACCTGCTTAACCAACTCTATTAATTGGTTTTTATTGTCAAAATTACGACTAAAAAGAATGATCCCGCCAACTTGGGGATGTTGCAATTGCAGCGCTTCTTGTTCAGTAACCGTAAGACCACATAGGTCCATCATTAAATAGCTCAAACATACCCCTTAAAATATTAACCTTAACTTAATCACAGATAAGCTTGGCTAATCTGAAAAAATCGCATAAAAAAATCTAATGAACGACCACCGAAAAAATGTGGGATACTCACATTACAAATGAGTATCTGGCTCACGATTATCTATAGTCATTATACTCTCTAATAATTACAACAATAAACGACCATATAAAGGTTAAATATCATGATTAGCGTATTTGACATGTTTAAAATCGGCATTGGCCCATCCAGTTCGCATACTGTTGGCCCAATGAAAGCCGGTAAAATTTTTATGCAAAACCTGGCAGATAATAACTTAGTTGATGCCACCGATGAGTTACAAGCTGAGTTATTTGGCTCACTCGGTCAAACAGGTAAAGGCCATGGAACCGGTAAAGCGGTAATTCTTGGCTTAATGGGGGAAGCACCTGAAACCGTCAATACCGATAATATTGACACCATTTTGCAAACCGTTTCCAATGAACAAACGCTAAAAATTGCCAATGGTAGATTAGTCAAATTTACTCGTGAATCGGGTATTACCTATCACAGACGTAAAACACTGCCTGCTCATGCCAATGCCATGACCCTATACGCTTTAAACAAGGGCGAAGTAATTTACCAGCGTACCTATTATTCCGTTGGCGGCGGCTTTATTTTGGATGAGGATGAAATCACCCAACGTAATGCCTCACCAGCGACGCCCATCAAAGAAGCGCCTTTTGATTTCAATAGTGCCAGTCAACTGCTACAACAATGCTGCGACAATGGTTTAAGTATTTCATCCTTGATGATGGCAAACGAATTAAGTATCGCCACTGAAGATGAAGTTAAACAAGGTTTATGGCATATCTGGCAAACCATGAAAACTTGTGTTGAACGAGGTTATCAAAAAGAAGGTATTTTACCCGGCGGCCTTAAATTAAGACGACGTGCACCAGCCTTATATCGTCGCCTAAAAGCAGAAGGTCGTAATAATATCGATCCATTAACCGCAATGGACTGGGTAGATTTATTTGCCTTGTCTGTTAATGAACAAAATGCTGCGGGAGATAGAGTCGTTACCGCCCCTACAAATGGTGCAGCAGGAATTATCCCAGCGGTATTATGTTACTACGACATGTTTGTTCAGGAAGTTGATATTGATGTATGTTCTCGCTACTTATTAACTGCTGCCGCAATCGGCATTCTTTATAAGAAAAATGCCTCAATTTCAGGTGCGGAAGTAGGTTGTCAAGGTGAAGTGGGCGTTGCTTGCTCAATGGCAGCCGCTGCATTAACCGAAATTATGGGCGGCACAGTTGAGCATGTTGAAAATGCCGCTGAAATTGGCATGGAGCATAACTTAGGGTTAACCTGCGATCCAGTTGGTGGATTAGTGCAAGTGCCTTGCATTGAACGCAATGCCATGGGCGCTGTTAAAGCAATTAACGCTTCTAGAATGGCGCTACGAGGCGACGGCAATCATAAAGTATCATTAGATAAAGTGATTAAAACCATGATGGACACAGGCAGAGATATGCGCAGTAAGTACAAAGAAACAGCCAAAGGTGGCCTAGCCGTGAACATTGTTGAATGTTAACTTTTAGCTAACACTTAACGTCCGAAATGAAAAAATGCCTGTTAGTGATCCTAACAGGCATTTTGCTATTTATTGATTGTGTTATGTCTAGATTTAGCTTTATATGTAGTCAGTTTGTATTAAAGGATAAATACTCAATGAAAAATATTATTTGCGATATTGACGGTGTATTAATGCACGACAATAAATTAATTCCGGGTAGCGATAAATTTATTCACCGGGTGTTAGAACAAGGCAACCCGCTGGTTATTTTGACTAATTACCCTGTACAAACCGGAAAAGACTTACAAAATCGCTTAGGTGCTGCAGGTATTAATGTACCTGAAAGCTGTTTTTATACTTCGGCTATGGCAACCGCAGATTTTCTAAAACATCAAAAAGGGAACAAAGCCTATGTCGTAGGTGAAGGCGCCCTCACCCATGAGCTCTATAATGCTGGTTTTACCATTACCGATATTAATCCTGATTTTGTTATCGTTGGCGAAACCCGATCATATCACTGGGATATGATCCATAAAGCTGCTCGCTTTGTTGCAGGTGGAGCTCGCTTTATTGCGACCAATCCAGACACTCATGGCCCTAACTTTACCCCCGCTTGCGGTGCATTATGTGCTTCAATTGAACGCATTACTGGCAAAATGCCATTTTACGTTGGTAAACCTTCATCATGGATTATCCGTTCGGCGTTGAACCATATGCAAGCTCACTCAGAAAACACTGTCATCATTGGCGACAACATGAAAACTGATATATTGGCTGGTTTTCAAGCTGGACTCGAAACCATTTTAGTCACCAGCGGGGTAAGCCAACTAAGTGACATCGAAAAAGAGCCATTCAGGCCTAACCATGTATTCTCTTGTGCAGGTGACATAGATGTTGTGTAGTGACTTAACTTAAAGTCAATTTACATTAGGTAACATATTTTTGAAGCCAGCACCTTGTTTTAAGGTGCTGGCATACTTCATTATGCAACCGACTACAATAAGAATAGGAAACCCAATGAAACACTTGTTTCCCCTTTGCGCCATGGCTTTACTCATTAGCGCCTGTAACAATGATACGTCCAAGCCTAACACCTCTGAAGAAAAAATAGTTGCAACAGCTATTCAATTTGATGAACAGTTGTTCCGTCGAGATATTCAAGTATTAGCCTCAGACGAGTTTGAAGGCCGCGCACCAACGACAAAAGGTGAAAAACTCACCCTAAATTATTTAAGCGAACAATTTAGCAAAATGGGCTTGGTCGGTGCCAATAACGGTAGTTTTTTACAAGCCGTTCCTATGGTGACCTATACCGCCAGCGAGCAACAAACCATCACCTTAGCAGATCTACCACTACAGTACCGTAAAGATATCGTGCTAAGTAGCCGTCACCCCAATCAACAAATTAATATTGAGAATGCGCCTTTAGTCTTTGTTGGTTACGGAATTAATGCACCAGAATATCAATGGAATGACTATAAACAGCTAGATATGAAAGGCAAAATTGCCCTAATCATGGTTAACGATCCTGGCTTTGCCAATCCTGATGGTGATTTGTTTAATGGCTTAGCCATGACCTATTATGGACGCTGGACATACAAATTTGAAGAGGCCAGCCGACAAGGAGCATTAGGAGCAATCATTATTCATGATACCAAGCCAGCGGCATATCCATGGTCTGTAGTTGAAAATAGCTGGACTGGCCCTCAACAAGACTTGGCCCTCAACACTGATGAAGTGTTAAACAGAGTTCAAGTTGAAGGCTGGATTTCATTGGATTCTGCCAGTAATGTATTTGCGAAAGCTGGATTTTCACTAGAGACCTTAATGGCAAGAGCTGCCAGTAGTTCAATGAATGTTGATCTACAACAGACAGCTTCTATCTCATTTACTAACAGCACCCAATATAGCGATAGTTATAATGTTGTCGCCACATTGCCTGGCACTAGCCAAGCAGATGAACATATTCTATTTACTGCCCACTGGGACCATATTGGCAAAGATGAAACAAAAGACGGTGATCAAATTTACAACGGAGCATTAGATAATGCCTCAGGCACCGCTGGTATCATGGAAATTGCCAGACAATTTGTAAAGCAAGCCAAGCAGGACAAGCCATTGCAGCGATCCGTTACCTTTTTGGCGACAACCGGTGAAGAACAAGGGTTATTAGGTTCACGTTTTTATGCGGCCAATCCAATATTTCCATTAAATAAGACGGTTGCTGTACTAAATTTAGATAGCACTAATATATATGGAAAAACCAAAGACTATACCATAGTGGGTAAAGGCCAATCTGAGCTTGAAAATTACTTGGCTGAGGCTGCTGCAAAGCAAAATCGTCAAGTGACTGCAGAACGTAATCCAGCATCTGGAGGCTTTTTTCGCTCAGACCATTTTAGCTTTGCAAAATACGGTGTTCCTGCTGTCTTTGCCGGTGGCGGAAATGAGCCATTAGATGAAGCAACCGCTGCATATAAAATACAAATGCAGCAAACCATGAAGGGCTGTTACCATAACGTATGCGACCATTATCATGAAAACTGGGACTTATCAGGCGCACTACAAGATTTACAAGTGTATTTTGATGTTGCCCATACGCTTGGTAATAATCAAGATTGGCCTGGATATTTTAAAGGTTCTGAGTTTAATCATTTACGTCCTGCCAAATAACTTGTAGCTTAATTAATCAAAACGCATCTTCGGATGCGTTTTTTTGTTGGTTTTTTATGCAATTAACCTATGTACTTCCAATAAGTTATATTCTGCTAAATCTTTAACAAATCTTCAAAAACATTGCCTATACTCGATAAAAAACAAACAATCCTCAATAAAATGCACAATAATATAAATAAAGCTCAATTAGCAAAGTGTTATTCAAAACAATAATCACAAAATTGACCATATTAATGAGTTTTTATCAAAAATATGTCTTGGAAATTAAATAAAATACTGGCAAAGTAAAACACAGATAAAGATTAAACAATGTAGTTGGAGTGGTGTTATGTGTTCAATATTTTCAATTTTAGATATCAAATCTGATGCAAGTGAATTACGCCAAGTGGCGTTAGAAATGTCTAAGCTATTGCGTCACCGTGGCCCTGACTGGTCAGGTATTTATGCGGACGAACATGCAATTTTGGCTCATGAACGTTTAGCGATTGTTGATGTTGATCATGGAGCACAGCCACTTATTAGCCAAGATGGCAATATTGTTTTAGCCGTTAACGGTGAAATTTATAACCACAAACAACTCAAAGCTGAGCTCGGTGACAAATATAGCTACCAAACCAATTCTGATTGTGAAGTTATCCTGTCACTTTACCAAGAATATGGTTGCGAATTTTTAGATAAACTCAACGGTATTTTTGCATTTGTGTTATACGACAAAGCGCAAAACACATACCTAGTGGGTCGTGATCATATGGGCATTATTCCACTTTACAGTGGTCATGATGCGGCTGGTAACTTTTATATAGCATCAGAAATGAAAGCATTAATGCCAGTTTGTAAAACCGTTGCCGAATTCTTACCTGGCCAATATTTATCGTCAGCAAAAGGAGAACCTACTAAGTATTATATTCGTGATTGGATGGAATACGATGCTGTTAAAGATAACCCTGCTAGCGTAGAAGAATTACGCGATGCACTAGAGGCTGCGGTTAAACGTCAGTTAATGTCTGATGTACCTTATGGCGTATTATTGTCAGGCGGTTTAGATTCATCAGTGGTATCGGCCATTACCCAAACTTACGCAAAACACCGTATTGAAAATGATGGCGAAACAGGTGCTTGGTGGCCGCAGCTTCATTCATTTGCCGTGGGCTTAGCAGAATCGCCTGATTTAGTTGCGGCTCAAAAAGTAGCAGATGCTATCGGTACAATCCATCATCCGATTATTTACACTTTCCAAGAAGGTTTAGATGCTATTAAAGAAGTGATTTATCACTTAGAAACCTACGATGTCACCACCATTCGCGCTGCAACACCTATGTATTTAATGGCACGAAAAATCAAAGCTATGGGCATCAAAATGGTGTTATCAGGCGAAGGCGCAGATGAATTATTTGGTGGTTACTTATACTTCCATAAGGCGCCAAACGCACAAGCTTTCCATGAAGAATTAGTGCGTAAATTAGATAAATTACATTTATTTGATTGTCTACGAGCGAACAAAGCCATGGCGGCTTGGGGTTTAGAAGCGCGAGTGCCCTTCTTAGACAAAGAGTTTATGGATGTGGCTATGCGGATAAACCCAGAAGCCAAAATGTCTAAAGATGGCCGCATTGAAAAACATATTTTACGTCAGGCATTTGAACATAAACTACCTAAAGAAGTTACATGGCGTCAAAAGGAGCAATTTAGTGATGGTGTGGGTTACTCATGGATTGACGGTTTAAAAGACCATGCTGCCAGTCATGTTGATGATGTGCAATTAGCCAATGCTAAATTCCGTTTCCCATATAACACACCAGAAACCAAAGAAGCTTATTTCTATCGTTGTTTCTTTGAAGAGTTTTTCCCACTGGCAAGTGCTGCTGAAACAGTTCCTGGTGGGAAGTCGGTGGCATGTTCAACACCAGAAGCATTAGCTTGGGACGAAAGTTTACAAGGCATTATTGACCCATCAGGTCGTGCAGTAAGAAACGTTCACACCAGCAGTTATTAATCTACGACATTGTTCGGCAGATTACTCTCAGCTAAATACTGCTCAAGGTACTCAATAGCATTCAACAAAATCCCTTCATCACTGAGTGATGAAGGGATTTTTGTAAAGACTTCATTAACAATTTATTTTTGATAATAAATCAAATACTCGCCTGTTTATTTGCTCACCTGACAAGTCTATCATTATCGCAATCATGAGTACTTTGAAAGCCTATTAACCTATTAAGTTAAATAGAGAGCAATTTACTCACTCATCAATATTTAAACACCATATTTTGATAATGTTATCAAGGTTAAGTTTTGGAGCATATTATGACCCACCCTATTATCAGTGACTTACAAACTCGTTATACCACTAAACGTTATGATGCGACAAAGCGCGTACCTCAAGAGCAATTAGATGTTATCTTCCAAGCAATGCGTTTGTCCGCCTCCTCGATAAACTCACAACCATGGAAGTTTATTGTTATAGAAAGTGATGCCGCTAAACAGCGCATGTATGACACCTTTGCTAACAAATTCCAGTTCAACCAACCCCATATTAAAGCAAGCTCACATGTCATTTTGTTTGCCTATAACCCGAAATATACCCGGGAAGACTATGCTAAAGTCGTCGACCAAGCCATTGCAGATAAGCGCACTAAAGCGGAAGAACGTGAACAAGCATTTGGTAGCTTTTCTTTTGCTGAGTTAAATACAGATGAAAATGGTGATACCAGTGCATGGACCAAGGCGCAAACTTATTTAGCGTTAGGCAACACCTTGCATGTGTTAGCACGCTTAGGAATTGACTCAACAACAATGGAAGGTGTTGATAGAGAATTAATAGGTGAAATATTTGCCAAAGAATTAGATGGTTATCAATGTGATGTTGCATTAGCCATAGGTTACCATCATCCAGATGAAGATTATAACGCTGCATTACCTAAGTCACGCTTACCGTTAGAGCAAGTTTTGACTGTGCTATAAAAAGCAATAATGACAACCTGAATACCTAAATAAAAGATCGCTATTGCAGCGATCTTTTATTGTTGCTGCCCGAGGGATATAAAACCAAACAAAAAGTGCGAGCGGTATCAAAATAGATATAAATAAGCTGCTGTTTTAAAATATTTTTTTAATCATTACTTTTGAAACCTAACATCCTTAATGCTAACATCATTATTCTTTTGCAATGCTTGCAGATATGAGGTTACCCATGAACAGAGCCAAATCAACCCTAGAGCAATGGCGCATTTTACAAGCCGTTGTTGACTACGGCGGTTATGCTCAGGCTGCAGAAAAGCTTAATAAAAGTCAGTCTTCATTGAATCATGCGGTTGCCAAATTACAGCATCAGCTTGGCATCCAAGTATTAGAAGTGAAAGGCCGCAAAGCCTTTTTAACCGAACAAGGCGAGGTATTATTGCGCCGTTCGCGTCATTTAACCCAATCTGTAGACGAGCTTGAGCAATTAGCCACTAACTTAGGCCAAGGCTGGGAGCCCAGTATTACTATTGCCAAAGAAATTGTTTACCCAACAGACAAGCTTGTTGATGCATTACAGTCTTTCATTCAGCGAGGTCGAGGAACGCGAGTCACTATCATTGATTCTGTTATTTCTGGCACTCATGATTTAATCAATCAAAAGATGGTTAATATCGCTATTTGTGCCATGCCTCCAAAAGGCTATTTAGCTCAGCCATTATGTGAATGCGACTTTGATTTAGTGTGTCACCCTAACCACCCTTTAGCGCAATTTGATTTAATCGAAGATGACAAACAACTTGCACAACATCTACAAATTGTCATAAGGGATACAGGATCTAATGCCATCAATGATACAGGTTGGTTAAAAGCCGAGCAGCGCATAACCGTCTCTAACTTTCATGAAGCCAAAGTAATTTTAAGCCGCGAAATGGGCTTTTGTTGGATCCCCAGCTTTTTGGTAAAAGCGGAATTAGAGCGAGGTCAATTACACAGGCTCAATTTACATGGAAATTTACAACGTAGAATCACATTAAATTTGGTGATTCCAAATCGTGATAACCAAGGTCCTGCGAGTAAATTATTAGAAAGCTTAATCCTTGAACAACACGACATTCATCCGAGTCGCTAGAAAAAATTATATCTCTACACGGTAAATTCAAAGGTTTGTTTCGGCTGCTGACTGTTGATTTCAGACGTTTGTGAATTAAATTGATTATTAAGATACGCCAAAGTGGCATTGGGAACTTGTGGATTTTGAGTGTCGATTTGTTGATTAAGCTTATCAATAAAGCGGCTTTGTGGATCCGATGTGGGGGACTCTTCTTGACTAAATGGCGCTAACTGACTTTGCTCAAATCCTTGAGACTGCTCAATTGTTTGCTTGTAAGTATTCGCTAATTCATTAATGTGCTGAATATCTTCTGCAGGAGTTATTTTCTCTTGTCTTTGCTGCGCCATTTCAGCTTTAGCTTGGTTCATTTTTTGAATGGCTTCGGCTGCCACACGAATATCAGCTGCAGAAGGTTGAACAGGTGCCATGGCTGCTGCGTAGACTTTTTGCATTTTATTAAAGGTAGCTTGTGGATCGCCATTCACGACAGACACATCAATTTGTACTTCGCCGTCTACTGCATAGCGCTTACCATCGGGTCCTTTCTCATAACTATAACTTGGACTTTGGGCAAACATGCCGCCCACGGCTTTATGTGCTTGCTCATGGGTTTTAACTTCTGCATCACGCTTAGCTAATTCATCTATTTGTTGTTGCTCTGCTAATTCAATTTTTTGTTGCTGTTTTTCAATGGCTTTTTCAACTTGCTCTATTTTGGAGGCTTGTTTATCTTCATCCTGATTTTCATGGCTAGTTTCTTGTTGTTCAGCATTACTTGCATTGACTTGTTGAGGACTTTGTTGACCTTCTTCACGGTTACCAAACGGGGTTTCACCATCAGCATCAAATAGCGGTTTAGCTTGTTGTTCTTGTTGCGCCTCAAAAGGATTAATTGGCGAAGTTGGGTTTTGTTCAGTAAACACATCCACAGGAGCATCACCTAATGAATTCACATCTTGAGAATTGATGTTATTTGACTCACTGATTTGAGCTGGATTAATAGCGGCAATGCTCATCGGCCCAGTCTTTAAACTGAATTGATGATTAGCACTGGATTTGGCAAGGCTGGATATGGGGGTTGAAGAAGACAGTATCGGTGAGCGTTTAACCGCTGATGTCTGTTGCAATTCAACAGACGAATGACTGTATTGACTTGATTCATGGACATCAATATCAAGCTGTCGATTGGTGTCGACAATAGGTTTGCTAACAGAGGGGCTTGATGGCTTTGTCTGTAAATAACTGAGGTTATTAGGTACGACACTTGAGATTGACGACGCACTGGGTGAAACCTGCTGCGCCTTAGTTGTAGACGCAGCAAAGTGCTGAGTGATAACTGAAGATTGCTGACGAATATCCATATCGACCCGCCGTTAACCTTTAGACCTCAATATTAATAATACTGCCAACAGTTTCAGAGGCCGCTTCAATCACTCTAACCGAAGCTTCTCCTTGCTGTTGAGATTCCACTGCAGACACTAAGGCAGCATTTTTATCCGTTTGTTCAACAGCACGACTACTTAACGTCACTGTATCTTGGGTGGATTGTGCCGCAGTAGGTTTTGGGTCTGGGGTTGCGACAGCCGTTGTTGCTTGTGCAATACCTTGCTGAGCACTTTGTAAACCTTGAACACCCGATGAATAAGCCGATTGAATTTGCATAACGCGTCCTTAAAATAACAGGTGAGCCTGATAAACAGTATCGCTCAGTCAAGCTAAAATGTACAGTATTTAACCATTACACAATTTACCGCCAGCCATTTTCCCAATCTTTAAACACAGGATTAAAGCCGTGGTTTTTCATGGCGGCGATCACTTCCGCTACAGGTCGTTCATCGCTAATGTCAAATTGATCTAATTGACTGTCAGGTTGCTGATAACCACCAGGTTGAGTCGAGCTACCCGCGCTTAACTGGGTGACACCAAGTGCTAACAAGTTATCTCTAAGCTCAGGCGTTTCTCGTGTAGACAAGCTAATATCAAGTTGTTGATTAAACAATCTAAAAGCGCAAATCATTTGCACTAAGCCCTTATCCGTTAACAGCACTTTGGGTTCAATACCTCCGGTACAAGGGCGAAGCCTGGGCAGTGAGATACTATAACGAGTTCGCCAATACTGACGTTCTAGATAATCCAAATGATATCCCATCAGCAATGCATCTAGTCGCCAATCATCTAGCCCCAGTAATACCCCTAAACCAATTTTATCCACGCCAGCCTGTGCGACTCTGTCAGGGGTATCGAGACGGTGAATAAAATCCTGTTTGTTACCCCGAGTATGATGTTTGGCATAAGTGTGTGACCGGTAAGTTTCTTGATAAACCATCACCGCATCTAAACCTAAGGTAACAAGTCGCTGATACTCTATTGTTTTTAATGGCTGCACCTCCATAGCAACATAGCTAAAATGCTGTTTAATTAGTGGCAGCACATGGGAAAAATATTCAACACCGACTTTAGTCTCATGCTCACCAGAAACCAATAAAATCGAATCAAACCCTCGCGATTTGATGATATCGACTTCGGCGAGTATCTCTTCATCATTAAGGATTTTGCGCTTAATTTTATTGCTCATACTAAAACCACAATAATCACATTCATTGGCACATAAATTTGATAGATATAATGGTAAATACAAGCCTAAGTTGGCACCAAAACGCTGGCGGGTTATTTGCGCTGCGCTTTGGGCCATTTGTTCAAGGTAAGGTTCTGCTGCTGGAGATAATAACGCCATCAAGCTAGTTAAATTGCCACTAGGCTGTTGCAATGCGCGCTCAACATCAGCCGATGTTGAGGCATAGAGCTTCATGGATAAATCATCAACATTTAACTGATTGAAATGGTTTGAAAAAGTCATTAACCCACCTTGCTAGTGGCTAAAAAGCCAGTAAGAGGGCTGGTATTACTGGCATTATGGCTAATCGCCCCTAACCCCGCTTCATAAGCCTTACGTCCACTTTGTACCGCTTGTTGAAAACATTGCGCCATTAAAACCGGCATAGCACTACTGGCAATAGCTGTATTGACCAATACTGCATCCGCGCCCATCTCCATCGCTCGACACGCTTGAGAAGGTGCGCCAATCCCTGCATCAACAATCACAGGAACTGATGACTGCTCGATAATAATTTTCAAAAAAGCTTCCGTAGCCAGGCCTTGATTACTGCCAATGGGGCTACCTAAGGGCATAACCGCAGCACAACCCACCTCTTCCAAGCGTTTGCAAAGCACAGGATCAGCATGAATGTACGGCAAAACAATAAAGCCTTTTTCACACAAGACCTTGGCCGCATTGAGGGTTTCAATAGGATCCGGAAGTAGATACTTAGGATCAGGATGGATCTCTAACTTAATCCATTTAGTGGCTAACATTTCATAAGCAAGCTCTGCGGCAAATATGGCCTCTTTGGCATTTCTTGCTCCTGCGGTATTAGGTAAAAGCTTAACACCGCGAGATTGTAATGGCTTAAGTAAGTCATCAGATCCCATCTTAAAGTCGATGCGCTTCATGGCTAAGGTCACCAACTCTGAGCCCGAAGCTTCTATTGATGCCAGCATGGTTGTTGAATTGGTAAATTTGCCTGTGCCAGTAAATAAACGTGATTCAAATTGATGATCGGCTATCGTTAACATCATTATCCTCCTGCTACGGCCGAAAATAGTTCAATAACATCACCCATTTCACACTGGTGTTGTGGCCATTGGCTGCGTGGAATAATAATTTCATTCACTACCACTGCAATGCTTTGTGGTTCGATGTGCCTAGCCTTCAGTAACTTTGTCAAACTAATAGTGGCTGCAAGCTGGTGTGGCTCGCCATTTATGTGTATTTCTATCACGGTGATCCCTTCATTTACGACTTGTCTAACTTTCATTGGGCGGAGATAAATGCTTTGCGACATACACGGCATTGTTGATCAAGGCTCATTTTCGCTTTCGACCATGACAAGTACTTTGCGTCTAAGCGGTGCAACACGCCAAACTCAACTTGCCGACCAATAATATAATTGATACCAGCCAAAGCTTGGATTGATGCCATCACCCCAACAGCAGGTCCTAAAACCCCCATTTGGCTACAACTTTGGCTCAATTGACTATCCGCAGGAAAAACACAGTGATAGCAGCCATAAGGCGATATATTTGTCGTGAATGCTTGTTTGTCATCCGATAACGGCGCATAGGCAAACCATTGACCTTCATCGGCTGATATCGCTGCACTGAACAACGGGATCTGTCGTTCTATTGCGATTCGATTGATTAATTGACGCGTGGCAAAGTTATCGCAGCAATCAAATAGTAGTTGCGGTGTAATTTGATTAAATAACGCTTGATAATTATCTGAAGTTAACCGAATGGGGTGAGCTGCAATCTGACAATCTTGATTGCGCTGTTGCAGTTTGTTGGCCGCCACTTTAACCTTATCAACGCCAATGTCATTAGCATTAAACAGTATCTGCCTCGGTAAATTAGACAATTCAACTTTATCATTATCAAGCAAATGCAGATGCCCTACTCCGGATGCTGCTAAATATTGGGCCACCAGCTGACCTAATCCCCCATACCAATAATCACCACTTCAGCGTTCATCAAGGCAAGTTGCCCTTGCTCAGACACATCAGCCAATAACATTTGCTTGGAATAGAGTATGTATTGATGATCGTTCAAACTCGTTTTCACAATGCCTCCTGATAATGTTCAGAGTTAATGACGCTTTTCGCTAATTTCTTTGAATGGGCGATAGGTGATAAGCCTTTGAGAGACCTCCACATGTGATTTAATGCTTGAAAAGCTGCAACAGGATCGTGCGCTTGAGTGACCGCCCTCACCACAGCCACATTATCCACACCAGTGTCAGCAATATCGTTTAGCTTTTCACTCGTGATGCCTCCAATGGCAACCGTTGGAAAATGATCCTTCAACAACGAACAATATTGAGCGAGTTTGCTAATCCCTTGTGGTTTTGAGGGCATGTTTTTTGTAGTAGTAGCAAAAATATGCCCCAGTGCGATATAAGATGGATTAACTTGCGTGGCGAGTAATATTTCAAAATAACTGTGGCTGGATAACCCCAGTGCGATGTTATTTTCCGCTAAAGCCGCCAAATCAGCAGATAAGGCATCTTCTTGACCTAAGTGAACACCAAATGCACCGTATTTAAGTGCCAACTGCCAGTGATCATTTATAAAAAGTTGTGCATTATATTTTCGGCCAAGCTCAATGGCATTAGCCACTTGCTGCTCAATCCATAGGATTTTTTGCTGTTGATTTTTAAAGGCGATGCCTTTATCACAGCAGCTTATTTCTTGTTTTAGCCGCAGTTGCAGGGTTTTACACCCCGCTTGTAACAACAACACCAGCATAGAGACACTTGAAACTACAGGATAAACTTCAAGCGGTAAGGATAACCTTGTAAATGATAGCTGCAATTTTTGGTGAATTGACTGACTCATTTGTTGCTCAATACTAGCATTATCCAGCAATACCGATTGGCGAGAAGCCCCAGTCAATTGAACAATATGTGGCATAACATTAAGGGTTGAAGGCCAACCTGTTTTGGCTAAATAGCCAGCGCCTTTACCCATTTTAATGCTGTGTTTTAGCCCCTGAGTGGCATAGGATTTAGCGAGTACCACCGCATCATGTAACACATAGTCATGAGCTAAAAAACAGGCTATGGCACTGGATAGCATGCAGCCACTGCCGTGATTATTATCCGTGTCAATTCGCTCACTACTGAGCACATAAACACTGTTATTATGTTCAATACTGCCACCCTCAACATGCTGACAGACATACACATCCATTGCTTTATCAGCTTGCCATCTAGCATCGCCGCCCTTGGCAACAAGATGACAATCAAAAAAGCGGCTTACTTGCTGCGCCATTGACACCATTTGGGATAAATCCAACACAGGAACTGCAAGTGACTGCTGGTTAGTTTGCCTTTGAACTTCACAAGCCAAAGTAATCAACTCTGATTGATTTGGGGTAATAACATTAACAACACCGCGAAATGGCGAAAAATCCACTGCTGCTTGGCTTAATCGCTGACCTGTGGTTGCCACCATCACTGGGTCTAAAATGATCGGAACGTCAGCCTCTTTAGCAAAACTCTCCTTTAACCATTTTGCCAATTGATTAACTTGCTGCTGATTAGCCATTAAACCAATTTTGATTGCATCCGGCGGCATGTCTAACTTCAGGGTATCTAATTGGGCCAATAACATTGCATCAGATACCGCTTCAACCAAAGTCACATTGACCGAGTTTTGCGCAGTCAGCGTGGTGATGACGGTACAAGCATGGCAATCCAAATCCTGAATAGTGGCTAAATCGGCTTGAATACCCGCACCGCCGCCACTATCTGAACCGGCTATCGTCCAAACAATTTTAGTCACCGATGCGTGTTGGCGACTAGCCGTTGCCACTTCAGGTATTTGCGACGACAGTTCATTAGCAACCATTATTCAACCTCATCTAATGTTTTTTGATGATAAAGCTTTGAACCTGTTGCTTTGAACTCAGCAGACTTTTGCGCCATCTGCAGTGCAATATCATCGGAACTATTGCTGTCCGTCAGATAAGACCGATAGTCCGCAGGTGAAATCACCTCAACTTTTTTCTCGGCTTGTTTCTCTATGTTTGCGGCATAGTCACGTACATCTTGGGTAATTTTCATCGAACAAAATTTAGGGCCACACATTGAACAAAAATGGGCCACTTTTGCAGACTCCTGCGGCAAGGATTCATCGTGATAGGCTCTGGCGGTATCAGGATCAAGCCCAAGGTTGTATTGATCTTCCCAGCGAAATTCAAAACGCGCTTTTGATAAGGCGTTATCCCGTATCTGTGCTGCCGGATGACCTTTAGCCACATCTGCAGCATGAGCAGCAATCTTGTAAGCAATAAGCCCTTGCTTAACATCTTCTTTATTGGGTAAACCTAAATGTTCTTTCGGGGTGACATAACACAGCATGGCTACGCCATACCATGCCATCATCGCGGCGCCAATTCCTGAGGTGAAATGATCATATCCCGGTGCAATATCGGTTGTTTGCGGGCCTAAGGTATAAAATGGCGCTTCATCACAATGGGCAAGTTGCTTGTCCATATTCACTTTTATTAGCTGCATTGGCACGTGCCCAGGGCCTTCTATGATGGTTTGCACATCATATTCCCAAGCAATTTTCACCAGTTCACCCAAGGTTTCTAATTCTGCGAATTGAGCCTCATCATTAGCATCGGCAATCGAGCCTGGACGCATGCCATCCCCCAAAGACAACGACACATCATACGCTGCGCAAAGCTCACATATCTCACGAAAGTGTTCGTATAAAAAACTTTCTTTATGATGACTTAAACACCATTTAGCCATTATCGAACCGCCACGGGACACAATGCCCGTTAAGCGTTTTGCTGTCATCGGTACATAACGTAACAGCACCCCAGCATGAATGGTAAAGTAATCAACGCCCTGCTCGGCTTGTTCAATCAAGGTATCTCTAAAGACTTCCCAGGTAAGATCTTCAGCAACGCCATTCACTTTCTCCAGCGCTTGATAAATTGGGACGGTACCAATGGGTACGGGTGAATTTCGGATGATCCATTCACGGGTCTCATGAATATAACGCCCTGTCGATAAATCCATCACGGTATCTGCGCCCCAACGCGTCGACCAGACCAGTTTTTCGACTTCTTCTTCAATTGAAGATGTCACCGCTGAGTTACCAATATTGGCGTTCACTTTAACCAAAAAGTTACGCCCAATAATCATAGGTTCAGATTCAGGGTGATTGATATTCAGCGGGATGATAGCTCGGCCTCTTGCCACTTCGCTGCGCACGAACTCAGGGGTGATCAACGGGCCAATTTCAGCGCCAAAAGATTCGCCTTGCGCTTTTTGCGTTAGCACTGTATCGGTCACTTCTTGTCTTGCCATGTTTTCGCGAATGGCAATGTACTCCATTTCAGGAGTAATAATCCCTTGGCGAGCATAATGCATTTGGGTCACCCGTTTACCCGCTTTAGCTCGGCGCGGCGGCACTAGCGCATCAAAACGTAAATGGTCTAAGCCATCATCGGCTAATCTTTGCTGAGTAAAATGCGAGCTAGCATTGTCGAGTTGTTCTGTATCATCGCGCTCTTCAATCCAGCATTGCCTTAGCTTTGCTAAGCCTTCACGCACATTGATGTTTGCCTGCGGATCAGAATAAGCGCCTGCACAGTCATAGACCTTAATCGGCGGATTCGCTTCCATGATTGGTGTTGTTCATCGCCCCCTATTAGGGTGTCTGTTTGCAGTATTTGGCGCATCCCTACCCGCAAATCATCACGACTGCCGGACAGATATATTTTTTCAGAATTAGGGTGTTGTAGCGGTTTTAAGTTATCGATAAAAGCTTGTGCGCTGGCACGGGTTTGGCGACGATTCGACATGAGCAACCTCGAATTAAATGAGTGAAAGTTGCTTGTCTGGAGGAAATATGTTGAGAGCGAGCAACATGAAAACACATTAATAAGTGTTCGACTCAAGTTGCTGTCAATAATCTAAAGGAATAAACACGGATAAAATAAGTGGGCATGGTAAAACCACTTACGTTTTACGCATGAATAATCACACAAGATTATTATGCTTGTTACCTACGCAGGTTCTAACCTGATCAGGTTCAACGGATCCCGAATTAACGGTCTCAGCCTTATTGGCACTCCGACAAGATGGCAGCAGTATAATCAGATTTAATTCACAATAACAAGTGCTAACTGGTTAGTCCTGTTTGATTACTTTTACCGCATATCAAACATTACCTTGCTTTTTAAAAAAGTTTCTTATCAATTACTGACTAAGTTATTCACTGGTATATAATGTTGTTTATCCTTAAAAATAAAGCCTCTGTAGCGCTTTATATTTACCGTCAATATAGGTTTTTATTAATGAAAGTCACTCTGTTAATTCCTGCACGCTATGGCTCTACTCGTTTTCCCGGAAAACCATTAGCACCTATTAATGGTAAACCCATGATCCAACACGTATATGAGCGTGCGAGTTTAGCAAAAGGTGTCGATAATATTTTTGTTGCAACCGACAATGAACGCATTAAACAAGCCGTTGAAGGCTTTGGCGGAAAAGTCGTGATGACCAGTCCAGATGCAGCTTCTGGAACCGACCGCATCAATGAAGCCATTGGACACTTAGGGCTTGCAGACGATGATTTAGTGATTAATGTGCAAGGCGATCAACCCTTAATTGACCCTATTTCGATTGAACAATTAGTCACGCTATTTAAAAAGCATCCTGGTGAATTTGAAATGGGCACTTTAGGTGTTGAGATCACCAATAAAAGCGAATTAGACGATCCGATGAATGTCAAAGTGGTCTTTGATAATAATCATTATGCTTTGTATTTTTCTCGAGCTCGTATTCCATTTGGTCGTGATACCAATGAATACCCTGTTTACAAACATATTGGGGTTTATGCTTATACTCGCCGCTTCGTCAATGCTTTTGCAAAACTTCCCTTGGGTAAACTAGAAGATATTGAAAAGTTAGAGCAGCTACGCGCATTAGAATACGGACATAAAATTAAAATCGCCATCAGCGCCTTTGACTGGCCAGATGTTGACACACCTGAAGATATTAAAAAGTGCGAACTTCGTCTAGCGGTTGATTAACACAAAGAGGTTAAACATGGACTTGTCCGGTTTGGAAGTATGGCTCATCATTATCTTGGTTGTGGGTGTCATTGCCAGTAATTTAGCGGTGCTCAAATACAGTGCTAAATTTAAAATGCCACAGTTAGGCGATCACAAAGATAAAAAAATTGATGATGGGAAATCTCATTCAGCTGAAACACCTAATTCTGACGATGACACTAAAGCACCATAGTTAAGCCATAATCATCTATATCTAAACACATTAAATCTTAATTGCAACACTTCATGCAGGCTGCAAAATGTAGCCTGCACTCTCAAACGTTCCTTAAATATTGGTAATGTAAGCAGTATGCCACTTTCTACAAATCATGATGTAAATACTAAACAAAACACCCTAAATACTCTCAACACAACTCAAACATTGTCAGATAAAATGTTAGCGCGAATAGATAAATCAGAAGCGCGAGTCATTAAAGCCATTTTTCCATCAAACACTAACCACCATAACACCTTATTTGGTGGCGATGCCTTGGCTTGGATGGATGAAACCGCCTTTATCGCCGCCACGCGCTTTTGTCGTAAATCTTTGGTTACTGTGAGCTCTGATCGCATTGATTTTAAAAAGGCCATTCCAGCCGGAAGCTTGGCTGAATTGATCGCCAGAGTTATTCATGTGGGTAATACATCTCTGAAAGTTGAGGTGAATATTTTCGTTGAGGACATGTACAAAGACGAACGTGAACATGCTATCCGCGGCGTTTTTACTTTTGTCGCAGTGGATGAAAACCGCAATCCCGTAAAAGTATGGTCCAACTGCTAATATCGCCTTCAGTGTGAAAGTATTAAACGCCGTTATTATCTAGTTTAAAGAAACAAAGTGTGGCAGAACAAACCACACTTTGCTTGCTGCCAGTTTACTTTTTACAACGCAAACAAAGCTATCGTCACCAACCAATGCTTTTGATTGATGTGCTGTTGAACTGAGCTGTTCTTGAAGAACATCGATTTTGTCAGCATCAATGTTTTGTCAAAGGTAATAATATCCTTAGCACTGAAGCGGTTATACCTATTAGACTAAAGTCTAATAACGTATCCTTCCCACCGCAAACACTTAAGAAAGCAATGGAATATCAGGTAACTTTTCTGTTACATTAAATAAATCTTCACGTGCAACAAAGAATAAAACAGCCATGAAGCTAGAAAATTTAAATATTATCATTGCGGACGACCACCCTCTTTTTCGTAACGCATTACGCCAAGCACTCAGCTCAACATTTAACAACACTCAATGGTATGAAGCTGACAGTGCTGATGCGCTGCAGAAGCTTATGGATGAAGCGCCGGCTGTATTTGATTTAATTTTATTAGATCTGCAAATGCCAGGCTCACATGGATATTCCACCCTAATCCATATGCGTAGCCATTATCCTGATATACCCGTTGTGATTATCTCTGCGCATGAAGATATCAACACCGTAAGCCGAGCCATTCACTATGGTAGTAGCGGTTTTATTCCGAAATCATCATCTATGGAAACCCTTGCCGAAGCGCTAAATGCTGTGCTTTATGGTGATATCTGGTTGCCAGAGGGCACTCAAATAGTCCCCGTCAGCGACGATGCCACAGACCAAATGGCCGGTAAACTCTCAGATTTAACCCCACAACAATATAAAGTGTTGCAAATGTTTGCCGAAGGATTACTTAACAAACAAATAGCTTATGATTTTGGGGTCTCAGAGGCCACCATCAAAGCCCATGCAACAGCGATTTTTAGAAAACTTGGAGTTCGTAATCGTACTCAGGCTGTCATCGCTCTAAAACAATTGGAAATGGAAAAGGTTGATTTGTCTTGAGCTTATCAATTCATTTACCTTTTTCCCAAGCCTGTGAAAACAACAAACATCCTATTTTGAAAGTGATATCCCCGCTTCTCACACAAGCTAAGACACTACTTGAAGTAGGAAGTGGTACAGGACAACATGCTGAGTATTTTGCCCAACAATTACCACATTTACGTTGGCAGGCAAGTGATCAGGCAATAAACCTACCCCATTTAAATTGCCGCTTTAACCTAGCTGAATTAGGCAATTTACCTTTGGCCATTGAGCTTGATGTCAGTGGTAATTGGCCAGTCAGTACCTTTGATGCCATCTACACAGCAAACACATTGCATATTATGAGTAAGCCCTTAGTTGAATCATTTTTCAATGGGTTAGCAATTGTGAGTAAATCTAATAGCCAGTTATTTATTTACGGGCCATTTAATTATCAAGGCCAGTTTACTAGCCAAAGCAATGCCGACTTTCATGTTTGGTTAACTCAAAATAATCCTTTGAGCGGGATCAGAGATATTGAGTGGATTATGGATCTCGCTGTTCAGCAAGGTTTTCAACTGCAAACTGATTTTGAGATGCCTGCAAATAATCGATTACTGCACTTTAGCCGCTAAAGTCATTCAAATGATGATACTCGCCAGTAAAGGGTTATTTACACTGTTTAACAGCTTACTTTTATTAGCAAAAATCGGTACATTGTTTTCCATACAATGACAATATGACCAATCACAATAAATAATTGAACACAAGGACATGCATTATGGGTTCAGTGACTTTCAAGAAGCATCCCAACGGCCTCGACTATGTTGAGGTCAACACCCGCTTATGCCAAGCCAGAATTTTTTTGCAAGGCGCACAAATAGATCAATTTACTCCCACCAATAAAGCACCTTTACTTTGGGTATCAGATGCTGATGATTATCAACCTGGGAATGGCATTCGGGGAGGCATTCCCGTTTGTTGGCCTTGGTTTGGTATGAGTGACGTTGAGGGGTTCCCACAACACGGTTTTGCGCGCACCAGTATTTGGTCACTTGATTCTGTTAATATGCGCGATGAACTCATTGATTTGGTATTCAGTTTAAAAATAACCAAGCCAAACAAGCACTATTGGCCTCACGATACTGAGGTAAAAATGCTATTTACCTTAGGCGAAACCTTATCTGTAAGCTTGCTAAACAGAAACACTACAAACTACCCTGTCACGTTAACTCAAGCGCTGCATACTTATTTCCCAATTGGAGATATCCACCAACTATCAGCCAGTGGTTTTTCAGGTTCAAAATACATTGAGTTTGGTGAAGGGCCTTTTGAGCAATCCCAAGACGAAGTGACATTTGATAAAGAAACCGATCGTGTTTATACCAATCTGTCAGCAGTGCAAACCTTACAGACTCCAAATGGTGTCATTGAGATCAGCCGCGAGAATAGTCATTCCGCCGTATTGTGGAATCCATGGATTGATAAATCAATCCGACTATCGCGCTTCAATGCTGATGATTATTTGTCTATGGTATGTTTAGAGGCGGCAAACGTATTAGAAGATAAGTTGCAATTAGCACCTGGGGAAAGCCACACCCTAACTACTCATATCCGTTGGGTTTAGTTATACTTTATGCCAACACTGTTAAGCCAGAGTTAATCCTCTGGCTTTTTAATATGTAGATGATTAATGATTAACGGCTTAATTACCTTAAAAAGAACTTTAACCCTTTTGCTGGTAATTCTTATCGGCTTAGGCTGGTACGTTAGCCAAAACTTAACCCCATTAAGTGTCAAACTGCTAAATAGATTACTTACGCCCTATAATATTCAGGTACTGAATTTAGACTCACAATTTATATCAATTAATCAATTGGTCATTCCAAGGCTTATTTTACAAACCGAAGATAGCTACATCGCAATTCAGGACTTTGAACTTGAGCTAACCGATACTCTATCCATCATCCAAAATCAGCGGTTAGCACCGAGTGATATTGTTAAACTCACTACCAAAAGCATATATGTTGATTTAGGTGAGAGTTTTTTCAATCGTCAAGCTAAGCAACAAACCGAAACCAGTGCAGCATGGCAGTTGGTGTTTAATCAAATTCCTCATATTGATCTAGGGGAAGTGTTACTGCTATTACCCGAAATACATAGTCAGGGCTTAATTGCAGATAAAATCCGTCATCAGTTAAAAATGGATTATTTTATCCTCACTCCCGCTGGCGAATTAAATACACAGTGGCGTTTTGATGATAGGCAGTTATTTAGCTTATCGGCCATGTTTACCCCGGTTATGTGGAGCTTTGAATCAAAGCTTAACTTCACTCAAAGCCAGCTAGGGCTAAATGCGTTATCTCATTATTTAACCGCAGCACTCAAACTAGATGCCACATCTGATGACAAAGCGGTTAATACTTCAGTATCACATGGGGCTATATTTGAGGCTCAGCAGCGATTACAAGCTATTTTACAACCCATTAATGATAACCAAATCGCATTTAACGGTAATTGGCATGCTAAAATTAATTACGATTTACCCAGCCAATCCATTCAATCGACACATCACTTTACAGAATTATCAGTGGCCTCTCAGTTGTGGCCAGAACTTGGATTCAGCCTTGCTGAATCATTTAAACTCGATGTTGATATTGGCAATCAATTAATGCCTCACAGACTCAATACCCCGCCAGCATTAACTTATAGTGCGTTAGTGTCAATTCCACCGGTAAATCAGCAATTTCAGCTGTCAGATAAGCAATTACTTCAGCTAATCACACGCATCACTACTGACAAAAAGGCGCAAGAATATCTCGCCTTCATCAATCGATTTAAGGCTGGCGTTAGAGCTGGCGACATTGCTGAAAAGCCCAATAAATCCGCTACACCATTAGATTTTAAGCTAAGTATTAACGGTCCAAGTCAATTGTGGATTAACCTTGATGATAACCAAAACTCATCATTCAGTTTTAACACCAGCAAGATTACAGCTAGCCTTGAAAACTTAATTTTCGATAATCAGTTTTTACTGACAAATATTGCGCTGAATGATAAAGCAGAAGTAAAGTTTGATGTGAAACTCGCCTTAAAAAGCGCCACAAAAACAGACTTACTCTCCTTAGCATTACCCGCTGATGTAATTGCAAAACCAACATTAGATAAGGCACTTATCGCTAATAGCCTCACCTATAACAATCTATCATTAGACTTACAATCTGAGTTCAGCAAAACTTTATTTGATGAGCAATTACCCGATGAATATCTGCAAACCTTCACCATCAAACCCAACTCTCATCTAAATGGAAGCCTTATCCATTTTAAAAATAAAACCACATCCTCATTGCTGGCAGCTAAGGCTGAGCTTAACTTAACCCAAACATCAACACTGGTGAATAAACTTGGTAAAACAGAGTTACAATTAAGCCCGTTGAGCTTAGTCATCAAAGACGCAACCTTGAATAATCAACAAGGGTTAAGTACTGATGAGTCTTTACCTCAATCGTCTTTAACTAAGACTTTTCAATCAAAACTTATCAATGTGTTATGGCAGCCAAACACAAAATTTGACTTTATTAATGATGACAAACACCCCCTTGATGTGCAGCTAAAAAATCAAGCAAGCCAACACCTTATCGATGCGACATTATCAGAAATTAAGCTTCAGCAAACTTCAATCAATCAGGCTTCCGGTAAGTCGCGTCGGCAAACATTATTAAATCTAGATTTAGTCAACCTGAGTCAAAAGCTCAAAATTAAAGATGGTATTATAAGCAGTAAAGATCATTGGCAATTTGACACCATCACAGCCAATAGCCAGCATCTAATCCAACCCTCTTCAAAAACCATTGCGGGTCAATGGCAGCTAGACACTGAACTCATTGATGCCATGCCGACGGTAAGTAAAAACCAACCTATAGCGACTGGCTTAAACATAGCGGGCAAAGCATCAATTAACAGTAGTTTTTCCTTTACTGAACGAGCCGATAAGCAACTATTTGAAATGCGCTTAAACCCAGAGTTTTCACGCTTGAATATTGATTATTTAGACAATTATATTTTAGATGGCTATATCTTCAGTCAATGTCAATTTAACTGGCAAAAAAACACTGAAGAGCAATATGCATCTAGCCATTTAAGTTGTCCTGAGAGTCAGATCACCATCGCCAAAGGAAAATCAGGTTTATTATTTGATAATCTAAAATTAACAGCCAATATTGATCTTGGCGTAAACCCTGATAAACCGTTAAACAACTGGTTGCAAAAAATAACCGGCTTAAGTAATACAGATATCAAATTGACGGCTGAAGGAGAGCTACTCGATGGTAAGTTCATTGTGCCTGAATTTGTGGTTAAATTGCATGATAAATCAACTGGATATTTATTGTTACAAGGGCTTAGCTTACAGAAATTTTTAGAACAACAGCCTCAAGTTGGGGTATATGCTGATGGTATTTTTGATGGCGTACTACCTGCCGAGTTTGCAGATGGCAAATTTAGCTTTAGTGGTGGGAATCTTGCGGCAAGGCAACCAGGAGGCTTGATCCAAGTAGCTGACAACCCAGCAATAGAGGAACTTAAACAAACTCAACCCTATTTAACCTTAGTGTTTGACGCCCTAGCCCATTTAGAATATCAACAACTGTCTAGCACTTTTGATATGCAAACCAATGGTGATGCACAAATCAATATTTCGGTGAAAGGTAAAAGTAAAGATATTGTCAGGCCAATACATCTCAACTATGCTCATGAAGAGAATTTGATCCAACTTTACAAAAGCACCCAAATTGGTCATCAACTAGAATCGACGATTGAGAAGTCAATCAATTAAGGAACATATAGTGAAACTTCCCGTTGTTTTTGTACCCTTACTCATTTTTATTAGTTTACAATCTGGCTGCTCACCAACGGTTAAAATTGAACCGCCCGACAAGCCAATTGTAATTAACCTAAACGTTAAAATTGAGCACGAAATTAAAATTAAAGTCGACAAAGAGCTCGATAATTTAATCGAAAATGAGCAATTATTTTAACTGGAGCAGCGACAATGAAACACAGCTTATCTGTTTTGGTCCTATGTGGTTTATTCGTCAGCATATTATTGTCAACTGATGTGCATGCCATAACCTTGCAACAAGCTAAATCCACAGCCGTTGTTGGTGAGCAAACAAATGGCTATTTAGGTATCATCAAACCTTCAGTTGAAGTAGAAGCACTTGTAAAAGACGTCAATTCAAAAAGACAACAGCACTATCAACGAATTGCTCAAAAGAATGGAATAAGTACTGAAGATGTTGCTAAATTGGCCGCAGAAAAAGCCATTGCCGCAGCGGATAAAGGCCATGCGTATCAAAATAAACAAGGTGAGTGGCAAATAAAATAACGGCTCATATCAAACAATAGAACCGTTATCGATAATTTGATTGGCCGAACTAAATTCGCTTAAACGGGATTACTCACATCAATAAAGTGATGTTTTATAGCAAACTTTTCAGCTAAATGTTCACCTAATGCTTGAATACCATATAACTCGGTAGCATGATGCCCCGCTGCAAAATAATGTATGCCTTGTTCCGATGCGCTGTGGAAGGTTCGCTCTGATACTTCGCCGCTAATAAACGCATCAACTCCCATTTGCACGGCATAATCAATATAATCCTGTGCCCCCCCGTACACCATGCAATGGTACTAATTAACTTAGCTTGATCACCAATGTGTAACGCTTCGCGATTCAACACTTGCTTGATATGTGCAGAGAAATCTTTTGCCGTCATAGGATGGGTTAAATGGCCATGCCACAATAAATCTTGCGCAACCTGTTCATAAACAGTGGGATTAAGTATGCCCAGCTGATGTGCTAATTGCGCATTATTCCCCACACCATGATGAGCATCTAAAGGTAAATGGTAGCCAAACAAATTAATATCATTGTCCATTAAGGCTTTAATTCGGCGATATTTCATACCCGTCAACACTTCTGGCTCATTTTTCCAAAAAAAACCATGATGCACGATAATCGCATCGGCATTTAATGTTGCAGCTTGCTCAATTAACGACTGGCATGCAGTCACCCCGGTCACTATGGTACTAATTGTCTCTGTACCCTGCACTTGCAGACCATTTGGCGCATAATCTTTAAACTTATCAACCGCTAAAAACTCAGCTAGATATTTTTCTAGCGCTTGACGTTGAACACTATTAGATTGATAAATAGCCATATTGTTAACCTTGAAGCTTCCATATTCACTTAACTTTAGTTTACCTCATCCATGGTATTACAACATCATAGATATCAATATTTGGCTATTTTTATGCAAACTCATCTCATTGAATCAGTACATAATATCAATAAGTAAAATATGCTTAGACCACCCGAAAACAGCCTAGGGTTAATGGGCTGATACGAGGGATTAACTCGGCAAATTGGACTTTTTATCTTATTAACCATTAAAATTAGCCGAAACCAAAGAAAAATGGCTCGATAAAATATAGGTTATATTATGACAACATTAACAAAGGATGAGGTGATTAGTTCACTAAAAGCTGTACTAGAAAAGCAAACGGGTAAAGCAGTTTCAATCGAACAATCTGGTAGCTGGTATAAAATTGATGGCGGTAAATCTGTACGTTTTAGCGAACTTGAAGCCAAACTGGCTCAATTAAGTGACGCAGCGGGAACGGAAGTCACAGTTGACAGCACACCAGCGAAGACGAAAAAACCAGCTAAGGCTGAAACTGAACGTGAAGGTGAAGGTGAAGGTGAAGGTGAAGCAACAAAAACTGCCACATCTGAAAATACCCAATCAGTGGGTCTTACCCCAAAACAACTATGGCGAGCAAAATTAGCACAAGCTTCAGGTAAACAAACTTTACCTCGTGGTTTTTAATGTGTTGATAAATTTAAAGGCGCTGTCGAGCGCCTTTAAAAGTTCTTACACTTAATAACAAGAATTACATCGCTATATCTACCCGCACATAGCCCTTTAAATAAACAACCCTCACTTGATCCCCTGCATTAAATATCATCCCGGGATCAAGATCTTGAACAACCATCACTTGCGTACCGTCTTCTTGGTTAATCATTAATTCCACCAATTGATATTCTAGATAATATTCACGGTTTCCATACTGATTAGCCAGTCCACCACCCAATAAAGCTCCTAATACGGTGGCCACATCTTGACCTCTTCCGCCGCCAAATTGATGGCCTACAACCCCACCAATTAATGCGCCACCAAAAGTTCGCCAGCCTTGATTACGATCTTCCACTAGCTGTTTTTCGGTAATATTTCTCACCGATCCAATATGACCATAGAGCACTTTTTCAACAGGCACGGCTTGATTACGTTCATATTTGGCTTGTGTATGGTTATTCATCAAGCCAATCCCACAAAACATCAGTAAAAAAAGCGTTAAAACACGACTTGAGATTTTCAACATAGGTATTTTCCGCTAAGTTAATAATAGGGCTTATTTACTAACTATAATCAATTGTGAATTCACTGTCTTATTTAAATGAACACGTATACTTTCCTGCGCCTGAACAAGCCTTAGAAGATCCTAATGGCTTATTGGCGATTGGTGGTGATTTACATCCCAAACGTTTACTCGAGGCTTATTATAACGGCATATTCCCATGGTTTAATGAACGTGACCCAATTTTGTGGTGGTCGCCAAACCCAAGAGCCGTTTTTGTACCTCAACTGCATTTTGGTAGTCGAAGTTTACGCAAGTATATTAAAAGGACATCATGGCGTTTCACCATTAATCATGCGTTTTTAGATGTGATTGCTGCGTGTGCCCAACCTCGCCCAGACCAACAAGGCACTTGGATCAGTGCAGAAATCCAAATGGCCTATTACGAATTGCATTTACAAGGTAAAGCACATTCATTTGAGGTTTGGGATCAACAACGACTTGTTGGTGGTTTATATGGCATACCTGTCGGTAAAGTATTTTGTGGTGAATCCATGTTCCATCGACAAACTAATGCATCTAAAGCGGCGTTTGCTATGCTTAATCAGCATCTGGCTAAACTTGATTTTGCATTAATTGATGCTCAGTTAGTTAATCCACATTTGACTAACTTAGGTGCCAAAGCAATCAGTCGTGATGAGTTTTTAGCTATATTGCGTCAACAAAGAGATGCGCCAGTACCTAGCGCATCTTGGCAAAAACAAGAGGTTCAGTTTGAATTCTAAATCAGTATCTGTCGGGCTTAGCAAAGCATTTGACTGTAATTATATTAAAGGTAATCAAGAACAGCTGTTGGTTATTCAAGAGTCCGAACTTGATGGCCACCTGTTTGAGCAGTTACTTGCTATGGGTTTTAGGCGCAATGGCAATGCAATATATAAGCCTCGCTGCCCAAGTTGCCAAGCTTGCCAGTCTATCCGGGTACCAGTGGCAAGCTTTACCCTATCAAAGCGTCAAAAAAGAACGTTAAAGGCTAATCAGGATTTACATTGGAAAGTCGTCGACAAAACGACTGAAGCACATTACCAGCTTTATGAGCGCTATATAACAGCACGGCATTCTGATGGCCCTATGTATCCACCTTCTCAAGCACAGTTTGACGATTTTTTGTTATGTGATTGGCTTTCTGTCATGTTTATAGAGCTATACGATGATGACAAATTAATTGGAGTAGCAGTAACCGATAACTTAACTTACAGTTTATCGGCTATTTATAGTTACTTTGATCCTGAATATCAAAAGCGCTCACTAGGATCGTTAATGATTTTAATCCAATGTCAATTAGCACGAACATTGGCTAAACATTTTGTATATTTAGGTTATCAGATCGATGTCAACCGAAAAATGTCTTATAAGCGCCAATATCGTCCTTATCAGATACTCACAGCAAATGGTTGGCAAAATGGTGACGCACATACACCTCTTTCTTGTTAACGGCCTTTACAGCAAGGCAATTTTGCGGCATGATACGCCCGATTTTTCATATTTGAAGGCTAATGGGATAACTAATTAATGGCGAAAGAAGACAACATTGAAATGCAGGGCACTATCCTTGAGACCTTGCCAAACACAATGTTCCGCGTAGAGCTTGAAAATGGTCATGTGGTGATAGCCCACATCTCTGGCAAAATGCGCAAAAACTACATCCGTATCTTAACGGGTGACAAAGTCACTGTTCAGTTGACTCCTTATGATTTATCAAAAGGACGTATCGTCTTCCGCGCACGTTAATGATGTAAGTTTAGTTTTCGTATGAAAAAAACCGACATAATGTCGGTTTTTTTATGGCGTAGTTTTCAGTTTTTGTTGTTGAAAAAAATAAGATGGCAAATACCATCTTATTTTAATCAATAGTTTATGAACTACTACGAGACTTTTTCTGGCACTTCACACTCAATGTGTAACTCACCGTTTTGCACATCAATATGGGCAATACCACCAGATTCGAGTTTACCAAATAGAATCTCATCCGCTAAAGGTCGTTTTAGTAGTTCTGTCACTACTCTGCTCATTGGGCGTGCGCCCATGGCTTTGTCGTAACCCTTCTCAGCTAAGAGGGTTCGAGCCTCGTCGCTCACTTCTAACACAACGCGCTTGTCATCTAACTGTGCTTGAAGTTCTACTAAGAATTTATCAACCACTTTGGCAATCACTGTCATATCTAAATGGTTAAACCAAACAATTGAATCGAGTCGGTTGCGAAACTCTGGTGAAAACACTTTATTTATTTCAGCCATGGCATCTTGAGTATGATCTTGTTGCTGGAAGCCAATCGATTTACGAATAGTTTCCTGTACACCTGCGTTAGTGGTCATCACTAAGGTTACGTGTCTAAAATCAGCCTTACGGCCATTATTATCTGTTAATGTGCCATGATCCATCACCTGCAATAACAAGTTAAACACATCAGGATGGGCTTTTTCTATTTCATCTAACAGCACTACACAATGCGGATTTTTAATCACAGCATCAGTGAGTAAGCCGCCTTGATCATAACCAACGTATCCAGGAGGCGCGCCAATTAGACGTGAAACGGTATGGCGCTCCATATACTCAGACATATCAAAACGGATCAGTTTTAAATTTAACGCCACCGCTAATTGGTTTGTCACCTCTGTTTTACCAACCCCTGTCGGACCAGCAAACATAAAACTTCCCACAGGCTTTTTATCGTTACCTAAACCACTTCGAGACAAGCGTATAGCCGATGATAAGCTCTCAATGGCTTTGTCTTGGCCAAACACAACCATTTTAAGGTTACGCTCAAGGTTCTTAAGTAAGTCTTTATCAGTCGATGATACCGACTTCTCAGGAATACGAGCAAGCTTAGCAATAATGGTTTCAATCTCGGCCTGTCCAATGGTTTTCTTACGCTTACTTTGAGGCATCATTACCATACGAGCACCGGCTTCATCAATGACATCAATTGCTTTATCAGGTAAATGACGATCATTAATGTGCTTAGCAGATAAACTAGCAGCACTGCTAATAGCAGCATGGGTATAGCGAACGCCATGGTGCTCTTCGTATTTAGACTTTAAGCCCATCAAAATTTTAGTGGTTTCGGCTACAGAGGGCTCATTAATATCAATTTTTTGGAATCGACGTGCTAATGCGCGATCTTTCTCAAAAATACTTTGGTATTCTTGGAAAGTTGTAGAGCCCATGCAGCGCAATTTACCGCTAGATAAGAGTGGTTTCAGTAAGTTAGAAGCATCCATAACCCCACCGGATGCCGCACCAGCACCAATAATGGTATGTATTTCATCTATAAATAAAATCGCATGTTCATCTGTCGATAATTCTTTTAATAAACTTTTAAAACGCTTTTCAAAATCACCGCGATATTTAGTACCAGCCAATAGCGATCCCATATCTAATGAGTACACAGTAGCATTTGCCATAACCTCTGGTACTTCTTGCTTAACGATTCGATAAGCTAAACCTTCAGCAATTGCTGTTTTACCCACGCCAGCTTCACCAACTAATAACGGGTTGTTTTTTCTACGGCGGCAAAGGGTTTGTATTGCACGCTCGACTTCTGCGTCTCGGCCAATCAAGGGATCAATCAATCCATCTTTGGCCATTTGATTTAAATTTGCCGCAAATTGCGCCAGCATGCTGCTATCTTCGCTAGATTCTGATTGTTCTTCTAAACGCTCGTTGTCTTGATTATCCGCTTTATCTTCATCCTTAGAAAAACCATGGGAAATAAAATTAACCACATCTAAGCGGCTAATATCGCAACGACGTAACAAATAAACGGCTTGAGATTCTTGTTCACTAAATATGGCAACCAGCACATTGGCACCGGTAACCTCATTGCGCCCAGAAGATTGAACATGGAAAACTGCACGCTGCAGTACTCGCTGAAAACCCAATGTAGGCTGAGTTTCACGATCTTCAGCGGTTTCTGCAATAATGGGTGTAGTTTGCTTTATAAAGTTACTGACTTCTTCACGAAGTTTATTAATGTCAGCACCACAGGCCACTAAAGCCTCGTATGCGGCAGGATTATCTAATAATGCTAATAATAAATGTTCTACCGTCATGTATTCATGACGCGAATCTCTAGCTTGCTGAAACGCTAGGTTCAGGGTGACTTCCAGATCTTTGTTCAGCATAAGCATCCCCTCAAATTAACCACAGACTGCAGATATAAGATATTTTTACTCTTTCTCTAATGTACACAGTAACGGATGTTGGTTTTCTCTTGCAAATTGATTTACTTGTAAAACTTTTGTTTCTGCAATTCCAAATGGATAAACACCACACAAGCCTTTTCCCTTGTGATGAATCGCCAGCATGATATCTACTGCTTGCTGTTCATTTTTATCAAAAAAACGTTGTAACACTTCAACCACAAAGTCCATTGGAGTGTAATCGTCATTATTTAGAACCACCTTATACATATTGGGTCTTTGTAATTCCGATTCAACTTTTTGATCAGTTTGTTCAATGCTGCCTATTTTTGCCATGCTTTAATACTAGCCTCTCATTTCAATGTCGACCATTGATAACTATAAAATTAATTAAATGTTGCCTTTTTGTTAATTTCTACTTGACATCTTTTCGCACAAATTTCATTCTGTTTGTCAGGCGGCGAATAACAGACCGCTGGATAATAAGTTTTACTATCTTACTGGTAAGTAGACAAGAGAAGGAAGTGGAAGTATGGCAAGCGGAACTGTTAAATGGTTCAACAACGCCAAAGGATTCGGGTTTATTTGCCCAGATCAGGGTGGCGAAGATGTTTTTGCACATTATTCAACTATTGAAATGGAAGGTTATCGAACGCTTAAAGCGGGACAACCAGTTTCTTTTGAAGTCGAAGCAGGCCCTAAGGGGATGCATGCATCAGCCATTTCACCAACAAAGTAATTGTTGATGAAACTATAAAACAAAAAGACAGGGATTTTAATCCCTGTCTTTTTATTTTGTGCAAATTTGAATAAAAAATCGCGCCCAAATGCGCGATTTTTTTATAGTTAAAACCTAATTAGCCCGCAATAAAGCTATTTAAGGTTGCACTAGGACGCATCGCTTTTTCAGCTTTAGCCGCATCTAAGCGATAATAACCACCTAAATCTACTGCGGGGCCTTGTGCGTCATTCAATTCAGCAACAATTTTTGCTTCATTGCTGGTTAAATTTTCTGCCAAGGTGCTAAATTTAGCTGCTAATTCAGTGTCTTTTGTTTGTGCAGCAAGAGCTTGGGCCCAATACATTGCAAGATAGAAGTGAGAACCACGATTGTCTAATTCACCGACTCTACGAGAAGGTGACTTATTGCTGTCCAAGAACTGACCAATAGCCACATCTAATGCATCTGCTAAAATTTGAGCTTGTGCATTGTCAGTCGTTTGGCTTAAATGCTCTAACGACGCCGCTAGGGCTAAAAATTCACCTAAAGAATCCCAACGTAAGTGGTTTTCTTTTTCAACTTGTTGAACGTGCTTAGGTGCTGAACCACCGGCACCAGTTTCAAATAATCCACCGCCATTCATTAATGGCACAATAGATAACATTTTCGCACTTGTTCCTAGTTCAAGGATTGGAAACAAGTCAGTTAAATAATCACGTAAAACGTTACCGGTCACTGAAATTGTGTCTTCACCTTTGATGATGCGCTCTAAAGTGAAACGCGTCGCATCGACTGGGCTCATAATACGGATATCTAAACCATTAGTATCTTGCTCAGCTAAATACACATTCACTTTTTTGATTAACTCAGCATCATGAGCACGATTGCTGTCTAACCAAAATACAGCTGGAGTGTTACTTAAGCGCGAACGCTTGACCGCTAACTTAACCCAGTCACGAATTGGTGCATCTTTAACCTGACACATACGGAAAATGTCACCCGTTTCAACCACATGGCTCATTAGTACATCACCAGCTTGGTTAATTACTTTAACCGTTCCTGGCGCACTAATTTCAAATGTTTTGTCATGACTACCGTACTCTTCGGCTTTTTGCGCCATTAAGCCTACGTTTGGTACGCTACCCATAGTCGTTGGGTCAAACGCACCATTGGCTTTACAAAATGCAATTGTTTCTTGGTAAACACCGGCATAGCAGCGATCTGGAATTAATGCTTTAGTGTCTTTTAATTGGCCATCAGGGCCCCACATTTGACCAGATGAGCGAATGGCGGCAGGCATAGACGCATCAATAATGATATCGCTTGGTACGTGTAAATTTGTAATACCCTTGTCTGAATCAACCATAGCCAATGCTGGACGCGCGGCATAAACGGCTGCGATATCCGCTTCTACTTCAGCACGTTGGGCATCAGGAAGAGCTTTGATTTTTGCATACACATCACCAAAACCATTGTTTACATCTACACCTAGTTCAGCAAAAAGGGCGCTGTGCTTGTCAAATACGTCTTTGAAGAATACTTTTACTGCATGACCAAATAGAATTGGATCAGACACTTTCATCATGGTCGCTTTTAAGTGAAGAGAAAGTAAAACATCTTCAGACTTAGCGGCTTCAATTTCACGGGCATAAAACTCAACTAAGGCTTTTTTGCTCATGACAGCGGTATCAATTACTTCATCCGCTAATAGCGCTAAGCCTGATTTCAATACTTGCTCTGTGCCATCGTTTTTAGCTAAAACAATGCTGACTTTATCTGCGGCAGCTAAAGTAACTGATTGCTCACTGCCATAGAAATCGCCTTCAGACATATGCGCGACATGTGACTTTGAGTCACTTGCCCATTTGCCCATTGAGTGTGGGTTCTTCTTCGCATAATTTTTGACAGATGTTGGCGCTCGACGATCAGAATTACCTTCACGTAATACAGGGTTTACTGCACTACCTTTAATTTTGTCATAACGCGATTGTATTTCTTTTTCTGCGTCAGTTTTTGGCTCATCCGGATAATTAGGGATGTCATAACCTTTAGCTTGTAGTTCTGCAATACAAGCTTTTAGCTGAGGGATTGACGCACTAATGTTAGGCAGTTTGATAATGTTTGCTTCTGGCAGATTGGCTAATTCGCCTAATTCTGTCAGTGCATCACCAATTTTTTGTTCTGCGGTTAATTTTTCAGGGAAGTTTGCGATGACACGACCAGATAAAGAAATATCGCGAGTTTCAACTTGCACACCTGCTGCGTTAGTAAAGGTACGGATAATAGGCAACAAAGAAAGCGTTGCTAATGCGGGTGCTTCATCTGTTTCAGTATAAATTATCGTTGGAGAGTTATCTTTCATGGTTTTTCCTACATTATTGTAAATTAATAATTTTTTAGAATAATTCTGTGCAGATATGTTGAGGACTTCACCATGGTTCCATCAAGTAAGATGATATCTTAAGCTGTGATGTAGTTAGTTTAACAATCCACCCCAAACCAAGCGTGAATAGTGAAACCAACGATTGTGAAATCCCCTATCCCATTTTTTATTATTATTTGAATATATCGAGTATTGTTAATTGCGCATAAAACACGCTACACAATACCAAACTGGTCAACACCTCACCTAAGTAAGGCTGATTTCTGACCAATATCACTGATAATTAGGTACAGATCACAATTTTTAGGCCAACATCATAGAGCATTCTCAAGAATATTCAAATTCCACTTATGGCGAATAACCAGTAAACTGTATTTCATGATTTTATTTTTCCTCCTTTTAATGAGGATCCAATACCAGGTTACGACATATTGTTATGGTGCTTGCAGCTAAACCCCGTAAATCTCAAACTTTTAAAAAGCCAAAACAAGCTCATACGGCGAGTAATAAACTGTCATCTAAAAAAAAGCATTCTCCTAATGTATGGACTAAAGCCAAAGCCAGTAAACCCAGAGTTGCAAACCCTGTGATTGTATTATTTAACAAACCTTTTGATGTGCTGTGCCAGTTTACCGATGAAGCAGGAAGACAGACGCTTAAAGATTTTATTTCCATTAAAGATGTTTATGCAGCAGGCAGATTAGATAGAGACAGTGAAGGCCTATTGCTTTTAACAAATGATGGTCAATTGCAAGCTCAAATTACCCAACCACAAAAGAAAACCTTTAAAACTTATTGGGTACAAGTTGAGGGTGAACCCTCTCCGATGGCAATCAAAGCCCTATGCGATGGCATAGAGTTAAAAGACGGTAAAACACTGCCTGCTAAAGTTAAACGCATTTCTGAACCATCGATATGGCCTCGTACTCCACCTGTGCGCGAGCGTAAATCTATACCAACAAGCTGGTTAGAAGTTCAAATATGTGAAGGAAGAAACCGTCAAGTTAGGCGTATGACAGCACATGTAGGACACCCAACCCTTAGGCTAATCCGTTATAAAATAGGTCAATGGAGCCTTGATGGTATCGCTAATGGTGAGTTTAAAGTAATCAATACGGGAGCAAATTGATGAACGAGCGTTATAAACCCAATACGACTGTGGCAATGGTGATACATTGCAATGATCATTTTCTGCTCGTCGAAGAACTGATTGACAACCAAACTAAATTCAATCAACCCGCAGGCCATATTGAAGCAAACGAGTCGATAATTGAAGCATGTCAACGAGAAGTGTTTGAAGAAACAGGGCTAGTCATAGAAGCAACCAATTTGGTGGGAATTTACCAATATACAGCCAATCCAACACTTGCCTTTATTCGCTATACCTTCTGCGCATCATTACCCGTCATGGTAAAAGCTCAACCTCAAGACAGCAGTATTATTCGTACTCATTGGTTTACCCGCGAACAAATTGAACAAAAATCAGCTCAATTAAGAAGCCCTTTAGTGCTTAAAACTATTGACGATTTTATCGCTCAACGAGGCCAGCATACTCCCACAACGCTGCTAAATAGTGATTATTTGTAATTGCCTTAGAATTGAAATTTATAATCCACGCCCCAACATAGCCCATAAAGGGAATGCGTGATAGAATACGCGCCGCAGAATTTGCAGTTTGACTTCTCTCAGTTTAAAGCAACTAATGTGCTTTGCTGATACACAACATGGTTTTAGGATCTATGACATCAAAAGAACCCACTCTTGCTAAAAAAGTCATCGTTGGCATGTCCGGCGGTGTGGACTCATCAGTTTCAGCTTATTTGCTAATGCAACAAGGCTACGAGGTTGAGGGTCTGTTTATGAAAAACTGGGAAGAAGATGACACGGATGAATATTGTGCTGCCAGTGAAGATTTAAAAGATGCCCAAGCTGTGTGTGACAAGCTAGGTATCAAACTTCATACGGTTAACTTTGCTGCTGAATATTGGGACAATGTGTTCGAATATTTTCTAGCGGAATACAAAGCAGGTCGTACACCGAACCCTGATATCATGTGTAATAAAGAAATCAAATTCAAAGCATTTTTAGAATTTGCTGATGAAATATTAGATGCTGACTATATCGCCATGGGTCATTATGTTCGTCGACGTGACAATGCCGATGGCAGCACACAAATGCTTCGTGGTGTCGATAATAACAAAGATCAAAGTTATTTTTTATATACGTTAAGTCATCAGCAGGTTGCTCGTAGTTTATTCCCAGTGGGTGAACTAGAAAAACATGAAGTACGTGATATTGCTAAAAAAATGGGTCTAATCACCCACGATAAAAAAGACAGTACCGGTATTTGTTTTATTGGCGAACGTAAGTTTACCGACTTCTTATCAACATACTTACCTGCTCAGCCTGGTGATATAGAAACCGCTGAAGGTGAAGTCATCGGCACCCATCAAGGTTTAATGTATCACACCCTTGGCCAACGCAAAGGCTTGGGCATTGGCGGCTTAAAAAACAGCAATGATGACCCTTGGTATGTTGTAGATAAAGACTTAGACCGCAATGTATTAATCGTTGCTCAAGGTGGCAATCATCCTCGCCTTATGTCTACTGGTATGATAGTTAATCAACTTCATTGGGTTGACCGAAAAGGCCCTGCCGATGGCAGTAATATCAGTGTTAAAACAAGGTATCGCCAGCAAGATGTTAGCTGCCAAATCAAACTAATTGATACTGATACTATTGAAGTTGTTTTTGATGCCCCTGTCGCTGCTGTAACGCCTGGGCAATCCGCAGTATTTTACGATGGTGAAGTTTGCTTAGGCGGCGGCATCATTGACAATTTAATCAGAGGATAAGGTGAGCCACCCAGTGACTGACAGCATCTTATACGAACGCACAATGGCCTTTGCCGGTATTTTACAAGCTGTAGGCCAAGTCCAATACATTGCCCGTCATGGTGAAAGTGACGAACAAGCATTGGCAGCAAGTCTTCAAACGATTTTAGTAACCAACCCAGAAAGCACCAGTGATGTATATCCTGATAAGCAATTGCTAAACAAAGGCTATCAGCTAATTCAAAATCAGCTAGGTGATGGGAGTAATAAAGACGTTGAAACCACCCGCTATTTAGTGGGGATTCTAGCGCTTGAACGAAAATTGGCTCGCTCCCCCAATGGTTTAGGTATGCTTGCTGAGCGTATTAATCAAGTACATCGCCAACTGAATCATTTCAACATCACTGATGAGCAAGTCGTTGCTAACTTTGCCAGTATTTACAGTGATGTGATCAGTGAACTTGGGCCCAAATTACAAATTTCAGGCAATCCGGCATTTTTAAAGCAAACCAAGGTTCAGAATAAAATTCGTGCATTGCTGTTAGCGGCCATGCGTAGCGCTGTATTATGGCGCCAATTGGGCGGTAAGCGTCGTCACTTGGTGTTTGCGCGCAAATCCATATTCGATATGGCTGTGAACAGCCAAAAAAATAACTAACCGAATCACCCTACAACAAAAGTTCATCAAGGAGCTTCAAATGGATCTTTCCGCACTAACTGCTATCTCTCCAGTAGACGGTCGCTATGGTAGTAAAACCGCCTCTTTAAGAGGGATTTTCAGCGAGTTCGGTCTTACTAAGTACCGTGTTCAAGTTGAAATAAACTGGTTAAAACTATTATCAAGTTGCCCAGAAATTGAAGAAGTGCCACCGTTCAGCGAAGCGGCTTTAACCTTATTAGACAGCATTAAAGACAATTTCAGCGAAGAAGACGCAATGCGCGTTAAAACCATTGAAAGCACCACCAACCACGATGTAAAAGCGGTTGAATATTTCATCAAAGAAAAAATTGCTGGTAATGCTGAGTTAGTGGCTATTGATGAATTTGTGCATTTTGCTTGTACTTCAGAAGATATTAACAACCTTTCACACGCGTTAATGCTAAATGAAGCCCGTGAACAAGTCGTTGTACCATATTGCCAGCAAATTGTTGATGCGATCAAAAAACTTGCCCATGACAACAAAACAGTCCCTTTAATGTCACGTACTCACGGCCAACCCGCTTCACCTTCTACATTAGGTAAAGAAATGGCTAACGTGGTTGTGCGTCTTGAACGCCAATTAAAGCAAATTCAAGCTGTCGAAATTATGGGTAAAATTAACGGTGCTGTGGGTAACTATAATGCCCATATATCGGCTTATCCAGAAGTTGACTGGCATGCACTTTCACAACGTTTTGTGACGAGCTTAGGCATTAACTGGAATGCTTACACCACGCAAATTGAGCCGCATGATTATATCGCCGAATTGTTTGATGCCATTGCACGCTTCAACACGATTTTGATTGATTTTGACCGTGATATTTGGGGCTACATTGCATTAGGTCACTTCAAGCAACGCACAATTGCGGGTGAAATCGGTTCGTCAACCATGCCACATAAAGTAAACCCAATCGACTTTGAAAACTCTGAAGGCAACCTCGGTATTGCAAATGCATTAATGCAGCATTTAGCGGCTAAATTACCAGTATCACGTTGGCAGCGTGACTTAACCGACTCTACTGTTTTGCGTAACCTAGGGGTAGGTATTGCGCATGCCTTGATTGCATACCAAGCGACATTAAAAGGTATCAGCAAATTAGAAGTTAACGAAACACATCTACGTGAAGAATTAGACAGCAACTGGGAAGTATTAGCAGAGCCTGTACAAACCGTAATGCGTCGCTATGGCATTGAAAAGCCATATGAAAAACTAAAAGAGTTAACTCGAGGCAAACGAATTGATGCCCAGCAATTAGCGGTATTCATTGATGGTCTCGCGTTACCTGATGATGTCAAAACTGAGCTAAAAAAAATGACACCAGCAAACTACATTGGCCGTGCAGAAGCCTTTGTTGACGAATTAAAATAGTCTGTCTTTACCTATCAATTAGCAATATCAGCGGCACCTTGATTATCGAGTTGCCGCTTTTTATTTGAATAACAAAGAGTCTGAGCATGTATCAATTAACTTTCGACACCCAAACCTTTATCAAACAACATTGGCAAAAAAAGCCTGTGGTACTGACTCAGGCTTTTATTGATTTTATTGACCCAATCGCCGCTGACGAATTAGCAGGTCTAGCCTGTGAAGAAGAAATATCGTCTCGGATCGTAGTAACCAAAAAGGATGGTTGGGATGTCATCCAAGGACCATTTGAAGATTACGATCAATATGGTGAGTCTAACTGGCAGTTGTTAGTCCAAGCCGTTAACCATTGGTATCCCGACGCACAACCTTTGGTTGAAGCATTTCGATTTTTACCCGATTGGCGCTTTGACGATTTAATGGTGTCATTTGCAACACCACAGGGTGGTGTTGGCCCACACATAGATAACTATGATGTTTTCATCATACAAGGCGAAGGTGAAAGACGTTGGCGAGTGGGTGATATAGGCAACCACCGACGTCGCGGTGGCGATGCAAACTCACCATTAGTTGACGATTTTGAGCCCATTATTGATGTTGTGCTCAAAAAAGGCGACGTGTTATACATACCACCAGGCTATCCACATTGTGGTGAAACAATTAACTTAGCGCTAAGCTATTCAATTGGCTTTAGAGCACCAAGTCAGCAAGAGCTATTAACCCAACTAGCTGATTCATTAATCGACTCCAATACTGGCCATAAGCGGTTTACTTCCATAAACGAAACCAACCAGCCAGGCCTTGTCAGTGATGAACAACAGCGAGGTATCATGCAACTACTTGCCGAACTGGCCAGCCAACCAGAAAACTATCAAACAATGTTAGGTAAATTGCTCAGTCAAAATCGTTTCGAGTTGGATATTTGTGAAGGTGAAGCCCCTTTGAATTCACAAGATTTATTAGATGCTATTGAAGATGGTGCTTCAATTAATCGTATTGGCGGTTTGAAGGTGTTGCGCTTAGAAAATGATCAACAGAAAAGGCTATTTATAAATGGTGAAGTTTATCCCTTAGTCAATACCGCTTCAAATGAACTCGAGTTGTTAGCAAATGCATTTTACATTGATAACCAAGCTGCAGCTAAATTGTGTAAAACCGCTGAGATAACTCAGTTTTTAGCTCAATTAATTAATCAGGGCATGTATTATTTAACTGAGTGAAAACTTAGATAAACAACTGAATAATAAAGAAAAGGCACTTTTAGTGCCTTTAGTTTAACAGCCAATTAATTAATCACTAAGACCAAAGTTTTTCATCTTCATGCATCTTGTATAAACTTTCAGCACGAGATACGAGTAAGTTAGCAAATTTACGTTGGGTTTCGTCACGTGTGGCTCCAGATTTGTGTAAGTTTTCAGCTTTCAACTGCCACATCATAGAAAAATGACGCATAGCTTCACGAGCTGTTTTTGCCACTTTTACATCAACATAATCTGACGGTAAATCACCCGACATCACCCAAAACGTTTGCTTAGTTGGCTGTTTAGAATCCATTTTCCAAATTGCAAGATAAGGCGCGAGATAACGACTTTCATCAGCATAAACTTTATTTGGGATAACGCCTTTTTCTGCGAGAAATCGATTCGCTTTTTGAAATTGTGTTTTTACCCATTCTTGTCTTAATGCTTCTTGATCAGGGGCTTGTTCAGCAACCTTATCTATCACTACATCTGTCATAACTCTTCCTATCTTATTGTTATCTATTAATGCTGACTAAAAAATCAGCACCAAAATAATATAAACCATTCGCTTGCCTAAAATACTTTACGTTTACGTAAAGCGGCAAGCTAAATTGCCAGCTTGGTCACAAAAATTAGTAAATCAACCTTTGTTGAGAGTATCGCTAAATGCTATCGTGCTGCAATACTAAATTCCATTTTTAAATCATACTAAGCAACAAATAAAAATAGCGTTTAAAACACATACAACCATAGCTGTAATCTGCCTTTAATAAGACGATTTAATCGATGTAGTATCAAAAAATGGCTATTTTTACCGCTTTAAATAAAGTAGCTATTTAAAAGTGAGTTTTATAATGAAGTGTTAGTAACGCTAACACGCGACCATAAAGTAAGTGGAGAGTTTACGTGGCGGTATTTAATCATGTCTCGTTTGATGAGCACGAACAAGTCGTGTTTTGTCATGATAAAGAAAGTGGCTTAAAAGCAATTATCGCAGTACATAATACCAACCTAGGGCCCGGTGTCGGTGGTTGTCGTATGTGGAACTATTCATCTGATGATGAAGCATTAACCGACGTCTTGCGTCTATCTCGTGGTATGACCTATAAAAACGCCCTTGCGGGTTTAGCTATGGGTGGCGGTAAGGCAGTGATAATTGCCGATCCCAAAACAACCGACCGTGAAAAACTGTTCTTGGCTTTCGGGCGCTTTGTCAATTCGCTTGGTGGGAAATATTATTCTGCAGAAGATGTTGGCGTATCGACATCAGATATTATGATCGCTAACCGTGAAACTCCGTTTGTGGCAGGCACAGAAGGTAAATCCGGCGACCCTTCCCCATTCACCGCATTAGGCACTTATTTAGGCATTAAAGCGGCCATAAAACATCAACGTGGTTTAGACAGCTTAAAAGGTATTAGAGTATCCGTACAAGGTGTTGGCCACGTTGGCTATTATTTATGTCAGCATTTACACAAAGAAGGCGCTGAGCTGGTTGTCACAGATATTCATCAGGCTTCCCTTGACCGAGTTGCGACTGAATTTGGTGCTAAAGTTGTCGCGCCACAAGACATCTATGAACAAGACGTTGATGTTTATGCGCCATGCGCCTTAGGTGCAACTATTAATGATGCAACATTGCCTTTATTAAAAGCTAGTATCATTGCTGGCTGCGCTAACAATCAGTTAGCTGAAGTTCGTCATGGTGAAAAACTCAAAGACATGGGCATTTTATATGCGCCTGATTATGTGATTAATGCTGGTGGCATTATTAATGTGTCATTTGAAAACAATTATAATGAATCGGCTTCGACTGCTAAAGTTGAACAAATCTATCAAACATTGTTAACTATCTTTGCTCGTGCTGAAGCAGAAAACCGCACAACAGGCTCTGTTGCTGATGAAATGGCTAAAGCCATTATTGATGCAGCACGTTAATCGTTAACATGTAAAATAATGTTGATTAGGGAGGCTTAGCCTCCCTTTTTTTGATTTCTAACTTAGTTAACTCTTTGTTGTACTATAATTTATCCACAATATATGATTAGCTTGTATTCAATAATCTACTCATGAATTGATTTAGATTATGACTTTGGAGAGATAACCATGCCTGCAGCTACAACGTTAATATCACAAATTATGACAACTCGAATAGTGACTATTGATATGGATGATAGATTATCCGTTGCAAAGCAAATATTTGATAATGTTAATTTTCATCATTTATTAGTGATTGATGAAGATGATATTTTACAAGGTATTTTGTCGCATCGTGATTTTTTGCATGCATTAAGCCCCAATATTGGTACAGCTGCTGAACTAGTGCGTGATACAGAAACCCTTAATAAGCGAATACATCAGGTAATGACACATAATCCTATTACCATTTCCCCTCATATAACGGTTAAGCAAGCAAGTGAAATCATTTTACAGAACAACATTGGCAGTTTACCTGTATTAAACAATGGCGTACTTGAGGGTATTGTGACTTGGAAAGACTTACTCGGCGCCTATTGCTTAGATGGTAAAGATGATGAATAACTTGTTTATTGCTGATTTAATTCAGCCTTCATAACCCTTTCATTTTATTAAACTCATACCCCTCATAGGCCATTTGATTGTTGGTACCCTGCTTTTGGCTGAATATTGCCATCAGCAAATAACACCAAAGAAGTATATGTTGACTCATTTAGCAAGCTTAAAGAGCAAAAATTTAAATTCCTCTATGTAGCAAGCAATTAGCAAATGATCATCAAATATTCATATTCTCCAACTGGAAAATGTCACATTGGTTTGCTTTTATTAATGCATCGATATTGATTGCAGAAATACAGGAGCCTAGACATGATCAGGTTTAACTATCACCTCAATCAAGATAATTTTGAGTTACAAGCAAGTAATTGGTCGGGTTTAGAAAAAGTCGTTGTAAATGGACAAGTTGTGTCAAAAAAGTTCAATTTCGGCGTGTTAAGTAAACACGATGTTTTACTGAAAAATGGCGCTAAATACAGTTTTCAGCTATTGGTTGATCCAAAAACGGAATTGCTCACGTGTCGGATCTACAAACAACACCGCCTTTTAACTGTCCTAAAACAAAGTAAGCAGCAGCTACAAAAAAGCCAAAGAGTATTAGAAGTAGGATTAGTTGTCATGATGTGCTCACTACTGAGTATCTACCTGGTAGTTTAATGGATTTTGAATGATAAAAAATGAATTACTTTTTATAACAACTCATGAACGTCGGCAAAACCATTCACAAACAGACTAAATGTAATATTAAAAGCCTGTTTTTCATATATAGGCAAATTCCAGATATTTAAAATTCTCCTAGCGAGTTATAAATTCCAATTTATTGACTTACATCAAAGAAATAGCGATGAAGGTTATCATTATGTTGTATTTTCGTTTCAGCAAGGCAAACTTAAAAATGTCTAATAAGCAACTATAAGGGAAATGGATGTCTGCAGTGATAAAACTATTAACTGCCATGTTGAATAGTTTTAAAGATCTAATTCCAATCATTTTAGTTGTTGGATTTTTTGAAATTTTCATCCTTCAACAAGCACCTGAAAACCTTGGGTCAATTTTAGTAGGTCTGGTTTTTATTGTACTTGGGTTAACCTTCTTTGTTTTTGGCCTAGAAATGGGGTTGTTTCCCATCGGTGAGTCCTTAGCTGAAGCACTGGCTCGTAAAGGCAGCGTCTTTTGGTTAGTAATATTTTCTTTCTCATTAGGATTTGGCACAACACTAGCTGAGCCAGCACTTACTGCTGTGGCTAATGAAGCTGCAAAAGTCGCTGCTGAATCAGGTGCTATTAAGGATAATCAAGAATCATTAGATGAATATGCAATGGGTTTAAGGCTAACAGTGGCGATTTCAGTTGGCTTAGCCATTTTACTTGGCGTAATGCGGATTTTAAAAGGCTGGCCAATTCATTACATTATTATTGGTGGCTACATTTTAGTTATGACCCTTACCGCTTTCGCCCCACCAAGCATCATAGGTATTGCTTACGACTCAGGCGGCGTAACCACTTCCACCATTACTGTCCCCTTAGTTACCGCGCTGGGTGTCGGGTTAGCAACCGTCATTAAGGGACGTAACCCAATGCTTGATGGATTTGGATTAATTGCATTTGCAAGTCTCACACCAATGATCTTTGTCATGATTTACGGCATGATTTTCTTATAGGGAGCCAACATGTTTTATCAGCTTTTGGAAACCTTATTACTGACTGCCAGAGACGTTGTGCCCATAGCCATAATCTTATTTGGGTTTCAATTAGGCGTACTAAAGCGCCCTATCCCCAACTGGCGTAAAGTCGCTCTGGGGTTTGTGTATGTCATCATAGGGCTAACATTTTTCTTAGTCGGGCTTGAACTAGCTTTATTCCCAATAGGGGAAAGCATGGCAAATCAACTAACCATGCCTGAATTTTTACATCCTGATGGTGCACCGACCCCATTTATCTGGCAAGACTATTTATGGGTTTACATCTTTGCAGCTGCTATTGGATTTAGCACCACCATCGCCGAGCCATCTCTAATTGCTGTAGCTATTAAAGCTAATGAAGTTTCAGGCGGCACCATTGGCATTCAAGGATTACGAGTTTCTGTTGCTATTGGCGTTGCCTTTGGGATTTCTTTAGGTTGTTTTCGTATTGTGGCTGGCGACCCCATTCATTACTACATTATGGGTGGCTATATTATTGTGGTCATTCAAACCTTTTACGCCCCAAAAATAATTATTCCACTGGCATATGACTCTGGAGGCGTGACCACCTCAACAGTTACCGTGCCACTTGTTGCTGCATTAGGCCTTGGCTTAGCCACCAATGTAGATGGCCGTAACCCTTTAATTGATGGTTTTGGCCTTATTGCCTTTGCCAGTTTATTTCCGATTATCTCTGTAATGGCCTACGCCCAAATAGCTGAATATATCTCTAAACGAAAAGCTGCCGCTGAGCAGTAAGAGGAGCATACAAATGCGCTTTAAATTAATTGTCGCCTTTGTTGATGACGACTGTACCGATGAAATTTTAGATGCCGCACGTGATGCAGGTGCCACTGGCGCAACGGTAATTAACCATGCACGCGGAGAAGGCTTAGTAAAGAAAAAAACCTTTATGGGCTTAGGGTTAGATGTGCAACGAGATGTGATTTTATGGTTAGTTGAAGAACACATGTCACGCCATATTTTAGAAACCATCGCAAGTGTTGGTAAATTCGATACCAACAAGGGACGCGGCATAGCGATTCAAATTGATGTTGGAGATGCCGTTGGTGTTGCCCATCAAGTGCAAGAACTCACAAAAGAAATAGAGGATCAACTATGAATCCGAAAAAACACATTCGTAACCGTGACGTTTTAAGTCAAGACTTTGCCATGGTAGATGGTACACATACTGTATCTGAAGCAATTGCGGTAGCGAGTCACAAACAAGTTAAAATTTTAGTTGTCAATAAGCGCACTAAGCATGATGAATATGGTTTAGTGTTAATGAGTGATATCGCACGAAAAGTGCTTGCACAAGACAAGTCGCCTGAACGTACCAATGTCTATGAGATTATGATTAAGCCCGTGTTTTCAGTATCAGCTGATATGGATGTACGTTACACCGCAAGATTATTTGAACGTTTTGGCATTAATAAAGCCCCCGTAGTTGAGGATGGTAATATTATGGGCTTTGTTACCTATGATGATATTGTCCTCAAAGGCATGATAGATACTTAACATCAAGTCACATAACAGATCCGCTAAGCTGCTCGGTGGGTGTAAATTGAGGTTGATTTAATCAAGACTAAGTTGAAACAAAAAAGGCGCTAATTAGCGCCTTTTTGGGGACAAGTAGTTATTACCAGCCAGTACGAGTACGAAGTGCTTTACCAATGTCAGCTAAAGAGCGAACAGTCGTCACACCAGCGGCTTCTAACGCAGCAAATTTATCAGCAGCAGTACCTTTACCGCCAGCGATAATTGCGCCAGCATGGCCCATACGCTTACCTTCTGGAGCAGTAACACCAGCAATGTAGGACACAACAGGCTTAGTTACGTTTGCTTTGATGTATTCAGCAGCTTCTTCTTCAGCAGTACCACCAATTTCACCAATCATCACGATGGCTTCTGTTTGTGGATCGTTTTGGAACATTTCCAATACGTCGATGAAGTTAGTACCAGGAATTGGGTCTCCACCAATACCAACACAGGTTGATTGGCCGAAACCTTCATCAGTAGTTTGCTTAACCGCTTCGTAAGTTAATGTACCGCTGCGAGAAACAATACCGACTTTACCTGGCTTATGAATGTGACCTGGCATAATACCAATTTTACATTCACCTGGAGTGATAACACCTGGGCAGTTAGGACCGATCATGCGAACGCCAGTTTCTTCAAGCTTCACTTTCACTTGTAGCATATCTAAAGTTGGAATACCTTCAGTGATACAAACGATAAGCTCAATACCTGCGTCAACTGCTTCTAAAATAGCATCTTTACAAAATGGCGCTGGTACATAGATAACAGATGCTGTTGCACCAGTTTCAGCTACCGCGTCTTTTACAGTATTAAATACTGGAAGACCTAAGTGAGTTTGACCACCTTTACCAGGAGAAACACCACCAACCATTTGCGTGCCATAAGCAATCGCCTGTTCTGAGTGGAAAGTACCTTGACCACCAGTGAAACCTTGACAGATCACTTTGGTATCTTTGTTAATTAAAACAGACATTATTTGCCCTCCGCAGCTTTAACAACTTGTTCAGCCGCGTCAGTTAGACTTGTTGCAGCGATGATATCAAGACCAGACTTAGCCAATACTTCACGACCTAATTCAGCGTTAGTACCTTCTAAACGAACAACAACTGGCACTTTCACGCCAACTTCTTTAACCGCACCAATAATACCTTCAGCAATCATGTCACAACGTACAATACCGCCAAAAATATTAACTAAAACGGCTTTAACATTACTATCAGACAGAATGATTTTGAATGCTTCAGCAACACGTTCTTTTGTTGCGCCACCGCCAACATCTAGGAAGTTAGCTGGCTTGCCGCCATGTAGGTTTACGATGTCCATAGTACCCATTGCTAGGCCAGCACCGTTAACCATACAACCTACGTTGCCATCTAGTGCAACATAGTTTAATTCAAACTTAGCCGCATGCGCTTCACGAGCATCATCTTGTGATGGGTCGTGCATCGCTTTAACTTTTGGTTGACGGAATAATGCATTGCCATCAATACCAATTTTGCCATCTAAACAGTGTAAGTTACCTTCTTTCGTAATCACCAATGGGTTGATTTCAAGTAAAGCGAAATCATGGTCATTAAACATGGTCGCAAGACCCATGAAGATTTTGGTGAACTGCTTCATTTGAGTTGGGTTTAAACCTAACTTAAAGCCAAGATCACGTGCTTGGTATGGCTGAGGACCTGTTAATGGATCAATGATAGCTTTGTGAATTAGCTCTGGTGTTTCTTCAGCAACTTTTTCAATTTCAACGCCACCTTCAGTTGAAGCCATAAATACAACACGACGTGTACTACGGTCAACTACGGCACCTAGGTATAATTCGTTAGCAATATCAGTGCAAGTTTCGACTAAAATCTTAGCAACTGGCTGACCTTTTTCGTCAGTTTGGTATGTCACTAAGTTCTTACCTAACCAATGCTCCGCAAAAGCTCTGATTTCATCTTTGTTACCAGTGACTTTAACGCCACCCGCTTTACCACGGCCGCCAGCGTGTACTTGACACTTAACAACCCATAAATCGCCACCGATGCTGCTCGCAGCTTCAACTGCTTCTTGTGCAGTATCACACGCAATGCCTTCCGACACTGGTAAACCATATTCGGCAAATAAAGATTTTGCCTGATACTCATGCAAATTCATGATGATCTATCCATATACTTCTAATCAAATCCTACTGGCTCAATTTGAGCCAGCGACGAGGGTGTGTCTAGCTGACTCTTATAGGTCAAGCAATAGACGAGTTGGATCTTCTAAGAAGTCTTTAATCGCGACTAAGAAGCCAACTGACTCACGGCCATCAATAATACGATGGTCATAAGAGAGTGCTAGGTACATCATAGGCAGGATTTCTACCTGACCATTAACCGCCATAGGGCGGTCTTTAATTGCATGCATGCCTAAGATTGCGCTTTGAGGCAAGTTTAAAATTGGAGTCGACATTAACGAACCAAATACACCACCATTAGTGACAGTGAAGTTGCCGCCAGTCATGTCAGCTACCGATAACTTGCCATCACGGCCTTTAATCGCTAGTTCACGCACTGCTAATTCAATTTCAGCCAAACTCATGGTGTCTGTGTCACGTAATACTGGCGTAACTAAACCACGAGGTGTTGATACAGCAATACTGATATCAAAATAATTATGATAAACAATGTCATCACCATCAATGGAAGCGTTAACTTCAGGGAAACGTTTCAGAGCTTCAGTTACGGCTTTGATATAGAAAGACATAAAGCCTAAACGAATACCATGACGCTTTTCAAAGATGTCTTGATATTGCTTACGAATATCCATAATTGGCTTCATATTAACTTCGTTGAACGTCGTTAACATGGCAGTGGAGTTTTTCGCCTCTAACAAACGCGTAGCGATTGTTTTACGTAAACGCGTCATAGGAACACGTTTTTCGCTACGACCAGCTAAAGGTGCAACTGGTGCTGTAGCGGTTTTCGCCGCAGCAGGAGCTGATTTAGCAAAAGCTTCAACATCTTCTTTAGTGATGCGTCCACCAACACCTGTGCCTTTAATTTTACTTGCATCAAGATTATGCTCTGCAATTAAACGACGAACAGATGGGCTTAACGCGTCATTAGTTTCATCAGAATCTGCTTGAGTGACTGCTGGAGCAGATGCTTCAGCTTTAGTCACTTCTTGACCAGCTACAGCTCCAGCAACAAACTTCGCAATCACTTGTTCGCCAAGAACAGTGTCACCTTCTTGGAAAAGAAACTCGGAAATTGAACCATCTTCAGGTGCAACAACCTCCAATACAACTTTATCCGTTTCAATATCTACAAGATTTTGATCGCGAGTCACCTGTTCACCAGGTTGAACATGCCAAGTAGCAATCGTTGCATCAGCAACAGATTCTGGCAGAACAGGTACCTTAATTTCGATACTCATGGAAAGCTTCCCTTTATATTATTTCTATTACGACAGTTTTAATGCGCTATTCACTAATGATTCTTGCTGGTGAGCATGCAACGCTGGATAACCACATGCTGGTGCAGCTGATGCTTCACGCCCCGCATAAGTTAACTGAGCACCTGCTGGAATATTAGCCCAGAAATGGTGCTGGCTACAGTACCAAGCACCTTGGTTTTGAGGTTCTTCCTGACACCATACAAAGTCTTTTACATGCTGATAAGCTTCTAATGCAGCGCGCATTTCCGCATCCGGGAATGGGTACAGCTGCTCAACACGGATCAGTGCAATATTGGTAATATTTTCTCTACGGCGCTTTTCAAGTAATTCAAAATACACCTTACCACTGCAAAACACGACGCGATCAACTTTACTTGCATCTAAAGTGTCAATTTCGCCAATAATATTTTGGAACGAACCTTCAGCAAGTTCTTCCATACTAGAGACAGCTAATGGGTGACGCAGTAAAGATTTTGGTGACATAACCACTAATGGACGACGCATTGGACGAACCACTTGACGACGTAGCATGTGGTAAACCTGAGCAGGTGTTGATGGCACACAAACTTGCATATTATGGTTGGCACACAACTGCAAGAAACGTTCTAAGCGGGCGCTTGAGTGCTCTGGGCCTTGACCTTCATATCCATGAGGCAACAACATGGTAAGACCACATAAACGTCCCCATTTTTGCTCGCCTGATGATAAGAATTGATCAATCACAACTTGGGCACAGTTAACAAAATCACCAAATTGCGCTTCCCAAATGGTTAGGCCACTAGGTTCCGCTGTGGCGTAACCATACTCAAATGCCAATACCGAAGCTTCAGATAATACAGAATCGGTAATATCTATCGGTGCTTGTACATCTGCAATATTACGCAGTGGCATGTATGTCGTGGCATCATTTTGATTATGTAAAACAGCGTGACGATGGAAGAAAGTACCACGGCCAGAATCTTGACCGGTAATGCGAACACGTTTGTTATCTTCAAGTATCGAAGCATAGGCGAGTGTTTCTGCAAAACCCCAATCTAAAAGTTTTTCACCTTTAGCCATTGAAACTCGGTCAGCATAAATTTTAGCAACACGCGACTGCAACTTATGATTTTCAGGAATATCAACGAGTTTATTAGCAAGATTTTGCAAACGCTCCATCGACATAGAGCCTTGGTAACTGTCATCCCACTCTTTGTTCAAGTAAGGTGTCCAATCGACTGTATGTAACGTCATTGGGCGCCACTCTTTTACAACACAATCACCGGCATCAAGTGCATCACGATATTCATTTATCAGGCCTGTGACTTCATCCGCTGCGATGCTGTTTTCTGCAATCAACTTATCGGCATAAATTTTACGCGGAGTTGGATGCTTTTTGATTTTTGCATACATTAGCGGCTGAGTAGCACTTGGCTCATCAGCTTCGTTATGACCATGGCGGCGATAACACACTAAGTCGATAACCACATCACGTTTAAACTCGTTACGGTAATCAACTGCCAATTGTGAAATAAACGCTACCGCTTCAGGATCATCAGCATTAACATGGAAAATCGGTGCCTGAACCATCTTAGCGATATCAGTACAGTATTCAGTAGAACGCACATCAGCATGGTTAGACGTTGTAAAACCAACTTGGTTGTTCACTACAATACGTATGCTACCACCCACTTTAAAGCCACGAGTTTGAGACATGTTAAATGTCTCTTGTACTATGCCTTGGCCAGTAATAGCAGAATCACCATGAATGGTAATTGGCATGACTTGTAAACCGTCTTTACAACCGCGACGATCTTGACGAGCACGAACTGAACCAATCACAACAGGATTAACAATTTCAAGATGTGATGGGTTAAAAGCAAGTGCTAAATGAATATTACCGCCAGGTGTTTCAAAGTCTGATGAGAATCCTTGATGGTATTTAACATCGCCAGAACCATGAGTATCTGAATGCTTACCAGCAAACTCATCAAACAATTCACCAGGACGCTTACCTAAAATATTGACTAATAAATTTAATCGACCACGGTGCGCCATACCAATTACGATTTCTTTGGTACCCGCCTCACCTGCACGATAAATGATTTCGCGCATCATTGGCACAAGTGCATCACCACCTTCTAACGAAAAGCGTTTAGCACCAGGGAACTTAGCTCCAAGATATTTTTCAATACCTTCAGCCGCATTCAACCCTTCAAGAATACGCTTTTTAATCGCTGGGCTATAGTTAGCTTTGCCTAAGGTTGGTTCAAGACGTTGCTGGATCCAACGCTTTTCATCTGTATCAGTAATATGCATATATTCCGCACCAATAGAGCCACAATAGCTACTCTTTAGGGCATGAATAATATCTTGGAGTTTCATGGTTTCTCCGCCTAAGGCAAAAGATCCCGTATTAAACTCACGTTGCATATCTTCTTGGGTTAATCCGTGATAAGCAGGGTCTAGCTCCTGTACAGCTTCGCGTTTCCACAATCCTAATGGATCAAGGTTGGCATTTTGATGTCCCCGAAAACGGTGGGCATTGATTAACTGAAGAACTTTAACTTGCTTTGCATCTAGCTCAGGATCGGTCACGCGCGCAGCGCCTTTAAATCGACCTTCTAATGCTAAGCTACGGAAGTAGTCACGAACTTTAGAGTGGGCAGTTTCTGGTACATCTACTGAGGCACCGTTAACCGGAGGGAGATTATCAAAAACAAGCTGCCAATCAGCAGTTACTGATTGCGGATCTTCTTGATAGGCTTCATACATCTCTTCTACATAGGTTGAGTTTGCACCACTTAAATGTGATGACTCAAGCCAGGCTTTCATGATGCCTTGGTGCATTGTTATTCCTTTCAAACTTGATACACGTGCTAGCCATAATGCATAACAATCAACATAATTATTATGCTTAACTTTCTATCTCTGCCAAAGACTTGTACAACAATGGATTTAACAAATTTGTGACAAAGGGTAATCCATAAACACACAAAAGAGCCATCTCCGGCGAGGAAGATGACTCTCATAAAGAGCTAATTAAAGGGTATTAAAGGCTCTTCTAAGTGCATTAAACTGCTCGCTTCAATAGCATTGACTTAATATGGCCAATAGCTTTGGTTGGGTTTAATCCTTTTGGACAAACATCAACACAATTCATAATACCGTGACAACGGAACACACTATATGCGTCATCTAACTCAGATAAACGCGCTTCTGTGGCGGTATCTCGGCTATCGATTAAGAAGCGATAAGCATGGAGTAAACCACTTGGTCCGATAAACTTATCTGGATTCCACCAGAAAGAAGGACAAGCAGTTGAACAACATGCACACATAATACATTCATACAAACCGTCTAAATGCTCACGCTCTTCAGGTGATTGTAAATGTTCACGTGCTGGTGTTTTTTCATCATTAATTAAGTAAGGCTTGATTTTCTCATATTGCTTATAGAATTGAGTTAAATCAACAACTAAATCTCGCACAACTGGCATACCAGGTAAAGGACGGATCTCTAGTTTTTTACCTTTGAAGGTAGAAACAGGCGTAATACACGCTAAACCATTTTTACCGTTCATATTAATACCATCAGAACCACATACACCTTCACGGCATGAACGACGAAACGCAAGTGTTGAGTCTTGTTCTTTAAGTTTAATTAATGCATCCAACACCATCATGTCAGAGCCATCAGGCACTTCCAAGGTGTAATCCTTCATGTACGGTTTTGTATCTACATCAGGATTATAACGGTACACTGCAAATGTTAATTTCATCTTTGCAACTCCTGCTTAGTAGGTACGTTTCTTCGGAGGGAAGGCTTCACGTAACTTAGGTGCCATGTTGACATCGCGTTTTGCCATCGACTCAGTTACTGGGTCAAAAATACTGTGGCATAACCAATTGTCATCATCACGCTCTAAGAAGTCTTCACGAGAATGCGCACCACGGCTTTCTGTACGGAAGTTAGCAGCATATGCTGTTGCTAACGCTGTGGCCATAAGGTTATCTAGCTCAAGACATTCAATACGTTGTGTATTGAACTCTTTAGAGTTGTCTGAAAGCTTGGCATTTTCTAAACGCTTTTGAATCGCTTTTAGTTGCTCTAACCCTTCTGCCATTGCTTTACCTGTACGGAAAACAGAGAAGTTTAGTTGCATACAAAGTTGTAAATCTTTACGGATAACTGCAGGATCTTCACCGTCTTTGTTATTTTCCCAACGGTTCAAACGTGCTAAAGACGCATTAATTTCTGCTTCAGTAGCTTCTTTCGGATCAGCGGTCTCATCTAAAGCCTTACCTAAATGCTGACCTGCTGCACGCCCAAATACCACTAGGTCAAGTAACGAGTTACCACCTAAACGGTTAGCACCATGAACAGACACACAAGCAATTTCACCCACTGCGAATAAACCTGTCACTTCTTTTTCAGTGCCATCTTCATTCATATGAATGACTTGACCACTAACTTTAGCAGGTAAACCACCCATCATATAATGACAAGTTGGCAATACTGGAATTGGGCCGTCTGCTGGATCGATGTGCGCAAAGGTACGAGATAATTCACATACACCCGGTAAACGAGCTTCTAAGGTTTCTTTACCTAAATGATCGAGTTTTAATAAACAATGTGGACCTAATGGACCATCTAAACCACGACCTTCACGAATTTCAGTCATCATAGAACGTGCTACTACGTCACGAGAGGCTAAATCTTTCGCATTTGGCGCATAACGCTCCATGAAACGCTCGCCGTCTTTGTTAAGTAGATATCCACCTTCACCACGACAACCTTCAGTAACCAAAACACCTGCGCCAGCAATACCCGTTGGGTGGAACTGCCACATTTCCATGTCTTGTAATTGAACGCCAGCGCGAGCTGCCATACCAACACCATCACCAGTGTTAATGTGAGCGTTTGTTGTGGATGCATAAATACGCCCTGCACCACCTGTCGCTAAAATTGTTGCCTTGGCTTTAAAATAAACCACTTCACCGGTTTCAATTTCAATCGCAGTACAACCAACAATGGCACCATCTTCATTTTTAACAAGATCTAAAGCGTACCACTCAGAATAAACCTGAGTTTTGTGCTTAACATTTTGTTGGTATAAGCAATGAAGTAAAGCATGGCCTGTACGGTCAGCAGCTGCTGCGGTACGTGCGGCTTGTTCACCACCAAAATTTCTTGATTGACCACCAAAAGGACGTTGGTAGATTTTGCCATTGTCGAATCGTGAAAATGGCAAGCCCATATGTTCAAGTTCGATAATCGCTTCAGGGCCAGTTTGACACATGAATTCGATTGCATCTTGGTCACCAATAAAATCGGAACCTTTAACTGTATCGTACATGTGTTGTTCCCAATGATCTTCGTGCGCATTACCTAATGCTACGGTGATACCACCTTGAGCAGAAACCGTATGTGAACGAGTTGGGAATACTTTAGATAAAAGCGCGCAGCTTTTACCTTCTTTAGAAATCTGTAATGCTGCTCGCATACCTGCGCCACCAGCGCCGATAACGATTGCATCAAATTCGCGTACTGGAATACTCACTTATACACCCCACACTATGACAATGCCGGCCGCTAAATAACTGAATGCGGTCACAACAAAGGTAAACTGTAATACACCACGTAACGAGGTACACTTCACATAGTCTGTTAACACTTGCCATACACCAATCCATGAATGAATTAGTAACGCAATTAACGCTAACAGAGTAAACACTTTCATTGGCAGTGAACTAAAAAGGCCTTGCCAAATTTCGAAAGTTAATGGGGCACTGCAGGCAATGAATCCAACCATAAAAATGGTATAACAAGCTAGGATAACTGCGCTGGCGCGTAATAAAATAAAGTCATGAACACCACTGCGTCCAAAACTTGCTGCATTTGTTACCATACCCAAATCCCCGCGATAATCGAAAAGGCTATTGCTAATGCAAAAACTGCCTTAGCTGAAGCAATGCCTGAAGACAGTTCTTCCCAACGACCTGTATCCATAATTAAATGACGAATGCCACCTAATAAGTGATAACCAAGTGCGGTTAGAATGCCCCAAAGGATAAACTTCATAACGAAACTATCAAACAAGGTTTGTATGCTAGCGAACCCTTCTGCTGAAGTTAAAGTTGAATTTAACAACCACAAAAGAATACCAATAGCAAACAGCATGATGACACCGGAAATACGGTGTAGGATTGATGCGATCGCTGTCGCAGGGAAGCGAATCGTCTGCAGGTCTATATGGACAGGTCTTTGCTTTTTCACGTTCTGCTCACTCAGCTCCATTGAGCATTATTTTTGTTATGCATTTCTTTTTTGCTTAAACATTCAACAATCTTTCATGTTGATAAAATGTTTAACCAGAAAACAAACTACTATCAAACACCTAACCAGTTGAGAGATCACTAATTTAGTTTGTAAAGCAATAATTTCCAAACTGTGATGCTTGTCGCCTTTAGTGGCGCAGGCAAGTATACTCGCGAGAATTGTCAAATACAAACATCACATTATGCAAATTATGTTTTTTTATTAATTTTTTATTCTAACGCAAGCTACATGCGGGTCTGACAACATATATACCATGGTCTAACAAATTTAAACGCTTATTTAAATTGATCTATCACACAAATTCACTGTAAAGTAATGACCGCTTAACATGCCGCACTCATATAAAAGAATGAAGTAAGGAGAACGGGGTATGGCTGATAATATAGCCAAATTAGAGTTACCAGGTAACGATTCAATCGACTTACCAATTAAGAAAGGTACTGAAGGGTTCGATGTAATCGACATCAGTACATTAGGAAAGAAAGGCTATTTCACTTTTGATCCTGGCTTTCTAGCAACAGCATCATGTGAGTCTGCTATTACATATATCGATGGTGACCAAGGTATTTTATTACACCGTGGCTATCCAATTGAACAACTTGCAACTGAATCAAGTTATTTAGACTTATGTTATTTGCTACTCTACGGAGAGTTGCCGACTCAAGCTGATTTCGAAAAATTCGAAACCACAGTCAAACTGCATACTATGGTTCACGAGCAAATCGCATTCTTCTTCCGTGGTTTCCGCCGTGACGCTCATCCAATGGCGATGCTATGTGGTGTAACAGGTGCACTCTCTGCGTTCTATCAAGATTCTCTTGATGTGAACAATCCAAAGCATCGTGAAATTGCCGCTTTCCGTTTGGTGTCAAAAATGCCAACAATTGCAGCAATGTGTTACAAGTACTCAATGGGTCAACCATTTGTGTACCCACGTAATGATTTAAGCTATGCGGGTAACTTCTTATCTATGATGTTCGCAACGCCATGCGAAGAATATAAAGTTAACCCAGTAGTTGAACGTGCAATGGACCGTATCTTCGTTCTTCACGCAGATCATGAACAGAATGCTTCAACGTCAACAGTACGTTTAGCTGGTTCTTCTGGTGCAAATCCTTTCGCGTGTATTGCTGCGGGTATTGCATCATTATGGGGCCCGGCTCACGGTGGCGCGAACGAAGCTTGTCTTGCCATGCTCGAAGAAATTGGTTCAGTAGACCGTATCCCAGAGTTTATCGAAAAAGCGAAAGATAAGAATGATCCATTCCGTCTAATGGGCTTTGGACATCGCGTTTACAAAAACTTTGACCCTCGCGCTAAAGTCATGCGTGAAACGTGTCATGAAGTATTATCTGAGCTCAAAGTGGTTGATCCATTACTCGACGTAGCAATGGAACTCGAGCGTATTGCTCTTGAAGATGAATACTTCATCTCTAAGAAGCTTTACCCGAACGTTGACTTCTACTCTGGTTTGATTATGAAAGCCATTGGTATCCCTAATGATATGTTTACAGTGTTATTTGCATTGTCTCGTACCGTTGGTTGGATTTCTCACTGGAAAGAAATGTTAGATCAACCAGGTCACAAAATTAGCCGTCCTCGTCAGTTATATACTGGTGAATCAGCGCGTGATTTTGTCAGCTTAGATAAACGTTAATCAATTAACGGTTATAACCAAACGAAAAGCGCCTTGTGGCGCTTTTTTATGTAATTGAAACCTAATCTATTTCAAATAACTTTGCCATTCTCTGAATCTGTTTTAGCGATACATGATGGGTATTTCGTTGTGAGCATAGCACCTGATGTGCTGCTGATTTAGGATCGCCAACAAGTACTATTTTTACTTGGTAACCTAACGCTATCGCGGCAGTTTTATACGCTAAATACTCCCAATGACATACATTAGTATTATCACAAAATACCACAGGTTCGGCTCGTGCTAACGCCTCAATGAAGAGACTCAGATTAATTTGATGGTTTTGTGGCAGCTTATTGACATCAAATCGATATTTATCATCGACAAAAAATAGCTTATCTGTTGAGAAGTAGCCTGTTTTCCTAATTCTAGCCGCCACTGCAAGCGGTTGAGACAGAATAAATTGCTCAACCCAGTGGGATTTTCCACTGCCGGGTAAACCGCGCATAATAATCACTAATTTACTGCTATTTTGAGGCTGCTTCACATCACTCATAGGGCTATTGGTTCGCTACCGATAACTTTTCCGTCGAGGATATCGTCAACCAATTGAGGAACGATATCGCCCGCTTTACCAGTAAAATGATATTGAAACTGGCTATGTCTATCAGGCTCCAATAAGTTAACTTCAACCGTTTGTGCCCCATGATGATTGGCACTATCAACAAAACCTGCGGCAGGATAAACCGTTCCAGAGGTACCAATTGCGATAAATAAATCACATCGATCTAAAGCGTCATGAATTCTATCCATGCCAAAGGGCATTTCACCAAACCATACAATATGAGGACGTAAACGTTTAGCCGGAATACAACAGGTACAGCAGTTATCTGGCCCAAAGGGCTCGCGTAGTATAAATGTTTGTAATGATTTTGGGCACCGACCTTTATTTAGCTCACCATGCATATGGAGCAAGCGTCTTGAGCCTGCGCGCTCATGTAGATCATCCACATTCTGGGTAATGACCAATATATTACCATCAAATGCTTGCTCTAACTTTGCCAAAGCATAGTGTGCTGGATTTGGCGAGACTTCGTCAGAATGCAATTGCTGCCAACGGCTACTATAAAAACGCTCGACTAGTTCGATATCATTCGCATAACCTTCAGGTGTGGCAACATCTTCGATTGAATGTTGTTCCCATAAACCGTTTTGATCACGAAACGTTTTTATGCCTGACTCGGCAGAAATGCCTGCGCCGGTTAATATCACAATATTCCGGTACATGGATTTTCCTTATAATTATTAGCGTTGCTTACTACTTAATATTGAATAATGGGTTATAAGCTGCAAATTGTCATGAATAAGATTCCAGCTAACTCATATTTGATTAAGTTCCATAATATCAAGTGTCACCAAATCAAGACAAATCATCAATAATCCCTTAGTATAAGTAAGCTTAATATCACTCATTTAACAAGCGATTTCGAATAAAACAGCGTCTTTTTCGTAAATAATCAGCAATAACATTCATAATGTAATTTAAGAGGTTTAAGTTTTTAAATTCAGCACATATAATGGGGTAACATCCACGGACGAACCAATTGGTTCTGCAATCAAGAGATTAGCAATGACAGATGGAAATCAAGCGCTTAAAAAAGCCGGATTAAAAGTAACCCTGCCGCGCGTCAAAATTCTAGAACTGATGCAAGATCCTGATAATCAGCATATTAGTGCTGAGGATTTATATAAAAAACTATTAGAAATTGGAGAAGAAATCGGTTTGGCTACTGTCTACCGGGTTTTAAACCAATTTGACGATGCAGGAATCTTACATCGGCATCATTTTGAAAGTGGCAAAGCCGTTTTTGAGATGTCGACTCAAAAGCATCACGATCATCTAGTTTGTTTAACTTGCGATAAAGTAATTGAGTTTTCAGACGAAATTATTGAACGTCGTCAAGATGAAATTGCAATGCGTCATAACATTAAATTGACTCATCACAGCTTATATTTATACGGGCATTGCACTAACGATACCTGTGACCACGCTGACCAATAGCATTAAACTAACAGATAATAGTTATTAGATAATCAAAAACCAGCTAATCAAGCTGGTTTTTTATTGAAAAAATACAGTCAAATTATAAAGTACGTTGATATACATGAACCTTATGTCCCATATAATCACTTTGTTCAACTATCGACATGTTTAATTTTTTAGCCACACCTTCTGAAGCTACATTACCATGCAATATCAAGGCGATAAATAAATCTATATTAAACTGAGTTTTAAAAGTATTAACAGTAGCTTGTGCCGCTTCAAAACCAATACCTTGTCGCCAATATTCAGGAAAATAACGATAACCTAGCTCAACTTTATTAAACTCTGGTAAAAACTTAGGCCCACAAAAACCGATCACTTTATTATCTTGTTTGTGCTGCACTGCCCATCGACCAAAGCCGTATTTTGCATAGTCGGTCAAAATCACATTATTAAAAAGCTCTGTCGCTTGAGATTCTTCAGTTAGCGGCTCCATTGGAATATAAGTCAGCATTTCTTTTATGCTGTTCATCATAAACAGTGCGGGAACATCAGCCTGTGTAAATGGCCTGAGTATAAGTCTTTCTGTTTCAGTAATTATGTCGGTAGTGCCAACCATGATGCAGCGTCCTTGTTATCGTTATATCAATTTAACGGTCATGGTATCAAAAAAGGTGGCTTGAGATTAAGCTATTTTATTGATTTTATTAAGTAGTCTCATAAGTTCTTGTTGTTCATCAAGGGTCAGTAATGCAAGATATTGCTCATTAACCCATTCCGCTTCATGCACTAAATCTTGCTCTAACGCCTTACCATCATCGGTTAAGTAAATCTGAAATGCACGGCGGTTATCCGCTTCTTGATGTCGTGTAACTAAACCCTGAACCTGAAGTTGATCTAGTAAACGTGTCATAGTGTAGTTGGCAACGTCACAGCGTTTAGATAATTCGGTCTGGGTTAAGCCTTCTTCTTGCCAAAGAGTAAATAATACAGGCCAAAGCTTAATATCAAGCTGATAACGTTTTAATCGAATATCTAACTCTTGCTGCAAAGTTAAATTTAGATGTGATACTAAATAGTTTAGACTTTCAAAGCGTTTCAATTTAGACCTCCTGACTGCTTCAATGTTGATTTTTTGTTTTCAACGACAACTGATAGTGAGTCAAATTTATCTGTAATGCCTAGATGCAGACTTCATTAAACATACCATTATCTACGTTAAAATCGACAACTTTAGTCAAAAGTTAAAAACTCATTAATGTATCTGTAGTAGCAAGCTCGACTTAATGTACCTGTTAAGCCTCTTGGCAATCTCACTGTAATCTCTTGCTCTGTAACAATTATATCCAACTCGCTAACGACAAATTGCGTATCTAAATTAGAAGTCACATGAAATTCTTGATTAATTTTAACCACATCTACCAATAAAATTGGCCAGCGCTCAATGCTGACCCTCACCTTTTCAACAGGTGTAATGAGTAAATGCTCATCATTAATACAATGAAGTATATGACTAAACATTCGAGCAAACTTTGTAGGAAGTGGGCTTTGTTGGTATTGCCAGACACCATCAGCTTGAATATGGAAAAGAGCTTGCTCACTGCAAAGTTGCACGCCATCTTTGTGGGTGAAACTTTGCATTTGACTTGAAATATTGTTGTGTGTGCTACTCATCATATTCCTGAATAAATTATTCTTGCGTCATTAAGGCTAATAATGCTTCGATTGGGTGTTTAGGTTTAAACTTAGCAAAACGCTTAACCTGACTGCGACAAGAATAACCTGAAATCAGTATTTGGCTTTTATCTGCAATTTTATCAATGCTGGATTGCCAAGACATTTCAAATAACTGCTTGGAACGCTCGAGATTGTCCATTTCATGGCCATAAGTGCCCGCCATACCACAGCAGCCTAAATTCAGGCTTTCAATACTCGCCCCAAAGTGAGCAAATATCGCCTGCCATTCTTTAGCCGTATTCGGTTTTGCGGTCGATTCTGTACAATGACTGAACCAAGTAAACGCTTTTGGCACGTCACTTTGGCTTGCAGGAAATTGTTTAATTACAGTCATCAGCCATTCATTAGCCAATTTCACCTCAAAATTACCACGTCCCTGTCCAAGTATTTCTTTATACTCATCGCGATAACACAGTACCAATGCTGGATCGAGTCCGACCATAGGCATGTTGAGTGAGTGAACCTTATTTAAAAAGTCAGCACTATGTTGGGCGGTTTTGGCAAACTTAGTTAAAAAACCCTTAATATGGCTAGGTTTACCATTAGGTTTAAATGGTAACAACACAGGTTTTAAGCCTAATTTTTCAATCAATTGAATAAATCTGAATACAATGTCGGCATCATAAAATGTATTAAATGGGTCTTGAACCACCAATACATATTGATGACGTTCTGCTTCAGGTATGGCATAAAGTGCATCTAAATCGTAGCCACGGCTAGGGTGGCCATCTAAACGTTGTTTAAGAGTGGGCACTGACAATTTGGGGGAATCTACATAGCCAATTGTTTTTTTGATCACCCACTGACTAACTGGATTTTGCGAGGCAAAGTTGGTGACTTTAGGTATAGCAGCCATTAACGGTAACGCATCTTCAATGCCTGCGACGAGATAGTCTTTAGCTGGCCTTAAATAACGCTTGTAATAAATATCGAAAAACTGAGCTCTAAATTTGGGCACATCGACTTTAACAGGGCATTGGCTGCTACAAGCTTTACAGGCTAAACACCCTTTTAGCGACTCCATCACTTCATGGGAGTAATCATAATCACGTTTGGCATTTAACGTATTTTGAGTGCGCTGCAAAAGACTATAAGGTTTTGACTTTGCGAGTTCATTTACATCTACACCTTCAGCTTCAAGCAATCTAAGCCACTCACGCATTAAACCTGCACGGCCTTTAGGCGAGTGAATTCTATCTCCGGTTGCCTTAAATGATGGGCACATTGGTGAGTATGCACTGTAGTTAAAACAAAGCCCATTTCCATTACAGTTAATCACATCAGGAAAAGCATCACGCACTTGTACGGGGATCTGCCTATCAAAAGTGCCCCGTTTAGTACTATCGACATTAAACAACAATGGCCCCGATTTGGGGGGGGCGACAAGTTTACCTGGGTTGAGGCGATTATCTGGATCAAATAAACCTTTAACTTGCTCTAGTACTGAGTAAAGTTCATCACCAAAGACATCGGGACCATATTCTCCACGAACTCCTTTGCCGTGCTCGCCCCACATTAATCCGCCATATTTAAGAGTTAATGCTGCCACTTGATCAGAAATTACTTTTAGCAGTTTTTCATCGGCCACATCACACATATCTAATGCGGGCCGAACATGTAATACACCTGCATCAACATGACCAAACATACCGTATTGCAATTGATGTTCGTCTAAAAGAGCGCGAAACTCCATAATGAAATCAGCGAGGTTTTCTGGCGGGACGGCTGTGTCTTCAGCAAATGCGATAGGCTTTCTATTGCCTTTGGTTGCACCCAATAAACCAACCGATTTTTTACGCATAGCATAAATTTGTTCAATACTGGCTTTATCACTGGTGACTTGATAACCCACTAAACCATAAAGGTTACTGTTTAATTGCTCAGTTAATACAGTTTCTAACTTAGCAACTTTTTGTTGGACTTCTTGGTCATCACCGGCAAACTCAACCATATTGAGGCCTTCAATGACTTTGTTCGGCACATCTTTAATAAGATCAGCGACTGAATGCCAAATAATATCTTCACGCGCTAGATTAAGTACCTTGGAATCCACGGTTTCAACAACGGTAGCCTTAGCCTCAACTAACGAGGGTGCGTGACGTAAAGCGGATTCAAAAGAATCATATTTTATATTGACCATCATGCGGGTTTTCGGCAGAGGCGTAATATTTAGTTTCGCTTCAGTTAGAACCGCTAGCGTGCCTTCTGAACCAGCTAAAATTCGTGATAAATCAAATTCTGTTAAATCCTCATTCCAAACGTGCTTTAAATCATACCCAGTAAGGAAACGATTAAGTTTTGGGAATCGATTTTCGATTTGGGTGCGTTTTTCAAGGCAGGTTTCAGCAATGCGAGCAATAATGGTGTCAGCCAATGGATTATTAGTCGCTGAAACTTGAGTGTCTTGTGCACTAATTGGTTGAGTTTCAAGTACGCTGCCATCAATCAATACGCTGGTTAACCCCAAAATATGATCTGACGTTTTGCCATACACCAATGAACCAGCCCCAGATGCATCCGTACTAATCATGCCACCAATTGTTGCACGGTTGGAAGTCGATAAATCAGGGCTAAAAAAGAAACCATGTGGCCGTAACGCATCGTTGAGGGCATCTTTAATCACGCCCGCTTGTACCTTCACCCAACCTTCCTCAACATTCACCTCTAAGACTTGGTTCATATGACGTGAAACATCAAGAATTAAACCATGGGTTAATGATTGGCCATTAGTACCAGTACCACCACCACGAGCACTAAATGTGACAGCTTTAAACTCTGGTTTTGCCGCTAAAGTCAGGACAATTTCAACGTCTTTTTGACTCGATGGATAAACCACTGCTTGGGGAAGAAATTGATAAACAGAATTGTCTGTAGCCTGTACTAATCTAGCTGAGTAGCGTTTGTCTATTTCACCTTCGAAGTCACTTTGTTCTAACGCATCTAAATACGCTAAATAAATGGGCTCTAAGGTTTGTTTATGTGATAGCAAAGGTAACATGGCTGACGTCTATTTATTATTAGTTGTCAGCCATTATAAACAAAAAAAAGCCGCTACAAAGCGGCTTTTTAAACAACTTGATAAAAATGCATGTTAGCTAGCAGAACTCTTCATTATGCCGCTATCCATTTAATCAATTCATAGGTTTATGCATGCTCTTTAGCAAGGTATAACCAAGTATCAATCACAGTATCAGGGTTAAGGGATACAGTGTCGATACCCTGCTCAACTAACCAAGCTGCAAAGTCAGCATGATCTGATGGACCTTGACCACAAATACCGACATAAGCCCCTTTTGCTTTGGCAGCTTTAATTGCCATTGCCAGTAAGGCTTTAACGGCATCGTTTCGTTCATCAAATAAATGACTGATGATGCCAGAGTCTCGATCTAAACCTAAAGTCAACTGAGTTAAATCGTTTGAGCCAATAGAGAAACCATCAAAATACTCAAGGAACTGATCTGCTAATAGCGCATTTGACGGTAATTCACACATCATAATGACACGTAAGCCGTCCTTACCACGCTCTAATCCTTGCTCTTTAAGCAGTTCGATAACTTGAGACGCTTCGCCTAATGTACGAACAAATGGAATCATCACTTCAACATTGGTTAAGCCCATTTGATTACGAACACGTTTAATCGCTTCACACTCTAACGCGAAACAATCGCGGAATGATTCAGAGATATAACGGCTTGCACCACGGAAACCCAACATTGGGTTTTCTTCTTCTGGTTCATAATGTTCACCACCAACTAAGTTTGCGTACTCGTTAGACTTAAAGTCTGACATACGTACAATCACTTTTTTCGGGTAGAACGCAGAAGCAATCGTGGCAATACCTTCAACCAAACGGGCAATATAAAACTCAACAGGTGAATCATAACCTGCAATCATCTCATTGATTTCAGTTTGTAATGCCGCATCTTGTTGGTTGAATTCAAGTAACGCTTTAGGGTGAATACCAATCATACGGTTGATGATAAACTCTAAACGAGCAAGGCCAACACCTTCGTTAGGTAAACGCGCAAAGTCAAATGCTCGGTCTGGATTACCTACGTTCATCATAATTTTCATTGGTAAGTCTGGTAGCGAGTCAACACGATTAGACACCACATCAAATTCTTGCTTACCAGAGTAGATTAATCCTGTGTCACCTTCAGCACATGACACAGTCACTATCTCACCATTTCCAACTAAATCCGTTACGTTGCCACAACCTACAACGGCTGGAACCCCAAGCTCACGGGCAATAATTGCCGCATGACAAGTACGCCCACCACGGTTTGTCACAATTGCACTGGCACGTTTCATGATAGGTTCCCAATCAGGGTCTGTCATATCAGTTACCAGTACATCACCCGGTTGGATTTGGTCCATATCGTCAATTGATGCCAATACTTTAGCGACACCGCTACCTATTTTGTGACCAATTGCGCGACCTTCGCAGATCACATCACCTTTAGTTTTTAAATGATAACGTTCAATTAACTGAACATCTTCACGACTACGAACCGTTTCAGGACGAGCCTGAACAATATAAAGCTTGCCGTCGTTACCATCTTTGGCCCATTCGATGTCCATTGGACGGCCATAATGCTTTTCAATTACCACCGCTTGTTTAGCAAGTTCCATCACTTCAGCGTCATTGATGGAGAATAAACGTCTTTGTTCAGCAGGCACATCTTCAATCTTAACTTGTTTACCGTGTGACGCATCGTCAGAGTAAACCATTTGAATTAACTTGCTGCCGATATTGCGGCGCACAACGGCTTGGTGCCCTTGCGCTAAAATTGGTTTATGAACATAAAACTCGTCAGGATTCACTGCGCCCTGTACTACCATTTCACCTAAACCGAAAGAAGACGTGATAAACACCACATCATTATTACCTGATTCAGTATCCATGGTGAACATCACACCAGATGAGGCTTTGTCTGAACGTACCATACGCTGGATACCGGCTGATAAAGCAACGCCTTGGTGTTCATAACCTTGGTGTACACGATAGGAAATTGCACGGTCATTAAATAGCGAGGCAAATACGTGCTTAATCGCTAAAATAACAGCATCGTAGCCTTTAACGTTTAGGAAGGTTTCTTGTTGTCCCGCGAATGAAGCGTCTGGCATGTCTTCAGCAGTAGCAGATGAACGCACTGCAAATGAAGCATCTGAGGTTTCACTAGCCAACTGCTCGTATGCTTCACGAACTGCGGCTTCAAATTCTGGTTGGAACGGGGTATCAATTACCCACTGTCTTATCTGTGCACCTGCTTTCGCCAGCGCGGTTACATCATCTACATCTAAGGTTTCTAGCAGGTCGTAAATTTTTTGATTTACACCACTTTGTTCAAGGAATTCATTAAACGCATGAGAGGTAGTTGCAAAACCACCAGGTACTTGAACGCCTGCATTGGCAAGATTGCTGATCATCTCTCCAAGGGATGCGTTTTTGCCGCCTACCTTGTTTACATCACCCATGCCTAATTCTTGATACCAGAGTACGTATTGCTGCACAGTTTTATCTCCGCAAGTTTTTTATTTCAGTGGCCACTTCACATGAGGGCAACGGCATTCTACACTCCCCAATAACACTCGTAAATCTATAATTTTATTTGTAATTTTATTACTACAAGAGGTCATAATGGCACCAAAAGTATTTTATATCTCAGATGGGACGGCGATCACAGCAGAGGTTTTTGGGCATGCTGTACTTTCGCAGTTTCCCATTAAATTTGAAGCACTTACTATTCCCTTCGTAGAAACCCTGCAACGAGCAGAAAAAGTGAAACAACAAATAAATGATTGTTTTATTACAACAGGTGAAAGACCTTTGGTTTTTCATTCCATTGTGAATCCTGACATTCGCAACGTTATTTATTCATCGGAAGGGATGGATTATGATTTTTTAAACACCTTTGTTGCGCCATTAGAACAACATTTGGGTGTTGAAGCTAAACCCGTTTTGCATCGTACCCATGGTAAAGCCAATCACAGTTATGAAGCCCGAATAGATGCAATTAACTTCTCAATGGAAAATGATGACGGCCAAACCATGAAACATATGGATGAAGCCGACATTATTTTACTCGGGGTTTCGCGTTGCGGAAAAACACCATCTAGTCTGTATTTATCGATGCAGTTTGGTATAAAAGCAGCCAATTACCCATTTACTGAAGATGATATGGATAATTTAAAGTTACCAGAGGCATTAAAACGTAATAAATCGAAGCTGTTTGGCTTAACCATCGACCCGATGCGCTTACATGAAATTAGGCAAAGCCGCATGGAAAATAGTCGTTACTCATCACTAAGACAGTGTCGCCTTGAAGTGAAAGAAGTCGAAATGCTCTACAAAAAAGAGCGAATCCCGTTTGTAAATACCACCAATCACTCTGTTGAAGAAATTGCCACAAAAATACTCGACATTACCGGATTAGAGCGCCATATGTTTTAAGCTGTTTGATTTTATAAACAATCTTTTATGCACTTTTTGACCACGAAACCAACTGATAAATAGCATGCTTTCGTGGTCATCAAAATCACAATGTTGTAAACATGGCGTAACTTCAATAATTTTCAGCAATCGTCAAGGCGCTAGACTCGCAAAAGTCGACCATTTGGGGTTATAATCAGCACTATTATGATGCATATAAGCATCTCACGATTTAGCGGTAATATGAATGACCATCAAAACAGACGAACTTCGTACATCCCTTTTATGTAAGGTAATTTCTCCTGCGCAACTTGCGTCTGAATACCCTCTTACTCAAGATGCCGCAGACTACTTAGTGCAGCAGCGTCGTGAAGTTGAAGCCATTATTTCAGGCGACGACCAACGCTTATTGGTCATCATAGGCCCATGTTCAATTCATGACACCAATGCGGCACTCGATTATGCTCAAAAATTGGCAAAACTACATAATGAATTGAAAGATGATTTATGTATTTTAATGCGAGTTTATTTTGAAAAGCCGCGGACTATCGTTGGCTGGAAAGGCTTAATTTCTGATCCTGATCTTGATGGCAGCTTTAGCCCGAATAAAGGCTTGCGTATGGCGCGTCATTTATTACAACAAATCACCGAGCTCAAATTACCCATAGCAACTGAATTTTTAGATATGGTTAATGGACAATATATTGCCGATCTCATCACTTGGGGCGCGATTGGTGCACGAACTACTGAAAGCCAGATCCACCGTGAAATGGCATCTGCTCTCTCTTGTCCTGTTGGCTTTAAAAATGGTACCGATGGCAATATCAATATTGCAGTTGATGCCGTTCGTGCAGCTCAAGTTCCCCATATTTTCTACTCACCAGACAAAGATGGTGCGATGGCGGTTTACCGAACCCATGGGAACCCGTTTGGCCATATTATTCTGCGTGGTGGTAAACAGCCTAATTATGAAGCAAAAGATATCGAATCTGTGCGCGCTCAGCTTGAAAAAGTGGGAATTTCACAGCGCATGGTAGTCGATTTTAGCCATGGCAATAGCCAAAAGAATCATAAAAACCAACTCAAAGTGGCTGATAGCATTATGAGTCAACTGCGTGCGGGCTCAACTGCTGTGGCGGGGATTATGGCAGAAAGCTTTATCATTGAAGGTAATCAAAAAGTGGTTGAAGGTAAACCACTAACCTATGGCCAAAGCATTACTGATGCCTGTCTGCATTGGGAAGATTCAGAAAAATTACTCCGTGATTTAGCACAAGCATCGCGTGACAGAAAAGCGATTCTGGCTGCCAAGTAACAAATCCTGCTCAAGAGGCAAGCGAGTTCTTAGCCTTCAAGGATGACTTGCAATTTGAGTTAACCTTCTCAGGGCGTCTTTACTGACGCTCTTTTATTGCTTTTATTTTCTTTCCAGTCGCCATGGTTATCCTGTTTAAGGTAGCTAGTGATGTTCAAAAGCCAATCAAAGCTTGATGTGCTTGGCTGCTGATTGCGCATTAGCATTTGCCAAATAGGGTACGTACCCTAAAAATGGCTCACTGATCAATGATTTTAGGCTAATAAGGTTTGCTTCAATTTCACACATATTAGGATCAACTTGGTTAGCCACCCAGCCAATTATATTCAGCCCATCGGCTTTGATTGCCTCAATGGATAATAAAGCATGATTTAAGCAACCCAGTTTCATACCAACCACTAAAATAATACCAACATTGATGGTGTGATCATCTTGCTGTATTAAGGCATTTAATTCTCGCACACTATCAGATAGATACTCACCATTACCTAAGGGTAATCGCCATCCACCAGCACCTTCTATTAATGCAAAATCAGCAGCTAATAGCGGCGAAGCCACAAGGTGATCTGTAACCACTTTGGCTGTTAGCGAAACGCCCACTTTTTGGGCGGCGATATGGGGAGCGATGGCAGGTTTAAAGGAAATTGGATTAACCTGTAAATAGGATAATCCCATATTTGATTGCGCCATCAGCGCTAATGCATCAGAGTTACGCAAACCATCCACAGTTTGCTCGCAGCCTGATGCAATAGGTTTAAAACCGCACTTCTTTCCCGTAGCGTTATGTAGCAATGCAGATGAAATAAGGGTTTTACCACTGTCAGTGTCGGTTCCGGTTACAAAAACAATCATTATCTCTCCTTGCACTTTTGAGCATGAATAAACGCGATTTGATAAGTTAATGGAATGCCCTTCTCGGTGCGCAAGCGTTGAGCTAACAGCAACTTTTGTTCCCATTGAGATTTAGTTAGCACAGTCGATGGTTGGTTAAGGTTTAGTTGATTTAGCGCATTCGGTGCTGAAGCCCCAACACCTTTTATGGAATAAAGTAAGCTACGTAAATCGTCAAAATATACCGTTACCGCTTCTATTTTGGCATCATTTATTAGCCATTTATCGCTCTTCATTTGAGATTGATCATCGATTTCGGCAATCCCAAATGCCCTAAGCATAGAGGGTAAACTTAAAAACTCATTGGTTCTAAAGCCTAATGTGGTTAACTCGGGTAAGCTACCTTGGGCAACAATCGCTAAATGGCAGCTGCCAGTCACTTTTAACACCCGGTGCAACTGATGAATAGCTTGTGCAAAGTCTTGACACCATTGCAAAGCCAAATTGGAATAAACACTATCTATCGAACTGGAATCAAAACTTAATGCTTGTACATCACAGCACAGAGTTTGATAGTGCGGATAATCGTGTTGCACTTGGGTTAGCATGCCTGGCGCAATATCAACTGCGGTGACTTCGGATATCGCATCAAAATGCTTAAAACAAGTGCCAGGGCCACAACCAATATCAGCCAAGTGACCATGCAGCTGTGCGTGTTTAAGTAAACTTGCTGCAGTCAATCGTTGCAGGACATCATGCTGCTTATAATGCTTTGCCGCATTCGAGAAAGTATTGGCAACCGTTTTATCTAACATCTTATTTCTCTTAATAGATTTGCGGTTAATTATTGATTTTTAGAGTAAACCAGCACTGTGCAATTGCGTTGCTAACTTATTCACTAAATCCGTAATTTGCTGCTGAGTGTGGTTAGAATTTATGGTGATCCTAAGCCTTGCACTGCCTTTGGGCACAGTCGGTGAACGTATCGCGCCAACAGAAAATCCGTCTTGAGCTAACAGAGTCGCAATGGCCATGGTTTGTTGATTACTACCAATAATCACCGGCTGAATTGCCGTGATTGACTCACTCAATGCAATACCGGCATTTGTCGCCAATTGCCTAAAAAAATAAATATTATTATTCAATTGCTCAAGTCGTTGCGGCTCAGACTCAAGCAGATTAATAGCCGATAAGGCAAGGTAAGCATTAGCAGGAGACAATGCGGTTGAATAAATATAGTGTCGTGAATTTGCGACTAAATAATCAATCACATGTTGACTGGCTAAAATAGCCGCCCCTTGACAACCTAATGCTTTACCAAATGTAACCACTTGAATATCCACAAAAGATGCATTGCACAAAGTGTGATTAACAACCCCAAAGCCATGGGCATCGTCAACAATTAACCAAGTGTTATATTGCTGACAAACATCACTTAATTGCTTTATCGGGGCACAGTCGCCATCCATACTAAAAACGCTTTCAGTCACTAAAGCACTATTAGGGTGTTTTATGACCAACCTAGTGGCGCTATCAATATCATTATGCACAAAGCGAGCTAATTTTGCGCCGCTGCTCTGAACGCCATCAATAATGGAGGCGTGAACTAATTTATCCGCAATAACGGTATCGTGATGGGTAAATAAGGTTTTCATTAAGGCATTATTAGCGCTAAAGCCGGAGCAAAATAACATACAGGCTTGATGCCCTGTTACCTCACACAACTTTTGCTCTAATGCTTGATGAGCCTTACTGTAACCACTGACTAAGGGCGATGCTTTGCTGCCAACGCCATGAAGCTGTGCACCCTGATACAGTGCTTGGGCTAATAAAGGCTCGCTTGCCAATCCAAGGTAATCATTATGACTAAAATCCACGATGCCGACACCATCATGAATCTCACATGACAAACGTCTACTGCGAACTAACCCTTGTGAATTAAGCTCAGCCATTTGCTGAGCGATTCTGGTCGATACTGGATGCGACATAATGTTAATAATCGTAATGTTTAAACAAACTAAAGCGCTGCAGCATCGTAAAACTGTTTAGTGGCCTTATCTTGTTTAGCACTTGCCTTTGCGACTAAATCACTATCCTGCTCTATAGTGGCTGATGGGCCTTGTTCAGGATGTAGGCCTAAGCGTTTAAATAATGTCATATCATCATTTTCTTCTGGGTTTGGTGTCGTTAATAATTTGCAACCGTAAAAAATTGAATTCGCTCCCGCAAAAAAGCACATTGATTGCAATTCATCACTCATATTTTCACGCCCAGCCGATAAACGCACACGGGATTTAGGCATAATAATTCGCGCTACCGCAATCGTACGTACGAATTCTAGCGGATCTAAATCATCGAGTTTTTCAAACGGTGTACCCGCCACTTTGACCAACATATTGATTGGCACTGAATCTGGGTGTTGCTCAAGGTTAGCCAGCTGTTGCAATAAACCAGCACGATCTTGTGCTTTTTCGCCCATACCTACAATGCCCCAGAACAGACCTTCATGCCTGATTGACGAACGTTGGTTAAGGTATCAATCCGGTTTTGATAAGTACGAGTGGTGATCACATCGCCATAATATTCAGGCGAGGTGTCTAAGTTATGGTTGTAATAATCTAATCCCGCTGCGGCCAATTGATCAGATTGCTCTTTTGACAACATGCCAAGGGTCATGCAAGTCTCCATCCCCAACGCTTTGACATCTTTTACCATTTGAGTCAAATATGGCATGTCGCGATCTCGTGGATTACGCCATGCAGCTCCCATACAAAAACGGGAAGCGCCTGCTGCTTTTGCGCTTTTTGCTTCGGTGATAACCTTTTCGATTTCCAGTAAACGTTCTTTTTCAAGGCCGGTATCGTAACGAGCACTTTGAGGACAATATTTACAATCTTCCGGACAAGCACCTGTTTTAATTGATAATAAACGGCTTATCTGGACTTCGTTAGGATCAAACGTCTCACGATGAATACTATGGGCTTTAAACAGCAAATCATTCATTGGCAGCGCAAATAACGCTTCAATTTCTGCTTTTTGCCAATCATGGCGAACTTCTGCTAACGACATTGATTTTTCCTTTATTTTGATTTTCTGTTGGCTAGCATACCTATAGCCCGTAAACTGTCAACGCAGCCAACCCAACAAACTTTACTAACGGTTAATTTATGAGCAACTCAATTTATCCTCCATCATTGTCATCAACCGCGTCAAGCCAGTCGATCGATTATGGGTTTGATAGTGAGCACATTTGGCACCCTTACACTTCAATGACTCATGCACTACCGGTTTATGGCGTGGTATCGGCAAGAGATTGTGAATTAACCTTAGATGACGGTCGTACTTTAATTGATGGTACTAGCTCTTGGTGGGCGTGCGTTCATGGCTATAGCCACCCTGTTATATTAGCGGCAATGCAACAGCAACTCACACAACTGAGTCATGTGATGTTTGGCGGTATTACTCACCAGCCAGCCATTGAAGTCAGTAAGTTATTAGTTGAAATGACCAGCCCAAATTTAACCAAGGTATTTTTTGCTGATTCAGGCTCAATCGCTGTTGAAGTCGCCATTAAGATGGCGCTGCAGTATTGGCAAGGACAGGCGAGCAATAGCAAAAACAAATTGATGACCGTTAAACGCGGTTATCATGGAGATACCTTCGCTGCCATGAGTGTTTGTGACCCTGAAGGTGGGATGCATACTATGTTTGGCCAGAATGTGACTCAGCAAATCTTTATAGATGCTCCTAGCACTGCGTTTGCAGATAGAGAATTAACTGAAACGGATACTATGGCACTAGAGAAGGCTTTTGCGACTTATCATCAAGATGTGGCGGCAGTGATCATTGAACCCATCATGCAAGGCGCGGGAGGAATGCGTTTTTATGCACCTGCCTACTTACAAAAACTGCGACAACTATGTGATAAGTATCAAGTGCTATTAATTTTAGATGAAATTGCCACAGGTTTTGGCCGCACTGGTAAGTTATTTGCCTATCAACATGCCAATATCACAGCGGATATTTTATGTTTAGGAAAAGCATTAACCGGCGGCTATATTAGCTTAGCGGCGACATTGTGTAGTGATGAGGTAGCAAAAGGGATTAGTCAATCACCCGCTGGAGTATTTATGCATGGGCCTACTTTTATGGCAAATCCGCTGGCATGCGCAGCAGCTCAAGCCAGTTTAAACTTGATTAAGCAAAATCAGTGGCAGCAGCAAGTAAGCCAAATTGAAACCCAATTAACAAGCGAGTTAGCTAATGCCATCACATTACCGCAAGTCAAAGACGTCAGAGTATTAGGCGCTGTTGGCGTCATTGAAATGCATCAACAAGTTGATACTGCTAGCCTACAGCAAGCATTTGTTAATTTAGGAGTATGGATAAGACCATTTAGCAACCTCATCTATATCATGCCGCCCTATACCATTTCATCTTGCCAACTCACACAACTCACTCAAGCTATGAAAACCGTTGCTAAAAACATCAATGCTAATAATAGAAATATCAATTTCATTAGCCATGGCTAAATAGAGTCAGATTTAGCAAACTTGAAGCATCACTCACCACCAAAAGCTGAACATTTATTTTGTTTGGCTTGTTACGTTTTCTAAAACACTTAACGAGTTTAAGTTTGGCCAGCTTCGCGAGCACATCGTCTCAATATGGGTTAGTCGCTTTACCTGCTTGATTTCATCCAAGATAGCGGTTTAATTTTTTCAAACAGATAAAATTAACTGAAACAAAAATCCATTTAAGTGGATGTAAAACTTGCTTAATTCAACATAGTCACTCAAAGTTAATCTAGATTAATTTGGCCAAAGTGACCTATGATTCAACTTCCTAAATTTAAAGTCGTCTCAAAATTAGCCGCAGGTGTTTTCTTATCAGGTGTACTCATCACAACACTTGTTACCTATTGGGCGAACCACAACAATCAAAAAACCATCCTGTCTGCCCTAGAAGACGCTGCCCATGATGTTGAATATCGAGTGGATGAACGTTTCACACTTTATCAATATGGTTTACGCGGTGCTCGTGGCACAATTTTAACCGCTGGTGAGCATGCTATTAGTCGAAAACGGTTTCAACGATATAGTCAGTCTAGAGATGTTGATATTGAATTTCCTGGTGCACGAGGTTTTGGTTTTATCCGCCGAGTATTGCCTGAGCATGAAGCCGATTTTATAAAGCGAGCCCAATTAGATGATTGGCCTACATTTGCAATACGTCAGCTAAACCCTCACGATAACGAGCGCTATGTTATTGAATACATTGAGCCAGTCGAGCGTAACTTAGCCGCAGTTGGGCTTGATATTGCATCAGAAGTCACAAGGCAGACTGCCGCTTATGCTGCGATTATTTCGGGTAATGTACAAATTTCAGGCCCTATCACCTTAGTGCAAGCAACCGGTAACCCTCTGCAATCGTTTTTAATTTTGATGCCGATTTATCGTACCGCTAGCACACCAGCAACAGAACAAGAGCGGTTAGCACAAGCTTATGGCTGGAGTTATGCTCCTTTGGTCACTAACGAGGTGTTAGCTGACTTAGGACTCTACAAAAGTACAACTAAATTAATCTTAACTGACGTAACCGAAGAGCCGGTTAATTTTTACGAAACCCACCTTGGTGACAATCACACACTTCGTCCAGAGAAGATAATAAAATCATTTGATGTTTTTGGACGTCAATGGCAAATCTCTTTACAACCTTACCCTAGCTTTTTGAATAATTTAAACCTAGTACCGACAGAGCTAATTGCGATTAATGGACTATTTGTTAGCTTATTATTAACCATTTTAGCTGGACTATATGGTTATCAAAACCACCGAAAAAAACTGATACAAGCTGAAAATGCTAGGCGAGCCAACATATTAGAACATTCTCTTGATGCCATTATTAGCTATGACAGTGAAGGCATTATTACGGGCTGGAATAATGGCGCAACACAAATTTTTGGTCATGAAAGTTCATCAGCCATTGGTCAAAATGGTATCAAACTAATTTGCCCAGATGCATTGCAATTAGACGAGGAACATCTTTTTAAGCGCGCCTTGAAAGGACAACCGGTTCTTAATCATTTATCAACCCACGTAGATCACAATGGTACGGTATTATTTACCAGTAAAACGGCCATGGCGCTATATAATGAGTCGGGTAAGATCGTTGGCGTTAGCCAAACCATCCGAGATATCACCGCAGAGCACAATGCTGAAGAGCAAATTCTTGAATTAAATGCAAATCTTGAACGTAAAGTTGCCATTAGAACGCAAGCGCTAGAACAAGCACTGTCAGAAAATAAAATCCTACTGGACACCATTAATCAACAACTGATGTATTCAGTCACTGATAACCAAGGTCGAATATTGGAAGCGAATAACAACTTTTGCACCACCAGCGGTTATCAACATAATGAAATCATGGGAAATTCACACAACATCATCAAATCTGGTGAGCATGATCAATTATTTTGGCAAACGCTTTGGCAACAAATTCAATCCGGAAAACCTTGGCATGGTGAAATTTGTAACCGTAATAAACAAGGGGAACTGATTTGGTTTGATACTGTCATTGCGCCCATTTTCAATGAACAAAATGAGATAGAACGTTATGTATCGCTGCAAACTAACATCACAGAGCGAAAACTATTTCAAATACAAAAAGACGAACTCGGGTCATTACTCACTAATTTGATGGATGCGGCAACCGAGGTGTCGATTATCGCCACTGATGAACGAGGAATAATTACCTTATTTAATCGTGGTGCCGAACTATTAACCGGATATCAACAACAAGAATTAGTGGGTAAAACAAGCCCGGCCCTGTTACATGTCGCTGAAGAAGTTGAATTAAGAAGCCAGCAATTAACCCAAGAATACGGTGTTGAAATTAGCGGATTCGAAACGTTCATTTATAAAGCCCGTACAAGCAAACCAGAGACCAGAATATGGACTTATGTGCGTAAGGATGGTTCAGAGTGCCAAGTCTCTTTATCCTTCACGGCCATGCGAAGCCATAATGGAAATATTCTTGGTTATCTGGGTATCGCAGTGAATATTGACTTAATGCTTAAGCAACAAGACCAATTAATTGCAGCCAGTAATCAACTAACCAAAGCAGCAGAAGTCGCAGAACTGGGTGTTTGGGCGTGGGATTTAGTGACCAATGAACTTGAATGGAACGATCAAATGTTCGCCATTTATGACTACCCTTTATCACTTCGAGAGCAAGGATTAACTTATCAACATTGGGGTGAGCGAGTACATAAAGATGATATCGCAGCAGCAGAAGCCAAGTTGAAAGCGGCTGTTGAAGGTCAGCAAGTTTATGATCCTATTTTTAGAGTGGTCACCTCAACGGGATCGGTACGTTTTGTGCAGGCTGGTGCACAAATCAGCCATGATAAATTTGGTCGCCCAATTAAAGTAGTGGGAATTAATCGAGATATCACCGCACAGCGAGCATTGGAACAAACTTTACGTTATGCCAAAGAACAAGCTGATGCCGCCAGCGCCGCTAAATCGGCTTTTTTAGCTAACATGAGCCATGAAATTCGTACTCCCATGAATGCTGTATTAGGCATGCTGCAATTAATCCAGCACACCAATATGACCACACAGCAGATGGATTACATACTCAAAACAGAAACAGCAGCAAAATCTTTGTTAGGACTATTAAATGACATTTTAGATTTTTCCAAAATAGATGCCGGTAAGCTTGAACTTGATATACATGCATGTGAATTTGAAAGTTTGCTCCGCGAGCTGGCTGTGGTGCTTTCTGCTAACATGCATAACCCCAATATTGAAGTCGTGTTTGATATTGATCCTAACATTCCAACCACCTTGCAAATCGATCAATTACGCTTAAAACAAATTTTGATTAATTTAGCCGGTAATGCATTAAAGTTTACCCAGCATGGTTATGTATCAATCAGTATTAACACCTTGGCACAAATAGATGACCAAATTACCTTACAATTTAGTGTTAAAGACACAGGCATTGGCATTAATCCTGAACATGTCGATAAGATTTTTCAGGGCTTTGTACAGGCAGAATCTTCAACGTCAAGGCGATTTGGCGGCACGGGGTTAGGACTGGCGATCACCAAACGCTTGGTGGAATTAATGGGGGGTGAGTTAAAGGTAATCAGCCAATTACATCAAGGTAGTCAATTTACCTTTAATTTAACCTTTACCGTCTTATCAGATATCAAACCAATTACAGTCAACAGACTAGACCAAAAAAGGCTGCTATTAGTTGATAGCTCAGACATGTATCGTAATACCACCGTTAACATTCTTACTCAAGCAGGCGCAGACACCATACAGGCATCTAACGGAACCGAGGCCATTTCAATCTTTAAACAAGCGCTTTGTTCTGAGCATCCGATAGATGCATTGTTAATAGATTGGCAAGCAATAGTCGCCGATGGACAAAATACAATTGATGCTATCAATGAACTTGTGCCTAGCAAACAATTACCCACCATCATTCTAACGGCATTTGAACAACAGGCTCAGGATGAAATACTACAATATAATCCTTCAGCTTACTTTGGCCACTTAAGTAAACCTTTTACTAGCCGATTATTATTAGAGAAAGTACACAATGCTATAGAAGGTAAAGTATTTGCTATTCAAAACAATCTCTCAAGTGTAAAAACACTAATGGATACTCATGTACTGGTAGTTGAAGATAATCAATTAAATCGACAGGTAATCAAAGAATTACTCACTCTTCAAGGTGCTAAAGTCATATTAGCAAACGGAGGAATTGAAGGTGTAAAACAAGTACTTAATCCATCTAACGCCTTTGATATTGTGATTATGGATATGCAAATGCCAGATATGGATGGTTTAGAAGCAACCCGACAAATTCGAGCCAATGGTCATAATGATTTACCCATTCTTGCAATGACAGCGAATGCATCCCCAGCAGATCGTGATGCCTGTATCGCTGCTGGCATGAATGATCATATTGGCAAGCCCATTGATATGCAAAAAGTCATTCCTTGCATGTTAAAGTTACTTGGGCGCGAAACATTAGCAAGCTCTTCAGCCGCACCTACAGAGTCGAGCACGAACATCACTCAAGCCGAGCCAGCGGTTCTAGAATCAACTGAATCTATATTAAAAAGATTTGGTGGTGAGCAAGATTTTGTCATCGAGGTTATTCAATGTTTTGAAAGTGAAATTGTTGAATTGCTAGCATCTTTAGCCAGCGCACTCACCGAAGACAACACGGGCAATATCGTCAGAATTGCGCATACAATTAAAGGTACTGCGAGTAATTTGGGCGCTAAGAGTTTAGCCTTTCATGCAGAGAAACTCGAACAACAAGGTAAATATTTTATAGCTACCGAAGATAAACAAATCTGGTTAGATAAACTTGAGCAATTACTAAACGATAGTATGAAGATGTTTAATATTGCCTTTCCAAACGTTACAAAAAGTGAAAACACAGCAGTGCCCACTGCAGGCCCTAAAGAGACACTGATTTCGCAAACTGATATTAATCAACAAATGATAAAATTAATTACCTGTTTGACCGAACAAAATTTAGATGCCTTAGATGTTTTTCAAGATATTTTCACTCAAGTTAATGCAACAGAAACGTGGTTAACACTTAAGAATCAGATTAATAATCTAGATTTCAAACAAGCAATAGTCACAGCAAATAAGATTATAAAAGGGAATAAATAATGGATATTTCTGACTTACTTATTTCCCAGCGAGAAGTAAAAGGGAAAATTTTAATTGTTGATGATCAGATTATTAATATCAAAATTTTAAGGCAGTTACTGCATGATGATTATGATATTCATATGGCCAAAGACGGTCATCAAGCATTAGAGATGTGCTCAAGTGTAAAGCCAGATCTGGTATTACTTGATATCGAAATGCCAACCTTAAATGGCTTTGAGGTATGCCGCGAGTTAAAAAATAACCCAAAAACAACGGACATTGCCGTTATCTTTATTACAGGCCATTTCGACGAAGAAAAAGAAGTCCAGGGTTTTCAATTAGGCGCGGTGGATTTTATTCATAAACCGATTAACCCGATTATTACCAAAGCCAGAGTAAAAAATCAGTTTATGCTAAAACGTCAAAATGATTTATTACTTAAATTTGCTTTGTATGATGGATTAACGGGCATTGCCAATAGACGCCACTTTGAGCAGCGATTTTCCGAAAATTGGCGTTTGTGCGCGCGCGAACAAAAACCCATATCTCTCATCATGTTAGACATTGACCAATTTAAACAATATAACGACCATTATGGCCATCAGCAAGGAGATGACTGCTTGCTTAAGGTCGCTAAAGCCCTAAGTGATACCGTTAACAGACCTTTTGATCTCGTCGCCCGCTACGGAGGAGAAGAATTTATATGTATATTACCAAACACCACATTTATTGGAGCTCAACATATCGCACAAAAAATAATCGCCAATGTGCAAGCGATTAATATTCAGCATGAATACTCCAATGTGGCCAAACATGTAACAATTAGCGCAGGTGTTGCCACCACAATACCTGAACAAGAACATTTACATGACCTGTTGATTGAATTAGCTGATAAACAGCTTTATATCGCCAAAAAACAAGGGCGCAATCAAGTTGCTGCATTTGAAGTGACGAATATATCGATTGATTGACCTTGCTAGTCCAACAACAAACTCAGCTTTTTGGCTGAAACATTACTCAGGCTCATCTTCTCTTACACGCCAAAAACTGGCAAATCGTGGAATACCATTTTTAGTCAGTCCTAGATAATAATAGCTAATTGTTGAGCCGATTGGCGGTGGGTTTCTGCGCTGGTCATCACTAAATCCGCTACCAATTTCAAATTGCTTTCCATCTGGCATTTTTACGACTAATGCCCCAAGTTGGCCGCGATACTTCCCTTTCCCTTGTTGGTATCCAATTACAAGGGCTTCGGCATCATATTTAGGTTTAAGTTTTACGATGTTGCTACTGCGACCAATATGGTACTTCGCCAGCTTGTAATGCAGCATTAACCCTTCCCCTCCTTTCTCAATCACATTATCTAAAAGAAGATATAACGCTTGCTCAGTGTCTAAAGAGATTTGTGAAATGGCAGTTAAATAAATGGATGATTGTGCGTAATGTTGAAGTTCAATATAACGTGATTCAAAACTCGCATTTGACAAAGGTAGATCAAACAGCATAAAACGCACCTTCTGCCATTGGTTATCATCAGCTTGTTGACGCCTAACAAGTGCTGAAATGGCCTCGAATTGGCCCCTTCCTAACCATAATTCACCTTCTAAAGCGACATTGGGAAAATCTTCGCTGAACCATTTGGGTACGTTAATAACCTTTCCAGCACGTGTGAGTAGTTGCTTTCCGTCCCAATAACCACGAACACCATCAAGTTTTTCACTAATTAAATAATCACTTACTGCATGTTGTTTGTCTTGATACTGCTTAGCTAATTGAATTTGAGGCTTGTCTGCTGCAAACGCGATGTTAGCGCTGACAAAATTGAACAATACGAGTAATACTAAATAAAACCTAACCATAAAATGTGAGATATTCATACGCAATCCTTTGCTGTGGGGTTATTGGCTGTGGTTGAAAATGCCGCTCGCATAACAAAACGAACAGATTAACTAACCAGTATAAACTGAGCTATTTGATGCAACTCATTGACATCTATGATTAACAGCAACCGTGATAAATGCCATAATCTGAGTTTGATAAAGATAGTACAAAATTTTCCACAAATTATAAAAACAACAATGTAGGCAAAAATGAAACCAGAAAATAACCATGGCATTAAGCGCGTGATTCGTGCAGCAGGCTTTTCTCTACAAGGGTTAAAATCCGCTTGGCGTGATGAAGCAGCATTTAGGCAAGAGCTTGTTTTAGCAGCAATCATGTTACCCATTGCGCTTTATGTTGATATCAGTATCGTAGAACGTCTGATACTCATTTTTGGTATTTTTTTAGTTCTGATTGTTGAGCTACTTAACTCAGCAATTGAAGCGGTAGTTGACCGTTTTGGTAGTGAAATTCATCCACTTAGTGGTCAAGCTAAAGATATTGCCTCGGCAGCAGTGATGCTGAGCTTAATTTTTTGTGGCATCTGTTGGGCCGCGATTCTTGTGCCGAAATATCTGATGTAGATGGCATGGTTATGCCATCTCTTTGACCAATATCACAAACTCTGGAGTAATTGCAGGGCTTGTTTTATTTGAGCTCCTCTTTCATTACTCGCCCAATAAGCTGCATAAATATTCCTAGAAATAATTTTTGCATCTGTAACAACAAATAATTGCCGACTTTCTAAATAAGGTTGCACAAAGGTTTTTGGTAAAAACGCACAACCACAATTATTAAGCAAAAAATCTAATGCCATGCGGGCTGAGCTGGTATGCAAAACAGGCACGGGTAACATAGTAAAATCCTGTGCATGGGCAATATTAAAAGCGGTTCCCCAATCTACCTTGATATAATTTAACTGACTAAGATCGGTTAATATTGCATTTGGTACTTGGCTGACTAAGCATAACTCCACATCCATCAATTTAACAATTTCTACATCATCAAGTTTTGGCGGGTCAAAGCTAATCGCAATATCTAGGGTTCTTTCTATTAACTGTTTAGTCATCACAGGCAAAGACAAGACTTCGGTTCGCAGTGATGTTCCCTTTAAGCCAGAATGTAACGCTTGAAAAAAATATTGTAAGTAGGTATCCCAAATATTATGGCCCGTTCCAATAGTCAATTGTGACAATTGACTTTGATGCAAACTAATATCTTGTTTTGCTCGTTCCCATGCATTTAAAACAGCTTCAGCATGGCCAAGCATTCGCTCGCCAGCGGGTGTCGGTTGAATGTTATTACGCAGCCTTTCAAACAATTCAACACCGAGAATGGTTTCCAATTGCTTTACTCGAAAACTCACCGCACTTCGAGTCAAAAACAAATTATCTGCTGCTTTGCCAAAATGCCTTGTACGTGACACCTCTAGAAAAGTTTTGAGTAAATCCGTATCCATAAAATTTGTTCACCGAAATGGTCAAAATATTTTGATTTTAAAAAATGCAATCCTGACCAATACTCCAATTAAATCGCCAGTTAGCAATCTGTCGTGCAATTAACGTTACTTTACAATCAACTACTCTTAAAGGTAAAGGCCATGTCACAGCAATCATATACCAATGCAACACAAAGTATTGACGCTATCGCCAATGGCAGTCAAAGCTTCGTCAGCACAAAACGTTTTTTTGATGATATACACTTCCCTAAAGGGTTTAAACGTTGTGGAGACTTTACCAACAAAGAAGCAGAATTGCTTGAAATACACGGACATGCTTTAAAAAATCTCTCAGAAGGAACTCAGTTGCCTTGCTCGCCTGATGAAGATCAATTCGTAAAGGTTGCCCAAGGGCTATTATCCCCTATGGCGCCAATGGAGTTATTGTGGGCCAAATATACCACGTTAACCAAAGGCAAACCATTTTATGCTGTTGTCGGCACTATTCATATGCCAACTCAATCATCAAAAGTTGAAATTGAAATTGATTTTGATGATGTAGAGGATGACCCTGATGAAGAGGTAACTGAAGAGCAATAACAATAATTTGATAGATTAATTCAAATATTGTTACCCTCAAAACGTTTACACGACAAAAAAGAGCCTGCTGGCTCTTTTTTCATTCATAGCAAGACTCACTGCGAGAAATAGTTACGGCACCAACAATAAAGCTTGATTTAGCGCAATAAAATATGACAAAAAAATTTACATTTGGTTACACGGTGCTAACATGTGTTTGCAAATTTCTTCCGGGGTGTTTTGCTAAGTTCAGCAGCTACGTTATCGCTAATCAACGATAAAAATGACAACCGCTGCTCAAAGATTATTCGACCAAAAATAAAAATTATAAGTACGGAATTTAAGTATGTTCAAACCCCTATTAACCTTTCTTTTGTTATCAATCCCCACCCTATCATGGGCAACTGATGATAAGGTTACTAATCAAATCCCCGTTATACCAGATACCTATATATTCAATATAGGCGCATTTCATGCGAACTCAGACTCCTATATGGTGGTCACCAATCCCAAAAATGGCGGTAACTTCCCCCTTGATTTTGAAAGTGATTTAAATCTAAAAGAAACTCAATTTTTACCTTTCTTCGAGTTTGTCTATGCTTTCAACCAAAGGCACAATTTTTATGTCGATTGGAAGTCGCTGCATCGTACAGCCAAATCACCAGCAATCGAGAAAGAGTTTCAATTTACTGATAAGGATAATAATACCTACAATGTGGAAGCCGGTATTAGCCTAAAAACCACATTAGATGTCGATATTTTAAGACTAGGCTATGGCTATGACTTTTTGCAAGGAAGTCATTACGCGTTAGGCTTTTCAGTTGGTTTACATACCATGCTAATTGAAACCGCTTTTGAAGGCACTATAGGTTTATGTGTGCCCAATACTGAATTAGCACAGTATTGCGATACTCTAATCGAAACGCCCAGAGTTGTAGATAGCAGTGTCACCGCACCACTACCCGATTTTGGTTTGTATGGCGTCTATCTATTCTTCCCTAATTGGATATTTAAGGCGCATGCACAATATTTTGCAGTTAAGCTTGATAACGTTAAAGGTTCTCTTATTGATATCAAAGCAGTAGTTGAAGCAAAACTGAATGAAAATTGGTCGTTAACTGCGGGATTTAATTTTTATGAAGTTGACGTAGATTATCAACAAACGATGTTGGTTTTAGAACAGCAAATTAATGTAGCAGATTATAATATTAATTATAGTTTTACCGGTCCTATGGTATCGGTGCAATACCAATTTTAAGCTATTGTAAAATTTTTAAAAGGTATATTAAAGATACTTATTTTATGGCATTACAAATCGCTATTTTACTACTATATTTGAATATAATATTGCCACAGTGCTGAAGGTTACGATGTCAAATAGCTTGTTAAAAATTGCCGCCGCCAATTTAAAAAAAGCGGTGCCGCTCATGCTTAAGTATCAAATTCCTACAACACCCACCAATTATGCACTTTGGTATGCTTATGTGGGTGAGCAAAACCCACAGCTGAATGCCGAGTTAGATCAAGCGATAAAACAAAATCAAACCTATTCACCTGTTACCAGTGAATTGTTATTTCGTAAACATGTCGCCGATCCGGCCGAATTGAATGTTCGGGAAATGCGCAAAAACTTAGATGCGATGGTTTGCGAGTTATCACAGTCACTTAAGGATACCAATAACGACACCGAAACCTTCCAAACACAAATAGACAACAGTTTTAGTCAATTAGAAAAGCTTGAGCATCAAGGATTTTCATTAGAACAAGTGATTGCTCTGGTTAGAAATATAGTCAAGGAATCAGCAAACATTCGCAGCAGCACAGAGAATTTTAGCCAACAATTACAAAAAGCTCAATCTGAAATTAACACACTGAAAAAGCGTTTAGCTGACTCAGAAAAAGATGTCTTATATGATGCACTGACCAACATATTAAATCGCCGAGCATTTGATGAAGATATTAATGCCCAAATCGACAACTCACCAAATGGTTGTTGTTTAATTTTAATTGATATTGATCATTTCAAAAATTTTAATGACACCTTTGGCCACCAATTAGGAGATTTGGTATTAAAAATCGTTGCAAAAAGAGTCCAAGAAGCTTGCCGAGATGGTATAAAACTTTACCGTTTTGGTGGCGAAGAGTTTGCCATTATCATACCAAATTCCCGACTAAGTATTGCTAGACAACTCGCCGAAGGTATAAGAAGGGCAATCGAAAAACTATCTGTAAAAGATAGACGCAGTGATAAAGTCATCGATTCTATTACTGCGTCTTTTGGTGTAGCCCAATGGAAAGAAAACCAAGATGTTGGCCAATTTATTGAAGCCACCGATAGACTACTTTATGAAGCTAAAAGACTTGGACGCAATCGTGTCATGCCTATAGCAAGTTAATGGATTGCATTAACCGATGTTCAAATAGCCACATCAATCTAAGTTGTTTTTGTTAAATGAACTGCGGCTTGTTAACCTTGATAGGCTTCGCTTCGACGATATAGCGCATACGGGCATTGGCACTGATACCATAAAAAGGATAACACGTAATTAATGTTAGCCTTTCATCTGGAGTCATGGCCAACTCTTCCACTTGTGTTTCATCAACCACTCGCAAATCAGTAATTTGGTATTCGATGATTGCGCCTTTAATGTTTTGTAATTCAATCTTATCGCCAATGTGTAAATACTGAAGATTGATAAAATGGCTGTCTCGATGCCCTGCAATCACTGTATTGCCGAGTTCCCCCGCATGAGCTCCGGCTAAATATAAACCGGGACCAAACGCTAATGTCCTGCCCGACACTCCCGCTAAAACAAACAAAGCCTTTTGCTTTATTTGATCATGCGAGTCGTAAAAGCGCATTTTTGCCACAGGGTGAGTATCTGCCCAGGACCATGGCTTATGTGGTTTTTGATCAACTAAGGTTTGTTCAAAAGCCCGTTCAATTAAAAACTGAGCAAAATGAGCTTTAGCGTGCATATACCCTCCTTTTGCAAGTAGTAATAATGCCAGCAGCAACATGATATTGAATGCTAGCCAATAGTTCCTTTGTTGCGTAAAGTTCAACATCAAATGCGCCTCTGCTTAATTGATAATACTCAATCGTTGCCCCGGTAATGCTCCCTTTAGCCACAAACCAAACAGTATTGTTAACATCAATAAGCTTGCACCCATTAATAGCCATAATCGGCTCGCCGTTGACGTTTGTGGCAACACACCATGTGAATCAATCTGCCAACCAGCAGGCAGCAAAAGACCAACTTGTTTCTCTAATAAATTGTTAGTATTGGGATTAACGGGTGTAACATCTACAGCAACCAAACTGGTTTGACTACTAGCTAAGTGATATTTCATGGCTAACGCCTCAACTTGCTTTGCAACTCGTTGGCGCTCTGCTCGATTTTGACTTAATTCAAGCTCTGTAATTTGTGCGTTAGCCCAAACCAAATCGATACCTTTTGCATTGCTGCCTTGATTAAAATCCAATTGATGTTGCCAAAATTGACCATTGATATAACCTGAAATGATTACAGGTTGCACCCGGCCAGCTGGAATTTTAAAACTGATATACAGCGGATCTTGTTGATATAAATCATCTATATTGGCAGGCCAATAATCAGGTACAGTGCCATCAAGGTGATGTAACTCAATATTAGTAAGTACCGGCTGGCTAATTTTATCAATTAACGCGGAGATCTGTTGCTCCACTTCGCTTGCCTTACCCACATAAGAAAAACTCCCTTTACCCACATTGGCTGCACGGCGCATAAAATGTGAATTGGGTGCAGAACCAATACCCACAGTAAATAATCGAGACTCGCCTAACTGATAGCTTATTTGTTCAAATAACTGTGCCTCGTTTGATACTGCACCATCAGTAATAAAGATAACTTGTCTCAATGCTGGTGTTGTTGAGCTAAATGACTCTTGCTGCTTAGGCATTAAAGTGGTCAATAACGCACTGTTCAATGCGCCCGCCATTTCTGTACCGCCATTCGCATGTAATGCGCCAATAAAGCGCTTAGCTTGCGTTAAGGTGTTTACAGATACTGGCTGAGCATTGGCAAATAAAGGGTTAACACTTGAGTTAAATTCAATAATGTTAAAGCTATCCTTGCTATCTAAGTCTTTGAGCGCAATGTCTAGTGCCATTTTGGCTTGAATAATCGATTCCCCTGCCATTGAGCCTGAAGTATCAATCACTAATATCAATTCGCGATGTATTTTATGCTGTTCTTTGACAGTCATTGTCGGTGGTATTAACAATGCCATGGCATAAGTTTCTGGTGATTTTTCGATAGACTGAAGGCGGTTTTCATCAACAGTAGGTCCATTCGCTAAAACAGGATGACTTTTGCTATGCTGATAAAAAAGCGCCGAAGTGATTTGCTGGTGATTACTTGTTTGCCACTGTAAAACAAAATCTCTGTCTAAGGGCACTTTGCCAGCTAAAGATAGATTGGTTTTGCGGCCATCTTTAGACTGAATAATAGGATGGTATAGACTCGTTAGCTGTTCAATTTCAGTCCCCGCATCCAGGACTACCCGTATTGATACTTTATGACTATCCATTTCAAATTTGTCCTGCATATTAACATACCCGACAGGGCTAAACCTTGGTGAAATTAATTTATTACTTTCATCAAACAGGCTAATTTGCCCACTAGGCCGATATCGCGGAGCAACCACCAATGGGAAACGTAAACTGAACACGCCATCTTGATAATTAATGGTTTGCAGGTAAGTTATTTCCACCACAATTTGCTGCTGAGGACCAATATTGGCCAAATGCGTGGTAAACACATTCGGTCGTTGCTGGCTAACTAAACTTGCCTGCTTACCTTGCTTTTTAGCTTGCTCAAATTGCTGTTTAGCCACAGCTTTGGGTTTAATCATCCCTTCAATAACCCTGTCACCGATAAGTAAACTCATGCCATCTACCGCCGCATTATCAGGCAGAGGAAAAACATACTTAGCATTTATCCAACTGTCTTCAACATTGTTGAACACCTGCTTAACTGTCACTCGGTTAATTAACCCCGATACCGTCATTTCAACTTGCGTGTCTAACGCAAGCATCTGTTTAGATTGTTGGCCCAATTGATAACTCACTACACCCTGAGTGATAACATCGTCTAAGGGATCGGCATTCACGGCCGATGTCGATACAGATGCAAGAGTGATACTTGAGCTTCCCCAAAATAAAGCCGTAAACAAGCAAAACCAACTCACTGATTTAAAGTGCATAAAACCTCCTTAGAGGTTTAGCGAACTAAACCTCTAACGGTAAATTAAATAGGATGATTAATGGTTTTGATTGGCAGTAAGTTGCGCACTGTCATTGATAAGTTTTAAAGTGACACGACGATCAAAAAAGTCATTCTCAACACTTTGTTCTTGGTGCATAGGCGCACTTGAACCGAAGGCCTTGCCCATCAACCTTGCCTTATCTATGCCTTGGGCAGCTAAATAATTAGTCACCTCAATAAGACGTTGCTCTGACAATGCTTGATTAAAAGCATCATCTCCACGACGATCGGCATAGCCCATTAAATCAAGATTAAGCTCGGGCATCGCTGCCATCATATAAGCCACATTATCTAACTGCTGCTTAAAAAGTGGTTCAATTTGCGCAGAGCCAGTTTTAAACTGTACGTTCATGCCCAAGCTTAAATCAGTTAAGATTTGTTCTTGATGGGCTTTTAATTTAGCCAACTCATACTCTATTTGATTAAACTCTTGCTGCTTTGCCATTAATGACTGCTGCTGAGCTTGAAGCTCTGCTAATTGTGCCTCTCGGCTTGCAAGGATATCTTGCTGCTCGGCTAACCTGACTTTTTGTGCTTTAAGCTCAGACTCGTCCCCCACTGATTTGCCGATAAATGATCCGGTTAATGCCCCAATAAATGCACCTACTGGGCCGCCAATCACTGCACCTAGCACAATACCCGAGCTCATGCCGACTAACTCTTCAGTATGCTCACGCTTTTGATTGGTTTCGCTTGGTGCTGCAACAGTGATATTTGACACTAAAACACTTGAGATAATGGCCATGGCGATTACTTGCTTTTTCATAATGTTCTTCCTTAAAAGTAAATGTAAAACCTGTTTAATGGATCAGTCAGCGACTTGATGAAGTTATTAAACAATAAACAAATGGCTTTTTTAGGGAGCAAAAATGGCAAACAAAAGGTCAATTGTGGCAACAAAATGGCAATAGCGGTTCAAGGGTTTTCTAGCCATTAAATTACTGTATAGTCAGCACAATAAGATAAGATTTGCTATGTAGGTGTTTGATGAAACGTATCGCTATCGTAGAAGATGAAGCTGCTATTCGCGACAATTATAAAGAAGTCCTGCAACAACAAGGTTACAGCGTACAGGCCTATGCTAATCGTCCAAGCGCTATGTTAGCTTTTACTGCCAGACTACCGGATTTGGCCATTATCGACATCGGTCTTGAACATGAAATTGATGGTGGTTTTACGCTTTGCCAATCATTGCGAGCAATGTCTAGTAGCCTACCCATCATTTTTTTAACTGCCCGAGATAGTGATTTTGATACCGTGTGCGGACTGCGCTTGGGCGCTGATGACTATCTATCAAAGGATGTTAGTTTCCCGCATTTACTTGCCCGCATTGCAGCACTCTTTAGACGGTCAGAATTAATCGGCACAACAGCCATTGAAGATAATTTGATTGAACGCGGCCATTTGGTGATTGATGGAAACCGTATTCAGGTGCGCTGGAAGCAAATCCCTATTGAGTTGACCGTAACCGAATTTTGGATGGTACATGCTATGGCAAAACACCCAGGCCACGTTAGAAGTCGACAAGATTTAATGCAAGAAGCCAAAATATATGTCGATGACAGCACCATCACTTCGCATGTAAAACGGATCCGCAAGAAGTTTATTGCTGTTGATAATAATTTTGATTGTATTGATACCGTTTATGGCATGGGTTATCGCTGGGACAGTTTGTGACGGCAACCAAACGACATTAAGCAATATCACGTTATTAAACTAATACCACTAAGGTTTTCGCACTGCTATGTATCTCCCTTTAGGGCTACGAGCCAAGGTTATTCTACTATCACTGTTTTTACTTTGTCTGCCTTGGCTTGGGTATGAATATGTGTGGGAAATGGAAAAATACCTGCGCCACGGTCAAGAAAAAACCTTAGAGGGTACGACTCAAGCACTGGCAACCGCGCTACATGAAAGGCCAAAACTATTTGATAATCAAGCTAGCTTTTTAACTCAAGTCGAAAAAGGCCGCGATTTGTATGCCTATCCATTATCAGGCCCCATTCAACTGGATGGCAAGTTACAAGATTGGCAACCTTATCAACATAGAGTATTACATTACGCCAATGAACATGTGATTTATCAACAAGATCAAAATCAGCCTGTCACAATTAGCTTCAATCATATGGTGGGCAAATTTGGTGGTTATTTATATGGTTTTTTTGAAGTCAATGATCCCCATGTAGTTTATCGCGGCAGTAACAGTTTACGCGTTGATCGTAATGATCATTTAGTCATGGCAACTCTTGTTGATGAACAATTTAATCGCTATGTGGTCGCCAATACTAAGCCTGGCTGGTTAAGTGCCTTTAAACTCCCTCAAGATCCAAACCAATCCATGCCAGTTGTCCCCGAAAATCGTATACAAGGACAGTGGCGCGAGACATCAAACGGTTATGTGATTGAGTTTCGGATCCCACTGGATATGGTAGGCAGCAAACTTGGTTTTGCCATTCATAACGTCGATGATAAATCTAGCCGAGAGCTAATCAGCATTGTGGGCACTTCAGCCACAGATTCGGTCGCTAAACTGGGAACGGTATTAGTGCCATCACCTGAAATTGAAAGCATAATCAAAGGAATGAGTCATAACAGTTCACGTATTTGGGTGGTAGATAATCATGGCCGAGTACTGGCTAAATCTGGGGATATTCGCAGCTCAAGTACCACTTGGGCTGAGGATATAAATGATGAACAAAGCGAGGGCTATTGGTCTTACTTTCAACAAAAGTACTTATTACCGCTTTACTATAAAATTTTAACCAGACCGCCTCAGGACTTTATTGACTCATTGGAAGACTCCACTGAGTTGACCGGTAGCCATATTGAAAAAGCATTAGCAGGAAATAAAGCCTCAACTTGGCGCCTCACCCCTGACAGCAAGGCGGTTGTATTAGCAGCAGCAAGCCCCATCTGGATTGAAGACAAGGTCATGGGTGTCGTCATTGCTGAAGAAACCACTCATGGTATCCGTAGTTTACGTAACCGGGCGTTGGAAAAATTATTTAATGTTATTCTTACAATTATGAGCATGGGCACTTTAGCTCTGTTTATTTTCGCCTCTAGTATTTCAAGTCGTATACGCCGCTTACGCGATCAAGCAGAATTAGCTATCGATAGCCAAGGTCGCGTTCGCCAGCAAATTAGCGCCTCTAAAAATCGTGACGAAATTGGTGATTTATCCAGAAGCTTTGCCAACATAGTGCATCGTTTAAGCCAATACACCCACTATCTTGAAAACATGTCATCAAGGTTGTCCCATGAACTGCGCACACCGGTTGCCGTGGTAAGAAGTTCGCTTGAACACCTCAATGCACAAGCATTAGATGACACGAGCCAAAAATACGTTGACCGAGCACAAGATGGGGTTAATCGTTTGCATCTCATCTTAAATAACTTAAGTGAAGCCACCCGCTTAGAAGCCAGTTTACTCGATGCAGAGCGCAGTGACTTTCCACTACAAAAAGTTATATCCGGTTGTATGCAAGGCTATCAAATGACATACCCCAAGCAGCAATTTAAGCTGTTGATTGAAGATAAGCCGATGTTTTGCCATGGCGTACCAGAATACATTGCTCAATTAATGGATAAATTAATAAATAATGCGATTGAATTCAGCCATGCCGATTGCCCCATTCAAGTAAGCTTACATCAACAGCAAAAGCTAGCACTCTTAACCGTTACCAATATTGGCCCAGAACTGCCTGCACAAATGAATGAACAAATTTTTGAGTCTATGGTGTCCATTCGCCCACAAATGATTAATAGTAAACCCCACCTTGGTTTAGGGTTGTACATTGCTAGATTAGTGACAGATTTTCATCGCGGCACAATTAAAGCCAGTAATGTTATTATCGAGGTGACAGAGGACAAACAAATGAGTGTTGAACATTGTGATAATCAAAATGAAAAGCGGCCCACTAACGGTGTTGAGATTTGTTTAACCTTACCGTTAATTGATTAATCCTGTTGAACAAAATTCACCTTTATTTTAGCCATACAGATGTTAGGATGGCTAAAATAAATTAAGTTTTAGTGGACGGAAAAGTATGAGTAAGAATGCCAAACAAGCGACACAAATTGTTAGCTTAGGTCGAGATAAAAAATACACTAAAGGAATTATCAATCCACCCGTATTTCGTGCATCCACCGTGGTTTTCGAAACATTAGATGACATGCGCTTTGCCATTAAAAATAAAACCAATGGCGAGCTATTTTATGGCCGTCGAGGTACACCTACTCATTTTTCATTTCAAGAAGCTATAAGCGAGTTAGAAGGTGGCGCAGGTACAGCCCTGTATCCATCAGGCGCAGGCGCAATTAGTGGTGCATTACTCTCATTTTTAAAAAGTGACGATCATCTCTTAATGGTCGATACAGCTTACGAACCCACACGCGATTTGTGCAACAACCTGCTCGCGGGTTTTGGTATTGAAACCACCTATTATGATCCTATGATTGGTGCAGGCATTCGCGAATTAATTCAGCCCAATACTAAGGTCTTATTTTTGGAGTCTCCAGGTTCAATCACCATGGAAGTACAAGATGTGCCTACATTAAGCCGCATAGCACATGAGCATGACATTATTGTTATGTTAGATAATACTTGGGCTTCCCCGATAAACTCTCGTCCGTTCGAAATGGGTGTTGATATATCGATTCAGGCTGCAACCAAATACATTGTCGGTCATTCTGATGTGATGATGGGAACCGCAACCGCAAACGAACAGTATTGGCCACAGCTAAGAGAAAACAGCTATCTAATGGGGCAAACCACCTCGCCCGATGATGTGTTCTTAGCCGCAAGAGGATTACGCACGTTAGGTGTGCGTATGGCTCAACATCATAAAAATGGCTTAAAAGTGGCTAATTGGTTAGCACAGCGCCCAGAGGTTGATCATCTTCGCCACCCCGCTTTTGAGTCTTGTCCTGGGCATGAATTTTTCAAACGGGACTTTTCTAGCGCCAATGGCTTGTTTTCATTTGTATTAAAGCAAGGTGATTTAAAAAGCGTTAAAGCATTTGTTGAAGGTATGGCACATTTCAAAATGGGCTTTTCATGGGGCGGCTACGAAAGTTTAATTCTTGGGGTATTTGGGATTGAAAAAATTCGTTCAGCAACCCAATGGGACTCAAGCAAGCCACTGATTAGACTACATATTGGCTTAGAAGACCCAGATGACTTAATCGCTGATTTAGCACAAGCATTCGAGCGCTATAATCAAGCATTGTAAAGTTCAAGTTTCTGATACAAAAATGGCTGCATTTTTAGCGGCCATTTTTTATTTGAGCGCTATAAAATAAAAGCTAATTTGCTGTTTCTACATTAAGGCTATTCCAAGCCTGTGTGCCATAAAGTGGCACGGTTGATAGGGCATGCTTGTGGCTGCCGTTGGTCTCTTTGGTCGAGTATGACAAATACAGTAAGGTTTGATTTTCTTTATCTAAAATCCTCCTTACTTTTAAGCTTTTAAATAAAATACTTAACGACTCTTTAAATACAATTTCACCACTTTTACTGGTATCAATGCCAGCTAAATCATTGGCGGTAATTGGCCCAGTTTGACGACAACTAATACTCATATCAGAAGGGTCTGCAAAATCTAAGTCTGCTTTAATTCGGCTAATGTGACAAGTCACGCCGGGTACTTTGGGGTCTGGCTTTGCATCAATAATCACATCTTTTGTGGTAAACAAACCCAAACTCACTTTACCGACGTCATCACTACAACCAGCCATCAAGCCGGTGATAGCGACTAACAAAGATGAAATAACAACTTTACTTGCCAATTTATGTATCATTAATTTGCCTTAAAATAGTATTGTGCCCAACGGGTAAGACCTGCAGTAACAGAGCCAAAATGATCACCCACTACCACTTTAGCTTGCGGATATACTTTAGCTATTTGTTGATATATTGCCGGACTGCGAGCTGTACCGCCAGTAATATAAACAATATCAGGCTGCGCATCATGCGAATTAACATCCGTTGCCATGGCTTGCTGCATTAACGTGCTAACTTTCTCTAGTGATGGCGTAATCGCTTGTTCAAATTGAGCTAGGTCAACCTCAATGCAAAGCCCTTTCTCAACAAATTCAAGCTGTGACTGACAGCTTGGCACATCAGATAACGCAACTTTAGCTAATTCGGCTTGGCGGACAACTTGAAAACTCATTTGATTTTTTTGCATGGTTTGCAAACGTCCAAGTAACTCAGGTTGTTGGGCATCTTTAATTAATTCTTCTATCAACTTTTTTGTCGATAGATGATAAAAATCTCGCTGGGCACTAATATCATTTACCGCAACGGCATTCCAAAATGGACTAAGTGGCACTGACTTATCATCTTTCATATAACTTTTTGAACCAAAGCTTGGCATAAACGCTTCCATGGCTAAGGCAATATCTAAATCATTCCCACCAATACGCTGACCACTGTGACCAAGGCAATCAGTATCACGTTGTGATTTTCCCATTAACTCTGGACCCATGTTTACCAATGAGCAATCTGTGGTGCCGCCACCCACATCAACAACCAGTACTTTTGCAGCCTGAGTTAATGTGGCTTCAAAATCCATTCCTGCCGCTAATGGTTCAAACAAAAATCCGACAGCAGTAAATCCCGCGCGTTTGGCCGCCAGTGACAAAATGGCTTGTGCTTGTTGGTTACTTTGCTCGCCGCCAATTCCTTGGAAATTGACCGGACGTCCAACTATGACATGTGAAGCACAAGCTAACGACTTAGCCTGTAGCTGCTTATCCACAATGGTTTTCACATGCTGCATCATCAAGGTGACAATATCTTCAAACAATGCCACTTGATCAGCTCGCAAACCGGTTGCGCCTAAAAACGATTTAGGTGAACGGACATAAAATCCTTCTTCTGGCATGTCAAGATAGGCATCAATTGCAGCTTGACCAACAAATACGGCTTGCTCGTTAGGTAATAAATCTAATTCGTGCCGAATTTGTTTTGCGCGCATCAGTTGTGAACTGCGCAAATGTGAATATTCAGCCTTTTGTGATTCAGGCAAGCCTTGATATACCGCCTCAGCAATCAATTCTCGGTCCATTGCATACAAGGTTGAAGGTAAATAATTGGAATTGAGACCCAGTGGCAATAATTCGACACGTTCATTAATCCACGCACCTACAGAGCAATTAGCACTGCCGTAATCAAATCCTACTATCATGAGTGAGCCTTCATTTTGCAAAAACGCGTAATCTATCATATTAACGAGCCCCTACTGAACCCATTATTACCCTTGATCACACGCTTGCTGGAAATTAAAACAAAATCGCCATCAAAGCTGATGGCGATTTTCTATCTTGCAGTCAATTAAATGTAATGCTGAATCATCACGGTGTTACGACTTCTTAGTGGCTTTTTTAGTGGTTTTTTTTGCTGTTTTAGGTGACTCTGTAACCCACTTGCCACCTACAAACTTGGCAGACCAACCGGTCGCTTTGCCGTCAATTTCACTGGCAACATACTGCTCTTTAGTTTTGCGACTAAATTTAACCACGGATTTATTACCGTCATCATCTTCAGTTGGCGCATCAGCTAAATAAGCATACTTATCCCAAAGTAAGTCTTTATATTTCACCAGCTCTTCAACTAACGGCGCGCGAGTTTCGCGAGACTTAGGGAAGGTACTTGCGGCAAGGAATATCCCTGCTGCACCATCACGTAACACAAAGTGTGCATCTGACTTGGTACATTTTAGCTCAGGCAAAAAGATAGGATCTTCTTTTGGTGGCGCAGCTTCGCCATTTTTTAACAGCTTACGGGTGTTTTTACACTCGCTATTAGTACAACCAAAATACTTACCAAAACGGCCGTTTTTAAGTTCCATGTCATGGCCGCAACGATCGCATTCGATAATTGGGCCGTCATAACCCTTAATCTTAAATTGACCTTGCTCGATTTCGTAACCATCACAGCTTGGGTTGTTACCGCAAACATGTAATTTACGCGCCTCATCGATTAAGTAGCTATCCATGGCGGTACCACATTTACCACAGCGATGCTTAGCACGTAAGGCATCGGTCTCGCCATCTTCAGTATCGCTAATAGCTTCATCACCAGATGTGAGGTTTAGTGTGGTTTTACAACGCTCTTTAGGCGGCAAGGCATAACCTGAACAGCCTAAGAACACCCCTGTTGAGCCAGTACGAATACCCATTTTGCGACCACATGTTGGGCATTCAATATCAGTTAGTACGGGATCATTTAGACGCATTCCGCCTTCTGATGGATCAAGCTCTGCTAATAATAACTGCTTGGTAAAATCACCATAGAAACCATCAAGCACTTTTTTCCAATCAAGTTTGCCATGGGCAACATCATCGAGAGTTTGCTCCATGCTAGCGGTGAAATCATAGCTCATGAGATCTTTAAAGCTTTCGACTAAACGCTCGCTGACAATCTCGCCCATTTTTTCAGCAAAGAAACGGCGATTATCAACACGCACATATCCACGGTCTTGAATGGTTGAAATAATGGTTGCATAAGTTGATGGGCGGCCAATACCACGTTTTTCCAGTTCTTTAACTAATGATGCTTCACTGTACCGTGCAGGAGGCTTGGTAAAGTGCTGTTTGGGTAAAAGTTGATCGAGTGTTAACTTATCGCCAATTTCAACAACTGGGAGTGTGCTATCATCTTCATTTTTCTTGCTCATTGGTGGCTGAACGCGTGTCCAACCATCAAATCGCAATGTACGGCCACTGGCTTTTAGCTCATAGTCACCCGCCGTTACCGTTAAACGTGTCGCATCATATTGAGCTGGCGTCATCTGACAAGCAACAAATTGACGCCAAATTAGCTCATACAAACGCTGCGCATCACGCTCCATGTCAGACAAATTTGCAGATTGCACAGCCACATTAGATGGACGAATGGCTTCATGCGCTTCCTGAGCTCCCTCTTTGCTGCCATAACGAATAGGATCAGCAGGTAGATATTTGGCACCAAATTCGTTCGCAATCATTTCACGAACGCTGTCTAATGCTTCTTGGCTCAAGTTAGTTGAGTCGGTACGCATATAAGTAATGTGGCCAGCTTCATAAAGGCGCTGAGCCATCATCATGGTTTTTTTAACACCAAAACCCAAACGGGTACTTGCCGCTTGCTGTAATGTTGAGGTGATAAAAGGCGCCGATGGCTTACTTGAGGTAGCTTTATCTTCACGATTACTAACTGTGTAAGACGCACCTTTTAATGCATCAACAGCCAGTTGGGCTTGAGCTTCATTAATTGGCTCAAACGCCGCTGACTGAAATTTAGCCACCTGCATTTTTAGCTTTTCAGCTTTGCTGGTATTTAATTCGGCATGGATATCCCAAAACTCTTCGGGAACAAATGCCTTAATTTCACCCTCGCGTTCAACGACTAAACGTGTGGCAACAGATTGCACACGACCAGCAGATAAACCACGAGCCACTTTTTTCCACAACAGTGGTGACACCATGAAACCAACAACACGGTCAAGGAATCGACGCGCTTGTTGCGCATTAACCATATTGGTATCTAGAGTAGCAGGTTTACTAAATGCATCTTGAATCGCAGTTTTGGTAATTTCGTTAAATACCACTCGTTGATACCGTGAAGCATCACCACCAATAATTTCCTGTAAATGCCAGGCAATGGCTTCCCCTTCACGGTCCAAATCGGTTGCGAGATAGATTTGGTCAGCTGACTCTGCAAGGGCTTTCAATTCTTTGACAACTTTTTCTTTTCCGGGCAATACCTGATATTTGGCTGCCCACCCCTTTTCAGGGTTAATTCCCATTCGGGCTACAAGCGCTTGTTTATCCCTAGCCTGCTTATATTTAGCTTTTTCTTCTGGGGACATTTTTCTCACTTCAGCAGCAGTTTTGGCTGGTGGTGTCCCATCAGAAGAGGAAGAAGTCGGCAAATCACGGATGTGACCAACACTCGACTTAACGATGAATTCTTTACCAAGATATTTATTAATTGTCTTGGCTTTGGCCGGCGATTCGACAATAACTAGCGATTTACCCATAGTTTGATTTGCGCCAAATGGTCTCAAAAAGTAACAAAATTGATTCCATATATAGAGTGTTAAGACCAGACTTTCAAGTTAATCCGAATTTTATGTGCACTAGTGAGCGATTTTTTAACCAAAATAAATAAATGTGAAAAATAATATGCGATTTTTAAAACTAAATTCTCAATAAAACACATTTGAATCGCCATTGAGTGCATTTTTAGTCAAAAAGCACCATTTGTTCAAAAAACAGGCGACTTGTTTAGCCGCTTAGCTTCAGTATACTTGCCTAAAATTAGCCCTTACTTACATGCCGATTAAATCCATTTCAGCTAATAAAAAAACAAATTCATTTTTATAAAAACAATAACCAACTAAGGAACAGTAATGAAGCAATTTGAAGCAAACTTTGATGGGTTAGTAGGACCAACACATAATTATGCCGGATTATCTTTTGGAAATGTGGCCTCTTACTCGAATGCAGCACAAGCCTCAAACCCTAAGGCAGCAGCTAAACAAGGTTTACAAAAAGCCAAAGCACTTGCTGACTTAGGTATGATACAAGGTATGCTTGCCCCTCAAGAGCGACCAGACCTTTATACACTACGCCGAATTGGTTTTAGCGGAACAGATGCTGAAGTTTTGCAAAAAGCCTCTCAGCAAGCGCCTGCTTTGCTCAATGCATGTTGCAGCGCATCTAGTATGTGGACAGCAAATGCCGCCACAGTATCACCTTCTGCTGATACCCGCGATGGCAAAGTGCATTTTACCCCAGCCAATTTAGTGGACAAATTACATCGAAGTATCGAGCCTATCACTACAGGTAATATTTTAAAGGCCACGTTTAATAATGAACGTTACTTTAAACATCATCAACATTTACCAGAACATGCTAGCTTTGGAGATGAAGGCGCCGCCAATCACACTCGTCTGTGTGCAGATTATGGCCAAGCTGGGGTTGAGTTATTTGTTTATGGTCAAAGTGCAACTAACCCTAACGCTCCAAAACCTGCAAAATATCCCGCCCGTCAAACATTAGAAGCATCTCAAGCAATTGCCCGCTTGCATCAACTAGAAGATGAAAGCTGTGTTTTCATTCAGCAAAATCCAGATGTGATCGATCAAGGGGTATTTCATAACGATGTTATCTCTGTCGGCAACCAGAATGTATTGTTTTATCATGAGCAAGCTTTTATCGATACCGAGACAAAATTTGCAGAAATTCGCAATAAAATGAATACAGAGGTGCATTTTATAAAAGTAGCAACTGAACAAGTTTCTATCGATGATGCTGTGCGCAGTTACTTATTTAATACCCAAATCATTACCTTGCCTAATGGTGAAATGGCCATTGTTGCGCCAACTAATTGTCAAGAAAATCCGGCCGTCTTTGCTTATTTAAATGAATTAGTCACTTTAGGTACCCCCATTAAGCAAGTCCATTACTTTGACGTAAAACAAAGCATGCAAAATGGCGGAGGGCCTGCATGTTTGCGTTTGCGCGTAGCAATGAACGAGCAGGAAATTGCCGCCGTCAATCAACACACCTTAATGAATGATGCTTTATTTAACCGACTGAATCTTTGGGTTGATAAGCACTATCGAGATACTTTAACGGTTGCAGACCTTGCTGATCCGCAATTAATTATTGAATCACGCACAGCTTTAGATGAGTTAACCCAAATATTGAAATTGGGCAGTGTTTACCAGTTCCAAAAATAGATAATTTCAAGCTAAAATTTGCCAATAAAAAATGCCGCTAACTAGCGGCATTTTTGTTGTTTGTTATTGGCTATAAAACATTAAAGAATAGTCACACCAATCGACACAACTTGCGTGGTCACCCCACTTGGAGTTTCAACTTCAACAAAAAATACTCCCGTATTGGGTTCATCTTCACCTTTTAGTGTTACCCCGAAGTCTTGGCCACCATTGTAGTTGGTGCTAGGCCAAACGTATTCACTGTCACTTACCACAGAACCAGCTGTTGTTTTAAAGCGAACGATTGTACCTGCTGGCATTTGTTGATTATGTAAATCTGAAATAGTGAAGTAAACCGATGCCGCACCTTTTCCAACAATAGTGATATTACCACCTAAATGAATACCGTCACGGTCGTTTATAATAATGTCGTCTGGTGCTGTTGCAAATGCTTTGCTACCAGACATAACCATGACTAAACTTCGACGGACATAAATAGACTTAGAATCGCTTACGCCATCAGCACAGCCAGCATGAGCAGGAGTTGAACAAAGTACGCCATTGTACAAGCCGTCTTTAGTATCAAATACACCATTAGAATTAAAATCAATTAACTCTTCTAATGCCCCACCATTTTGACCACCGGTTTGTTGAGGATTAAATATGCCATCTTCATTATAATCATTAAAAGCATCATTCAAATCAAATGCTTGACCGGTTACATCTCTACCATTTAAAAACTCTGACACTTCACTGGCATCGAAACGTCCATTACCATTTAAATCAGGGAAAGACTCTTCACCGATTGCGGTAGCAGTAATCGTAGCTCGTCCACCATATTTTTGGCCATATATATTGCCATACACATTTAAAGCAGGATCATAAGACAACGCAGAATCTGGGTTGCGATTCATTAGACCTGTACCATCAATAATTACTTCACCTTCTGGACGAGGTAATTGACTTGTCCAAGTGACTGAACAAGCACCTTTTACAGTTTGACATGCATCTTCAATCGAACCACCTTCAGTGGTGAATGAAACCGTTGTTCCATCAGGTACTGGGTTATTGAAAGCATCTGCCATGCGAGCAGTCACAACAACAGTAGTGCCGTCTCGATTCCAACCCTCAGCATTTAATACTTCAGCAGATAACGAGAAACTATCTTGATCAGGAATACCGGTAGAAATTATCAACTGTTTTGATTGACTTGTAATTGCAGGAACGGCACCATTTTCAACAGTTGCAGTAACACGAAGCGAAGTCGCTACTGTGCCAGAAGTAACTACGGTTTGCACAATACCTTGGTTGTTGGTGGTTGCCAATATAGGCGTAATTGCCACACCACCGACTGAGGTATTTAATGAAAACGACACTTCCTGATTACTGACTGGATTACCATTTTTATCAAGCACTTTAAATTTGACAGTTGATGACTCAACACCGCCTGTTCCTAAAATACCAATGTTTTCAGGCTGTGCAGACACAAAAGAAATACTTCCCACATCCGCTTGCAGCACATTTATAGTTCCTACCGCGGATAGGCTAATACCACCGGCATTGGCCGTCACATTAATTTGGTCTTCGCCCACACAGCCTTGAGCTAAATAGGTGGATGTCGCAATACCATTACTTGATGAAACAGGTGAGCTAATCTCAGCTTGGGCTGGATTTTTAGTCGCACAAGTGGATGAAAAATTAACATCTACGGGTTGAGTAAATGGGTTACCTTGATCATCTTGAATACGGACAGTAATGGTTGCGGTGCCGCCAGCAGATAAATCTGTCGTACTAACTTCCGCTTTACCCGCTTCGAAATTTTCCCCTGTGCCACTGCCCATCACAACATTCGTCGCGCCAACCACAACAATAGTTTTACCTACTTCATTGGTTGGTAAAATAGCACGCACCTCACCAGCACCCAGAGCACTTCCTGCATAGATATCGACAGTTGCTTTGCCTTGTGCATTTGTTACGGCTGTTTTAATCGGTAAATCACCAATATCACTTTCAAATGCCACAATAGTGGGTTTGTTAATACCTGTTACTGTTGCAGTTAACTTACCAGGAGATAAAGTGCTAATCGTTTGTACCACTTCACCTGACAAGTCGGTTAATACCAAAGATACCTGAGCCCCACCGCCAGCTTCTCCGCCATCACCGACCATAGTTAAATTAATGAATGCTGATTCACCTGTTGAGGTAGTTGCAGTTACCGTTGCACCAGTATTAATTGATGCAGTATTTAACGTAACAGTCGCAACCCCATCAGAGTTGGTTGCTACCTGCCCCGTTGCTGGAGAAAAAGTGCCGTATGAATCATCGTTCAACTCAAAAGTAACTAAAGTGCTTATGGCATTACCATTTGAATCAATAACAGTTGCCGTTAAGGTAGCAGGCTCAGCAACGGAGACCTGGGTATTATCCACTGATAAAGATACAGAAATAGTTACTGGTGGAGGAGTTACCCCGCCACCGTCTTCAGAAATACTTCCCCCACCACCACAAGCGAAGAGTATGAACGAACAAATTAACGCTAAATAAACTTTAATTGCTGACCTCATTGTCAGGCTCCCTGTTACATTAAAATAATACTTATGATTTATAATAGTCACTAATAAAGTAATAATACACAAACATCTGATAACTATGCCACAAACAACATCTTTTATCCGACACATTATAGCAAAAACTTTAACTTTTATGGCATTTCATAACTGCTGTTTTCCTGCTAGTCTTTTGCAGTCAATAAAACAATACAGATAAAAATAATGGGAAGGATTGATTGTGAGTGATAAAAAACAGCTCGGGCTTACGAGTAAAATTTTGATAGGTATGGCCGCAGGCGTGTTACTTGGTCTGTTGTTAAGAAATACCTTTCCTGAAAATTTATTTATCAAAGATTACATTACTGACGGATTATTCCATGTAATTGGTGCTATTTTCATCTCAAGTTTAAAGATGCTTGTTGTACCATTAGTGTTTGTCTCTTTGGTATGTGGAACAAGTTCATTAAGCGACCCATCAAAGTTAGGGCGTTTAGGCGGTAAAACTATTGCTTTCTACTTATTCACCACTGCGATTGCTTTAACCGTTGCTATTCTTGCCGCCGTTGTGGTTCATCCAGGAAGCGCTAGCCTCGCATCATCAACTATGGAGTTCAGCGTAAAAGAGGCTCCAAGCCTTGCTGAAGTGATCATTAACATAGTGCCTGATAATCCGGTACAAGCAATGACCCAAGGCAATATGCTGCAAATCATTTTATTTGCTGTCATCTTTGGTTTTGCTATTTCACACATCGGTGAACGCGGCGAGCGCATTGCACTTTTCTTTAATGATTTAAATGAAATCATTATGCGTGTTGTTACTTTGGTAATGCAACTTGCGCCATATGGTGTGTTCGCGTTAATGGCCAAGTTAAGTTTAACTTTAGGGCTTGAAACTTTCGGCAGTGTGGTTAAATACTTCTTCCTTGTGGTGGCAGTATTATTGGTGCAAGCACTAGTCGTATACCCAGCCTTACTAAAAATATTTTCAGGTTTAAGCCCGTTAATGTTCTTACGCAAAATTCGTGATGTACAATTATTTGCCTTTAGCACTGCAAGTTCTAACGCAACGTTACCTGTCACGATTGAAACCGCTGAGCATCGCATGGGGGTTGATAATAAAATTGCCTCGTTCACCCTACCATTAGGGGCAACCATCAATATGGATGGTACTGCTATTATGCAAGGTGTCGCGACAGTATTTATTGCCCAAGTATTTGGTATCGAGTTGAGTCTGACTGATTATGCAATGGTTGTTGTTACTGCAACATTAGCCTCAATTGGTACTGCTGGTGTACCAGGTGTGGGTCTGATTATGCTAGCAATGGTATTAAACCAAGTTGGCCTACCTGTTGAAGGCATTGCTTTAATCATTGGTGTTGACCGCTTACTGGATATGATCAGAACGGCAGTCAACGTCACTGGCGATACCGTGGCTACCGTTGTAATTGCAAAATCTGAAGGCGCATTTGACGAAACAACCTTTAATAACTCTCAAGCAGGTAAAGCTGCTAGAAGTTTTGAAGAACAAGTACGTAACGCCAAGATATAAGCTATTGAACAAGCTAGTTTAACCGTCACAAACGATCACCGGTTAAGTACAAAGAGGCGCATTGATTGCGCCTCTTTTGTTTTTGCTTTATAAAGGGAAAGTCAGTTAATTTAGTATCTGATTATCTTACATTTACCTCATGGATTAAAAATGGATTTGACCCTTCTAGCCAGCCTTGCCGTTATACATACCATTGCGCTTATTAGCCCCGGACCCGATTTTGCTATTATAGTCAAAATGGCCACTCAGCAAAGTAGACAAACGGCATTGGCCTGCGCGGTGGGGATCTCCCTAGCGATTCTAATTCATACACTGCTGTCGCTTTTGGGTATAAGCTTGATGATAAAACAATCACCTGTCGCATACACGCTGGTGCAATTTATTGGGGTCAGTTATCTTGCTTGGATGGGCTTTCATGCTTTAAAGTCAGCTTGCATACATTTTTTGAACAATACGCCCATTAATCAAACTACTACAACTAATGATGTGGCAACAAAAACAGAACTCCACAATCAAAACATGAGCCACTTTGCTGGTTTTAAAATTGGACTATTAACCAATTTATTAAATCCTAAAGCACTGATATTTTTTATTACCCTATTTACGGTGCTTATCACCCCTGAAGTAGATGCCTATACCAAGGCTGCTGCAGCAAGCATTTTATTTTCTCTTTCTATATTATGGTTTAGTCTGTTAGCGTTAGTATTATCAAAACCGAAGATCCAACAACAATTACTAAAAGCGACCAATATCATTGATGCATTAGTCGGGATTATTTTTTTGTCCGTATCGATTACTATTTTTGTAGGGCTAATTAAAAGCTTGATATAAACCTGAAAGATAAAAATTGAATCTATCAAAAAGTCATCATGGTTATAGGAGTTGCGAATGCGAATATTGGTAATTGAAGATGACCCCATTTTATCCCATCATCTAAATGTACAATTATCTGAACGAGGTAACCAAGTTCAGATAGCCAATACAGCTAAAGAAGGCTTTTACCAAGCAACTAACTACCCTATCGATATCGCGATCGTCGATTTAGGCCTGCCTGATCAGGACGGCATCAGCCTGATAAAATCATTACGCTTAGCAAAACTTACTGCGCCGATTTTGATTTTAACAGCCCGTATTAATTGGCAAGATAAAGTTGAGGGGCTTAATGCTGGTGCTGATGACTACTTAGTTAAACCGTTTCAAAAAGAAGAGCTAATAGCTAGACTAGATGCCTTAGTTCGTCGCAGCGCAGGCTTTGTTAAACCCATTATCAGCTGCGAAACCTTAGCGTTAGACTTATCAAGTAAACAAGTCACTATCAATCAACAGCCATTTGAGATAACGGCATTTGAATATCAAATTTTAGAATATTTAATGCGCCATTTTCATGAGGTGATCAGCAAACAACAACTACTTGACGTAGTATATGGCGATAAGGAAGGCGACCCAAATACCATTGAAGTAATGGTCAGTCGCTTACGTAAAAAATTAGCCGCCGGCGGTATTGAAGATGCGATAATGACAATTCGTGGGCAAGGTTATAAATTTAACTTACTATGCAATTAATCGCTAACCTCAAAAATCGGTTATTTACCCGAATGTTTGTTACCTCACTTAGCATTATCGCATTAGTGGGATTTGGATTTGCATGGTTAGTAATACAGCTCAACGCTCAAAGCCAATATAATCAAGCAACAGCTAACTTAATTAGCGAGCTACCCGTAATCGCCGCTGAGTTTCAAGAGAGTAATTTAGTGCCCATCACTCAGGCACAAGACAACGATAATATTGAAACCAGCTATATTATGGCCACCTGTGACAACCAATTTAATAGCTTATGGCGCTCAACCTTAGCCAAACAAAGTGCATTAGATAACATTTGTGAAAACTATCGACAGTCACTTGATGGCAACAAAGCGTACTATTTAAGTTTTCACAATGATCAAACATATCTTGTTTATAAACTGAGTACCCTTATTGATCAAAAAAGCTTTCATTTATTAATATTAAAAGATGCGCAAAAAATTAAACAAAACCTAAAAAAGTTCAAAAGATTAACCTACTTTAGACTTGCGATGGTACTTGGTGGTGCAATATTTTTACTCATTAGCGCTGCTTATTGGGGATTATTGCCACTTAAACGCTTAAAACAAGAACTGCTAAAATTAAAACAAGGAAAACAGCAGCAATTTTCCAATAACTATCCTATTGAGCTGCAAGAGATAACCCAAGCACTCAACCAACTTGTAGATCAAAATGAACAGCGCCAAGCGCGCTATCAAAATGCCATGAACGACCTCGCACACAGTTTAAAAACGAGACTCGCAGCCAGCGTCGCAATTATTGATGATAAACAACTGACAGCCAATGAAAAACAGCTACAAATTTTAAGCCAAATTGAAGATATGGATCACTTGGTTAAATACCAATTAAAACGAGCCATGATGGGACGCCAAGGTTTACTTCATGAGCAGACAGATATAAAGCCTATTATTGATCAAATTGTACAGTTGCTTAGTAAGCTCTATCAGCACAAACATATTCATTTTATGGTTAATTGCCCAAATACGTTATTAGTGCCTATCAGTAAGGCAGATTTGATGGAGCTATGTGGCAATATTATTGAAAATGCTGCAAAATTTTGTATTAGCTCAATTAACATAACGGCTTCAACTACCGCAGATATGTTTAATTTAACAGTTGATGATGATGGTCCCGGAATTGATGAAACGTACCGCCAAAAAGTAATTCAACGCGGGGTAAGAGTTGATACTCAATATTCAGGTCAGGGAATTGGTTTAGCGGTATGCCATGAACTCGTCACCAGTTACTCAGGCACCCTTGAAATACAGACCAGCACCTTACAAGGTGCATCAATTATTATTGCAATACCATTAGCATCAAACTAATCACGATGCTTAGTACAATTTAACTAACTGCTTTCTATCAACTGATTGGCAATATCATGCAAATTTGCAAGCCTTTTAGGTCAATAATTTAAACATGTAAAAACAATCTTTCATTTCGTTATCAATGCTACAAAAGTCAGCAGCAATAAACTCGATTTTTTGCTGCTGCAAATCACCAGAAAGTGCTAACATTGCTGTATGCAAGTTACCTACAAGTTATCTAGTTGTTGGAGATGAGTGTTTTATACTCATCTCCCCCTGAAAAAAGAACATTTTACCGACATATAATAAGAGCAATAATTAATACTTTTTATGAAAAAAAACCTTAGAATTGACGTATCAGAACTTAGAGTTGGGATGTTTGTTAGCTTACCTATCTCATGGAAAGAACATCCATTCTTATTCAATCAATTTAAAATTAAGTCTCACTCACAGATTGAAGTGATAAAATCGCTAGGCTTGGACATGGTTTTTTTTAATCCTGACAGAAGTGATGTAGAATCCAGCGATACAAACCATAAATGTTCAGAGCAGAAAGAGGATGAAATCTCTGTCAACTCCTTAAAATTGAAAATGCAAGAACAAAAGTCTGCGCAAATTGAAGAAAACAAAAAACTAAAACGCAATTTAAAAAAAACCGAAAAACAATTTGACCGCTCTGTCTCTATGATGCGTTCAATGGTGACCAAAATATCAAGTCGCCCATTAAACGCAGTGAATGACGCCAAAGATCTCATTAGCAATCTGACCTCTATGTTACTTGATGAACAAAACCTTGCTTTACATCTAATGGGCGATGCCAAATCAGGAGATGTGCTTTATCATCACTCATTAAATATCTCCATGATTTGCATGTTAATGGCAAAAGAGCTTGGTTGGACACGCGAAGAAATTGAACTGGTTGGTATTGGCTGTTTATTTCATGATATTGGCAAATTGAAAATCCCCTCCACTATCATTAATAAAGTTGTCCCACTATCCACCCCAGAAGAAAACTTAGTTAAACAACATCCATTAATGAGCTTAAATTTTTTAAAATTGGCTGATAGTTTCCCTGAAGAAGCCAAACCTATGATAGCTAACCATCATGAATATCTTGATGGTAGTGGTTCCCCCAAAGGTATAAAAGAGCAAGAGCTTGATAAATTCTCACAGCTAATCTGCGTCGTTAATGAGTACGATAATTTATGTAACGGTAATTTGAGGGTGAAAGCGAAAACACCTAGTGTCGCTTTAGGATTATTGTATAAAAACTATAAAACCAAACTTAATAAAGAATACACTGAAAAGCTGATAAAAATGCTTGGCGTATACCCACCAGGCAGCATAGTAGAATTATCAAGCGGGCAATTTGGTATGGTTATGTCGGTTAACTTAAATGACATTTTGCATCCAAGTATTATCGCATACGACCCGTTAGTGCCAAAAGAACAAGCGCCAATTGTTAATCTTGCTAATGAGGGGATTAACGTTGTCAGAAGCATACCTGCCTCTGGTCTTCCTGAAAAAATTTATAAATACTTATCGCCAAGAGACAACATTAGCTACGCCTTTGGCAAAGCATAATAATGGCCGACTTAACGGGCTTTATTCATTCTGGCGTTAGCTGTCACTTATAGCCAACCTTTACGTTTGAAGAAGAAGTAAGTCCCCGCAGCACTGGCAAACATTAATCCAACCGCCATCGGATATCCGTATTGCCAAGCAAGCTCAGGCATTCTGGCAAAGTTCATCCCATAACTACTCGCAATTAATGTTGGTGGTAAAAACACCACGGCTGAAACCGAGAAAATTTTAATGATTTTATTTTGCTGCAAGCCACTAAAGCCCATGGCAGCATCAAGCAAAAACTTCAACTTATCAAAAATAAACTGACTATGAGGCATCAAAGATTCAATATCCGATAACATTTCACGAATATCTTTTAAATTATCATCTGATAATTGCGAGCGGTAATAACGTTGCATATAACGTAATGAACGCTGAGTATCGAGCAAACTTAAACGTATTTTTCCATTTGAGTTTTCTTGTACAGTGATTTGCTTAAACACCGCATCTAACTCTTCATCATTAAACACTTGCTCGCTTAAATTATCTAACACGGTATAAACGTCTTCGATGAGATCCGATAAATAATCCACTTTTAAATTAAAAAGTTCCAACAACAACACTTGAGGAGTGTCGATATCAAGTCTCCCCAATCGCAAATAGTTACGCAACAGGCGTATAAGGCCAACATCCTCTTCACGTATGGTAAGCAAAAAGTTGTCGCGTAAATTAAATGAGACGTTTACCGCACGTACATCTGAGCCTACCCGTTGTGGAAACAAAGAGTTAATATGAAGACCATCTTGGTTTTGAAAAAATCGCGCAGAAGCTTCAATCTCGTTAATATCTTCTTCATCAGGGACATCTTCAGACGAAAAACGGCTCAACCACTCTCGCTCTTCATCATTGGGCTTAAATAAATCAAGCCATAAGGTGTTAGCTGGTAAACGGTCATCGGCAGTTAATTCAGTAATTGAAAGCTGACGATTTTGATAGATATAAGCTGTGATCATAAAGCCCCCATGCGTTTGTTTTACAAAAAAGAGCAAAATCAAACAAGATGTTGGTAGAAAATGGCGCTAGTTTACTAATTCTAGATTGAATGAAAAGTAAAAAAGATGAAAATAATCAAAATCAGAAGAAATCGAACTCAAACAGCTATTTTTCCTGCTTAACTAATGTAAAAAAGCGTCCATCGAGGACGCTTAATATAAATTAGATTGATTTTTCAACAGCAAAAAACGTAAATATTATTCACCTTTAAGGCGGCGATCAAGTTGATCTTTAAGATTCGCCGGAACACCTTTAATTAAAATGGTGTCAGAAATGGGATCATAAATAACACGCTCGCCTAAGTGACCGCCATCAAAGCTTAGCGTAACACCACCACCTGTTCCGGAAAACTTTTTCAACGTACGTAAACTGGCCTTATCAGCAGGAAACTCTTCGTCAAGTTCATAGTTACCACCACAAGCAAAATCATAAAACGAATCCATCCCCTGATCGGCTAATTCATCTGCTAGATCTTTAACGTCAATATCAGCACCCAGATCAGCGCGCTCAGCACAATATTCAAATACTTTATCGCGACATTGCTGACGTTCATCTTTGGTTAACTCACTGCCTGCAACAAAATCTTCAACCGCATGGATCAAAGTTTTGTTTTGTGCCTTGCTATTGACCCCTTCAACACAGCCCATAAAGTCTAGAAAGAAGTCAGCCACTTTACGCCCTGCACGGCCACGAATAAATGAAATGTATTTTTTCGAGGCTTTATCAGCTTGTAACTCAGTTAAGTCTATTCTTGCCGCCAATTGAATATTATTTAAATCCAGATGGTTGTTTTGCGACAACTCCATATCATCTAATACCGTCATAGATGATTTGGCACTTAACAGCGCAACAAACAAATATTCACTCGCCATGCTGCTGTAGCAAGACATCAACAAAAATCCACCTTGTGAAAAATCATACTTGGCTAATTCTTGTTGCAACAGTTGGCTGGCAATCACGGTAAAATCAACAAAGCCGGTGTCACCATCACGATAAGATTGTAACGCATTAGCAAAGGCATCATTTGCCTCACCATCTTCTTGTGGCACACCAAAATAACCGAAGCCTTTGCCCGCTTTACTCGAATAAGTTTGATGAAGCTCCTCAAGCATGGCCTCAACCGCTTGGCTATTTAATAAAGGTTGTGGACGTAAGCGACAGGCCATTTGCCCCTGACTATCTAACGATATCTCGTGAATAATGGCTTGTTCAATATTAATACTCATAAGTCCAATAACCTTTGAAGAAACAGAAATTTTGCAGAAGCTTGATATAATATACTTATTTAAACTGTGAAGGTATAGAAAACATGGGCAAGCTTGCCTGAAATCCGTTATCATTATCCGTTAATTGATAACTCTTTCACTATAGTTAAAAATATGGCAATCCAATCAAAATACAGTAACACCCAAGTAGAAGCGCTAATTAGCGAATTATTAGCAGTGCTGAGTAAGCATCAAGCCCCCACAGATTTAAGCTTAATGGTGCTTGGTAACTGCGTGACACACTTACTTGAGAAAAAAGTACCAGCAGAATCACGTCAAGTGGTGGCAGAACAATTTGCAAAAGCATTAACGCAGTCGATCAAATAATCGACACCTGCAGGTTTTGACAATGTATTTAGGGATCCATTAAAACATGAGCGAGCGTAAAAAACAGATGGCACGTGACAAGGTCTCACGCCTTGTTAATTGGGGACATTGGTTTGCCTTCTTTAATGGCTTGCTCGCTATGCTTATTGGGTCTCGTTACATTTCTAGTGTAGGTCAACCAGATTCCCTTATCAGTTGGGGCTATCTCACCTTAAGCACCATTGGCCATTTCACCTTTTTGGCATTTATTGTTTATATTGTTTTTATTTTCCCGATCACTTTAATACTACCTTATTCAAAAATATTGAGAGGCTACGCCGCTTTTATTGCCTCTATGGCACTGTACACTTTGCTCTATGACACCGTTATTTATAATGACTACGGCGTGCACTTAAGCCCATTTGCGTTTGATTTAGCTTGGCAGGACCTTAACGCCTTATTGCACAGTACATCTTATATTGTTACCCCAATTGTTATCCTCATTATTGAATTAATTGCAGCTAACTTTATCTGGAAGCGCATTGATAAAATTCAAAAACAACAATGGGGCCATAAACTGGTACTGTTTGTGGGTGCCTGTTTTATTAGTAGTCATTTAATTCATATTTGGGCAGATGCCACCAATGTAACCGATATTACCCGCTTTGATGATACTTATCCGATATCCTATCCCGCAACGGCTAAAACCTTTATGGAATCGCATGGTGTAGAGGGTAATACGGCTTTTAGTGATCCTGAAAATTATGTGAGTAACATTAGTTATCCAATTGAGCCGCTACAATGCCAAGCCGATAAACACCCAAATGTGCTACTAATCAGTATAGATAGTTTACGTAAAGACATGGTTGACGAGCTCACCATGCCATTTTTAAGCCAATATGCAAAACAAGCGCTAAAGTTTAACCAACACTATACTGGCGGGACTAACTTCGACACCAGCATGTTTAGCTTACTTTATGGCCTACAAGGTAATTACAGCGACAAACAAGACTTTAACTATTTAGCGCCAGTATTAACTCAACAGCTACATCAGCAAGGCTATCAATTAAGCCTGTTTACGGGTCGACACCAGCAAAGTTTATTAAATATTAATGCCATGTTTACTGATTTCACGCCCTTTATCAGTAACGATGAAGATGGCAGTGCCAGCGCCGATATCCAAAGCATTAATGCATTACAAAACTGGAAAACCCATCAAACAACCCCTTGGTTTGCTCTTTTAAATCTATCTGCACCTAGAAATTATGATACCCCAGTAGGTTTTCTTGGTATTGAAACCATTAAATCACCTGCTGATTTAAAGCCAGCTCAAAAGGTGTTATTTAACCAATATCGTCAATCGCTGCGCTTTGTTGATGAACAACTGCAACAGCTATTATCAAATACAGATAAAGATACTGTTGTCATCATTACTGGCACTAATGGTCAAGTCTTCACTAGTGATATGGATGACGCCCGACGTGATTTGTCTCCAGCAAATGTTAAAGTACCGCTTATTATTTATTGGCCAAATATCAGAGCAAACGAGATAAATCACCGCACCAGTCATTACGGCATAGCGCCTACCATACTGAGTAAGGTATTAGGATGCACCACCCCAGCAGAGCAATACAGTTCAGGCAGAAGTTTATTAGAGCCTAATCAAGAAACTTGGATTTACATTGGTAACAGCCGGGAGTTTGCCATATACCAAAAGAACGAAATTACCGTTTTGGGCCGTTACGGTAAGTATCGGATCTACGATTTAAATTATGACAAACGTTTAAGAAAGAAAATGAGCGCACCGGAACTCATCCAAGTGATGCGAGAAGGCCGACGTTTTTATAATCAGTAGTCAAAAATTGGCAGTATTATTAGTGTAAATCAGTCAAAAATGAATAGATTATAAGCAATTAATATTCACTGATTAACTAAGTACTTGCGTCAATCTAAGTCAATTGATACAGTGCTTCCACACTAAGTTTTACCCCACGTTGCGAACTTAGTAAGCAATTATTTCGGTATGTAGCGCAGCCCGGTAGCGCACTGTCATGGGGTGTCAGGGGTCGGAGGTTCGAATCCTCTCATACCGACCAAATTAAACTCAATAAAGCCTGTAGTCATCAAATGATTACAGGCTTTATTGTATCTAAAAATCATTCCTTATTATTTTTTCAGCTCATATCAACAATAAGCCAATGCAACAAACACAGGGTAATGATTTAACTTAGCGCTATAGCCTTTCATCATCTACCCTAAAACACTAATCACAGTAAATAGCTGCATTAATGGCACAACTTACACGCATTTCCATCATAGTATTGCTGAAACGCAATGTTGCTTAATACGAACTAGCAAAAAACCAACGAAATGTTAAATAAACCAACATTAAACTTAACATTGTTAGGTTTAAAAATTCACACATGTTAGTCTGCTTTGCTAATGAAAAAATTATTTTTCATTAAAAGAGCCCACCTTATATGACCAAAACAAATTCACTATTTTTAATTTCTTTCACTTATGTCTGTGTGATGACAATGAGTGCCTGTAGCAGTACGTCAAAACTCGACGTGATAAAATCAGGAGACTCTGTGGCGTTTGTAACTATTTCAGATACAGACAAAAACTTGCCCTTTAATATTTCCAATAATGGAATAGGAGAAGATGCTACAACTGGAGGGCTTGCAGGTGCAGGCGTGGGGGCGGCAGCAGGATTATTCTGTGGGCCAATCTTTTTTATCTGCTCTCCGATTTTAGCTTTAACTGGAGCCGTTGGTGGAGGTAGTTTAGGCGCTGTCGTTGGCAGCGTAACAGGACTTTCAACAGAAGACGAAGCTAATTTATCAAGTAAAACCACCAATTTTATTAACACCAACCAGCCACAAACAAACCTCTTAACGGAAGTAACAAAACAAGCCGGTAAAAACTTTACAGTTGTTGATGCTCCATATGATAACCAAGTCTCAATACAAATTCAGTCACTACAATTTAATTCATTTAGTGATGGCAGAATTGCACTTTCTTTAGAGGTCGCAGTTGTTGTTAACTACCTAGAAAAACCTGAGATCGGTTTAAGCCATCGCCATCAACCCTGACTTTTCTGTAGGTGTGATGTTCAATGATGGCTTTTCTGGTTTTAGGCAATATGCGATTAATCCACCTAGCAAGTTCAACATGAATCCATGTAAACTCCTGTGTCTTGAATGCTCTATCTGAGAAATATTCTTCAGTTGGTCGTTGATGGTTTCAATGATGAACCGTTTAGACAGCATTGCTCTGTCCCAAGCCGCTAATATCTTCGCCTTCATGTTCTTTCGTTGAGTTGTTATAAGAGTGATCCCGTTTTCTTTCAAATCTTCAGTCAGCGCCTTACTGATATAACCTTTATCGGCGTAAAGCTTATCGAGTAGCCCTTTTGACAGTTCCCGAACGGGCTTTCTGTCATCCGTATTAGCAGGAGTAAGCTTAGCTGCCACAATATCGCCAAGATGATTGGTAATAATGTGCAGCTTAAATCCATAAAACCAGCCCATTGTTCCTTTGCCTCTTGCAGCCGTTCCTTTGAATACCTTGTGTCTCGGGATGCGTAAGTTATGGCAGACTTTAATGCTTGTAGAGTCAATAAACTCAATACCTGTAGGCACTCCTTTAACATGGGTAAAGAAAGCACTTAGTGGTATAAGCATCGATGGCATCACTTCAATAAATCGGGTGTAACTGAGAAGTTTAGGGAAATCATTTTTGTAATAACGACAGATAATTCCCAGATAAAAGTTTTTAAAATCACGCTGATGAGACATATGAAAAGCGACAATGATTGTCATAATTTCGCTTTCAGACATTCGTCCTTTACGATTACGCTTTCGCTCGCCACTTTCAAGTTGAAGTTGCTGCCACTGAGGTAGAAAAGCCTTACAAAAATCATCGACATGACAAAATAAATCTACTAGTTTACGCATAGCTGGTTCCTTTGTGGTCAATCCTTCTTGGTCGAAAGATCTGATCATGGAACCAGCTTTTAGTTCCCTTCTATTTTTATCCCGAATTCAGGTTAGAAAAGGAACGAAAACGTAATAAAACAAAATCTTACCAATATCAGGGGCCACCTGAATTTGTTGAAACTTGGTTAGAGCAAGATGATAATTTTTATCAGCAACGCTTCAATGATGCTTATCGCACTATCAGTGATCAAATAATTAGAACGCTGTAGCTTTGTCATAGAAATCAAATTGAACATTTTAACTGATACACGTTTTTGGTTTAGCTGATCCACAACAAAACCGGTACTTTGTGTAATATATTGATTGATAATCTTGATGACATTGACGCGAATTATTATTCTGCTGTCTAAAAAGAATCAAAAAAGCCTGTAATCAATATGACTACAGGCTTTAATGTTAGCGATGCAACATTAAATACCTAACAGATTAATCTTCATGACTATCAATCAGGTTATTAATTGCTTTAGATATTAAATCTTTTTTCATTGTCGTAGGGGCTACGGGCTGATTAAACCAAAAGCTCATTGGCTGCTCAAAACCCACACCGTGCATGTAATTATAAATTGCCTTACGCAGCCCCTCTCCTAACATTTGATGATCGGTTCCTGTTTGGTCAATAAAATCAACATCATTTTCAGCAAATAAAATATCAGGGCGATCAACAAGCGTGATACCAAACTGCTCAGGGTTCATACCAACCGGACTGTGCACCGTTGCCACAAAACGATGCCAATATGCAGATTGAAAACAACCTTGTTGCATCATTTGACGTACCATTTCTAATGAGTCGATGGTTTCTTGTTCCGTTTGTGTCGGAAAACCATACATTAGGTATGCATGAACCATAATTCCAGCATCGCTAAATGCTTTGGTGACTTGGGCTACTCGCTCTACACTCACGCCTTTTTTCATCAACTTTAATAGCCTGTCTGATGCAACCTCAAGGCCGCCACTGACTGCAATACAGCCCGAATCAGCTAACAATTGGCAGCGGGCTTGGCTGAAGGTGCGTTCAAAACGGATATTTCCCCACCAGCTTATGACTACACCACGTTCAATTAAGCGTTTAGCAAACGCAAATAAGGTTTTTGGCGGTAAGGCTTCATCAACAAAATGAAAGCCCGTTTGTCCGGTTTCAGCAATAAGCTGTTCAATTCTATCCACTAAAATATCAGCGCCCGCGGTATCGTAGCGGTCGATATAGTCCAAACTAACATCGCAGAAGCTGCATTTACGCCAATAACAGCCATGAGCAATGGTTAATTTATTCCAGCGACCATCACTCCATATACGGTGCATAGGGTTAAGCATTTCACATAACGACAAGTACTCATCTAATGGCAAACCATCGTAAATTGGCGCTCCTACTTCAGATTGAGGAATATCATGTAACTCATCGTTCTGATTTAAATGAACATAAGCTTGCCCCTGTTCATCTTCAGCTAAAAAGTAGGTTCGCACTAGCTCATCAATCTCACGCTTACCTTCAAAGTATTCTAGCAAGGTAATTAAGGGGCGCTCGCCATCATCCAAACAAATAAAGTCTATAAATTCAAATACACGAGGATCTTTTAAGGCGCGTAATTCTGTATTCATAAAGCCGCCACCCATCACGATGGGGATATCTGGGTTAATGGATTTACAAGTTTGCGCAATACGTAGAGCGCCAAGCATATTGCCCGGAAAAGGCACTGTTAACGCGACAACACTTGGCTCAGTTTCTTCTAAATAATGCTCAACCAATTGCTCTAAAATGTCGGAGCTAAATGTTGGCTCATCCATCAAGGTATCATAAAGGTTATCAAAACTTGGATTAGCTGCGGCTAATTGCTCGCCATAACGGCTGACTTCAAAATAAGGATCAACTCCTTGAGTGATCACCGATGACAAGTCATTAATAAACAAAGTGGCCAGATATTTGGCTTTATCTTGCACGCCTAAATTTCCAAAAGCAGCCTGTAACACATCGCCCGAAACGGCTTCCATTTGTGCTATGGCATCAAAGGCTGGGCCTTCAGGTAAAAAACGGCGTGAGTTAATACGAAGTGCAAGACTTGGGTCTTTGCCTTGTAAAAAGCGAATGGCAGGCTCAACCGTTAACTGATAACGCTCGAACTCAGCCAAAAAGTTGAAGATAGCATCAGGTAATTCATCATCTTCAAAGTGCTCAAAGTTTGCTTCCACATGCTGACGGATAATATCCAGTGCAGGCGCGGTCATCATTTCAAGAAACAACTCGATGGCAGGATCGCGCTGAACGGCTTCATAACCTCGTGAGCGCAAAAAACCCGTTAAATACGCGGTTGCCGGATAAGGCGTATTCAATTGGGTCATAGGAGGAGTCATTAGAAGTACTGTCATAGCCTGCCTTTAAATTCTGAAGCCTTAATACTCAGAGAGAACTGAGTTGGCAGCCAATACGGCTAGCCAAAAATTTGCGGGGATTCTAGCAAAGCTACTCAATAAAAACCCGTAAATTAGCACTTGGCTAAGGATTTATTGCTGTAGCAATTGACTTTTTAACGACTCGATCTGTCTGTCTATGGTTTGCACATCGGTATCGGCCTGTTGCATTACTGCCGTCATCTCTTGCGCCAGACTTTGCTGCCAAGTCGCCCCAGCAAGATTGTTATTGGCATGACGACCACGATTACGCAGCTGGGCAATTTTATCATCTCGGGCGGCAAATACTTTCTTGCGGTCATTTTCAAGGGTGGTGATTTCACGTTTGATTTGTTGCTTACGAATATAATCTGTCACTTCTGCTTTGGTGGTGGCAGCAGACTGGGTTTCATCGTTATATTGGAGCGCTTTCACCGGCGACTCAACAATATTACCAACGTTGCTTAAATCTAATGGCTGACTTTGTTCATCGCAAGGATCTGACTGATATTTACCATCAGCGCATTTATACACTTGGGCTGAAGCATTAAAAGCCATTAGGCATAGCACAAAAATGAACCAAGATTTTCCATCCATAGAATTACCTCGTAAAAATAGTTAATCACAATAGGGTTAATGTAGCAGTTTGGCAATTGCCACACCAATAACAAACAGATAATACGTCAGTTAAAATAAATTCAGCACCAATGTTAGCTCTTTAAGTCATCCCAATAATATTTATGACTTAAACATAAACCGCCAACCCAAATAACAAATAATTAGCGGAATAAGGTCAATGCACGCTGATTACAATTCCACTTCTTAATGCATTCCGCCTTTTACTTTGTGAACAGGTATACAGAATACTTTTTATCAAGTCAGTATCATGCGCATAACGCTTAACACAATCATGTGTCGAGCTTGCAAGTAATATTTTTATTGTGAAAGGGAACATATATGTGGTGGAGATTAATCATCATTACTTTTGCTTACTTACTGATTGGCGCACATTTTTTGCGTTTTGGCCATCAAGCATTAGCGCTGATAAGTGCCTGCTTGCCGTTAGTGCTGATTGCCAAGCACAACGGATTAACACGATTACTTCAACTAGGTTTAATTTTGGCTAGTGTATTGGTTTGGGGAATAACCACGTTCGAACTTATTGAAATGCGCTTAAACGTTAGCCAGCCTTGGGGGAGATTAGCAGCTATTATGACTGGTGTTATTAGCTTTACATTATTTGCAGCCTACTCATGTAATCGATTAATTAACCAAACGTCTAAACAATAATATGATATCTGCAATAGCAAAATCATTAGCCAAATTTACACCAGGATGCATCTGGCTTCCAATGCTCAATCCAGTTAGGGATATCTTTTGCAGGCATGGGTCTTGCTATTGCATAGCCTTGGGCTAAGTCACAACCTAGGTTTAGCAATGCGACCCCATGTTCAATGGTTTCAACACCTTCAGCAATCACATCTCGTCTAAATGATTTTGCCAGTAATACAACACTTTCAATAATCGCTAAATCATCAAAATCAATTAACATATCTCGCACAAAGGTTTGGTCAATTTTAATCAAACTGGCTGGCAAAAGTCTTAAATAACTCAAAGAGGAATAACCCGTCCCAAAGTCGTCTAAAGCAAAATTCACCCCAAGATTAATACACTGATGCATGGTTTCAGATATTTTAAGCAAATCACCTAAGGCACTGGTTTCCAACACCTCTAACTCTAAGAACTCAGGTGGAATATCAGGATATGAAGATAAAATATTCGCTAACCGTGTTGGGAAATCGCCACGCTGTAATTGCAACGGACTAATATTTACACTGATTTGCATATCTAAACCCATTGCACGCCAGGCTTGTATTTGTTGCATCGCGGTATGAATAACCCATTCACCCACTTTAATAATAAGTTCATTATTTTCAATTAAAGGCAGAAACTCATTGGGTGCGACAATACCTCGCTGAGCTGACTGCCAGCGAATTAACGCCTCAACACCGATGACTTCACCCGTTTTCATATTCACTTTGGGCTGATAATAGAGTTCAAATTCTCCTTCTTGTAAAGCGTTAGCTATTTCTTTTAACTTTTCATGTTGGTTAACGATTTTGATATTTTGCGCTTTATCGTAAAAGTGATAGCGGTTTTTTCCATGCTGCTTGGCAACATACATAGCTTGATCGGCATTTCGCAGCAGTTGATCGGCATCGGTTCCATCTTGAGGGTATAGAGAAACACCAATACTTGTTGAAATCTCTAATTTCACGCCATTAATGATTAACGGTTTTGACGCTGCTAATAACAACCTATCGAGAAGTGGTTTGCAATCAGTTACCTGGGTAATACCTTCCATAACAACCACAAATTCATCACCACCAATACGTGCAATCGTATCTTGAGTACGCAGCACTTTTTTCATTCTGGCTGAAATTAAAATTAATAGTTCATCGCCAATATCATGGCCATAACAGTCGTTAATTTCTTTAAATTTATCTAAATCAAGAAATGCGACGCCAACGAGTGTATTTTGGCGCAAACACCGACTCATTGATTGGGTTAATTGATCGGCGAGTAAGGCACGATTAGGTAAGTTGGTTAATGGATCATAATGCGCCATTCGCTCTAACTGCCCTTGGTATTGTTTAATGGCGGAGATATCGTTAAATAACCCAATAAAATTTGTTATTTTTCCTCGGCTATCGGTAACTGCGCTTATGGTAAGCATTTCAGGATAAGGTTCACCATTCTTACGTTTATTCCATACCTCTCCAGTCCAAAAACCATTTTCGAGTAAATGCTTCCAAATATTTTGATAAAATCTTGCTGAGTATTGTCCCGAATGAAACATTTGAGGATTTTTACCTAATACCTCATCATGTGAGTAACCAGTAATGGCAGTAAATGCATTGTTTACATCTAGAATTTTCCCAGCCCTATCGGTGATAACAATACCTTCTTTAGCATAAGTGAAAACACTGGCAGCCAGCTTATCCCCTTCTTCCAGTTTCTTATTTGCGTTAATTTCTTGATGAGTGCCAGATATACGAACGGGTTTGCCATCATCATTCCATTCAACTATGCGCCCTCTACTCACTATCCAAAGCCATTGACCATTTTTATGTCGCATCCTAAATTCTAGTTCATAGGAGCCAACCTTCTGATTTACATATAGATTAAGTAATTCATCATGTTCAATCTTATCATCTGGGTGTAATAAATTGTTCCATGTATCTAGGGTAATAGAATCAAGTTCTTCAACAGTGTAACCGAGCATTTCACACCATCTTTGATTGACAATACAGTCACCAGACTCAATATTGCATTCCCAAGTGCCTAAGTTAGCTGCCCATATCACTTCCGATAAACGTTGGCTCTGCTCGGTTAATTTTTGCTTGGCTTCATTAAGATCACGTAATGACTCTTCACGCTCCCGAAGCTCTCTCGGTAACCAATTATGAATCAGCAACCAAATGATCAGTACCCCCGCAACAATATTGATTACTTTGGGGATAATAAGTAAGTATGGTTTTGAGAGAAAATCATTGATAACCTTGGGGAGTAATCCATACAAAGAGTTAAAATACAAACCAAAATAAACACTTTCTATGATAGTCCTAACAGCATCAATGGTCAGGATCATCAGTAAAACGGTTATCGTTCCACCTAAAAAACCATTTATCGATTTTAGTTGCTTTATTTTTAACAAATAAATGCCAACAATGACTAACCACAAAATGGTTAACACCCAATATGACATTGACGTAATGTATTGAAAAATATTTATTTCCATATAACTTATTGACTCATGTCATTGATCATGTGTCCGTTTATTGTGATATTCCATAATGTGGTACCACAATAAATGCAAATTTGAATCAAACTTATGAGTAACTATAGGCGTAACCAACCAACTATGACAGCCGCCCTAGAAAAATAACTGTTTAAATTTATAACTCTTTTTAGGTAGTTTTCGGTTTCAACAAGCAAAATACAACTGAAGTTGTTACTAGATGCGGACTACAACTTATAGGCGAGCTTTTTTAATTTTTAATTTTTAATTTTTAATTTTTAATTTTTAATTTTTAATTTTTAATTTTTAATTTTTAATTATGATAGTAGATCAAAACTTGAACCTTGTTTTCAACAAACAAGTTTAGATGACTAAAAATACAAAACTGAGAGCTCAAATAATCAAACTAATGACGTTGAAATAACTTCATTAACTTTTCACGGCGTAATAGCAATAAAATGGCAAAAATAAATAGATAAATACTGGGTTCAATAATTTCAGACTTTACCGACCAATAAAAATGAATGGGGGCAAGGACAGCTGCAAGATAAACCCAATTATGTAAGCCTTGCCAGTGTCGACCCATTTTCTTTTTGATTCCGCTAAAAGAGGTTAGCGCCAACAACAGCAAAACAATGTAAGTAATTGCACCGACTAAAATGTAAGGTCGTTTTATCACCTCCTCAACTAAAAATCCCCAAGCAAACAATAAATCTAAACTTATAAACGCCATAATATGTAAGCTGGCATAAACAAAAGCATATAAACCAATCATTCTTCTACTTTGCAAAAGTAAGCCTAGTTTAAAGCCCTTGGCTATCGGAGAGATTAACAAGGTTGCCACTAACGAGTTTAAGGCCCCCATGCCAGTATAATGAATAATATATTGCACAGGATCGCCGCCAGCATTATCACTTAGTACATTTAGCACCAATGCAATAATTGGTGCTAAAAACAACAAGTGTAATAACGCCTTCAGCCACCACAAACCACGTGGAGTTAATCGCATTAATAATACTTCCTTAAATCTAAACCTTTATAAAGATCAGCCACAAAGTCACCATAACCATTAAACATTTGGGTTGGAACACGTTTGGATGAGAATAAACCACCCTCGCCTATGCTGCGCTCAGAAGCTTGCGACCATCTAGGGTGATCAACCTGTGGGTTTACATTGGCATAAAAACCATACTCGTGAGGCGCAAGTTGATTCCAACTGGTCGGTGGCTGTTTATCCATCACTCTCATTCTGACAATGGATTTAATACTTTTAAAACCGTATTTCCAAGGCACAACCAATCGAATAGGGGCTCCATTTTGAGGTGGTAAGGTTTTACCGTATAAACCGACAGCCATAAAAGACAGTGGGTTCATGGCTTCAGCAAGAGTTAACCCCTCAACATAGGGGTAATGGATCCCGCCGCCCATCAAGCGATTTTTTTGCCCAGGCATTTGTTGTGGATCAAATAACGTTTCAAACGCCACATGGGTTGCAGCACTTTGAATGCCCGCTTGCTTTAATAAACTGGCCAATGAAAAACCAACCCATGGCACCACCATGGACCAAGCTTCGACACAACGTAAACGATAACTGCGCTCTTCAAGAGCAAAACGTGTGGTCAAATCGTTTAAATCTAACGTAAGGGGGGTATCAACTAAACCTTCAATCTTCAATGTCCACGGGTCAACCTTGAATTGTTGCGCATTTTCAAACGGGTCTTGTTTACTGGTGCCAAACTCATAAAAATTATTATGTCGGGTAATTTTGTCTTCAGGTGTGAGCGTATCGGGTAAGATAAATTGTTGCGGCTGGCTGTATTGTAACGTTCGGGTAGCAAACTCTTGTTTAGGTTTGCTAGCAAAAGAATCAAATAAACCTGCTTGTACATAACCCGGAATGCTGGCGCCAAGTGCCCCTAGCCCTAATGCCTTAACAATGTTTCGACGGTCGTTAAACACAGACTCTGGCGTTACTTGGTTATCAACAACATCCCACGGCTTGCGTCGTTTAATGCCTTTTGAAAATGTATTTTTGTCCGCCATATCTTTTCCCCTAGCTGTCGCAATGTAACTATTAGACAGAGTTATACGCAAAATAATTTCATTTTGATTCAATATTATTCGAACACATTAAAAAAGCGTAAAACTCAGGTTTTATTGTTGCAGCAATAAGTTAGCCATGCGAATCTTATGTGGATATTATTTTAAAAGGTTTTGTTATGCCCTTCACTGTTGATTTTACTCCTCCTCAAATTGCCGCAATGGTGGCGATTGCATTTTTAAGCTTATTAATTGGCGCATTGCTTAATCAAAGGTTAACTCGTCAACGCTGGCAACAACTTAAGTTGCAATATGAAACGGAAGCAACCCAAAAAATTACTGAATTACAGCAAGCAATGGCACAGCTACAAGAGTCGTTAGATGATAAGCAAGACAGCCTGCATCATTTGCAAGCTAAACATGAAATTCAAATTGGCCAACTTGCTAGAGCACAGGCATTAATTGAGCGTATTCCACAGTTAGAACAGCGCTTAGAAGACAGTCAGCGAAAAATACTCGAGTCGCAACTTAATTTATCCAAATCAAATGCGATGCAACAAACCTTAATCGCAACAAATCAAGCTGAACAACAAGCCTTACAAGATAAAATTCAATTACTGGAAACCGCTGAAGAACGTTTGAAACTGCAATTTGAAAATTTAGCCAACCGAATTTTTGAAGAGCGCAGTGAAAACTTCAAACAGCAAAACGTCTCCCAAATAGATGGTGTACTTGGGCCACTCAAACAACAACTAGAAGGCTTTAGAAAACAAATTCAAGACTCATACAACCATGAACAATCAGAGCGCAGCGCACTGAAACATCAATTAAATCATTTACGTGAGCTGAATTTAAAAATGAGCCAAGATGCCATTAACCTGACTAAAGCGTTAAAAGGCGATAACAAACAACAAGGCAACTGGGGCGAAGTGATCTTAGATCGAGTGCTACAAGAAAGTGGCCTTCGTGAGGGCCATGAGTACCACACCCAACAAGATTTAAAAAATGATGACGGCAAACGCTTTAAACCCGATGTGATAGTGCATTTGCCTGAAAATAAAGATGTGGTAATTGATGCCAAAATGTCACTGGTTGCGTACGAGCGCTACTTTAACAGTGACGATCCTCAAGAGCGCGACCAAGCATTAAAAGATCATGCTTTATCACTGCGCCAGCACATCAAAGGCCTCAGCCAAAAGGACTATCATCAATTACACGGTCTTAAAAGCTTAGATTATGTGCTAATGTTTATTCCTGTTGAGCCTGCATTTTTACTGGCGATTGAATATGATCCTAGTTTAATCAACTTTGCCCTAGAGCAAAATATCATGCTGGTAAGTCCAACTAATTTGTTAGTGGCATTAAGAACCATTAACAATATTTGGCGCTACGAATATCAAAATCAGCATGCACAAACTATCGCCAACCAAGCAGCAAAAATTTACGATAAATTATGCGGGTATCTTGATGACATGGACAAATTAGGTCGGGCTCTTGAAACGGCTGACAAAAGCTATCAACAAGCAATGGGTAAATTAAGTACCGGCAAAGGCAATTTGATACGCCAAGCGCATCAGTTACAAAGTTTAGGCGTCAATACCAGTAAGCAGCTAGATAAAAACATACTCAACCGTGCACTTGATGAATCCCTTGATAAAGCAGATTAAAAATAAGGTAGGTTTAATCCAAACATCATATAACTAACACATTACAGATAAGCAGCAAAACAAACAAAATCGCAAACGATGTACTGAGGCGGAGACTCTCATTTAAATGCGTAATTATCGAATTGATTATTCAGTGTTTCATCAGCTATTAACAGGCTTAATGCTTATTGGATGTAGCCTGTTTTGTGCAAATTTTGCTTTTGCGTTAACCTCGCAGCAGCAAACCTATCTTGATGCAAAAAAAGCCCTAGATAGTAAAAAAATGGCTGAATACCAGCAATTGCGTGCAAAACTGAATGATTATCCGCTCACAGTTTATCTTGATTATCATCATAATATTGACGCTATTATTGCAATGTCCGGCTCAAAAGCGCTTTCGGCCCTGCAGCAATTTAACACCACACCTTTATATAACTCAGGTCGTTTTCGTTATTTAATGCGCGCCGGAGAGCAGCTGCGTTGGCAAGACTTTTTAACCGTATCACCCGACACGCCAAACGATACTCGTTTGCAATGTTTTTATTACCGCTCACAACTCGCAACCGGCAATAAACAAATCGCCTACGAGGGCACCGAAAAGCTATGGTTATATGGCAAATCCAGGCCCAAAGAGTGTGATCCATTGTTTAGCCAATGGACAAAAGAAGGCAAACGTACCCAAGAGCTTATTTGGGCCAGAATGCTATTAAGCTTTAATGCGGGTCAATCTAGTCTATTAAGTTATTTAAGCAATAAAATCACCAAGCACAGTCAACAAGCTGAATTGCTAATGAAGGTATATCGCGATCCGAATACCTTACGCCACACTAAACAATTTCGCAGTTCAAAGCCTATCATTGCTGACATTGTTAATGTCGGCCTAAGAAAGCTCGCTCGTAAAGATTTAAAACAGGCCGTAAAACTGTATAACAAATATCAAAAAGCTGGTCGCTTTACCCAAGATGAAGCAAGTCAGCTTAATCACTATTTAGTTAGACGAGTATTAATTTTCCAGATTGATGAGTTAAAAGATCATACTGATACTATGTTGCCACACTTAGCTGATGATGATTTATATGAGATGCGTTTACGCTGGGCTATTCGTCAGCAAGATTTTAACAGCGTAGAAACGTATCTTGGCTTACTCAGTGACCAAGCTAAAAACAGTGCCCGCTGGCAATACTGGCAAGCCCGTATAACCGCAAGTAAAGATAGCGATAACGCTAAACAGCAACATCAATTGCTCGCCAAGCAACGTAACTTTTATGGTTTTACTGCCGCTGAAATCATTAATATGCCAATAGCATTAAACGATGATAATTTAACCTCAAATCCAACATTACGAGCCAAATTACAGGACGATCCAGGCTTAGCAAGGGTTATCGAGCTGCGGGCAATCGACAAAATCATCGATTCACGAAGTGAATGGGTACATTTAATGCGACGCCACGGGACTGAATTACAAGCTGAATACGGACTTTATGCTCTGGAGCAAGGCTGGTATGACTTAAGTGTAGAATCTAGCATTCAGGCCAAGCAATGGGATGCACTGACATTACGTTTTCCTAACGCAGCCGAGCAAGAATTTAGTCAAGCCAGTAAAAAATATCAGGTTAACATTGACGAAATACGTGCTATTTCACGCCGCGAAAGTGCATTTTATCCTTATGCGACATCGGGTGTCGGGGCACGCGGCTTAATGCAACTCATGCCCGCCACCGCAAAACAAACCGCTAAAAAGAACAACATTCCATTTAACAACGTAAAAGACTTATATCAACCTAAAGTGAACGTGATGTTGGGCAGTGCATACTATGCTCAGTTATTAAAGCAATTTGATAATAACCGAGTGTTAGCGACTGCGGCCTATAATGCAGGACCAAGCAACGTGAAACGCTGGTTGGCGGTATCCAAAGGTAATTTAGATGCCATGAGTTTTATTGAAAGTATTCCATTTACTGAAACCCGTGAATACGTGCAAGCGGTATTTAGTTATCGCATGATATACCAACAACAAAACAAGGTTAATGCCAAGCAACCTATGTTTAGCCCTGTTGAGTTTAATTACGCATATTAAGTTTTGATAGTGTATCAATTCAAACTCTTAGCTTAATAGCTATGGGGATAACAATAATAACAAGGAGCTTTCGTGTCAGAACATGCCATAAGTCAATTAATTAACCAATTGCAGCAAGTGTTGTTAGGTAAGCCACAACAAATCAAACTCGCGGTTGCCTGCATTCTTGCCAAAGGTCACTTATTAATTGAAGATCTTCCCGGCATGGGCAAAACCAGTTTATCTCATGGTATTGCCAGTAGTTTAGGTATGAGCTACCAGCGGATACAATTTACCAGTGACATGCTGCCCGCTGATATTCTAGGTGTTTCTATCTATAACAAGGCACAGCAACAATTTGAGTTTCATCAAGGGCCCATATTTAACCAAATGCTATTAGCCGATGAGATCAACCGTGCCAGCCCAAAAACCCAATCAGCATTACTTGAGGCCATGGCAGAACAGCAAATTACCCAAGATGGCCATACCTATAAATTACCTAATCCATTTTTTGTAATTGCCACCCAAAACCCACAAGACCAATCAGGCACCTTCCCTTTACCAGAATCACAGCTCGACCGTTTTATGATGCGTATTTCGATAGGTTATCCCAGCCTTGAAGCTGAAATGCAAATGCTAAAAACCCAGCAGCAAGGTCAAGCAAGAGTTGAATTGACTCAATGCTTAACACCAACCCAGCTTAGCCAACTTCAACAACAAGTGGCGAACGTGTCAGCGTCGGATGCGGTATTAAAATACTTATTAGCTCTAGTGGAGTTTTCACGCCAACAAGGCCAAACCACCGGGCTATCGCCAAGAGCTAGTATCGCCTTACTGCATGCAGCGAAAGCATGGGCCATGATTGAGCAGCGTCACTATCTAGTGCCAGAAGATATTCAAGCGGTATTTCATGCCGTAGCTGAACACCGAATTAGTGCCCATGGGCTGTATCAGGGTAAAGCCGTATCAGATATTATTTTAGCCAGTGTTAACCCGATCCTATAAGGGTATACGCATGTTTGCTTTATTCAAAAAAAAGTCATCCACCAGCCAAGATAGCTACCAAGCAAGTTGGTTGGTTCGTCACATTCCACCTTCCATCAAACAACGCTGGTCTAGGTGGATAAGCAAACGCTTACCGCCACAAGCTAAAGTCACGCTTAGCCATAAAGGGATTTTTATTCTGCCCAGTGCCTTTGGTTTTGCATGGCTAGCATTAATATTGCTCTTGTATTTATTTGGAACCAATTATCAAAATAACTTAGTCATTGGACTTAGCTTATTACTAGGCAGCGTGTTTCATACCTGTATTATTTACAGCTATAAAAATTTGGCAGGGCTCACCTTTAGTGCCGTTGCGCCGGCAGATGCCTATGCCCATCAGAGTCATTCTTTTCCCATTTTGCTAACCGGTCATAATAAACAAACAAATACAGAAACCACCCATCAGCAAATTTGCTTGCAATTTAGCCAGCAGCGTCACTTTCGCTTAAAGCAAACCGATGAAAATTCAGTGGCAACCGTGTTTTATGATAATCCTCGCCGAGGCTGGTTAAGGCCTGGCAGAATAACCGTTTGGTCTAACTTTCCACTTGGGCTTTTTAAAGCTTGGTCTTATGTGGACTTAGACTTAAAACAGCTGGTATTTGCTCAACCCATTGAGTGCGATATTAAACTAACAAGCCAAAGCAGCACCCAAGATGATAACCAAATTAATGGCACAACCCGAGCTGGGGTTGACGATTACACGGGCCTGAGAAGCTATGTGACAGGCGAATCACTAAAACAAGTGGCGTGGAAACAAGTGGCGCAAGGTAAAGGCATGTTAACTAAAGAGTTTAATGAGCCAGAGGGCATGCCTGTTTGGCTTTCTTTAACAGAGCAAACTGCAGATAACCTTGAGCTAAAGTTAAGTCAATTAAGCTGGCAAGTGAATAAACTCAGTGAACGCAAGCAAGTATTTGGTTTAATACTAGATCAGCAAACACTGGCACAAAATTGTGGTGAACAGCATAGACTAGCATGCCAAAAAGCCATTGCCTTATATCGCCCCGAGATGTCAATGCAACCAGAACGTGACAATGACACCAATATCTTTGAGCAGGCGGTAAATAATGCGAGATAATTTCGACAGCATTATTAGCCGTAACACGCTATTTTGGTTACTCATTACCAACGTAGCCGTGTTATCACCTTTATATGGCCACACAACACCTTGGACAATGGCGATATGCGCCATCTGTTTTGTTTGGCGCATAGGGATTTACTTTGGCAAGGTGGCAGCCCCGCCTAAGTTACTTGTTAGCAGCCTTGCTATTGGGGCGGCAGGAACACTGGCATTGGTCTCGCGAGAGATCGGCCTATTGAACGCCCTGATCAATTTATTACTATTAGGCTATGCGCTTAAATATATTGAAATGCGTCAACAACGCGATGTAAAAACTGTGGTACTTGTGGGCTACTTTTTGATTGCGCTGACCTTATTAGACCAACAAGCCATTATCAATACCCTGCATTTAACCCTTGTGACCATCATTAATACTTGTGTGTTAATTAGTGTGTATCAAGATAGCGGTAAACCGTTATCCAACTTACGCTTTAGTGTGAAAATCATTCTCCAAAGTGTGCCTTTAGCCATTCTATTGTTTGTGGTATTCCCTCGCCTTGGGCCTTTGTGGATGGTGCCGAATATGAAATCGGCAACTACAGGTTTATCTGATGAAGTCTCATTTGGCGATATCAGTAAACTGACGCGGTCACCAGATTTAGCATTTCGGGTTGGATTTGAAAATCCAGATGGCAGCACATCAGGCCCAACAAATGACCAGCTTTATTGGCGCACATTAGTAATGGAAAATTATGATGGTAAGACTTGGCGCCAAGACCCGAGCATGAAAGATATTCAGCGCCAAGCTTATTTTCAAAAACCGCTTCGAAACCGACCACAAAGCAGCACACAACAAACGCCAACCATGGAATATGTTGTGATTGCAGAACCGAGTCATCAAAAATGGTTATATGGCCTTGATGAAGCCTTTAGTCAAGACAACCAAATTATTGAGCTACCAGATTATCGCTTGTTTGCATTAAGGCCTGTAGATCAGCGCCAAAGTTATCGAGTGATCTCTTATCCAAACAGCTTAATGGATGTGAGATTGTCAGCTGCCACCCGCAACATCAACTTAACCTTACCAGACAATACTAACCCACAAACATGGCGTTTAGCCCAGCAGTTTGCCGACAAGTACCCAGAGCCGAAAGCCCGTATTAGCGCCATGATGAACCACTTTGCCGAACAAGCTTATTATTACACCTTAAGCCCACCGGCATTGGGCGATCAGCAAATCGATGACTTTTTATTTGAAAACCGTGCGGGATTCTGTGCCCATTATGCCTCGGCCTTAGTCTTTATGGCCCGAGCAAGTCGCATTCCAGCCCGCATGGTGACAGGCTATCAAGGTGGTGAGTACAACCCTAAAGCTGGTTACTATAGTGTTTATCAATACATGGCTCACGCATGGACAGAAGTCTGGTTTGAAGGTCAAGGCTGGCAACGTTTTGACCCAACCGCCATGATAGCGCCGCAGCGCATTTTAGATGGTTTTGATGCCATGTTTGATAGCGAGTCTAGTTACTTACAAGACAGGCCGTTTAGCAGCCTAAGAATGAAACAATATCCTTGGTTAAATGATTTACGTAATCAACTTGCCAGTATTGATTATTACTGGAGTGTGTGGGTACTTGGCTTTGATGAACAACGTAAACAACAGGTGCTACAAAAGTTACTGGGTAAGGTGAATAGCCGCAACATTATCATTATGATGTTAATCAGTTTTGCCTTTATATTTTTAATGATTGCTTACTATGCAGGGTTGTTGAACATTAAGCCTAAACAAGAATTCTTAAGCCGTCGTTACCAAAATATTAGCCAACGATTAGCAAAAAAAGGGGTGGTTAAAGCCCGTCAAAGTCCTGCGTTGGCCTTTGCAGAGCAAGTAAAATGCACCTTGCCAGCGCAGTATTCAGGCTTAGCAGATCAATTTGAGGTATTTTCAACAGCTTATATCGCCTTGAAATATCAGCCATTAACCCCATCACAGCAGCAAGAATATCGCCGTCAGTTTAATCGAACATATTGGTCAATAATGTTACAACTGTTATGGATTAACCAACTGAAATAATTAATCAAATTAATCATTGATGCCAGTATTCTAAGCCCATAGAATGAAGCAATATCTTTTTATGTGAGCGCCCTATGCTGTCATTAATCCAATCGAATCAAATGGAAATCTTGTCTGAGCAATTAGCCAAGATGCTAGCCACCCCGTTATCAGGCAGCAGTTTATTGATGCCTGAACAAGTGTTGGTACAAAGCCCCGGCATGTCGACTTGGTTAAGACTCGAAGTTGCTAAACACAATGGCATTGCTGCCGCGCTGACTTTTCCGCTCCCTTCCAGCTTTATTTGGCAACTTTGCCACCAGCTACTTGCTGATGTTCCAAAAGAAAACGCCTTTACCAAAGCGGCGATGACATGGAAATTAATGGATTTATTGCCATCTTTGCTCAGTGATGATGACTTTTTACCTTTAGCACAATATTTATCCTGTCAAACTCCCGCTGAAAAGACTGACGATACTCTAAATACTCAATCTCAATTACAAAAACAGCACCAAAGTCATGATGCCATTAAGCTTTATCAATTATGTAATCGTATTGCTGATATCTTCGACCAATATTTAGTTTATCGCCCTGATTGGATAACGTTATGGGAAAACAACCAGCCACTAACCGAGCTCGCCCATCACTTAACATTAGATACCAATCAGCAATGGCAACCCAAATTGTGGCGCGCGCTAGTCGAGTATAATAAGCATAAGCTGCAATCTAGCCCTTATCATCGTGCTAATTTACATCAGTCGTTACTTGCGGCCTTAGCCAACCCAGACACAGATATCAGCATGCTACCTGAGCGATTATTTGTGTTTGGTATTTCATCCATGCCACCGCAAACCTTGGAAGTGTTGCATGCATTAGCAAGCCGCATTGAAGTGGTTATGTTGGCGCTAAGTCCATGTCAGCATTATTGGGGGATATCGTCGACCCCAAAGTTAGGGCAAGAATGGCACTGCAATATAGTCAGAAAAAACAGCTAGCGGAAGATTGGGAACAAAAATTAGAAGTAGGTAATCCTATTCTGGCCAACAACGGCAAAATGGGCCGCGAGTTACTAGACTTACTATTAAGCTTACCACCTGAAAACACTAACTTTAACTATGATTGTTATGTCGAGCCGGCCACCGACAATTTATTGCACGGTGTACAGTACGATATTTTGCAAATGCAAACCCTTGGGCAAGCTTTAGGGCCCGGTCCTAGCTTATATCAAGCCGTAGATTTACGCCGCGAGCTAAAAAGTGATGACCATTCAATCACCCTAAGAAGCTGCCACAGCCCACTACGTGAGGTGGAAACCTTACATGATCATTTAATGGCACTACTGGATAACTCGCCAGATTTAGAGCCCAAAGATATTGTAGTAATGCTGCCCGATGTGGCGGCTTACGCACCTTATATTGATGCCGTTTTTGGCACGGCTAATAGCCAGTTTTACCAGCAACATCGCCATCATCCAGCTGATGAACAAGCAAATCAATTCGCTATTTCTTATGCCATAGCCGATCGCGGTGCAGCACAAGAATCCACGCTTATTAATAGTTTTCTGACACTACTCAACATTAATCAAAGCCGTTTTGGCTTAACTGAGGTGTTATCAATTCTAGAAGTGCCAGCTATTTTAAGACGCTTTGAATTAGATGATGACGATTATCATATACTCAAACGTTGGCTTGATGAAGCCAACGTGCGCTGGGGAAGAGACGAGACAAGCCGCAGTCAATTAGGCTTACCCGCTTTTGGGCAAAATTCGTGGGCATTTGGGATTAAGCGACTCATTTTAGGCTATGCCCTACATGACGAGGCCAATCTGTATCACGACACCTTGGCTGTCACCAGCGTTGAAGGCCAATCGGCGCAGGCTTTAGGTAAACTCCTTAACTTTTTAGAAGCCGTAGATGCATTTGCTCTTTCCTTCGCAAAGCCTTGCGATACCGATTCTTGTCTTGAGCAAATTAATCAATTAATTGAAGATTTTTATCTTGCCGATGACGATGAACAGCAGCAAGTGGTCACCATACGTGAAGCGCTGGTTAGCTTAAGCAAAGAGTTACAAGAAGCGAAACACCAAAGCGAGCTACATATTGATGTACTAAAGCAATGGTTTATGCAAAAGCTAACCGACTCCCGTGTCGGCCAGCGTTATCTTGCAGGAAGCGTTAACTTTTGTACCTTAATGCCAATGCGTTCAATTCCGTTTAAAGTGGTGTGTTTACTGGGGATGAATGACGGCGTTTATCCGCGGGTACAACACCCTGTTGGCTTTGACTTAATGGCGCACTTTGGCCCACAAAAAGGTGACCGTTCCCGTCGTCTAGATGACAGATACCTCTTTTTAGAAGCCTTATTGTCCGCACGCGAGCAGCTTTATATCAGTTATATTGGCCACAGTGAGCGCGATAACACTGAGCGGATCCCGTCTATGCTGGTCTCAGAGTTGATTGAGTTTTGCCAACTGTCTTATATTCCAAGTCATATTCAAAGCGAACTTAATCAAGTGCCAAACACAAAGGCTGAACTCAGTCAGCTTATCGAAAGGATTGAACAGCAAGTGGCTCAGCAGTTAATTCAAGTACAACCGCTACAGCCATTTGACAGCAAGCTATTTATGCCAAACTCAGCGCAGCAAAGTTATCATAGCCGTTGGTGTCCGCCTAATAATGAGCACCATTTTGATCATCGCTTTTATGATGTACACAACCCCATCCTTCGCGAGGATCAAGATGACGATGAATTACACCCTCAAGGCCAAACTGAACTAGAACTGTCGGCATTAATTCGCTTTTTCAGAAACCCTGCTCAATTCTTTTTTAATCGCAGCTTAAAAGTAGATTTGTCCATCAATATCCAAGCTGATGACAACGATGAGCCTTTTAGCTTAAATGGCTTACAACGCTATCAGTTGCAATTAAGTTTGATTGACTCCGCGTTAGACAGCGGCAATGAGCAAATTGATTTCGGTCTCATTAAGCAGATAAAAACCAGTGGGGATCTGCCAATGTCGCCCTTTGATGATATTTTATTAAACCAATATCGTGCAGATATTGCCCCATTGGTTAATCGCCTGAGTTTTTTAACCGATAACCAAGCCAGTAATGCGGTGAATATCGATTTAAGTTTTAGCATCACTCACCCCATTTACCATACCGTCACCTCATTAACCTTAGTGGGTCGAATTGACGATGTTAGCCCAAAAGGCCTGATAAGTTATCGCCCTGGCAGTGCTCATGGCCGCGACTTAGTACAGTTTTATGTGCGTCACCTTTGCTTAAATGCCCAAGGGCATAATAAATACAGCTACTTATTAGATATGGGACACTTCCATAGTTTTGCCCCAATCAACGCAGATCAAGCACACAAACAATTACAGCAATTTATATCTGCTTACTTAAGTGGCCAAACACAACCACTTTGCTTTGCACCTCGCACCGCTTGGTTGTATGTGCAAACCGAAGGCGATCATCAACAAAAAATGGCTGTTGCCCAAAAGCAATGGCGTAATGAACAATCACAAACCGGTGAAGGGTTTGACCCACATTATCAACGATTATTTAGTTTTCCTAATGATTTTACTGAACAAACATTTGGACTATTAGTCAATGAGTTACTAAACCCAATGCTCAGTCAATACCATCAAGATAAGCTCAGTATGCTGGAGGCATTTGTGAGTGGTGATATTCCCCATAACCAAGCAAATGGCATCCATGTGCAACACACTCAAACCACAACTAACGGCGCTGGGGAGTACTAGCATCATGAATACACCCGCTACCTCAAATAAAGTACAGGCGCTTGATCCGTTAACTCTGCCACTCACCGGTTCAAGCTTAATTGAAGCCAGCGCTGGCACAGGCAAAACCTATACGATTTCCGGTTTATATTTACGCTTACTGCTAGGCCATGGCGGACAAACACCGCTGACTTGTGAGCAAATTCTGGTGGTAACCTTTACCAATGCGGCAACAGAAGAGTTACGAGACAGGATCAGAAAACGGATCCAATTAGCCTATAAATGCTTTTTAGGGCTGACGGTCAATGATCCTTTTATCGAAACCTTATATGCACAAACCGTTGAAAGTGAACGGCCCATAGCCTTAAAGCGTTTTGACTTAGCACTAAAATCCCTTGATGAAGGCGCTATTTTTACCATTCATGGTTTTTGTCAGCGAGTGTTGTCTGACATGGCTTTTGAATCATCATTATTATTTGAGTCAGAGTTCACCTTAGATGACAGCGAATACTTGCATCATGCTGTGCGCGATTTTTGGCGCGAAGTCTGTTACCCACTACCTATGATGATGGCGCAGCAAATTGATAAGCATTTTGTTGAACCTGAAAAACTAGCCGCTAAAGTACGGCGCTTATTAGGCGCAAGTGAAGCGCAGCCATCAACTACGCCGAAAGAGTTTGTCAGCCTAAGCCAAGAGCTCATTACTAGCATCAATCGTTTTAAATTAGCTTGGACGGCGCAACAAGAGGCCACCTTTGAGTTATTAACTAACTTGCCACTTAACGGCTCACGCTTTGGTAAAGCCAGTGACGGCTACCCTAAATTAGCCAAATTATTTGATGAGTTAACCAACTGGGTTAGTTATGGCCAAGGCTTACCCCCGCAAAAAACCTTAACGCAATTAGCCTTATCCGATTTAAAACTGAATAAAGGCGGAGTACTCCCGACGTCGAAAGAGGCCCCGCTGCTAGCGCAAATCGACGATTTATTAGCGATGATAAACGATATCATTCCAGCGTTTTTAGTACGCGCGCAAGCTGGGATCAAACAGCGCTTTATCCAGCAAAAAAATCAGCGTAATTTAATGACGCCTGATGATTTGCTCACCAGTTTAGCCGCCGCTTTGGATGCTAACCCGCACACTTTAGCGACCGCTATCGCCAAGCGATTTCCCATTGCATTAATTGATGAGTTTCAAGATACAGACCCATTGCAATTTAAAATTTTTAATATGGTTTATCAAACACCTGCGTTAGTAACACTGCCTGACTCGGATATAAGCGCGAATACTGAAAATGATGCAAATGCTGCTACCACACCTTATCAAGCTGCACAGTCAAGCTTAGGCTTATTGATGATTGGCGACCCAAAACAAGCGATTTATGCGTTTCGAGGTGCCGATATTTTTACCTATATTAGCGCTCGTAATCAAACACAAAAGCTCTACAACTTAGACACGAACTACCGTTCATCTACCGCATTGGTTGATGGAGTGAATCATGTATTTAATCAGCATGCAAACCCATTTATTAGCGATGCTATTCCATATGATGTGGTAAAAACGCCTGATTCAGCCAATCAAAAAACACTGCAAGAAGCAACGCCACAAACAGCGGCATTGAGAATAAAAATTCTTAAAGAGGACCCAGATAACGGCTTAAATAAGCCCACTGCCCGACACATTTTAGCCAGTGACACCGCAGCCGAAATTAAACGCTTATTAACCGAAGCACAGCGTGGTCAATGTTGTATAAAAGATAAGCCGCTAATTGCCAAAAACATTGCCGTATTAGTTCGTGATAGAAACGAAGCCGCAATCGTAAAAAAAGCACTCAGCGCCCGTAACATTGGCGCAGTGTTTTTAAGCCGAGACAGTGTATTTGCCACCAATGAAGCCAGCGAGTTAGCCCTCATATTACGGGCCCTCGCCAATCCTAAGGATGAACCTCGTATTCGCGCAGCACTGGCAACGTCACTTTTTGGTTATACGGCACAGCAAATTGATCAATTTAATCATAATGAAGATGCACGCCAACAGGTGCTAGATGAGTTTACTCACTGGCACGAGTTATGGGTTAGAAATGGCATTATGCCTGCCCTGCTGAGCCTTGCTAACGATCGTAATCTTGTACATAGATTATTGGCTAAAAACGCCGTACAAACACCAGAAGGCGAAACAGAGCAAACTGACGATGAAGAGGTCAATCTTGATGCATCGGGCGAACGCCGATTAACCGATTTTCGCCACTTAGGTGAGCTACTACAACAAAAAGCCACTGAGCTTGACGGCAGCAGCGCACTGATAAACTGGTTTGAGCAACAATTAATTGATAACCAAGGTAAAGACGAGCAGCAACTTCGTTTGGAAAGCGAACAAAACTTAGTGCAAATCATTACTATCCATAAATCAAAAGGACTGGAATATCCTATTTGTTTTATACCGTTTGTGAGTCTAGCCCGTGGCGGAACTCAACGGCCAGAACCGCTACTTTATCACGCTAATGGCAAACTGATTTGGGATATTCAAGGCTCTGATGAAGCCTATGAACAATACAAAAAAGAGACTCTGGCTGAAGATTTACGCTTACTTTATGTCGCGTTAACCCGCCCTGTTTATGCCTGTTATCTCTATATTGCCAACCAATCTAAGCTGCTTAAAGCAGGGATCAGCTCACAGTTATATGAAACCGCTATCGGCTATTTATTGGGTATTAAAGATAAAAACTGTGACGGCGAGTTACTTGAAAAGCAAGCCAAGGCACTAGCGAGTATTGATGCCATTAGTATCGATGAGGTTGCAAGCGTGCCTGACAGCAGCGTATTTGAAGATAACCAAGCACACAATGTTCAACTTAGTGCCAAATCTACCCAACGAAAAATGGGTTTACCTTGGCGAGTGGGCAGTTATTCCGGTTTAGTCAAACACCTTCCCCATGAAAAAGTCAGCCCCGGAGCGGATGATGAAGATTTTACTCAAGATAGCGCGCTTGTTGAAGACAACCCAAACACACTGGCGTTAAATCGTTTCAGCTTCGAACGTGGCGCGAATGCGGGTAGTTTTATGCACTTGGTATTAGAGCTATTTGATTTTACGCAAGCTGAAACCGAATTGGAGCCCGCATTAATTGAGGCCATGAAGCAATATGGTTTTGATCAACAAACCTGGTTAGCTCCGCTAACGGCTTGGTATCACGATATCCTCCACACGCCCTTGATTAAACCCGATCATAGCCAGCTGTGTTTAGCGCAATTAACGGCCAATCAAACCTTGGTTGAGATGGAGTTTTACTTACCTATCAGCCAGCTTAATGCGACCAAACTCAATGCCTTACTCGCGCAATATGGATACATTAACAACTTCAGTTTTGACACCTTAAAAGGCATGTTGAAAGGTTTTGTTGATTTAGTTTTTGAACATCAAGGCCAATACTTTATTGCCGATTACAAGTCGAATCATTTAGGCAATCAGTTACAACACTACAATCACCACGCAATGAGCGAAGCCATTAATAGTCATAGATATAATTTACAATATCTGTTGTATACCTTGGCATTGCACCGCTACTTAAAATTGCGTTTACCCCATTATCAGTATGATGTTCATATTGGTGGCTGCTTTTATTTATTCTTACGCGGAATGAGCCCTGAGTCTCTTGGCTCTGGAGTATTTTTTGATAAACCAGATGCGGCGTTAATCGACCAACTTGACAGCCTTTTCAGTCAACCCGTAGGGAGTGAAGCATGCTAACAACGACAAAACCAATGGCACAGCTCCTTAAAGACTGGCAACAAGCAAAATTAATTACCCCACTTGATCGCCATTTTGCTCTTGAGCTGGCGGCTATTGAAGGCTTGAGCTCTGATGATGCTGATTATGATCTATTTTTGTTAATCTGCGCCATGTTAAGTCAGCAATTATCAAATCAACACAGTTGCTTATTAATTAGCAGTATTGAGCTAGCAAATCCCATGGCAGAAGATATTGGCCATCATCCTTATGCAATGGCTGATAATGCATCTTGCCAAATTACAGTTACTCATCAGCAAGTTATTGATAGTATTGGTAAGTTTTATGCGGTGACAACCGTCTCTAACATCGAAACTAGTGACACAGATACACCGATGATTTTAGATAACGGCAGATTGTATTTAAACAAGTATTTCTTTTTTGAAACCCAAGTCGCCAATAAACTAAAACAATTATCGCAAACCAACATAGCCACCAATAATCCTCAGTTGCCTAGCTACTTAACGGCTTTGTTTCCTATTCAGCCAGAGTTAAACGGTCAGCTAAATTGGCAAAAAATTGCCACGGCTACCGCATTAACCAAAGCACTCGCCGTCATTACCGGCGGCCCTGGAACAGGAAAAACCACCACGGTTACCAAGCTATTGTTATTACTGCAAACACAACAAACTGAATCAGCCAAGCTCACCATTCGTTTGGTTGCGCCAACCGGTAAAGCAGCGGCACGTTTGAGTGAATCCATCAAGGCCTCTAAAAATCGATTGCGCAGTGAGTTGGCTCAAGATAACAGCGCCAATCAGCCTGTATTACTCAGCGCACTTGCAGCCATTCCGGAAGAAGCCTCTACCTTGCATCGATTGCTTGGGGTTATCCCCCACTCTCATCAATTTCGTCATCATAAGGACAATCCATTGCGATTAGATTTACTCGTGGTGGACGAAGCCTCAATGGTAGATTTACCTATGATGTATAAATTGCTGAGCGCCTTGCCTGCACAAGCAAGATTAATTTTACTGGGCGATCAAGATCAATTGGCCTCTGTTGAAGCTGGTGCGGTACTGGCCGACATTTGCGCAGGCTTGAAAAACACTGACCAAGATATGCAAGCCATCTCAACTTGGCGAATGCATTACAGTAGGCAACAAGCAGACACAATTAAGCAGCTTACCCAACAAGATGTTAGCCAATTTATTAGCACTAACCAACCATTTGGCGATAGCCTTTGCATGTTAATGCACAGCCATCGCTTTAAAGGTGATGCGGGTATCGGCATGCTAGCAAACGCAGTCAATTCATCCAATGTGGATAACGTTCGTCAGGTTTGGCGAAGGGGATATGCTGAGCTAAATTGGTTTGAACATCAGCTCAATCATCAACAAGACAACTTAGGAAAACAGCAATTACTCACCCTCTCAGTCGAGGCATACCAACCTTATTTGGCCATGATCCAAGCCAATCAACAAGACACCCAGCATAGCTATAGCCCGCAACAGATTATCGAGCAATATAATCAGTATCGGATGCTTTGCGCGATGCGGGCCGGTGAATACGGCGTTGATGGAATGAATATCGCCATTACCGATAGCCTTCGCCAAGCCAAGCTAATTGAACCTAAACACGAGTTTTACCTAGGCAGACCAATCATTATTCAAAGTAATGATTACAACTTGGGTTTATTTAATGGTGACATTGGGCTAGTACTGCAAGATGAACTCAATCCATCACGATTAATGACACATTTTATTAAAGCCGATGGCAGTTTATTAAAAGTATTGCCCGCTCGACTGCCTAAACACGACACTTGTTTTGCCATGACAGTACATAAATCACAAGGCAGTGAATTTGATAAGGTCAGTTTTGTATTACCACAGCGCCCAAGTGTTGCTCAGTGGCAGTTACTGACGAAAGAATTGGTGTATACCGCCATCACCCGAGCTAAAAATCATTTCTACTGTTTAGGAAGTGCACAGGTATTTGAACGTGCGGTGAAGCAAGTTACGCTCAGGGCTTCAGGATTAGCTCAAAGGTTATGGCATAACTAAACCAAATCGATTCAAACAAACTGGTTGATAAATAGGCATAAAACGCGGTTAATCTGCACACTTTATACCTATTTGATGTTTGTTTTTAAATATTGTTAACCCTAGCTTGCTAAAGCCTATACTGGCTCATTATCATAAGCATGCTTAGTTTTTTATTCTCATTTTTTTAGGAGCACCCATGCCAAAGATAAATCTGCTGCTGATATGTGGCGGTGGCGGCGCAGAACATGACATTTCATTGATGTCGGTTAAATTTTTTGAAACGTCATTGGCTAAGTCAGATAAATTCTCGGTGCTGAAGCTAGAGCTCGACAAATTTGGTCATTATAAAACCCAAGACGGTCAACAATGTGAACTAACAAATCGTCGCGAAGTACGCTTTGAAGATGACTCGAAACCAGTTTGGCCTGTTGATTATGTGATCCCTTGTATTCACGGCTACCCGGCTGAAACCGGTGATATTCAATCCTATTTTAATTTAATTCAGTTACCTTATTTTGGCTGTGAATCTGAAGCCTCCAGCAACTGTTTTAATAAAATTACCGCTAAAATGTGGTTTAGTGCTTTAGGGATCCCAAATACCCCTTATGTATTTTTACATCAATTTGATCAAGCTGCTATCGAACAAACACAAGCTGCATTTGATCAATGGGGCTCAGTATTCATTAAAGCCGCTTCACAAGGCTCGTCTGTTGGTTGTTATAAAGTCGATGATAAAAGCCAAATTACGACCACGTTACAACAAGCCTTTAGCTATGCTCCTTATGTGATTGTTGAGCAAACCGTGGTTGCACGTGAGCTTGAGGTTGCTGTATATGAATACCAAGGTGACATTATTGCAACTAAGCCGGGTGAGATTGTGTGCGACAGCAACAATTTTTACACCTTTGATGAAAAATACAACAGCAGTAGTAAAGCCAAAACCCATGTTGAAGCCATCAATATTAGCCCTGAAGTAAGCGATCAAATTCGTGCATACGCCGTTAAAGTGTTTAAAGGCATGAAGTTACGTCATTTATCACGTATCGATTTCTTTTTAACCGCTGATAATCAAATTCTATTGAATGAAATCAATACCTTCCCTGGGTTAACGCCGATCTCAATGTTCCCTAAAATGCTGGCACATCATGGTCATGATTTTAGTGAATATTTAACTCAAATCATTGAGTCACAACTTAAATAAATATCTACATCTTTATGATTTAAAGCCCTATTTGACTGTTCAAATAGGGCTTTAAGCTTTGCGTTTCACACGCTAAAATCCGTTCAAAATGACCAAGATGACCAAGATGACCAATATCACTTTAAACCATACTTAGTATTTAACTCTGTCATATAGCCACTTTGATACAAAACTAGCAGCGCCTCAGATAACGCTTTGTGGCGTGCTTCGTCCATGCTTAAATGACATGCCATTGCTCTAATTGAGGTAAAAAAGACTAATTCAGGCTCACCGACATTAATCCCCTCTTTGTTCATAATCGATTTTGCCGTGACCACATCAGCAGCCCACAACTCAATGCGCCCTCGGGCAAGCTTTCTTAAATTAAGCGAATCATTATTGGCTAATTCAACTTGATAGCCGTAATTAGCTAAATATTCTCCGACACCACTGCCTAAAAAACTGCCTATGCGATAAGATTTGGCATCGTCTAGTGTAATAAGCGGTGTTGTTAACGCCTTTTTACTATAAAAACCATAGCGAGATAATAGCACTGGGCCTAGCCAACGATATTGGCTTTCACGTTGCTGACTTCGCTCAATAGGTAACACACAGGTATTTTGATGGCTCTTTGCCATCGCCATACCGCGCTTTAAAGGATAAAAAATAACTTCGTAGTCAATCCCGGCCTGATTAAATAGCTTTTCAATGAGTTCAATCACCATCCCCTGTTTCACCCCTTTGACTTGATGAGCAAATGGCTCCTCTTGATAGGTGATAACAGTCATTTTTTCGCTCGCATCAACCGTTGGCAAGCTAACGCAAACCAAACAGCATAACGTTAATATCCAGCGATTATTGCCAAACAAGAATAGCCTCCTTATAAGGTAAAGTTTTACCTACTGGTTCTTCTACTACTTCAGATTTTGGCGCGCCAGATTGATTGAGCCAAAATGACTTGTCTTTTGCAGGATTCAGTTTGGGGGCACAAGGCTTATCAGCCATTGACACTTCAAGCTTAGCAAGATGTGAGTCCATTTTTGCAGCAAATAAATCAAGCCCCTGCTGCACACTATATTTACCATGCACTATGTCACTGATGTATTGCCACCAAAACCCTGCCATCTCAGGATAATCAGGCACATTCGTCCCGGTTGGGGTCCATACATTTCGCGCTTGGCTGCGATAAAACTCCACTAAACCACCTAAATACGGTGCTTGTTGCGTCATCACAGGTGACTCAACATCTGATAACCTAATGGGGGTATGCCCTGTGAGTAGTTTTTTCAGTGTAACCGATTTTGACACTACAAATTGAGCATACAACCAAGCGGCGAGCTGTCTGTCTTTAGGGGTATTGTTCAAAAATGTCCACGCGCCGGTATCTTGATAACCTGACTTCATACCCTGCTGCCAGTATTTTCCCACTGGTGAAGGCGCGACTTTCCACCTCGGGGTACCATCCTCATTGACTATCGGGAGTGACTTATTTGTTAAATCCCCAACAAACGCGGTGTACCAAAAAATTTGTTGGGCAATTTGTCCTTTCGCAGGCCACTTTCCAGCTTCAGAAAAGGTTAACTCTCTCGCTTGAGTGGGGGCATATTCTAACCAAGAGATAAATTTATCAATGGCATACACAGCAGCAGGGCTATTTAATGCCCCGCCCCGTTCAACACTTGCACCGACAGGCCGGCAAGCCTCGACCCTGATCCCCCATTCATCAACCGGTAAACCATTTGGTAAGCCGGTATCACCTACACCAGCCATAGACAACCAAGCATCTGAGATACGCCAGCCCAGTGATGGATCTCTTGCTGCATAATCCATATGCCCATACACCTTAACCCCATCTATGACACCAATATCATGACTAAAAAATTTAGCTATATCTTCATATGCTTGCCAATTTTGTGGTATGCCTAACTCATAACCGTAAGCTTGTTTAAATTGTGCTTTAAGCTTTGGGTCTTCAAACCAGTCGCTTCGATACCAATATAAATTAGCAAATTGTTGGTCGGGCAATTGATAAATAATGCCATCAGGGCCTGTAGTAAACTTCAAACCAATAAAGTCATTGATATCAAGCGTCGGAAGTAGATATTTGCCATCTTCAGTTTGAATAAGTTCAGTTATCGAGGTGATAGCATGACTGCGAAAATGACTACCAATTAAATCACTGTCATTGATATAAGCATCATACAAATTATGTCCGGTCATAATTTGTGCAGAAAGCTTCTTAATGACATCATCCTCACCCGTAAGTTCATGGATAACATGAATGCCTGTTAATTCATAAAAGGCTTTTGCAAGCACTTGTGACTCATATTGATGGGTATTAATTTGCTCTGAAACCACTCGGATTGTCATGCCGTTAAATGGCGCTCCGGTTTGTCTAAACCACTGTAACTCTTGTTGCTGTTGCTCGCTTGAAAGCGAAGTGGGCTGTAACTCAGCAATAATCCATTTAGGAACAGATGCAGAAAGTGTTACTGGATTGGCTGACAGCGGTTGAGCATTTAACGCTGGCTGAGATGTGGCTAAATCAAGATTGCTGAGAGTGGAACTGGATACACAAGAAATTGATAAAATAAACAGCGCTGAAGTAATAATTAAGTTGACCATGAACAGTGATTTGCTCGAGTAGAAACGACCATTTTGTTGCTTGATACTTTGCCATATGCACGTCAGGCATTTAATCATTGTATGATCCACCATGTGATTGGTCATTCTTTATTATTATCCGTTAATAATAGACTAAGAATCGATAAATAGATTGTCATTTTTGCGCTTAATTAACGAAAGTTTAATAGCAAAGTGAAAGCTGGTAAGAATGTAATTGTTAAACCAAAATACAAAATAACAAGCAAAAAAAAAGATCAGTAATTTACTGATCTTTTGTGACTAAACTAGCAACTTAAAACCCTTCGACGCCAGCCATATCAGGTAATTGATGCGCAATACCTTTGTGGCAGTCAATACAAGTTTTTTCACCACTCGCCAGAGATGTCGAGTGCATTTGTGATGCTCGCTTAGATTGACGAGTAAAATCCATGTAATCGAAGTTATGACAATTACGACATTCTAATGAATCATTCGCTTTTAAGCGGTCCCACTCATGTTCTGCCAACTCACGTCGCTTAGCTTCAAATTTCTCACGAGTGTTGATTGTGCCGAAAACTTTCCCCCAAACTTCTTTTGAAGCCTGCATTTTACGGGCAATTTTGTCGGTCCAGTTATGAGGAACATGACAATCAGGACAGGTTGCACGCACACCACTTCGGTTAGTAAAGTGAATGGTACTTTGCAGTTCCTGATAGACGTTATTCTCCATTTCATGGCAACCAATACAGAATTGCTCTTGGTTGGTGACTTCTAAAGCGGTATTAAATCCACCCCAGAAAATAACACCAGCCACGAAACCACCTAATGTCAAAAAGCCCAGACTAAAATGTACACTTGGACGATTAAGCACCTTCCATACTAACTTTAGCTTTACAAACAAATTAGCTAACATAAGTGCTCCTATTGCTTAGCAGATGCAGCAGACTTCAATAGATGGTCAATATCAACAAAGTCGTTTTCAACCAATATTTTTGCATCTAACTGCGGCGCATGGCATTGAGTACAGAAATAACGACGAGGCGAAAGCTCAGCCAAAAAGTTATTATCACGATCCATATAATGGGTCACACTCACCATCGGCGCTTGCGAGTGACCAGTGCTATTTCTAGCATGACACTGCATACATTTATTCACTTTAAGATCAATCTGATAACCGTCAATCTTATGCGGAATAATAGGTGGCTGCATTGGGTAGTTTCTCACCTGTTTAACGTCTGAGTTAATCACTTGCTGCATAGCAGGCGGTGTTGGCTCAACATTCAAAGGCGCTAAACGTAAGGTAGCAATTTTCTCTTCTGGTACACTGGCAGCCATTATGCTAAATGACAAACCTAATAGCGCGACCATAGATATCAATTTACGAGCATTCATGGTTATTCTCCTTAGGCCTTTACAATCTTAACCGCGCATTTTTTAAAGTCTGTTTGCTTCGACAAGGGATCTGTCGCATCTAACGTCACTTTATTAATGAGCTGACTAGCATCAAACCAAGGTACGAAAACCAATCCTACTGGCGGCTTATTACGGCCACGTGTTTCAACACGCGTTTTGATTTCACCACGACGAGAAATAACTTTCACCTCATCACCACGACGTAACCCACGCTTTTTAGCATCATCTGGATGCATAAAACACACAGCATCTGGAAATGCTTTATAAAGCTCAGGTACACGCTGAGTCATCGAACCTGAATGCCAATGCTCTAAAACACGACCTGTTGATAACCAAATATCAAACTCGTCATCTGGCGATTCTGCAGGTGCCTCATAAGGCAGGGCAAAAATAACCGCTTTACCATCTGGTTTACCATAAAATTCAAAACCCTTACCCGGCTTGACATAAGGGTCAGAACCTTCACGGTAACGCCATTTAGTTTCAACACCGTTCACGACAGGCCAACGTAAACCGTGCTCTTTGTGGTAAACATCAAAGTCTGCTAAGTCATGAGCATGTCCACGGCCAAAGGTTGCATATTCTTCGAATAAACCTTTTTGGACATAGAAACCAAAATGTTTACCATCATCATTCAAATAAGCTGGATCTGAATCAGTCAATGGGAATTTATCAACATTACCGTTTTGATATAACACTTGATATAAGGTTTTCCCTTTGTACTCAGGGTTGGCTTTTAACACTTCAGCAGGCCAAACTTCATCAGTGGTAAAACGTTTTGAAAACTCCATTAACTGCCACATATCTGACTTTGACTCGCCCGGCGCTTTAACTAACTGATGCCAAAATTGAGTACGACGCTCTGCGTTACCATATGCCCCTTCTTTCTCTACCCACATTGCGGCAGGTAAAATTAAGTCAGCGGCCTGAGTGGTCACAGTTGGATAGGCATCTGAAACAACGATAAAGTTTTTAGGGTTACGATAACCCGGCAAACCCTCTTCATTCATGTTGGGCGCTGCTTGCATATTGTTATTTACTTGCACCCAATAACAGTTTAAATCACCATCTTTTAAACGACGATTTTGTTCTACTGCGTGATAACCCGGCTTTGGTGGAATAATCCCACTCGGAATTTTCCAAATTTTTTCAGCCGTTGCTCTATGTTCTGGATTTGTTACAACCATGTCTGCGGGTAAGCGATGCGAGAAAGTACCCACTTCACGTGCTGTACCGCATGCTGAAGGCTGACCGGTTAACGAAAACGGGCTGTTACCTGGAGTTGAAATTTTACCTACTAATAAATGGATATTATAAATTAGGTTGTTACACCACACACCACGAGTATGTTGGTTGAAACCCATGGTCCAGAACGAGGTAACTTTCTTATTTGGATCAGCATAGAGTTCAGCTAATTCAATCAGCTTATCCTCTGATACACCTGATAACTTACTGACAGATTTGACATCGTAGTCAGCAACAAACTTTTTGAATTGTTCAAAGTCAATTGGCGTTGAATCCCCCGCTGTGGCGGCATTTTTAGCTTGCTGCTCTAATGGATGAGTTGGGCGTAGGCCATATCCGATATCAGTTTGACCTTTACGGAAGTTCACGTGCTTACTAACAAAGTCTTTGTTTACTTTATCGTTTTGAATAATGTAGTTAGCAATGAAGTTTAAGATGGCAAGGTCAGTTTGAGGCGTAAATACAATCGGTAAATCAGCTAGATCAAATGAACGATGCTCAAATGTTGATAATACGGCAACTTTGACATGAGGTGCACTTAAACGACGGTCTGTCACACGAGTCCACAAAATAGGATGCATTTCAGCCATGTTTGAGCCCCATAATACAAAGGCGTCAGCGGCTTCCATATCATCGTAACAGCCCATTGGTTCATCCATACCAAAGGTACGCATAAAGCCAACAACAGCCGACGCCATACAGTGACGCGCGTTAGGATCAATATTGTTTGAACCAAATCCGGCTTTCATCAGTTTAACAGCGGCATAACCTTCAAATACCGTCCACTGGCCAGAACCAAACATACCAACGGCTGTCGGACCTTTTTCTTTTATAGTCGCTTTCCATTTTTCTGCCATGGTATCAAATGCTTGATCCCAGCTGATTGGGGTAAACTCACCATGTTTATCATACTTGCCATTAGTCATACGCAACATTGGCGTTTGAATACGGTCTCGTCCGTACATAATTTTTGAAAGGAAATAACCTTTAATACAATTTAAGCCTTTGTTTACTTCAGACTTAGCATCGCCATGTGTCGCCACCACTTTACCATCGCGGGTTGCGACAATTACTGAGCAACCTGTACCACAAAAACGACAAGGTGCCTTGTTCCATTCTAATTTTGTTTGTTCTGAACTGGTGATCAAATTACTTGCTGTTGCAGGCAAAGCTAAACCAGCAACACTTGCCGCTGCCATTGCTGCATTGGCCTTCATAAAGTCGCGTCTATTCATTTTCATTTTTCGCTCTCTTCAAGCTCTTCACTCTGGTGATAAACCATTGTGGCCGATAAAACACCCGGCATTGCGTTTATAATCGAAATATCATCCATCAATGACTTCTGGCTTGGACCTTCAATGACAACAACAAGCTTAATATCGTTGTTTACTGATAGCTCAGCATTTTCGATTTCCATAATCTTCTGTCTTACTTCAGCCATTTTGTCCGGCTGAACTTGCACAATTAAACTGGTTACATGAATTTCTTTGTTCATCACTACACTCGTTTGTTATTATTTTGTTAACCCACTCCCGGCGGGCCGGTTAAAATTTGACTAAACCAAATTCCAAAACCTAAAGCACTGACCAGCAGTACAGATAAAATTGGTGCAAGAAAAACAGTCAAAAAAATGAAAATTTTCAATTCAAGACTTTTCTCACTTTTAGTATCTTGACTCATGGAGCCTCCCAAGGGATACACGAAATACGATGTTGATAACTCAGGTTTAGTCATCAATTCGGTTGATTCTGATCATAGCGTTAAATAATTTGTAAACTATATACTCACAAATTGGTAAACAATTGTTTAATTGATCTAGATCAAACTATTTAACCAACTAAATAGTGGTTATTTAATGGCTGGATAAGGGAAGATGCCTCGCATCAAAAAGGCCAAATCAGCTAGTTTAAGCATAATTAACTTTAACATTTAAGCAACATGATTGCTGATATTAAGCATAAAATAGCGAAATTGGGTGTTTAGAGGCAAAAACAATTGCGGAGGCCTGTTTTGCCTCCGCTGTTAAAATGATTGAAACCCAAGTAGCTGAAATATTTACATTTGCTTATAACGCAGCACTTTTAATGATTTTTGCTCATCGATATCTGCAAAAACCGAAGGGTTAGCTATTCGCTCAATAAACTGAAGCGAAGGGGCTGTAGTTGCAACTTGATCCATTAAAAAATCACAATCTAATTCAGGCGCATTTAAACAAAGTAACACTTCGCCGCTATCAGCCAGTAAACTCGGTAAACGTTTGAGTAACCTTTCATAATCTTTAGTCGCTACAAAGCTGCCTTTTTGGTTGCTTGGTGGATCCGCAATAATCAAATCATACGGGCCTAATTTGGTTAGTTTCCCCCAAGATTTAAAAATATCGTGACCAAGGTAGCGAGCGCCATTAGGTAAGTTGTTCAACAAATGATTTTGTTTGCCAATACTTAACGCCCCTTTGCTCATATCCATATTCACCACTTCATCGGCGCCACCTTGAATCGCGGCAACGGAGAAACCACAGGTATAGGCAAACAGATTAAGTACTTTTTTGTGTTTGGCATGCTGCTTTACCCACTTACGTCCATTAGCCATATCCAAAAATAAACCATGGTTTTGACCTCGTAGTAAATGCACGGCAAATTTAGCTTCATCTTCTATAACCACATGATTATCTGGCACCTGACCACAAACCACACTCGTTACCGTTTGCCCTGCTTGACGCTGCTGAAACACTAAGCACAACTCGTCACTGTGGCTATAAGTATCAGCAATTTGACTAAACAACACCTGTTGTTGTGCTTCATCTAAGGTTTTAAAGCTCGTCAGCAATATCACTGGAGGATACCAATCTAAACAAAGATGTTCTTCCCCAGCAAAAAGGCCACCACGGCCATGAAACACACGCTGCACTTGATTATTAAATGTAAAATGTTCAAGTGCGTTAATTAATCCAGACATAAAATGGTTTACTTCTCTTGTTCGCTTATTTGTTCAGTGTCATCTTGTTTATGATTTTCCATGCTGGAATCCGATAATTTGTCATCAACATTATCTGCAAGCAGTATCGCTAACCACATACCTGACTGACTCGACTCAAGGCCTATTTTTACCACCATAGTTAACGGAACCGATAATAACATGCCTACAGAGCCTAATAACCAGCCCCAGAATATTAATGATAAAAAGACCACCAGCGTTGAAAGCCCTAAGCCACGCCCCATAAATTTAGGCTCAATAACATTGCCCATCACCATATTGGTACCTAAATAGAGCCCAGCAGTTACCCCCGCCGCCGCCGGACCAAATTGCACAAAGGCTAACAGTACCGCAGGAATAGCAGCAATAATGGAGCCAATATTAGGAATATAATTAAACAAAAATGCGATAACCGCCCACAGCAGCGCATAGTCAACGCCAATAATACTTAAACCAATACCAACGATTATCGCTGTCGCTATACTCACCAGTGTTTTAATCATCATGTATTGATTAACTGACTGCAAAAAGCGATCAATCTGCTTTAATCGCATCTCAGGATCATCTAATGCTAAATGCGCTTTCTTCGATAAATCATTGGATTCCAGCAGCATAAATACAATGGTTAGTATGATTAAAAACAAATTAGCCATCACATTACCTACACCAGATAACATGTTGGTGGTCATACTTAACGCCATACCTGGGTCGAAATACTCCAGCACTTTTTGACGAGAAATATGAATATTAAACTGCTGTAGTTTGTCCAATATCCATGCAAACTGTTCGACCAATTGAGCCCGATAAACAGGCATTTGTTTAGAGAACTCATTAATAGAGCTGCCCACTAAACTGGTGAGCCATAGACTCATCAACACAATAAAGCCCATCAAGAGTATTATTGCTAACCATTTAGGCAGCTTGTATCGACACATTAATGTAATGACAGGATTACAAATCACCGCTAAAAAAGCAGATAACACAAAAGGGACAACAATGGGGCTTGCTGTTTTAATGCCGGCTAAAATAATGACCACACAAGCCATCACCACAAAGCTACGAACTGCCATTGATGATTGATGTATTCCTTTCATATAAGAAAAATCCTTATTGCAACATGATGATTAAATTGTTTATGTTAAGCTTAGTTATTGAAATCAGTAAAAGAAAACACTAGAAGACAATATGAAACCAGAAACCGCTATTATACGCATTAAAAACCTTCGTTTACGCACTTATATTGGCATTAAGGAAGATGAAATCCAAAATCAGCAAGATGTCATTATTAATGTAATTATTCATTATTGTGCCGACAAAGCACGTAACAGCGAGAATATCACTGATGCGTTAAATTATCGCACTATTACGAAAAAAATCATTGCCTTAATTGAAAACAACCGTTTTTCATTATTAGAAAACCTCACGAGTCAAACCCTAGCAATAGCCAGCGAGCATGACTGGGTTGAGTTTGCTAGCGTCGAAATTGATAAGCCCCATGCACTGCGATTTGCAGACTCGGTATCAATGGAATTGTGCTATCAAAAACAACCTGTTTTAGGCGATTAACCTAAGTTGCACTGGCGATTCTGCAAGCATAGAAAGTTGATCACTATCCACATTCAAAACGTACCGATACTAAATGAGTAAAAATGGTGGAAAACAGAATGAAAATACTTATTACAGGTGCAACGGGATTTGTAGGAAAGCAGCTTGTTGCTAGCCTTAAAGCGCATCAGTTAACCATTGTTACCCGTAATCCAAATAGTGCCACTGAACAACTAGGTAGCAATCACAGCTATATCAACATCAAAGATATAGTGACACTGGATGATTTTGACGCCGTGATCAATCTTGCTGGCGAACCGATTGTTGGCAAGCGCTGGAGCAAAAAACAAAAACAAGTTATTTGCGACAGCCGTTGGAATATTACCCAACAATTAAGTAATTTAATCAAGAAAAGTAACACGCCACCCCATACTTTTATCAGCGCGTCTGCTATTGGCTATTATGGCCGTCAAGGTACGGCACCCGTTGACGAAAATAGCGGTTTTCATGATGAGTTTAGCCATCAAATCTGCAAAAAATGGGAAGCCAACGCCTTAGTTGCCCAATCTGATAAGACCCGAGTGTGTATTCCTCGGATAGGGATTGTGTTAGGTAAGCAAGGTGGCGCATTAGCTAAAATGTTACCGCCATTTAAACTTGGTTTAGGCGGCCCAATAGGTAAGGGAAAGCAAGGGATGAGCTGGATCCACATGGAAGATTTAGTGGGTTTAATTAAATGGATGCTTGATACCCCATCTGCCAAAGGTATCTACAATGCCACCGCCCCTAACCCAGTTAGTAACGCCGATTTTTCGATGGCATTAGCTCAAGCATTAAACCGCCCAGCCAAAATAATCACGCCCCCCTTAGCGCTGCGCCTTGCCATGGGGGAAATGTCAGAGCTTCTGACTGAAGGGCAATTTGTACTACCCACTAAAGCACTGGCTGAAGGGTTTGTATTTAAATATAGCAAGCTTGATGATGCGATAATTACGGTGGTTTAAGCCTGAAGTTAAATTAACTCTATAATCAACTGTTGTATTTTTTCATATCGACTTGCCAGCGGCCGATAACGTTTATGTACCAAATAAAGCGGTTCAAATAATTGAATCGCTTGTTTATCTAAATAGCCGATTTGAATATCTTGTTGCTGGGAAAAACTGCGCACTGCAAACTCAGGTAAAACAGTAAATCCTAACCCACTGGCAACAGGCAATAATATTTGATTGAGCTGATTCACATAACCATTAAGCTTAATCTTATCAGCTTGTTGTTGATATGGATTGAAAAAAGCTTGCGTTATTTGCTGCCAATAATGCTTAGCATCAGGGTGATTAATCATCCCAAGTTTGGCTAAATCATCAAATGTTACTTGCTTAGCAATCGCTTCCCCCCGCACTTTGTTAGGCAATACTAAACATAAAGACTGTTTACCTATCTCTACACTCATGCAATCTGCTTCAGTCACTTGATGAGTTAAAATACCAATATCAATTTTGTTCGCTTGTAAATCCGATAATATTCGCTGATTAGGACCTGCTTCTAAGTGCATCGACAATTGCTGATGCTGTTGTTGAAGGGCAATTAAATGCGGGTATAACAATGCGGCCATCGAGCCAGAACAACCAATTCGACAAGCACCCACAAACGGCTCGTCTAAGGTCATGGTTCGTAATAACTCTTGCTGTTGTGCTTGCTGCAACTTGGCATACTCAAATAAAGCAATACCAGCATCAGTCAACTCAAAGCGCTTACCAATTCGATTAATTAATGCATTATTCACTTGCTGCTCTAGTTTTTTAATATGCTGGCTGACCCCAGGTTGAGTCATAAACAACTTTTCTGCTGTTTGAGTAAAGTGACCCACTTCCACCAGAGTGATAAATGTTGTTAACCATTGCTGATTAATCATTGATAGGCCTCATTAAAATTAGCAATTTCAGGCTAATAATAATTTAATTTTATTAAAAATGGTAAGAATAATAACCAAGTTATGGAAGAGCAGATATGTGATGGAAACAAAACTACACAAATAGAAATATGGGCCAATAAGTTGGCTAAATAAAATACATCTCATAGGCGGAAACGTATAACAGATCATACCTTATATATAGGATTCAATAGCCACAGAATGTGCATCCGCTGAACAATTCATTTTTGGTCACAAATAATCCATTTCTCATATGGAAAGAGGCTTACATAGACACGGTTTTAACATAATGTCCATGTAAACCACTAAAAGCAAAGCAAACAAGCCTAGTTAGTTAAAAATAAATTTACGACTGATTAGGGGTAAAGACTCTTGGTTCAATTTCAATTTGATCTAAACGACCCTTTTCCAATATAGGAAAGCGAATTGGCTTACCAGGAAAGACCTTTTGAACCACAGAATCTTTTACCACAACGACTCCATTAACCAACACATAAGGCATGCCGGTAGTCGGGATTGCGCCTTTTCCTGGTTCATAAGTAGAGTTATCTCTAACGGTATCAGGATTAAACACGACGATATCCGCGTCCATACCTTCTTGCATACGTCCTTTAGTTTTAAAGTGAGGGATACCCGCCAATTCATCAAAATATTTAGCATGTAGGTAACTCATCTTTGAAATAGCTTCCATTAAAGACATATTTTTATCTTCACGCACCATACGCAACACTTTGGCACGAGTTCCTGCACTGCGTGGGTGAACAGACTTGCCCTCATACGAGGAATCCCAAGGGTAGTATTCAAGGTTTTCATCTAAGATAGCCATACCATCAGAAACGATAACCACACCTGGCTGAGCGATCCATTTGGCGATATCTTCAGGTGGATTGTTATAAATCACAATCGCTCTGCCTGGGTCGTTTTTGCGAACGTCCTCATACATGGCTTTATCCCAGCGAGTGCCATCCAAGTTTGCAACATTTGAATAGGTGATCCCCATTTGAGCCATACTTGACTCGGTTAGAATATCAGTAGCTGCAATCGTTGAGCCCGCCGCATAAGGATAAACCTCACCCCATACCTTGGCACCTCGTTTTTCTCTTGCATCATTTATCATAGGAATAGTGTATTCCCAATCCATGTTACTATTAAGGTGTGAAGCCATGAACGGTGCATCTAATACCATGGCATTAGCTAGCATTTCTTGGACCCCTAATTGCCCCTCTGTGGGCGGACGAATGCCAGCAAAGCGGACATGTCCATTGGTAACTCGGCCGTATTTAGCAGCTAACTCTTGATATTTATACAATTCGTATTGAGTAACACCTGTTGTCATATAACCGACCGGGACCCCTACACCTAAAGCACCTTGACGAAGCCCTTCGTCAACATAGCTCATAATCTGGGTCATTTGCTCTTTGTTAGGTAATGTCGATGACCACCCCGGCTTTCGCCCTTCTTTTTGAGCTTTTGCCGCTGCAGCACCAACGGTATGAGCGAACAATCCACCCATATCATTTCCTAAAGCCGCTATTTCAGGCCCATCTAACACCGAAACTCGGGCTAGCGTTGCCAGCACTACCATTCCGTAGTTGCTCTGAGTTTTTCCTTCCGCATCGGCATACCATTTAGCGATATCGCCAGCTCCCGATTCAAAATCCATCATGGTGGTTAAACCATCACGTAAATTCACTTTGCGACTAAATGGATCGGTTGCATGCTGATGTCCCTCAATAAAGCCTGGGGCAACAACATGATTTTTGGCATCAATTACCTGCTTACCTTTTATCTCATCCTTTGTAATAACAACAATTTTGCCATCTTTAACACCGACGTTACGTACGCCGTCAAAGTTAGTTTCAGGGTCCATCACCCTGCCATTGTTTATAACAACATCGTATGTTTCTGATACTGCAGAGAACGATAAAGCAGTCCCTAACACTGCCATTAAACTGAGTGTGGTCAGCTTAATTTTAGTTTGAAATTTCATTTTCATAATTAAATCCCTTAAATATATATTGCTAATAAATCAATAAATTAAAACATTTTTGACGTTGTAAAACTTCAGAACACCTTAAAAAACCATAACTAGCTGGTTGTTAAACATCATATTTTTGCCCAATCACTTATGGATTATGACGTTAATTTCACTTCTGTTTATCGATTGCTTATTGTGGATTTCTAGAGCATAAATTATAGCCAGTCAAATATTAAATATGAAATATGAAATATGAAATATGAAATATGAAATATGAAATATGAAATATGAAATATGAAATATGAAATATGAAATATGAAATATGAAATATGAAATATGAAATATGAAATATGAAATATGAAATATGAAATATGAAATATGAAATATGAAATATGAAATATGAAATATGAAATATGAAATATGAAATATGAAATATGAAATATGAAACGTAACAAAGTGAACTCATCATAATGCACGAGAGGCTGACCGAGAAAAATATCATACAAAACGTTAGAAACTTAATCACAATCCTACCGCTGGCCATTACATAGGGCAGTTTTAACCACGGTAAAGTACCCAATTTCGATACCAAGGTATCCTTGGATGGCAGGATTGAGATCGCAGTTGAAGCGACACAAGGATAATATGCTGACGACATATTTTCGATAGTGCTATTACATCAAGTATTAATTAAAAGCGAGTAATAGAAAAATGGATACTTGTAATCTCGATATAAACAAGATTTTTAACTAAACTAAATGTCTAAATAGGTCTTTCATGTAAATGTTAAACTTTAACTCCGCGGATGCGTTTGAATCTTGTATTATTTCAATCTAATGTGTTAGAAAATAGTTACTTATATTTTGTAGTTTTGATAGTATTTATCCCAAGACAAATTTATTCGTTAACTATCTGAAAATATGATTTTTTCAGAAGTAAATCCGATACATTTTTATTTAAGGTGTTAGTAAAATGATCAAAACCTTAGGTGTAACCCTCGCCAGCTTACTTGTTTGCAATGTCGCAATGGCTGAACAAAATGAAGAGCTGGTATTCAAAAGCGTTGCCAAAGATGTGAAGGTTTTTGAGCAATATGGTTTAAATGATGATATCCCTAAGCTGGGTATGAGCTCTATGAGCCAAGGTGAAAATCTTGTTGAGCATGCTTTTCGTTCAACTGAATATGAAGGTGAAGTTAAAACGTCTGAAATATTTTTGGTTCAAAGCACTGATACAAAGGGGAATATTGATTTAAGAATTAAATACGACCCTTCTAAACTAGATGAAGATGAAGATGTTATTAGTCGCATTGAAGAAGTAACTAAAACTGAATATTTACTTCGAAAATATGCCGAAAGCATGGACAGATCCACCTTAAAAGTTGCTGAAAAAGCGAATGGTGAAGTCGAAATACGTTTTAACTACTCCAAATACCAGCTCCCCCAGAACATTGCCTACTTCCGTTTTATGCAGGTTGCACTAACGGCAAAAGAGGGTAAAGCGATCAAAATGGTGATATCTAACAGTCAGCCTTTTGTCCACAATGATCTTAACGTTACCGATTTTAATCAAATCACTTACTTTGATTATTTAGATAACGGTAAAGTTTATATTAAGGAAAAAGTTGAGACTGTCACTGGCACTAAAAAACGTAAACCGATAACACTAAAAACAACGGTTAAAACCATTGCATTATATGATAACCAAAATGCTGTTGAAGTGATTGATGCGGACTTACTAGCTCAGGTATCAGACCCACGTATTCGTGAAGAAAAAGTGAATATTAATAGACCACTACCATTAATGGCTGATTTAGTGCGTCGACAAGGTATTGATGTACCACTCCCATATGGTTTCTCGGTAGCCATGCGCCGACAAGATATGGATGTACCTTTTACATCTTTTGACATTATGGGGATCAACCTAGATGAGTTTTTTGACCCTGCAACAACAACTGGCGTAGTAACAGCAGATAGTCTTAGCTTTCGAGCTGACGTTAACATTTTGCCCTTTTGGAACCTCTATGCCATATATGGCAAAATCAAAGTTGATGCATCAATAGCTGCTGATTACACTGGTAATATCCGCAATGTACTCATTGACAAATTAGGATCTGAATTCAAAGCTGATTTAGCCTGTGCGCTAGCAGAAAAAGCGGGCTTGCCTATTTGTTCACCAGCGGAATTTGATATTCCATTAGAACTTGATTACGACGTAGTGGGTGTGGGTACAACATTATCCGTAGGCTATCGTGAGTTTTTCGCCTCGGTTAACGCAACCTACTCGAGCACTAAATTACGTGGTCAAGATTGGGGAGACGGTATTATAACCGCGCAACCCATGCTTGGTTATCAATTCGTTGATTATCGCGCCCAAGTATTTGTAGGTGCTGAATATCAAGGCCTTAAAGCTAACATGACAGGTAATTTAGGTTATATTGATGAATTAGAACGAGACTTTACCTTTGATGTAGGCGTAAAGTTAAATCAGTGGGCTTATCTTATTGGTTTTAACAAACAAATAGGCAAACACTACAATATCAGTGCTCTTTATAATAAAGGTGAAACCCGCAGCGCATACACACTGAATTTTGGGTATAGGTTCTAATTTAAGCAATACATCACAGCTTAAATATCAGAAGTTTATCAAGCATTTTGGGTTAGATTTTTTAAACCCATAATAAAAAAAGCTCAAGTTTTATGACTTGAGCTTTTTTTATTTTTTGCCTCTATTGATACACTGTTAATTCAATATTATCGATAACAGTTATATCAGAATGAAGACGATTAAAACGGCATTTTCATGCCTGGTGGTAATTGCATACCGCCTGTGACTTCCGCCATTTTAGCCTTTTGGTTTTCTTCAACTCGACGAGCAGCGTCATTGCATGCTGCAGCAATCAAGTCTTCTAACATCTCTTTATCTTCTTCCACCATTAGGCTAGGATCAATTTCTACACGACGTACATTGTGTGAACCTGTCATAGTCACTTTGACAAGACCTGCACCGGCTTCGCCAGTTAACTCCATGCGGGCAATCTCTTCCTGCATTTTAGCCATTTTGTCTTGCATCATTTGGGCTTGCTTCATCAAATTGCCCATACCACCTTTTCCAAACATAATTATTGTCTCTTTATCTAAGTGATTAACTGTGTTGCTGTCGCCGAAATTGGCATAATCTTACTGAATTTAATTAAATTAGCAAATCCATAAACTAAATTTGCGAAACAGCTAACTGATTTGATTTATATTGAAAACCTTTGTATTGATTACGTCATCTACATTCATATGGCTCAGTTTAGTCTTGCAGGAATTTGCTCGGCAACACCGGTGAGTTGCTCTGCAGGATAAACAACCGAATCTTGATCTAATTGAGCAGCTAAATGATTAATCATCCACTGAATATTGCTGTCAGTTAAAATAGATTGCTGCGCTTGTTGCAATAATTCGCGATGGAAACGCTTACGTAATTCTAACGGAGTCTCCCGTGAAGGATTTTGGCCAATTTCAACCTCCACCTGAATATCAGTTCCAAGATAGTTAGATAATGCATCTTGTAACTGTTCAATTGCAACTTCAGCACTGAGGTGCTTTTGATCAGGCTTTAGCAACAATTTGAGCGGACTTTCAATGGCTTCACATAATGAATTAACGCCCAATTGCCTAACACGACCTCCTACTTTCACCTCAGCCATAATTTTATACCAATCTAAATCTAGCTGATTGCCAGTAATTTGATGGACTGTGGTGCTAAGGCTTGTCTGGGCACTAACTTCAAGCTGTTTATTCTCAATTGGTGCTGGTTGAACTGGAGCTAAATCGTTAACATGCGCAGTTTTAGACGATGCTAATAAAGATTGAGCATCTTGTTCTTGCTGCTGAATTTCCGCTTCTGACGGAGCTTCCCATGGTGGTCTATCGTAAGATTCATTCTTAGTATTAACAGATTCATTTGGCTCAATATTAATTGGTTTAACCGTAGTGAATACGCTATCAGTTTGCAACGCTACACTGGCTGGCTCTTGCTCAATTATTGGTGTCGGTTGGAAAGCATCAACAGATAACAAATCATTCGTTAAAGGTGCTTTTAAATGATTTTCACTCGCCAATGGCCCTTGATTCGCCTGCTGCTTTAGTTGATCTGTAAGATCTTCTTTGGCTAGATCTGATGTTGATGGCTGTTGCTTTAACTCTGACTTTTGAGGCGCTAACGGTGACGAAGCCGTTTTATTAGAGCTTGGTTTAATACTCGTTTCATCACCTGATTTGAGCGCATTCACATCTGCAAGTAACGCATTACGACTAGCGATTACCCTATCCAAAATATCATCTAATGGATCTTCATCGCTTTGGTTATGCTCTGTCTTTACATCAGCTGAACTTGACTGTGGTATAACAGGCTGCTGACTCTCTGTTGCTACAATCGTATCGCTGCTTTCTTGCTGCGTATATGCAACATAATCGTCAAAATAATCTTGATTGTCTTGCTCATCATCAATAAATGATAAGCTCATCTCATTGTAATCTTGATAATCATTGTCTGCACCTGAAGCGGATGCTGCAAATAGGGCTTCTGAAAGATTATCATTACCATGATGACTCTCATTATTTTGCGCTTTGCCCGAAGAACTCAACAAATCGACTTGATTTGCTAAACTGGCATTATCTGTGGACTTATCATTAAGCGCCATTTGAGCATTTTCGCTTGAATGAACATCAGGAACAGATGGCGCTTCGGCCACAGCTGAAGTTTGTTCAGGGCTATCATCTAATCTCGGCTCTGCTTGGTAACCTAAGCTTTGCGCTTGACTGAGTAAAATAGCCTGCTGAGCAACAAGTTCGCTGTTGTCATCATCGTTATTATCTTCAGTATGTTGGGCTACTCTTGTTTCAGTAGCATCATCTTGATTAACGATAAGATCTTGATTGGCGCTTAGCGCGTTCTCAATCGTATCGGTAGTATTAGCAACTGTATCTAGCGGATTGCCGTGGCTAACAGCCCTATCAACTATCGACTTTGGGCGAGTCTCAATGACCTCTTGCTTAGTTAAAGCGGTTGAGTGTTGAAGCGAGTTCTCAGCCGGAGATGATTCAATCTTGTCTAAATCAACTTTCGCAGGTGTTTGCGTGACCCAACGTTTGGTTTGTTTTTCTGGCACAAAAGCCACAGCACGTAATAACGCCATTTCAAGCCCTGACTTAGGATCTGGTGCAAAAGGCAAATCTTTACGGCCTGCTAGTAGCATTTGGTAATAGAGTTGAACTTGCTCAGGCGCTAATTGCTGGGCAAAGGCTAAAATTTGTTCGCTATATAAGGAGGCTTGCGCTGCTGATGGCGCAAATTGTGTTAAGGTAATTTGGTGAAGCAATTCTAATAAACTGCGCAATACCTCTTGAGCATCAGCACCAAACGCTAATACCTTGGACACAGTTTGCATTAATGGTGCAATATCGGCGTCACATAATGCTTTTAATAGCGCAATAACCTGTTTTTCATCAATACTACCTAGCATTGATTGTACTTGCTGAAACATGACTTGCCCTGAGCCAAACGCAATCGCTTGATCCGTTAAACTTAGCGCATCCCGCATACTGCCATTAGCTGCTTTTGCTAATAACGTCAGTGCTTGTGGTTCATGGGGCAATTGTTCTTGGGTTAATACAAAGTCTAATTGCTTAGCAATTTCATCTTGAGAAAGACTTTTTAAATTAAATTGCAGACAACGGGATAATACTGTGACAGGCAATTTTTGCGGATCTGTAGTCGCTAATAAAAATTTAACATGCTCAGGTGGCTCTTCAAGGGTTTTAAGTAATGCATTAAAACTGCTTCGAGAAAGCATATGCACTTCATCAATGAGGTACACTTTATATCGACCACGAGATGGACGATATTGCACATTGTCGAGCAACTCACGAGTATCGTCTACCTTAGTGCGAGAAGCGGCATCGACTTCAATAAGGTCGACAAAACGCCCTTGAGCAATCTCTTCACAGCTTGAACATACCCCACAAGGATTTGCTGTAACACCTTGCTCACAGTTCAATCCTTTAGCAAATAAGCGAGCTAAACTGGTTTTACCCACACCACGAGTGCCAGTAAATAAATAAGCATGATGTAAACGTTGCTGACTTAATGCGTTTGTCAGTGCCAATAGCACATGCGACTGACCAACCATTTGCTCAAATTTGGCAGGGCGCCATTTGCGGGCTAACACCTGATAAGACATGCAATTCCCCAAGCTAAAACTGTTCGGGAAGTGTTCCCGTTGATTAAATGAAACAATAGCATGCAATAAGTTTGCAGGCTATTGTTTGGCATTTATTAGCTGGCTTTATCAACAGTTTTATGAACTGCTGTTAGAAATTAATCCCGTTGATTACTCGCCCTCAAACTCACATAAACTAAGGACTTCAATGCCCATAGCTTGTAAACGTTTTTCACCGCCAATCTCAGGTAGATTAATGATAAAAGCCGCATGTTCAACCTGACCACCTAATTGACGAATTAACTTAACCGTTGCTTCAATCGTGCCACCTGTTGCCAATAAGTCATCAATCACTAACACTTTATCGTTAGCATTGATGGCATCAGTATGAATTTCTAAGGTGTCAGTACCATATTCTAAATCATAAGTTTGCGCGATCGTTTCCCGTGGTAATTTACCCGGCTTACGCACAGGAACAAAACCAATGCCTAACTCAAGTGCCAAAGGGGCACCAAACAGAAAACCACGCGCTTCAGTACCGACTACCTTGGTAAAGCCTTTCGATTGGTATTGAGCCACTAATAAAGCAATAGTCGCTTTATAAGCGTCAGCATCTTCCAATAGACTGGTCACATCACGAAACATAATGCCTGGTTTTGGATAGTCAGGAATGGTTTTAATGCTCTGCTTAATTAAAGCGAGACTGTCTTTATTCATCATAATGAAAACTCTTTGAAAGTGAATACAATAAAAAAGTCCCGACAGGGACTCATTTCATTTGGAAAACGATCTTATGCCTGTTAGTCCATGCTTGCAACATTTACGACATTATTCTGTTAACTCTGGGATCTGCCACAAATAAACTAATAATCCACACAGCATGCAAAACAACATGACTTTAACCCATAGTAAGGGAACCACCGCAATGCTGATAGCAAAGCTTAAAGTTGTCATTATCATCGCTCGGCGTTTTAAGGTTTTGTTAAGTGCCCTTTTGGTTTGCCAATCGGTCAATGCCTTGGCAAACCATGGATGTGTCATCAACCAATGGTGTAAACGATCACTAGAACGTGCAAAGCAATATGCTGCTAATAAAATAAACGGCACTGTTGGCAGTAATGGCACTACAATGCCAATAATCCCAAGTAGTAAACTCGTTAAGCCAATAATTAAATAAACACCGCGTTTTAAAAGCATCAAAACCTCAAAAGAAAAACCACTCATATGAGTGGCTTTATGCACTTAGCGCTAGTTTATCTTAAAAATACATTTAAATTAAGCCGGCAAATTTTAACCAAGTAAGGCTTGCTGGAAGCGTTGGAATAAGTAAAACACAAATAAAACCAATTAAATAAAAAACATTGAATGGATCTTTAAACGGCTCGCTCATAATACTTCCTAGGGCAATTAGACTTGTAAGAATCAATTTGTGCACTCGTTAACATGGCAACGCTAATCAAATGCGCCACATGTGAACCAGATCACATCGCGCGCATTCTACTTTGTTCGTTTTAGAATAAAAACCCTAAATATTTTAAGGGAATATCATTTTTGGTTTTCGTTGATTATGATAATGGTTTAACAATGATGTTTTTTTCGACCATCTGCGTCAGCATTTGTACACAGCCTTGGCTTAATACATCACTTTGCATAGTTGGATAAAGCTGCGTTAACCAGCTCACTATGTCATCAAAATAAAGGCGTTGTTGTTGCTGTGTATACTGGTCAATTAATGCTAACACTTGAGCAGTTAATGGGTTTAATTGTAAAAAAGCTACCTCATCTTGTGTGTCTCGGTATACACAAAAAAATTGCGGTGTTGCAGGCGGTTCAATAGGTTGATACTCAATACTAATATGCTGCACATCAAACTGGTATTGCGCGACTTTAGCACAGGCTGACAGCTGTAATGGCACTTGAGTAATGTCATTAATAGTCATCAATGTTTGTGTTTTAGCATCTTGGACTGTGGCAACAATCAACTCTAACCACTCATAGTGGGCAAGCTCTAACAAAAATGCGGGATCAGAATCTTTTACTTGATACTCTTGTTGTAAAAATACTAAAAACTCCCCCGCTATTTCGACAAATATGGGCGTTTGACAATCATGTTGAGCAAAAAATGTTTGTACCAAAGCTAACCAATCTTGTTCAGCGTAAACGCTTTTTAATACTGGAAATGCACTAGAGACAAAGCCATTAACATTATTAAAAAACAACTCACGATAAATGGTCATTCTTCTTGGTTCAATGCCTTCAGGTAAAGGATGACTAGGATCACGAATATAATCCATAAACCCTTGTTGAACTTGCTTAAACTCCATTATGCAAACCTCGCACTTAAGGCTTGTTGAGCTTGCTGCTGATAAGAGTGAATTTGGTTGATTTCTTTTAGTAACTCAGTGGTTGCCGGAATATTAAAATCACGTTCCAACAAGGTGGGATGAACACCATGTAATTGATAACATTGCTGTAATAGTGACCAAACTGGATCAATAATATCAGCACCATGTGTATCGACCATTAAATCGATATCCTCTTGATAATGACCCGCTATATGTAAATATGCGATTCGCTCTGTTGGCATTGCTGCTAAAAACGCTTGCGGATCATATTGATGGTTAATCGAATTGACATAGATATTATTCACGTCCAGCAATAATTTGCAGTCAGCTTCATTTAAAACAGCATTAACAAATTCTTGCTCGGTCATTTGAGCACTTGGCGCAGCATAAAATGACACGTTTTCTAAAATAAATGGCCGCTCTAAAATATCTTCCACTTGCTTTATTCGTTTAGCCACATGCATAACGGCATCGTCAGTAAATGGGATCGGCATTAAGTCATACATGTGCCCCTTGCCTGAGCAATAGCTTAAATGCTCTGAATAAATGGCTATTTGATGGGTATCTAAAAAGGTTTTGATATTTTTAACAAATTGAGTGTCTAACTCTTCAGGGCTACCGATAGAAAGCGACAGACCATGACAAAAAAATGGATGCTGCTCCGTTAATTGCTTAAACTGTCGCCCAAATTTACCACCCAGTGTCATCCAATTTTCAGGCGCAACCTCAAAAAACTCGATTTCCCTAGGCGTAGTTTGGCAAAACTCATCTAACATTTCTCGACGAAGTCCAAGCCCAACGTTAGGCATATTTCCTTGGCGGCCTGACAACAACTCAACTGACGACATAACAGCCCCTTTAAATACCAATTTTATGAGATAACTGAACAGATAAGCATAGAAAAATACGTGATAACAAGGCTAATTTTACCAATAAGCCGTTACTACAATAAAACATCTCATGCCGTTAACCAGTGTGTCACAAGCTAAAATGAGCAGCTATTTATGACGATTGGTAAAATATAAACGCTATTAATAAGGCCTGATAAACAGGCCTTATTAATAATTTATGTATGCAATAACGTTAGCAAATAATTATTTGTTACCGCCACACTTGCCTTCGCCACACTTACCTTCTTTCATTTTGTCAGCTGACTTCTTCATGTCGCCGCCACACTTGCCTTCGCCGCACTTACCTTCTTTCATTTTGTCGGCTGACTTTTTCATGTCGCCGCCACATTTACCTTCACCACATTTGCCTTCTTTCATTTTGTCAGCGGCCTTTTTCATGTCGCCGCCACATTTACCTTCACCGCACTTGCCCTCGCCGCACTTGCCTTCTTTCATCTTATCAGCTGACTTTTTCATGTCGCCGCCACATTTACCCTCACCACACTTACCTTCACCACACTTACCTTCACCACCATCTAATTGGTAACCTTGAGTGAGTTGCTCAAAACCAAATGGATTTGCCTGCGCTTCAGTCGCAAAGCCAGCACTCATGACAACAGCACCTAGTGCAACGGCAACAGTAGTTTGCTTAATTGAGTTCATATTCTTCTTCCTTTAATTGACTTAATTTTTTGAATGATGACCAACATCATTGCTGGCTTGCTATAAAAGACCCTGTTAATACTAAAATAATTTCAAAAAATGTGAAACTTTTTACATTAGATCAATCCTTTTACATTTAGTTTCTGATAGGAATTATTTCAGTATCATAATCATAGAGCATAAGCCCATGGTTTCAATGAATTTTTTCATTTAATACCGTAAGGCGGTTAACAAAGACTGGCAACACACAATAAAGCGGTTAGAATAGCGACCTTTTACTAAGTTTGGGGAAAGCTGTGAGACTTGTTTTAGCTCCTATGGAAGGTGTAGTTGATGATTTAATGCGTGATATTCTATCCACCATAAATCCATTTGATTTAGTGGTAACGGAATTCGTCCGCGTAGTTGATCAACTGCTCCCAGAAAAAGTCTATTACAAACTATGCCCTGAACTTAAAAACAATGGCTTAACGCCATCTGGCACGCCCGTTCGAGTACAATTGCTTGGTCAAGAACCCGCATGGATGGCAGAAAATGCCATAAGAGCGATTGAACTAGGCTCACGTGGTGTTGATGCTAATTTTGGTTGCCCCGCTAAAATAGTGAATAAAAGCAAAGGTGGAGCTGTACTTTTACAATATCCTGAAAATATTCACAATATTGTCAAAGCAATGCGTCAAGCTGTGCCAGTAGAACAACCGGTAACGGCTAAAATTCGTTTAGGCTATGAAGACAAATCTTTGTTTATGGAAAACGCCCTAGCAATCTATGAAGCAGGCGCAACAGAGATAGCCATTCATGCCCGTAGCAAAGTGGACGGATATAAACCGCCCGCCTATTGGGAATACATCACAGAAGTTCGAAAGCGTTTGCCTATTCCTGTTATTGCTAATGGTGAAATTTGGTCTGAAGCCGACGCCAAACGCTGCATGGAAGTCACGGGTTGCGATAATATTATGATTGGTCGCGGCGCTATTTCATTACCTAACTTAGGTGCAAGCATCAAAAATGGTGATGAGCCATACACTTGGCAGCAAACATTAGATTTATTACTCGCCTACACAGATAAGCAACTCAATGGCCGTAAAGCCGATTATTTGCCTGCTAGGATCAAGCAATGGTTCACTTATTTAAACCGTCAATATCCAGAAGCAGATGAATTATTTAGAGAGCTTAGAGTATATAAAACCACTGATGAAATAATCTCTGTTCTAAAAAAAGCGCAGCAAGCGTTATAAGATTACTGAAAATAAGCATTAATGGTTCGGTCACAATCGCAGAGATAATTAATAAAAATTAATTATCTCTCAGAATATTCAAGCAAATATCCCCTTCAGACTTGATCTCAGTCATATTCTATTTTGCTAAAGCTCGTAAAATAGCTTATCTACAGTAATCATCGAAAATAAGGCTATCAGGTGAATCAACAGGACACTCGAGCGCGTTTGTCACAAATTGAACAACAACTAAGAGAAGACTTAGCTGTCGAGCTTTTAGAGCATCAATTTAATGACGAACAACTCAGCTGTATTCAAAAAATGGACTTATCCAATCTTATTGATTACATGAGTGAAATCAAACATGCTGGTAGTTGCCTATTTGAAAAATTAATGCGACTTGATGCTGCATATTGCCAGCTTGAACTCGGATTATATGGTTTATGTTCTGATTGTGAGTCTGATATAGAGCCTCAACGACTATCTGCCGATCCAACTGAACAACGCTGTCATATTTGTGCAATACGCTATAAGAATGAGCACCGCCACGAACTTCGTTTAAATCATTAGTCAACTTATAGATAGAGCAACTATGACGGATTGACTAAAAATCGTATTTTTATTGCAGCTAAAATTATGTGCTGTTAGATATTGTTTTATATTTCCATTCCCTACTAATAGTCGTGCATGTAAATTACCAAAGATTTGATCCTTTAACATTTCAAGCTTCATTCAACTGTAGCGAGCATTCACAATAAATAACATTAGATGATATTTTGCTAGTCAAAGTGCAAGTTTTCTAGAAGATTTTAAGCCAAAAAAAACCTCCGCAAGCGGAGGTTTTTGGGTCTCTAGGGAGGAGAACTTATTTTAGAACTTTTGGGTATATGTCGCAGTATAAGTTCTTCCATATAAATTATATAAAGAAGAATCATAAGCTAAATTTGAATCCAAAACAGGATCTTCATTAGTCAAATTACGAACACCTACACTAAACTTTCCATTCCAAGAAGCTGTATAGTTATAAGCAACATCAAATGTAGTTTGAGAAGAAATACTGCCAACTTTCTTGAACGTTGTAGGATCAACTGTTTCTGCTTGACCATCAATATATTGAGTTAATATTGAAGCATTATGATCGCCATAACTCCAATCGATACCCCATGTGAAACGGAATTCAGGTAAACCATTTCGACCCACCTTGTCATTTACTGGTCCATCGAAATACTCTTCATCATTGAAGGCGATCACATAAGTCAAATCAAATGTTGAACCGAACTCACCAACGGAAGTTTCTAATCCTCTATAAGTAAGATTAAAATCAATACCAGATGTGTCAAAACCATTACCATTTACCAAAGGAGTAGTTGCTTCTAACACTTTGCCATCATATGTGTCACCAGCTCTGATAATTTCACCACGACTTAAATTTCCATATCCAACATTAGCTTCTTCTTTTAGTAATGAATCTAATGACACGAAAGTGATAACATCATCGATGGTTAAATTATAATACTCAATCTTTGTACTCAAATTATCAGTAATATCCCAAACGAAACCTAGATTATAAAAGTCTGATGTTTCAGCCTTCAAATCAGGATTAGCAGTACGGGTTACATCATATTGTGCAGCCTTACAGTCAACAGGTGAAGTACCTTGTAGCTCACAATAATGATAATCTGTAGCATAATCTGCACTGAAAGATTCTGCAGCATACAAATCAGATAAAGCTGGTGCTCTAAATCCTTGTCCCCATGACGCTCTAATTACAACACCGTCAATTACGTTATAACGTAAAGCAACTTTAGGTGTAGTCGCAGAGCCAAAATCAGAATAATCATCATAACGTAACGCTAAATTGAATTCTAAATTATCCGTTACAGGAATAATTGACTCCCCGAATACAGCAAAGACATCACGGTCACCTGAAGAACCATTACCTGATGAACCAATAACTTCACCTGCGGAAGATTCTGCATCTACTTCAGAAGTATATTTATATTGAGCATATTCAGCGCCAAAATACCATCCAATCATACCCGCGGGTAAATCAACTGCTTCAAAGTTAACACCAGCATTCACACTTTGAAATTCCATAATATCTTGTGCTAGCGTGTTGTGACTTATAGCTGCAACCACTTCAGCACTGTTCCCTTCAGGACCAAAGTTAAAATCGCCAGATTTAACAAGAGCCTCTACAGTTGGACGATGAACATAGCCTTTACCATAATTACTGTTTTCAGCTAAATTATAATGATATGTTAAATCCCACCCTAGACTATCATGTTCACCCACCAGACCAACTTGAATGTCAGTGCTATAGTCAATGGTTGTTGAATCACGAGTACCAACATCAGTAAAACGATAATATGTTCTACCGGCATTTTGGTTTTTACTCGTACCTAAATAATTCCCATCTTTATCATAATTTTGAATATCTATTTGGCCTGCATCCACATTGAACCAGCCGGCAGCTGGAGCAAAACGTCCAAATGTTTCATTTCTACTGAAAAGGCCTTGACCTACGAATTGGACTTCATCAGATAATTGATAATCTGCATTTATATATCCCGCAGTGTATGAACGAGCTGCATGGTCTGCGGCTTCAGATGTATAATCATAACCGCAAACAAAATCTCCACCACCAAAATCATATATATGGCCACCGCCAACCATTTTATCATTATCACATGCAGCCATAGGACTGAACTGGAATGTGGTCATATCTAAGAAGTTACGTGCGTATACAGAAATGCCTGTAGTATCATCGTAATTAGGTGCAAGTACATTTGTCGAGCTTGTAAACCAACGGTCGCGTTGATAAATAATTTCACGATCTTGATGTTCAAAAGAAAAGCTGACACTACCTTTATCACTGCTTGTGCCACCTATTACATGCGTTTTCCACTCTTCACCGCCCTCTTGCTCAGGACTTGTTTTAGTTGCAGAGACCTCAAATCCTTCGTATCCCTTCTTGGTGATAATGTTCACAACACCAGCGACTGCGTCAGAACCATAAACTGCAGATGCACCATCAGTTAATACTTCGATACGATCAATTGCAGCCGTAGGGATAGTGTTTAAATTAACAGCAGTTCCTCCCATAGTTGGAGAACCAGGCATACGCTTACCATTCAATAAAACTAATGTTCTATCAGCTCCAGCGCCACGCAAAGAAATATTAGCTTGACTCTGCCAAGTACTACCAGAAGATTCAGAAAACGATCCAAAAGTATTTAGATTAGAACGACGTAGTACATCGGCTACTGACATCTCACCAGTTTTCTCTATTGCTGAAGCATCAATAGTCGTAATTGGCGAAGAGCCTTCTAAATCTGTTCGCTTAATACGTGAACCAGTTACTTCAATACGTTCAACCTTTTGAACTTCTTCATCAGCTGCTATAGCAGATGTTGAAATAAAAGCACTAGATGCAACAGCTGTTGCCGCAACAGCCAATAGGCTGCGACGAATGGCTTGCGCCGTTAATGATACAGAACTCATAACCTTCTCCCTTGGCGTTAAATTATATAACGCAATGTTTTTTATTGTTTTAATGGTTAAGCAACCGTTAACCACCTGTAACCGATACTGTTAAAACTATGGTTAACGGTCAACGCGAATATCAACAAAACAGACATATAGCAAAACATTGATACAAGTTGGATAGGAAGTACAACAAAAAAGATAATAATCACTTAAGAAACAGATAGATAACAAAGGTAACAGCTAAAAGATAAATTACCAAACACAGATACAACTAAATACATTTGGAACTAATAAGTAACAACTGATAAAAGCTGGTTAACGTAAGATTTTCAGGTTATCTAACCTAGTAGACTGTTCTATCAAGTTAGGTTCAAATAAGTAATTTTTATGCCGAGGGTTATTAATTTGTAGGCCATGGTTATTCCCCAAGAATAATCATCATACTGAATACACAAAGTATGAATTATCTACATTGAACTTCGTCAAAAACTAACTTAGGTGTGATTATTTAAATAAAGATAACCAAGCATTTAAATAATGTACTTATCTTATGCAACAGCTAAAAGGGCAATAAAAAAACGCATTTTCCAACTCGACTTTAGTCGTCTATTCGATGCGGGCTGTCCAATGACGGGAACTACAGCTGCTGTTATCTCGCCTAATTATAGAAATGTCATGCGTTAACATTTACGGCAAGTATCTGAAGATGTAACAGCTCAGTGAAATCATGCCTTGGCGGACAAGGTTGACGAAGGTTGCATCAACAAGGTTTGAGTGAAAATTTTGATAACTTAAATATCCTAAACTTCCGACCTATTCGCGAGAGCTGAATCCTATAGAGCAAGTAGGCTAAGGCTTCGTCAGAATGAAACAGCCAATCCAATCATTGCCTTATTGGGATATAATTTGAAATGCTCCATAGCACGAAAAAGATTTATTGCAGAGCCGAAAAAGATAGATGATGCTATTTCGCTCTAGGCGTTGGACAAAATTGACCAATTAATTTGTAACCTTCACTCACATGGACATATTTGCCCAGAATCTTACGTTTATAGTAAGTGGTAATTGCGACATTATGGTGTTGGCAGAACTGATCATTGAGCAGAGATTTTTCAAATAGTCAGATTAACGCTGCGAGGTGTGGTGTGGTGTGGTTCGCTTGACAGTTACCCTGTTACAAAGCTTAGATGATACTTGATAAGCACTATTCGTTATAAAAAATCTAAATGCAAAAAGCCCGTTACGCTAGTAACGGGCTTTTTGACTTTAATTGGCGCCTGGAAATGACCTACTCTCATATGGGCATATTGGCCACACTATCGCTTGTTGCAAAACTTCGATGCTATTTGATAAGCACTATTCGATATGAAAAATCAAAATGCAAAAAAGCCCGTTACGCTAGTAACGGGCTTTTTGGCTTTAAATGGCGCCTGGAAATGACCTACTCTCACATGGGGAGACCCCACACTACCATCGGCGATACTGTGTTTCACTTCTGAGTTCGGAATGGGATCAGGTGGGACCACAGCTCTATGGTTTCCAGACAAATTTGTCTATTTAACGCCTTGGCATTAAATAATAATTCGGAAAGCTGATTTGAGTTCACACTGCTTAAGTGCTTTATCCTAATACTAAGTATCAGTACGACCTCCACGGAAGGAGGAAGTGCTTTAAACGTCTGGAACGTTTTAAGTAAAACCCATCTGGGTTGTATGGTTAAGCCTCACGAGTCATTAGTACATGTTAGCTCAACGCCTCACAACGCTTACACACCATGCCTATCAACGTCCTAGTCTCGAACGGCTCTTTAGAGGTCTTAAAGACCTAGGGATGACTCATCTTAGGGCTCGCTTCCCGCTTAGATGCTTTCAGCGGTTATCGATTCCGAACGTAGCTACCGGGCAATGCTATTGGCATAACAACCCGAACACCAGCGGTTCGTCCACTCCGGTCCTCTCGTACTAGGAGCAGCTCCCTTCAATCATCCAACGCCCACGGCAGATAGGGACCGAACTGTCTCACGACGTTCTGAACCCAGCTCGCGTACCACTTTAAATGGCGAACAGCCATACCCTTGGGACCGACTTCAGCCCCAGGATGTGATGAGCCGACATCGAGGTGCCAAACACCGCCGTCGATATGAACTCTTGGGCGGTATCAGCCTGTTATCCCCGGAGTACCTTTTATCCGTTGAGCGATGGCCCTTCCATTCAGAACCACCGGATCACTATGACCTACTTTCGTACCTGCTCGACGTGTATGTCTCGCAGTTAAGCTGGCTTATGCCATTGCACTAACCGTACGATGTCCGACCGTACTTAGCCAACCTTCGTGCTCCTCCGTTACTCTTTGGGAGGAGACCGCCCCAGTCAAACTACCCACCAGGCACTGTCCTCAACCCCGATTAGGGGCCAGAGTTAGAACATCAACACTACAAGGGTGGTATTTCAAGGACGACTCCACACAAACTAGCGTTCATGCTTCAAAGTCTCCCACCTATCCTACACATGTAGGGTCAATGTTCAGTGCCAAGCTATAGTAAAGGTTCACGGGGTCTTTCCGTCTAGCCGCGGGTATACGGCATCTTCACCGCAATTTCAACTTCACTGAGTCTCGGCTGGAGACAGCGTGGCCATCATTACGCCATTCGTGCAGGTCGGAACTTACCCGACAAGGAATTTCGCTACCTTAGGACCGTTATAGTTACGGCCGCCGTTTACCGGGGCTTCGATCATGAGCTTCTCTTGCGATAACCCAATCAATTAACCTTCCGGCACCGGGCAGGCGTCACACCGTATACGTCATCTTGCGATTTTGCACAGTGCTGTGTTTTTGATAAACAGTTGCAGCCACCTGGTATCTGCGACTCCCAGCAGCTTAGAGAGCAAGTCTCATCACCACCAGGAGCGTACCTTCTCCCGAAGTTACGGTACCATTTTGCCTAGTTCCTTCAGCCGAGTTCTCTCAAGCGCCTTGGTATTCTCTACCCGACCACCTGTGTCGGTTTGGGGTACGATTCCCGCTAACCTGAAGCTTAGAAGATTTTCCTGGAAGCATGGCATCAACTACTTCATCACCTTAGTGACTCGTCATCAGCTCTCAGCGTTATGTGTTCCCGGATTTGCCTAAGAACACCGCCTACTACCTTAAACGCGGACTACCAACGCCGCGCTAGCCTAGCCTTCTCCGTCTCTCCATCGCAGTTAGCGGAAGTACAGAAATATTAATCTGTTTCCCATCGATTACGCCTTTCGGCCTCACCTTAGGGGTCGACTCACCCTGCCCCGATTAACGTTGGACAGGAACCCTTGGTCTTTCGGCGAGGGAGTTTTTCACTCCCTTTATCGTTACTCATGTCAGCATTCGCACTTCTGATACCTCCAGCGTGGGTTACCCCTTCACCTTCAACGGCTTACAGAACGCTCCTCTACCGCTTGCACCTAAGTGCAAACCCGTAGCTTCGGTGTATTGCTTAGCCCCGTTACATCTTCCGCGCAGGCCGACTCGACTAGTGAGCTATTACGCTTTCTTTAAATGATGGCTGCTTCTAAGCCAACATCCTAGCTGTCTAAGCCTTCCCACATCGTTTCCCACTTAGCAATAACTTTGGGACCTTAGCTGACGGTCTGGGTTGTTTCCCTTTTGACGACGGACGTTAGCACCCGCCGTCTGTCTCCCGAGTAGTACTCATTGGTATTCGGAGTTTGCAAAGGGTTGGTAAGTCGGGATGACCCCTAGCCTTAACAGTGCTCTACCCCCAATGGTATTCGCTCGAGGCGCTACCTAAATAGCTTTCGAGGAGAACCAGATATCTCCCGGTTTGATTGGCCTTTCACCCCCAGCCACAAGTCATCCGCTCATTTTTCAACATAAGTCGGTTCGGTCCTCCAGTTGATGTTACTCAACCTTCAACCTGCCCATGGCTAGATCACCGGGTTTCGGGTCTACGCCTTGCAACTAAACGCGCAGTTAACACTCGGTTTCCCTACGGCTCCGCTATTCGCTTAACCTCGCTACAAAACGTAAGTCGCTGACCCATTATACAAAAGGTACGCAGTCACGGTCTCAAGAACCGCTCCCACTGCTTGTACGTATACGGTTTCAGGTTCTATTTCACTCCCCTCACAGGGGTTCTTTTCGCCTTTCCCTCACGGTACTGGTTCACTATCGGTCAGTCAGGAGTATTTAGCCTTGGAGGATGGTCCCCCCATATTCAAACAGGATATCACGTGTCCCGCCTTACTCGTTTTCATCAATGGTTAGTTTTCGTGTACGGGGCTATCACCCTGTGCCGCTGTGCTTTCCAACACATTCCACTAACACCCCACTGACTTAAGGGCTAATCCCCGTTCGCTCGCCGCTACTAGGGGAATCTCGGTTGATTTCTTTTCCTCCGGGTACTTAGATGTTTCAGTTCCCCGGGTTTGCCTCCTACAGCTATGTATTCACTGCAGGATAGTTGCTTATGCAACTGGGTTTCCCCATTCGGACATCGTTAGCTCAAATGCTTGTTACTAGCTCGCCAACGCTTTTCGCAAGTTACTACGTCCTTCATCGCCTCTGACTGCCAAGGCATCCACCGTATACGCTTAGTCACTTAACCATACAACCCAAATGAGTTTCACTTGAGCTGTATTGCAACTAGCTGGTTTTTACTTTGATAATTCATGCACTTTCGCACACGAAATCGCCTTAGTTTTAGAATATTCAAGACACTTAAACAGTGTTTTGAGAACTCAATGTTTAATACTTATCGTATTAAACGATTTGTAAGTAATCACATGACAGACTCATGTAATTAAATACTATCAGCTTTCCAAATTGTTAAAGAACGGGCTTAAAAAAGCCAAAGATAAATTTCTCATTTATCTTTGGCATCTCTATCCATATACAGTGTAAATGGTGGAGCTATGCGGGATCGAACCGCAGACCTCCTGCGTGCAAGGCAGGCGCTCTCCCAGCTGAGCTATAGCCCCATTTACATGCAGTTGAGAATTACGTTTACGTTATTACCAAATCATTTCTAATCAAGGCGGTTGATGACGACATTTAGTTTACTAAACGACTTATCAGCCAACGCAGAATAGGAAAGATTTTGGTGGGTCAGAGTGGACTTGAACCACCGACCTCACCCTTATCAGGGGTGCGCTCTAACCAGCTGAGCTACAGACCCAACGTAATTTCTCTTTTCTTCTATCAAGTAATCTGTGTGAACACTCAGCAAATATTGAGTTAGTCGTATAGGTAAGGAGGTGATCCAGCCCCAGGTTCCCCTAGGGCTACCTTGTTACGACTTCACCCCAGTCATGAACCACAAAGTGGTGAGCGTTCTCCCGAAGGTTAAACTACCCACTTCTTTTGCAGCCCACTCCCATGGTGTGACGGGCGGTGTGTACAAGGCCCGGGAACGTATTCACCGTAGCATTCTGATCTACGATTACTAGCGATTCCGACTTCATGGAGTCGAGTTGCAGACTCCAATCCGGACTACGACGAGCTTTGTGAGATTAGCTCCACCTCGCGGCTTTGCAACCCTCTGTACTCGCCATTGTAGCACGTGTGTAGCCCTACTCGTAAGGGCCATGATGACTTGACGTCGTCCCCACCTTCCTCCGGTTTATCACCGGCAGTCTCCCTAAAGTTCCCACCATTACGTGCTGGCAAATAAGGATAGGGGTTGCGCTCGTTGCGGGACTTAACCCAACATTTCACAACACGAGCTGACGACAGCCATGCAGCACCTGTCTCAGAGTTCCCGAAGGCACCAATCCATCTCTGGAAAGTTCTCTGGATGTCAAGAGTAGGTAAGGTTCTTCGCGTTGCATCGAATTAAACCACATGCTCCACCGCTTGTGCGGGCCCCCGTCAATTCATTTGAGTTTTAACCTTGCGGCCGTACTCCCCAGGCGGTCTACTTAATGCGTTAGCTTGAGAGCCCAGTGTTCAAGACACCAAACTCCGAGTAGACATCGTTTACGGCGTGGACTACCAGGGTATCTAATCCTGTTTGCTCCCCACGCTTTCGTGCATGAGCGTCAGTCTTTGTCCAGGGGGCCGCCTTCGCCACCGGTATTCCTTCAGATCTCTACGCATTTCACCGCTACACCTGAAATTCTACCCCCCTCTACAAGACTCTAGTTACTCAGTTCCAAATGCAATTCCCAGGTTGAGCCCGGGGCTTTCACATCTGGCTTAAATAACCGCCTGCGCACGCTTTACGCCCAGTAATTCCGATTAACGCTCGGACCCTCCGTATTACCGCGGCTGCTGGCACGGAGTTAGCCGGTCCTTCTTCTGTAGGTAACGTCACAGCTAACAAGTATTAATTGCTAACCTTTCCTCCCTACTGAAAGTGCTTTACAACCCGAAGGCCTTCTTCACACACGCGGCATGGCTGCATCAGGCTTTCGCCCATTGTGCAATATTCCCCACTGCTGCCTCCCGTAGGAGTCTGGGCCGTGTCTCAGTCCCAGTGTGGCTGATCATCCTCTCAGAACAGCTAGGGATCGTCGCCTTGGTGAGCCATTACCTCACCAACTAGCTAATCCCACCTAGGTTCATCCAATCGCGGAAGGCCCGAAGGTCCCCTCCTTTCCCCCGTAGGGCGTATGCGGTATTAGCAGTCGTTTCCAACTGTTATCCCCCTCGACTGGGCAGATCCCTAGGCATTACTCACCCGTCCGCCGCTCGCCGGCAAAGATAGCAAGCTATCTTCCCGCTGCCGCTCGACTTGCATGTGTTAGGCCTGCCGCCAGCGTTCAATCTGAGCCATGATCAAACTCTTCAATTAAAAGTTTTTTCGAACTAAGTTCGACTCAATGAATTCTACTGTCATGCGCTAACTCTATTTAAAGAGTTAACTTGTCTAGTATGAACATTCTATTGAGATTTAAATTTTTGATTGCTTCCTAAGAAGCAATTTCGAATAACTCAATACCTGTGAATGTCCACACAGATTACTTGATAAATTGTTAAAGAGCGTTGACCGTTTCAACCGGTCAGGGCTGCGTATTTTACGCATTCCCGTTGTGGCGTCAAGTGTTTTTTCAAACTTTCTTTTCGCCTTAATTTGATTGCCTATTTGCTAATCAAATCAAGCTGGCTCGGTGTTGGCTATTGCTGTCTGCCGTGTCAGTGGATGCGCATTATAGGCAGATAAGATTTTAGCGCAACCCCTGTTTTAGCCTTTTTTCACTTTTGGCAATCAAGTGGCTACAAATCAATCACTATGGTTTTTTATTCAACTTAATGGGTACATTTGAGCTACAAATCTAACTTTATAAACCTTGTTTTATAGCGTCAGGGACATCGGCAATACTGTCTACGACGATTGAAGCTTCATTTATAGCCGCATCGTCCACCACTTTACCACTGCGTACTAAAATGCTTTTACCAATACCTGCGGCTTTAGCTGCACGCATGTCATCAGCTTTATCACCGACCATGACCGAATTGGTTAAATCAATTTTTAAGAATTTTGCAGCCGTTAACATCATCCCGGGTTTAGGCTTGCGACAATCACAATCTTGTTTATATTCTCCCAAGCCTTTTTCTGGATGATGAGGACAGTAATAGATGCCATCTAATTCAACACCTTTGTCGGCAAAGTTCCAATCCATCCATTCTGTAAGTGCATGGAATTGATCTTCAGTATATAAGCCGCGAGCAATTCCTGACTGGTTGGTTACGACGACAAGTTTGTAACCCATTGCCTTCAATGCTAAACACGCATCAAAAACGCCTTCTATATATTCGAAGTCATCAGTTTGATAAACGTAACCGTGATCTTTGTTGATTACACCATCTCTATCGAGAAAAACCGCTTTATTCACTTAAACCGCTCCAATTATTTTTATCCGACTAATTATCACATCGTCTACTCATTTGAGCCAGTATATAAGGATAAATTTCAGCATAATGTATAGGTTTCACTTTATTAAGCAGCCGTGAAGGGTTAACCTTGGTCGGTTATTTCGCTAAAAATTATAAAGTTCATGAGTAATATACCTCCTATCATTCACAAAACACGAACTCAGCTTGTGGTTGAGGCATTGAGAGAACGGATCCTTTCTGGTGATATAAAAGGTGGCGAGCCATTACGACAATCGGCAATTGCCGAACAATTGAATGTGAGTCGCATTCCGGTTCGAGAAGCTTTGGTACAGTTAGAAGCGGAAGGTTTAGTTAAATTCGAACCTCATAAAGGTGCAACTGCAACCGTGTTATCAGTTGAACAAGTAACCGAGTTATTCGAACTTAGGGCGATGATAGAATCGGATCTCCTTGCTAAAGCAATACCTAATCTACAAGCATCGGATTTATCAGAAGCTGAGTCAGTACTTGAAGCGTTAGAAACCGCTTTTAAACGTAAAGATTCCGTTGCTAGTTGGAGTGTACTTAATACTCAGTTTCATACTTGCTTATATAAAGCAGCCAATCGGCCACATACTCTTGAAGTAGTAAATGGTCTTAATACCAATTGTGACCGATATATCCGTTTACAACTGCTTTTAACTGGGGGGATCCCAACAGCAGAACGTGAACATCGGGTTTTACTCGAATTATGCAAAAGCCAAGATATTGATAAAGCAACCTTATTATTGCGTGAGCATATTTTGCACGCAGCTGATGCCATTAAGAAATTGGTTATCCAGCAATTAAATTAGAGCTAGGTTCTTTCATCACTTTTGACCCATTTTTATTTTATTAAGAGACGTTTTTATGCAGTACGCACATATCACAGGTTGGGGAAAAGCTGTCCCACCATTAACATTGACGAATGATGATCTTGCCACCTTTATGGAAACCTCTGATGAGTGGATCAAATCACGCACAGGGATAAGCAAGCGCAACATTAGCCATGTTAATACTTCTGAACTTGCCACTGTTGCGGCTAAACATGCGTTAGCCGCCGCTGGAATTGAAGGTAAAGACTTAGACTTGATCATTCTTGCAACGGCAAGCCCTGATACCTTAATTCCTAACATTGCATCAACGGTTCAAGCTGAAATTGGTGCCACTTGTGGGGCATTTGATATCAATGCAGCATGTAGTGGTTTTTTATATGGTATTGGTTTAGCCAGTTCAATGATCAAAAGTGGGCAAAATAAAAAGATATTAGTAGTAGGTGCTGAGCGCCTGTCATTCTATTTAGATTGGTCTCGACGTGAAACTGCCGTACTATTTGGTGATGGTGCGGGTGCTGTTATTTTAGAAGCAAGCGAGCAAGAAGGTGGCGTACTGGGCTATGAGCTAAATAATGACCCTGATGCCCGCGATATTTTAAAATCAAGTTTTGGTAGTCAAATGAATCGATTTGATACCAGCTCGTTAGATTTTTATATTCAATTTAATGGTCAAGAGATCTTTAAACGCGCGATTCAAGGTATGGGCTCATTAAGCACCAAAGTGCTTGAGAAGTGTAATGTAAGTAAAGATGACGTCGATTGGGTTATTCCTCATCAAGCCAACGAGCGTATTATTGATACATTAGTCAGCCGAATGAAGATTCCAAAAGAGAAAGCCATTGTTAACATTGAAAACTATGGCAATACCTCTGCGGCAACTATCCCTATCGCTATTTGTGATGCGCTAGATAAAGGATTAATCAAACCTGGACAAACCATTCTATCTTGTGCGTTTGGTGCAGGATTAACCTCAGCAGCGTTATTGCTAAAATGGGGGGAACGTGTCACACCGATTAATACTAGTGATGCAAAAGTACCTGCTTGCGAGCAAACGGTACTGGAGTTAATTAAGCCTGCTGTTGATTATTTCTTTAACAAGGCACAGCAAGACGGTCGATAACTCACCATGCCACGATATACATCAAGCCAGTCTTATGACTGGCTTTTTATTTTGCTACGTTCACCAATTCATGACACTTAATAGTATTTATGCCCCCCATTGCAGATAACTGGGCCAGCAATAACTCCGCGCATGCGATGGCATCTATCAGGGCATTATGCGCTGCATAAATCGGTAAGTGATAACGCTCTCTGCTTTGTCCTAATCGAAGACATCCCTCGATTAATTGACCATGCTGATGCAGATATCGTTTACGTTCAATCGCCAAGGTATCAATAAAAGGTAACATGACAGCTTGGCCAAAAACCGACGCTAGGTTATTTTGTAAAAATGCAATATCTAATGGTGCGTGATGGGCAACTAATATATGACCTTGCGTTTGCTTTAAAAACCATGCCATCGCTTGCTCAATAGTTAATGCATCTGCTAACTGATTATCGACAATCCCATGAACCGTAGCACTGTGACCAACACTCCCTTCAATGCCAATCATGACGTGCCTCGCTTGATTTAACGGCAAACTACCCTGATAGATTGGAATTAGGCCAATGCTGATGATTTGATCTAGTTTAGGATCGAGACCTGTCATCTCTAGATCAACGGCCATTAATTTTGTTTGCGCAATGGGCAGATTAAATTGCGAAGTTAAGGCGTTGAGATAATCTTGATATAAGCTATTTTTAGTTACTAGCGAGTCGAACCACAACCGTCCCTTTAACCATAAATGATTAACCACTAAAAGCTCCGCATAAATTTCAGTTTTAAACCAGATTGTGCATCATGAACAACTTTAAACGCATCTCGTAACTGATGGCGTAACAGCGATGACAAATCTTGTGGTTTCAAAAAATTACTCACTGATAAGTTATTTGTTGCTTGGTATCCTTGATTTGCTAAACGCATATGCGCAATAAATTCATGGGCATCAGCCAAGTTCAAGGCATCTTTTCGGTTCATAATATTTCTGTCAATCAATGCACGGATCCGCTTGGCAGTATTGACCTCTTTGATGCCCGCACTTAATGCATATACTCTGGCAATATCATTAATTAACGCACTCCCTTTATGCTTTAAGTCCATCCCTTTTACTTCTGTGCCATCACGCTCTAACACAAATTTTCTAAAAAAGCCTAAAGGCGGTGATTGCTGTAATGAATTACCAGCCATACCCGCTAAAAAAATATCATTATCCTTTGTTCGAGATAGCACCGAATCTTGTAGCTCATCAAATAATGATTGTGGGCCAAAAACAGCTCGCATATCAAAAAAAATGCTGGCATGCATTAATGCTTTAGGATCAGGGCTTACAATCCATTTTTCAAACAATTTTTGCCACTGACTTAGTGAGACTCGCCATTTTGGATTTTGCGCCATGATATCGCCCGGACAATAAACGTATCCGCATTGATCTAAACCTTTGCAAACCGCATGAGAAAGCTTTTCAAAATATGCTGCGGCATACTCGTCTGGCTCATGGGCCAGTAGTATGCCATTGTCTTGATCTGAGCAAGCAACTTGATCTTGTCGACCTTGAGAGCCAAAAGCTAACCAACAAAATGCCATCGGTGGTTTACCCAATAACTGTTGATTTAGCACGATTAATCGTCTAGTTAGTGCATCGGTTACCGATGTGAGAATCCGGCCTATTTCTTCAGCTCTCGCGTCGGCACTGATTAAATTTTGCAGTAATAGCGGAATTTGTTTACTAACATGGATAAGCTTTTCAATGGTGTCTTGACGATCAATTTCACCGATTAACAATAAAGGTTGTGAACTTTGCGAGCGCAAAATATCTGTACTGGTGATCATCCCTTTTGTTTGACCATCTTCAACCACAGGCAAATGATGAATATTATGTTCGCTCATCATCAGCATCGTTTCAAAAACTAACGCATTAGGTAAGACAGTTTTAGGATGATGCGTCATGACTTTTTCTACTAAAGTTTCTCCATCTAAACCTTCTGCTAATACTCTGTTGCGTAAATCTCTATCAGTCAAAATACCCACTAATTGTTTATTTCGCTGAACCAATACCGATGAGACCCGATTATCACGCATCAACTTTGCAGCTTGCTTAACAATGGCATTAGCTTCCAAACAAATAGGATTGCTCGACATCATGCTAGTAATGCGGCTCGTTGTGGTTAAATCTTTTGCCTTAAACTTTTGCTCATTACGAAGTCGCTGAGCAAATGCCCGAGTGAAAAAAGTGTCAAATTGTCTGCTAGATGCTCTTAGCGTACTAAATATCGTTTGCGGAATATGATAAACCAAACCATCTTCTAAGATAGCAACCTTATTAACAACTTTCTCTCCTGACAGAAGCGTTGAAAACCCAAAACATTCTCCTTCTGCAACTCTATCTACTAATACACCATGTGGATCACGCACTTCAAATGCACCACTTCTCACTAGGTATAATTTAGGATTAACCGAATCAAACTCTACAAATGCCTGCGCCTTAGAATAATAACCAATATTGATTTCACGAGCACATTGAGCAATTAACTCTGGTGTCAATATATCAAAGGGCGCATGGGTTTGAAGAAACTGTTCTATAGGTTGTAGTTCACTGGCATTCATCGCATGTTCCTAAATCCATTTTCTTCAATATAACGCTTGCTTTAGATCTTTTGCTATAAGACCAAAGCCCAAACCGATTAAAATAAGCGAAAAAAAGAGCGCCTAAGCGCTCTTAAAAAGGTGGGAATTTTTAATTAATGGTCGTGCGCTTCACCAGCTCCTTGAGGGAAACGAATTGACTCAACCATATCCACTACATCTTGTGGTACTGCGGCCGTTACCTTACTAACCACAAATGCCACAACAAAGTTAATGATCATACCAAGCATACCAATGCCCTCCGGCGAAATACCAAAGAACCAATTATCAGCATTATTAGCACCAACATTGATAAACTTAAAGTAAACAATATAACTGGCTGTAAACAGTAAACCAACGATCATGCCTGATATAGCACCTTCTTTATTAATCGTTCTTGAGAAGATCCCCATGACAATAGCAGGAAATAATGAAGCTGCAGCGAGTCCGAATGCAATTGCGACAACCGCGGCAACAAACCCAGGAGGATTAATGCCAAAGTAACCCGCCATCACTATACCTAACGCGGCAGCAATACGCGCAAACATCAGTTCTTTCTTATCGGAAATATCAGGCATGAAGTTTTTCTTAAGTAAATCATGCGAAACTGAAGTTGAAATAACCAGTAATAATCCTGCTGAAGTTGATAGTGCAGCAGCCAAACCACCTGCGGCAACTAATGCAATAACCCATGCTGGAAGATTAGCAATTTCAGGGGTAGCAAGAACCATGATATCGCGGTCAATGGTCATTTCATTTTCAGCGCCTTTAGCGTAGTAAATGTTACCATCGTTATTTTTGTCATCCCATTTGATTAAACCTGTTTTTTCCCAGTTTTTAATCCACTCGGGTGCTGTTTCATAAGCCACACCGGTTGACTCTGGTCCATTGATGGTTTCAATCATATTGACTCGAGAAAACGCAGCTAAAGCAGGAATAGTAGTATACATAATTGCAATGAAAACTAATGCCCAACCAGCAGAAACTCGTGCATCTTTTACTTTAGGGACGGTAAAGAAACGCACAATCACGTGAGGTAAACCTGCAGTACCGAACATTAATGCACCAGTAATAAAGAACACATCAATCATGCCTTTAGAACCTTCGGTATACTGAGAGAAGCCAAGCTCAGCAGATAATCCGTCTAGTTTATCAAGTAGATAAACCCCAGTTCCATTACCCGCTGCATCAATCAATTCAGCCCCAAAACCAATTTGTGGGAAAATATGCCCAGTCATCATAACTGAGATAAAGATGGCTGGCACCATGAATGCAAAAATCAAAACACAATATTGAGCAACTTGAGTATAAGTAATACCTTTCATGCCGCCTAATACCGCGTAGAAGAACACAACGGCCATACCAATATATACACCCGTGTCGACTTCAACTTCTAAGAAGCGCGAGAACACCACTCCCACACCACGCATTTGGCCAGCAATGTAGGTAAAACAAATGAAAATGGCACAGATAACCGCCACTGTACGTGCAGTTTGTGAATAATAACGATCACCAATAAAATCGGGGACAGTAAATTTACCAAACTTACGTAAATAAGGGGCCATACATAACGCTAGTAGTACATAACCTCCCGTCCAGCCCATTAAATAAACAGATCCATCATACCCAACAAACGAGACGATACCCGCAAGTGAGATAAATGATGCGGCTGACATCCAATCTGCTGCCGTCGCCATACCATTAACCACAGGGTGAACGCCACCACCTGCTACATAAAACTCTTTCGTTGACCCCGCACGCGACCAAATCGCGATGCCGATATAAAGCGCAAATGTCGCGCCTACAATTAAATACGTTAGTGTTTGAACATCCATTTCAGTGCCCCTTAGTCTTCATGAACATTGTATTTTTTGTCTAAGGCATTTGCTTTTGCCACATAAACAAAAATCAGCGCCACGAATACATACATTGCACCCTGTTGCGCAAACCAAAAGCCTAATTTGAATCCCATAAAGGTAAACTCATTAAGCACGTCTACTAATAAAATACCGCAGCCAAAAGATACTGCAGCCCATATTGCTAGCAGTACAAGTACCAAGCGTAAATTCTCGCTCCAATACCCTGCTGCCTTTTCGTTATTTTCAAAAGCCATTGCGACTCCCCTGTGGTAGTTTTTGTAAAGTCATTGTTAATCTAGCAACTCACAGGGGTTCGACAATCAAGACCTTAGTCTAACGAACTGTAAACCGATTTTAACAAGAGATAGATAAAGCATTTAAAAACAACAAATTAAACAATCCCGTGTATCGTTAAAGTAAAATCATTTGACGAATAACTTAGACCAAGGTCTTAATGAAATGGATCGACAGAAACGTTAGAGAGGCACAATCCTGTGTAAAAGCAAACACACCTACTGATAAAGGATTCAACCTAGGCATGCCAAGATTGAAATAAATTGTTAATAACTTGAGATAAGTCGATAAGCCAGTTACTATTTTTTTATCGTAATATTGAAGGAAATATCATTGAAAGTTCCCTTAGCAAATCCCAATAATTTGATGTTTTCTCTACTATTGGGTGTGGTGGCGTTAATTATTAATTGTTATCCCATTCCTTTTTTTGCCAACGTCCAATTTATTCTTGGTAATACATTAACGGTTATTTCATCTATTTTGTTTGGTCCTTGGTATGCCTTACTCACCTCAATATTGGCATCAACTGGATTAGTGATTGTTTGGGATAGTTTTCATGTCTACATTATTTTTGGATTAGAAGCGCTATTCCTTGGATTTTGCAGGCGCAGAGATATATATGCTTTATATGGCAGTGTAATCTTTTGGTTGGTGTTCGGCATGCCGGCATTTTATTTGTTGGGCAATCTGTTTTTTGATTTACCTAATAATCACCTGCCATTTGTGACATTAAAACAAGCTATCAACAGCATGATTTACACCAGTATTGCGTCATTATTAGTGTTATCCATTCCCAAATTATGGCGGTTTAAGGGAAGAATTAAAGACAAGCAGCGTCGCTCATTAAGTAAACAGGTAACATATTTTATTACTTTAATGATTACTTTGTCGTTATTACTATCAGCACTGCTTTTTAATTTTTACTTTCTAGAACGTCAACAACAACTAGTGAAAGTTAATCAAAATGAAACGGTAAGGCATATTGCTTATGCCGGTGAGACATATCTTGAAAATCATATCAAAGTCATTGAAAATGCAGCTTACTTGTTTACGATCACCAATGATTCGCCCACAAGTTCACAAGCATTTTTAAGTAATTTACATAGAAACTATCCGAGTTTTATTAGTATGCTCATGACTAATGAAAAAGGTAATTTTATTGCGCTATCACCACTATCAAAATTTCAAAATCCCGATGAGTTTAAACTCAACAATAATGTCAAAGATAGAGATTACTTTATTGAATCTTTCTACAATCTGCGCGTTTATGTTTCATCAGTTTTCGTTGGTCGAGGTTTTGGAAATGATGCTATTGTTGCAATGAGTGCCCCCTACTTCGACAAAACCGATCATACAAAAGCACTTGGAATTATTGAAGGTTCACTAGATTTAAATTATTTTGACAAAATTGATTATGATTTTGAAGGCATGCGTAATCAATCCATTGTCTTAACAGACGAAAAAAATAACATTATTTATGCTTCCAACCAATTAAACCTCAAAGTCATGACACCATTTCATTATGCATTGTATAAAGGGAGGTATCAGACCACATTAGATTTAATCAATATCAACAATACTGATTCATCGACACCAGAATATATTTATGCCAAAAGCGAATTAAGCAACGGCTGGAAACTTTATATTGTTGAGCCATTTACACCTTTATTGAAAATCGCTGAAAACCAAATGTTAAATAGCTTTGCAATGCTGTTGGTTGCTTTGCTACTGACCTTTTATATCTCCAACAAAATTAGTCAACTTCTCAGCATTCCGCTCGAAATGATCGCTAATCAATTCAGTCAGCTAGCTCAAAGTTCAACTAAACACCAACTATTAGATGACAACGCCCCGAGAGAAGTATATAGCCTTTATGAAACCTTATTAGCCAGTAAGCAGCAACTGATTGATCATCAGTTAGAGTTAGAAAACATTGTAGCAATCAGAACAGAAGAGCTGGAAACTGCGAATACAAAGCTTAAAGAATTGGTCGACAGGGATCCACTTACCGCTTTATATAACCGCAGGTATGCAGAGCATAAATTTATCGAAACAAGGGAATTTTGTTTACGAAGCGAACAAGCGATAACGGTTGCAGTGGTTGATCTCGATTTTTTCAAAGCCATCAACGATACCTATGGCCATTTGGCTGGAGATGAATGTTTACGCCAAGTCGCCTCAGTTTTAAAACAACACTTTAAGCGAGATATAGATATCATCTCCCGTTATGGCGGTGAAGAATTTATGCTTATTTTACCTATGTCTAACGCACTCAATATTGAGCACCATTTGAATGAATTTAGGCTAAAACTCAATCAAATATTGATTTCAATTCCTAATGGGTCACAACAATTGACCCTAACCTGCAGTATTGGGGCAATTATTGCCAATGCTAATTACCATCATGACCTAGACCGCTGGATAAAAATTGCAGATGACAACTTGTATCAAGCCAAAGCTCAAGGGCGAAATAGAACGATTCTTACTATCATCAGTCCTGAGACTGAGTCATAAAACCATCCATTCTGTCTAACATGTAGGGATAAAACGGATTCCACTTCTGGCGTAACATATTAGAGGCTGACATAGAAAATAAGCCTCTTTCAGCCTGATAAATGGCTAAACCTATTTGAACAGTATCAAGATTATCTTGCCTTATTGGCCCATACAAAGTGTCTTCAATGGGAAATGGAATCGCTATATGAGACAAGGAAAACACGCCTTCAGGCCAACTTGTTGCTAATGATAAAGGCGCTTGCTTATCACCAATGCCAAGCTCTCTTGCCTGAACACCGGTGTTTTGCATGTCAACACTTTCAACTAAGGTTAACCGATAATCTAGCAAATCATTAGCCCAAAAGGGTTCAAACTGAGTTAATGGATCATCGTTTAACAATAGGCGATGGCTTTGGGTACGATTAAAATCAAACATAACCAATTCATGCTGTTCACCATCCAAATACTGATATAAGTTCTCTACCACTGCTAAAGATGAGACAGTGCTATCTATGACAGATTGAAACGTGAGCATTGGCGGCAATTTATTACGCTGCTCTTGTGTTATTTGTGACATTAATAACTTGTTTCTAAGAGTTAATTGATAAACCACATCTCCGGCATTCACTGCAAAAGACATATATTTGAATGGATCATATTCTGTTTCAATACTATTCCAATAAAGTTTTTCTTGCCCCAATAATCTCCCCAACATAGATTGCCAATAGGCACCTTGTGCCATTGGAGTTAAGCCTGCTGCGGGTGACATAAAAATCATCTTGTCGTAACTTGTTGCTTTATTTATGCTCAAGGCTTCTAACTCATGATTTAAAGCTAAGGCTGCTCCGGTAGAAAAACCAACCACATATAAAGGCTTATCTTTTAACTGGCTTTTCAAATGTGCGGTCGCTAACGTCACTGCGCCAGCCAAATCAGGCCAAGTAATGTCATTTAACCCAGCAGGAATCGTACCATGACCTGGTAAACGCAAACCCAGGATATGCGCCTGATGTTGATAATGCTGGGCAATATGAGACAAGGAATAAGGTGAGTCCGACATGCCATGTAATAACAATAAACCAAACTCAGCATCAGGATTAGGCCATTCAAACGAGCGATTCCAATCTGTCGGCCATAAAGCTGGATCGGACAAGCTCTGACGCTCGTATCGATTAATTGGTGAAGCAATGTCAGCACGGTACTTCTGATAAACTTTTTTATCGAGTTCCTTAAATAGTTTCGCTTCAAGATCTAAATATTCAGTAAAACTTCTTAACCCAAGCTGCTGATTATATTCGTTTTTAAACTTTACAGTATGCCACAATGACAATTCTGGCCTTGAGTTTAATAACCATACCACTGAAATAATTAACGCCAACACAATGCCTAATGCAGCATAAAAAAGCGCAAACAAAATATGTTTAGTTGAGCCAATTACAATCGAGTTCATAGTTTACCGTTTGTGTTGTTTTATTAGGGCCTATTCATCTAGTCAAGCAGACGTCTTGAATGTTAACCTGCTCGAAATATCTTTATAATAACATCCACAATATCAACACTTTTTTGTGTTCACAATGTTAAAGACTGACTAATGCCATCATTACCTATTATCAATTTAACTTCCGTTCAATTTATTGGTCATCAATCACCTGAAGTGATTTTTTATCTCCCCAATGCCCCCATATTAACCCATGACTGGCAAGCTGATGATCTAGGCTCTGTTGATAAGTTAATTGCAGATAATGGTAACCATTGGCGCAAAATCATTGTTATTGCTAGCAAATTAGTGGCTATTAATTTATCGAACTGGCGAGAAATTAAACCTAACCTATTATCCAGCTCCATCCGAAATACCTCAGGTCATCTAAAATGCGCCTTGGCAATTGTGCCCTCGCCGAGTGACAATCATCCACTGTCGACAAATCTAAATAGTTATCACAATGATAAAAATAATCCTCAGGTTTGGCATATTATCTGTGGATTAGAAACACTTAAACGCTTAGGTTTGCAATCACAGCAGTTTGACAATAAAGTATCGCTTAACCAGCAACAATCGCTTTATTATCAAGAAAAGCTGATGTTTACCCCTTACCTTGATTACCGACAGTTTCCCAACAACTTGATTGAGCTAGCAAGAGATATCATTCATGCTACCCAATGCCAAAAAGGATAACCAATCAGCAGTTATCCTTTTTTAGCGTTTGAATTATCCCACCTGTGGTTAATCGTAGATGGTAGGGATCGCTTTACGCTTATGTTGAGTTCGTTGATAAATGGAAATCAACTTGGCTTCAACACTTTCAGGCACAGGCTTACCTTCTAAAAAGTCATCGATTTGATCATAAGTTAACCCTAACGCCACCTCATCTTCTAATTGAGGTTGATTGTCTTCTAAATCAGCAGTAGGCGCTTTTTTGACAAGTAATTCTGGCGCGCCTAAATAAGCAGCCAACTGACGAACTTGGCGCTTACACAACCCAAATAATGGTGCTAAATCGCAAGCGCCATCACCAAACTTGGTATAAAATCCGGTAATATTTTCAGCACTGTGATCGGTGCCGACAACCAATCCACCGACCATGCCTGCAATTTCATATTGGGCAACCATTCGCATTCTGGCTTTAACGTTACCTTTCACAAAATCCACTTTGCTTTCATCTGGCAAACTAAGACCCGCATCGGCCAAACCTGATAATGTTGCTTGATGAACGCCCATTACACCATCGGCGATATTCACCGTCACTTGCTTACTCGGTTGGATAAACTGACACGCTAATTGCGCTTCATCTTCATCTTTTTGGACTTGATACGGCAGGCGCACCGCAATGAATTGATAGGGTTTCGTCGTATCCTCTTGGTTTAAGCTGTCTACCGCAAGTTGGCATAAGCGCCCTGTTAATGATGAGTCCACTCCACCACTAATACCTAATACTAAAGAATGACAATGTGCCTCTTTGAGCTTGGCTTTAATAAATGCTACCCGTCTTTGCACTTCAAACTCAGGTTCTATCGCCTTAAGTACGTGCATCTCTCGTAAGATTTGTCCTTTCACACCTAGCTCCCATTATTTAAGTCTCTGACGCTATTCTATAAAAAATTCAGCAAAAAAAAACGATAATGACTAGTCATTATCGTTTTTATTTTCACATCAAATTTTTCAGGAGTTTATCTTTCCCAATATGACTCTTCTAAACTGTCTTCTCGCTCAGGTAAACCTCGTGACAGCCGTGGACTATGTTGAGCTAATACTTCGTAAGCAACCCGATTAGCGTATTTGCACACTTGTGAAAATGACGAGTAACATAAACCATCACGCTTATGCTTACTTGAACCAGGAACGTTTGTTTTATGGAAAGTATTAGCCGATAAGTCATGTAATAATGCCGACAGAGCGCCATCGCCCGCACCATTTGTATTACGTATATAATCAGGACCACCCATATAAGGTGCAATATGCGCGTAGACTTTGATTGGTGTTTCACAATCTTGTTTTAACATAGGGCGAGAAAATTCATAGCGATTAAATTCTGGAATGGCCCCTGGCAATAAAGTGTGGCTGGTTTCCCGCTTAAGGCTGTCTTCAGCATATCCCGCAGTATACAAGCCGATTGGGCCTGCAGTGGTAAGCACCATGTCACACCATTCTAATGCCGCCTCGCTGGCTAATAATGGGTCTTTAAAACCGGTTAACGCTTCACCTTCATCTTCATTCATCGCCAAAATAGTCACATGCTCACGTATGAAATTTTGCCACCAAATTGGGTCTTCTTGAATTAAAAAGCGCGTTCCTAAAGTCAGTACTACCGGCACCTCTGCTGCTTTTGCGTACTCAATCGCCTGCATTGCGGCACTTGTCATGCCATCGCCTTCACTGGCGCGCATTAAATAAGCCGTAATAACTAGCGCAGAGCTGCCTTGTACTACATCTTTGTTAATATAGTGCGGCGTCAATTTGTCCATTGAGCCCTTACTAATAGCAAAAGTGCGCTCGCCGTCAGCTGAGATCAGCGTAAAACAACGTCCGATAGGGCCATCAACAGGCTGCAAGTAATTTAAGTCGACTTTTGAAGAAGTGTTACACAAATAGCGGTATGCGTAACTACCCACCATGATGTTTTGACTCATTACCCCAAAAAGTACCGAGCGATCATCAGCCAAAATCGAATAGTTATGTACTGTATTACCTATGGTGCCACCAGCAAACTCATCGCTGATCATTTCATTTGATTTAAGCTCATTGTATAAAGCATGTGCTTGATCATCATTAATTAAGGTCGAATTTCCTTTAGGAAGCCCATAACGCTCAAGTAATTCCTCAGCCACTTTAGCTTCAATATCAACTAAGGTTTGATCAACACCACAAATATAAGTAGACACCGCCTGTGGCTGTTGGGTTAGCTGAGCTAACAAGGGATCGCGGTTACTGACCGGAAAATAATGCTTCGACTTACGTTGACCTGGAAACTTCATAATAAATTCTCATGAATTGGCATCCGTGCAATAAATTAACGATACTGATTAAAAGCGTCTTAAAACGATATCTTGAGATTTAAACACTGGCGTCACATAATAAACAGCGCCATTGTTGAACAAAAGCGGCGCATAATAACATATCAAACAGCTGATACTAAGCGACTTTTAGTGAACTCATGCCAAGATGACACTTGTTCTGTCACTAAATCAATCAGCATATCCACATGGGTATCATCTTCATTTAAGCATAGAATAAACTGATTACGCTTACCCCTGAATTTATAAGGTTTGTTTAGCTGCGATGGACACTTCTTTGGGTATCTAAAGCAAACCTGAAATAAATGCAGCACAGATGGCATTACCAGAACGAGTACCACTGTTCGCTAATTTGGCTAATCGCTCATGTATAACAGGGTGATGAGCCACTTTTGTTGCAAATACCCATAAAAAAACCTGCTAAGCAGGCTTTTTAATGTATGCGAACTAACAAAGTGTATTCGCTATTTGGGTAATATTTACTTTAGTACAGAAGCAAGTTGCTCACTTACTGCTGCAACTGATTGAGTACCATCAAACTTGTTGTATTGAGTATTACCTTCAGCAGCCACTTTGCCGTAGTAATCAACTAATGGCTTAGTCTGTTCATGATAAATACCTAAACGCTTACGAACTGTTGACTCTTCATCATCAGGACGAATGGCTAAGTCTTCACCCGTCACATCGTCTTTGCCTTCCACTTTAGGTGGATTAAACACCACATGATAAACACGACCAGAACCAGGATGAACACGACGACCGCTCATACGTTTAACAATTTCTTCATCAGGCACGTCGATTTCAATCACATGATCAATCACAATACCATTGGCTGCCATCGCATCTGCTTGTGGGATAGTACGAGGGAAACCATCAAGTAAGAAGCCTTTAGCACAATCATCTTGTGCGATACGTTCTTTCACTAAACCAATGATTAAATCGTCTGAAACTAACTGACCAGCATCCATCACTTTTTTAGCTTCTAAGCCAAGTGGGGTACCAGCCTTAACAGCAGCACGTAACATATCACCAGTAGAGATTTGTGGGATACCGTATTGCTCCATTATAAACTGAGCTTGAGTACCTTTACCGGCACCTGGGGCACCTAATAAAATAATGCGCATCTCTAAAGTCCTCTTAATAAGATTATATTCTTTTCTTTTTAGGGCGGCGATTTTCGCACATCTGCCGCGCCATTAATAGTAGCTAACGCGATCCATTAGACCTATATCTAATAAGAAAGCCTAAGCTTGAAAACCTAAGTGTTTAATACAGTAAGGTGTATAACTTGCGTCGATATTGATTGGCTATGCTATTTCCTTGTCCCATGGCAGTCATAATTTCAAGGAACAATTGTTTAACTTTACCATCTCCGGCATGAAGATCTTTTTGTAAAAAACCGAATAAAAGCTGTAAAGCTTCTTCATGACGTTGTGCTTTTGTTAACGCTTTTGCCAAATCAATACTTAACGCGGTATCTTCAGGCTGAGCTTCAACTTGAGTTTGTAAATCACGAATTTCAGGGGTGTCTGCCGCATCTTCCGCAAGCGCTAACTTGGCTTTAAGATTTTGATAATAACTGTCTTGATCGGCTAACCCTATACCTTGTAGCAAGTTTTTAGCATCGGCTAATAACCCAAGTTGCAGTTGAACATCAATTAATACAAGTCGCACTTCTGCCAAATTATCTGACTGAGTAATAAGCTCTTTTAATTGCAGAGCTAACTCAGATAATTGTTGTACAGTTAAGGCATCAGGTTGAGCAAGTTGCGCTTTAATTGCCTCAAAAGCTTGGAGCCAAACAGCAGGTAAATGCTTATCTAATAGCTCATTCACCGCGGTTACATCTTGTACACCGGCAAAACCATCAATCGGTCTGCCTTTGTCTAAAACTAAGGTGGTTGGTAAACTTTGAATTTGGAAATATTGGGCGATTTCGACCTCAGCTTCACAATCAACACTGGCTAAAATAAAGCGTTCAGATTGCGAAGATGCAATGCTTTGCAGCGTTTGCAACATTTGCACACTTTCTGGTTTTTGCTGGGCAAAGAAGGTTAAAACAACCATCTTTTCCATTGAAGCATCAACCACTTGTTGGATATTTTCTTTGGTGAGCGAAATGAGGTTTTCCATAATAATCCTTTTTAAAACAAAAAGCGGACACACAGTCCGCTTCTATCTTGTTGCTCGCTTATTTAAGGCTCGCCATTAACATTTGGTTCATTAATTTAATGAACGCTGAAGGGTCAGTCAAACTGCCTTTCTCTGACAATTGCGCTTGTTGTAATAACAAGTTAGCCCAATCAGCAAATAATTGCTCATCCTGCTCGTTGTTTAAACGTTCAACTAACGGGTGCATTGGGTTAATTTCAAAGGTTGGTTTCGACTCAGGTACAGGCTGCCCGGCAGCTTGCATCAACTTAATCATTTGCGTCGACATTTCACCTTCACCAGTAACAACACAAGCTGGTGTATCAGTTAAACGGGTCGTGACTTTTACCTCAGACACTTTACCCTCTAATGCCGCTTTTACACGCTCAACAAGACCTTGAGACTCTTGGGCGACCTTTTCTTTCGCTTCTTTGTCTGCTTCATCTTCTAGCGAACCTAACTCTAAGTCACCTTTGGTCACTGAGTGTAATTTTTTGTCTTTGTATTCAGTTAAATGGTTAATTAACCACTCATCAATACGTTCAGACATTAATAACACTTCAATGCCTTTTTTGCGAAGAAGCTCAAGATGAGGACTGTTTGCCGCAGCGTTATGGCTATCTGCAACAATATAGTAAATCTTGTCTTGTCCTTCTTTCATGCGCTCAATGTAGTCGTCTAGCGATACGGTTGTAGCGGCGCTGTTATCGTGAGTTGAAGCAAAACGTAATAAACCTGCAATGCGTTCACGGTTAGCAAAATCTTCAGCCGGACCTTCTTTTAACACTTGGCCAAACTCAGCCCAGAAAGCTTGATACTGCTCAGGCTCATCTTTAGCTAACTTTTCAAGCATGCCCAAAACACGCTTAGTTAGTGCTGTGCGCAATGATTTAGTGATTTGGTTGTCTTGTAAAATTTCACGCGATACGTTTAGTGGTAAATCTTTTGAGTCAATTAACCCTTTTACGAAACGTAAATAGGTTGGCATAAACTGCTCAGCGTCATCCATCACAAATACACGTTGGACAAACAACTTTAAACCGTGCTTGTGTTCGCGATTAAATAAATCCCAAGGGGCTTTAGATGGAATATACAATAAGCTAGTGTATTCTTGCTTACCTTCAACACGGTTATGTGACCATTTCAATGCATCACTGTAGTCGTGAGAAATATGCTTATAGAACTCTTGATACTCTTCATCTGAAATATCTGACTTATTACGAGTCCAAAGTGCAGTGGCCTTGTTCATTGGCTTCCAACTACCCTCTGTAGCTGGAATTTTTTCACCATCTGGGCCCTCTGACTCAGGCGTGCCTTCTTCAAACATTTCAACCGGGATTGAAATATGATCAGAGTATTTTGAAATAATTGATCGTAAACGGAAATCGTTTGCAAACTCGGTTTCTTCATCGCGTAAATGCAAGGTAATTTCAGTACCGCGAGAGTTTTTAGTGATCGTTTCTACACTAAATGACCCTTCACCTTCTGACTCCCATAACACACCTTCACTCGCGTCATGTCCTGCTGCGCGAGTGCGCACAACCACTTTTTTGGCCACAATAAATGCCGAGTAGAAACCCACACCAAATTGACCAATTAATTGTGAATCTTTTGACGACTCACCAGAAAGGTTGTTAAAAAACTCTTTAGTACCTGATTTAGCAATGGTACCTAAATGCTCAATAACACCATCGCGAGTCATACCAATACCATTATCTGAAATGGTTACAGTGCCCTTTTCTTTGTCGGTACTTACGCGAACACGCAATTCACCATCACCTTCATATAAGGCATCATCAGTAAGCGCTAGATAGCGTAATTTATCGGCCGCGTCAGCCGCATTTGATACTAATTCACGTAAGAAAATCTCTTTATTTGAATATAAAGAGTGGATCATCAAATGCAGTAATTGCTTAACTTCGGTTTGAAAACCATGTGTTTCTTGTTGTGACATGAATAATTCCCTTGATGTTGCATTGAGGTATTACAATAAAAAGCCTGTTTAAGGGATCACATTAGGATTTTGCCTTAAACAAGACGATTAAAATCGTTGATATACAATAAATGGGGTTTGGAAGAAGCATTTCAAGGGGAAATATTTTTTTTGCTGCTTTTTTATGCTGCGATGTTCAATAAAAAGACATTGTCCACCGCAGATGGGGTTTATCGACCAGTTTTATAAAGTAATACGGCCATTAAACGATAATGCCAGTGTAGTACTATCGACATATTCAAGCTCGCCACCCACAGGTACACCATGAGCAATACGGCTAATAACCACATTATGACGCCTTGCCATATCAGCAATAAAATGCGCGGTAGCATCACCTTCTACTGTTGGATTTGTTGCTAATATCAGCTCATTGACATCATCTGCGGCTAACTGACTTTCAAGCAAGGCCAAACCAAGCTCTTCTGGGCCAACGCCATCAAGCGGCGACAAATGACCTAATAAAACAAAATATCGCCCACTAAAATGGCCACCGGCTTCAATGGCTAGTACATCGGCTGGCGTTTCAACCACACAGATAATGCCAGCATTACCGCGTTTTTGGCTGGCACAAATGGGGCATAAATCTTGCTCTGTAAAAGTACGGCACCTTTGACAATGCCCCACCTCAGACATGGCTTTTTGCAATGAATCCGCCAGCTTTAAGCCTACTTTTCGTTCACGTTCTAACAACTGAAAAGCCATACGCTGAGCAGATTTTGGCCCTACACCAGGTAAACCACGCAAAGAATGGATTAGCTCATCAACAAGCGGACTGAATTTCATATTTAAGGTAAACCTTGTTACGTCTATAGAGTTATCTGGAAAGTGACGATTATTCCCTGACTTTAACATGATTGCAAAAGCTTAATGGTATTTATCCGTTTTTGAGAATGCCATAAACAACAGATGACAAATCAAAATATTCAGCTATTAATAAAACAGTAATGCAAGATAACAGGATGAGCCATGCTTAGTTTATGCCGTGAACAATAACAGCTACTGCCAATCTCTATAGCGGGTACTCATAGCCTTTTATAGATAAATTCAACTAGCGTAATGCATTAACAATTGTTTTGAAAAACACCGTTAGAATAATTGGCTATTTTTTCTTTGGTGTCTAAGCTTAAAAATAAAAAGGAGCCATCATGTTTAAAAGTATCCGCATAAAGTTCTCTTTGATGTTTATTGCCATTGCTTTGATGCTAATTTCAATGTCAATATTTGATGCAAGCAGAAACAACCAGACTCTTGAGCAACTGCAAGAGTTTAGCCAACAATTCAATCCAGCGACATCAGCTATTTTAAATGCTGACAGAGATTTGTATCAGGCACAATTGAGTGCAGTAACCCTATTAGATAAAAATCTCAGTGACAGCCAACGCAAAAAAGAAATACAGAATTGGCAAGATAATGTAGAGCAAGCTAAAGACCGCATGCTGCAATTTAGACAATTGTTATCTAATCACCCTATGGTCACTGATGCCACGAGAAAGTTTGATAGCCAATTTGCCACTTGGTATCAAGCCTCAAGTCGAGTCATTGATGCCGTTAAAAAGCAAGACTTTACAACTGCAAAATCTATCCATAATGAGGTTGCCGAAAAAGAGTTTTCTCTGTTGAGGGACATATACAATGCTGCAGGTGAAGCTGCAGATAATAGAGTGAAAGAACTTGACGTGACTGTCAGTGAACGTACTGCAAGTGAGAACACTTTATCGCTTATCATTTCTACTTTTGTGGCAATGATTGCCCTACTCATAGCCTATTACGGTCCTAAAAGCATTGTTGATGCCATTAATGACATCACTCAAAGAATTAATGATATTGCCAATGGTGACGGTAATCTCACCCAACGGATCCACGTAAGTCGAGATGATGAAATCAGTACTTTGGCGAAGTCCTTTAATGTATTTATCGAACAATTACAAAATATGATCATCAGTATTAATAATCACACCAATGAGGTAAACCATACTGTTCAGAAGCTGTCCGAAAAATCTACCGCAACGTTAGCAATTAGTACTGATCAATCACAATTTGTTGAAAGTATCGTGACCGCGGTAAATGAGATGAGCGCTGCGGTAAGAGAAGTAGCATCAAATGCGATGGACACAGCGACAGAAATTAGTAAGGTTAACGATCAAACAATTGAAGGAAAAAGAGTCTTAGGATTATCGATAGATCAAATTGATCAGCTTTCAGCTTCGGTGGCCCAAGCGGTAAAAGACATCGAAAAATTGTCAGAAAACTCATCTAACATCGCGTCTGTACTCGATGTCATACGCGGCATTGCCGAACAAACAAATTTATTGGCGTTAAACGCGGCTATTGAAGCAGCTAGAGCTGGCGAACAAGGCCGTGGATTTGCCGTTGTCGCTGATGAAGTTAGAACCTTAGCCAGCCGCACAGAAACCTCGACCCAAGATATTCAAAAAATGATTGAAATCTTACAACAAGGGGTTCTTGATGCTGTGAAAACCATTGAAGCGGGTGCAGCATTAACTGACTCGACTGTCAGCCTAGCAGCGCAAACCCAAACGGCTTTAGATGAAATTTTAACGTCTACCTCAAGAGTCAGTGATATGTCGAGCCAAACAGCAACCGCCACCGAAGAGCAAACTCATGTCTCTGAAGAAATTAACCGTAATCTAACCGAGCTTTCAGATAAAACGTTGCACTGTAATGATGTGATTAACGAAACCCAGCTTATTGTGCAAACTACCCAATCAATATGTAATGAACTGCAACGTGAGGTATCTCGTTTTAAAGTCGCTTAATAATGATAATGTCATTAGATAGGCTTTTAAAAAGCAACTTAGTTATTCAACTCAGTTAATTCACTTTATTCAATAGCACTGCCTTGCAGTGCTATTTTTTCGAAATAAGCGTTAATTTGCGGTAGTTAACTAGCCATCTCTTTTGTTCCACTCGCTGCTCAAAAACCGTCATATCTCGCTTAGGGTTATGGCTTAAACTCAAATCAAATAAGCTTTGCAAGCCAAAAAAATTTTTGACTTCAATCTGATGCTCTAAAGAAGACATATTCGATGGCCGGGTGAGCTTAACCCCTACTGCAGTTTGTTTTTCCGGCCAGTAACTCATGGCATCAACACAAGATTGATAAGCATCATCTGTGTTACGAGTATGCATTCTGGCTTGGTTTTTAACAGACAAAAGCCCCGCAATCTCTGGGGGAATTAATCGACTTAATTGCAGCTCAATGGTTTTATCACGTATTTCATTCGTATCATGGCGACAGTAATAAATCACATCAATATCATTCAATTTGCAGGCTTCATAATCATGTAACTTATCCCACACTAAATTACGCACAAAGCCTGCTGCAATCAGCCAATCATCTATCGCTAACTCAGTAAACACGGTGGCGCATGCTTCAAGTACTTGCATCCGCATTGCGTCCTGCTTTATCCAACTCACTAGTTGCTGTGCTAACTTTGATTCAATATTAACTGGCATCAGCTTGTTGTTCAGGCGCAGCATTAATAAATGCCGACAGTTGATGGCAATTGTCCCAAATACGGGAAATGTTGGGATATTTATCTAAAGCCACATTAAAGCGTTTGGCATTATATATTTGTGGGATTAAACAAATGTCTGCCAAGGTGACGTTATCGCCAAAACAATAGCGCCCACTGTATTGAACAAGCTGGCTTTCAAGAGCACTAAAACCAAGATGGATCCAGTGATGATACCAAGCCATTTTTTGATTTTCGTCGACACCCATTTCTTTCACTAAATATTGTAAAACGCGAAGATTATCTAAAGGGTGAATTTCGCAGGCAATAGATTGTGCCATAGCACGAACGATAGCTTTATCTTTTATCTGTTCAGGTAACACACTTGGCTGCGGATATTTTTCATCAAGGTATTCAATAATGGCCAATGATTGGGTTAAGCTAAATTCAGCACCGTCTTCACTATCGACTAGAGCTGGCACTAAATGCTGTGGGTTCAATTGATGAAATGCATCACTGTGTTGCTCACCACCATTATTCACCAGATGAACAGAAACCTGCTCTGCCGGTAATTGTTTTAAATTTAGGGCAATGCGTACCCGATAAGCGGCACTTGACCGCCAATAACCATATAATTTCATGAAAATTCCTTATGCTCCCTATCGGAATAAATATCCACCTATTGTTAAGAGATAAATATATTCACTCTGGATGAGTGTTGTGTAATAACGAGTTAACTCAAAACAGGCTTTGTTTAAAAAAAGCATTTATGGACGATTTACTCATCAACTAACGGCGATTGATATAAAAAAAGCAACAACGCTTATCGTTATTGCTTTTTAAGGTCACACTAATCAGCGCTTACTAGCCTTTATACTCAACCACTTTTTGGTCGATTGAACCAAAAATGCTCATGTTGTTTTCATCAAACATTTCAATGCGAACCGTATCGCCAAATTGCATAAATGGCGTGCTAGCTTTGCCGTCTGCAATAATTTCTAGCATACGTTTTTCAGCTAAACAGCTTGAACCCGCGCTACGATCATAATTTGAGATAGTACCGGAACCAATAATCGCCCCTGCCCCTAATGGACGAGTTTTAGCGACGTGTGACACTAATTGACTAAAATCAAATGTCATATCCACACCGGCATTCGGACGACCAAATAATTCGCCATTTAAATGCGTCACTAATGGTAAATGCACTTTACTGTCTTGCCATTTATCACCTAGTTCATCGGGTGTAATTGCCACAGGAGAGAAGGCACTGGAAGGTTTAGATTGAAAAAAACCAAAGCCTTTAGCTAGCTCACCAGGAATAAGATTACGCAGTGATACATCGTTAACCAACATCAATAATTTAATGTGTTTAGCGGCATCAGCGGCATTTACGCCCATGGCGACATCATCAGTGATAACGGCAATTTCAGATTCAAAATCAATGCCAAACTCTTCACTTGCCATCTCAATATCCGCTTTAGGCGCAATAAAGCTATCTGAGCCGCCTTGGTATACTAATGGATCAGTCCAGAAAGAGGCTGGCATTTCGGCACCACGTGCTTTACGAACTAATTCAACGTGGTTGACATAAGCACTACCATCAGCCCATTGGTAAGCTCGTGGCAGTGGCGACAAACATTTTGCTTCGTCAAAGTCGATAGCATTATCCATTTGGCCGTCATTCAGCGCGTCATATAATTCTTGTAACTGTGGATTTAATAAGTCCCATGCATCCAGAAGTTGTTGCATAGTGTGAGCAATTGCAGGTACCGCTACCGCCTTGGTCAAATCTTTGCTAACTAACATTAATTGGCCATCGCGGCGACCGTTGTTATAACTTGCAAGTTTCATTGTTGCTCCTAAATTCAAAGAGACTGCTGGCATATATATGAATGCTTTGCCTTAGCAGACGGTTAGCATGATGCTTGATATAAATACCTGATAAACTCGATGGTATATAGCTTGTGAACAAAATCACATTTGTGGTTAAACATCACCATTCCGTAAAGATATTTATACAAAATTTAAATCTGCTTGAATTGCCTGATTTTCAAGGCGTCAAGTGATGATAATGCCAGCAGTTAGCTGGCATTTTATCGTTACAGGTTTGGTATTAACGCTTTTTCGAAATATTGTAATCGCGTAATTTGTTGGCAATGGCGGTATGTGACACTCCCAATTTTTTTGCTAATTGACGCGTGCTTGGATATGCAGGATATAAACGACGTAATAAACTCGCTTCATATTCCTTCATAGCTTCATCTAATGTGCCTTCAAATTCTTCATCAAAGTAACCAAAGCCCTCAGCATAAGATGGTAATTTAAGCTGTTCAACGGTCAGCTCTGTCGCGCCATCCCACATAGATACGGCTCTAAATATGGCATTTTTGAGTTGCCTAACATTGCCCGGCCAAGCATAACTGAATAGGTAATCACGACAAGATGCCGAAATCCTGCGTAATGGACTAGAAAGCTGCTGACTGTAATGCTCTAAAAACATCTCTGTCAACGGAATGACATCAACTTTACGCTCACGCAAAGATGGCATATGGTAGCTAAGTACATGGATACGATAATATAAGTCTTCTCTAAACTCGCCTGTTTGGCACATTTCAGCTAAGTTCTTTTGGGTTGAACAAATAATGCGAACATCCGCTTTAACTTCTTCATCTCCGCCCATGCGCCTAAAAGCGCCATCTTGCAATAAGCGTAGCAGCTTCACTTGTGCAGCTTTAGACATTTCAGCAATTTCGTCTAAAAAGACTGTACCGCCTTTGGCTTCATCAAAAAAACCGCGTTTAACAACTTGACCATTACTGACAAAACCAAACAGCTCTTCTTCAGCCACACTATCTGGCAGCGCTGCACAGTTAATGGCTATAAAAGGATGATTTCGGCGCATGCTGGCATCGTGACTTGCGCGGGCCATTAACTCTTTACCTGTGCCAGTTTCACCGGTGATCAGTAATGGCGCATCTAACTGTGCCATGCGTTTGGCTTGTTTCAGCACATCTTTCATTTTATCGCTTATGGCTAATACGTTATCAAAACCCGTGGTTTGATTTTGCAGTGCATTAAACTGCTTACCTACTCTGGCAGGAGATTTAAGCGACACAACTGCACCCGCTAAAATAGTGGTATCGTCATCATCAGGTAAATAAATCGGCAGCATTTCAGCAAGGTATTCATTAGAATTAATTGTAACCCGTGAAGCAATCGCCAGTACTTGTGGTTCGCTCAACCAGCGAGCGAAGTTAAAGCCTTGTACCCAGTGATTTAACGATTCGTCCACTACTTCATGCTCGGCCATGTCTAAAGTGAGCAATGCCGATTCGTTAACAATACGGATCCGCCCTTTTGCATCAAGTGAGAACACCGAATCGGGTAGCGTTTTTAATAAGGTTTTTAAGGCGTAGTGTTCTTGCTCAGATGGCATAAACGACACAGTTCGTACATCATGGACACTTTCAACCTTGCGAATAAGGGGCATCAGTTCTCTTAGCATTTCAAAACTGATTTCGGCAAATTGCAAATACAAAAAGCCTTTATTACTGGCATCAATAGCTATCAAATTAATGCCATATTTTTCGAGTACGACGAGAATGTCTTTCGCGAGGCCGACGCGATCATTACAACTCACTTCCAAACGCATAATACTGTGATTCCCTATTTATTGGTTTTTTCTTTGGAAACTGCGCATACGTTAGAGTGTTATGAGAGTGGTGGCAAGTGAAGTTTACAGTGAATTTGTAACAGAGAAATAATCTAGCATGTTACGCTAACGTAACATGCTGAAAATAATAGCCTTGCAATTAATCTAACAACTGGTCGGTCTTGGCTGCCATAATGAAATCATTCTTGTGTAAGCCTTTAATCGAATGCGACCACCAAGTCACGGTGACTTTTCCCCATTCGGTTAAAATACCTGGATGATGGAATTCTTCTTCAGCTAAGTCTGCTAATTTGTTGCTAAAAGCCATCGCTTGTTTAAAGTTTTTAAACTTATACACTCGTTCTAATTGCATCACGCCATCACGAACTTCAACTCCCCAGTCTGGGATCATACGCACAAGTTCAGCTAATTCAGCATCAGTAACTTTTGGCGCGTCTGCTTGACAAGCTTCACATTTCATTTCAGATAGTGCGGTCATTGGTACTCCTAATTTTTCTACTTATAAATCAATATAATGGTGTTATTAAATCAACAAGCTTTGTTACTCTACATTGTTAACTGGCTTTTACTTTTGGCTGAAACATAGGCGCAAATAAACCCAAAGCACGTGCCTTTTGAACATGAGTCATAATGTCCATTTGGGCAATTTCATTTAGATAATCAATATGTTCGATAACGTAATAAATAGGCTGCATAATGTCGATTCGATATGGTGTACGTAACACATCTAATAAATCAAACGGCTTACGTTCTGGAGCATCACTTAAGGCATATAAGGTTTCACCCGGAGAGCTCAATATACCGCCACCATAAATATTTAATGGGCCATCTTTAGCTTGCATTAAACCAAATTCAACCGTAAACCAGTATAGCCTTGCTAGAAACACGCGGTCCTCTTTTGACGCCGCTAAACCTAGCTGCCCATACATGTGCGAGAAATTGGCAAAAGCAGGATTGGTCAATAGTGGACAGTGACCAAACACTTCATGAAACACATCCGGCTCTTGCAGATAATCAAATTCTTCTTTAGTGCGAATAAAGGTCGCTACAGGGAATTGCTTGTTAGCCAGTAACTCAAAAAACTTGCCAAATGATATTAATGCTGGTACCGCAGCGGTTTTCCAACCAGTCGCTTCGGTTAACACTTTGTCTAAATCTGGTAATTGGGGGATTTTATCCACCGACATGTTTAGGGCATCAATACCTTGCAAATAAGCTTCACAGGCTTTACCTGGAAGATTAGCAATCTGACGTTGATAAAGTTGTTGCCACAAGGCGTGTTCATGCTCTGAGTAATTAACATATCCCTGACTATCAGGTTGGTGTGAAATATATTTTGTTGCGTTACCCATGGGTTTCTCTCTACGTCAACTTAACTCACATCATAGTGTGCTATGGTTGCGATTTTGTTAACTCCCTCACACTTTATTGTCATTTCGAATCTGTTGGTATTTTGTCAACAAATAAATACACCTGGTTTAGTTAAAAAATAATAATTAACAAATTCAATACTCTATTTTGGATAGTAAATTTGACGAGTGCAGGGCTGGGTAGCAAAAATTTAAAATAAATCATGCCGTTTATGCTGATTTATCATAGTAATTCTGACTGACTGATTTACAATATGCCGTAATTTCAACGTTTTTATCATAGGATTTGTACATGACAATTTTAGTTACCGGTGGCGCAGGATATATAGGCACCCATACGGTTGTGGAACTACTTGCAGTCGGGCAGGATGTCGTTATCGTTGATAACCTTTCAAACTCAAGTGTTGAGGCGCTAAAGCGCGTTGAAACCATTAGCGGTAAATCAGTGACCTTTTACCAAGGTGATATTCTTAATAAAGCACTGTTACAGAAAATTTTTACCGATCGCGATATTGAATCCGTGATTCATTTTGCCGGTTTAAAAGCGGTTGGTGAATCAGTCGCCAAGCCTTTAAAGTATTATGAAAACAACGTAACGGGAACCATAGTGTTATGTCAGGTAATGGCTGAAAACAATGTCAAAAATCTGGTATTTAGTTCTTCAGCAACGGTTTATGGTGATCCTGCAAGCTTGCCTATTAAAGAAGACTTTCCAACGGGTGCAACAAATCCTTATGGCCAATCAAAATTAATGGTGGAAAATATTCTAGCGGATTTACACCACTCAGATAACAGCTGGAACATTGCCCGCTTGCGTTACTTTAATCCTGTTGGCGCTCATGAAAGCGGTTTAATTGGTGAAGATCCGAATGATATCCCAAACAACTTAATGCCTTTTATTTCGCAAGTTGCGGTGGGTAAACGGGATCAATTAAGTGTTTTTGGTGGTGATTACAACACTCCAGATGGCACAGGCGTTCGTGACTATATTCATGTGGTTGATTTAGCAATTGGCCATTTAAAAGCACTCGATAAATTACGCACTAGCCCAGGCTTAGTTACCTATAACTTAGGTACGGGTCAAGGTTACAGTGTATTAGAAATGGTCAAAGCCTTTGAAAAAGCTTGTGCCAAAACGCTGCCATATCAAATTGTGGAACGTCGCCCAGGTGATATTGCGGCCTGTTATGCAGACCCAAGCTACGCCGCGAATGAGCTTAACTGGCGCGCGACTCATAACCTTGAGGATATGGCTAATAGTAGCTGGAAGTGGCAATCGAATAACCCAAATGGTTATAAAGCTTAACAATCTGGTATTAGCACTATAGGAAAACAGTAATGAGCGACAGCATTAACCAAGGTCGACGTAATTTATTTAGCCGCCGAAAAAGTAACGTCCAAAGACCACCTTGGGTTAACCCTTATATAGAGTTTACCGATATCTGTACTCGTTGCGACAAGTGTATTAAAGCTTGTGAAACCCAAATCATTAAGCGCGGGGATGGCGGCTTCCCCGAAATTCGCTTTAGCGAAGCGGAATGTACCTTTTGTCAACAGTGTGTTACCGCCTGTGAAGAGCCTATTTTTGATCTCCAACAAGCCGCACCTTGGCAGATTAGTGCCAGCATCAAAGATAACTGTTTAACTAACAGCGGCGTGTGGTGTCAAAGCTGTAAAGATGCCTGTGATGAAAGAGCAATTTCTTTTGTTATGGCGGTGGGTCAAGTGCCAAAACCTGCTATAAATACAGATGCTTGTACCGGTTGCGGAGCCTGTGTATCGCCCTGCCCATCTGACTCGATAACCATATCGAAACCAGATTAATCAATAAATATTACTTTATTTGAATGGTTTACATATCAGTCAAAATGATTATATTGAATAGTGATTTTTACCCTTAATAATAACAAGAGCACACAGATGTTTAATCAAAAAAATGCTGCTCAGCAGCTAAGTTTTATTGCCCAAGGCTGTGAATTAACCGGCGATTTTCAATTTAATGGTGACGTTCTGATAAGCGGAAAGATACTGGGAGATATTGTTACCCAAGGTAATCTGGTGATTGAAGCCGGAGGTGAAGTTAACGGAGACATTCAGTGCCTTGAATTGAATATTTCAGGTCTTGTTAAAGGCACAGTCCAATGCCAAAAATTACTGCTCACATCGATTGGCACCTTTGAAGGTGATGCCTACAGCGAAAAACTAGAAGTACTTGATGGCGGCCAGTTTTTAGGCCAGCGTCACCGTGAAAACAGACTGGTAAACCAATGCTAATTATTGAATCATTTATTTAATTCGTTTCACTGCGAGCTAATTTATAACGCTTGCAGTTATCGTCAATGTTTAGCCAACTCACTTGGTTAACGGTGTAGATATGATAATTGGGTGACACTTGATTTGGCTCATCTAACGAAGCTATCGACAAAGTAACATAGTCAGGGTAGTCAATATGGCGATAACTCAAACTACAGCCACAATCTTGGCAAAACCCGCGCCTGACTTTATCAGATGATGAAAATTCTTTTGTTTGCCCTTTAAGCCACACTAGCTGCTCAGCTTTAAAATCCATCCAACTCATCACCACAGCGCCCGATGACAACTGGCATTGCCTGCAATGACAGTAATCAGCATCGAACGGCTTGGCATTAACCTGATAGCGAATTGCACCACATAAACAGCCGCCTTTAAGATTAATGAGCTTAACATCCATTAGCAGACTCCTATTTATACCGATTGACGGTCATTGCTAACAACCTGCTGAGCAGTATCGCTCAAAGCCTGCTGTTGCCATTGTCTTAACAAACTAACCATCTCTTTGGGTTCTCGGTCTAGTGCATCGTAAGATATGTATAAATGATAACCTAAATTGTCGTCTAACGTTTGGCAGCGATGTCCGAACATAGCAAGTACGCCTCGATAGCGATCACCATGGCTAATAAAGGGGGTAAACTCAGCACCAATATAGCTTTCAAGACTTTGTAAATCTTCATCATGGGTGGCTGCCGTCATAAACAATGGCCGCTGCTCAGTTAACAAACCTGTGGCTAAACGCGGTGAAATACAATCTAAAATAGGGTTGATCTTTTTAAGCTTGAAGCCGATATAAGGCAGCTCGATCAATTGCATGTTTTGCGTCAATCGCACGCTATCAAGTCGCACAATATTACTCCATTCAATATCAACCTTGCCGCGACGATGAAAATAACTAAGCCCTATTGGGGTTAACTTTATGCTGATAGGCGGTTCATTTAGCTTTGAGATCCCCAATAACAATCCCACGATCGACAAACCAAATAACACTAATGTCGGCGCTAACAAGCTTTTATATTGTAAAAACAACAGCAGACTTATCATTAAGCCCGTAGCGCCGGCAATGGTGAGGGTAGTGCCATTTCGTTTTGTTTGCGGTGAGATAGATAAACTCATACTTTCGGTTGGGGCATCATTAGGCAGCTGACTCATGATTAATTGTCTTCTTTTAAGGATAATTTAAGGCCATTTTCTACTGGTTGATGGGCGACACCTTTAAGGGTAATCCATAACTGGCCTACATATTCGTGAATACTTTTTTGTGAAGTTAATAATTGCTCGGCATCCAAACGCCACCAATAACTTTTACGGGCAATAAAATCTGTAGGCGCCGCTTGTGGCTGCATACCTAAAGATTCAAAAATCTGCATCGAACGAGGCATATGAGTGGCAGAAGTCACTAACCTAAATGGGTGCTGACCAACTAGTTTATACATGGATATTGCCTCTTCAACAGTATCTTTTGCATCGGGGAAAGCCACTATTCTAGCGGGGTTAACCCCCAACTCAATCGCGGCTTGACGCATAAGTTCAGCATGAGGTGTTGGCATTACCCCGCCACTCCAGCCGCTAACCACTAATTGACAATTGCCCCCTAATGATAACTGCCTTAATCCTTCGGTTAATCTTGCTAATGCTGTGGTCGATAACTGCTGCACTGCGGTGTAATTAGAATTTTCATTGTGTCCAGAACCTAACACCAGCACCCAACATTGTGCGGCAGAATTATGACTTGTCCCCCTGATTGGGCTGGAATTAATAGGATATTGGGATTCTAACGATTTAGCTAAATGATAACTCACATCAGACTGACTCAAGCCTGCTAATAATAGTATCGCCATCACAAAGCATAATTTGGCTAACCTCACTAATTTGCGACTTGATAAACGAATAAGTAAAACCATTACTAACAATAATAACAAGGTCAGCGGGATCGGCATAAACAGTTGCGAGATAATTTTTTTAAGCAAAAACATAGCAGGTCCACAAATCGATATTGGCGATAGTGTAACGAGTCAGCCTAAATATGGCTAAAAAAATTTCCAATAAAAAACGACGCGGCTTGGCGTCGTTTTTATCATAAAGCGAAAGCTAAAACTTACTTACCCCATAACCACGCAGCGCCACGCACACCAGATGATGCGCCATAAAGGTTTTTCACCACAGGTGTGGCACATTCACGACCAACAACATATTTAGGCAATACCTTTGGTAGCTCGGTATAGATGGCATCAATATTTGATACTCCGCCACCTAACACTATCATGTCAGGATCCATCATATTAATGACATGGGCCAATGAGCGAGCTAAACGGTCAATAAAACGAGTAAATGCTTGGCTGGCAAGTTTATCGCCTTCAGACATCATTTGTGCAATTTGAATTCCACTGGTGGCATCACCGCCTGCGGCGCGAAAATCACGAACAAACCCCGTACCTGAAATAAAAGTTTCAATACAATCTTTGTTACCGCAAAAACAATCTGTTGAATGATGTTCATCTGCGGTCATCCAAGGTAACGGATTATGGCCCCACTCACCGCCAATACCGTTACCACCGCCATGGACTTTGCCATTGATAGCAATGCCAGCTCCACATCCAGTGCCAATAATAACCCCAAACACTAGACCTTTACCTGCTGCAGCACCATCAACGGCTTCTGATAATGCAAAACAGTTTGCATCATTAGTCACCCTTACTTCACGGTCTAATCGAGCGCTTAAGTCTTGATCAAGAGGATGACCATTAATCCAAGTCGAGTTAGAGTTTTTAACTAAACCGGTGAAAGGAGAGATAACACCGGGAATACCTACCCCAACCGAACCTGTCTCCCCCACTTCGGCTTCTGCTTCTGCCACTAAGCCGATGATCGCATCAAGCGTATCAGGGTAATTCTTAGGTGTAGGAATACGTTTACGAAATAGCTCATCACCGTTTTCAGCCAAAGCCACTAATTCAATTTTGGTACCACCAAGATCGACGCCCATGCGCATCATAACTTGTCTCTCCACTTGTTTATTATTAAATGCTCGTTGTGTATTTGGCTGTGTTTAAATTGCAGCTTATTCGCACCAATTAACGGATAAACCACGATTTAGCGGCAGCAATAAAATACGGGTTCAAAATATTTTCTTTTTGGTTATATACCAGAGGCGTTAACTCTGGATACTGCAATACTTGGCCGCCAGCGCTTTCTAATACAGCTTGCGCTGCTGCGGTGTCCCATTCACTGGTTAATCCAAGTCTTGGGTAAACATCTGCTTGCCCTTCGGCCACCATACAAAACTTCAATGAGCTGCCTACGCTTAACACCTTATGCTCACCCACGGTTTCTAAATATGATGCCACATCTGGGCTAATGTGCGAGCGACTCCCAACCACAATCGGTATAGGGCTAATGTCACGTTGGCTGATATTCAACTCAACTTGGGTTACACCGTCATCGGTTTGGGTTTCAAGCCAAGCCCCTTGTCCCAGGACCCCACTATAACATTTGTTTAAAACGGGTGCGTACACGACTCCGGCAATGGCTTTACCTTGATGGATCAACGCAATATTAACCGTAAATTCACCATTGCGTTTAATAAACTCTTTCGTGCCATCAAGTGGATCAATCAACCAATAGGTTTGCCATGTTTGGCGTTCAGCCCAACTAATATCTGCCGCTTCTTCGCTCATCACCGGAATGTCTGTAAACATTTGGTTTAAGCCATTGATGATCACATTATGGCTGGCGATATCTGCTGCGGTCACAGGGCTGTCATCTTGTTTCACTTCAACGTGAATATCCGCTGTTGCATAAACATCCATAATGGCTTTTCCCGCTTGTTTAGCGATATCAATCACCTTAGCCAACTGAGATGATGATATTAGATAGTTTGACAAATCAATTCCTTAAAAATAACGCCTATCAAGTAATCTCGTCATTATGTCACTATTTGGCATAAGGATTTATAACCATTTCATCAAACTTCTAACCAAACACACTAACCGCTTTTGCAACATCACAATAACAGCAAACTAAAGATTATTGATACTAAGCTAACCAAGGCATCAGACAAAGATAACTGTGCTTTTTTGCATTCGTATTCAGCTTATTGCAGCCACATTAAACGACTTCAATAGATAGTAGTTTGAATACCATCAAGCAGATTTAGTGTATTTTGACATTATCCACTTGAATAATGACACCTTGCTGATCACCCCAGCTTGGAAATATGACTAACGGTGACTCTACCTGAGTTAAATCTAAACTTGAGCCCGGATGAGTCGTTAAACGGGTTAGTGGAATTTGATAATGAGTCCATACACCAATATCGGGTACCTCAAGTGGATAATCACCTGTACTACAAGGATGCACACAATCCATTTTTATCATTAAATTCCGATTGGCACGCGGATCTTGCGCCACATTAACATCGAAACTTAACTGACTGAAACCACTGATATCATGGGTTATCCCTGTGCTTTGAAAATAACCAACGGCTTCATTGGTATTAAACACAAATTCAGTCACCTTGTTATGTTCGCCACCAACATCAATTTGATTAATCAGTAACTCACCCGATGCCGCGTAATGTCCTAAACTAAAGGGAGCTGCCAGGGCATCATCATAAACCAACACCTCTGTTTGCGCTGACACCTTATATTCAAATCGGACGTTATCCAGTTGCAATTTCATTTTACCCAAGGGCTCAATCACAAATGGATTTTGCACGCTGGCAAGATTAGCAAAACTGCCTGGAGCAAAACGATTACCTTGAGCAATTAACTCAGCAATTGAAATCGTCACCTGCTGCCATTGACCTGTTATGGGTAAATCAACACTGATATCACTGACATTAGGCCAACCACTATCAATTTTAACGAGCAGCTCGGTGGCATCGTCTGTTGACTCGACTAACAGATCGAATATTAACTGACCATTTGCGCCCCAATGGCTTAAATCCGCCTTGGGAGGATATTCAAAATACAAGTTACCTATAGTGCCGGTTATATCTATGGTTAGCACTTGTCCGCGCTCGGCAACAGACTCAAGTTGATAACTAATTTGTCCCTCTGGGTTATAACTATTAAAAACTAATCCCTCAGCCAATTGATCATCAAATATGCTAAATAACGGCCCAGCCCCCAATTATCATCAGGAATCACAATCTCAGGTGCGCTATGTCCTGTCACTAGGGTTGCGGTCTCGTCAATGGTTTCGCACCCTGCGCCTGTGGAAGGCGATAATGCACATTCATATACCCGCACATAGTCAACTTGCATGGTTTGTGGAAACACAGTTTCATCAATGCCGGTATTATTCACTTGCCCGGCCCAAGCTCCGCCAACAGCAAAATTTAAAATCATATGAAATGATTGATTAAATGGCGCATCATTTGGTGCATTTTGTAAATTGCCTTCCTCATCGAGATATTGACTGTACCAACCAGTAGCGCGCTGGGTAGCATAATGAACATCATCAACATACCATCTGATTTCATCCTCTTGCCATTCAATGACATACACATGAAAATCGTCAGCAGGGTTTGCTCCATCGGGTAAATGATACTCTTGACCAGAATAAACATTGCCCGGCCATGCTTTACCGTAATGCAAAGTGCCATGTAAAGCTGATTCAGGGGCAGAACCGTCAGTAACCACTTTTAAATTGACCGCTTCCATAATGTCAATTTCGCCCGAACCAGCCCAAGGGCCATATACCCAATCCGTTGGCAACATCCAAATAGCTGGCCAAGTACCTTGCCCAAATGGCATTTTGGCCCGAATTTCAAAACGGCCATATTTCCAATCCCCTTTATGCATCGAGTCAAGTCGTGCCGATGTGTAATCGAGCGTTTTAGACTTATCGTTTACATCATAATTCGGATCCGTTCTGACGAACGCAGGGCCTGAAAATGTTTCCCGTTTAGCGGTAATGGTTAATAAGCCATTAGCAACTTGACTGTTATCAGCTCGGTCGGTATAGCATTGCCCTTCATTGTTGCCCCCACCATAACAATCAAAAGCATAATTCCACTTGCTGGTATCAAGCTCTGTTCCGTCAAACTCATCGCTCCAAACTAATTGCCAGCCTTGTGCGACAGGCTCAGGTGTTGGCACTTTATTATCATCACGACTGTCTGATGAGTCTGAGCCGCAAGCACTTAGCATCAGACCGGTTAACATGGCGACACTAATCAGTCCGGCTCGGTTTGTACCATGTAATATTGAGGCAGATGATTTAAAATTGCTTGCTTTTGTTTTCATTCACTTTTCCTTTGATAACAGGTCAAACGATAAAGCGATCTGTAATATGAACTCACAACAATTTAAGCTCAACAACATTAACAGAGCACAAATTAAGGCCATGCAGCGGCCAACGCAGTGCCCCAATTATCTTAATTAGGGCACTCAGAAAGGCTAAACAAGTGTGTTTAAATAGGTAGAATTATTTACAATCAATTACTTGGCTATTGTCTGACGCAGAAACGTTCGTGATCACCACATCACTGAAGCTTACGGTTGTGTTGGCTTGTGTCGCGATATAAAAAGGCACTATGACTTTAGCAAAATCAAAACCTTGTTTTGCAAAACAGCTCAGAGGAATTTGAATTGTTTGCCAAGTATTAACCTTAGCGTTAACTTGCTCACTAATATCAAATTGTCCCAAACAAGCCCCCTCGCATACCATTCCAATCATTAATGGTTGTTCAAGTTTGTCTTGCACTTGTATTTGCACGCTTAACACGCTGTTATCTTGATACGCTCTAAAATCACGCGGGAAGTTGCTGTTAAGACCCACCAGCCCCATTTGTTCCCCTTTAAAAGTAACTTGGCGCGCATCTTCTTGGACAACTTTATCGATGGTACGGATATGTAAAGCACTATTTTCAGCCATGCTACTTGCTAAAGTTTGGCGATCTTTAATCTGTGGCAGCCCGTTATTATCGAGAGCCACAGTGGCAATATACATATTCCACGGTGATTTTACGGCTCGTTCAAATAAGGCTAAGTCTTCAATTTCAGTTTGCTCAGCAAAGTTATCTTCCGATAAATCATTGGCTAATGTTGATTTGTCGCCATATTTTAATCCAAAGCCATATGGCAGTAATGGCTGATAATCTTCATCATTCACATTCACTGCAGATTGTTGTGGCGTTGACGGCCATGAAAAAGACAGCTTGCCAACAAAATCATGTTGCACCTGACCTTGCGCATCGGTAAACAACACTTCAGCGACGCCTTGACCTTCCGAACCGGGTAACCAAGCAGCAACAAAGGCATCCGAGGCATTCATTTCAGGATTAACCCACATAGGGCGACCACTAATAAACACTGACACCACTTTAATACCTTGAGCTTGTAATGATTTCAGCAAGGCTAAGTCACGCTTATCACCACGTTGATATTCAAGATTATCAATATCGCCGTTACCTTCGGCATAAGGTTCTTCACCAAAAACCACAATAGCAACATCGGGTTTATTGTTCGCATCAAACTGGCCGTTAACACTTAACTGAACTTGACCACCAGCTTGATCCACCGCGGATGCAATTCCTTGGTAGATTGAACTTGCACCAGGAAAGTCACTATTTTGATTGTCAGTACCTTGCCAAGTGATAGTCCAACCACCTGATTGCTTGCCAATATTGTCTGCCGCATCACCAGCTACTAATACATTCATTTTGGGCGATAAAGGCAGTAAAGCTTGATTATTTTTAAGTAGCACAAGAGATTCACGCACCGCTTGTTTAGCAACCTCACGATGACTGGCTTGGCCAATTAATTCCGTTTTACCTGAAAGCGCACGTTTTGCAGGACTCGGTTTTTCAAATAACCCCGCACGCAGCTTAACGCGCAAAATACGGCTCACCGCATCATCAATTCGAGCTTGGCTTATCTCACCACTCTTAACTTGCGCAATGGTATTTTCATATAAAGGTTTCCATGCTGCCGTTGGCACCATAAATATATCTAAGCCGGCATTGGCAGCTTGTGGACATGACTCATTGCTACAACCTGCAACTTGACCGTGACCATTCCAATCACCCACAACAAAACCGTCAAAGGCAAATCGCCCTTTTAATACATCAGTTAACAGGTATTTATTGCCGTGAATTTTATCGCCATGCCAACTATTAAATGATGCCATGACAGACTGCGCACCCGCATTTAACCCACCCACATAGCCTTGGGCATGAATGGCGTATAAGTCTTGCTCTGAAGCGAGGTTATCCCCTTGGTCGATGCCCTTTTCAGTACCACCATCGCCCAAAAAGTGCTTAACGGTTGATAACACATGTTGATCACTTAAAAACTCACCATCAACGGCACCTTGTAAGCCTTCTACAATTGCAAAGGCATAATCACGCACAATACGAGGGTCTTCTGAATAGCCTTCATAAGTCCGCCCCCAACGATCATCACGCACTACCGCAACCGTTGGCGCAAACACCCAATCAATACCGGTTACCATCACTTCTTTTGCGGTAATGGCCGCTATTTGCTCAATTAATTTAGGGTTATTGGCCGCACCTAAGCCTATGTTATGCGGGAACAATGTTGCACCAATTACATTGTTGTGACCATGAACGGCATCAGTTCCCCACATAGTTGGAATACGGCTGCCATCTAAAGAATCATCCACAGAGGCCTGATACATAGCTTCAGCAAGGTTAATCCAATCTGCAGGCGTGGCATGTTTGTCATTGTTAGGATACGCACCACCACCATTAAGATATGAACCAAATCCATATTGACGCATATCTTCAACAGTTATGTCGCGAATTTCAGGTTGGATCATTTGCGCCACTTTTTGCTCAAGTGTCATCTGTGCGAGGATCTCAGCAATTTTTTGCTCTAATATCGGATCAACAGCAATAGCGGCTTGCTGCTGTGGCCAAACATTGATATCCGCTTTTACCCCGGTACTTGTGCTTTCTGGTACCAGTTCTTTTTGTTCAGCTACAGTTTGCGCAAGGTCAATTTGTTGTTGGTTTTTGCTTGGTGTCGAAGGCTGACAGCCAAGTAAACCGAGTCCAATCAACAATGAAGCCGATAAGGGTGCAAACTTAAACGGGATAACTTTGTGCGAAATAGCGTCACCGCCATTGTTAATATTGCGAGTAAAATTTAGCATGAGTTTTCCTTTATACCGTTTTGCTAGGACGCTTTGCATCACAGCCAATTAATCCGTAGTAACCAATAAAGCCATAACATAATAGCGGCAATATAAACGCCAGTTGGATACCAAGAGCGTCAGCCAGCATGCCTTGTACTAATGGCACCACAGCACCGCCGACAATGGCTAAACATAAGATGCCAGAACCCTGACTTGTGTATTGTTGTAGATCTTGCAACGCCAAACTAAAAATAGTGGGAAACATAATTGAGTTACATAATCCAACCAGTAATAATGCCCACATAGCGGTAGTACCCGATGAGAAAATCGCGACACCAACCAACAAACAGGCACAGGTGGCATTAAAGGCTAATACTTTCCCAGCTTTAATTTTTTGCATCACCAGCGCACCGATAAAGCGCCCAACCATTGCCCCACCAAAATAATAAGCGATATACTTTGCCGCTTGGGACTCAGTTAACCCACCAATGTCATCTTGGGTTAAAAAGTTAATTAAAAAGCTACCAATACCCACCTCGGCACCGACATAGACAAAAATGCCGACTGCACCTAATACTAGATGTGGATATTGCCAAGCGCTACCTTGCTTCGTGGCTAGGTTGGTGTGTGCTTCTGTGGAAGTCGTTTTTGCGACGCTGGTTTTGCCTAACTGAGGTAGCTTTAACAACATAAAAATAAGAGCTAATAAAAATAGTGCACCGGCTAAAATCAAATAAGGAATTTGAACCGTGTGAGCTTGCTCTGCCGCACTTAATACACCAATTGCTTGGTCTAACTCAGTCACAGAATCAGGGTGTTCCATAGTGGATAAAATTAACCAAGCCCCAAAAAATGGCGCTACAGTAGTCCCTAAAGAGTTAAAGGCTTGGGTCATAGTTAATCGAGATGACGCCGTACTCGCTGAACCCAATACACTCACATAAGGGTTTGCGGATACTTGCAATATGGTGATTCCTGAGGCTAAAACAAAAAATGCCAACAAGAACATATTATATGAAGCATAACTGGCTGAAGGATAAAATAATAAACAGCCTATACAGGCAATCACAAGCCCAGTAATAATACCTTTTTGATAGCCAATTTTACCCACCAAATTACCCGCTGGGATAGAGACAATAAAATAAGCTCCAAAAAAACAAAACTGCACCAGCATGGCTTGGGTGTAGTTCAATTCAAACATATTTTTAAGATAAGGAATTAAAATATCATTAAGACAAGTTAAAAATCCCCACATAAAAAACAAAGACGTAAGCGCCACTAAGGCAAAACGAAAATCTCCTACTTGATGGGTATTATGCTCCTCCGCTGTAACGTCTGTTAGTACAGTTGAAGTTGGACCGGTCATAAGTTCTACCTATTTATAGTTATTAAATATTGCAAAAAAATTAGCGTATACCCTACTGCGACGCTAAATCATTCAATCTAGTGTTGACCTTTGGTTAATTTATCACTAATCTCGATGTAAGCGCTTTCATTTTTAACATAACGATAACTGTTGTCAAATAGTTTTAAACACACAGATTAAGTTTTTGTCTCAGGATTAATGGATTTGTTAAGCGTTTCAGCTCCTAATAAGGGTGCCACTATAAACATGACAATTTAATGAGTGAATATATGAAACTGACTTTGCCTGCTAACTCAAGAATGCTTTCCAAGCAATTTACTTTTGGCGTTGCGACCGCCTCTTTTCAAATTGAAGGTGGTGCAGACACACGTTTACCCTGCATTTGGGACACTTTTTGTGCCACACCAGGAAAAATCCGTGACGCATCTGATGGCAGGCAAGCCTGCGAACATGTCAAATTATGGCAGGATGATATTGAGTTGATTTCATCATTAGGAGTTGATGCTTATCGATTGTCTATTTCATGGCCACGGGTGATCAAGCAAGATGGCAGTTTAAATCAGCAAGGCGTCGATTTTTATATTCAATTATTAGACGGCTTAATCGCCAAAGGCATCAAGCCTTTTGTCACCCTATACCACTGGGATTTACCCCAGCACATTGAAGATAATGGCGGCTGGTTAAATCGTCAAACAGCTTATTTGTTTCAAGACTATGTCGCAAAAATAGTCGAGGCGTTAGGTGATAGAGTGCATTCTTATGCCACCTTTAACGAACCATTTTGTAGCGCATTTTTAGGCTATGAAGTTGGCATTCATGCGCCGGGGCTCGCTAAAGTTGCTTATGGACGTCAAGCCGCTCACCATATTTTGCTTGCACATGGTTTAGCAATGCAGGTGCTACAAAAGCAAAGCCCAAACACACTTAACGGTATAGTACTTAACTTTACCCCTTGCTATAGCATTGATGACCAAAGCGTTAATATTACCGCAGCTAAAAAAGCAGATGAATACATGAACCAGTGGTATATCAAGCCACTATTTGATGCATGTTACCCAGATATCATTCATGATCTCGCCCCTTCAGATCGCCCCGTTATTGAACAAGGTGACTTTGACATCATCGGTCAAAAGCTCGATTTTCTTGGAATTAATTTCTACACTCGCGCAGTATACCAAGCCGATGCTGAGACTATTTACCATCAAGTTGATATGCTTGATGTTCCAAAAACGGATATTGGTTGGGAGATCTACCCACAAGCTTTCACCGATTTATTAGTCTCGCTGAATAAACAATACCCACTTCCGCCAATGATGATCACCGAAAACGGTGCCGCTATGGCAGATAAAATGGTGAATGGTCAAGTCAATGATCTCGACCGAATTGAATATTATCAATCACACTTAAACGCGGTGAATAATGCCATTGAGCAAGGCGTAAATGTTGTAGGTTATTTTGCTTGGAGTTTAATGGATAACTTTGAGTGGGCTGAAGGTTACTTAAAACGCTTTGGTATTGTTTATGTCGATTACCCAACCCAAAAGCGCACAATTAAAGCCAGTGGCCTAGCCTACCGTGATTTGGTTACAAGTAGATAAACGCTAACTGTCAGTTTGCATGGATTAATTAAAATAATAAGAGGCTAAGATGATTAGCATAAAAGAAAAAATTGCCTACGGACTAGGCGATACAGCCAGTAATATCGTGTTTCAGACGGTGATGTTATTCCTCACCTTCTTTTATACCGATATTTTTGGTATTTCACCGGCTTTTGTTGGCACCATGTTTCTAGCGGTACGTTTGATTGACGCGATAACCGACCCATTAATGGGAGCTATTACCGACAGAACCCATACTAAATGGGGCAAGTTTCGTCCCTACTTGCTTTGGTTTGCCCTTCCCTTTGGAATTATCAGCGTACTTGCTTTTACCACGCCAGATTTATCCGAAGATGGCAAAATGATCTATGCCTTTGTCACTTATACCGCGTTAATGATGGTTTATACCGCCATTAACATTCCCTATTGCGCACTAGGTGGAGTGTTAACCGCTGATCCTAAAGAACGGGTATCGGTGCAATCTTATCGATTCGTATTTGCTATGCTCGGTGGCTTAATGGTGTCGGCATTAACCTTACCCTTGGTCGACTTTTTAGGCCAAGGCGATCAAGCTAAAGGTTACCAACTGACCATTGCCGCCATGAGCATACTGGGTGTAGCCATGTTTTTAACTTGCTTTTGGGGCACTAAGGAACGTTTACATCCGCCGGCTGATCAGCAAACCAGTTTTAAACAAGACTTTGGTTTTTTAGTTAAAAATGACCAATGGCGCGTATTGTCTGTCGCTGCCATCTGCTTATTATCCGGCATGGTGCTGCGAACCAGTTTAGCTATTTATTATGTTAAGTATTACCTCAATATGCCTGACTCGATAACCTTATTTATCACCTTAGGTATGTTAGGTAATATTGCTGGTTGTATATTAGCCGAACCTTTGGCAAAAAAAGTATGCAAAGTAAAAGCCTATATTAGCTTACAACTGATTGCTGCAGCCTTATGTGTTGCCAGCTTCTTTATTGATCCAGAACAAGTGGTACTGGCTTTCGCCGCTTATATTTTATGGGGCTTCACCTTTAATATGGCGACTCCGCTGTTGTGGGCCAAAATGGCTGATACGGTTGATTATGGTCAATATAAATCAGGGGTTAGAATTACCGGCATGATTTATTCCTCAATCATTTTCTTTATTAAATTGGGCGTGGCTATAGGCGGTGCGGCAGCAGGTTGGTTATTATCGGGTTATGGCTATCAAGCCGATAGCGTACAGACACAAACCGCTTTAGATGGCATATTAATTTCATTTACTATTTATCCAGCTCTGGGCTCTATTTTGGTCGCCTTTGTCATGCGCTGGTATATTTTAGACAATAAAAAAGTCGAGCAAATTCATCTGGAATTAAATAGTGATACAAATTAACACATGATAATATGACGCTGATTTTAAATAGTTAATAATGAGATAAAGCAATTTATGGCAACGATTTACGATGTTTCAGTTTTGGCAGGTGTATCACTAGCAACCGTATCTAGGGTGATGAACAACAACACCAAGGTCAGTGATAAAACACGCCAAAAAGTATTAGATGCGATGGCTTCTTTAGACTATCGCCCTAATACCATTGCCCAATCGCTTGCCTCTAATTGTTCAAATAGTGTCGGGGTTTTAGTTTCGCAACTTGACGGTCCTTTTTACGGTCCAATGATGACCGAAATTGAAACCTCACTTCGATCAGCAAATAAGCATGTCATTATTGCTGCGGGTCATTCTGATGAAGCACAAGAAAAAAGCGGTGTTGAATTTTTAATGAGCCGAGGCTGCGATGCACTGATTTTAGATGTGGAAGCTGTTTCAGACGAATATCTTATCAAGCTGTATAAAGGCACAACTCCTATCGTACTCATAAACCGCTATATTGAAGCCATTAAAGATTGTTGTATTTATCTTGAGAACGAACAAGGCGGTTATATGGCGACAAATTACATTTTGTCGCTTGGGCATAAAGATGTTGCCTATGTGTCAGGGCCTATGAGTAAAAGAGATGCCCAAGACCGTCTACTGGGTCATAAGCGGGCATTAGCCGAATATGGTTTAGCGTTTGATGATGAATTATGGTACGAAGGTAACTTCCGAGAATTTGGCGGAAATGATGCCATGAATCATCTGCTTACACTGGATAAAAAGATCACTGCGGTCGTATGTGCCAGCGATCAAATGGCATCTGGTGTCATTGCTGTTTGCTTAGAAAACGGCATCAAAGTGCCTGATGATATTTCTATTATTGGCTACGATAATATTCCTTTCCCCCAATACATATCACCCAAATTAACCACAGTGAGTAACCCGATTAATGAAATGGGTAAAATGGCAGCACTTTGGGTACTACAACATGTTTATAAAGATACTAAAGTTGATGTTGATTGTGCTTTTGCTCCAGAGTTATTTATTCGCGACTCAGCAAAGCCATTAACCAGCTAATTGCAAATAAGATCACCCTCAAAGCTGCCTAGCATTCAAAGTTATAACACTTGTGATGTTAGGCATCTTTTGATGACATTTTAGTGGTTTATTACCGATTTTCATCGATGCTCCCTCCCCACTATCCATCATTGTTCTAATATCAAAACACCTTTTCGTCACACAAAAAAGAAAGCGCTTACATTTATACCATTTCTTACAATAGAAAAAACACGACTAAAAACAATGGTGTAACAATAAATCTCATTACAAGCTATTACCTTGGTTAACAAAATGTAATCATTTTTCGCTATTTTTGTTGACTGATATCACATTATGGACTAGGTTTATGTAAGCGCTTACATGAATTTTACAAAACAGTCATAAAAGTGCGATAGACAATTAAAACTAGTTGCGCTTAAACCGCAAACAAACTTAGAGACAGTTAGATCTAGTCAATGGGGATTTCCTAGATGAAAACAAGAACATTTACCAAAACCAAAATCGCAACGAGCTTATCGTTAGTCCTTGGTCTAGGTTCAATGATGTCAGCTCATGCTGCAGAAGAAGCCGCTGAAGAAAACATTGAGGTTATTCAGGTTACTGGTATTCGCGGTAGCTTAATTAAATCGATGGATGTGAAAAAAAGTTCTAATGGTATTGTTGATGCCATCAACGCTGAGGATATTGGTAAGTTTCCAGATACAAACTTAGCAGAATCACTGCAGCGCATCACAGGTGTTTCCATTGACCGTTCTAACGGTGAAGGTAGCCGCGTTACTGTTCGTGGTTTAGGTCCAGACCGTAATCTCGTCACCCTAAACAATCGTCAAATGCCAACAACAACTGGCTCACGTTCTTTCGATTTCGCCAACATTGCCTCTGAATCAATTAGCGCCGTTGAAGTCGAAAAAACAAGTAAAGCTCAAAATCCAACGGGGGTATCGGTGCAACCATTAATGTGTTGACTCAACGCCCTTTAAGCACTCCAGGCATGAAAGCCTCATTTGGTGTTAAAGCCATTGACGATACATCGACAGATAAAGGCTCGGTAACCCCTGAACTATCAGGTTTATATTCAAATACCTTTGCAGATGATAAATTCGGTATTTTAATTTCAGCAAGTTACCAAGACCGTGAAAGTGGTAATCAGCAAGCTCAAGTCGGTACGGGCTGGCGTAGTTTCCCTGGTATTGTTGATCAAGACTGGGGCGGATCAAACGCGGAATGGGGCGGCGTACCTAAAGATGCAAATCAAATCAACCGCCCAGGTGATGATGATGTTTACGCAGTACCGCAAACCACCATTTATCGTTTTGAAGAACAACAACGTACTCGTACTAACGGTCAGTTAGTGCTCCAATACCAACCAATTGATGCTGTGCGTGCAACCCTTGATTACACCTATATGCAAAATGATGTTGATACCCAATCTCATGACGTATCTGCATGGTTTAACTTTGTACCAACTCAAGAAAGCACTTGGTCTGACGGCCCTGTATCGTCGCCATTAGTTTATTCAGAAACTTACCCTGACGGCGGCGCTGATTTATCAATGGCAGCCGGTGATTATGGTACGCGAGATCAAGGTGGTTCATTAGGCTTTAACCTTGAGTGGGATGTTAATGATAATCTTTTCTTGGAACTTGATTACCATAATTCCTATGCTGAGCGCACACCTAACAATAAAAATGGTTCAAGCAGTAACTTAAGTACTGCGGCATTCATTCGTACCAGCGCTGCGACTGATTTTACCGGTAAAGTACCAGTTTTGGCCGTCGGTGGCGGTAACGCTGTTCGTCCAGAAGACATGCGTATTACAGGCTCTGTGTTTGGTAATGCCAGAAACCGTTCTGAGATTGAACAAATTCAAATTAACGGTACTTTCGATATGGAAGAAGCCGGTAGCATTGATTTCGGTATTGCGGCATCTGAAGTTAATAATCACTCTCAATCAGTTAACGTTCAACGTAACGATTGGGGCGGAGTCGGCGCTGAAGGCGACTTAGATGCCGCTTGGTTCCCATCAGATACGGTTCAGGATAAGTTTGATGGATCTCAGGGTGACTTTAGTGACTATGAAGGTAGTGCATCAACCGATCCATTAAACACCATCTTCTTATGGGATTTTGAGGCCGTTCGTGCTCGTGCAGCAGAACTCTATGCGTCTAGCGCTGTTGGTGATTGTGGTAATGGTTTCTGTCCATCAACGGATTATGCTGCTGATACTGACCGCTTCACAAAAGAAGAATCACAATCAGCTTTCATCCAATATAACTACTTTGGCGAAATCGGTGATATGCCATTTGATGTGCATGTGGGTCTTCGTTACGAGCAAACCGATGTTGAGTCAACATCAGCAGTATCTGAGTATGGCAGTGCAACTTGGATTGCCGAAACGGAAATTGCCGTTAACCCAACGGGTAACCGCGTATTCTTAACCGAGAAAGGTGACTATGATTACCTACTACCTAACATCAACTTCAATATTGAAGTGGCTGAAGATGTCTTCCTCCGTGCGGCTTACAGTGAAACAATTGGTCGCCCTGATTATACCTCGATTCAAGGTGGTACAGTTGTCGGTACATTAGCAAACCGCGGTGGTGGTTCAGGTACTAAAGGTAATCCTGGCTTATTACCATTAGAGTCAACTAACTATGACGTATCTGCTGAGTGGTATTATGCCGAAGGCAGTTATATCTCCGCAGGTTACTTCCGCAAAGATTTGACCAACTTTATTGATAATGGCGTCGTTGAATCGAATATTTATAATATCCCAGACCCATCAAACAGTGTCTATGTTGCTGAAGCTATTGCTGCGGGAGCAACAACGGCTATTGAGCAACGTCAATGGATTTATGATAACTATGGTGCGACGGATCCTAATGTCACCATTAACCCAGCAAACGGTAATATTGAAATTACCGGTAACCCTGGTGATGACGATTTAATTTTCCTAATCAATCAACCAACTAACAATTCAGAAAGTTCTGTCATTGATGGTTGGGAATTTGCGGTACAGCATTTATTTGGCGAGTCAGGTTTCGGTATTCAAGCTAACTACACCTTAGTGAATGCTGGTGATGAATATGACAACACCAACTTAAACCGTCCGGGTGATGCACCTCAAACTGTTGAAACCGGGATCAGTGATACAGCCAACATTGTCGGTATCTATGATAACTACGGTATTACAGCTCGTATCGCTTGGAACTGGCGTGATGAGTTCTTAAATGCAACAGGTGATGGTACTGGTGCTAACCCTGCCTATACCGAAGCTTATTCTCAACTAGATTTCAGTATTGGTTATGAATTTGAAGCGGTTGAAGGGTTAAGTATCTTCCTTGAAGGTATTAACGTTACTAACGAAACAACCCGTGTCCACGGTCGCGCTTATGAGCAAGTATTAAATTACACTCAAACCGGTGCTCGTTATGGTTTAGGGGCTCGTTACACCTTCTAGCAACAAAAAGCTCATCGACTGTCCATCGGTGAGCTTTCTTCCTGTTTAGGTCGTTTGAGGTGTTCCCCACAGTCACCTCATTTATTTATAGGGAATATAAAACTCGGCAATAAGGAAGTTGCCCATTTTCTTAGTATTAAAACAATCAAAAAATTAATACTTGAAAGTGCTTACATTTTAATGAATTCTATTCAAACACTTTTAAAAAGTTGTTGTGAGTTACTTAACCTGTAAGTATTGCAAATACATACTAAAGCCAAAATAAAAAAGATAAGCAGTAGTAGGCAAATTAGATGCAAAAAGCGATCACCAAGATAGTTATCGTCGGCGGCGGCAGCGCGGGGTGGATTACCGCGGGTTTATTGGCTGCCGAACACAATGCCGATAACGGCCATTTATCCCCTTCGCCAAAACTTGATATAACCCTGATTGAATCACCCGATGTGGCTCCAATAGGAGTTGGAGAAGGTACTTGGCCATCCATGCGCTCTACCCTGCAAAAAATTGGTATCTCTGAAACTGAATTTTTACTTAGCTGTGATGCCAGCTTCAAACAAGGTTCACGATTTATTAATTGGCAAACCAGCCAAGATTCAAAACCAAACTTACCCATTAACCACAGCTATTTACACCCTTTTAGTTTACCCATTGGTGAGCCACAATTTGCCATTGCACCGTACTGGTTACCTTACCAACAACAAGTCAGCTTTGCTGATGCGGTATGCCAACAAGATGCTATCAGTAAACTGTCACTCGCCCCCAAACAGATTACAACCGCGGAATACAGCTTTATCAATAACTATGGTTATCATTTAAATGCCGCTAAGTTCAGTGCATTATTACAACAGCACTGTACTCAAAAACTAAGAGTCAATCATGTGCTTGATCATGTCAGCAGTATCAATGTGGCACAACAAGATAACCTGCCCAATATTAAGGCCGGGGATATTACCCATGTGATGACAAAACAACATGGCGAAATAGATGCCGATTTATTTATTGATTGCAGCGGCGTATCGGCATTGCTAATCGGGCAAACTCTCAAAGTTCCGTTTATCTGCCAAAAAGCAGTGTTGTTTAATGATTCAGCGCTAGCCATACAAGTGCCATACGCAGACCCACAAAGCCCTATCGCATCTTGTACTCACTCAACGGCGCAAACTCATGGCTGGATTTGGGATATTGGCTTACCAAGCCGACGCGGTGTTGGCCATGTATATTCATCGTCACACACCTCAGACGACCAAGCTTTAACTCAACTTATTGATTATTTAACCCCAGCATTGGGTGATAAAGCCGCAGATATTAACCCACGCAAACTCAATATTGCCCCTGGTCATCGACAAGTGTGTTGGCAAAATAACTGTGTTGCTATTGGTATGGCAGCGGGCTTTATTGAACCACTTGAAGCCTCGGCATTAGCATTAATCGAATGGACAGCCAAAGCGGTTGCGAATCAATTACCAGCCAATCGTCACACCATGGATAGCATTGCAAAAAGAGTAAATCAGCAGTTCCAGCAGCATTGGCAGCAAATTATCGAATTTTTAAAATTGCATTATGTTATCAGCCACCGCAGTGACAGTGATTATTGGCATGATCATCGTAATGAAAGCTCAATACCTGATGCTTTAAAGCAGCAGCTGGAATTATGGCGCTATCAAGCACCTAATCAACATGACTTTATATACCGAGAAATGCTGTTTCCGGCGGCAAGCTACCAGTATGTGTTATACGGCATGCAATTTGATACTCAGCAGCCTGAGCAATTAAAGCCATCAATGAAACTACAAGCGCAGCAACTTTTTACTGAAAACAGCCAAAAAGCGCAGCGACTTAGCCAAATATTACCGAGCAACCGCGAGCTGTTAAATAAATTAACAACCTACGGCTTTGCCAAAATATAACAACTATAGGACCTAAACATGCCTCAACATGTATTACTTAATAGCGTTGAACATAAAGATTTAAAAATCATCACCGAACGCTCAGCTAAATACGGTGATAACTTATGGTTTAGTGTTACCTTCCCGCTAGAGTTTAGAAGTGTACAAGCTCATTACCCTATCTTTTTTCAAAAAGATTCCGCTACCGGACAATTTCACTCTGTTGCATTATTTGGCTTCAAAAATGGTGAAAACTTATTTTTATCAGACCAAGGCTGGCAAGCTTCTTATATTCCATTAACAGTTCGTCGCCAGCCATTTTTAATTGGTTTACAAACCTTTCAAGAAGACGGTATACAGCAACAGCAACATGTCATTCATATTGATATCGACAACCCACGGGTGAGCCAAACTGAAGGTGTACCGCTATTTCATCCATTTGGAGGTAATACTGAATATCTAGATGAAGTCGGTGACATGCTTGGCGCTATCCACCAAGGATTAAACGACAGCAAAACATTTATCGACACCTTGCTTAAGCACGATTTACTTGAGTCCTTCACCTTAGATATTGAGCTTGATAATGGTAATAAACATCAAATGATTGGGTTTTATACCATCAATGAAGAAAAACTTAATCTGCTATCAGCTGATGTTTTAGCCAGCCTACATCAAAAAGGCTACTTACAAGCCATTTATATGACCATGGCATCACAATCAAATGTGCGTAATTTACTTGACCGTAAAAATGCTCAAATCTAAACCTTATCGAATTCAATAACACAATAATAATCGATAACAAGCGTGAACAGTTACATTGAAAAGCAGGCAGCCAATGACCCCTAAACATAAGCCAATATCAGCAAGCACCCCGGTGGTTGAAGTCAAGGACTGCACCCTTGCTGATGTTTACTCACGTATTCAGCATGCTGATACGCCAATGATTTTCAAGGGGTTATGCCTGCACTTTCCGTTAGTAAAAGCAGGACTTGAATCAAATCAAGCTGCTATGGACTATTTACTCAAACATAATGTGGGTGAGCCGGTAACAGCTTATTATGTGGCGCCAGAGCATAAAGGCCGTGTATTTTATAACCATGATGTGACAGGTTTTAACTATCAAGCTGGTCGGTTAGATTTACAGCAAATATTAACCACGTTGAAACAAGAGAGTACCAAGTCACAACCTGCGGGTGTGTATATGGGGTCAACTTATATTCAGCAGCATTTTCCAACAATGGCCGCAGATAACTGCATTCAACTGGATAACGTCTCCCCCATGACCAACATTTGGTTAGGCAATCAAACTCGGGTAGCTGCCCATTTTGATTTTCCGCTTAACCTTGCCTGCAATATGGTCGGTAAACGCACATTTACCCTGTTTCCACCTGAACAAATTGGCAATTTATATATCGGCCCAATGGAGTTTGCCCCTGGTGGACAAGAGATCAGTATGGTCAACTTTGACGAACCGGATTTAGCCCGTTTTCCTAAATTTGAGCAGGCAATGCAGGCTTCATTGATTGCGGAACTTGAACCCGGTGATGTGCTATTTATCCCTAGTATGTGGTGGCACCATGTGCGTGGAATAGAAGATTTTAATGTGTTAATCACCCATTGGTGGCGCGACACCCCAGCCTTTTTAGGCCGCCCTAATAATGCACTATTACACAGTATCTTAAGCCTACGCTCGCTGCCTAAAGCACAACGCCAAGCGTGGAAAGCCATGTTTGAACATTATATTTTCGACCATGACGATCTTGATGAACAACATATACCCGATACAGCAAAAGGCATGCTAACTAAACCATTAGATGAACTTAATGCACGTAAAATTCGCTCAGATTTAACCAATAAATTAAAACGCTAACTCACACAACTTTAATCAATAAAAACAATATTTTAAACCGATATTGATAAAGCGCATAAGGAATTAAATATGAACTCAGCTATTAAAAAAGTCGTGATTGCCGGTGGCGGTACTGCAGGTTGGATGGCTGGTGCAGCACTGAGTAAACTCATGGGTAAGCATATTGAAGTGGTGTTAGTCGAGTCTGACGATATAGGCACAGTTGGCGTAGGTGAAGCCACAATTCCAACCTTACATGTTTTCCATCGTTTATTGGGCCTAAAAGAACAAGATGTTATGGCTGCAACGAATGCCACCTTTAAATTAGGCATTAATTTTGAAAACTGGCACGATGTCGGCAAAGATTACTTACACTCCTTCGGCTTTTTAGGAAAAGACTGCTGGGCTTGTGGTTTTCAACACTTTTGGCTTAAAGGTAAACAACAAGGTTTAGTGAGTGAAATTGGCGATTATTGCACTGAGCACTTAGCCGCACGTCAAGGCCGTTTTGCCGTATTACCCAATCAAGATTACAACCATGCTTATCATATGGACGCCAGTCTTTATGCCAAATTCCTTCGTAACATAGCTGAAGAAAACGGCCTAAAACGTATTGAAGGTAAAATTACCGATGTGCTTCAACATGATGCCAATGGCTATATAAAAGCGTTACAGCTCGCAAACGGTGAATTAATTGAAGGTGATTTATTTATTGATTGCACCGGATTTAGGGCATTATTAATTGAGCAAACCCTGAATACTGGCTTTGATGATTGGAGCCATTGGTTACCTTGCGATAGCGCAATTGCAGTACAAACAGAATCAGTTGAAAAACCACTTGCTTATACCCGTTCAATTGCTCGCGAATCTGGCTGGCAGTGGCGCATTCCATTACAAACACGTACAGGGAATGGCTTTGTATTTTGCAGTAAATACATGAGTGATGATCAAGCTATCGAGACCTTGCTGGCCAACATTGAAGGTAAACCGCTTAATCAGCCACGTGTGATTAAATTTAAAACCGGCACCCGTCGTCAACATTGGAACAAAAACTGCGTCGCAGTTGGGTTGTCATCGGGATTTTTAGAGCCACTAGAGTCCACCAGCATCCATTTAATTCAACGCAGTATTGTTAGATTAATGCAGTTATTCCCATCACAAGGGATCGACCAAACTGACATTAATGAATTTAACCAACAAACCAAATTGGAAATGGACAACATTCGCGACTTTATTATTTTGCATTATAAAGTCACCGACCGTGAAGATTCACGCTTTTGGCGCTACTGTAAAAATATGCCAATTCCAGCATCACTTCAGCATCGAATTGATATGTTTAGCCAATCAGGCAAAGTCTACAAATATGGCAATGAGTTATTTGGTGAAAGCTCGTGGATCCAAGTCATGATGGGCCAAGGTATTATGCCAAAGGAGTATCACCCTATCGTGGATGTAATGGAAAAAGACGAGTTAAGCAACTTTTTAAATAACATCAAAACCACAGCAAAACGGAAAGTAGATACTCTACCACCGCATACTGATTTTATTAACCATTATTGTAAGTCAAACATGATCTAAGGGTTGCCCATGACACAATCACAGCCTCAAACAGCCATACCTGACGCCTTGATATCAATTTCTTATATCAAGCCGCAGGTCATCTATGTCGGCAACGAGAAAACCCCTGTGATTGTGATTGACGATTTTGCCGATGACCTAACGCACTTAGTAGATTATGCCTGTCACAAAGCCCATTATGAGCCTGATGAAGGCTCGTATTATCCAGGTGTCCGTTCTCTCCTACCGCGGCTCTATGTGATAGAAGTAATCAATCACATCTTTCAGCTAATTTATGATGTTTATAACGTGCCTCATCAATTACAGCTCAAACCACAAATGTGGGTTTTTTCATTAATTAATCAACAACCTGAAAGCTTAATGCCATTGCAGCGATTACCACATTTTGACACCCCAGACCCTTACCACTTTGCCATTTTGCATTACTTAAATAATGGCACGCACGGGAATACCGCCTTTTTTAGGCATAAAAGTACCGGACTAGAGCGAATTGATGAGTCTAACATGGCGCATTACTTTGAAGCCGCCACATCGTTTTTACAGGAACACCAAAAAGATACACCTCAATATTTTACCGATAGCGATAATCATTACGATATCTTTCACGAAATTGAATATCGACCTAATCGCTTAGTCATTTATCCGGGGAGCTTATTGCACTCCACCTTAGTCAGTCTTGAAAACGATATTGACGACAATCCCAGCACCGGCCGCCTAACAGCTAATATCTTTATTAACTTTAAATAACAAGGATGTGGATCATGCAACACAGCCAATCTATATTATCAACAACCCAAAAGAAAGCGCTTACAAAACAGCTTCTGCTCACAACGGTTATCGGCTTTTCAAGTTTTATTTTTCAGTGTGCTGCAGCTCATCCCCCTATTACTGAACAAACCATCCACGCACTAAAGGTATTACCGGATACAGAGAAACAACGTATTGGTAACCGTATTAGCTCAGTAGAAAGTGAAATAGCAAGGCTACTTCCACAACTGACATTAGAAGAAAAAGTCTCACTAGTACACGCAGCCGGTAAATTTCATATTCCTGCCATTGAGCGCCTAGGCATTCATGAGATGTGGATGTCGGACGGCCCTCACGGCGTGCGTTATGAAATCGACCGTAACTCATGGGCTCCTGGTGGGTGGACAAACGATCACTCCACTTATTTACCGCCTTTAACTGCGGTCGCAGCGAGTTGGGACCCACACATGGCTCGCCTACACGGTAATGTATTGGGCGCTGAAGCACGGCATCGAAATAAAGACTTAATTCTTGGACCTGGGGTTAATTTAGCTCGTCTGCCCTTATATGGACGTAACTTTGAATATATGGGTGAAGACCCCTACTTGGCCGCCTCACTGGTGGTGCCAGCCATTAAAGCTATTCAAGCTAATGATGTTGGCGCGACAGTTAAGCATTATGCACTCAATACCCAAGAGTTAAATCGCACTGGGGTAAATGCCAAACCGGATGAACGTACCTTGCGTGAAGTCTATTTACCTGCGTTTGAAGCTGCAGTAAAACAAGCAAACGTTCATGCAATTATGGGCGCTTACAATCAGTTTAGAGGCACAAATGCCAATCAAAGCAAACACCTTGTAAAAGATATTCTAAAAGGTGAATGGGCCTATCAAGGGGTTTTACTCACCGACTGGAATGTTGATATCAACACCTATGATGCTGCAATGAACGGCCTTGATATTGAAATGGGCACTGATGTGGCGTCATATGATGAATACTTTATGGCTCAACCATTACTGAAGATGATCAAAGCAGGTAAAGTCCCTGAAGCTGTTTTAGACGACAAGGTTGAGCGTATTCTTAGGGTGCAACTTAGTATTGGTATGATGGACAAACAGAGGTTATCTGGTGAGCGTAATACTCAAGCTCACCGTGATAATGCTCGCACCATTGCCACTAATGGCGTGGTATTACTTAAAAACACTCTACAGCTTTTACCGCTCGATGCTAAGCAAATGAGTAATATTTTAGTCTTAGGCCCCAATGCAGACAAACGCCATGGTTTCGGCGGTGGTTCATCAGAGGTGAAATCCTTATACGAAATTACTCCGCTTGATGGCCTAAAGGCCAAACTGGGTGATAAAGTTAACATCCGAGTCATGCGTCCGGCTAGCAGTCAGTTTATGCCAATCCCAAATGACTATTTAACCACTCGTCACTGGACTGGTACTCCTTCATGGCAAATCAATTACTTTGCTGACAAAAACATGGATCAGATCACTAGCGAGTCTTGGATAGCTGATCCACAGTTTGATGCCAAAAATAACAATCAAATAATTGAGATTAAAGCAAATATCAAACCTTTCGAAAGTGGTAATCATAGCTTTAATATTAAAGCTGATGGTCAAATAAGTTTATATATAAATGATAAGCCACTGATCAGCAGCACCAATGCCAAATCTAGCCAAATCGTTAGCCAACCCACTAACCTAACGGCAGGTGAAACTTACGCAGTGAGTTTACGTTACCAAGGCAACCAACAAGTCACTTTAGGCTGGGAAACACCAAACAGCCTGTATAACAGTGAACAAGAATACCTTGCAGCAGCCAAAAGCGCTGATGTTGTGTTCTATTTTGGTGGCTTAAGTCATGCCGATGATAGAGAAGCCATTGACCGCCCTGATATGGTATTACCCGGCCAGCAAGATGAAATTATCACCAAATTATTAAAGGCAAATCCCAATACAGTCGTCATGATGATTGGCGGCTCAGCCGTTGAAATGCCTTGGGCCGACCAAGCAAACAGCTTACTTTGGGGCTGGTACGGCGGCATGGAAGCAGGCCATGCTTATGCAGACATCTTATTTGGTGATGCGAATCCAAGCGGTAAAATGCCCATAACCTTACCTAAAAAACTCAGTGATACGGCCCCAATTGCCCTTAATGATTATAATGCTTCCGAGTCTTTATACAGCGAAGGTGTGTTTATTGGCTACCGCTGGTTTGAGAAACAAAATATTAAGCCTCAGTTTGCCTTTGGTCACGGCTTGTCATATAGCCAGTTTGAGTATAGTGATATCAGCCTGTCAGAGGATAAGCTAGAAAACGATGCCATTGTGAAAGTCTCAATCAAACTCAGCAACAGCAGTAAAATAGCTGGAGCTGAAGTGGCACAATTATATTTACGTGATGTCAAAGCCAGCGTCCCAAGACCACTAAAAGAGTTAAAAGGCTTTAAAAAGGTTTGGCTTAAACCTGGCGAAACCCAAACTGTTACTTTCACGCTAACCAAACGAGATTTAGCGTTTTGGGATATTAACAGCAATGATTGGTTTGCAGAAAAAGGCCAATTTGAAATAATGATTGGTTCAGCGTTAGATGATATAAGATTAAAAAAGACATTTGATTATAAAGGATAAATATCCTAAACATTGTTGAACTACATTGCCACCTGTCAACGCACTTAGCGACAGGTGGCAAAATTATTTGAATCAATGAGTTATTTTGTTTTTATGCTAGTTTCGATTGATTTAACAAGAATAGATTATAAATTATCCCCTCTATAAACAACCTTCAAAGATCAACTGCAATTCATCACCGCATCTCACTAAATATCATCTCTTCAGCTTGTGCTGTCATGGTATTTATCTCACCAGAGTCGATGAGTGCTTTGATAGCATCATCAAAAATGGGCACTAGATGTGCGTAATTGGGGTGTATATAAACATAAGTTGGATGCTGGCTAAGTATGGTTGGCAGCATAGCGAGGTGATCAGCCTGCATACGCATCATCACAGCTAACCCATCGGTGTAAGTTGTAATGGCAACATCAATACGTCCTTTGGTTAACAGCCTCAACAGTTGCTCAGTGGTAGACGCATAGATCAATTCGGCCCCCATCAAGGCAAACTGTTGACTATGCTTAACACCTTGCAATGCACCAATGGTTAATGGGGCAAGCTCCTCGACTCGGGTGATGTTATAACCACTATCACCACGAACTATCATCGCGGTTTGAATATGATAATAAGGGGTTGGTACTCGTAAAAATTGTGGATTATCGACGCCATAACTCCACACTCTCATCACTTCGCCACTAGTCGCAGCATCAAGCATGCGCCGCTCTGCTCTTGGTGCGGGTAACATGTCGACATAACAATTAAGTTGGGTTTTGTAACAAATTTGCTGAAAAACTATTTTACCAATGGTTTGAACAGATGAGTTTTCCACTGACACAAAGTGATATTGCTTTTGCGTGTGTGGCCCTTGTTCAGCAGCATTCTCATTGGCAAAAACCTTATTCACAAAAGATTGAGACAATAAGATAACCAAGCTTAATGCCAGTGCATAGCAACTTAATCCCAATGCATTGCAATATAAGCGTTGGCACCACTTTGTAAAAGTGTGTGTATGTTTCAATCTGAATATCCCTATCGTGATTTTACCTGTTTACTGGATGTGCTTTTCTACTACATAAACTAATGCACTAGTTTTTTGGTTTAGCCTTGTTCGATGTTGAGATCCCAGCGGTTAAATTAAACCGCATTGCATCTTCAAATGACCAATCAACCGCAATTAACTCTTCACGTTTTACTAACGTCGTTACCCCAGCCATTTGATAACTTAACTGAAATAACACTGGCACCCAATCGCCTTCTGGTAGCGCTTGAGTTAACGGGCTGGGTGTTTCATCACTCATAATAAACCCAACTACATAACCACCATTAGCTTGTTTGACTAGCACGGTTTTTTGAGTTTTAGGTTTTCCATCTCGATTCATCAAGCCCGCAATATCTCGAATACTGCCATAAACCGATTTAAATAATGGAAACTTCATTAATTGACGTTCAAGCCAACCATATAACCACACTATCGGACTGACAGAAAAAAGCAAACCTGCAATAAATACAATGACTGCCACTAGCATAAAACCCGCGCCGATATATAACTCATCAAGACCAACAAGCGCGAATAATAAGCGCCCTAAGCCATCTAACGAGATAAATAACGACCAAAATAGCCACAGTGATAACACCATAGGCAATAAGTTCATTAATCCACGGGTTAAGGTTTTTTTCATCAATTTCTCACATTGTGTACAGGTATCGTGCTAATCACGTATTAGAGCAAATAAAAACGCCTTAAGCGATAACTTAAGGCGTTTTTAATTAACCAACAATGATTTGCTTTATAAACCCAAATCTTTTTCCATATCTTCGTATGAGGTATGACGGACATCTTTACCTTTTACATAGTAAATAATGTACTCACAGATATTTTTACAGCGGTCACCAACACGTTCAACCGCTCGCGCAGCCCAGAGTACATCTAATACCCCGGGATAGAGCGCGGATCTTCCATCATGTAGGTCATTAATTGACGAATAATGCCTTCATATTCTTTATCAAGCTTAGCGTCTTCTTTATGGATCTCTAACGCTTGGTCAGCGTCCATTCGCGCCAATGCGTCTAAGGTAGAATGCAAAGTACGAGTTGCATGGCGCCCCATGCTTTCAATACTTACCAGTAGTGGCTCTTGACTTTTAGCACGCTTATCAACAGCGGCTTTTGCAATACGCACACTGGCATCACCAATTCGCTCTAAATCGGTAATGATTTTTGATATCGCTAAAATCAGGCGTAAATCGCTTGCTGCTGGCTGGCGCTTAGCAATGATGCGGGTACACTCTTCATCAATGGCCACTTCCATGCCATTCACTTTATGATCGCCTTTAATCACACTACGAGCTAAGTCTGCATCAAGTCCTGCTAACGCATCTAACGACTGCTCTAGTTGACGCTCAACTAATCCACCCATGGCGAGTACGCGGTTACGAATACCATCAAGTTCAGCGTTAAATTGACCTGAGATATGCTTGTTTAAATTCATTTTTTCCATGTTTTACAACCTTAAACTGACGATGCGTTGACCGAGTATTGTGTGCCGACAAGATTAACCATAACGACCGGTAATATAATCTTCTGTTTTACGCTTTCTAGGCGTAGTAAAAATTGTATTGGTGTCAGCATATTCAACTAACTCACCCATATACATAAAGGCGGTTTGATCAGATACCCGCGCCGCTTGTTGCATGTTATGGGTAACAATGACAACCGTAAACTGTTGTTTTAGATCCGTAATTAACTCTTCAATAGTTAAGGTTGATATGGGGTCAAGTGCCGAGGTTGGCTCATCAAGCAATAACACTTCAGGCTCAATCGCAATCGCGCGTGCAATCACCAAACGTTGCTGCTGACCACCCGACAAGCCAAAGGCATTATCGTGTAAGCGGTCTTTCACCTCATCCCAGATGGCCGCGCCGCGTAACGAACGTTCAGCAGCTTCATCTAAGTCACGACGATTATTAATCCCTTGCAGACGAAGACCATAAACAACGTTTTCATAAATAGACTTTGGAAAAGGATTTGGACGCTGAAATACCATACCAACGTTGCGACGCAGTGCGGCAACATCCACTTTTTTGTCATAGATATTTTGACCGTGGAGTAATATTTCACCGTCAATTTTACAAATATCAACTAAGTCATTCATGCGATTAATACAACGTAATAGTGTTGATTTACCGCAACCACTTGGGCCAATAAATGCAGTGACCTGCTTTTTAGGAATTTTCATCGACACATTAAACAGTGCCTGTTTATCACCATATCGTAAATCTAAGTTACGAATTTCTAACGCGGTATCCTGCGCGGGTAGGTTATCTAAATCTACTGCTTGTGTTGGCATATTTGAGCTATCAATCGAAATCATTGGTTTATTTTCCTCAGGATATCGCTAATTAATGTTCTAGCGAACGGAATTTTTCACGTAAATGGTTGCGCACGCTAATCGCGGTTAAGTTAAGCGCAACAATCACAGAGACAAGTAAAAACGAAGTGGCATATACCAAAGGACGTGCAGCTTCTACGTTAGGACTTTGAAAGCCTACGTCATAAATATGGAAGCCTAAGTGCATAAACTTACGTTCTAAATGCACAAACGGAAAGTTCATGTCAATTGGCAGTGTCGGTGCTAGCTTGACCACACCCACTAACATTAATGGTGCCACTTCACCAGCCGCCCTTGCGACCGCTAAAATCAGACCTGTCATAATCGCAGGGCTAGCCATTGGTATCACAATACGCCACAAGGTTTCAGCTTTGGTTGCCCCTAAGGCTAAACTGCCTTGACGCACAGCACTTGGAATTCGACTTAAGCCTTCTTCTGTCGATACAATCACTACAGGCAAGGTTAAAATAGCCAAGGTTAATGCTGACCAAATGACCCCAGGCGATCCAAAGGTTGGTGCTGGCAAGGCTTCAGGGTAAAACAGTTGGTCGAGTGATCCCCCTAACATGTACACAAAGAAGCCTAAACCGAATACCCCGTAGACAATCGACGGTACACCGGCCAAGTTAATCACCGCAATACGGATCATTTTAGTAATAGGGCCTTTTTTGGCGTATTCATGCAGGTATATGGCAGCAACAACCCCAAATGGCGTAACGATAACGGCCATCAACATCACCATGAAAACCGTACCAAAAATAGCTGGAAACACCCCCCCTCAGTGTTGGCTTCACGCGGGTCATCGCTGACAAAGCGCCCTAGTCCCTTAAACCAATGGCCGACTTTGGCGATAATACTCATGTGATTGACATAGCTGACATCTAATATCGAATCGAGCTTTAACACCACTTCTTCACCGCGCATATCACGAATAATCACTGAGTCACGCGCGGCCTCATCCCGCAGTGCAAACAGCTTTTCTTCTAGCACCAAATAGTCTTGATTAAGCTGTTCGGTTTGTGCGGCAATTTCTGCTTTACGTTCCGCTGTTAAAGTGTTTTCAAGCTCATACTTACGCTGTTTAAGGCGTAATCTTTCTAGCTCATAGTTAATGGTGCCAATATCTCTTTTTTGTAATGTCAGCGCCTCACTTGAGATCTCCACCGCACGTTCAATATGTTCAATTAACGAAGTTTCAATTGCCTCACCACTTAGTGATAAGCGCTGACCGTCTTCAATGACCGCAACAGGATAACCATAAAAATTACCATTTTTAGTTCGTTCAAATTTGGCGACATCTGCAGGCGTTGAACTGCTAACAATATCTGTTGCTAAAATCCAGCGAAAATCTAATCCAACAAACTCACGGTTACCGGTTTTAACCAAAAATCGCTCGACAAACTCACCAGGATGTTGGTTAAATTTGTGCCCTGCTGAAATTAAGCGCTCTGTGGGCACTTCTTCACGGTCATATATTTCACCAATTAAGGTACTTTTATTACCTTGCTGATCTTGTAATTCCCATTGGTAAATTTCTGCAGGCCAAAAGTAACTTAAGCCACGCCAAGCAATCAGTAACAGCAAACCTAATACTGCAATCAAACTGATACTAACCGCGCCACCTGTCATCCAAATCCAAGGTGAACCTGATTTAAACCACTTACCCATTGCACAAACCTCTCAAGGCGATTGCTGTAATTGTGTTATAAAATGTCATCATCATTCCTTTAAAGTGAACTGTAGCGGTCACGTAAACGTTGACGAACTACTTCTGCAATGGTGTTGAAAAAGAAGGTAAACACAAACAATACAAAGGCAGCGAGGAACAACACCCGATAATGCGAAGAACCAATAGCAGACTCTGGCATTTCAACTGCAATGTTTGCTGCCAAGGTACGCATTCCTTCAAATACGCTCCATTCCATAATGGCGGTGTTACCGGTTGCCATCAGTACAATCATGGTCTCACCAACAGCACGGCCTAAGCCCATCATAATGGCCGAGAAAATACCTGGGCTTGCAGTCAGTAACACAACACGCGTCAGTGTTTGCCAGTTTGTGGCACCTAATGCCAAACTGCCGTTTGATAAATGACGTGGCACTGAGAAAATCGCATCTTCAGCAATAGAGAAAATCGTAGGAATAACCGCAAAGCCCATCGCAATACCAACAACGAGTGCATTACGTTGATCGAAGGTGATCCCTAAATCGTTAGTGATAAACTGGCGCGTGTTACCATCAAATAGCCATATCTCAATACTTGGGCTAATGGCAAATGACAACCAGCCAATAAACACAATAACAGGTACCAGCATTAATTCTTGATATGCTTCAGGTAAACGCTGCTTCCATCGCCCCGGTAACTGGCTCCAACAAAACGCACTCAGTAAAATAGATATTGGCAGTAATATCAGCAATATCATGATCCCTGGCAGATGGTCTTCAATCAGCGGGGCTAACCATAAACCGGCCAAGAAACCTAAAATAACCGTTGGCAAGGCTTCCATAATTTCAATGGTAGGTTTAACCACGTTACGTACTTTAGGTGTCATAAAGTATGCGGTATAAATGGCGCCAGCAATGGCAAGTGGCACAGCAAATAGCATGGCATATAATGCTGCTTTCATGGTGCCAAATGCCAATGGCATTAAGCTTAATTTGGCTTCAAAGTCGTCAGATCCTGAGGTTGACTGCCAAACATACTTAGGCTCTGGGTAGCCTTCATACCAAACTTTTTGCCATAGCGCACTCCAAGACACTTCAGGATGACTGTTTTCAACACCAAACAAATGCAGCTTTTTATCAGACTCAATTACTAATCCATTTGACCGTGGACTAAATGCCATTACGCCTGGGTTAGGTAAGTTAAACTTTTCATCAAACAAATTACGCTGGCTAGTGGTATACAACAGCGTAAGCTCACCCTCTGGGCTTAATACGGCAAAACTTTTACGATAAAACTCCATCGCCATCGCACTGACAGGGGCAATATCGTCAAACTCACGAATTTGTTGATATAAACGGCCATTAGGACTATTAACCTGAAAGTATTGACGAATTACCCCATTGTTGTAACTCACCAAAATCGAGCTTGCGCCAGCAAGAAGGTTAACCTGAGTTACGGTTGCATTAGCGTTTTTAATATCAATTAACTGCAATAATTCAATCGATTCGGCATCACGAATGTCATACACGTAGAGTTTGTTTTCAGCGCTTAAAATCAGTTGACGATGGTCTGGCGTCATTAACGGGGCTAACGCTTTTAGTGGGGCGTCTTCAATAACAGCGTCATAGGATGTCCATTCCACCTCTTCGGTCATCATGTTTTCTTCGCCTTCTTGGCGATTTAACATCCACACACCTTGCGCATTTTGAAACGCAAAAGTCATACGGCCATCTGAATAATCAAAGACCAAATTATAAATAGCCCCATTGGGATTAATCACCAATGACTGCTCTACTAACTGGCTAACTTTTGGGGTAATAACACGTTGATTGTTTGGGTATGTTAAAACAAAATCAATGCCCATTACCATGACTTGCCCATTGCTTAACCCTAAGGCAAAACGTTGTTCACTTGGACTTGATTTAGCGCTACTTGTTACCGTTGTACCCAAAGGTAAATCGGCTTTATAAGTAGAAATATGTTGATTAGTGACCGATGAGTAAAAATCAATTTGACCATCTACCGCCACCCGAAATAACACCTCATTTTGCTCATCACTCCCCACAAACAGGCTGGCAACTTCGGTATGCTGTAATTCTACTGCTGTTACAGGCTGAATATCTGCACCATCAAAAATAGGCTTAATAACATATAGTAAGTAGAAAAATATCAACAGCAAGGCGACAAACACCATAGTTCCGCCTACTGTAACCCCTATTTGGGCTGCTTTATCCTTAAATGCTCTACGGGTAGCGTAGTTATCTACTAATAGATTTTTTGCCGTAGAACCAGGCTGGCTTACCTGACTTTCCATTAACAACCTCTATATTTAATCAATTGGCCAAATTAGCGCTTTGATTGTGTAATTTACTGTGTTAACAATAAATAATGATGACAACCTAGGTTTTAGTCATACCAACCTAGTTTAAGTGGCTGCAATTATATGACGTCAAGATGACAGTAATGTTACAGCCAACACTTTAGTTTGATGTAGGAGAGATTATTTATGATGCGTTATCTTGTGACTTTGCAAGCACCTGATAGAAAAGGATTAGTTGAACAAATTGCCAACGCTGTGAGTCGTCAAGGTGGCAACTGGTTAGATTCAGAAATGCGTCATATTGACGGTATTTTTGCCGCTATATTACAACTTGAAGTGCCTGCGGATAATTGGGATCAACTGATAGATTCATTTGAGTGTATTGATGGCTTAACGTTAACTTATTCAAAAGCATCAATTGCGGCTAAACCGATTAAACAAGTCCATTATCAATTGGTCGCTTATGACCGTCCCGGCATCGTGCTACATATTTCAAATAAACTCAGTGGCTTAGGGATTAATATCGAGCAGTTTAGTAGTCAGTATGAGACCGCAAGTCATACTGGGGTTGCACTGTTTAAAGCCAATATGCATTTAGGCTTAACCGATACTGACCAAGAAGATCAAATCGCCGAGCAGCTTTATCAAATGGGAGATGATGTGGTGTTAGATAAAATGCCATCGGTTAAATAATCAAATTTAACCAGCCAAATTCAACTGGAAATATATCAATCTTTTGATGCATTTCCAGTAATCTAGGGTATTAACATGCCAACTTGATTGGTACTGTTATTTAAAATGAAAAGTCTTAAGCTTACATCCCAATCGTCATGCTACATCTGCTAGAATCCCCCACAGTATTTAATAACCGGATCTGTCATGCTTGGAACATTATCAAAACTAAAAACAACCTTAAGCGAAACCGATGAAGTGCAATACCAATTACCCGTAGGCGATAATTTATTACCTCTAAATCCACTTATAGGTCAAACGCTTACTTTAACTCATACTGGCAATATTTTTTGTTGTAGCTGTGGTAAAAAAACCAAAAAGAGTTACTCACAAGGCCATTGTTATGTATGCATGCAGAAATTAGCGAGCTGCGACATGTGCATCATGAAGCCAGAAACCTGCCACTTTGACAAAGGCACTTGTCGAGAGCCAGAGTGGGCGCAAAGTCATTGTTTTGTACCTCATTATGTTTACTTGTCTAACACATCAGGTTTAAAAGTGGGGATAACTCGCCACAATCAAATCCCTACACGTTGGATAGACCAAGGGGCGACGCAAGGGCTCCCCATCTTTAAAGTGGCAACGCGAAAATTATCAGGGTTAATTGAAATTGAATTAGCCAAATTTATTAATGATAAAACCCATTGGCAAGCCATGTTAAAAGGTCACAATGAAGACATGGACTTAGTTGAACAAGCCAAGCAACTTATTCCGCTTATTGAAGATAAGCTTAATGCCATAGCAAAAGAGCATGACGATTTGGCCATAGAGCGTATAGATATAGATAATTGCCGTGCGCAAACTATCTTATATCCTATTGAACAATTTCCAGTAAAAGTGAAATCACATAACTTTGATAAAGTGCCTGAGGTAACAGGGGTGTTACAAGGCATTAAAGGTCAATATTTAATCTTTGATACTGGCGTCATCAATATCCGAAAATTTGGTTCCTATGAAGTAGAAGTGACGATTTAAATCGTCTTCACCGGTTACCTATTTTCATGTACTCACTCAAAAGACGCTGTTTGCGTCTTTTTTAGTTTTATGATCACCTTTCACTATGCCCCCTGAGCACTTAGTTAACATCAGGCAAGCCATTTAACATTATTTGTGCCAAATGTTCAAAACGTGCTTCACGGTCTTCGATATCCCTTGATGGTTCAGTAAATCCTTGGGCTAACACTTGCCAAAATGGCCTTTCAACTTTGGCAGGAAATAACGCAATTAACACTGAGCCTTTTTCAAATGCTTTATCCACGCCTTGAGTGGATAAGCCCGGCACCAAGCCTACCTTAGCTAAAATCTCAACATCGCTCATGGCAGATTCCAACGCCAATCCAAAACCAACCGTCATCTGCGGCATTTGCTCAAGATTGACTAAACGGTATCCTTTTGCCGTCATGACATTATCAACCGCCTGACGAAAATGGATCCTTAGTGCATCTTCATCCATTTTATTAGCCGTGTGTACGGCAAATAATGTCGGATGCCAAGCATAGGTTTTTGCCACCAATGCAGGATCGCCGCTGGTCACCATAGTAATACGGCTAGCCGCTGGCGAAGGAACTTCACTTACCGCACAGCCAGCTAATATAACAACTATTAATACCATTACAGCACGGATCATACTTGCCAACATGACTATTTATCCTTTAAAGAACCGACTTATAAATTCAGGAAATTCAATACGAATGTTCATTTTTACTCTTAGTAAGCTAACCTGAGTTGTCAAAGACTACAATCATTAAATCATTTGCTTGTGTTCCCCCGATCTTATTTTATTAGATTGTGCGCGAGTAAATAGATAGAATGCCTGCCATCAACTTAATCAGCTTGAGTTACCACAGTAAAGATGGAACTGATATTTGCAATTGCGCTATTTGCGTTTTCATCAGGGATCACACCTGGTCCTAACAATATAATGCTCATGACCTCTGGAGTAAATTTTGGCATTAAACGCAGTATTCCTCATTTACTGGGGATCAGTTTAGGCTTTCCCACTATGATCCTTGCTGTAGGCATGGGGTTATCGGCCGTATTTCAACGTTATCCTATCATTCATATTATTATTAAAGTCATTGGCGTCAGTTATTTACTATACCTTTCATGGTTAATTGCCAATAGCAGCAACAAAATGGAAGGCAAACAAGTCAGCAAACCATTTAGTTTCCTGCAAGCGGCAGCGTTTCAATGGGTTAATCCTAAAGGTTGGATTATGGCTGTTGGTGCGATAGCCACATTTACCACTGTTAACCAAGAGCTTAGCGGCCAAGTTGTGACGATTGCCAGTGTATTTTTATGTGTCGCCTTCCCTTGTGCGCTGGTTTGGCTAGGCTTTGGCGTAGCATTAAAACGTATTTTAAAGAATGAACGTCAACAGCGTATTTTTAATGTGAGTATGGCATTACTTTTGGTTGCATCCATTATTCCTATGATGCTGCCAAGCCACTAAAAAGGTTTGATATTATGACTGAAGCACATTCTTGTTTACTCGAAACAGAAAACTGGGTAAAGCAAGTGATTATGAAATATAACATTTGTCCTTTTGCAAGACGTGAAGTCGAACGTGCTAGCATTCGTTATGTTGCCTGCGAACAAACAAAACTTGCTAACGTACTCTCGGCATTAATCGATGAATGTATTTATTTAGACCAACACCCTGATACAGAAACCAGCCTATTTATTTTGCCTCGAGGTTTTGAGGGATTTTATTTGTATTTAGATTTGGTGGATTACGCTAATGACTTACTGATAGAGCAAGGTTACGAAGGCGTATATCAGCTTGCAAGTTTTCATCCAGAATATTGTTTTGAGGGGGAATCACAAGACAGTGCTGCCAATTATACTAACCGCGCGCCCTATCCTACGCTGCACATTATTCGCGAAGCAAGCATGGAATTAGCCTTGGCAAGTTATGATGATCCTGAATCGATTCCAGAGCGAAATATCGCATTTGCCGAGCGCAAAGGAACGGACTTTTTTATCAAATTACTCGAAAAGTGTAAGTCTGCATAAGTTATGAGTGAATCATTTTTTAGTGCATAGTTTTTAGTGAATAGGCTTTCGTTAATTGACTCATCACTAACTATTTATCATTCACGATCACTCATTAATTATCGATACAAATAATTAAGGGCTAGATAACCAGCCCTTAGTTTGTATTCCACTCTCTGCTTAAAATGCTTCATTCACATTAAAATAAAAGCCGCTATCGCCTTTACCATAAGCCAGATCCAAACGTAAATTCACCTTAGGCTTAACCTCTAAACGATACCCTACACCAACATTAGGTAGTAGGTGATCGAAGGTTAATTCATCAATCGAATCGGCAATGGTGCCCGCACCTACCCAGTAAACCATACCGTGACGCCCGGTTAAATGTTGACGATATTCAACCTGCGCAAGTAGCATTTGCTTATCACGATATCGTCCCGTGGTGTAACCACGTAAAGCGTTACCGCCACCAATTTTAGACAAATGATCCCATGGCACATCACCATGACTAAAGCGACCACGTATTTGCCATGCTAATGTGTCATCATCAAGTATTGGATAATAGGCACTGTGTAAGGCGTTATACACTTCAAAGTCATGATGGCCACCAAAGCTTTCACGATAAATCCCCACTTCTAACTGACTAATACTGCCTTGCTGCGGATTAGTCACATGGTCGCGAGTATCATAGTTGATTAAAAAATTAAATCCGGTATTTCGAGAATCTTCTTTTAATGGGTCAACATCGATATCAATTGACGCCACATCTACATCGCTTGCTCTTGCAAAGGTAAAATCAAAACCAGCGCCAACAAAACTATGGGCGGAAAGACGTTGCAAAAACATTGGGTTAACTTGAAAGGTTTGGCTGTTAAATTCAATACGATTTAAATCTTCATTATTAAACTCATATCCCACACCATAATAGACATCAGGTACATCATAAATATTGGCATTTATGTAGAGGCGTTGATTATCCTCGTTAAAAAATGTCTTATTTTCAATCCCAACCCCTAGCGCCCCATTGACTGAAGCGAGACCGTTAATCACCAATGAGGACAATTGACTCACTTTGTCTTCAGGGTCGATTTGATATAGACCAACAATAGAAACGCCAATACCAAAGCTCATTTCAGGGTTATAAAAAGGCCCTGGCAGATAACTAAAATCAATGCCATCATCAGGATTAAACTCGCCATCGGCGCCTAATTTACTGAGAAAATCTTCAAACCACCCCTGTGACTCACCATTTTGAGCGTCAACGTTATCTACTGCATCATTAAATATGGGAGTTTCAGCAGATTGTTCTGTCGGTTGCAATACCGATCCCGCATCACTATTTGCTTGAGTGATTTGCGCGGCCAGACTGTAGTTAATAGCACATAAACTAATACAGTTTATGGCCACAAAACTAATAAAAAACTGATTAATTTTATTCATTTAGCCGCGCATCCTTTATTGGTTAGAGTTCTTTTTCAGTCATGTCAACTTGTGGTGGATTAACAAGTTCGTGAGTCAAGTAAGGACGGTCAGCTAAATGCTGTTTCAATAAAATATAATCTTGTTGCGCATCATATTTAGCAATATCTGCAAATTGTAAATGAGTAAAACCATTAGCCCATAAAGCTTGCGGAATATGCTCAAAAGTTGCTCTGTATTTTTCATCAACCGAAATATGCTGAACAGCCACATCATCAAATTGAATACCAAACATATCAGCTGCCAATGATAGGTCTTGCCGCTTAATCGGTTGCGAGAAAAGACTGGCTAATATTTCCCCATCCTCACTGTTTTGCGCTTTCTCTTTACTGACAAGATAAGGTGATTGTTTATCACCTAAATTATAATGGCGCTTCAGTAACACAAACTTGTTGGGTAAAGGCTCATTAGAATCCCACCAATCTCCATCAATGACTCTGAATAACGCGTTGGTCTGCTCTTTTGAAACGGGTTCAAGCCAATCTAACGTAGCCTTTAACCAAGCCGTCATGTGATAATTATACTGCTGTTTAGTCATTGCCAAGTTATTGGTCAATACCGCTAAGGCAATTTTTGCCCCCAGCATGTTTGAGTATAAATCTTCAATGGAATAGGCAGAAACGGCTTCAGTCCAAAGAGCAAAACTACGATAACCATGCCACTGAGATATTTCATGGGCTTCTGCCATCGTAAATGCTAAGCGAACTGCCATGGCTGCGGCGAGTTCCCAGCGATCACTTGGGGATAAATGTGATACATCAAACGCCTCGATCTCAAAGGTTCTGTGACCAATTTCCAAGGGTAGTTCAATTGATTGCGCCAGACCTAATTTGGGCTGGATAAGGTAAAACAAAGCAACGGCATTATCAGCAGTATCTCTAACATGGGCTAAGTCGATAAACCCACCCTTACGAGTATAAATCATGCCATTATTCTCGGTACTTTTACCGCTATCAGGCGATGCTTTTTGATAACTAAATGTACCAGCATCAAATGCATGAGCACCAATTTCATCAAGCTGAACTGTATTTGCGTGGCGATAAAAAGGGATCGGCAACAAACCCATCGCCACCTTTTGATCAAAACCAAAGGCACAGCATGGTCTCACACTCGCAGGCATAGATAATGCGGCCTGCTCAGGTAAGTTGATGTCACGCACTAAAGCATTGTCAGGGATATCATCTAACGCAGCCCCCACAGCCACATCACTCGGTAATGCTTGCACTTCCCATTCATGACTTGAACAAGCAGAAAGTGCGAATACTAAGCCGATTGAAGATATGGCTACAGGGAGGTTGATTTTCTTCATAGAATAAAAGCTCTGATTTCTTGAGTGATTTGTTGTGGGAAGTCATTACTAAGACCATGTGCACCATTGGGTATCACAATGATGGGAGCATCAAGAAACTCAGCAAAACAGCGCCCATTTTCGAGAGGAAATACCCTATCATTTTCGCCCCAAATCAATAATGTGGGTGGCATTGAATCGATAAATTCTTGTGGATTTAATTGATCTCGATACGCAGGAAGCGTGCGAATTAACGACTCTTTTTGTGGGAGAAAGTCGGCAAAATAATACTCATATACTTGTTGATCGACAAAACTGGGCATCCATGGGTAGCTGACAAACGTATTTTCCAGTAACCAACGTACTTGCTCACCGTCTTTAGGGACAAATACGTCTTGTGGTTCATTAGCCCCAAAACGTTGGGTCATGGCCTGTAAATCTTCATCTGAAAAAAACAAACCTGGGCTGGCTAATATCACGGCTTTATCAACTTTTGGCTCATGGATCATTAAGTCAAAGCTAACAAAACCACCAAAAGAAATACCAACAACATTCACCTTTTCAAGCGCCAAATGTGCAATAAGTTGTTGCATCGCCAGGGTTTCACTGCTGATAGTAGCAGGTGCTGGACTAAAGGAGTCACCAAACCATAATAAATCAGGCACAATAACATGATAATCACGGCTTAAATCGCGCATCATTTCATACCAACTGGTCATCCCCGTGCCACCAAAGCCATGTAGCAATAAAATAGCAGGCGCAGAGGTATCACCACCTTGCCAATAATGTAATTCTCCGCCCTCTTTTAGTGAAATTAATTGTCGTTCAAAACCTGCATGAGTGACAGTGCGTTGTTGATGATGATCAACAACGCTGACAATGCTACAACCACTCAATAGAATGATTAATAAGCCAACCCCAATAAGTTTCATCAATACTAGAACCTATAACCTAAACCAGCCATAAAGCTTTTTCGTGTGCCTAAACCACCTTCCAGCAAAAGATCAAAACCTTTGCCAAGTGTAATTTGCCCACCAATCAAGCCATTCCATTTATCAGCCAAATGTTGGTCTACTTCAAATTTTCCATTAGCAATAGGTACACCAATATCGGCTAAATTACCGCTAAAGTTTTGTTCCACATTTTGGTACATGGCCCCAATCCAAACTTGGGTATTATGGTTAGCAATTTTAAACTGATAACCCACACGTGGTGAGACGACGATAGAACTTATCTCGCCATCAATAATATCTAAATTAGTATTCGTGTAATTCACATCAAGTAAAGCAAACCAATTGCCAACCCCACCAGCAATAGTGCCACCAACACCATAGGTTAGCCCCTCAAAATCTAACCTAAAATCGAACGGAGCAGACTCTACAGGCTTAAACGGAGGTGGTAAATCCAGGTTTACCGTTACATTGGCAATACTACTACCTTGGGTTCTACCGATAACGCCGTAAAAATTTAAAAATGGTAGCACCCACATATCTGCGCGAAAGGTCATGGTTTCAGAACTTTGTACAGCCTCACTGCCCTTAATCGACACCAACTCATCAACCAGCCCTAACCCAGAGAAGGTGACGCTTTCAACCACCAATGGTTGGTCCATCGTCATATAGGTTCCACCAAAGCCAAAAGGCAGAGGCAACTCATAACCTCTATCAATTGCTTCTTGTGCCCATATAGGAAAAGTACGCTCATATTTTTGGGGGACTTCGATATCACTTTCGTTTGCGAGACATAAAGAAGGGATTAAAGAGATGATAGAAGCAAAATAAATTTTATACATAAACGCCTTAAAATATAGTGATTGACAATGACAGTGATCTAAACTTACTGGCTTTGTCATCTGTTTTATGAAAATGTTTAAGGCGAATTATAACCTAATATCAACATTCTGACATGGCTAGTCGAAATTTTTTATATAAAATTATCGTTAGATAATAAAGGCATAAGCTGACTTTATTGGCAGTAAAATGATTACTTAATTCAAACACGCCAGATGTCACAAATAAATAACATATTTTAACTCAATTATTCTATTCACTATGATGTGAGCCCTGCAGATCTGGCATAAAATGTTTACTTAAGTTTAAAGACATAAAAGCCAAGCGTTAACTTGGCTTTTATGAAGAAGTGAAAGCTGTATTGATTAACTTGATAAAGTAAACTTACTCACTTGTTGCGACATCACACTGGCATCATTGAGCAGTTGTTCATTAAGTTCAGCCAGTTGCTGCGAAATTTGTTGCGTATGACGATAAATATCACTGATTTTCATTGCATTACGATTAACCTCTTCCGCAACTGCTGTTTGTTCATGAGTGGAAGTAGCTATCTGCTCATTCATACTGTCAATTACACCGACATGCTCTGCAATCATTTTGAGTTCAGTTCCTGCATGCAAGGCTTTAGCAACACTTTCTTCTGCTTGAGCCTGACCTCGCTCCATCGATTTAACCGCTATTGCAGCACCTTGTTTTAATCGGTCTGTCATATTTTTAATATCTTCAGTAGAGGCTTGCGAACGTTGAGCCAATGTTCTTACTTCATCCGCTACTACGGCAAAACCTCTTCCTTGCTCTCCAGCCCGTGCAGCCTCAATAGCCGCATTTAACGCCAGTAAATTGGTTTGCTCTGCAATAGAACTGATAACATCTAAAAGTGACACAATTTCATGAACATCAATATCTAAGCGTTGCATTGCTGCTGCTGCATCAGCAATTTCATTAGCAAGAAGTTTAATAGCCTCTCCTGTATCACTTACATCATCACTCCCAGCCTTTGCCTCTATATTAGCCTTAGCACTTGCTTCAGATGCTTGCACGGCATTAGCAGCAATTTCATTAACGGTTGCGCTCATTTCGGTCATTGCTGATGCCACTTGATCGGCTTCTGACGCACCGATAATCACATCCGCTTGCATCGCGCTGGTAAAGCCATTCATGGTTTCTACGGCATTAACTAAATCAACAGTATTTTTACGCACTTGCTGAATAATTTGGTCAAATTCGATCATCATTTTGTTGAATGAGGTAGCCAAAAGTCCAAACTCATCGGTCGATTCTTGAGTAATTCGAGTAGACAAATCAAAATTTTGACCTACATGAGTTATGGTTTTATATACCTTACTCACACTGACATGTAAGTATTTTGAAATCGTTAAAATCAAACTGCTGACAATCAAAAGTGCTATCACTAAAGCAACAAATGAAGTCCACATTTGTTGATTTGCATTCTGCTCTTTAATTTGTGCCGCATTAACCACGTTTTGTGCTAGCTGCTTTTCTACTGTGGTTAACAGGTTGATTCTCGCAGTTGAGGTTTGAAACCATTGCTCAGGGTCCTGCTGTTGAATGGCATCAGCTTGTTGGCTAAAAGCAATATCACGCATTTGTTCAACATTGCTGATGGCGACATCATTCAACGCTCGCTGATATAAATCTAAATCTTCTTTGCTGGCTTGCGCCTCAAAGCGTTCGGCATAACTATTTTGCTCAGCGACTAAGGTTACAAACTTACGATAACCATTGGGTTTAAATCCAGCTTGACCGAACGTCGAACTTAGCACAGCTCGTTCGATACCAGCACGTTCTTTGGATTGTAAAAACGCGGCAAAGGCAGAAATTCGCATCGCTAATTCGCTATCGTTTGCTGTTATAGCGGCATCATCAACCATAGATAACAGCAGGCTATTCATTTGAGTATAATACTTCACTGCATCGGCAACATTGATTGATAAATTAGCAACTTGTTGTCGTTTTTGTTTCAATAAATCAAGCTGTTGCCCTACCAATGATAATTTATTTTCAAAAGTAGATGGAAAATCACTTTGCTGGGTCATTTGGAAAAAAGCATTGATTTTTTCGTCAGTCAGACGTTGTTGCTCAGGAAGCTTATCTGCAAATGACAGACCTTGTGAGCCAACAAAGCCTGCACTCATACCACGCTCTTTTTGTAACTCATGCACAAAGCTACCATTAGAAACGGCAAGTTCTGTTAACTTGATAATTAACTTTAGCTGCGTTTCTGTATGGTATTTATTATGGACAAACATACCGCCATAGATAAGCGCTGTTAAGACGGGAAGAATTGTTAATAGCGCTAGCTTTTGAAAAATTTTTAAGTTACCAATCCATTGCCAATTCATAAATATACCTTTCCGCTTTTTATTAAATACTGAACTAGTGGTTTCTGATCCACCACACTACTCAATATGTAAAATTAATTTGTCACAGTCCGACAAAAACCAACTATTAATTCAGGCCACTCTTCGACATCAGCCATGCACTTAGCAACATGTAACTGTGCATTGGGCAATGTTTTTGCAAGCATATTTGCCGTCTCTAATGGATGAGTAGCATCATCATCCCAAGCTAATATTAAACAAGGTACCTTTATTTGAGTTAACTCATTTAATGCTGGTAAATCATTAACGGCCGCAGCAGAGAAAACTTGATGTAAAGTTCGCTTTTTCATACCTTTAAGGCCATCTAGCATTCCTAATACGCTGTGCTTATGCGCATCGATTATCCAATTAGGCAACATCCTATCAATGTGCTTGGCATTGATCCGAGCAAACCCTTTAGCACCTAGTATTTTTGCCGCTTTTGCTATTTTTAAAAATTGCTGCTTCTGTTTACTTCGGGTTTGCCAAGCTGTGGGAGGGTTCATTAAAATCAAGCCCCTAAGCAGTTCTGGTGCAGCAAGTGCCGCATGCAAACTGGACGCACAGCCCATGGATTGACCACCGAGTACGAAGGGAACCGCCTTGCCATTATCAACAAACAATTTCTCATCAGCCATTTGTAACATCAAACGACCTAAGTTAGACCACAAAAAATCATCCTGATTATCAGTAGGTAATGACAAACCATGCCCAGGTGCGTCGTATCGAAGTAATTGCAAATTTTTGGCAAAACGATGCCAAGCATAAATACCCAAGGCATCTTCACTTTGCATGCTGCCGAGTAATCCATGTGCCCAGACAAGTGCTGGTCCATTTCCTGACACTACATAATTTAGTTTTTCAAGGTCAAACTCTGCAGTCATAACCCCTCCCTTATCTAATCATCAACCCTTAACAATCTCGATAAGTCGTTTTATAAATAGTTCTACCGCTTGAACATTATCGAATTTAAAACCAAGCCCATAATGAATTTCTTTCAAACTTTTAAATTGGCGAGTTGGAAAACGTGTCATTTGCGAATTATGATGATAATCATATTGGGCATGCACTCCTTCAAGCGTAGCTAATTCTCCGGAAAAAACCTCAAATGCAGGACGAATTATTAATAACGGGGTTTTATTATCAATATGCAAATAGATGGCTTCTTTGGTTTCGGGAAGCATGTATTCAGTGACATTGGCGATGGTAAAGTTTGTTCGGCAATTCAAGGCGTTTAAGGCGCTGCGGATATCGAGCTCAGTAATTTTCATCAGGTTCTCTACAAAATAATAGCTGTAGCCGATACCTTAATCGTTATTTAACAAAAAGCCCCGAACTTTCGTTCAGGGCTTTGATGAAAATGCATATTTTAAAATGGCTTAGCCTTCAATACCTTTACTGGCAAGAAACTCATCATAAGTGCCTTTAAAGTCATTGACACCATTTGGGGTGATCTCGATGATACGCGTAGCCAGTGACGATACGAATGCACGGTCATGAGACACAAACATTAAAGTACCTTCGTACATTTCTAATGCGTTGTTCAACGACTCGATTGACTCCATATCCATGTGGTTGGTTGGCTCATCAAGTAACAAGATGTTGGGCTTTTGCATGATAAGTTTACCGAAATACATCCGGCCTTTCTCACCACCGGATAACACTTTAACTGACTTTTTAATGTCGTCAGAGCCAAACAACATACGGCCTAATGTGCCACGTACAGATTGATCATCATCGTTTTCTTTACGCCATTGGCTCATCCATTCAAACAAGGTCATATCGTTGGCAAAATCAGCTTCGTGATCCTGTGCATAATAACCAATGTTACTATTTTCAGACCAATGAATTGTACCTTCATCTTGTGGAATATCATGCACTAGGGTACGTAATAAAGTGGTTTTACCCACGCCGTTTTCACCCAAAATAGCAATGCGCTCACCCACTTCAACCATCAAGTCAAGTTTGCTAAATAATGGCTGATCAAAACCTTTAGATAATTGTTCAACGACCAAGGCATTTCGGAATAATTTCTTTTCTTGCTCAAAACGAATGAACGGATTCACACGGCTTGAAGCTTTGATTTCATCAAGCTTAATTTTGTCAATTTGCTTAGCACGAGAAGTGGCTTGCTTTGCTTTTGATGCGTTGGCAGAAAAACGGGCAACGAAGGTTTGAAGCTCGGCTATTTGTGCTTTCTTCTTGGCGTTATCTGATTGAAGACGCTCACGAGCCTGTTGAGCTGCCGTCATATATTCGTCGTAGTTACCTGGATACACACGTAACTCACCGTAATCTAAGTCCGCCATGTGGGTACATACTGAGTTTAGGAAGTAACGGTCATGCGAGATAATGATCATGGTTGAGTTACGTTGATTTAGCATGTCTTGTAACCAACGAATGGTGTCGATGTCCAAGTTGTTTGTTGGTTCGTCAAGTAACAAAATATCTGGGTCAGAGAATAAAGCCTGCGCCAATAACACACGAAGTTTGAAGCCGGGAGCGATTTCGCTCATCAAGCCAAAGTGTTGTTCAACGCCAATACCAACACCCATTAATAAGTCGCCAGCGCGAGATTCAGCGGTATAACCGTCCATCTCGGCAAATTCCATTTCAAGCTCAGAAACTTTAATGCCGTCTTCTTCACTCATTTCTGGTAATGAGTAAATACGGTCACGTTCTTGCTTCACTTCCCACAATTCTTTGTGCCCCATGATCACGGTATCGACCACAGAATAATTCTCATATGCGAATTGATCTTGGTTCAATTTACCAAGGCGCTCACCAGGATCGACTGAGACATTACCGCTTGATGGCTCAAGGTCACCAGCAAGGATTTTCATGAAGGTTGATTTACCACAACCATTTGCACCAATTAAACCGTAACGGTTTCCGCCGCCAAATTTAACCGAAATATTTTCAAACAGTGGCTTAGCGCCAAACTGCATTGTGATGTTAGCTGTTGTAATCAAAATGAATATCCAAATCGAGTTGTGTTTAGGTCAAAGGTTTATCAAGTAGATTGCGATAACAATAAACACTGCAATCAAACAGATGACTAAACTAATATAGAAGATGCATAAATAAAGCGCGATAGTTTATGGATTTTTAGACAAATTATCAACCTGAACAAGTAAATCATCGCTTAATTGTTCAGGTTAATCGTAACTCATTCACTATGCTTGGAGGACTATCGTGCTAGATAACTCATTATGTAATCTAAACCACCAGTAATCGCCGCCACTTGAGCATCATTACATATTTTATCGGTAACCAGTGGACTATCTGGGTACACTTCTGTGGTGGTATTGAAATGATTGTCCGTCATGCCTGCGCATAAGCCGAGTTTTTTTGTTGGGTAATTGATCACCCCAAACTGCTCGATATCAACTCCGATTAATTGCCCATCATCATCTGGGGCAATGTGAGTGACTTTAGCGACGGATTCAATGATGGCTTTTTGAAACGCGGCAGTCGGGTTATCGCTATCGCCCACTAAATAAAAACCATCAGGAATAACGCCTTTTTCATAATCTTTACCATCTCGGGCTGATAACGCTGGACGAAACTCTAGCTCGTCAGTATCTGTGGTTTCATGTAAATCAATATGGGCATAAACCTCGCCTAAGGTTGCCACAAATGCCATTAATGCAGCGGATTCATTCGCTGGGCTATCGGCATAAAAGGAACGATTAGGATCGATAGCATAAGGGTTCCAACGATTGATGGTTTCATACCCCCATGGGCTAACACACGGCGCGACAGCGATGTTAAAAAACTGACTATAGTGTTCTGCTTGGGTATCTAAAAATTGAATAGCCCCATGAACACCGCTGGTTTCATATCCGTGTACACCACCAGTAATTAAGATGGTTTTTTTGTTACTATCCCAATGCCGAGTTTTAAAAGCAAAAAGAGGATATTTTTCAGGATGATAGTCTAATGCACCATATTGGACTTGTTCAAAACGTGATGCCAGAGGAGCGAGCTTAGTTAATACTTGTTGTTGATAGCTTCGCTTGATGGTCACCTGTGCAAGCCACTGTGCTTTGTGTTCTGCAGTCCAAGGTTGACCAGGAGTACCTATGGGATATGTTGTCATTTAAACGACCTTTAATTGCTGTTTTACTCGTAGGGAAAGGCAGCAATCCTACCTGATCAGAATCCTGATTTCTATGTGAAGCCAAAAGTCTTGTGGCTAGAGATAATAAAATAGGCGAACCTATTGGCTCGCCTATTTGAGGTATGGTATCAATTAACATCTGATACCATTATTGAAAAACTAAATTTATAGCTTGGCCCAAGCATCTTGCCAGTAGTTGCCACCCGGAGCATAAGCCGCATTGCTGCACCAGCCACTATATGGCCAAGGCTTACATTGGTAGAGCCCTCCTTCAAAGCTCACAATATCACCGGCTAGATAGTTGCGCCCTGGTACATATTCAGGATATTCAGAGTTTGACTCAACCAACTGCACTACAAACTGCTGCTCTGACACTAACTCGTTACTCTCTTTAACTGTGCCATAAACATGTAATTGGTAACTTCCAGCAACCACATTGTATGACTCTACTGGAATCATTTTGCTCTGGTTATCAACAATATCGCTGAAGTATGAGTAAGTTAATCCTTCGCTGTTATATAGTTTTACATGGACTAAAATTTCAGTATTGGTTTGCACATTGACATCAAATGCTATCGCGCCGTCATTAATGATATATTGGGCGCTAACACCACTCACGGTAATCGTTGGCTCAATTGGGCCAGTTACTGGTGGCTGTTGGTTGTCACATTCACTGTCACCCTTTACTTTCCAAACGCCCCATTCACCCGTAGTACCTGGCTCTTCACCACGAGTCCACCAGCTTGCCTGCCAAATTTTATCGCCATGGGTAACTTGCTCACCACCAGTGTAAACTTGAGTCGCAGACCAAAGGTTGTCAACTTCACACTCACCATTTTCAGCCACCACAGTTACAGCACGATTAATTCGCGTTGTTTGATTAGCACTGTCGGTCACTTGATAAGTTAATGCATATTTGCCTACTTTTTGGGTGTCAACAATACCATCAACCACGATGTTTGAAGTTAAGTCACCATCTTCAGCATCATAAGCGCTCACGCCAGCCAGCGGATCAAAATCACTGTATTGCTTTACTGTAACTGCTTGAACTCCTTCAAAAACAGGCTTTTCGCTGTACACTTCGATGGTGCGCACTTGTTCAGTTAGGTTATCATCTGAATCGATGACGCTGTAAGTTAATGGATATAAACCTAAACGGCCAGTATCAACATACCCTTCTACAGAAATTTTTGAGGTTAAATCACCATCTTCGGCATCATGAGCTTCTACGCCTAATAACGGGTCAAAGTTGCTGTTATGTTTAACACGTGTGTCAGTTAACCCCGTAAAAAATGGTTTACCGTCTTCAGGAATAATTGGCGGTAATTCTTGTGAATGTATGTATGGACCATAGGTTTTCACAAAGGCTTCATTATAGTGTTGACCACTTGCACTGCGTCCCATGTCCCAGTTTACCGACCATGTCATCACACCACGTAATGGTTGTGACTGTGCTTTAAGTGCATCAAACGCATTAAATAATGCTTGTGGTTGACTGACAAAACCGGTTGCTGCCGCGTCGTTATTGGTTGGAATACCAAACACTAACTTGTCATGAGGAATTTTGTAATATCCACGAGTACCATTAATTAATGAATCAGAAATATAATAAATAAACTCTTCTTTTAAATTATCATTGTTTTGTGCAATCCAACCTATTCCATCAATCCATAAACCGTCGCCACCTTGGTTATAAAATTGTGGATTAACCCAGTCGTAATATCCTTCTAATCCTCTAAGATAAGGCACATAATGACCATTTTGAGTCAAGTATGGAAACTCTGGCGCCATAGTGATTAAGAAGTTTTTACCTTCATTGCGATAATGATCTTTCACCATACGTAATGCGGCAGGAATAACGGTTTGGTTATCAGCAGCGGTAATTGCCGCTTGCTCTAAATCAATATCTAAACCATCAAAACCGTAAAGATCAGTGAGTCTAATAATTTCTGCAGCAAAGGCATCTTCATCACCCGCTTGCATTTCAACATGCGCATCGGCACCACCTAAGGCCAATAGCACTGAGCGACCTTGTTGATTTAACTCAGCAATTTGCGCAGTAAATTCGGCTTCTGACAAACCAATGGTTGGGTCTAATTTAAATGTAGGAATGCGGCCATCAGCTGTATCAAAAACTTTCATGAATGATACATTGACCACGTTGTACATAGGATGTACTTCGGCTAAATCAACACATGGGGCTACGCCCCCTTTGTAACCAGCGCCATCACACCAATTATGCCAATAACCAACAACCACACCCGCTTGAGGATTTACTATCGGAGCGGCTTGAACTTGAATACTTAACGCAGAAAACGCCACACCAATCACGGCTGCCAACTTACTTTTTGCGAACATCATTGTGACCCCCTAAAAATATCTCATTTACAAGAGCCTGTATAATTCAGGCTTTTGGTACTATTCATTTGCTAACAACATAAAGTCATTCACTTTTTAAAAAATGCTTAGCAAGCCATCGTCCATAAAACTTAGCGACACACAATAGAGAGCATAAATTCTGGTGATATTTAATCAGCTCTTGTGTCAGATGTGTCAGATGTGTCAGACGACGTCTGGCATAGTGTAATGATAAAAACCCGTAAGACAACGCTGTCAAAACAACGAGAGTGTCAAAAAAGCATTGAACTACAATATGTTAGGAATTTGTGAGAAAAGGAGTGTTTGTTTTTGATGCGTCACAGATTTGACACAATCAGAGGTGTGTAAGTTTGATGTTGAGCAATTTTACCCCTTAAAACCAGCAGGAATGCCTAATAGAGAAGAACCAACACGATAAAAGCTGTGTTTGAAAAGTGATCATGACGATAAAGGTGACTGACAAAAAATTAGCACTTAATCTTATCTCTAATCTTTTTAAGAGCTTAGTGTTACTAAATTAGCTACTCATCTGATCAGTAGAATGTAGTGATTGACCGTTGAAAAACTAACCAGTGTCGCCCACAAAAAGTTTACTTTACACTAAAAAAAGGCAAGCTAGCACGATAAACCACTATATTTAGCGTCACTCATTGGCTGTTTTTAGCACTAAATACTACTTGCGACTAAAGCTAAATTTGTTTTTTAACCAGTACAAGGTAGCAACTTGTTGCGTTTGCGACAAACCAAAGTAGATACAAAGCCAAGGGGAAATTAAAAAAAACCAAGGTAATGCTGCGGTAGAACGTCCACTAAAAAACAGATATAAAAAGCCGCTGTACATCACAATCACGCCAAGAATACCAACTGACAACATCACTTTTTTTAACCATAATTCTAGGCGCGCTATATCCACAATTTACCCTACTGTTGTCGATTAATAATTAAATGAGTGCAAGTATCACCTCGCAAACTAGAACTCATGCAAAGGATAACATGCCAACAAAACTCGCTAAAGTATTTATCTCCATCGTAGTAAGACAGTGTATTTATCGCAGCCCAAATACAAATAGGCCGAGCAACGCTCGGCCTATTTTATGCCCATACGAATCAGCGCCGTTTTATAATCGAATGCCACCGTCGACTTCAAATACACGACCGTTAACATAATCGTTTTCAATGATAAAACGTACGGTAGACGCAATTTCTTGTGCTTGGCCTAAACGCCCTACTGGTACCATTTTCTCCATACGCTCTAAAGCTTCAGGCTTCATCGCTGCAGTCATTTCAGTTGCAATAACCCCCGGCGCTACCGCAGCACTACGAATATTATAACGAGCAAGCTCTTTGGCCCAACCAACTGACATGGCCGCAACCCCAGCTTTAGACGCAGAGTAGTTCGACTGGCCCATATTGCCCGATTTAGCCAAACTTGAAATATTGATGATCACACCAGGTTGACCCGTTTCAATCATCACAGCAGCGGCTTCACGACCACATAAGAAAGTGCCTGTTAAGTTAACATTAATCACTGATTGAAACTGTTGGTAAGACATGCGATCTGTCACTTTGCCATCTTTTGCTTTTACCATCAAACCATCACGCAAAATACCAGCATTATTAACTAACACATTAATATGACCAAAGTCTTCACGAATAAAGTTAAACCCTGACATCACATCTTCTTCATCTGTAATATCAAGCGCATAACCCTGAACTTCAGTAGTTGAGCCTAAGTCAGCACAGGCTTTTTCGAGCTTTTCTTGGTCAACATCGATAAGCGCCAATCTTGCACCTTGAGCGGCAAACTCTTGTGCCATAGCAAGGCCTAAACCACCGGCGCCGCCAGTAATGACGATAACCTTATCTTTTAATTCCATTGTGAGATCCTTTATTTCTTCTGAGAAAACTGTTCAAAAATGCTCGAAAAATCTAAACGGCCATGACCTTGGCGAGCATGATTAACATATAAACTGCGCGCCAACGCGCCCATGGGAGTACTAGAGTTTGACGCCAACGCGGCTTGTTGAGATAGGCCTAAATCTTTAACCATTAAATCAACCATAAAACCACCTTGATAGCCTTTAGACGATGGCACATTGTCCATTACGTCAGGGCAAGGGTTGTATTTTTCCAGCGTCCAATTACCACCGCTACTGACTTTCATGATATCAGACAATATTTTAGGGTCTAAACCATTATCGATTCCAAGTTGTAATGACTCGCTAGTACCAACCATGAGGACTGACAGCAGCATATTATTACAAATCTTAGCGATTTGACCTGCGCCAACTTGCCCTGCATGGAAAATGTTGGCCCCCATCACCGTCAGTACCGTTTGCGCTTTATTGAAAGCTGCATCAGTTCCACCACAAATAAAGGTTAAGGTGCCAGCCGCGGCCCCAGCAGTCCCACCCGACACAGGTGCATCCATAAACTCAATGCCTTTTTGTGCCGCCTTGCTGCCCACTAACTGAGCCGTAGCCGCATCAATGGTTGAGCAATCTATTAGTAGGGTGTCTTTACTCACAACATCCAACAAGCCTTTGTTGCTGGCATCTCCTAAATACAAACTGCTAACGTGTTTGCCTGCAGGCAGCATGCTGATAACCACATCCGCTGACGCGGCAGCGCCGCACGCTGTTTTAGCGCTTAAAGCTCCCTGCGCGGTTAACGCGTCAACTGCCGCTGGCATTAAGTCAAAAACAGTGACTGTCATGCCAGCTTTGATCAAATTGGCTGCCATAGGGCCGCCCATGTTACCTAATCCAATAAATGCTACTGTTGCCATGTTTAATTCCTTTTACAAATCTCTCAGCGGATGATTATCGGCTGACCAAGGTGATGTCAGTAAGGCTGATAAGTCGGCATCGGTTATCTGTTGAATATGACTAAAACGCCATTTGGGGTTACGGTCTTTATCAATCAATAATGCTCGTACCCCTTCACAGAAATCGCCTTTAGAACAACAATTAACACTAACGCCTAATTCCCATTTAAAACATTCTGCTAAGGTAATTTCTGTTCCTAAACGGGCTTGAGCAAATATTAAATGCCAACTCAATGGGCTACCAGCTAATGCGGTTTTTTGAGCGCGCTGTAGCCAAGGTAAATCAGTTTGCAAGCTTGATAACTGGTAATGAACGTCTTCAATATCACCGGCCATTAATAAGTCAATTTGCTGTTGAAACTGCGCTAATGGGCTCTCGCCTAGCTCAATTGAGACATTATCTTGCATAGCATTAAGCAACTGCGTTAAGGCTTGGTGATTATCTTGTTGATTGTCCGTCCACTTAATATCTGCCAGCGCATCAAATAATGGTTCTTTATCATCACGGCCTAAAAAGTGATTACCTAAACCAACATAAAGCGCATCGGCAGCATTCATGTTGTATGCGGTTAATCCTAAAAACAATCCCGTTTTACCCGGCATCCTGTTTAAAAAATAACTCGCGCCAACATCAGGGTATAAACCGATAGTCACCTCAGGCATCGCAATGCGGCTGGTTTCTGTAAGTACTCGGTGACTTGACGCCGCCATCAGACCTAGACCGCCTCCCATCACAATACCATCACCCCAGACTAAAACCGGTTTACCAAATTGATGCAGTAAATAGTCTAGTTGGTATTCTTGGGTGAAAAACTCACAACCTACTGCTGACATTTGATTGGGCATCTTGACTGAGGCATGGTAAATGGCGCGCACATCGCCACCAGCACAAAAAGCTTTATCACCACTGCCATCAAGCACAACTAAAGCAATATCATCATCGTTTTGCCATAAGGTTAGTTGCGCTCTCATTGCTTTAACCATATCTAAGGTTAATGCATTAAGTGCTTTTTCAATGTTTAGGGTCACCACACCAATGGCTTTACCCGATAACGTCCCCAAGGTTTGAAATATTACTTCTTGTGTCATTCACTACTCTTCCAATTGGGTTTAACGTGAAATACTCAATTCTTGCGATTTAAACGACTGCACATTATCGAATAGGGTGCGCATTTTCATCCAATAAACGACGGGCAATAATCAAACGCATAATCTCATTGGTGCCTTCTAAAATTTGATGCACACGTACATCACGGAAATGACGCTCTAGCGGGTATTCACGAATATAACCATAGCCACCGTGTATTTGCAGCGCACTATCACACACTTGAAAGCCAATATCAGTCGCAAAACGTTTTGCCATCGCACAATAGGCACTAGCTTCAGGATCTTGTGTATCTAATTTAAATGCCGCCAAACGCACCATTTGACGCGCTGCAACCAATTCGGTTGCCATATCCGCTAATTTAAATTGTAGTGCTTGAAATGCAGCAAGCGGCTTACCAAATTGCTTACGCTCAGTCATATATTGTGTTGCGCGATCAAGTGCGGCTTGCGCCGTACCTATTGAACAGGTAGCGATATTAATACGTCCACCATCTAAGCCTTTCATGGCAAAAGTGAATCCTTGGCCTTCTTCACCGAGTAAATTGGCCACTGGCACGCGCACGTTCTCAAAGTTAATCATTCTCGTTGGCTGGGCATTCCAGCCCATTTTATCTTCTGCTTTACCATAGCTTACACCTTGGGTATTAGCCGGAATCGCAATAGCTGAAATACCTTTAGGCCCGGCCTCACCCGTTCGGCACATCACCACTAATAGCTCAGTTTCACCGGCACCAGATATAAACATTTTGGCGCCGTTAATCACATACTCATCACCGTCACGTACCGCCTTGGTGGTAAGTGATGCAGCGTCACTACCAGAACCGGGCTCAGTTAAGCAATATGAGGCTAACATCTGCCCTGTGGTTAAGCTTTCTGACCATTGTTGACGAAGGCTGTCACTGCCCCATGTGGTTACCATCCAAGTGGCCATATTATGGATGGTCAGCATAGCGGTTGTGGCGGTACAACCATATGTTAGCTCTTCAAAAATGATTGAAGCATCAAGACGAGATAAGCCCATGCCCCCCTCTGACTCTGGTGAGTAAAGTGAACAAAAACCTAGCTCACCGGCTTTTTGAATCACATCTTTAGGAAAATGATGCTCTTCATCCCACTTGGCTGCATTGGGCGCAAGTTCATCGAGGGCAAATTGGCGAGCAAGGGCTGCAAACTGACGTTGATCTTCGTTCAAATTAAAATCCATATTGGACTCCTAAATATTATTTTTTGATGACTCTTTGGTCATTTAGCTGGACACTCTGATGATTCATTTCAGCTTAATGAGATGAATCATCAGTGCGTCTGAGGCTAGTTAACGAGCTTTGTCTTGTTGTTTAACAATTAGCGCACAAGCTTATTTAAGGTTTATGCTCATATTAGGCCCACTTACCGCATCGCTCTCAAACCAGCGAGATGTAATGGTTTTAGTTTCAGTGTAAAAACGAACGGCTTGCTTACCATAAGCATGCTGGTCGCCATAGAAACTGCCTTTCCAACCAGTAAACGAGAAAAATGGCAATGGCACAGGAATGGGGACGTTAATGCCTACCTGACCGACTTCAATCTCGTGTTGATATTTACGCGCTGCGCCACCTGATGCGGTGAAAATAGAGGTGCCATTACCGTATGGACTGTTATTAACCAGTTCAATCGCATCATCTATGCTGTCAACTTCCATGCAGCACAAAACTGGGCCAAAAATCTCTTCTTGATAAATGCTCATCTCGGTGGTGACTTTAGTAAACATTGTCGGGCCAACCCAGTTACCTGACTCGTACCCTTCAACGGTAAAATCACTACCATCAAGTAAGCATTCGGCGCCTTCCTGTTTACCTTGTGCAATCAGTTTTAACACGCGCGCCTTAGCTGCAGGGCTAATTACCGGACCATAAGCGGCGTTTTCATCATTCCATAAGCCGGGGCGAACCTTCGCTAGCGCTTCTTTTAACTCAGGGATCCACTCTTTGGCTTTCCCAACAAACACAGCTACAGAGATAGCCATACAGCGCTGACCTGCTGCGCCAACAGAAGCACCCACTAAGTTGTTAATCACTTGTTGTTTGTTGGCATCTGGCATAATAACGCAATGGTTTTTAGCTCCAGCAAAAGCTTGCACACGTTTTAAATTATCCGTGCCAGTTTTGTAGATGTATTGCCCTACGCCCACTGAACCAACAAATGAAATCGCCTTAATGGCGGGGTCAGTTAGTAGCATATCAACTGCCGTTTTATCACCATGGATAAGCTGAAGTACGCCTTTTGGCGCGCCAGCCTCAACAAACAACTCGACTAGGCGTTGAGGTGTCATTGGATCTTGTTCTGAAGGCTTTAAAATAAAGGTGTTTCCGCAGGCAATGGCGAGTGGGAACATCCACAAAGGGATCATTGCTGGAAAGTTAAATGGTGTAATACCTGCACACACACCCAAAGGTTGAGTATAGGAATAGGTATCAATACTACGGGCAACATTTTCAACGGTTTCGCCCATCATTAATGAAGCTACATTACAGGCATGTTCTGCTACTTCAATACCACGCCACACATCACCTTTAGCATCTTCAAAGGTTTTGCCCGTCTCTTGCGCCAAAATGGTCGCAATTTCATCGTGATGCTCTTTTAAAAGATGCTGATAACGTAACATCACCCTTGCACGTTCAGAAACAGGCACTTCCTTCCATGCTTTAAACGCAATTTTTGCGCTTTCAATCGCACTGGCGACTTCTGCTTGAGTTGCACAATTAATCTTGGCAATTACTTTGTTATTGGCAGGGTTAGTCACATCAATATTGGTTGTGCCAGTGCCTATGGTGAATTCACCATTGATATAATGCTTTACTTGAGTTGTCATGCTAATTCCTTTGATCCTTACAGAATCTTGCCACTTTCTACCGACATTACCGCTCATCGGTATACAGTGTTTAAGGACTGAACCCAGCATTCATTATTATTGCAAGCAACAGTTGCAGTTTGGCTGAGGTTCAGTGCTAAGGTCTTGTTGAATAAAATATAATTATACTTCGATCGCCATAGCAGTGGCTTCACCGCCACCAATACAAAGTGATGCTACGCCGCGCTTTAATCCACGGGCTTTTAAGGCATAAATTAATGTCACCAATAAACGAGCACCTGAACAACCAATTGGATGACCAAGAGCACAAGCACCACCATTTACATTCACTTTGCTTGCATCTAAACCTAATTCATTAATAGCCAACATGGTGACCATGGCAAACGCTTCATTAATTTCAAATAAATCAACTTCATCTTTTTGCCAGTTAACCTTATCTAACAGTTTACTCATTGCCCCAACTGGTGCAGTAGTAAACATGGCAGGCTCTTGTGCATGAGTGGCATGGCCTTTAATGGTGGCTAATACCTCTAAACCTAAACTTGCGGCTTTTTCGCGTGTCATTAACATTAATGCCGCGGCACCATCTGAAATTGAGCTTGAGTTTGCAGCCGTAATAGTGCCATCTTTCGCAAAGGCAGGGCGAAGCGTCGGGATTTTTTCAGGACGAGCATTGCCGGGTTGTTCGTCAGTATCAATAGTGATATCGCCACGACGATCACTCACAATCACTGGCACAATTTCATCTTTAAAGGCGCCAGAATTGATAGCTGCATTGGCTTTTTCCAATGAGCTAAGGGCGAAGTTATCCATTTGCTCACGGGTTAACCCGAAGTCATCGGCGGTTTTTTGGGCAAATGTGCCCATAGCACCACCTGTGTAGGCATCTTCTAATCCATCAAGAAACATATGGTCCATGACTTTGCCATGTCCCATACGCATACCACTACGGGCTTTATCCAATAAGTAAGGCGCTTGGCTCATGCTTTCCATGCCACCAGCAATAACCACTTCACAGCTACCGGCTTTAATTGCATCGTGGGCTAACATGACGGTTTTCATCCCCGAACCACACACTTTATTGACTGTGCTTGCGCCAACCGATAGCGGTAAATCAGCACCTAAAGTGGCTTGACGAGCAGGCGCTTGACCTAGACCCGCTGGTAACACACACCCCATAAACACTTCATCAATACTGTCTGGTGCAATGCTTGTTTGGGTGATTAATGCTTTAATGGCTGTGGCAGCCAATTTTGGGGATGTCACCGCTGAAAGTGAACCTTGAAAGCCACCCATTGGGGTACGTTTTGCTGCAACGATAACAATATCTTGGCCCTGACTGCTTGCATCAGCATATTGTGTATTCATAATTACTCCACTTAAAAAACACGATTTAATCCGATTAAACTGATACCACTTTGACGTTTACGCCAACGTAAAGCAAGTATTCATTAGTCTAAACTATGATTGAAATTGAATTTTGCTGTCAGTGAAGATTTACACTTAAAAGAGGATATGTGATCTAATTAATTTGTAGTTATAAATAAAGCAACAGGAGCAAATGGCTAGGACAATCAAGCAGCCCCGATTGCCATGAAACATTGAACTAATTGAAATCCTCCCCCACCAAAGCCGGTGGGGAAATCTCCATTAGTAGGCCGCACACTAAATTGCTATGGAAACTATTTTTTTGTTTCCCAAGGTGTCATAGCGCTCATATCAGACAAGTCATATGGCGTTAACTGGTAAACATAATAATTGAGCCAGTTACTGACTAACAAACTGCCATGGCTATGCCAGCGAGCAATAGGTTCTTGGCTTGGATCATTATCCCGATAATAATTGCTGGGTATTTTAGGATTAATACCTAGCCCAAGATCACGCTGATATTCATCATTCAAGGTGTTTTTTTGATATTCAGGGTGCCCCATAACAAACAAATTTCGATTATTTCGGCTCAGCGCAATATACGCTCCAGCTTCAGGCGACTGGGCTAATACTTCAATCTCTGCATGTTGATGTAAATCGTTAATATTCACTTCAGCATAACGTGAATGCGGCGCAAAAAACTCATCATCAAAGCCGCGTAGTAACGGATGTGGTTCACTGGTGCGGGTATGGTTAAATACGCCTGAGCGTTTCTGTTCAAGCAAACTGCGATTAATACCATATAAGTGGAACAAACCTGCATGTGCCGCCCAGCATAAAAATAATACTGAAGTGACATGTTCTTGAGACCAATCAATAATTTCTTTGATGTGCTCCCAATAGACCACATCTTCAAAATCAATTTGTCCTAAAGGCGCGCCAGTAATAATTAAACCATCGTAATTGTTGTGACGCACGTGTTCAAAATCACGATAAAAGGTATTCATGTGATCAATCGAGGTATGTTTAGATTCTTTATCATGGATGCGCAGTAAATCCACATCAACTTGCAATGGTGTGTTACCAAGTAGGCGTAATAATTGGGTTTCAGTTTCAATTTTATTGGGCATTAAATTCAAGATAAGTACACGCATCGGACGAATATCCTGATTTGCAGCGCGTGTTTCTGACATCACAAAGATGTTCTCTGACTCTAAAATCTCGGCAGCGGGTAAATTATCTGGAATTCTTACAGGCATGGAGCGCCCCTTTATTTAATAACAGTTGTTTAAGCGGTTAAAAACATTTACTTCTTTACTAAATCAAGCAGAACTTTGATTGGTTTTGGGTCAGTGACATCCACTTGATAAGATCGCGCATTAATAAACCATAAAGTATCTTGGGCAGTAATTTTTGCACTAATAGCATAAGTATGTCCTGCTATAAATGCATCATGTGGCAATACAAACTCAAATTGTGTCATGCCCGTGGCGGGGCTTAACTGATACTCAGCCACCACTTTAGCTGCAACATCTTGCAATGACACATCCTGTAATTGGATTTTGATCACAGAATCAGCAGGTAATGCAATACGTTGTTTGTAAAACACTTCGCCGCTAATGGTTAGCTTATCATCTGCACTTTGACATGCAGATAAGCCTACAAGCATTGCCGCAGCTAGTAATATTTGTCTCATGAGTTTGTGCTATTTTAGGTAAAGCATGATGGCCTTATAATACATCAAGACGTCTAGAAGTCTACACATCCGGTGTTGAAAAGTTTTCCTGCTTGTGATCTTGTGATGATATTTCTATCATGTGCCATTATTTTTTGAAAAATATTGATATGACAACTGTCGACACTGCTGCCACCGCAATGATTATCGGTGCAAGTTCTTCATTAAGCAAAGAACTCGCTCGCCAACTGGCTAACCAAAACGTAAAACTGATCCTATTTGTTCAGCAACCTGAAGCCATGCAAAGTTTTGCTGCTGAACTGAATACCAGCGTCGAAGTTTTGCCTTTATCTATTTTAATGCCAGACACTGCTATCTCGCAGATTAAACAGGCATGGCAGCAGCATGAAGGTGCGCACCTGGTGATCATCAACACTGGGGTGAATGGTTACGACTCAAGCCTGCCTTGGGAGTTAGAGCAAGGAATTATTAATGTCAATGTGATGGGCTTTACTGCAATCAGTAATTGCGTATTTAAGCTAATGAAAGAGCAAGGTTACGGTCAAATAGCGGCAATTAACTCCATTGCCGGACAACGCGGCGGCCCAAGTATGGCTTACCATGCATCTAAAGCTTATGCGGCAAATTATATGCAAGGTTTGAGCATGCATGCCCAGCGACTCAAATTACCTATCACTATTAGTGATATTCAATTGGGCTTGTTAGATAAAGCGGCTTTGCAACAAAATCGATTTTTATTGCCCCCACTTGAAAAAGTGGCCAAGCAAATATTAACCGCCTTACAAAAAGGCAAACGCCGTGTATATGTCACTAAACGCTGGCGCGTTGTGGCCTGGTTAAATCGTTATTTACCGGAATATATTTATAATACTCGTCACTGGAAGTCGAAAAAGAAAAAATAAGCGATTAACTTTGCCATGTGATGTAAGCACATAAAACCTAACCTTTAAACAAAAACAGGAGCCAAATGGCTCCTGTTTTGTGTTCAGCGATATGAATTAAAACTTGTAGCCAAAGCTAACCATATAAACCATAGGGTTGATATCGGTATCTACAACAAGATGCTCTTCACCTAAATTAAATGACACATCAGTAGAAATATCGGCATACCATACAGAAGCATTAAATAACCAATTATCATTAAATTGATAGTCAAAACCAACTTGAGCTGCAAAGCCCCAAGAGTTGCTTAAGCTCAAATCAGTTAAGGCACCGTCTAAGTCATTAGTAAAGTCATTATCAAAGAAGTTGGTGAAGTTAACACCGACACCAATGTAAGGACGTAATTTAGACTGTGCATTACCGAAATAATATTGAGCAACTAAGGTAGGTGGTAAATGCTTAGTTTCTGCAATTTTGCCTAAAGCGCCTAAAGAAACATCATGTGAAAAAGGCGTTGCAGCTAAAAGCTCTAAACCCCAATTATCTGACAGCATGTAAGCAAAATTCAAGCCCACTTGGGTATTGTCATTAACACCAAACTCAGCAATTTCTGCGACTACTGGGCTAGACTCATTCGGTGACACGTTAACGGCACCAACACGGAAAATAAAATCACCGGCTTCGTGAGCAACAGCCATTGAAGAAACACCAGCCGAAAGTAAACTAGCAGCAACTAAACTTAAGGTTAATTTTTTATTCATCTCTAACTCCATTAGGGCAACAACTGGACGCTTTTACATAACATCCTTAACATTTGCCGCTACTCTGCCAGAGTTAGCTTTAAATAAAGTTGATTTAGATCAAAGATAGTTAATACATATTTAGAGGTAGCACACGCAAAAACCCTTTCTTTGACCCAGATCACCTTAACCGACATTTTAAAGTGTAATAAATCAATTTTATCAGTAAGTTACAATAACCATCATGATTTTAATCCCGTTAAGCCAATCCGATTAATCATTAACCCTGTAATAAATACTCTTCTGCTTTCTCAATACTTCTTGGTTTGCCGACCAGCATCAAAATATCATTTTTGCGCAATATCCAATCATCTGGTGCGGGTTCAGTTTCCGCCCCTTTACGACGAACAGCTCTTAACTCAACCTCTAACTCTTTCCACGGAACATCGATAACCTTCTTCCCGACACAGTTGGCACTGGCACTTAACGATACCGCATGGAGCAAATCTAAAGTGAAATCAGTTTCAGCGCCAGAGAAGAAGCCATGTAAATATTGGTAATGATTACGCCGTTCGGTTTCTAAGCGCTTTATAATCCTTGGCAAAGGTACACCACATTTATATAGCACTTGCGAGACCAGCATCAAACTGCCCTCAAGTGATTCTGGGATTACTTGAGTTGCACCCGCTGCTTTAAATTCAGCTAAGTTTTCATCATCTTTTGTACGAATAAGAATTTTTGCATCAGGAGCTAACTTGCGACTAATGGCCAATGCTTCTTCAACTAGTCTGGTTTCAGCAAAGGTAATGACCACCATACTGGCTTGACGGATCCCTGCGCGCTTTAAAATTGCCATTTTACAGGCATCGCCAAAGTAAACCGGTTCACCAGCAGTGCGTGCTTCGGTTACTCTGGTTGGATCTAAATCAAGCACCACATAATTAACCGCCTCCATTTTCAAAAATCGGGCAATGGTTTGACCCACACGGCCGTAACCCAAAATAATCACAAAGTCATCTTCATCACCAGCTGGCAGATTAATAGGTTCTGATTCCATTGACGGTGCTGCCTTGACGTCTTTAAATTTTTTAGCGATGTCCACACTATGACGTACCAACCATGGCGCTGTAGACATTGATATCACGGCTACCGCCACCAATACTGTACTTACTTGGCTTTCGAGTAATTGATAATTTACCGCCAGCGCAAGCACCACAAAACTAAACTCACCCACCTGGCCTAAACTTATTGCGGTACTTAACGCCACTTTGGCATGCTCGCCCACTAATTTAAGCAAGCCATAGACAATCACAATTTTAAGTAATGTTGCTGCAATTAAAATGGTTAATATTTGCCACCAATACTGCAGCACTAAACTGAAATCGAGTAACATCCCAATGGAGATAAAAAATAGCCCCATTAATAAATCTCGAAAAGGTCGAATATCGGCTTCCAATTGACGACGATACTGACTTTCCCCCAAAAGCATACCGGCAATAAACGCCCCTAGCGCCATAGACAAACCCAAATACTGAGTAAATGCACCGGTCACCAAAGCCACAACAAGTGTTGAAAGAACAAATAACTCATTTGAACGAGAACGAGCTACTTCATCAAATATTCGAGGCAGTACCCATTTACCAAATGACATCAGTCCAATAAAAGCCAAAATCCCGGTCAGCAAACCAGACACAATACTGCTGGTATTCATTTCACTGCTATCACTGGCCAATAACGGCAATATAATTAGCAGTGGCACTACGGCTAAATCTTGAAATAACAATACACTGACAGATAATTCACCATGGCGGCGTCTTAACCAGCCTTGCTCGTTCATCAGTTTTAACACTATCGCGGTAGATGACAAGGCAATGGCAGAACCAATTACAATCGCAGCCACTAATGTTTGCCCTAAAAGGAGTGCAATGCCGCCAGCTATCAAGGTTGTGAAGATAACTTGTGCGCTACCCAGGCCAAATACCGTGCGGCGCATCGACCATAAACGAGGCACTGAAAACTCAAGCCCTAAGGTAAACATCAATAACACAACTCCCAATTCGGCAACGGATTGCATTTGATGTTGGGTAAACCAATGAAAACCACTAGGGCCACTGACCACCCCCGTTAACAGATAAGCAAGAATAGCAGGCAAACCCATTCGGCCGAGAAGTGCAATTGCCGAAATGGCAATAACCAACATAAACAAAATATGTATGAACATACCGTGTTCCATAGAAAATACTCCTCGTCAAAAATCTGCCAATGGCAACGTTACTTTTTTGTATCAGATTGACACCAATATAACAAATACTTAAAAAATATAGAAAAAGATATTTGGGCACGATAATTGCTCAGACAGTTGTATCAAGCTGTAACAACTGGAGCTAACCCTATGGATTTTGCAATTGCTACCGAACTTTATCCTGATGATTATCAGTATAGTTCAGACAATTTCCTTAAATCTGACTCAGAAATTGACTTAGTCAAAGTGATACAACAACTGCATGGGAGTTTAGATCCTAGAACAGTTTTTGCCTGCTATGGCAAAATCATAGGCCAACATTTGCCGGTTACTGCAATCCAAATATATATTGGCGAACAAAAATACACTTGGGGTCGACTACAAGGCATAGCGCTGCATCGCAACATCACTGTCGATAATGTGAATGTCGCCTTACATTATTACCTCAGTAAACCATTAGGCTTACAGCATATTGAGCAGTTAATACAACTGGAAACCTTAGTCAGCCTACCATTGCATAACGCCCTTAAACATAAACAAATGTCTAATCATGCCATGTTTGATGCACTTACCGGATTAGGCAATCGTTTTTATTTTCATAAATATATACAAAAAGCGTTGGCTCGCGCTAATCGTCGTCAAAGCCAAGTTTCGCTTATCGTGCTTGATATTGATAAGTTTAAAAGTATCAACGATCAATTCGGTCACCTAATTGGCGACTCACTGTTAATCAGTTTTTCGGAGTTAATTAGCGAGTCAATTCGAGATACAGACCACGCCTTTCGAATTGGCGGCGATGAATTTGTGATTGTGGCTGAAGGTGACGTACAAGCGGCAAGTCTTGTTTGTCAACGAATTATAGATAACCAAAGTCTGCACACTGAATTAGTCGATTACCATGTGCAGTGTAGTTTAGGGATCGCACAAGCAAAATCACAAGAGGAAGTAGACAGTCTATTTCATCGCGCTGATGAAGCTATGTATACCGCCAAAGCGGCAGGTAGAAACTGCTTTAGCATATCAGAAGACTTAATAGGCTAAGCTAATCCTTTAACACAAAATGAAAAGCCAACTTATTCGCATAAGGTGGCTTTATCATATTTAGCGCATTGTCATAAAATCTAGTTTTAGCCATTTAACTAACTAAATTGATTTTTATCGAATCTGTCGAGAAAACCCCGTGATGCGAGCGAAGCGAAAGTCGCGGGGATGAATCGATAAACTAAACTTTCTCTTGGATATATTTTCGAATTGTATCAACGGAAATATTGCCTACTGAGCAAACGAAATATCCGTCAGACCAGAAAGAGTTCTCTGTCCAACTGCTTTACAAATTCTCCGGCATCAGCCTAAGAAGTTATTTTCAATATTTAACGACTAAAATCAAATGTAGAGTGATTAGATACTTACAATGTGAGTTGGTTTGGTATTCCACTTGACAACCCCTGCTTATACAGTAGTCTATACAGTATCCTGTGCAGTGGTATATACAGTGTATGAAAAAAACACTCAGATACAACTTTAGGTTTAAGCCGACAGTAGAACAAGAAGCCAAACTCGCTGAGTTTGGGGCATGCGCCCGTGGCGTATGGAACTTGTTGTTATCTGAAAATGTGCGTCGATATCGATATGATAAAACGTTTTTGTTTTACGACGAAATGGCTGGACTTCTCCGTGATTTGAAAATGTTCGAGGAGTTTTCATGGCTTAAAGCCTTTGACTCTGCGGCTTCTCAGCAGGTAGCTCGTGACCTTGATACAGCACTAAAAAATTCCTCTAACAAAGGCCGAGCTCAGCAATTTCCGACTTTTAAAATTAGCTTTAAACTGAAAAGACTTCACGACGATAGCTTTCGATGTGTCAATAATAACGACTGCATCCGCATTGAAAAAGGCGCGATTAGCATTCCGAAAGTTGGCAAAATACCAATTGTTTTGCACCGAAAATTAGCCAGCAAAATTAAGACGGCAACTGTCAAAATGCGCCACGGAAACTGGTATGTATCACTGACTCAAGAAGTTGAGTGTAAGAGCGCAAAACAAGTGTTATCAACGCTTGTGGGATATGACATTAATAGCCAATACACTGTTGTTGGCTCAAACGGTTGGTACGTTAAAAACCCGAAAGCTTTCAAGAAAGCATCATCAAAATTAAAACAAATTCAAGTCCAGTTGAGTCGCCGAACGAAAGGCTCAAATCGCTGGCAAAAAACCAAATCTCGTTTAAATAAACTTCACGGAAAAATCTCTCGCCAGCGCTTAGCGTTTGCTCACGAAGTATCATGTTCGATAGCCAAGAGCAGTGATATTATAGTGTTTGAGGATTTGAATGTGAAAGGAATGCAGCAATTTAACGGTCAGATGGTTAACGATAATGTGATGGGGTTAATCACACTATTAACCCAATACAAGGCTGAATTGAATGGCGCTGTTTACCATGAAATAGGTCGATACGTGAAATCGTCAGGCATTTGTAGCGAATGTGGACACGAACATAAATTCGATTTAAGTGTGCGAGAATTTTCCTGTGAAAGATGCAAAGCAATGCAGTGTAGAGATTTGGCCGCTGCTAAATCTGTTGCAGATACAGGCAAAAAAGATTTAATGGCGAGTGGGATACTTGTCAGGGCGCTGCCCAAATCTCAGCAGAAATCACCTCTTAAAACGAAAGTCTTTGAGTGATCAGAGTTTGGTGTGGGAACTGAGAAAAAAGAAGCAACCTAGTCGTCAAAAAACTAGATTGCAGAAGCCCCGTGATCAAAGCGAAGCGATGTCGCGGGGTAGTTCACATTACAAACCTCGTAACTGAATACGTCTTAAAAACTCTGTCATCACACGGTCGTACACTAAATCACCTAAAAACAAATCTTCAACATCGTGATCGATACTGGGATTATCATTCACTTCAATCACGTAGGCCTTACCGTCAATTTCTTTTAAATCGACACCATACAACCCTGCTCCAATTAGGTTTGCCGCCTTAGTCGCAGTATCAATCACTTGTTGCGGTACCATTTTTAAATCGACACAGTCAAAGTCACCACTGCTGACACGTCCGCTTTGGTGATGTTGATAAATTTGCCAATGTCCACGACTCATAAAATAGCGACATGCATAAATAGGTTGGCGGTTTAACATACCTATCCGCCAATCGTAATCAGTAGGCATGAAGGCTTGCGCTAAAATTAACGCACTGTGTTCAAATATTTTATTGGCTTGCTCAATTAATGCTTGCCGATCTTTAACTTTCAATACCCCAAGTGAAAATGCACCGTCAGGCACTTTTAATACCGCAGGTAAACCTATGTTATCAATTACATTATCGACCCAATTCTCATCTGATTTTTTAAAGATTAAACTTTTAGGCACAGGCACTTTATGACGATTTAGCAGTTCGGTTAAAAACACCTTGTTGGTGCACTTCATAATTGACTCAGGATCATCCATTACCACTAAACCTAGCTGCTCAGCGGCTTTGGCAAAGCGATAAGTAAAGTTACTGATATTGGTGGTTGAGCGAATAAATAAACCGTCAAACTCACTGAGGCGTGCTAAATCGTTAGCCCCAATTTGCACTAAATCCATACCAATGCGATTGGCGGATTTAGTAAATAGCTTTAATGCAGCTTTATCGGAAGCCGGCATTTTTTCATGTTCGTCAACTAACATGGCAATTTCGTAACGGTAACGTTTCGCTGCTTTGGGTAATTTCCAAACTTTTTGAGAAAAAACTTCCAAATACTTGGCAAATAAATCTTGTTCTGGCTCAGTTAAATCTTGAAAAGCTGAGGGTTCGATCGTGTCAACTTGCCACTTCCCAGCCTGTCTGGATAAGCGTACCACTAATACCGGCACGGTAAATCGTTCAAATATTTTACGAGCAATTTTTTCTAATTGAGGATTATCGCAAAAGCCAAAATAAATTTTCATTGCAATATCGTTTACTGAATCAGGTAATTTATCTAAACCCGATAAAGGTAAACTGAACAAACGATCTTGGGTCAGATCATTAATAGTCATCACCCGTGGAATAACCCTGTGCCCTCTTGCTTCTGCCATTAACGAACAATAATAACCCGTACTTAAATAATCATAACTACGGCACAAATTAATCACTTGCATCGCACTTCTGTCGGCGTAAGCCCCCATATCTAAATAATCATGAACTGTGACCATATTGTCACTCGGTAGATAAGGTCGCCAATCACTTGCATCATCAATAACAATTAAAAACTGAGCCATAAAATTTCTGTTGCCTCGCTATGCGATTTACGCATAAATTAACTATCCAAATTGTCTATTCGAGCCGAAATATGTTATTTCGTTCTGCCACACTAAACGACTTACCTCAACTTAACCGAATCGAACACAACGCCTTTAGCGGAGACAAAATCAGCGCTAGACAAATGAAACGCTTTATCAATTCTGACCTTGATCATCTTATCGTTGCCGATGAAAATGGCACATTAGCTGGTTATGCTTTGATTTTGTTCCATCGGGGTACTCGTCTTGCTCGTCTATATTCCATTGCCGTTTCCCCAGAATTTAGAGGGCGTAACATTGCATTTAAATTAGTCACTCAATGCGAGAATATTGCCGTTGAACATGGCTTCATTACATTACGCTTAGAAGTACGAAACGACAATATTGCGGCAAAAAATCTTTATCTGAAAATGGGCTATAAAGTATTAAAAACCTTAGTGCATTATTATGATGATCTTGCTGACGGAGTAAGAATGCATAAACGGTTAGATCCTCCTGGTCCAAGTGTTACCTTAAATCTACCTTTGTATATTCAAACAACCGACTTTACTTGCGGTCCATCCTGCTTATTGATGAGTTTTAATGCATTCGAAGCTGTTGAACACAATAGAATCACTGAGTTAAATATTTGGCGTGAAGCCACCACCATTTTTATGACCAGTGGTCATGGCGGTTGCAGCGCTAGAGGACTGGCTATTGCCGCCATCAATCGCGGCTTTGACGTTGCCCTTTATAGCCAAGATGAGCCGACACCATTTATTACGAGTGTCAGAGACACCAACAAAAAAGCCATCATTGAAATGGTTCATCAAGACTTTAAACAACAACTTACCGCTAAAGGCGTTAGCATTGCTCAGCAAAATCCAACGATTGAGCAAATTTGTGAATGGATTTCAGCAGGATTTCCAGTGCTTATCATGGTGAGCACATATCGGTTAGATGGTAAAAAAAGCCCACACTGGATAGTGTTAACAGGCTTTAACGAACATTACTTTTTCTTTCATGACCCATACGTTGAACAAATCGAAAACAGTATTAATTCAGCATTTGTGCCGATCAGTAAGACTGATTTACTTCACATGGCACGTTATGGCAAACAAAAACAAATCTATTGCTTAATCATTAGAGGGAAACAAAAAGCCAGCAGCTAATAAATGTTTAAGCCTATCTCATCTTGCTGGGCGAGGTATTTTTTATCCAACCATAAACCTAAAGCGGCAACCAACTTATCACCATAAAATAGCAGGGGCACTTGTTGACGTCGCCAAGGCGCAATACCTGCCTCGTGCCACAGTTTTTTAAGCTCTCGTGCTTGCTGACGACTTTTATGTTCAAACTGTGGTAAGCATTTAATACTGCCCGCCGCGCCATATTGGATCCTTACCTGATTGATATCCTTAGGTAAAGCAAGTCTATTACCTTGCTGCACTGTTACAAGTTGCAATTGCCAAGGAAAATAAGGTAATACTATAGACAAGTCACTTAGGCTTGAATCTAATACGATTTTATTCAACCAAACTTGTATTTTGGCGCTTGCCAGCGCATCGACACCAATAGCTGAACTTGTTAATACACTTTTATCCAATACATAAGCATACTGCGCATAACGTTTGAGCACTGCACCGGAAAACTCGATGTGGATATTCGCATCCTCTTTGGCTTCAACAAGTTGGATTAACATTTGCTGTAACTGAATTTGTGATGGTGCAGCAAAACCCTGTTGAAAAATAAATGCTCGCAGCAACTGAGTTTGCCAAGCTGGTGTTTGAGTGGCTAAAGAATCAAGGTTCAAGCCTACGCCATTATAATGCATAGAATTAACATTAGAATGACTAATCATAGAGGGTAATCGTAAGCGGGTTTCCTCGTCAATCAACTGTTGTTGCTCAGCAATAAGCGCTGCACTGCGACTGCCCGTTTGGGCAATACTCGGCCAACGTTGTTTGAGTAAAGGTATGATATTTAGGCGTAAAAAATTGCGATCAAAGCTGTCATCTTGATTGCTTTCATCTTCAATATGACTCAGGTTTTGTAAGGCAGCAAAGGTCTCTATGTCATCGCGACTTACTGCCAATAATGGACGGATTTTGTGATAACTCAATCCTGGTTGACTACGTGATTGAGCGCTTTGTTGTTCCCCCATCGCCGCTAAACCTTTCGGTCCTTGACCCCGTTTAATCGCAAGTAATAAGGTTTCTAGCTGATCATCTTGATGATGTGCGGTAAGCAAAATGTCGCCAGCAATAAGATGATTTTCAATTGCTTGGTATCGGGCTTCGCGGGCAATGGCTTCAAGACTTTGCCGTGGTTTAATGGTTAAATGAACTCTCTCAATGCAAATAGGCAGTTGGTAACTACTTGCTTGTTGCACACAATGCGCAGCCCACTCTTCTGCATTTTTACTGAGACCATGATGAACATGGACCAGTAAGCAATCAATAGCTGGATAACTTAGCTTAAATTGACTCAATCCAAAGGCTAACACTTGCGAATCAACCCCACCACTGTATGCAAGTACTAACTTGGGACTTGCGGTTTGGGTGTTATCAACATAGCTAACATCCTCAAGGCATGCTTGATATAAATGATGGATTTTTTCAACTAATTTATTGATATCTAACATGGTTAGTTGAAAACAATTTTGACATTTTTTGAACCTAACATGGACTCTAACGCTAACATTAACTCATCTGTTGGGTTAACACGCCACTCGTCCCCTAATGTTAACTTACCTGCAGCAGCAGACTGCTGATAATGGATTGTCACGGGAACTGCGCCACTTTTCCAAGGCTCAAGAGTTTGCATAAATTGCTCTAACCATTGTGCTGACAAAATATCAGCATCAATATTTAATTCGACAGCTTGGGCAAAATGACTGCGAGCCTCACCAATATCAATAATATTTCGGCCATTCATGCGATTACCGCCAGAAAACTCATCAAAACTGACATCGCCTTCACAAATCAAAATGCGGTCTTTTTCAAGTAAATGGCCAAACTTTTCGAATGGTTCGGTAAAAAGCATAACTTCTAAACGCGCACTTTTATCATCTAAAGTGACCAGTCCCATTTTGGCGCCACGCTTGGTCATCATCACTCGGGTCGCCACCACTAAACCAGCAGCCTTTACGGTTTTGCCACGCTCTGTTGGGTGAATATCTTTTAATCGACCTGAAGTATAGTGCTTTAACTCTGCAAGATACTGGTTAATTGGATGGCCTGTTAAGTATAGCCCTAAGGTTTCACGCTCCCCTTCTAGCCAAATTTTATCTGGCCAAGGCGTGCACTCAACAAATTGTTGTTTATTATCATCTGGCTCGTTATTTAATAGGCCAAACATATCATGCTGTCCAATCGCTTCAGCTTTGGCATGCTGGGCAGCTGCGCTAATGGCTTCAGGCAAAGTGGCCATCATCGAAGCACGATGTGGCCCAAGGCTATCTAACGCACCGGCACAAATCAGTTTTTCAATCACGCGTTTATTGAGCTTTTTAAGATCAATTCGAGCACAAAAATCAAATAGGTCAATAAATGGACCGTCTTTTCGGGCCGCTAAAATTGACTCTACAGGGCCTTCACCAACACCTTTAATGGCACCAATACCGTAAACAATATTAAGATCATCATCAACGGTGAACTTAAACAGTCCTTTGTTCACATCGGGGGGAATAAGCGGTAAACCCATGCGCTCACATTCATCCACCAAGGTCACAATTTTATCCGTGTTATCCATATCCGCAGACATAACTGCTGCCATAAACTGGGCGGGATAATGGGTTTTTAGCCACAGTGTTTGATAAGAAACCAGTGCATAAGCGGCAGAGTGAGATTTGTTAAAACCATAACCAGCAAACTTTTCTACCAAGTCGAAAATTTTCATCGACAAGTCGCCATCAATACCGTTTTTGATCGCTCCTTCTTTGAAGATACTGCGCTGCTTAGCCATTTCCTCTGGTTTTTTCTTACCCATTGCACGGCGCAGCATGTCCGCACCGCCAAGGGTGTAACCTGATAATACCTGAGCAATCTGCATGACCTGTTCTTGGTACAAGATGATGCCGTATGTGGGTGAAAGCAGTTCTTTGAGAGATTCGTGCTGATATTGTGAGTCTGGGTATGAGACTTCCTCACGCCCATGCTTACGCTCGATAAAGTTATCTACCATGCCTGATTGCAACGGACCGGGACGAAATAGTGCCACAAGCGCAATCATATCCTCAAAACAGTCGGGCTGTAGACGCTTAATAAGGTCTTTCATCCCTCTTGATTCAAGCTGGAATACTGCGGTGGTTTCATATTTTTGCAGTAATCTAAAACAGGCAGGATCATCAAGTTTAATCGCTTCTATGCGCACCGGCTCTTTGCCTTCTTTAACAAGGCGCGGATTGATCATCTGCAAAGCCCAGTCAATGATTGTCAGCGTTCGCAGCCCCAAGAAGTCAAATTTAACTAAACCGGCAGTTTCAACGTCATTTTTATCAAACTGGGTAACAGGGTTTAAGCCTTCGGCATCACAATAAAGTGGCGAAAAGTCTGTGATACGGGTGGGAGCAATCACCACGCCACCAGCATGTTTACCTGCGTTACGTGTCACGCCCTCTAAGCGGCGACACATGTCAATAAGCTCTTTGACATCTTCATCAGCGGCATACGCCTCAGGCAAAGCCGGTTCGACTTCAAATGCTTTTGCTAGGGTCATCCCGGGCTCTGCAGGAATAAGCTTAGTTAAACGTTCAACAAAACCATAGGGGTGGCCTAGCACTCGGCCAACATCTCGCACAACGGCTTTTGCAGCCATGGTACCAAAAGTGATAATTTGCGATACCGCCTCTCGGCCGTAAAGCTCTGCCACATGGTCAATCACTTCGTCACGCCGATCCATACAAAAATCGACGTCAAAGTCGGGCATAGACACCCGCTCAGGATTCAAAAAACGTTCGAATAATAAGTCATACTCAAGCGGGTCTAGGTCGGTAATTTTTAAGGCATAAGCCACTAATGAACCCGCACCTGAACCACGACCTGGGCCTACAGGAATGCCATGGTCTTTACCCCATTGAATAAACTCCATTACAATCAGGAAGTATCCAGGGAATCCCATTTGGTTGATAACCTGTAGTTCAACGTCTAAACGCTCGTCATATTCTCCTCGTCTTTGGGCGCGTATCTCTGGATCGGGAAACAAAAATGCCAATCTTTCTTCTAAACCTTTACGTGACACCTCAACTAAAAAGTCTTCAATGGTTAAATCGCCCGTGGGAAAGTTAGGAAGAAAGTATTCATGTAAGCGAATGGTGACATTACAGCGCTTGGCGATCTCAACGGTATTAGTAATCGCCGATGGAATGTCAGCAAATAAGGCACACATCTCATCTTCGCTGCGTAAATATTGTTGTTCGCTATATTTTTTAGGACGACGAGGATCTGCCAAGGTATAGCCGTCATGAATAGCAACCCTAATTTCATGAGCTTCAAAGTCATCGGCCTTTAAAAATACCACTTGATTTGTGGCCACCACAGGTAAGCCGGTTTTAGATGCTAATTCAACCGCCATATGTAAATAGCGTTCTTCATCAGCTCGATTAGTGCGTATTAGTTCTAAAAAATATCTATCATTAAAATGAGTTTGGTAAAAGTTAACCAGTTCATCAACTTGACCTTGGTTGCCTTTTAATAAAGCTTTACCCACATCACCATCTTTAGCGCCAGATAAAATCAAAATGCCTTTGTTGTAAGTCATTAACCAAGACTGGTCGATAACGACCCTGCCATCGACATGCCCACGTAAATAAGCTTCACTGATCAATTGGGTTAAGTTTTGATATCCCTCATTATCCATAGCGATTATGGTCAAAGCACATAAGTCTTTTTCAAAACCCGGTACTTGCATCCAAAAGTCTGCGCCGATAATGGGTTTGATACCCGCCCCATGGGCACCGCCATAAAACTTAACTAAGCCACAAAAATTGTTTTGATCCGTTAAGGCAATGGCCGCCATACCTTGAGATTCGGCTGCAGCTAAAATGGGCTTAACTTTGGCCACACCGTCAGACATTGAAAAGTCACTGTGAACACGCAAATGGACAAAACGAGGATCGGACATAGATAAATTCTTATTATTCGATGTTAAAAAAGGATGCAAAAAAGTAATCGAAAATCTTGTTCAGACTAGCAAACTCTTAAATAGGTTCCAATCATTTGTGCTGTTGCTTAGCTTATTGAATGAACCCAAATAAATCATTACACAAATTAAATTGATAAAAGGCTGCCGATTTAGCTGCGACTCAAACGCTCTGCTACAGGCTTAAAACTTTTTCGATGCTCAGCCAGTACGCCATGCAATTCAAGCGCCTCAAAATGCGCCTTGGTTGGGTAACCCTTATGTTTAGCAAAACCATATTGAGGATACTTAGCATCAAGCAGAGCCATTTCATTATCGCGGGTGACTTTGGCAATAATTGAGGCTGCACTGATAGCTGCAACTAAGCCATCACCTTTAATAATGGCATGGGATACAACACCAAACTCGGGGACTCGGTTACCGTCCACTAATACACGCTCAGGTTGAATATCTAATCCTGCAACCGCACGCTGCATCGCCAACATAGTGGCATGTAAAATATTTAACTGATCGATTTCTTGTGGATTAGCACGGCCAACACTGACAGATAACGCATTGTCTAAAATCAATTGATATAAGGCATAGCGTCGTTTCTCAGACAATTTTTTAGAATCATTTAGCCCTTCGATAGGCTTGCTAGGATCTAATATCACAGCAGCAGTAACCACATCACCAACGAGAGGGCCGCGCCCCACTTCATCTACGCCAGCCACCAAGCCATTTGATAACAATTCAACTTGCTCAGGTGTAATGGCTTTAATTAGCGTCGGTAATGCAATGACTGACATAACAAACTCACTTTAAATTTCGAATTAGGCGTTTATAAGTGCGACAACAGCATCAGCGGCACGTTCACTAGCATTACAACGCAATTGCTGGTGTAACTCAGTAAATTGCTGCTCTAAAGGGCCAAAGTCACCATTAAGCTGCTTAATCACTTCTGCAGCAATAAGATCAGGTTGGCAATTCTCTTGGATAAGCTCTGGCACAATCGTTTGATGCGCTAATAAATTTGGCAGAGAATAATTATCAATCTGCATCATTCGTTTGGCAATGGCATAGGTAATCGGACTCACACGATATGCAACAATCATAGGACGCTTAACTAACATGGCTTCTAAGGTGGCTGTACCTGAAGCCAATAAAATGCAGTCAGCGGCAGCCATCACTTCTCGAGATTGACCATCTATTAGATCAATTTCTAAATCAGGAGCGTGCTCTGCTAATGCAGCTAAATATTGCTGTTTGCGAGCAGCATTAACAACTGGGGTGACAAACTTAATATCAGGATATTGCTGCTTAACTAGACAGGCCGCTTTAACAAATGGCTCAGCCAATTGCTTGAGTTCCCCGCCACGAGATCCTGGTAAAATAGCTAAATACTCAGCATTAACGTCAAGTCCAAGTAACTGTCGTGCAGCGACTTTATCACTTTGCAAAGGAATATCATCAGCAAGAGTATGACCAACAAAGGTACAAGGTACATGATGTTTATCATAAAAGGCTTTTTCAAAAGGAAGCAAAGACAACACCATATTAGTGGCTTTGGCAATTTTGAAAATACGCTTTGGACGCCATGCCCAAACAGATGGACTGACATAATGAACGGTTTTAATGCCTTTATTTTTGAGTTTTAGCTCAAGACCAATATTAAAATCTGGCGCGTCAATGCCAATAAAACAATCAGGTTCAATGGCAGTAATTTGTTCAATCAAGCTGGCTCGAACTTTAAGCAGCCTTGGCAATCGAGACAATACTTCGACAATCCCCATTACGGCTAACTCTTCCATAGAAAACCAAGAATCAAAACCAAGGGCTTGCATACGAGGGCCACCAATACCAACGAATTTGGCATCTGGATAACGCAGCTTTAAGGATTTAATTAAACCGGCACCAAGAATATCGCCGGAGATTTCTCCGGCGACCATGGCAAAAATAGGTGAAGTAGATTTGCTCATTGCATCACTATCGAATAATACCGCGTGAAGACTGGTTAATAAAATCAACCATGGCTTTAACATGAGGTTCATTAGCCGCATCTTCAGCGATTTCAGCTAACGCTTCATCAATAGTCAGGTTTTTACGGTATAGTGCTTTGTACGTTCGACGAATCGCATGCTGTGTTTCTTTGCTAAATCCACGACGCTTTAAGCCTTCAACGTTTAAACCACGTGGAATTGCAGGAGTACCCGCTGCCATCACAAACGGTGGCACATCTTGAAAAATAGTTGATGAGCCGGCACTAAATGCATGTGCTCCAATATGAACAAATTGATGCACGCCAGTCATACCACCTAAAATCACGTGATCTTCAACATGCACATGACCTGCGATAGATGCATTGTTAGCCATAATCACATGATTACCCACAACACAGTCATGAGCAATATGAACATAGGCCATAAACAAGTTGTTAGAACCAATACGAGTTTCACTGTTGTCTTGTACCGTGCCACGATGAATAGTGACAGATTCACGAACAATATTATTATCACCCATGATTAAGCGAGTTGGTTCACCCGCATATTTTTTGTCTTGGCACTCTTCACCCACAGAAGCAAACTGGAAAATACGGTTTCCTTTGCCGATAACTGTCGGACCTTTAATTACAACGTGAGAACTAATCCATGTATCATCGCCAATTTCAACATCAGCACCAATGTAGGTCCAAGGACCTATGGTAACATTGTTACCAATTTTGGCATCTGGGTGAACAAACGCTAATTTATCAATCACTTGTTAATCTCTCTACGTGCGCACATGATTTCAGCTGAACAAACAACTTCGCCATCGACTAAAGCTTCGCCGATAAATACACCAATCCCGCGACGTTCTTTGATCATCTTCACATGAAAATGAATTTGATCACCTGGTTCAACAACACGCTTAAAACGCGCTTTGTCTATACCAGCAAAATAATAAAGTACATCGGGTGAAGGCTCTGTACTCATGGTTTTAAATGCAAGTAAGCCGGTTGCTTGGGCCATTGCCTCTAAAATAAGTACACCAGGCATAACAGGTTGTACTGGGAAATGACCTTGGAAAAAAGGCTCGTTGATCGTCACATTTTTAATCGCATGCAAATGCTCGCCTACGGTAAAATCTAATACGCGATCAATCAATAAAAATGGATATCGATGAGGAAGATATTTAAGGATCTCTTTAATATCCATTGTGTTTAATTCGTTCGACACTCTCGGTTCCTTAATTAAGGTTCAATGAGGCTTATTGCAAAATGTTATTCAGCTTTTTGTGCTTTCTCAAGTTGTTTTACTCGAGTAAACAAGTCATCTAGTTGACGGAATCTGACAGTATTTCGTCGCCATAGTTTATTTTCCATTGCAGAAGTTGCAGAAGAGTATACGCCCTTCTCTCTGATCATACTGGTCACATTGGTACCGCCGCTCACATGTACACCATCAGCAATAGATAAATGCCCAGCTATGGCCGTGTTACCACCGATAATACAATATTTACCAATCACACAGCTGCCAGCTAATACGGTACTGCCTGCAATGGCAGAGTTTTGTCCAATAATCACATTATGTGCAATTTGGACTTGGTTATCGATTATCACACCATCATGAATTTCAGTATGTGATAAAGCACCACGATCAATACTAGTACAAGCACCAACTTCTACACGATTACCAATTCTAACGCCGCCAGTTTGCGGAATTTTAATCCAATTACCACGTTCGTTTGCATAGCCAAAGCCATCTGAGCCAATCACACTGGCTGAGTGGAAAATACAATCTGTACCAATATGAACATCGTGATAAATAGTCACATTTGCCCACAAACGGGTATTTTTACCAATAATACTGGATTCACCAATCACACAACCGGCACCAATTTGTACATTGTCACTAATAATGACATTAGCACCAATCACCACATTTGGTCCCACAGCAACATTGTCACCCAACATTGCTGTAGCATCTATATGGGCACTAGGATGTATGCCAATCGCCGCCGGAGGTGTGGTATCAAGTAACTGTGCAACTTTAGCAAATCCCACATAAGGGTCTGCTACGACAAGTGCATTACCAGTGAATGCTTTAGCATCATTTTCACTGAGCAACACCGCGCTAGCTTTGGTTTCTTCAAGCTTTGCACGGTACTTACTATTGGCTAGAAAAGATAACTGGCCTTCTTTCGCATCTTCAAGGGTAGCAACACTGTTGATAAGCGTTGATTCATCGCCTTGTATAGTTGCGTCTAATAATCGACCAATTTCTTTTAAAGTCATTTGTTGCATAGTTATTTGCCTAAAGATTGCTAATTATTTGATTTTGCTTAATGCTTCAACTACTTTACCGCTAATATCAGCTTCAGGCTTAACAAAAATTACCGCACCACGTTGTAAAACGATGTCGTACTTTTCTTTTGCGGCAATGTCGTTAATAATTTTTTGAACTTGCACTAATAATTTGTTTTGCTCTTCACCTTGACGACGACGCATATCTTCATCAAGCGCTTTACCTTTAAGTTGGAACTCAGCCTTCAATGATTCCATTTTACGAACCATGTCAGTTTTTTGAGTTTCACTCATTAATGCGCCGTCACGTTGTTGCTTTTCAACGAGTGAACGCATTTCATCTTGCATCTTTTGTACTTCAGCGACACGATCGCCAAATTCAGTTTTCAATGATTGAGAAATTTGCTCACGTTGTGGCAATTGCTCAAATACTTCGCCCATATCCACTACTGCAATTTTTTCAGCCTGTGCCATCATTGGGACGGCTAAAAAAGCTAATGTTACTAATGCGCGATTGACAATCTTTTTCAAAGTAGACTCCTTGTTATTAATCATTTGTTCAGCAAAACTCGCTGAGTTTATTGGTTTTAGAACGTTTTGCCAATATTGAACGAGAAAATCTCAGTTTCATCGTCTTCATATTCTTTAATCGGCCATGCAAGGCTAAATACCATCGGCCCCATGGGTGATAACCACTGCACACTCATACCCCATGATGCACGAATGCGCCCTGGGTCACTGAAGTCTTGAAGCTTCTCAAATTCATCAGCGGGTAAAGTGCGATAGGAATCATAATCAAACTCAGTATCCCATACGTTACCGGCATCAACGAAGAAACTGGTACGCACTGAATTAGTATATGCTTCATCCAAGAACGGCGTAGGTACAATTAACTCAAGACTGGCTGTTGCAATGGCATTACCACCAATTGAACGGCCTTCATTCACATAAAGCTCATTAGGCTCACCGGGTAAACTACAACCTTCGCCAGATGGATCGGGCGCACAAGGCTCGCTACCACGAATTAAGTAAAATGAACGTGGACCTACAGAATTTGATTTAAAACCACGTAATGAGCTACTACCACCTGAGTAATAGTTTTCCCAGAAAGGTAAAATTTGATCATTTTCATTAAACTTACCATAACCGTTAGAGTAGCCTAATCTAGCACGAGCTAACACAACGAAACTATGACGGCGCGTTAACGGGAAATAGAAGTTAGTGTCAAAGTCCGTTTTGAAATACTGTAAATCTGACCCAGGTATCGTCATTTTACCGCTTAAGCGTTGCGATGAACCATCGGTTGGGAACGTGCCGCGGTTTAAGGTGCTTCTGTACCAGCCAGCATTTAATTCAAAGTTATTGAAACTTAAATCTGCATTGGGATCATCGCTGTCACGATAGATGTTATAAAAACGCAGTGCTTGCTCATAAGCTGAGATTTCAGAAATTGTGTTATGACGATAACCAATGCCCCCATTTAAGCGGTTGTATTCGTTAAGCGGAAAACCAGAGTTAAGCGCAACACCATAAGATTTATTCTTATAGCGTTCAAGGTTAGCCTCGTTGGCGTCAAACTCGTTCCAATAAATACTTCCCCCTAAACTCACACCATCTTTGGTAAAGTAAGGATCAGTGTAAGACACATTAGCACTTTTCGAATACTTGTTAGTATTGATGCTAACGCCGGCTTGGTTACCCGTACCGAGGAAGTTATTTTGCTCAACACCAAACTGTAAACTCACACCAGATTCAGTGCCGTAACCAACACCGGCATTAAATGAGCCAGATGGTTGTTCTTTCACTTTAACAGCAACATCAACTAAGTCGTCACTTCCCGGTACTTGGATTGTTTCAGTATCAACCGTTTCAAAAAAGCCTAAACGGTTTAAACGCGCTTTTGATTGTTCAATCTGCGCAGAGTTTAACCATGCCCCTTCCATTTGACGAAGCTCACGACGCATCACTTCATCTTTGGTTACAGCATTACCCGTAAAGTTAATACTACGAACATAAACACGCTTACCGGGTTGAATATTGACGTTTAAAGTAACTTCTTTATTCTCATCGTCGATTTCAGGATAAGTTTTTACTTCGGGGTATGCATAACCAAAACGGCCTAGATACTTACTGTACATCTCTTCAGTGAAGGTCACATCAGCACCGTTATACATATTGCCTTCTTTCAGTGGCAAAATGGCTCTTAGTAATTCTTCACGGCCCATTAAATCACCGGTTAAGTTAACTTCTTTAACCTTATATTTTTCACCTTCATCAACGTTGATGGTGATATATAAACCTTTTCGATCAGGTGTCATCGCCACTTGAGTCGATGTTACCTCAAAGCGGATATAACCTTGATTGTGGTAATAGGTCTTAATGGTTTCTAAATCAGCTTGAAGCTTTTGTTTTTGATAACGGCGCTCACCAAATATATCCCACCATGCTACATAATCTTTCAACTCAAGCATGCTGATTAATTCAGAGTCAGTGAATACCGTATTACCAACTACATTGATTTGTCGAATTTCAGCCGCCAAACCCTCGGTAAAATTGAACTTAAGCTCAACACGATTACGAGGTAAGTTGATAATTTGCGCTTCAACTTTGGCGCCGTATTTACCCACACCGTAGTAAAAGTCCTGCAAGCCCTTTTCGATACCAGAAAGCATGGTGCGATCTAACGACTCACCAATTTTTACACCTGAACCATCAAGGCTCTCTTGTAACTGCTCGTCTTTGATATCTTTGTTACCTTCAAAGGTCACCGCACTGATGGTGGGGCGTTCTTTAACGGTGACGTACAGAACCCCATCTTCGTGAGCTACACTTATCGATTCAAAATTAGTTGAACCATATAAGCTTTTAATCGCTTGTTGTAATTTAGTTTGATCGACTGTATCACCAACGCGAATTGGCAGATTTAGTAGTGCAGCACCTAAAGCAACACGTTGTAAACCTTCAACTTGAATGTCGGTGACTTCAAATGGTTGGAATGTATTTGCCCAACCGTTCCCTGCAAAAGACGCGCCGACGAATAACATCGAGGCAAAAAGTTTATTCAATCTCATAGAGCACTTCTAATTATTTGTCTGTCCTTGCTCAGAGTCGGGCAAAATCATTGAAAAGCGCAAGGCTCATCAACATTAGCAGCAGAGCTGCGCCAAACCTGAATCCAATTTCCTGAACCTTTTCTGGTACAGGCTTACCCGTAATCACTTCAATAAAGTAATACAGCAAGTGTCCACCATCGAGTACGGGTAAAGGCATTAAATTAACAATGCCTAAGTTCACACTGATGAGCGCGATAAACCCAAGAAAATACACCACACCATAATTTGCACTCGCACCCGCTCCTTGCGCAATTGATATGGGACCGCTTAGGTTTTTCACCGACACATCGCCGGTAAATAATTTGCCTATCATTTTAAAGCTGACTGTCACTAACTGCCATGTTTTATCTACAGCCGCTGTGATGGAATCTATCATGCCATACTCAAGATCAAAGCGCATATTTTCAGGCCATTGCGCTTGAGTAGGACTAATACCAACAATACCTATAGTATCGCCTTGTTCATTAATATGCGCCTTCGGCACCACCTCAATGCTTAAACGCTGGTTTCCACGCTCAATATAGATGTCAACGGGCTTGTTGGCAGATGTTTGTATCACATCGACAAACGTATTCCAATCTTTGTAATTCTCTTGATTGATAGATAAAATCCTGTCACCAACCATTAAGCCTGCTATTTCAGCGGAACTGTCTTCAGTTATCATAGCAATAACTGGTTCAATACCAGGTCTAAAAATGCCTAAGCCTAAGGCGGTAATGGGTGATTCTTTTTCTGGATCAAACTGCCATTGGCGAATATCAATTTGGTAGGTTTTACCCGTAGGTTCGATTCCTTCAATTTGCGATAAGGGCGCTAAGGTAATATCTAATTGCTCATCACCAATATGGCCAACTAACGCTAAATTGACCTCTTCCCAATTACGCACTTTCTGGCCTGAAACCGCAATAATTTGCTGTGGTTCATTCACTTGAATAATCGCAGCAGGCGAATTGATTCTGGTTGAGTCGATAACCGGTTTGATTGAAGGTACACCAACGATATACATAATATATAAAGCGATGATAGCAAAAATAAAGTTGGCAATTGGCCCTGCTGCCACAATCGCTATACGTTGCCAAACAGTCTTACGGTTAAAAGCTTGGTTTACTAATTCTGTTGGCACATCTTCAACACGCTCATCAAGCATTTTGACGTAGCCACCTAATGGGATCATAGCGACAACATATTCAGTGCCATCTTTACTCGTTTTACGCCAGATTGCTTTGCCAAAACCAATTGAAAAAGTATGTACTTTTACACCACAGCGGCGCGCCACCCAAAAATGACCGTATTCATGAGCCGTAATTAAAATGCCTAATGCAATGATAAATGAACCTAAGTTCCAAAAAAAATCGAACATCTTACTCCTGATTAAACCATTGCAGTAACTTTAGCTTTGGCAAATTCCCTAGCTTGTTTATCTAATTCAATAATATCTTCAATCGTATTTAATGCGCTACCACAGACCATATGTAAGCAAGCTTCATTGACCACAGCAATATCGGTGAACTTTATTTGGTTATTCAAAAATGCATCAACCGCAATTTCATTGGCTGCATTTAAGATAGTTGTAGCTTCTTGTCCTTGATGACACGCCTTAATTGCCAACTGTAAGCAAGGAAAACGATTAAAGTCAGGCTCAAAGAAACCTAATTGTCCGACTTTGAAAAAGTCTAAAGGTTCAACTCCGGCGTAAATTCTTTGCGGATAGCTCATACAATGAGCAATAGGTGTGCGCATATCAGGGTTCCCCATTTGCGCAACAACTGAGCCATCTTTGTATTGCACCATCGAGTGAATCACACTTTGCGGATGGATCACCACTTTCAGCTGTTCCGGTGTGGTGTTAAATAACCAACGCGCCTCAATATACTCAAGACCTTTATTCATCATCGTCGCCGAGTCGACAGAAATCTTGCGCCCCATTGACCAATTGGGATGTTTGCAGGCTTGTTCGGGAGTGACTGAAGGTAAACTGTCTAAATCTGCTGTTAAAAATGGTCCACCTGACCCCGTTAGCAAAATATGGGCTATTCCTTCAGCTTCAATATCACAATAGCCAAGGTTGGTTTGCACTGACTCAGGCATACATTGGAATATGGCGTTATGTTCACTGTCAACCGGTAAAATGGTCGCGCCAGATTGTCGTGCAGCACGCATAAATAGTTCACCGGACATCACCAAAGCTTCTTTATTCGCGAGTAAAACCCGCTTACCGGCTTTTACTGCAGCGAAGGTTGGCACTAATCCTGCTGCACCAACAATCGCAGCCATAACGGTTTCAACGTCTTTGTTAACGACTAAGTCGATTAGTGCCTGTTCACCTGAAGTCACGGTCGTATGTATGCTCTTAGGGAGTTTGGCTTGTAACTCTTTGGCAGCTTGCTCGCAGACCATATGAGCAAACTTAGGCTGATGTGCTTCACATAACGCAAGCATTTTGTCTACGCTTGAGTTGGCGACTAAGCCATAAACCTGATAAGCCTCTGGATTATGACTAATGACATTTAAGGTGCTAGCGCCAATCGACCCAGTCGCACCTAGAATAACCATATTTTGCATTAGCATCACATCCACATAGCAATATAAATAAAGGTAAACACAGGTAATGCAGCCGTTAGACTGTCGATGCGGTCCAACACTCCGCCATGACCGGGTAAAATTTTGCCCGAATCTTTAATATCGGCAACCCGTTTAAACATGCTTTCAGAAAGATCGCCAAAGGCAGAGGCAATTGCTGTCACTAAGGTAACCACCACTAATAAGCCCAACTCTTGCTCCGGTGAAAAATACATCACCCCAACAACAATCAGCATAGTTGTTAGTAAACCACCCGCTAACCCTTCAAGGGTTTTTGCAGGGCTCACACTTGGCATGAGTTTATGCTTTCCAAGGCTTTTGCCCGCAAAATACGCGCCAGTATCGGCAGCCCAAACAACCAACATAACTAAAAATACCAGCACACCACCAAAATAAGGTTCAACAGAGCTACTTAATGATTTCAGAGCGATGAGTGAAACAAAACATGGAATTAAAGTTAATTGGCCGAACATGGATTTCAGCATTTGACTGTTTTGCCATACTTTTGCGCTTTTAGGAAAGCTGAAAACTAAAGCTGAACTCACTATCCACCAAAGAACCCCTATGCTAATGATTGCTTGAAACATCGGATGCAAATGGCCTTTAAACCATAATTCATCAGCAGGGAACATTATATTTATCACGATCAATAAAAACGCCACCGTGACGGTAAATGACCACTGGGTCACATTGCAGTCTTTATCAATAAAGCTACCCCACTCTTTTGCCGCAATAGCAAAAATAGGAACTAAACACCACGCAAAATAAACCGCTGGTACCCAAAAAATACCGGCTAATACAAGTGGGATTAAACACAGTGCTGTTATTATTCGTTGTTTTAGCAAAAAATAATCCTCTTAATTTTACAGCGCACGTATTTGTTCAATTTGACTGCCCGTCAAACCAAAACGACGCTGACGACTGGCAAACGTTGCCAGAGTGTGATGAAAAGCATTCTCATCGAAATCAGGCCACAAGGTCTCAGTAAACACGAGCTCAGCATAGGCAGCCTGCCATAAAATAAAATTACTGATCCGATAATCGCCACCAGTTCTAATCATTAAATCAACTTCAGATTGATTTTGCATGCACAAATGTTGATTTATGGCCTCTTCAGTCATCTGACTGCTGGTCATTTCGCCAGATTCTACTTTTTGAGCTACTTTTTGAGCAGCTTGCATGATATCCCAACGACCACCATAATTGGCGGCGACGTTCAATATAAGCCCAGTATTGTTTAAAGTTTTTTCTTCCGCTTGTGCAATTTGCTTCTGTAAACGAGCGGAAAATCGACTCGTGTCACCAATAATATTTAATTTGACTTGGTTTTTATCTAGACGCTTGACTTCACGCTGAAGCACATTAAAAAAAAGCTCCATTAATAAACTGACTTCTTTGTCAGGTCTACGCCAATTTTCACTAGAAAAAGCAAACAAGGTTAATGATTCAATGCCTAACTGGCTAGCAGCACTCACTACACGACGAACAGCTTTGACACCCGCTTTGTGGCCCATAACGCGAGGCATGCCTTTATTTTGCGCCCAACGACCATTACCATCCATGATAATAGCAACGTGTTTAGGCAAAGACTGCTTGACGATATCTGATAATTGTCCAGGTAAGACTTCTGAAGTTGTCAGTTCAGGACTAGAGGAACTACCTGATGCTAAATCAATCTTGGATGACATTTACAACTACCCTATAAAAACAAACGCCGTGTAGTATACCCTTACACGGCGTATTAACTCTAGCATTGAACGCTGAAGATTAGACTTCCATTAACTCTTTTTCTTTAGCTGCAAGAATTTGATCAATGTTTTTAATGAAAGAGTCGGTATGTTTTTGAACTGTATCTTCACTGCGACGCACATCATCTTCAGTACATTCTTTGGCTTTTTCAAGCTTTTTAACTTCGCTGATAGCATCGCGACGTACGTTACGGATAGCGATACGGCCATTTTCAGCTTCGTTACGTACGACTTTAATGAAGTCCTTACGACGTTCTTCAGTTAGCGCAGGAAGCGGAATACGCAATGAATTACCAGCAGTCATTGGATTTAAACCTAAATCAGAAGACATGATGGCTTTTTCTACTGCTTGTACCAAGGATTGGTCAAAAACAGTCACGTTCAAGGTACGTGAGTCTTCAATACCAATGTTTGCCACTTGCTTAAGTGGTGTCATTGCACCGTAGTATGATACTTGAATTGAGTCTAATAAACTTGGGTGAGCACGACCAGTACGTACTTTCGCCATTTGGTTTTTAGTTGCATCAACACATTTACCCATGCGCTCTTGCGCATCTAACAAAATTGTTTCAATCACAATAATTTCCTTTTCACAAATATTCAGTGAAGTTTGAGCTATTGAATAAAGAATGACACAGACGACCAAACAGCTCAAACATCAAATCTAGTTATATTTACATAATTGAGTGTAAAACTACTTTTGGCTACCATTCTGACTAATAATAGTGCCTTCACTTTCACCCATAATCACTTTACGTAATGCACCAGGCTTGTTCATATTAAACACCAAAATAGGGATATTATGATCACGCGCCATGGTAAAGGCGGCTAAGTCCATTACTTTCAATTCTGATTCTAATACTTCATCAAAGCTTAATGAATCATATTTTACCGCTTCAGGGTTTTTCATTGGATCGGCTGAATAAACGCCATCCACTTTCGTGCCTTTTAGTACCACTTCGGCTTCAATTTCAATACCGCGTAGACAAGCAGCAGAGTCCGTTGTACAGAAAGGATTACCAGTACCTGCGGCAAAAATAACCACTCGACCTGATTTTAACAAACTAATCGCTTCAGCCCAGTTGTAATCATCACAAACACCTTTTAATGGGATGGCAGACATCAATCGTGCATTTACGTATGCACGGTGAAGCGCATCGCGCATAGCAAGGCCATTCATTACGGTCGCTAACATACCCATGTGATCACCCACTACACGGTTCATACCTGCATTTGCAAGGCCCTCACCACGAAACAGGTTGCCACCACCAATTACCACACCAACTTGAATACCAAGTTCAACTAACTCTTTTACTTCTTGTGCCATACGGTCAAGAACTTTAGGGTCAATGCCGAAGCCTTCTTCGCCCATCAATGCCTCACCGCTTAATTTAAGCAGGATACGTCTAAATGCTGGTTTTGGATTGGTGCTCATAATTTTTGTCCTGATTATAACAAGACCGCAGCGATTGCTGCGGTCTTAGGGTATTTAGAGAAAAGCGATTAAGCCTTTTTAGTAGCGGCGATTTGTGCAGCAACTTCAGCTGCGAAATCTTCTTCTTTCTTCTCGATACCTTCACCCACTTCTAAACGAATGAAGTTAGATACTGAGGCGCCTTTCTCTTTAAGAATTTCACCAACAGTTTTCTTTGGTTCCATGATGTAAGCTTGGCCAGTAAGAGAAATCTCACCAGTAAACTTCTTCATACGACCAACAACCATCTTCTCAGCAATTTCTGCTGGCTTACCTTCGTTCATAGCGATTTCGATTTGAAGTGCTTGCTCTCTTGCAACAAGATCAGCAGGAACATCTTCAGGGTTTACGAATTCTGGCTTAGAAGCAGCAACGTGCATTGCAATGTGCTTTAAGGTTTCTTCATCAGCTTCACCAGTCACAACAACACCAATACGGTCGCCATGGCGGTAAGTCGCTTGAGTAGCACCATCGATGTATTCAACGCGACGAACGTTGATGTTTTCACCAATTTTAGCAACCAAAGCAACACGAGTTTCTTCAAACTGTGCTTTTAAATCTTCGATAGTGATTTTAGATGCTGCAGCAGCGTCTAATACTTCATTAGCAAATGCTAGGAAGTTACCATCTTTAGCAACGAAGTCTGTTTGACAGTTAACTTCTAATAACGCAGTGTAACCATCACATTGCTTGATTAGAATTGTACCTTCAGCAGCGATGTTACCAGCTTTTTTCGCAGCTTTAGCGGCACCGCTCTTACGCATGTTGTCAATTGCTAGCTCGATGTCACCATTGGTTTCAGTCAATGCTTTTTTACAGTCCATCATGCCAGCGCCAGTGCGGTCACGAAGTTCTTTAACTTGGGCAGCAGTAATTGCCATTGTTAAATCCTCTAATTAATTCGTCTAATATTGCGTCTATAAAACAGGGGCCGAAAGGCCCCTGTTTACCAATTTTTGTATTGGCAAATAAGGGGATGGTTAACCATCTCGCCTTATTAAACAGTTTCTACGAAACCGTCTTGCTCAGCTTGAACAGCTAAATCTTGACCACGGCCAGCGTTAGCAGCTGCTGCAGCAGAAGTAGTGTACAAACGGATAGCACGCATCGCATCGTCGTTACCAGGAACGATGTAGTTAACACCGTCTGGAGCAGAGTTAGTATCAACAACTGCAACAACTGGGATACCTAGGTTGTTTGCTTCTTTGATAGCGATATGCTCATGGTCAGCACCGATAACGAATAATACGTCAGGTAAGCCGCCCATGTTTTTGATCCCGCCTAAAGACTTTTCTAACTTGTCTAATTCGCGTGAACGCATTAGCGCTTCTTTCTTAGTAAGCTTGTCGAAAGTACCATCTACAGATTGACTTTCTAGCTCTTTAAGACGCTTGATTGACTGACGAACAGTTTTCCAGTTAGTTAACATACCGCCTAACCAGCGGTGGTCAACGTAGTACTGTTCACAAGAAATTGCAGCTTCTTTGATAGCTTCGCCAGCAGCGCGCTTAGTACCTACGAATAATACTTTACCTTTCTTAGAAGCAACGTTGCTAATGAAAGCTAAAGCTTCGTTGAACATTGGTACAGTGTGCTCAAGGTTGATGATGTGTACACCGTTACGAGCACCGAAGATGAAAGGCTTCATCTTTGGATTCCAGTAACGTGTTTGGTGACCGAAGTGAACACCAGCTTGAAGCATGTCGCGCATTGAAACAGTAGTCATGAGTTTTACCTTAATTAAGGGGTTAGACCTCCACGCATCCCATCATTCGACCCTGTAATTAACCATTAATGAATGTGGTTAAACTATCAGAGCACCCCGAAAAATGTGTCGATACGTGTGTGATTTAGTATTTAAGTTAATTGCCATGTATAATGTCCGCAAATTTTGACCATTTGCAGTAAAAACCATGGAATTGACTGTTTTACAGACTGCCCATGCACTTTTATCGCAAACACCAAAAACAAAACTTATACACAACGGCGCGCTTTATACCATAAATGACGACTGAACACAAACTTTTGCTTGTGGTTAGTCAGTAAAAGCGAGTCTATTTTGAACGTTAAAAACCAAGAGAAAATTCATGAGTATTGTCATCAAAAATGCCGACGAAATTGTCAAAATGCGTGCTGCAGGAAAGTTAGCCGCTGATGTGTTAGAAATGATTGCCCCACATGTTAAAGCTGGCGTGACAACCAATGAACTGAATGAGATTTGTGCAAAATATACAGAAGAACAAGGCGCGATTTCAGCACCACTTAATTACCATGGTTTTCCAAAATCAATTTGTACTTCTGTAAATAATGTTATTTGTCATGGTATTCCATCTGATTACATCTTAAAAGATGGTGACATACTCAATATTGATATCACAGTGATCAAAGATGGTTATCACGGTGATACATCAAAGATGTTTTTAATTGGTGACGTCAGCGCAAAAGATAAACGCTTGTGTCGTATTGCCCAAGAAAGCCTTTATGTGGCGATCAAAAAAGTCCGACCTGGTGCAAAATTAGGCGAAATCGGCACAACTATCGAAAAATTCATCAAAGCAAGCAAAACAGGACTTGATAAGTACTCCATCGTGCAAGATTATTGTGGCCACGGCATTGGTGCAGTATTTCATGAAGAACCACAGGTTGTTCATTATAAAAATAATGACAAAACTGTGATTAAACCCGGAATGTGTTTTACTATCGAACCAATGATTAATGCGGGTCGCCACACCACCGTATTAGATAAACAAGACAACTGGACGGTTACCACCTCAGATGGTAAAAATTCAGCTCAATGGGAACACACTTTACTCGTGACCGAAACCGGTGTCGAAGTGTTAACCCTGCGTGAAGAAGAAGATTTTCCCAGAATAATTAATTTTTAGATATACATAAGGATATCAATGAACACAGCGCTGGCAGCCAAAAACACCTTAATTGAACTTAACCAGCGCTTAGTTGAGCAATATCAGGCAAAACATCCCATTGCCGATATTGTTAAGCAACGAAGTTCATTCATTGATAACCTACTTAATACCACTTGGAATAACTGCCAATTAGACCAAACTGCCATGACCTTGATTGCGGTAGGCGGTTATGGTCGCGGTGAATTACTGCCTCATTCAGATGTTGATTTATTATTTCTGATTGAATCAGATCTCGTTTGCGAGCAAACCAAAACCCGCCTTGGTGACTTTATCACTTATCTTTGGGATGCTGGGCTTGAAATTGGCCATAGTGTTCGTACCGTTGAGCAAACAATAGAGCAAGGTAAAGCAGATATAACTATTGCCACAAATTTGATTGAAGCTCGTTTTTTAATCGGTAACGCCACTTTATTCAACCAATTATATCAGCGCATTCGACAAGATGATTTTTGGCCTTCTGCTGAATTTTATAAAGGTAAAAAGGAAGAGCAAAATCAACGTCACTCCAAAGCTAGCGCCTTTGATTTAGAACCGAATATTAAATCGTGCCCTGGTGGTCTACGTGATATACAAACCATCGCGTGGGTAGCCATGCGCCATTTTGATGCGGCAAATTTATCAGAGTTGGTCGAGCATGATTTTTTAGAGGCGAGTGAATTAGAAGAGCTTATTGAATGCCAAGACTTCTTATGGGAAATCCGCTTTGCCTTGCATATCACTGCTAACCGAAATGAAAACCGTTTATTATTCGACCTGCAAAGGCAAGTCGCCAGCTTACTCGGTTATGAAGATGCGACTCAGTTAGCCGTTGAGCAAATGATGAAGCGCTATTACCGAACGGTAAGGCGGATAATGGAACTTAACCAAATGTTGCTGCAATTATTTAAGCGCGCAACATTAGGCCACATAAAAGCCTTAGAAGTTAGACCGATCAACTCACAATATCAGCGCCGTGGTCGTTATATTGAAGTGTTAGATGACACATTGTTTGCAGAAAATAACGAAGAAATTCTGCGATTATTTTTACATGTTGCTAAAAACTCAAATATTGAAGCAGTTTACGCCCCAACGCTTCGATTACTTCGTAATGCTCGGCGGAGTCTAAAAGCACCATTACAAGATAACCCAGCATGTCGAAAAGTGTTTATGGAGATCCTCAAACACCCTCGAGGTATTAGTGCTTTCTCGTTAATGCATCGTCATGGGATTTTATCTTCGTACCTTCCCGCTTGGCGAAACATTGAAGGCCAAATGCAATTTGACCTCTTTCATGCTTATACGGTGGACGAGCATACGCATAGATTATTACTTAACATTGAGCGTTTCTCTCAAGCCGAACAAAAAGATGAGTTTCCGTTAGGCGCGGTATTAATTAATCAATTACCTAAAAAAGGCTTATTGGTTCTGGGCGCGATTTTTCATGATATCGCTAAGGGCCGTGGTGGTGATCACAGCAAATTAGGCGCTAATGACGCACTCGAATTTTGTAAACTACATGGGTTAAATGACCACGATGGACGCTTAGTGGCTTGGTTAGTTGAAAATCACTTAGTGATGTCAGTCACGGCCCAACGCCGAGATATATCGGATCCTGCTGTAGTGGCTGATTTTGCTGATAAAGTCCATGATGCCGTGCACTTAAGTTACCTATATTGTTTAACGGTTGCCGATATTTGTGCCACCAACGAAAAGACATGGAATAACTGGAAAGGTTCATTACTAAGAGATTTGTATTTTTCTACCCAACGCGTACTTGCCCGCGGCAAAGAAAAACCCATAGATGAACAAGCCAGGGTTGATGAAACCCAAGCGAAAGCTAAAAAAGAGCTTTTGCGTCGTGGTATCAAAGAGAAAGATATGCACGCCTTATGGGCAAGATTTAAGCCGGAATACTTTATAAGACACCAACCTAATCAAGTCGCTTGGCACAGTGAAGCGATCATTAAACATAACCATAATGATCCCCTGGTCTTAATCTCAAAGCATACAACCCGAGGCGGAACCGAACTATTTGTTTATAGTAAAGACCGGCCTAAATTGTTTGCTACTGTTATGACAGTGTTAGATAACAAAAATATCAATGTTCATGATGCCAACATCATGACATCAATTGACAATTATGCACTAGACACGTTTGTCATTTTAGAACAAGATGGCGAACCTATCGTGCAACTGTCTCGCATACAGAGCATTCGAAAGGCGCTGGAAAAAGCATTAGCCAGTGAAAATCCTAAATTACCAAAATTTAGAAAACTCGCTCGGATTATGAAACCCTTTAATGTGCCAACACATGTGAGTTTTTTACCGAGCATTCGTCAAGACACCAGTATGATGGAACTTATCGCTCTGGATTCACCCGGTTTATTAGCCAAAGTGGGTGATATTTTGTACCGTTGCGATATTGTGCTTTTAGCAGCAAAAATTACTACTATCGGTGAACGAGCAGAAGATTTTTTCATCTTACAAACGCATGACGGTCATGCACTTAATGACGAACAGCAAGACCATTTATCTTACGCTTTACATTTGGCGTTAAATCAAATTAGTTAATTTATTTAATATGACATTGGGAGAGTTACATGGAGGCATTACGCCAACGAATTGAGGCGGCATTTGAAGCACGTCAAAATATCACCCCTAGCACGGTTGAACCAAGTGTTCGTGCTGACGTAGAGACAGTGATAAGCATGCTTGATAAAGGTCAAGCACGTGTTGCTGAAAAAATCGATGGTCAATGGCATGTTCACCAATGGTTGAAAAAAGCGGTATTATTATCTTTCCGTATTTTTGACAACGGTGTTATCGACGGTGGCGACACAAAGTATTTTGATAAAGTACCACAAAAGTTTGCTGATTATGATGAAGCACGCTTCAAATCAGAAGCAATTCGCGTAGTTCCCCCAGCAACGGTGCGCAAAGGTTCATTTATCGGTAAAAATACCGTTTTAATGCCATCTTACGTAAACCTTGGAGCTTATGTTGATGAAGGCACTATGGTTGATACATGGGCAACAGTTGGTTCATGTGCCCAAATTGGTAAAAATGTGCACCTTTCAGGTGGTGTTGGCATTGGTGGCGTTTTAGAGCCATTACAAGCTGGCCCAACCATTATTGAAGATAACTGTTTCATTGGCGCACGCAGCGAAATCGTTGAAGGCGTTGTGGTTGAAGAAGGCAGTGTTATTTCAATGGGTGTATATATCGGCCAAAGCACGCGTATTTTTGACCGTGAAACCGGTGAAATTCATTATGGCCGAGTTCCTGCTGGCTCAGTGGTCGTATCGGGTAACTTACCTTCAAAATGTGGAACTTATAGCTTATATGCTGCCATCATCGTTAAAAAGGTCGATGCGAAAACTCGCGGTAAAGTAGGCATCAACGAATTGTTACGCATTGTTGATTAATCGATTGTAACAAGCGTAATGTGAAAAGGCTCAATATGAGCCTTTTTTGTTGCCACAATTCAATCATTTTTTATACGCGCAATTCAGGTTAACTATGATGCATTCGCTCTTGCTCAAGCTCTTCAGCTAACGCGTTGGCCAGTATCTGCCAGGTAACTATTCCCCTAACTTGATTATTGGCATTTTGCACCACCAAATAACCTTGCTCGGTTTTATCCATAAGCACTTTTGCATCATATAAGGTGGAGTCTTCTGCCACACATTGAAATTTATGCTCCATCACCTGATGAACACGCTTGTTAAGTAAATTGCGATCAACCAAACGTTCTGCAGCGGTATCAAGAAAAGGACTGTGCCAAAAAGCCATAATATGTTTATCTATCACGCCAATCGGTAAGCGACTTTTTTCCGACAATACAATAGCAACATCCATTTTGGCTTTTTTCAGTAAGCTTTCAGCATGCTCTAACGTGTAATATTCTTCAAGAAAAACCACAGGCTGCAATGCTAATGTCGCTATACTTTCTTCCGTTTTAATTTCATCTGTGGATAGTATGTCTAAACAGCAATCAACCACTTCAGCATCAAATTCTATATCACGGCCGGCTAGTAATATCGATGTTAACGCATCCATTCCTAATGCTGCTCTGTAAGGCCGATGACTAAGAACTGAATCAGCAACATCCGCTACCGCAATAATTTTCGCTTCTAGAATTATCTCGTCAGCAGTCAACCCATCAGGATAACCACTACCATCTAATCGCTCATGATGCTGTCTTATCATCTGCTTAATAGGCCATGGGAATTCGACTTCGTCAACAATTAACGCGCCTTGCACGGAGTGTTGTTTCACTAATGCAAACTCAGTTTCAGTCAATCTGGAGGGTTTAGATAAAATCTGGCTTGGTATAGCTAGTTTACCGATATCATGAATGAGAGCCCCCAATTTGAGGCCTTCTAAGCGATCTTCATCCAACCCCATTCTTTCGCCTATTAAACAACTTAATTGAGCGACAGACTTTTGATGTCCTGCGGTATAAGCATCTTTGAGCTCTAGCGCCTCTGCAATAGCACCAACAAGTTGCACTAAAATGTGAGTCATTTTTTCTTGTTGTGACTTTATAATATGCGACTGTTTATTCATTGCCCTCAACGTGCGAGGCAACTCAATACTATGCCATAAAATCGTCGCATAAATTGTTAAAGACTTGGCATCAATAAGAGTATAAGGCTTATCTCTGTTTGCTACGCCTAACAATCCGACAAGCTTACCTCTATAGAATATCGGGACACATAAGTGACGCTTAAAAGGAAAATAACCTTGCAAAGCCGTCTTGCCATCAATCTCAACAATAGGCTCATTTTGAATAAACGCTTTACCTGTTTTAATCACTTCAACCCAGATCCCTTCATGAGCTGAATACGTTTGGTTATGTTTAATAGCTATGTGTTCATGTGCATTATCACTCCATGCTGTCATCAGTATTTTTTCGTTTTTTTGATCGAAAATATGAACATAACCCACATTACTTTGAGTCAACATCGTGGCTTGTTGCACAGACGTCTGGATAGCTTTACTCGGTTTAGCACTCAACACCGCCTCAATTTGCTGCAACCACTCATCACTTGTTTGTAATGCGTACTGATAGTCCGGATGAAGCTCCATTAACCATTTATCATCTAAATTGATAGGGGACATTAGGATTGCCCAATGTTGATCACTGTCCACAATTGGACAAATTGTTACTTTATACCCTTGACCGTAATCATCGATAAAGTTTAAGTATTGAGGAGCATGACGATTTTTGAGATCAATTTTAGCAACATCTAAACTAGAAAAACTTCGAGATAAGGGTTGCTTTAAAATACTCGCAATAGGCTTATTGATTAACTTATAGAGCGGTTCACTCAGTTTTATTAAATCAAGTCGATCATTTACCACTCCCCAACATAATTCCAACTCTTTGGGGAGCTCATTTGATTTCAAAAAAAAATTGGCTTGATGACGATTCATAAACACATCCTTGATAAAGCGTCAATTAAGTTAAAATTGAGTATGTTATGACTCTCTGGATAGTTTAACTTTAGTACATTAAATGCATTCCATTTTGTAAAATGTCATATTAAATTCGTCAGGTTAAAAAACGACGGTTTTATTTCCGTACACAACAACTTGTTCATTCAAAACAAGTTGTAGTGCTTTACTCAGTACACTTTTTTCTACATCACGACCTTGATGCGCTAACTCTTCAGCACTGTAACTATGATCAACCGATATCACATCTTGTTTAATAATCGGTCCTTCATCTAAACAGTTATTTACAAAATGTGCTGTGGCACCAATAATTTTCACCCCTCGCTCCCAAGCTTGCTTATATGGCGACGCACCAATAAAGGCGGGCAAAAATGAATGATGAATATTGATGATTTGATCCGGAAATTGCTGCACAAAGTTAGGCGTTAATACCCGCATAAATTTAGCTAAAACAACATAGTGAGGCTGATAAGGGGTAATGACGTTAAGCATGGCTTGTTCATGTTCTTCACGATTCAAACCTTCATGACTTACATAGTGAAATGGAATATCAAACTTCTCGGTTAAATTTTGCAGCACATCATAATTACCAACGACAGCGGCAATTTCTACATTGAGTCCACCATAATAGGATTTCATCAATAAATCCCCAAGACAATGCGCTTCTTTAGTAACCATAATCACCACTCGCTTTTTGCCAGCATCAACAAGCTTAGTATGATTTTGTGTTGGTAATACCGACTTTAGTTCAGCTAAAAATGCCACTTCATTAATTGTACCTTCTAACTCAGTACGCATGAAAAATCGGCCGTGAGCATGATCAACAAACTCGGTGTTTTTAATGATATTAAGATGGTGCGCAAAACATACCCCGGTAATCTTAGCGATAAGTCCTTGCGCATCGGCACAATCAATAATAAGAATTTTACGAGAAAGCACTGATTGTGCTGCATCTTTTACAACAGCTGTCGACAACGACATAAAAAGCGACTCCAATATAAAGCTAATAAAACTTAGTCTGCCAGTAAATCGTATTTTCAGGTAACTTTTAAACTTTATATGAATTAAATTACGAAAAATTGGTCGACAAAGCTAAATAACCGCCAATAAATAGGGATGATTTTTACGATAAATGTAATTTAACGACGGGTATCAAGGTACTTTTGCAACAGTTGCCTTAATGTTTCCGCTTTTGTGCCATAAACAAGTTGCACCCCCTTACCTATCACTACCACACCTTTCACCCCTAATCGACTTAGACGTTGTTTATCAATCAAGCTGGCATCTTTGACACTTATCCGCAAGCGAGTAAAGCAAGCACTCAACTCTGTAATATTGTCGCGACCGCCAAGCGCTGAAATAATGCTAAGAAGACTTTCTTTTGTGGAGTGGCATCTTGTTCGATATCGGCTAATAACCTACCTGGAGTTTTTAAATTAAACGCCATAATACTCAGTCTAAATAAACTATAGTAAATCACCGCAGTGATTGGGCCCAACAACAAAAACCAATATGTATTTTTCGACTGAGAAAACAACAAGCTAAAATCAACCAAACCATGAGAAAACACAATACTATGGTGTACATCAAACATGATACAAATGCTGTAAGCAAGACCAGTAAGTACGGCATGAAGCACAAATAAGAGCGGTGCAACAAACATGAATGCAAACTCAATCGGCTCTGTTACCCCCGTTAACCAACAGGCCATACCTGCAGATAACATAACTCCAGCAACCCGATTTCGTTCAGACTTATCTGCACTGCGCCATATTGCTATGGCCGCAGCAGGTAACCCCCACATTTTAATCAAATAACCACCAGCAAGGTTTCCCGATTGAGGATCGCCAGCAAGATATCGACCAATCTCACCCCGCACAAGCTGGCCATCGTGCCAAAAAGAACCAAACTCAAGATAAAATGGCGCATTCCAAATATGATGTAAGCCCAATGGGATTAATAACCGTTCAACCAAACCATAAATAGCAAACGCAATAGTAGGATCTTGATAAACAGCCCAATTCGATAACAGTTCAATTTGAACGGCTAACGGTGGCCATACATAAGCTAAAATAGCCGCCAACATCATAGATAATGGCAACACAATCAATGGTGCACTTCGCCGACCTTCAAAAAAGGAAAAAACAACAGGCAGTTTAATATAACCACTGGCCATAACTGCTAAATAAGTGATAGCCCCAACCAACATACCACCAGCAATACCAGTATCGATAGTGTCGATGCCCCACAGCGAACGAGTAGGTAAATCATATATGTTACTCACTGCGCCCATCGTTGAGAGAAATACCCCAAAACCAAACACAGCAGTAAAAGCGGCTAAGCCTTGATCTTTACAAAATCCAATCGCGACTGCGACAGCAAATAGCAATGGCATCATGGTAAAAATAAGATGACCCACAGTTGAAAAAACTAAATTGAGAGAAGCGGGTACAAATGGCAAAGGGTTAATACTTAACCCCAACATAACACCCGCTGCTGGCAAAATGGCAATGGGGATCAGTAAAGCTTGGCTTAGTCTTTGCGCAAAACGAAACCAATGTTGAGTCATAGAATTAGGCAAAAAATCATTTATGCGTTTGTTTAACAAGGTTACTGACTACTAACGGCAGCTTGCCAACAAGGTAACCAATTTAGCGCCTCTTGTTCGGGCTCCATCGTCTCGCCCGCATCGATTTTAAGCATAGGCGTTAAGCTTTTCGCGCCGAGTTCAGTAAACAACTCGTCAAACTGATTGGCTGCACCGCAAAAATTCTCATAAGAACTATCGCCTAGTCCAATAATACTGTACTTAAGCTTAGGTAAATAAGGAGCTACTGATTTGATTTGAGAAAACCAAGGTTGAACATCGTCTGGTACATCACCCTGACCTGTAGTGGAACAAACAATAATCAGAATATCCTCTTCACTAGGCACAAAGCCTAATAAGTCATCCGGTTGATATAAGGTAACCTGATGTTCAAGTTCAGCAATTTTGTCAGCTAAGGTCTCAGCAGTAAACTGCGCTCCACCATAAACCGTACCATAAACAATATTAACCTTGGCCACGTATTATTCCTTATTATGTAAAAACAACGTTAAAGCTAACATACTGTACTTAATCACTTTCTATCAAGTACTAATCCCATCAAAGTCTTATATCTCTATGCTAGGTTCGCGATCTAAAGATTGCCAACCTAATAATTCAAATAAATCTAACCACTCTTGCTCAAGTTCAGTTTCAATATGCATCACTTGTTGAGTCACTGGGTGTGTAAATTGCAAACTTTTAGCGATTAACCATAAACGATTTACGCCAAAGTGCTCCCGAGCAAATTTATTCTGTTTGCCGTCGCCATGGGTAGTATCACCAATAATGGGATGACGTAAATGTGCCATATGACGTCTAAGTTGATGTTTACGGCCGGTTTTAGGTGAGAGTTTAATTAACCCAAAACGACTCGTCGGATAACGACCTGAACTATATGGTATTTCACAATTTAGAAGTGGTTGATAAACGGTTACGGCATCTTGCGCCGCTTTGTTTTTCTCGGCAAATTTATCGGCAACATCATCTAATTCAACTTTTAAGGGATAATCGAGCTCACCCGAATCATGCATATTACCTCGAATGAGCGCTAAATATTTTTTCTGCACAGTATGTTGCTCAAACTGCTCACACAACATACGGGCACATTCACTATTTTTGGCAAACAGCAACACGCCAGATGTGGGTCTATCTAGACGATGCACAGGAAACACATGACAACCAACTAGATCTCTAGTTAATTGCATGGCAAAAAAACGCTCTTTTCGAACAAGGTAACTGCGATGCACCAATAAACCGGCTGGCTTGTGAATAGCCACCAGATATTCATCTTCAAATAAGATTTCAAGCGCTGGCGCAACCTCATCTATTTCAACATCATCAACTAACATGGCCGTTGACGAAGTTGACAATGCATCTTGATCGTGAGTTAACTCATATTCTTGAAGTGACTTATTATTTAAATCGGTCATTTAGACATTTACTCTATGATTTTGGGCAAGCAGTTGATCGAATTGTGTCAATAAAACAATAAGGTCATTGCGTTCGGGGATTGAAAGCCACACATGCTTTGCCATCGGTGCAATCGCCATGTTTACTGGTAACGGCTGTTTATGCTCTATCAGCAACGTCATTTTGGGTATGAAAATAAACTGCAGCCATTCTTCAAAGTTCATGCTATCACATGCAAACGGCGCGGTACTGGCCATCGCAACCTCTGAAGGTGGTTGTTGTGACCACAAATGATGCTGCTTAAGCAGTTTTTCTAATTTAACTAAAAAGGACTTGCTCAAATCAAAAATCATAAAAAATATGACTCAATACCTATGACAAAGGTTGAATATGATAACATTAGCCTCCACTAACACCCAATATTGAATTATTTTAACAACGGTTGCCCATGACTGAAATCACCACATTAAGCCAGTTTCTTAGCACAGCGAACACCCAATTTCAGGTTTATGATTTAGGACGACGTGTGCAAAATATCGATATGATGGCCTTTCATCAAATTGAATCTTTAGCGACCCCCTATCCTTACCCGATTCAGGGGCATGCCCATTTTGCTATTGTATTCTGGCAAACGCAGCAACAGCCCTATATTTGGTTTATAAAACTGCCATTAGATGAGCAAGGTTTGCTTTCTCCGGCCCCAAGGCAGCAATTTATTAAAATGATCCTAGAAGCACTAGGCCGCGATCCAACTCAGCCGCTAACTGAGTATCAACAAGAACAACTCGCTAATCATCCTTTTAGCTTCAAGCCTAGCCAACATAAACTGGCTGTATTTAATGCCTTAGTAAAACTACAACTCGGTCAACAAGCATCCAGCCAGTATGAAACAGCAGCCCAATATGTCTCTGGACAAATGCCTTTAGATCAATGGCAACATCTTGGACTGCAAGGTTTAGCTGATGTCTGTGTAAGAATGAACACTTTTAATCATCTTAATGACTTAATTAATTGTTTACCCAAAGCCCCCATTGAAGTGCAAGCTGCACTATGCGAATGCCTTGAACACTTGATGATTGATGAAGCCCTCGCTAAAGTCTTGTATGACTTATTTGAGCAAAGTGAAATAGCGCATAAAGGTATTTTTTTAAAAGCATTTGCCTCGCATATCAATTTAAGCCGTCTTGCAATTAAACGGCTTGATGAGCAAGCATTATTAGACGACAACCTTTTAATCACTATTGCAGCCCGTAATTGGTTAGCATTAAAGGATGATGTAACTCGCAAAATTTATTTAGAAGCCCTAGCCAAGCAACCCCAGGGGTTCTTTAATCAAATTTTTGCTGATATGGTGGCCATTCCAAGTTTACGAAATTTGCTGCTGGCAGAATTACGAAACCCTGAGCGCAGTGCGCAATTATCTCTCGCCATTGGCGGTTTATTTAAGGCTGCAAACATATGATGTCAGATTTTTTATTAATTGTTGCTTTAGTGGTCGTTGCAGCTTTCTTTTGGCAACTACGCCAAATGGCTGAACTGAGCCGTATGGTGGCGGAACAAGCCTGCAACAAGCAAAAAGTACAATTATTAGCTGTCGCCATGGAATCAGCTAGGCCTAGTATTGGCGGCCATACAGGTTTATGCTGGCGAGCAAAATTCATGTTTGAATTTAGCACTGATGGCATGAATCAATACAAAGCTCATATTAATATGCATGGCAAAAGGGTAAGTAAAATCGACTGGCCAATATTTCCTGAACCAGAGTGGACTGATGCCCCAACAGCAAGAGGAAAATTCGGTGGTTGTGGTTCCAGCCGCAGTTGCAACTCAGGCAAATGCCACTAAACGATTAAATATAAATCATCACGAAAATCAAAAAGCAATACAAAAAGAAAGGCCGCGACATAATGTCGCGGCCTTCTGTTCTCTTGTTAAGCTTTCCAGCTATTTTTTGTGCTCCCTGCACCATCCATGCGTAAATTTGCTCCTGCAACTGTCCGTGCACTATCCTTGATAATCCTTGTACTAGCGTACATTCCATCTTACTCGATTATCCGTTGACCGAGTCTGCTCTATCCTAAGCGTGTCCTGACATCATCCATAAGTATCAATTAAATCCTTTTACGGTAAACAAGGCATCCTGCTTACTACCTGGGTACAAATCATTTATACCTATCCAACCTTAATCCGTAATGTTGGCTATTTTACTTAACCTTTTTTGCTTGCCGTGAGTGTTTTTCCTAAACAATAGCAAGTTGTCATCCTTTACATTCCATTCCAACCTAGTATGGAATCCAATTAAAAATAGACTTATACACTCCTATTGGCGCTCTCCTTAGCTAAACAAATGTTAATGTAATCATCTAAAACAAGCCACCCCTTCCAACAAAGATGCAACAAAACCACAACACAACCATTTAAACAAACTCAGCAATAACCGTTACTTTTCAGAAGCTTAAATACTGTCGAAAGATAATTACCATTTACAAAACTGAATTAACTTACACATCTTGTGAGATATATCTCACAAGCACTATAGCAAAGTGCTATCGGTAAGGTTTACTAGAGTTAATTTCACCTACAGCGCAATACCTAAGTTGTAGATGTAAAAAGGCACAACCTTAAAGGTTGTGCCCATTTAACACTTATTGTCAGCAATCCTGCTAAATTGGTGCTCCCTGCTCCATCCATGCGACATGCTATCCTAGCGGTTCCATTTCCATATTTCTCAACATTCCTTTACAGACGTAGGTTGAGTTCAGTCCCTTGTTCAGTCATCCTTTACTGAAAATTCAAATCCGTTGAATTATCCTTAAGCTTCCTGCTTTCCTATTCCTTTATTCCTTGTGTCAGCTTACGCTTTCACTCTTCCTTGTTTCGGCTATCCATTTGCCGAGCTTATGCCCTCAATCCTTAGGCGTGTCCTTAAATCATCCTTGAAATTCAGTGTTACGATGCAATGTTTTATCTTCCTGATTAAACATGCTGTATCGGTGACTTGATGTAATCATTGTATATCTAAAAAGTTAACTAAAAACACACAAACATCTATTTACAAAAGAAACACAAAAAAAACACCAACCAGTTTTCTTAATTAAGTTATTGAATAATATAAATTATTGACAACACCACTGTCATTAGTACACATAATTACTCAATAAAAACCTACAGCACTGTAAGATATATCTCACAAAGCTTTGGGGGAAAGGGACTATTTACGATTATCTTCAGATTTTAAAAACATCTTTTTTAACATTTGAGCATACATAACCCAATCTCCCATAAGGCTGTATATGGGATATCTAAACGTTGCTGGACGATTTTTTTCAAACATAAAGTGTCCAAGCCAAGCAAACCCATAACCAATCACAGGTAACCATAATAACTGCCACCATTGTTGGTTAATCAGAGTGTTTATCAACACAACCAAGACAATTGTGCTACCAACATAATGTAAGCGCCGACAAACCGGGTCTTGATGTTGCGATAAATAAAAAGGGTAAAATGCTTTAAAACTGTCAAACTTTTTGTTCATAACCCCCCCATCAATGGTTTTATTTGGCATAGAATAAAATCTCACCACTCACTTGACCAATAGTCACTTCGGCAATACTTTGAAACCCTTGTTGACTAAACACTTTATGATGCTGAGGGTGGTTAACAAATACACCAATACCATCAAGGTTTGGTTGTTCATCGCACCAACTCAATACCGCTTGAATTAGCTTTGCACCATTTCCTTTTCTCTGCTCACTAGGCGATAAAGCAATAAACTGTAAAATACCGCACTTTTCTGATGGTAAATGACTTAATAGACAAGACTCCTTTTGCATTAAACCTTGGGTAGATTTCCAACCAGTTCCTAGTACCATTTTTAAACGCCAATGCCAGTATCTCGACTCTCCAATTGGAATCTGCGATGTCACAACACACGCCACACCAATGAGTCGCTCACCGTCAAACCAGCCAATTAGAGGCTGTTCTTGCTGCCATAATTCATTTAATTCTTCTCGTATTGCGGCTCTAAGTTTCTGTTCATACAGACTTTTGTCTTCACCACCGAAAACATCAATAAAAAAAGGATCATCATGGTAAGCATTGTAAATAATTGAACTAGCGAGACGTAAATCTTCCGCAGTCAGATACACTGCGCGAAACTGCTCAAAGGTTGGGGTATCCATTTATCGTTGTCCTTTGACTAATTGATGTTCAGTTCTAACTTAGCAAGTTAACAACTTTGAAACAATCTGCAATTTTATTTCGATGTTCGATTTTGCATTTTTTACGAGAACAACCGATACTCAATCAACAATCAAGATTGATTAAAACCGACTGAATGGAAAATAAATGGATACGACTAAAACTAATTTAAACCATTTGTTTCAACAATTAGGTTTAAGTAATCGTCCTGAAGATATAACTATATTTATCGCGGCACATGCTTTAGATAAACATACTCTGTTGATTGATGCACCATTTTGGAATAGTGCTCAAAGAACATTTTTGACGGAGTCTTTACAGGAGGACGCCCAATGGTCTGAAGTCATTGACCAATTGGACGTCATGTTAAGGCAGAGTTCAAATAGCGAGTAGTGGCTAGATATTCTTATAAGCCGTATCACCCCAACCGACTAAAGTATTATTTTTAAAGACAACAGGAGTGCATTCGTTTTTAGTTGTTTTACCATCGCCTTCCACCCATTGGGTGCGATAAAACAAGACTTTCACTTCCTCTTTAGCATTAGCGTCATTTGCAGACTTGGTAAATGCCTCAGTAAACTCAGCCGCGCCCATGATCAATTGCACTTGATCCAACGCCATACCCAAATTTAACTTAGTTAAGTTGTCAATGTTTTTCTCTTGCTTAACTTCCCAGTAAAAGCGGTCTGCGCGAGACTCATGATCGCCTATATTTATCACACAACCCGTTAAACCTAGAGATAAAGAAGTAATTAGTGCGGCACCCATTAATTTTGATTTCATGTCATGTCCTTTTTGTTAGAATGTATATTAAAGAATAGCATAAATAGTTAATGCTAATATTTTACTACAAGCTAAAAATATGCCAACTTTTATCTATATGATTTTTAACAATAATGCGCAAGTAAGCAACATAGTTAGTGATTCTCACTACTTAAAATTAAGGAAATTCACTAAAAATGAGTTCAATTGAACAAGTGATTGCAGCAGCAAAAGCTATCGCAACTAATGGCCACACACCCAGCGTTGCATTGATAAAAAGTCGTGTTGGTAAAGTGCCTATGCCATTAATTGTTCAAGGCTTACAGCAATTTAAAGCCATGCCAAAATCGGAATGGCAAACCATACCCGAGTTTCAGGCACCTGTTACACAACAGGCTTCTCAAGACATGCCATCTATTGAAGAACTGTTAGCGCAGCAGCAACTCATGGTTGAACAAATCGAAATGTTAATTCAGCGTGTAACATCATTAGAGCAAGTTTTAGCAGGAAAAACTAATTAATGTTTGTAACTGAATTACGCTTTGAACCATTTGCCGACACTACGATTACTGCAGCCGAAAAAGCCATTAACCATTATTTGGAAGCCTTACGCGCTAATGGTCAAATCTTAGGGCGTGAATTTGCTGTCGCCTACAATGATGGTGAGTTTCGCGTGCGCTTAATGCAGCCAGAAAAGACCAGTTTGGCAAATAGGTATAACAGCCCTTGGGTCAAATCAGCCTTAAAAGGACTCACGGATGCAAAACTGCTCACCCCTCGAGAAAAATTTATAGGCCAAGATATTAATTCAGAAGTCAGCAATACAGAGCCTGTAAGCTGGCAATTGCTTTATACCAGTTATGTACATATGTGTTCGCCACTTCGCAGTGGTGATAATTTGCTGCCTATTCCGTTATACCAAATTCCTGCGACCTTTAACGGCGATCACAAGCGCATCATAAAATGGCAAAGCGAATGGCAGGCTTGCGATGAACTTCAAATGGCCGCAGCCACTAAAGCAGAATTTGCCGCACTTGATGAAATAAGCGAAGTAGACAGCGATCTATTTCGCCGAGGCTGGGATTTACGCGGAAGAATTGAATACCTGACGAAAACGCCTACCTATTATTATTTGTACCGAGTTGGTGGTGAAAGTCTTGCGTCAGAACAAGCTCGAGTATGTCCTAAATGTGGTTCTCAAGAATGGAAGCTTAATGAACCATTATTAGACATGTTTCATTTTCGTTGTGAGCCTTGCAGGTTAATATCTAATCTTTCTTGGGATCACCAATAAAGGAAAAAAGCGCATTGTGCGCTTTTGTCATCATTAAACTTAAGGCGAATCTCGCTCTGAATGGCGCTAGCTCAAAGCTAATCAACTATTTTTTACGCAACAAATATTGCCACATCATCTTAATCCGTTGCCAAATTCCAGGATGTTGCCACTGAACATCATCATCGACTAAAGGTTTAACAGGTGGTGCAACCCGAGGCGAAATACTTCTGATAAACTCTGCTAATGAATCAGCAAGCTTTTGCTTTGGTTTGTCACCCGGAATTTCAATCCACACACTACCTGATTCATTATCGACAGTTAGCATTTCATCACCGTCACCCAGCACACCAATAAACCATGTGGCTTGTTGCTTGAGTTTTTGTTTCATCATTAGATGGCCAATCACATTTTGCTGCAAATATTCAAAATCTTGCTGGTTCCATGCTTGCAGTAACTCCCCCTCCCCCACGGACTGGTGAACATTAAAGGTGCGCTGAAGTATTCACCATAATATTGATTAATATCGGGATGAAGGGTAATTTCCAATGCTTTTTCAACGTTACTAAAGTGGGATGAGCTTTTTCGCCTAAAAGGACTAAAATAAACAGCTTGATCAGTGTCTTTGTTAAAGTGACCTTGAATACAAGCAGAATCTTCACCCAATGGATAATAACGTGGTAACTCTGATAGCGCCTCTTCATAAGCCTTCAGATACTGATTTATAAAAATTTCAAGTGCAGATGAGCAAGACACTAGTTGTTCTCATAGTTTATAATAAAACGATATTTTGACATGGAAACCGATTAGATGACACAAAATCACGATCCTTATAATGATGCAGCAGCACTTAAAGGCTTAACCTTAGGGCAAGTGACCAAATATCAAGCTGAATATGACGCATCATTGTTGCAAGGGGTCCCGCGTAAACTCAATCGTGACGCTATTGAATTAACGAGTACATTACCATTTCATGGTACTGATATTTGGACGGCCTATGAATTATCATGGCTAAATAGCAAAGGTAAGCCTATGGTTGCTATTGCCGAGGTGCGCTTAGACGTAAACAGTGAAAACTTAATTGAATCGAAGTCATTCAAATTATATTTGAACAGTTTTAATCAAACTCGATTTGATAGTGTTGACCAGCTTGAACAAACTTTATCTCAAGATCTCTCAACCGTGGCTAATGGTGACGTTAGCGTAAAAGTGATCGAGCCTAAAAGCTTTAACCTTGAACGAGTGGTTGAATTACCCGGTACTTGTATCGATGATTTAGATATTGAAGTCGACAATTATGATTTTAATCCCGATTTGCTTTTAGATAGCACCGAAGATAAAAATGTCGCTGAAACGCTCAATTCTAATTTATTGAAGTCTAATTGTTTGATCACTTCACAGCCAGATTGGGGAAGTGTAATGATCCGCTATCAAGGGGCAAAAATAGATCGTGAGAAACTTTTACGCTATCTCATTTCGTTCCGTCAGCATAACGAATTTCACGAGCAATGTGTTGAACGAATTTTTGTCGATTTAAAGAAATACTGCAAATGCACCAAGCTTACGGTTTATGCTCGCTACACACGAAGAGGAGGATTAGATATTAACCCTTATCGTAGCGACTTTGAACATCCACCTGAGTCAAATCGATTAGCAAGACAGTAAAACTTTAACGAAAAATAAATGCCTTTAATTGCAAAATAAAGGCATTTATTAATGACTTAATCAATCCATTTGGTAAAGTATCATCACATCGACATTCCTTAGATAATTACTACAACATCATTTTACAGAGAAACTACAATATGTCTGCGGCAGAGAAATCATCGAGAAAATTAAGCTTTTATATTATAGGTATCATCCTAGCGATTTGGTTATATAGTCTATGGGCAGATCGCGTCACACCGATGACAGGCGAAGCGAGGGTTCACTCATATTTGGTTAGAGTCGCCAGTGAGGTAAATGGCAATATTATTGAGGTTAATGTAAAAAATAACCAAGTCGTTAAAGCGGGTGATGTATTATTTAAAATTGACCCACGAAACTACGAAATAGCTTTGCAAGCAGCACAAGCAAACCTTGACTTAACAGGTCAAAGTTTAGGAGCTAATACTGCTGCGGTCAGTGTTGCCCAAGCAAAAGTTGTTGATGCATTAGCCGCACGCAACAACGCTAGAGAACAAGCAATACGTATTACAGAGCTAGCCAACCAAGGCGTATTAAGTAAATCAGATCTTGATAATGCCATTGAGTCACGTGATCGCACACAAGCAAACTTAGAGGCTGCAGAAGCCTCGTTAATGCAAGCAAAACAAAATTTAGGCCCAGAAGGTGAAAACAACCCTCAAATCTTAGCCGCAATGGCAAAACTCGAGCAAGCTCAGCTTGATCTTCAACGTACAGTGGTTGTAGCCCCATCAAATGGTATTGTATCTAATTTACAACTAACTGTGGGACAGAAAGCCAGTGTGGGTTCCCCTCTATTGACCTTTATTGACCCACGAGCAGTTTGGATTTCCTCACAAGTTAGAGAAAACTCATTAGAACATATTAAAGTTGGCAATAAAGTTGAAATCGTCCTTGATGCCCTGCCAGGCAGAGTATTAAATGGCCGAGTGGAAAGTATCGGCTGGGGTACAGGCGGCAGTAATAACATTGATCAAGCAACAGGCTTTATTACTGCTGAGACTAAATCACTCAGCGCGCAACGTTACCCTGTCAATATTGTCTTTGAGAATGGCGAAGTGCCACACAATATTCGCTATGGCTCACAAGCTACCGTAGCATTTTTTACTGAACAAAGTAGTTTCGGTGAATTATTAGCTAAACTTTGGATTCGTATTGTTAGCGTGTGGACTTATGTTTCGTAATGCAGCTAATCCAGTAATAAGATTGGTATTTTTCCCAATCTTGTTACTTTTTTATTTATTTTATAGTGGTGATCCCATGGCTAGTTTAGCACCCATTTTTGTGGTGCTATTATTAACTATCATGCCAACTGTACCGCCATTAAACATGCTACTAAAACTGCTTATCGTTTTATTGTTTATCTGCTTTGTATTGGCATTTTTAGGTAATGTGTTAAAAGACACGCCTGTCGGTTACTCACTATTTTGTTGGTCATTACTATTTTGGAGTTATTACCGAAGTCATCGAGATCCAAAAGATTTAATTTCGACATTAGTATTGGTAGTTATTATTATCATTACGGTGATGAATTTCCAAATGAATGCACCGATGAATATTTTACCTTGGTTAATATTCAAGGCTTTTGTGATTGCGATTATCGTCACTTACTTGAGTTTTTTACTGTTTCCCGGTGAAGAAAAAGACATATTGCCCGATGAAGTCGGTCATAGCGGTGCAGAAGATCATATTGGATTAATACTGTTTAAAGCGACAGCAATGTGTATTGTACTTGTTGTTTTAATGGGTATAGGGGGAGCCAGACAATATTGATAGCAATTACAATCAGTAGCATCTTAAAAATCCCCATGCCAGAAGATCATCGCACTTTTAGCGTCAACAAGATTGTTACCACTGTGTTGGGCATTTTATTCACAGTTCCAATTATGCTTTTATATACTTTTGGTATTTCAACTTGGGCTTTATTGGGGATCACCCTGTTTTGTGGATTACAGATGGCCTGCTTTGCAATCTCAAGGAAGTGTCCGTTAACTCTTTATCAACTACTATTTACAAATTTTGTCGTACTCACTTATCAAGTGATTAAACATGAAGGGATCGACTCTTTATCCGCTGAGTTTATTCGTTTAATGGCAATCATAGTTGCGATTTTAGTTGGTGCACTCATAATGAATTTAGTCAAATTCACCCCCAAAGCGTTGAGCAATAACTCAACCAATTAATATCAATATCAGCGATAAAGTACTTATCAAGTACTTTATCGTTGCTCGCCTCCTCGTATGGATATTTAATCATCAGCCTCCCAACTTGCTCATTTGATTTTATTTAATGTTTATGTAAACTTCGCCACCTTTGCCAAAGACCGACATTAGGCAGATCATCAACCGACTAAATTGATAGGATAGAACAATGAAGCATGTGTTAACCGCAGTTATAGTATTTTTCGCAACCTTGAGCTCAGCACAAGCTCAAAAACTTAAATTAGGTTTTGGATTTGACCAAGGTTTTGGTGTTACAGGGCAAGTCGATAATATTAATTTTTTTGTTGGCAATGATGGTGCAAGCGGCGATTACCTATTCAAACAAGGCCAATTTGACACTCAAGAGGTTCCTATGTCTTGGTATATTGGTGGTGGTGCATTTTTTGGGTGGGACCATGGTTATGGTATTCGTATGCCTTTTGGGCTTAATTTTAAACTCGGTAAAGGCTGGGATGCATACGCCCAAGTCGCTCCAGAACTTGATTTTGATGACAAAACAGACTTGGGTTTGAACGGTGGCATTGGTTTTCGCTACGCTTTTTAAACTCAATAAACACAATTTGATTTAGTTTACTCATTGTTAGCTAGCAAATGCGCCAATGATGACTCTGTTATTATTGGCGTCTTTATGTCAGCGCTCACACAGTTAATACACAAAGCAAACCGATAAGCTTTATTTAAGCGGCCAAACTCTATATGCCAAGGCTGTTGATACGGTTCTGGAGGAATAAAGTTGATCATGCCTTGCTCAGTTAACACCAAAGTTTGTGCTTCTTTATTAACAACTTTATTATCCGTAAACAAAAACCTAAATGAGCTTAATGGCTGGGCCAAACCTTTACCAATAGCTTTGATAAAAGCCTCCTTTAAAGCCCATAAATCGAAAAAACGCTCGCGTTGCAAATCACTTGTCAGAACCAGTAAATCTGCAATTTCTTGAGCCGTAAAATAGTGTTTCAAAATTGGCTCAATATTGGTGTTGGATCGTAAACGTTCAATATCCACCCCCAGCATCAACTCATGGCTTATGGCATGTGGTTCAATAACGTGCGTGAAGGACGAAAGCACTCCCACCATCAACCAATCACCACTATGGCTTAAATTAAAATGTAATCCAGTTTTTACCTTAAAAGCATGGCTTAAGCTTGGTTTACCTTTTTCAGCATATTCAAACTGCCAATCCTGTGGCCTAATTGCCAGCGAGTTAGCTTGAGACTGTAAAGATAAAATCACTCTTAATGCTAACCGAACCTGTAAGGCTTTTTGCTGCGCCAAAGGCAACTTGTAACGCAGCACTTTTTGGATTTCATCATTCTCTAACCAGCCAAGTTCCAACCAAGCTTTGAATTGAGCATCACTCAACGCGGTTAATGGCACAAAATAAACCCGCGGCTGCAAACTTGTTTGCAACTCACTATGCTGTTTTGCTGTGCTGTTACTTAAAGACAATGAGCCCTCACTTAATAAGAAAATTAATCTGGTTTATTATCCAGTTTCTATAGTTAACACACTACTCGACCTAAAGGATGGGGATTTCACGCAGAGTAAAGATCAATGCTATGAACCGTTCTAGAATAAAATCAGCATTACTGAAAAGTAACATTCATTAACTCGATAATATTTTTTACTAAGCTTAGCTTGACGCAAGTGTCATGCTAACTTTGCCCCTTTTTCACACTAAACAATAATGCAGGTAACACTGTTAAGCTGTAAAACAGCAAAAAGCCAATGGCGATAGTTAATAAGAACCCGATGCTGTACATACCGCGATGATCCGCTAATAATAGCGAACCAAATGTCGCCATTGTGGTTAACGAGCTCAAAATGGCGGCTCTTGGTGTTGATGAACGATAAAAAGCTCTAGCAGATCCAACACTTCTAAACCGTTCAACAATATGAATACCATTATCAACACCCAAGCCAAAAATCAGCGGAATAACAATAATATTGGCCATGTTTAATGCCTGCCCGCTCCAGTGTGCCACCGCCATTGTCGACAACGTGGTCAGCAATAACGGAATAAAGGTTAACAATACATCTCGTTTATGCTTTAACGCAATTAGCAAAATAAGGCCAATTAACAGTAATGAATAACTAACCGCTTGAAAAAACGCCTTGATAATAATTTGCCCCACTTGCTGCTCGGCCACAGGTCTACCAGTTGCATCGGGCGCAATCGCTTGTACCGCTTGAATAAAGCGATCTAACTGCTTAACGTCACGCATATCACCAGCGGGATAAGCGACCACCAGCAAATACTCATCATTTTGATACCGCTGCGCCAGTGCCTTTGGGATATCTGCATAAGTCGCTTCTGGAGCTTGCATTAATTGGTTTAAGCCAAGATACATTTGCTGTAATGGCAACAGCGCAGTTTGATTTATTTGGCTGATCAGCACGCTTTGCTCATTTTGCTGTAACCATCTTATGGTTTGCGGCTCTAAGCCTTGTTGAGCAAGCGGACTCGCAATAAGGTTTTGCTGCAAAGTGGTTAGATTGTCTAGGGTCATAATCGGGGCAGGAGAGGCATTAAGCGCGGCTAATAATGCCGCCAGCTTTTCGCTACGCCCTTGGGGTAAAAACGAGTTAATCGACACCACATTGCTCACTTCGGGCAAGGTCAAAAGCTGTGATTGCCAATTTGCCGCTTCTGCTGGCGATGTTGCTAGCATCATCATCTGATAACTCGAGGTTAATCCTTGCTGCTGTATTTCTTCAAGGGTTTTGACAGATTCCGATTTAACCGATTTCAGTACCAAGGTGGAAAAATCGAACTCCATCTTACTGGCACCATAACCTGATATCACTAATGCCACCACAGCCATAAAAACGACCAGCTTGTGATGCTTTGGCAACCAAAAATCGGCATCATCCATCGGTACATTCAGCTCAGTATTTATCCCATTTACTATTAATTTTTTAGGATAGCCAAATACATAGAAGAAACTTGGAATAACAGTAAAGGTGGCCAGTAACCCCATTACCATCCCCGCAGCAGATATAATCCCTAGCTCTGCAAGTCCGGTATAAGCGGTGGGATAAAAACCCAAAAAGCCTATCGCTGATGTAATTGCGCATAAGCTAAGCGGCAGCAATGTACCACGAATAGAGGCAAATAAACTCGCTAAATTGGTGTCATGCAGGACTTGTTCTTCACGAAGGCGTAAACAAAAATGAATCGCAAAATCGACGCCTAAGCCGATAAACATCACCAAAAAGACAATCGAAATGGTGTTGTACGAGCCCACCAGCAAAAGTCCTAGCGCTAAGGTCCAAACTAGGCCAATGATAACCGCCACATAGCTGGCTAAAATAATGCGTAGCGAGCGGATCCCAAATCCTAGCACCACAATCAAGCCAATCAACGACATGGTACCGGCTAATTTAACGCTATTATTGGCATCGCTAATCTCGTCAAAATCTAACGCGGTTTGCCCCGTTATACGGATTTGCACATCATGGTGATGATTTTGGTTATATTGACTGATAATAGTTTGCGCAGTTTCGATAATTAATCTGTTGGGCTCTTTTTGATCTAACTGCGGCTTAGCATTAATGCTAATAATTTGATAACTCGTATCAGTACTCTCTGGCAGTAATACTTCAAACCAATCCACGTTAGCTTTTTCACTGGCGACTTGATTAATCGCTTTGATTAATAGCTTAGCGCTAGTCTCATCATCTATTTGCAATGCATGATTTAATTGGGCTAATAACTGCATCGCCGCCACATCGGCCCCCTTTGCTTGAAGCGATAACGCAGCCTGTAGTTTTGGCATCAAATTGACTAAATTATCATTAAAGCTTGTAAACTCGTCATCGGCTAAAAACCATAATGCTTGCTGTTTAAACCAAGGTAATGTGGTGGGTGAAAACACATCGCTAAATAATGGTTCGGCAGTAAAATCTGCGTGTAATTGTTCAGTAACCGATTGCACTTCATGCCTGTTTTCGCCTGAAATCACAATCACTAAACTGTTCTCTGACTGACCAAACTCATTGGTTGTCTTTTGTAGATTATCTTTCCACGGCGCATCTTGCTTCACTAACCCATCTAAATCTGAATCAACCACAAAATTATTTTTGCTATAGATAACAGCTAGGTAAGTAACTAAACCGATAAGAATAAGTGATAAGATAAAAGGAAGATGATGCTTCGAAAAAAGACTATGTTTCACAAGTAAACTTCAAATGATAATCAGGTAATTGCATTATAACCTTGATAAGCAATGAATGAAAAATGCCCCCACTTCAACACAGAGGGAAGTAAAGTAAGTTGCTAAATGTTAGTCGTTACTCTTGAACATCACACATGGCATATTTAATTTGTTCGCTATCAAAGCCTTTGCGGGTTAAATAAGCATAAGCTTTAGTCTTTTGTTTATAATCAGATACATCGAAGCGCTTTTTAGCCAATTCATTTTTACAGCTCAGATAAAAATCAACCTCATTGGTTAACATTAATTGGTAAAGCGTGTCTTCAAATTCACTAATATCAATTAATCGCTGTTTTAGCTCTTGTAAAATCAATGTTTTACCCTTGCCTTTTTTATAAAGTTTTATGATTTCAGCTTTTAAATCAACTTTATCGGCTTTTATGGCCAATTTACTTCGCAAAGAGTCTTGCTCAGGATGCTGTGCTAATGCATGTTCAATTTCAGCATGCGAAAAGCCTTTGGTGGTCATTTGAGAAAAAATTTTCTCACGACTGGTATGATGAAAATGGTCAAATTTGTTGAGTAATCTTGATGTTGCCAAGGCATAGAGATCAATGTTTTGTTGCTCCATCACTATCTCAATTGCATTATCAATATCAGTCATGCCTAGCCCGCGTAATTGCAACTTACGCTTGATTGCGCCTTTACCAAGTTGTTTGCTAAACGCTAACTCGCAATAACGTATGGCAAATTCAGCATCATTTTTTAAATAACCATTGTCAATTAATTGAGCAATGACAGTATCTATCCACTGTTGATTATCTGTTTTACGCTCGAGCTTAGTGCGCAATTCTTTGATGGTGAAGTCTTGTTGTCCAAGGTGCCAATAAGCATAGGTAAAAACGTTATCAATAGTTTGAGCTTGGCGTAAAGGCTGACGTTGCATAATTGACTTTCTGACTAATTAACTAAGCCAACAGTGTAGCAGAAGGCTGTTAGACTTCGTAATCACTAGCAACACGCTAGCTTAAGGTGTTTATAGTAAAGGGGTTAAGTTTATAAACAAAATCGGGATTAGTATAAACCAATCCCGATTTTCATCATTAAATGTTAATGATTGACTGCTGATTACTTCAGTGATGGCGTACGCGGCGGGATCATACGCTTGCTACCCGTTGACTCGAATGCACCAGCAAATCTCAGTAAGTTGTTGTCATCATAAGCACGGCCAGCAAAAGTTAGCCCCACAGGCATGCCAATATCAGCCATTACCCCCATCGGTACTGTCACCGTTGGCACGCCTAAATGACGAATCGCAAGGTTACCATTAGCAACCCAAACCCCGTTGCTCCATGCAATGTCTGCCGAGGCAGGGTTAACATGCGCATCAGCGGGTCCTACGTCTGCAACAGTTGGAAACAGCACTGCATCCAGTTTGAGTTTGTCCATCCAATCTTCCAAATCGAGTTTGCGTGTTTTCTCCAAACCACGCAGGCCATCTGGCACACTATCAATTTGGTTATAAGATTTTAAGCCTCGTTTGGCCATGTTGACATACTCATCCATGCCGGCGGCAAGGTCGCCCTCGCGATTAGGTAAGGTGCCTAAATCATGGGGAATATTAAATGACCATTAACATCTTCGAGTTTGTTCAGCTTAGGGTCATTATTGGCACGCAAAAACTCATCAAACGCCCAACCTGATAGCGCCCAAAGCTCATCTTCAAGAAACTCAGGTGTCACTATACCGCGATTGAACACGGTTGGCGCTCCCGGACGATCACCTTCACAGTTAGAAACCAATGGAAAGTCAACTTCTATCACTTCTGCCCCGGCAGATTCCAGCGCCTTGCGAGCCGCTTCCCACAAGTCAATTACCGAGTCACGGGTATAAATGCGCTGCCCAGTAGGGCCACCTATGCCAGGATTTTCACTGGTTCCTGCAAGTTCATCCTTATTAATGTACATGCTCGGCACACCAAATCGCTTGCCTTTAAGGGTGTCAGCTTGCGCAGCCAGTTCTAAATAAGATTGTGGACGAACCGTTGAAGCTTTAGGAATATCAACCCAAGGCTGCAAGCGCCATAAGTCGCCACGGGTAATAGGATCATCAGCCACAATCACATCTAGCACTTCAAGCATATCAGCCATAGTACGGGTATAAGGCACCACCACATCCATGGTTGGTGTCAACGGCCAGTTACCACGTACAGAAATCACGCCTCGAGATGGAGTATAAGCACACAGGCCATTATTTGATGCTGGCCCCGGCCACTTGACCATGTTTCTTCGGCCAACCCGAAAGCAGAATAACTGGCAGCCGTGCCCGTACCTGCTCCGTTAGAAGACCCCGAAGCAAAAGGAGCAGTAAGGTAGTCTGCATTATATGGACTTTCAGCTCGGCCATAATGACCACGCTGCATGCCGCCATTTGCCATAGGAGGCATGTTGGTTTTACCTAAACAAATGGCTCCAGCGGCACGTAAGCGCTCAACAGCAAATGCATCGTATTGAGCAACTAAATCCTTAAATGCCGGACTGCCTGATGCTGCAGTAAGCCCCTTAACCAAATAACTATCTTTTGCCGTGTAAGGAATGCCATCAAGTGGGCTAAGGGGTTGTCCACTTGCGCGACGAGCATCGGAAGCTTCAGCTTCTATTATGGCATCAGGGTTACGCACCACTAACGCATTTAACTTAGTTTGGGTTGCTGGGCCGTCGTATGCATCAACACGAGCAAAATATGACTTCACCAGCTCAACCGCTGTTGTACGACCGGATTCAAGCGCCGCCCGTAACTCGGCAATAGAAACCTCTGTGACTTCGAACATAATGCGACCTCTTATATAAAGCCAAGGGGATTAACAGCCAATTTAAACGAAAAAACCGTGACATTGACTGTCATTGACTCTCCTTAGATATAACTTACTGCCCAGAAGGGATTTGTTGGGTAATACAATGGATATTTCCACCACCTAATAAGATTTCGCGCGCAGGCACACCAACAATCTCATGTTCAGGGAAAATCTCCTGTAGTTTTTGGGCAGCGATATCGTCAGTTGCAGGATCAAGTAATGGGTAAACCACACGCTGGTTCGTAATTAAAAAGTTCACATAAGAACCCGCTAGGCGTTCACCTGCTGTACGGGGAACACCTGTGCCGGCTTCGACACCTTGCGCCTCTTCTGCGGTGCAATACAGAGGTCCTGGTTGAGGCAGTAAATGAATTTTTAACTTACGTCCCCTTGCATCAACCGTATTTTGCAATACATCCAATGCTGCTTTTGAACGCGGATATTGAGGATCAGTTTGATCATCAGTCCAGTGTAAAATCACTTCACCCGGACGAGCAAAACAGCACATATTATCAATATGGCCATCGGTCTCGTCCATATAGACACCCTCTTCTAACCAAATAAATTGCTGCACATTTAAATACTCAGACAAGTATGCTTCAATCTGTTCACGGGTTAAATCAGGGTTGCGGTTACTGTTAAGCAAACATTCAACACTGGTCATGCACGTGCCTTCGCCATCAACATGAATTGAGCCACCTTCGAGGATCAACGGCGCTTGATAGCGCTTAAAACCATGTACTGAAAGCATCTGTTGCGCGACTTGTTCATCTTTATTCCATGGCGAGTACAAACCACCATTATGACCGCCCCATGCATTAAAGCCCCAGTCAACCCCACGGCATTCGCCGTTAGCATTTACCACAATCGTTGGTCCTGTATCCCTTGCCCAGCAATCATCGCTGTCAATGTCGACTAACGTAACATGAGAAGGCATCACCGATTTAGCCTCAGCCAAAAATGCTTGAGGAACCCCCATATAAACAGGAGTTACCGCACCAATTGCATCTGCAACCTTCGCAAATGTTGCCTGTGCATATGCCCCAGCAGAACGCCAGTTATCAGGACGATATGGCCAAATCATCCATACTGCTTGTTGCGGTGCCCATTCAGCGGGCATGCTAAATCCGTCTTGGGATGGCTTAGTTGCTAACACAGCGGCATCCACATTCACGTTTGTCATGAGCTTTGTCTCCAGTAATGCTGAAAAACTCTAATAAGAGGTGGCCCTAACTTAGGGGAATATTAAAAATTAATTATATCAATGAAATCAATAAAATTCTGATTATCATGTGCAAATAAGGTTCTCTTTCGACCTAATACAAGCTGCATAATTAGAAATTAGCAAATGCTCAAATTGAATAAATATGAACGTTAATTTTGATTCTAGTAAGCAATTTTTGCATAGACCAAGAAAAATTGGTCTCCCAATAGTTGACTTAATGAAAACAAATTTAACAGCGCCATCTGTAAAATAGCCTCTAAATAGCAAGTTGTTATGCAAAGCCAGATGTCGATTAATTTGCTGAGTTCATTTTGAAACAATGCTACATATCATATCATTTAAGATAGCTTGCACTAAATAGTTGAATGTAAGACATAGATAACGATTTGTGTCTCAAGATGACGCTAAGTTTATTATTTAGACAAGCATGCAAGAAGCCGTATAAATAATAACCAGCTATTAACCACAAAACGGTGATGTGGTTAAAAAGTTTGGCCACTGCCCATGTTCAATAAATAGAGTCACTCTCGAAAGGAATCCTTTATCACTTAGCAAATTGACTAAAAAATACTGTGAAATAAAGACCTTTAAGAGCAACGCATGTGAAAATTATTGCCATAAACAATGACAGTCTAATCATTCTCAAAAATTCAACACTTCACTGAAGAGGCCCATTTCCAAATTAATTCTGATAATCAGCCAGCACTCGTCGTCACGATATCATCTTTAACCTCTTGTTCAGATTTGTCATTTTTACGTGACATATTGGTCAAGATATCTGTTTCAATACTGCGAATGTGTAGATCTCGTTGCGGGAATGGGATTTCAATATTAGCTTCAGCAAATTTCTGGACAATTTCATAATACAATTCACTACGAACGGAGAGACGATCATCAGCATCCGGTAGCCATGCTCTTAGTTCAAAATTTAATGCACTATCGCCAAGAGCCATAAATAGTGTGTAAGGTGCAGGAGATTTTAATATTTTGGGATGATTTTTTGCACTATCGATCAAAATACTACTCACTAATGATACATCACTACCGTATGCAACACCCACTGGAACAGAGAGTCTTGCCTGTCTATTTTGTAATGTCCAATTAGTCACTTGATTACTGATAAGGTCTGCATTTGGAATAATAACATCAGCATTATCAAATGTTTCAAGTATAGTCGAGCGTAAACCAATTTTTTTGATGACGCCAACTGAGCCGCCATTATTCACATCAATGGTATCACCCTCTCGTAACGGACGTTCAAACAGTAAAACCAAGCCACATACAAAATTATTAACAATCCCTTGTAAGCCAAAACCAATACCTACACCCAGCGCACCTAATACGATAGTAATTTTAGTTAGGTCAAACCCCAACATTGAAATTGCAGTAAAAAAGCCAACAATAATGATAAAGTAGCGAAGTAAATGGCCCATAGAATTACGCGTGCCACGTTCAATAAGTTTGCCACTAACAGATTCATCTAACAAAATTTTAGGAATAACTTTAGAGATGAAAATTGTGGCACTCAGTGTAATGACTGAAATAACCACTAAACCAATATTGATGTTTTGCTCGCCAATATAAAATCCAAAGTCGAGCATACTCGAAAGCGCATCTTCCATGCTTGGATATAATTGCCAAATCGACAATATAGATGGAATTAGAAAGAAAAAAACAATTAATATTTGAATAAATACCGTAGTTTGCCTCGCATATTCGCTAGCATCATTACGCATTAATTTAATTTGCCATACTACTGATGAGGTAAAAATCCAATCCATTGCTCCTTGAATAACATATAAAAACAGTCCAAAAGGAACAATTAGAGCCCAAGTAAGTATGGTTGTTTTAAAGGTGTAGTTTGCAATACCGTCTTGACCGATTAATTCCATTACAATAATAAATGCGAATACGGCAGACATGAATTTAAGTACATTAGATAATTTATTCTGTGCATTTGTGGTATTTGTTACGGCGAGATTTTTTTTATTCCACCGGATGCAACAGACTAATCCTAAAATAGATAAAATAAACACATAAAGCCTAAATATCGGCGGAGGAGTGCCTACCGCGGTGAATACGACTGTGATGATATATGTTGCCATAATCCAGTATACAGCTTGACTTTTCCAGCGCTGATCAAAAATAGAATCTAATAATAGTGCTGAAGCCACACCACCAATGATGGCATTAATTAAATTGATAGTTTTAGGGACTTCCCATAATTCAAATTGAATCGCACTGATTAAACTACAAATAAACACGATTCCTGCTATAGGATGTTTTCCTAAAAAAAACCACGTTTTTGACTCAATGAGTTGCTGTTTATTTTTATTGATTACAGCACTAAAAAACAGCAGCATTATAAATAAAATTGAATATGCTGTACCATGTTTTGAGGTGAAAGGAATGGTAAGCCAGGCGTCTAAACTAACCGCATTCCAATCTGAATCAAATAGATGTACCTTAAGTTGCTGGAAAAACAAAGGCGAATAAATAGCGGGTGATTTGTCAAAAAGAGACTCTAAACGAAGTTCTTTAATAAAGTAATTTATCTCTTCATTTAAGATATTGATTTTAGATTGTAGCGCCGCATTCTGAGCTTGTAGCAATAGCAATGGTTCAATATGCTGAGAAACTTGATTTTGGCCTTTTGCTATCGCCTCGATGGCGTTGGCAAATGTTTGTGAAAGCTGCTCTGAATTTTCATCAATATAATGTTGCTGCCATCTGTCCCAACGTACTTTTTCGTCGTGCCAAATCGTTTTCCAGCTATTTAACAACTTAATATTTTCAGCTATCGGTTTATTTAATTGCTCCAGTGTAGAAACATCGTCAATTAATGATTGTTTAAGCACATAATATTTAAGGTGATTATTTTCAGCATCTTTCTGTAACTCGCTGAACTCTTTGCTAATATCTTTAACTCTATCATTGATAACACTGTACGTTTTTTGAGACGTTGCAACACTATCATTTTTTAGTGCTTGTTTCTTAAAATAGGCTGTTTGTACAGATAAATTGGTCGACAGGGCTATCGATAAAGGAATAATTTCGTAAATCTGAGGTATGGCCTCTGTACGCTTTAATAGTGGTGAAACTATGTCAGCTTCAGCTGGACTTTCTTCGGCATTTAGACTGGTTGGAGTTAATATTAATAGTACTAATGATAGGCACAACAGTTTTCTTGTTGAGTACATCATTAATAGCCAAATACTCGCTTTCAAACAGCTGAGTCTATGAGTCATTTGAAACATTATAAATCCAACTCCAATTGCAAAAGTCTCTTTTTTAAAAATATAGGGAAAAATATTACATGCGTGAGACTTGAGTATAGCCTGCATTACATTGAAAAGGCCATGGACATATCATTGAAACGTAAACAGGACTGAATACGTACATGCGGCGCTATGTTCATCTTGACGGATTTTGAGTGTTTTGCCGTTAAGTTCGACAAAAATGGTCGATAAGCACTACAACTATGCCTTAGTGACTACCTTATTCCGTCCATTTTGTTTAGCCTCGTAGAGTGCATCATCTGCTTTTTTTATAATATCTTGATAACCATTGTCATTCAGACTCATGGAAGATAAACCTGCACTAATCGTTATAGTACCAACGTTATCTTCGAATTGTAGCTCACTAATAGCAGTTCTTAATCTATCCATTAATACTTCACCTGCAAGCAGTGAAGTAGAAGGTAATAGTATGGCAAATTCTTCACCTCCAATTCTTGCTAGTACATCCCCAACCCTTATATATTTAAGGAGTTCTTGAGAAATACTTTTTAATACATTATCGCCAACAATATGACCGAACTTGTCATTGACCTTTTTAAAATAGTCAATATCTATTATTGCAACTGATAGTTCTATATTATTTCTTTTGCAATTTGAAAACTCCCTTAACGCAGCGTCTTCAAAATATCGACGGTTTTTTAAGTTGGTTAAGCTATCTATAGAGGCTTCTTTATTTAAGGAACGATTCTGCTCTAAAGCAAGCTTTAAACTTTCAATTAGTTTACTTTGTTCTGTAAAGTCTCTAAGACTGACTAATACACGCTGACCATATCGAGTTTTAATACTACTTAGTTTAATTTCTACTGGTACAAAAGATCGATTTTTATGTTGTGCAGAAATTATCCTTGAAGATTTAAGCATACTACGAGTTGAAGGTGACTCAAGATACTCCTGACGCATTTTGGGATGGTTTTTTTTATAATTTTCGGGAACGAGATCGTCCACATTCATACAAAGCAATTCTTTTTCAGTATAGCCTAATAATACGCATGCTTGATGATTTAATTTATTAATATAACCACAATCATCTACCAAAAGCGTTGCATCTGGTAGGTTTTTAAAAATATCTTCGGCTTCTTCTAAGTCAAGCTTTGCTGTTGCATATAATTCATCAACAGCTTTAAGATTCCGTTTATTTATTTCTTCAAGTTGTTTTAGTTTAGTAATATCGTTATGAGCACCCAGCATTCTAATTGGTTTGCCATCTTTATTTCTAATTGCAATGCCTCTGCAATGTATCCAAACCGTTGAGTTATTTTTGTGCTTATAGCGAACAATTTGATTGTATGGGTGGTTTTCGTCTTGTAAATGTTTTTCGAAATTATCTATTGCGATTTGAAGATCATCTTGATTAATGATGCTTTGCCATGATGATGGAGTATGTGGCATAGCATCGGGCTCATAGCCAAGTATTTTCCAAAACTCTGGACTCATCCACTCATCTTCAGGTTTTTCTAGATTCCAATACCAAACTCCTTCTAAAGATCCTTTTTGCAAGAAGTCAAACACCGTATCTTCTGTTTTAAGTAGACGATATAATTCACTTTTTAAATAGTGATCTTTTGACATCTGCTGCTCCGCAAGGTTTTATCAATAGTCGATATTTTAGCTCAGTTTTTATACTTTGGATAAATAGAGATACTGTATTCCATTACTTGTACGCACTATATCGCGCAAACATCGTCGACTGAGAGCATGCAATAACGTTTCCAAGACGTTGATTTCTGTATTGCTTAACGTAACAATACTTTGTCGACTATTACGAAAAAATCACAAATAACATATCTGATCCCGGCCTTGCTGTTTTGCTTGAAATAATGCTTTATCAGCAAAAGATAACAATGCCTTATCATCGGCATCATCTTGGGTTGTTTCTTCAGGGCTAAAAGTACTGTAACCAACGGAAACAGTCACATGGTCGTATTTGGCTTCAGGTGTATGTTCAATATTCAATTGCGCAATCATTTGTAATAAATGAGTCAATATCTCATAAGCGCCATTCTTGTCTGTATTAGGTAAAATCAAAACAAACTCTTCACCACCATATCTTGCAATAAAATCTGCAGGGCGTCGACCACATAATTGTATAGTCGATGCGATTCTTTTCAGACATTCATCGCCTTCTATGTGCCCGAAATAATCATTATATTTTTTGAATTCATCAACATCAATCATTGCAACCGTTAGTGGTGTTTTATCACGAAAACTTCGCTTATACTCTATTTTTAATTTCTCATCTAAGCTGCGTCTATTATTAACACCGGTCAAACCATCCCGCATTGCCATTTTATTAAGTTCAATAATAAGATGCCTGTAATTTAAATGAGTGTTAACTCGAGCCGCGACCACATAGGGGTTTAAAGGCTTACTAATGTAGTCTGCCCCGCCACAAGAGAAGACTTCTCGTTCAAGTGTAGCGCCAACCTGACTAGTAATAAATAACACTGGGATATCTGAAGTATCTGGTTCTTTTTTTAAATCACGACAAATATCCAAACCGTTTTTATCCGGCAAATCTATGTCAAGTAAAATCAAATCAGGAGATATATCACTGATCATTTCGAAAGCCTGCACGGCATTTTGAGCGAATCTTACCCGCCCTAAATCGTTCAAGACATTTCTTAGAGCCATAACAACTGAGTGGTCATCATCAACAATCAAAATATCAAACGATTTATCTTGAGTGTTGATCAAAAATGTATCCATATACACCGTCCATTTAAAACCTTATGGTTTAAATTAAAATACTTAACCTAACTTATACTAAACGCCTACCCGTTCAATGTTTCAGTAATTAATAAAGACATTTCATTACCTCCATATTTAAATGATATTTCGTTAACAAACTAACACGCTATTCATCATTATCGATTAGAGGCAATAGCATTGTTGTTACTTTTTCAAAATCTAGTTTATATATACTAGTTTCAATCTCTGAAAATTGCTTATCGTTAAACACATTTCGAAATGATTCAGAGTGTTTATCAAAAATATCTATCGCACTTAAATCCTTATTTTTAAGACGTTGCAACAAATCAGTTAGTAATTCCTGTTGCAAAAGTGGCGCTTTATCATTTGGCGCTAGTGTTTTAAATTCGTCTTTTTTCCATGAAGCTAAAATATCCATACTGGCTTCTTGCAATGCTTTCAACTCCAAAGAAAGTGCTATCAATGTTTCTTTTGCTTGCTCGTCATTGGTACGTAATAAATGTTCAGCTTCTGCGGCAAGTTGTTGTAACTTTTCCGCACCAACCATCCCAGCTGAACTTCTTAATTTATGAGTTTGTGATGCCAATCGCGCGCGAGCTTCTGCGTTGTTGTCAATATGATTGTCAGGGGTGGCCATTAGATTTACAAAATCATGCAGCAAATCATCTAACACCCTCATGAAAAGGGTTTTATCACCAAGCATTAACTCTTTCGCTTTATCAATATTTAGCCCAACCACTTCAGGCCAATTATCATCAGCTACATTTATTGATATTGAATCATGGCCAATTTCTTTTCCTCGGTAAGATTCATAGGCCATACGTAATGCTTGTATTACTTTAGATGGTTCAATCGGCTTGGTTAAGAAGTCGTTCATACCCGCCTCTAAAGCTTGTTTTCTCTCTTCGGTTAATGCACCTGCCGTCAAGGCGATAATGGGTAATGATGTTAGCCCAAGACTATTTCGGATACGCCTGGTTGCTTCAAGCCCTCCTATGCCAGGCATTTGAATGTCCATTAAAACGACATCATATTGATTAGGATTGGCTTCCAAGCATGTTAAAGCATCTTCACCAGATAGGGCTTCTTTGGTAATAGCACCGTGACGTTTTAATATATTTGAGAGAACCTCAAGATTTAGTGAGCGGTCATCTACTAGCAAAATACACATATTAGCTAACCATTTATTATCAATAATGTCCATGCGGGTTGAGTTAATTACCCGTGAACGATTACCTGTATTTTTGCTTACCACTTCATTTACAGCATTAAATAGTGTTGATGAATTAACAGGCTTTTCTAAACATTCTTGTATTACTTTCTCTGGGTCGTGTTGAGAGATTATTTTTCTGTCATGCGATGAAATCATCAATACTGCCGGCAATTGTTGCGGGCCCAATCTCTGCTTCAATGTCATAATGGCCTCTATGCCGTCCATTGCAGGCATTTGCCAATCGACAATAATGGCATCGGGTAAACGTAATTGTTTTTCATAACGGCCAACATAAGCGTCAACAAGTTCTGCACCGTTACTAACAACCTCCGAACGCCAGCCAAGAGAGCTAGCCAATCTTCTCATAATATCAGCGTCAGTAGGGTCGTCTTCTGCAATTAACACAAAAACGGCTGAATTATCACGATTTAGTATTTGATGGTTTGTGAGTATTTGTAAAGGAATATCGACCCAAAATTGACAGCCCTCACCTGGTTCGCTTTTGATGCCAATATTGCCATTCATCAATTTTACCAATTCGTAGACAATAGATAACCCTAATCCAGTACCACCATATTTGCGCGTTGTTGATGAATCTACTTGTGTGAAAGGCTGAAATAAAAGCGCTTGTTCTTTGTCAGAAAGACCTATTCCTGTATCTGTAACCGATATTCTAACTATTGTTTTATTTGAGTTCTTTTCAGTATCATCACTGACCGTTTCAGCACACAGTGAGATACTCCCCTCAGAGGTAAATTTAAGCGCATTCCCAAGCAAATTTACCAATATTTGTCGTAATTTGGTGCTGTCAGCATTAACCCAAACTGGCAAGTTTTCAGCCAGCTCACAGTTAAATTTTAGGTTTTTTGTGTTGGCTTGTAACGCATAGGTATCAGCTATTTCCTCAATAAATTCAATTAATTCCAAGGGTTCAACATCTAGTTGCATTGAGTTGGCTTCTATTTTGGCAAGATCCAGCACATCATTGATGATACCTAATAAGGATTTTCCTGAAAGGATAATTTTGTTAACAATTGATTGTTTCTCTTCAGATAGTTCGTTGTCGTTGAGTAAGTAACTTAGACCGATAATCGCATTTAATGGCGTTCTGATTTCATGGCTTGTATTGGCTAAAAATTGACTTTTAGCTAGCGTTGCAGACTCGGCATCAAATAAGGCTTTATTTAGTTTATTTTGCTCATTAATCTTTTCAGTAACGTCTCGTATTGACGCGATAATCTGCAACTTTTTTTCTATCACTACTGAATTTAGGTTTATTTCTACTGGAAAAGGGTTTCCATCTGCATCTATCGCTTCAACATTTCTTGCACCAGCCATCGTCATTTTTTGAGGATTCTTTACATAGGCAGCAAGTTTACTAGCATGCTCATGTCTGTATTTCTGCGGGATAAATTTTTCTACTGATTCACCTTCTAATTGATTAATTTTATAACCAAACAAAGACGCAGCTGCGGAATTCGCCATTTCGACAATGCCATTTTTATCAATAACTAAAATTGCATCTGGTGAAGCATCTAACAGCGCTTGAACTTTTCTTAATGTCTTTGCCTGTGACAATTCATTTTGTTCATTTACTAAATTTTGAAAAGTTATTTTTTGTTTAAACCAAACGTAGTATCGAATTATCATCAACAACAGAAACAGAAACAGAAACAGAATAAAATTTCTGGATACCTCTACTAAAACTTTTTTTATAAATACAAACTCAGAAACTGAAAGGTATAAATCAAAGTATCTTGTAGAATCGATTGAGCTCAAACTTATTCGTTGTTTACCAACAATAAAACGTTCTCCCTGATGTGTATATACTTCATAACCATGGGGATATTGCCACCACAGGTATGGTTCTAATTCAAAAAATTGTTGCCAACTTTCAGAATAACCAAACTCATGAGCGAATGCTTTTCCCTTAATAGGGTGTTTTAAAAAATTACCCTTATTGTCAGCCACATAAGAGTTGATGTTTTTTGGGCTAACAGTATCCAAATAATTTAATAATAAATCAGCATTTACATTAATGATAACAATACCAAGCAATTCTCCATCAGGCTTAAAAACTGGCGAAGAAAAGCGCCACACGGGTCGAATAGGTTGTTCAATTATCCCGTATTCACGATTAAGATTTATATCAGATTTAAAAACATTACCCTCTCCGACTAATAAGGTTTGATTAATGTAACTTTCATTTTTCTTTGATTGAAGTTCATTATCCCCATAAATCCTTAACCCCTCATTGGTTTGCTGTAGCTTTACAAACTCATGCCAATCTTGCTCAGAAATAAAACGAACTTGATATACCTCTTTATTTGCTGATAGATAGGAATGAAATATATCTTGGATGGATTGCTTTAGAATTTCTTTCGAAAATTTAAAATCATCAAATGATGAAAAATATTTATCAGCATTGATGAACTGGGACTTAACCGATGAAGTAAGAAATTTGACATCTTCTTCATATTTAGATGCTGTTTGAAGTATCACTGAAGCAGTATTTTGCTTAGATTCTTCTAAAACACTCTGTAATTCAAATCCATTGTTTTTTAAGATAAGCCAGACTGAAGTTACAAAAGCACTTGTCAGCAATATTATTACCACAAGACATGTTCGTCTAAATATAAAACTGTTTAGGAAAATTTTAAAACTTTGAGATATAGACAAATTATAAATATTGTCTAGCGATTCTCTCTCTTCACTGCGTAGTAAGTTAATAGTGAAAACCAGTAGAGTTGTAAATACCAAACCCAAGATAATAACCAAACCAATATTCCAATCCTTTAGTGTTGCTATATATTGTGCAGGAAGTTTAATCTCCATCGCCCAGGATTGACCTAAAACATTGATATTTCTTGTTATTACATAATCACTATATTGTTTGATGTTCTTTATATTGTTAACAAAAAATGGTTTACTCTCGGACTTATTAGTCAAAGATACAAAAACATCCTCATTTAAAAAATCCAGATTATCTAACACGGTATCGATGATTAAAGGCGCATAAGACCAGCCAACAACTGCATTCTCACGCTCTTCAGGGGTTGATAATTTTGCATTTTCAGCATAAATAGGAAGCAGCACTAATGCTCCCATACGCTTTTTGTTATCTGCTTGAACCAGAGTAATAGGCGCTGTAAGAAAAGGTCTATTATATTGAGCAGATTCAATTGCCGCTGTACGACGATTTAATTCAGAACCAATATCGAGGCCCACTGCTTGAGAATTACCTTCAACAGGAAATATGTACTGTATGACAAATCGGTCAGTTTCGTGTGGAGTCAATGTTCTTATACTAAAATTTGGAGCATCATCTGCACGAGCTTTTGTGATAAATTCATTCTCTTCATCTATTGATACACGCCGAATAAAACCAAAGCCAAGAGCGCCGGGAAACTCATGATCTAGATTTCTGTTTCGTATGTATTTTTCCATTTGTTTTCGAGTGATATTATCCACACCTATTGAATTGATTGTCGCTTTGGTGCCAACCAAGCCATATTCGTAGTGTTCAAATCGTTGTCTAATCAAATTTTCAGTTTTATCAGCAATGTCCAATAGATATTTATTGATATTGTGTTGGTTGTCATAACTACCCATCCCCGCAGCTATAAGAGTAAGCGCTATGCCAACAAAAATTGGTATCAGGCTGTTTTTTAGGTTGAAATTGATCCATATTTTATTTTTCATATAGTGTATTTATCCTTAATTTCAACAGCTAAAACTGGAGGAGAAAAGTAAAAGCCTTGTAAACATGACGCACCAATTTGCCTAAGGATATCTACTTGTTCAGCTGTTTCGACGCCTTCAGCAACTGACGTTAAATTCAAACTCTGAGCAAGGGTGACGATAGTCTTCACGAGTACGTCTTGAGAAATATCTGAAGAAAGCTGTGATACAAAAGATTTATCAATTTTCAGCACGTCAACGGGTAAATCCTTTAGATAGCTAAGACAAGAAAATCCTGTTCCAAAATCATCAATAGAGATGGTTATGCCGAGTTCATGAAGCTTTTTCATGTCCATCATTACATTATCCATATCTTGGATCATTAGACTTTCTGTTACTTCTAACTCTATATAGTGAGGATTAACTTTGTATTGCTTTAATGCTTCAACCAAAAAAGGCACAAAGCTAGGATCTCGGAATTGTATTGCCGATATATTTATGCAAACCCGAGGCGCTAATCCATCATCTATCCAATGTTTTAATTGAGCTAACACAAGCTCAATCATTTTTTCACCTAACGGGATAATCAAGCGCGATTCTTCAGCTAGAGGGATAAAATCATTAGGCGAAATAAGCTTACCGTCTTCACCATTAATCCGCATTAATGCTTCAACCGCTTTTAATTTGCCGTTGCTAGCATCGACAATAGGTTGATATAGAGCAACAAGACTATCATCCGTTAAGGCATTTTTTATAAGAGCAAAGTATTGCTTTTTTAATACATAGCTTTGTTCCATTTCCTCAGAATAAAAACAACAACCTTGACTGACTATATCTATCCTTGCTTTTTGTAAAGCGGCATCGGCATGTAACATCAGCATTTCACTGCTAGAAGCATCATCAGGATAAACACTCATTCCCGAACTTAGTGAAAAACTCTCCATATTAGGGAGAGTTGATATAATTGACTCCACTTTTTTGGTAATTATGGTTGCAAAATTTGCCAAGTCACCCGACTTTTCTAGGTTAGTTACTATGACTCTAAATTCATCAGCATTATGTCGGCTGACTAATTCATTATTTGATAATTGAGATTTGATTGCCTCGGCAGTTTTCTTAAGAATTTCATCGCCCACCTCAAAACCAACCTCATGATTTATCTCCTTAAATTTATCTATATCAAATTGTATTAATCCAATTCTTTTATGCGACTTTTCAGCATGTGATATTTCTGAATTCAGACGTTCCCAAAATAAAAAACGATTAGGTAAATTGGTTAATTGATCATATTGCAAACTGTGACTCATTTTTTGCGCCATGATGTTTGCTTGATGAATATCATGAAACACAATGACGGCTCCCATGACTTCTTTGTCTGGAGTAATAATCGGGGCAGCACTATCTTCGACAGAAATCCATTGGCCATTTTGTTTCATCATTTGGCAATTAAGTGGCATACCAACCACTCTTTTTTCCTCTATACAAATACGTATAGGATTGACGTGAGCTGGGCCATGATCACCAATTCTTAAGGGCATTATCTGCTCAATTTCTTTTCCTATCGCTTTTTGTATTGAAATACCCACCAATAATTCAGCCGGAGGATTCATGAAGGTAACAACACCATCTTGATCTGTTGCAATCACAGCGTCACCGATTGAATTCAATATTACTTGAGATTTTTGAGACAATTCTATTAACTCAAGTTCTCTGGCACGCAACTTTAATTGGACATTGATACGCGCTATCAGTATTTCGGCTTTTATGGGCTTGGGAATAAAATCAACGGCACCATTTTTAAAGCACGTTAATTGCTCTGTAATTGAGTTGTGTGCCGTAATAAAAATGACTGGAATATGGCAAGTTTGGATGTGTTGTTTTAGCTGGGCTAAAACTTCATAGCCATTTATGTCAGGCATTTCTATGTCCAATAAAATGACATCAGGAATGACAGAAATAGCTTGCTCTAATGCTAAATGTCCACTTTGAGTGAAAAAAACTCTGCCAATTGGGGATAAAATTTGCTTTAACCTTCTGATTTGATTTATGTCATCGTCGACGACTAGGATTCTTGACTCTGTCGCTCTTAGTGAAAACATAAAGACTCCGTTGCAGAATGAATTTTTTTAAATTAATACTTTAAGTAAGTATATGCTGTTGTCTGAATTGTGCCAGTTGGTAATTTTTTATTGAAGCTGATTCGAGATCATCAATTTGTGATCTACAAAAATTGGTATTTCGTATTGGGTAGGTTGAGTGCAGGTTGTGAAATAGGGGGCCTTTCATAACAAGCTAAGAGTAAAATGCGTAGTTGTTCTTGCCGCAGTTTTTAATGTCATACATAGTTTTGTCAGCATGCACTAACAGTTCGCTAGCCTTAGTCCCATCGGTTGGAGAAATAGCAATGCCAATGCTAGCACCAATACACATATCTTCTTTGTCAATTGAGAATGGCTTTGAAATGACATCAATGATTTTAATGGCAATTTTGGCTATCTCATCTTTTGTTCCGCTATTAGGCAATAACACAAGAAATTCGTCGCCGCCAATACGCCCAACAGTATCCCCCTCTCGCAAGGATGCTTTAAGTCGCTCTGCGACACCCTTAAGAACCATGTCGCCGACAGCATGCCCTTTGGTATCGTTTACCTCTTTAAAGCCATCTAAATCAATAAAAAATATGGCAGTTTGCGATTTTTTTCGACGCTGAGTAGCCAAAGCCATGTCTAGGCGTTCATTGCAAAGGCGTAGATTAGGTAAACCGGTCAAGTTATCATAGTTGGCTAAATGCTCCATTTTTTCTGATAAGGCTTTAAGTTCAATGGCCTGTTTAAGTAGCTTCGCTTCACTTTTTTTAAGTCTTTCTTCTGTTTCTACATTTTCGGTAATATCTCGTGCAATAGCGAATAAAATACCATCTACTGCATGTGTTGAATTCCATTCTAACCAACGATATTCACCATTTTTAGTTCGGTACCTGTTAACAAATGATATGACTATATGGCCATTTTTCTGCCGTTCTATCTCCTTAAGAGTTGGAGCAAGATCATCTGGGTGCACAAACGATAAAAACGGCTTTGCCATTAGTTCCTCCGAAGTCCAGCCAAGCGTTGTTGTCCAAGCAGGATTTAATCGCTGGAAATAACCATCTGTAGTTGCAATGCATGCCATATCAAGCGCGATAGTGAAGAAAGATTCGTACATTTTTTCTAATGACATTTTAGACTCACATGCATTTTTTAACTTATTGATTAAAAATAGCCATAACATTCATTTATTTCAAATTTGAGATAAATATAATAAATGTATCCGTCTCGTGGTTCACGCCTAGCATTATTTTAATTGAAAGTTTGAAAGTGATTACTTATCAACAAGATGAATACAAAAAATAGCATATACCTAGAAAATTATCTTTCATCAGTCTAACGAAATAGACCTATTCTTTTTAAATTCCATGGTAACAAACTGTCTAGTTCGATCTCTGGTTGACACAATCCATGATGGCATGCCATGAAGTAATCAAATATTTCCTCAAAGTTTTATGTGTCAGGACTTATTGTAAACAACAGTTCTAAGTGAACCGCCCAATGCGGAGCAGCATGCAGGGTGGTGTGGGAGCTGGAGGCTAGATACCTCCGACTACCCGATTAGCTTCACGTGAATAAAATATAACATTACATACTCGAATTAGGGCTATGCCCGATAAACTTGCTTTCCATCCATCCAAGTCTCGAGCACCTTGATATCCTTGATTGTATCTACAGGCACTTTGCGAGGGTCGTTATCGAGAATAACAAGGTCGGCGAATTTGCCCGCCTCGAGGCTGCCGATCTCTTTTTCGGAAAAGAGCTGCCAAGCTGCCTCGGATGTGATTGCGCGGATTGCCGATTCGACAGAGACTCTCTCCTGTGGAGCCAGAACGTAGTCCGGTTCCTTCCAAGTACGCCGCGTCACGGCCATTTCGATCATATGAAGGGGCAATGGGTCGGTTACCATGAAGTCCGAGTGCAGGGTGAAACTGACTCCCGCATTCTCAAGGGACCGGCAGCGATCGAGTAGTTGCGCCTTTTCCGGTCCAAAGACCTCGTCGCGCATTGTAACTCCCCAATAATGCACGTGCCCGATAAGGAAGCTTGCCGAGACACCGAGTTCCTTCATGCGTGTGATCTGGTCGTCATGAAGTATGGAGCAGTGCTCGATCCTTGGCCGCACCATGGCCATATCGATCCCAGCGTCACTCAGTGCCTCGCAGGTGTCGAGAATGTTGTCGATCGCCGCGTCTCCATTGCCATGAATCGCTAGGTGCCAACCTTTCTTGGCCCGCTCGATTGCGGTGGCTGTCAATTCTTCAGGAGACATATAGGCAATACCACGGTCATCACTGTTCAAGTAGGGTTCTCGTTGGAGGCCTGTGTAGCCCTGATTGGAACCATCGGCCACCAGTTTGTAGCCTGCGATGCGCGCCAAGGCGTTGCCATCGCCTTGTTTGACATTGGCCTGATCCCATGTTTCCGCGCCAAGGGTATAAAAGGGGTAAGCCCGGATCCGTGCGTTAAGACGGCCACTTCTTGCTGCAGCCGCCATCACTTGGGCATCAGCAGGCGACTGAGAAAGTGCGCCGAGACTCAGCTCGGATACCGTGGTCAAACCGGTCTCCGACCATTTACTCAGTAGTTCAATGAGAACTTCTTTGGGATCCACCTCCGCCATCGCGGGATAGTTGGACAAAATCTTCAAGAACGCTACATTATTCTTAATGACTCCTGTTAGCTTGCCGGAGGCGTCCCTTACAAATTCGCCACCAGGTGGATCCTGGATGTCATCGGGGATACTGGACACCTCGAAAGCCTTGGAATTGGTGTATGCAATGTGGCCTGAAGCATTCAGTACGAAGATCGGGTTGTCCTTTGAAAGGGCATCAAGCTCCGCAAAGGTCAGAGCATCGGCCCCTTCCTGAACCGCTGGATCGAAGTTCCGGAAGACTAGCCATTCGCCAGCCGGAGTTTGTGCCACCTTGCCAGCGATGTGGGCCAGAACTTCATCGACCGTCTTGTATTTCGCCATGCCGACATAGTCCATAACGCCATCCACAACAGAGCCGATAACGACATGGCTATGTGGATCGATAAACCCAGGAAGTACGGTCCTGCCTTCGAGATCCACAATGGTTGCAGCGCTTCCTGCAGCCTCACGCACCTCAGTGTCGGAGCCTACGGCAAGGATACGGTTGCCGCGAATAGCGATCGCCTCGGCCTCTGAGAAATTGTCATCGACGGTTAGTACCTTGCCACCAGTAAAGAAGATTGTATCTTGACCAGTCGCCTCGGTGTTGGACTTGGAGCATCCAGGCAGAAGGAAAGCAAGGCTTGCGGCGGCTGCGCTTGTCTTGATGAAGCTGCGTCTACTCATTGCAGAGAAATCAATGCCCCAGTTACAAGACCATCCACTGCCGCTGTCGGCCTTGGCCTTCATCGTCTTGAATGCGCTATTCCCCGTAACAAACCCATGAAACCCGCCGCTACAGCAGGCACAACCGTACTTTTCTTTCGCCATATTTTAGATGTCCTATCTAAGTTAGACATAACGCTCCCCACACGGTGCTAGCCTCCGCATCTTCGTGGCTTAGCTAAAAGCCAGTGCCATAATTAGTTTGTCATTAACTAAACAGCAGAGGCTAGCATGAAACAACATAGCATACTTTTCATTGGCTTAGATACTCATAAAGAGTTTGTAGAAGTCGCTTATATTGAAGACTAATATGGCGCTAATCCAGTACACTATAGCCGAATTTCTAGCCCCAAAGATGCTATTACAAAATTTGCCAAACAGTTCCAATCTAAATACCCCAAGGCTACTTTACATTTCGTTTATGAAGCTGGCCCATGTGGCTATTTGATATATAGTTTACTCACCAGTTTAGTGCATTGTTGTTATGTTATCGCACCCTCACTCATCCCTAGAAAGCCTAGTGAAAAAATTAAAACTGACAAATGGGGCGCACTCAAGTTAGCTAAGTTATTAAAGTCAGAAGTTCTTACGCCTATCTACGAGTCTGAGTCTAAAAATGAAGCGATTTGAGAGTTATCTCTTGCTCGTGAAACAGCCATGAAAGATTTAAAAGATGCCAAGTATCAACTTATCGAATAAAGTCATTGATACGGGTTTTGTAGTCTATTGAATGAATGATTCTTTTCAGTGTGCCAGCAACATCAATATTGCGACCTTTTTACCAAGAAATGGCTTCTGCTCTGTCGCAAGTCAACAAAGAAACTTTAATATCAAAAGGAAAGCCTTTATCGCGTAACGATTTGGCTAAACAGATACCTGTGAAATACACGTTATTAGGGGCTCCGCTCATGTGAAAAGCGGGTACATTGTCTGAGTCAATCCTCTTGGAAAGCCTCTCTAACGCCAAAAACAAAAAAAGCCGTTGATAATCAACGGCTTCTTTCGTATTTAATATGGCGGAGGGATAGGGATTTGAACCCTAGAACGGGGTAAACCGTTGCCGGTTTTCAAGACCGGTGCATTCGACCACTCTGCCATCCCTCCGAACGCGGCAAATAATATAAGTATCTTGGTAGCTTGTAAACTACAAATTTAAAAAAAGTGTTTAAATGCCTAGCATTTGAACACTTTGCTGTGACTGCGCTCATCTCATATAGGATGATGCGTCTTATTTCCTTAGCCGTTGCTCGATATTATCGAGACTTAATCTCGTCAATTTTAGGGTAACTTTATTACGGATATTAAGGCCTTCGTGTATTTAACGGATTCATTTAAAGACTTTAAATCGCATTATGCTACTATTTGCTTATTATCTTTATTGATCGTCCAATACTCATCTATGAACTCGACATTATTACCCAGCGCAAAATTGGCTCCCCAGTTTACTGTTCCTAAAGAAATCCCAACTAGCTTCTACCCTAGTCACTTATTACTTGGTCAAGACCGAGTGCTTGATAGCTTCAACTTAATGACAAAGTTACTCGGGCAGCATTTGTTTTTGGCAGATTTCCCTGGGGTTGATCGGGTTAATTTTATTGAGGCGCTTTGCACTCAAGCTGATACGCCATCAGATCAATACCTGGTTGCGGTTAAGTCAAATGAAGAAGACAAAGCCATTGAGTTTAAGTGGCAAGCTCAATTACCGCCTGAAAATGTAGGGATTGTGGCTAGGCAGAATAATTTATCTTGCTACTTACATGGCTCAATTAAACGTCACGATCTGATTGGCCGCATGCAAAAAACAGAAAAAAACAGCCAATATAAAGCAGGAGCACTAGCCTCAAATCATTTTGTATTCATTTGTTTGCATTCAATTTGGAAACGTGAAGGTCTGTGGGAACTGCTGATGCAAGTTTTATCAGATGGCCAGTACCGTATTAATCAAGATTTGGCACCGATACCCGTTAATTGCAAAATTATATTGGTCGGTTCTGGTTTATCTTACAGTCAATTAAAAGTCGAAGACCGTTTATTCAGCCAACATTTTCCCCTTTTAGCTGAAATGAGCCATGAGCTCGATTTAACTAAGCATTCTGAAGCACAATATGTGCAGTGGCTTGCCACACTTGCTAATAGTCACAATGTTACTTTAGAAGTATCTAGCATCTTACCCTTACTTTGGTTTAGCTCGCGTTTAGTAGAACATCAGCAACGCTTGTCACTAAGTATGCATGATATGCGCTTGGTTATGACGCAAGCTTGCGCTTTAAATACTCGTTCAGCCAATAATTCTTCCAACAGTATTAATAGTAATGCGGTAGCAAAAGCGTTATCTCAATTTAAGTTTCGCCATAACAGTTCTGAAGTTTATTCAGCTCAAAACTTTGATGATAACTTTATCAACTTGCCTACAGAGGGGGCGATGGTTGGTCAAATCAACGGCTTAACTGTAATTGATACGAGTGATTACGCTTATGGTGAACCAGCCCGTATTACAACATCTGTGCACTATGGTGATGGTGAAGTAGCTGACATTGAACGCAAATCTGAGCTTGGCGGCAACATTCATACAAAAGGAATGATGATCCTATCTGCTTGTTTGTATCGTATATTCGGGCGCGATGCACCATTACACTTAAATGCTAACATCGTTTTTGAGCAGTCTTATCAAGAAATTGATGGTGACAGTGCATCATTAGCGGAATATTGCTGCTTAATGTCGGCGATTGCCGAGCAACCCATTTTGCAGTCATTAGCGGTGACTGGTGCATTAGATCAATTTGGTAATGTACAAGCTATTGGTGGCGTTAATGAAAAAATTGAAGGTTTTTTCAATTTATGTCAGCGCCGAGGATTAACGGGTCAGCAAGGGGTAATTATCCCTAAAGCGAATGTACTGCAGCTAAACTTAGCACCAGAAGTCATTACAGCTGTGTCTGATGGCAAATTTCATATTCATGCTATTGAGCACATGGATCAAGCGGTCGAACTATTAATGGAACTTCCCGCTGGCGATGCAAATGAAGATAATGATTTTCCTGAACAGACATTATACGGCATGGTGCAACAGCGTTTAGATCGCCTTGCTGGTGAAGACGACGAGGTTGAACTTGGGTTTTTAGCTAAATTATTAGCAAAGTTAAGAATTATTTAGTGATCGGAGTTGTTTAGCGTACACGTGTTCGCTATCTTGTTGCCCACAGAAATCATCTAAGTGGTATTAATATAAATGGAAAGAGCAAACAGTTTTACTAAAGAACAACTTGTCGCTTGCGGCCATGGCAATCTACTTGGCCCTAATCGCCCTCGTTTACCCGTCGATAATATGTTGATGATAGATCGCATTGTAACTATCAATGATAACGGCGGTGAGTTTGGTAAAGGTGAAATTGTTGCTGAGCTTGATATTAATCCTGAACTATGGTTTTTTGATTGCCACTTTGTGGGTGATCCGGTGATGCCTGGATGTTTGGGCCTTGATGCGATGTGGCAGTTAGTAGGTTTCTATCTTGGCTGGGAAGGCGCTGAAGGCAAAGGACGTGCGCTTGGTGTGGGTGAAGTAAAATTTACTGGTCAAGTATTACCTGAAGCTAAAAAAGTCACCTACAAGCTTAATATTAAGCGTACCATCCATCGTAAGTTGGTGATGGGAATTGCTGATGCAGTATTAGAGGTCGACGGTCGTCAAATTTATTCTGCTACCGATTTAAAAGTTGGCGTATTTAGCGATACCTCTACTTTTTAATCTAAGCTACTCGGTTAATATTATGATTAATGCTTAAAAAATTGCCCTCATAATGAGGGCATTGTTTTATCTGAAATATGAGTTTAAAAAATTTATAGCTTAAGTAAGGTAATTATTACTAAAAATCATTTATTAAACAAACCACTTAACCTTCCATCAATCCCTTCTCGCCAGCCACCTAGCCACTGAGACTTTGAATCTAAATTCGCATAGGGACACAAATCCTTAGAGCGTCCTCCTATGCCTGCTTGAAACCCCTTTGAAAAAGCTCTATCTAAACGATCTCTTTTTTGTCTTTTCATGCAAGCGTCCTCATTTGTTAATCAAACAAGCTAGCCAATCTTTGACTAGTTTCAACAATAGAAATAGCTCGTTTTTCGACCAAGATCAACACAAAAAATCATCAATTATAGCGTTCATTTATTAAAGTATTGAGAACACAGTTAAAAAAAATCGAGGAATATTCCTCGATCTTTTAAGTCTCTCGTATAAGTTAATTAATCAACTTAACGTAATGTTGTCATTAAAATGAGTATTTACGGCGTCTTAACCACAGTAAAGGCAGCGCGAATAACCAAACAAAGCTTGCTGCGCCCTTACGTTCATAAGGTTTCTCTTCCGGCACATCGGTAAAGTCACAAGCTTCACCTGCGGTTGGCTTTAACACAACCATACGTGGAAGATAAGAGGTAACAGGGTCACCATTGCCATCAAGTTCAAATAATGGCAATTTTGTTTCTTCGTCAAGAATTAGATTACCATTACTATCAAATTGGTAACGAGGCTTACGAATAAATGCAGTCCCTCCAATGGTACCGTCTTCATTGATGCTATTAGCCTCAACCACATAAATGTCACTGCTGTAGGTTAGTTCCTCGCCGGTTCCATCGATAATGGTTACTTTGTTACGTTCCCAACCATTTTCTTCACTGGCAACATAACCTTTTGACTCACAAACCAACGTATCATTTAAATTTACAAACTCTTTGTCGTTGTGATTGTATAAAAAACCTGCTTTTGGACGCGGTTTTTCTTTGTCGTAAGTGACTTCAATTGACCCAACAACCAGACCTTGGTTATTAATGTCTTTTGGATTGCTACTTAAGTCAGACAAGCCTTCACGGAAATCTTCAGGAGTAATCGGTAATTCAGTTGGATTATTAGTGTCGTAAATAAAGAATTTTGTGCGAGGATAACCACCGATGTACTTGCTGTACTTACCCACCATTAACCCACTGTCGTTAATGTCATAACCAATAGAGGCATAAATGTCTTTATCGTCAAAATCGACCCAATTATATTCATACTCACCATTGGTATTCTTTTTCCAAAAGGCGGCATCTTGATACAAGCGATCTGTTTTGCCATCACGAAATACATGAGAGCGCCCCACCACAACCGCATCGGCATTTAAGCCTAAGCCCTGTGCGGTATAAACTAGAGTTGAATTTTCTGGCGGTGTTAACCCTAAAGGCAGCTCTGTCACTAATGGGTCGCCATTAGCATCAAACTGATTTAAGTCCCACACTAATGCGCGAGTTTGATATTGAATATTACGACGACTGTTTATTGGGTATTGATTAGCCTGAATACAAATATCTACAGGTATTGGATTTTCGGCTTCAGGATCATAGTCGTCGATACAAGAGTTAACATATTTTTCGCTAAATGAGGCGAGCGCAGTACTACCATAACCCGTTGCGATATTGGCTTCATTAACCGCAGCAGCGGCTGACCAACCACCTAGCTCAACCGTTGCTGCCGGTTTGTCCTCTTCTTCTTCCCGTGAGAAGGTGGTGTAAGGTGGTACCAATTGCAATTCAGCTGCTGGAGAGATGTTATCGTTAACGGCAACACCACGAAGTTCAAACTCTCGGTAAAACCAAAAGTCTTGATCTTCAATGGTACCAACATACTCTTCTTTTTTCTCAGGAGCGGTAAAAGATCCCACTTTGATACCGTTACTGTTGATACCGTAAAAATAGGTATCAATCGAGTTAATAATGACTTCACCTTCGTCATCTGTTGAACCCGGAGCAGTGGTACCTGCAATGCTGTAAAACTCGGGCGTCCAAGGCTCTGCAGACTCTGGATTAGCAGATGCAGTAAAAGTAAAGTTATTCGCTTCAATGGCCTTATAGATTGAATAAGAGATTAACTCTTCAGGTGCAATACCATCTTCAACATCAACAATGCCGTCATCAACATCATCAACATCTAGCTTCTTTTTGCCTTTTGAAATACCAATTAATTGGCCATTTGCGTCAACGCCCATAGCATAACCATTTCGAGTGCCATCTAGGGTTCCGCGCAAGTCATAAGTTGCTTCGTCTAGGTTAACAATTTCATAAACTGGTGCGGCATGGGCCGAACCAATCGCACTTAATACACTGATAGCGACCAATGATAAGGCTTTGTCCAACTTTAACTTCATGTAAACTATTCCTGTTTTATTATTCTTTATTTCAATGACTCAAGCTCTTCCCAACGCTCAAAGCATACTTCTAACTGTTGTTCTGTTTGCGCCAATAATTGCAAGGTGCTATTGACTGTATCTTGCGGCTGATTATAAAAGTCAGCATTACTGATTTTGGCTTGTAGCGTTTCAATCTCTTGTTCTAATTGTTCCATTTTTCCAGGTAACTCTTCTAGCTCACGCTGAAGCTTATAAGACAGCTTTTTTGCTGATTTATCAGCAGTTTTGCTTTTAACAACTGGCTTAGTCTCTACTGGTGTTTGATGTTGGACAACCTTTTCTGTAACTGGTTCCTCAGAATAAAATTTAGCACCTTGAGAAACGGCATCTTGGTAACCACCAACGTATTCACTCCATCGACCATTGCCAGTAAACCACCAGCTACTGGTGACGGTATTATCGATAAATTCCCTATCGTGACTTACGATAAGCAAAGTTCCCTCAAAATCAGTCAGCAGAGACTCTAACAACTCTAAGGTCTCAATATCAAGATCGTTTGTTGGTTCATCAAGAATAATTAAGTTTGCTGGGCGCAATAATAGCCTTGCAAGTAACAATCGGTTCTTTTCACCACCAGATAATGCCTTAACCGGTGTGCGTGCGCGCATTGGCGAAAACAGAAAATCTTGCAGATAACTTAAAATATGACGGTCTTGGCCGTTAACGGTAACTGTGCTTTTACCTTCACCCACGTTTTCTTCTACCGTTTTTTCTGGATCTAATGCTTCGCGGTATTGATCAAAATAAGCGATTTCAAGCTTGGTACCGACTTTAATTTCACCCGATTGCGGTTGCAGTTGATCAATCAATAATTTAATCAAGGTTGATTTACCACAGCCATTAGGGCCAATAAGTGCAATACGATCACCGCGCATAACGGTTGCACTGAAATTTTTAACCAGATTTTTCTCAGGGATGTTGTAATCGACATTTTGAATGTCGAACACCAACTTACCTGAACGCTGGCCGTCAGACACAGCCATTTTGGCGTTACCTTGACGATTCAGGCGCTCACTGCGTTCTTGCCTTAGCGCTTTAAGTGCTCGAACACGACCTTCGTTACGAGTACGACGAGCTTTAACACCTTGGCGGATCCATGCTTCTTCTTCAGCTAGTTTTTTATCAAACTGGGCATTTTTTTCAGCTTCAACACGAAGCCATTCTTGCTTACCGTCAAGATATGCTTGGTAGTTGCCAGGCCAAGACGTGACTACGCCTCGGTCTAAATCAACAATTCGTGTGGCCATACGTTGAATAAAACCACGGTCATGGCTGACAAATACAATGGCACCTTTAAAACCCAATAAGAATTGTTCTAACCATTCAATGGTATCTATGTCTAAGTGGTTGGTTGGCTCATCTAAAAGAAGTAAATCTGGCTCGCTGACTAATGCACGCGCTAACGCCACTTTACGTTGCCAACCACCAGATAACTCAGTTAGAGGTTTATCAGCATCTAAGCCTAATAATTCACAGGTTTGTATAATGCGTGAGTCGAGTTGCCAACCATTATTATGATCAAGAATGTCTTGTAATGGCTGCATTTGCTTTAGCATACGCTCCATCATTTCAGGCGATGCATCGGCAATATCGTGCGATAGTTGATGATACTTTTCTAATGCTTCACCGATATCCTTTAAGCCTGCCGCAATATAGGCATAAACCGTACCTTTTTCTGCTTTTGGAGGATCTTGTTGTAAACGACTAACATTGACATCATTGGTGATATTAAATTCGCCATCATCAAGTAATACATCACCCGATAACACCTTCATTAAACTTGATTTGCCAGCGCCGTTGCGACCAACAATACAGACACGTTCACCCGGTTCGATAGTAAAATCCGCATTTTGTAATAACGGGGTATATCCATAGGCTAATGAGCCATTGTTAATTCGGACCAGACTCACACTACTCTCCTAAAAACTGCGCCAGTTGCGACGCATCAAAAGGCCAACACAATTCTTGTTGACCATTAGCAAAAACCGGAATGCTTGTACCGTAACGGGCAGCGAGCTCAGCACAATCACAAATATCGACATAATCAAACTCAACTTGAGCTTGCTGCACGATAGCCAGTGCCAATTCACACAGATGACAGCCGTCTGTGTGGTACAACACATAACGGCTTGCAGGGTTAACACTACTAAGCATGAGTGATCAGCCAAACATTATGAATATGAGGGTTACGCTTATAATCAAGTGGTAAACAAAGGTGATCAATGTTTTCAACCTTCATGCCCATCTTGGTTAATGTATCAATATCCATTTTAAATTTACGCTTGTTATTGGAAAAAATAATTTCCCCTTGTGGCGCAAGTAACTTGATTAAATCACCTAGCATGTTGACATGATCACGTTGTACATCCCAGCTATCTTCCATACGTTTTGAGTTTGAAAACGTGGGCGGGTCGATAAAGATAAGTTCGTATTTTGACTCACTATTATCTTTAATCCACTGCAAGCAATCTGCTTGAACAAACTGATATTGCTTTCCCGATAGATTATTTAGCTCAAAGTTTTCTTTGGCCCAATTAAGATAAGTATTTGACATGTCTACCGTAGTTACGGACTTCGCACCACCAAGAGCCGCATGCACAGACGCCGAGCCCGTATAAGAGAACAAATTAAGTACATTACGTTTGTTCGACTTTTTGCCCACTAACTGACGAGTCACACGGTGATCTAAAAATAAACCTGTATCTAAATAACCTGTTAGGTTTAATTTAAAACGCGCGTTATATTCTTGAGTAATGACTTCAAGCTTTTTATCATCTAACTTTTCATACTGGCGTGTACCCTTTTGACGCTCACGGGTTTTTAAGGTGATACGATCTGGGCTAATGCCTAATGCATGTGGCAAAGATAACAACACATCACTAATACGTCGTTTGGTCACAGCTTCAGGAATCGTTGCTGGCGCTGAGTACTCTTGAATAACTACATAATCAACATACTTATCAATGGCGACGTTATATTCAGGAATGTCTGCATCATAGATACGGAAACTATCAATGTTTTCTTTTTTAGCCCACTTACTAAGCTGCTTGATATTCTTTTTAATACGGTTGGCAAATTCAGGGGCAATATCGCTAATTTCCATGCCATCAGGTAATTGCACCGCCTCACGACGAGTACTAGTTGCATGTAACGTATATAAATTAAACACACACTCAAGCGCACCATTAAACATCTTCATTTGCTTATCAGCTTTAAGCTTTAACGATGACAATAGTTCAACATCACTACAAAGCATGGCCACTTTCCAGCCACCAAATTCTTTTTTAAGCTTGTCACCTAATTGATAATACAGTTGTAGTAGCTCAGTGGTGCTGCCTAAACGCTCACCATAAGGTGGGTTAGAAATTAAAAAGCCGCTATCTGCGGGTGGCGAAACGGTTAATGCATCGGCAACACTGAAATCAATTAAATCAGCTACGCCGGCATTTTCTGCATTACGTTTGGCAATAGCGACTAAGTAAGATTCAATATCTGAACCATAAAACTTAATCTTACAGCGTGATTTACCCAAGGATGCTCTTGCTTTGGCTTCGTCTAACACAGACTGCCATAAGGTTTTATTGTGGCTACGCCAGTGTTCAAAACCAAATTTTTCACGCAATAAACCTGGCGCAATATCTGCAGCCATTAATGCGGCTTCAATTAATACTGTGCCACTACCACAAAATGGGTCGAGTATCGTTTGAGGTTGTTTTTGCCAACCTGAACGCGCCAGCATATTAGCGGCAAGATTTTCTTTTAGCGGGGCTTGGCCAGTTGTTGAACGGTAACCACGTTGATGCAAAGCCGAACCTGAAAAGTTAACCGCAATTGTCACTTGGCCACTACGGAAGTGCGCATCAATTTTAAAATCAGGGTCTACACGGGCTACATCTGGGCGGCTTTCACCATCATCACGAAAACGGTCAACGACCGCATCTTTAATTTTTAACGCACCGAATTGGGTGTTATTAATAAAACCGCCAGTACCATGAAAATCGATACTGAAAGTCTTTTTATTAGAAAAGTGCGAAGGCCAGTCAATACAATATGCTGCGTTATATAGTTGCTCAGGAGATTCACATGGGCCTTTATAGATAACTAGCACAATTCGGCTAGCCAACCTTGTCCATAAGGTAATACGATAAGCAAGTTCAAGCGGGGCGGAAAAGTACACACCAGCAACGCTTTCTTTTACCTCAAGTGCTCCTAAATCTTTAAGTTCACAGGCAAGGCTATATTCGAACCCTTTTGGGGCAGCAGCAAAAAAATTAAACATGGATTGGTTAGTCATCTGTACGCAATAAATTCTGATGCGCATTATACCTGTTGCAGCGAAGATCCCCAACGACTTATCGAATTCACTACCTAGATTGACAACTGTTTAGCTATTTGTTGCAGCAATTATCGGCAACTTGTTAGTTAAACCTACAAAACGTTTACTTAACCAGCAGTCATTGAAGTATTTAATAAATTACACTTGCAATGTAAAAGCTCAATCGTTATAGTCTGCCCCGCTTTGAAGGAGACAGCAAAACAACCAAGGTTTTGCCAAACAGAAAAGCAGTGTTTTTCGGACGCGGGATGGAGCAGTTGGTAGCTCGTCGGGCTCATAACCCGAAGGTCGTTGGTTCAAGTCCAGCTCCCGCAACCAATTCTTATTTAAACTTAAATAAGATAACGATAAACACAGAGATTCAATATACAGTCGCGGGATGGAGCAGTTGGTAGCTCGTCGGGCTCATAACCCGAAGGTCGTTGGTTCAAGTCCAGCTCCCGCAACCATTTTTGATTAACACCAGTTAATACAAAGCCTATTGAATATCAGATAATACAGTCGCGGGATGGAGCAGTTGGTAGCTCGTCGGGCTCATAACCCGAAGGTCGTTGGTTCAAATCCAGCTCCCGCAACCATTTTCTTAGTTTTACCCTTCCCTATTTAACTCATACTTGTTAGCTTTAGACAAAAGCACCGTCGATAGTCGGGCTCAGCGCTCATATTATCAGCGAAGGTCGTTGGTTCAAGTCCAGCTCCCGCAACCATTTTCTTAGTTTTACCTTTCCCTATTTAACTCATACTTTTTAGCTTTAGACAAAAGCACCGTCGATAGTCGGGCTCAGCGCTCATATTATCAGCGAAGGTCGTTGGTTCAAGTCCAGCTCCCACAACCATTTTCTTAGTTTTACCCTTCCCTATTTAATTCATACTTGTTAGCTTTAGACAAAAGCACCGTCGATAGTCGGGCTCAGCGCTCATATTATCAGCGAAGGTCGTTGGTTCAAATCCAGCTCCCGCAACCATTTTCTTAGTTTTACCTTTCCCTATTTAACTCATACTTGTTAGCTTTAGACAAAAGCACCGTCGATAGTCGGGTTCAGCGCTCATATTATCAGCGAAGGTCGTTGGTTCAAGTCCAGCTCCCGCAACCATTTTCTTAGTTTTACCTTTTTGTTAATAAATAACTAAAACTTCTTGATTTAATCTACAAGCTAGCTGAGAACAGCTCACTTTTACAAAATAGTTTTTAAAGCTAGTAAAAAAAACCGGCTCCTCTCACGAAGGCCGGCTATTAGGGCTAAAGCAACCAGAAATTCACTACACAGCTTGCTTATAAATTATTTCTTTAGGGTGTTCAAATTCCTTCTGCAGCTCAACCCAAGCTTTCTTAGTGGCTTCAACGTTATTTTCTTTAACGTGACCATAACCACGTAGCTTCTGTGCAGTTTGAGCAATCTCTACCGCTATGTCATAGTTTTTATCATTAAGTTTACCTAACAAGCTTTCTATTAAGGTTTCATATTCACCGATTAATTGACGCTCCATTTTTCGCTCAGCGGTATACCCAAATATATCAAAAACCCCACCACGCAGGCCTTTAAACTTAGCAAGGACAGCAAAAGCTTTCATCATATAAGAACCAAACTCTTTCTTAATAAGATGCCCAGTAATTGGATCGCGTTTCCCGAAGATGGGTGGCGCTAAATTAAATTTAACCTTAATGTCGCCTTCAAATTGATTATTAAGTTGCTCAGCAAATTGCCCATTTGTGTATAAACGAGACACTTCATATTCGTCTTTATACGCCATTAAACGAGAAAAACCACGCGCAACGGCCTTAGATAACTCACCGTTTTCATTACCCAGTGCTTTGTCCGCAGTTATCACCTTCTCGACTAGGGTGATGTAGCGATCTGCATAAGCGGCATTTTGATAATCAGTTAATAATTGAACACGATGTGCTTTGATTTCATTGACATTTTCTAACGGTTTAAATTCAGACTTCACCTTGCCAGTTTGTGATAATAACCCAATCACTTTTTGGGGCTCATGAGCCAGCAATCGGCCAATATTAAATGCATTAAGATTGAATTGAATCGCAATACCGTTTAACTCAATGGCTTTCTCAATGGCTTTAGCAGACACCGGAATTAACCCTTTTTGGAATGCGTAACCGACCATCATCATGTTGGTTGCAATTACGTCACCCAGTAAATTTAAGGCTATTGCGGTAGCTTCAATACCAATGTAATTCGCTTCACCAGCAGCATTTTTTAAAGTAGTTTCCGCTAGCTTAGTGTTAAAGTTAACATCAGGCATGAATTGAAATTGTATAGTCGGATTAACGTTACTATTGGCAAGCACTAATGTGCGGTTTTTATCAATACTTTGAATGGCATCTTGTCCTGTCGCAGCCAGTAAATCACAACCAATAATTAAATCTGACTCACACTTACCAATACGCTGAGCATTTAAATCAGTTACTTTGTCAGCAATTTTTAAATGACTGTATACTGCACCGCCTTTTTGCGCTAAGCCTGTCATATCATAAACAGATGCAGCTCGGCCTTCTATATGAGCAGCCATAGATAAAACTGCACCAATGGTGATAACACCTGTACCACCAATACCTGACACCATAATATTACATGCTTGCGCTAATGGTTTTGCTGAAGGCGATGGTAAACATGCAAATAGCTCTTCACTCATAGTCACGCCTTGAGGTTTTCTCAATGCGCCACCATATACAGTGACAAATGAAGGACAGAAACCTTCTACACAGGTAAAATCTTTATTACAGTTCGATTGATCTATTTTTCGCTTACGGCCCAATTCGGTCTCGTTTGGTAAAATACTGATACAGGTTGCTTGGGCAGAACAATCACCACACCCCTCACAAACCGCTTCATTAATATACGAACGCTTGGCAATGTCTTCCATTAAACCACGCTTACGACGGCGACGTTTTTCCGTTGCGCAGGTTTGCTCGTAAATAATAATAGTTGTGCCTTCAATATCACGAAGCTCTCTTTGAACTTCATCCATTAAACTACGATGTTTAATTTCTACATTTGAAGGAATGGCATTATCTGCGCGATGCAGTTCAGGTTTATCCGTAACGATAACAACTTTTTTAACACCTTCGGCTAAGGTTTGCTTTGCAATGCTGGCAACCGTATTAGGGCCATCATGCGATTGACCACCTGTCATAGCGACAGCATCATTATATAAAATTTTAAAGGTGATATTAGCACCGGATGCTACTGCCCCGCGGATCCCCATTGACCCAGAATGGTAATAAGTTCCATCTCCCAAGTTTTGGAATATATGTTTTGTTGTCGTAAATGGTGCAATACCGTACCAAGTGGCCCCCTCGCCGCCCATATGCGAAGCTGAGAGTGTATTTGGATTCGTGAGCAGCGCCATACCATGACAACCGATGCCTGATGTTGCTTTACTACCTTCTGGCAACTTGGTTGAACGACTATGAGGGCAACCTGAACAAAAATAAGGTGAACGAGCGGTTGCAGGGTTCATATTCGCGGCCTGCCCCAACGCCGCCTGCAGTTCTTTGCATCGCGCATCGATGGTTTCTGTCAACAAATTTAGCTCAGCTAAGCGGTCAGCAATCGATAGTGCTAAAGACATTGGCTCAAGTTGCACATCAGCAGGTAGCAGGGTGTTCCCATTTAAATCCTGTTTTCCAACCATGGATGGCCGCTCTGCTAAGTTATAAAGTAAATGCGCAGCCTGAGGCTCCATTACTTCTTTTTTCTCTTCAATGAAAAATAGCTGTTGATGACCTGCGGCAAACTCTCTGAAACCTGTGGGTTCTAATGGGTAAATCATACCCACCTTGTAAATACTTATGCCTATCTCTTCAGCCTGTTGTTTTGACAAATTTAGTAATTCAATGGCGCGTAATACGTCCATATAAGACTTACCCGCCGTGACAATACCTAATATTTTTGTGCTTGCTAGAAATGGCGTTTTATCAATTTTATTTGCCCGAGCAAAAGCTTGTGCCATGGGAATTTTAAAACGATTGACATCGATTTCATCTTGCATCGGTGAATAAGTACGTGGTTTGTAATGTACATCTCGTTGAGGCTGGACAACGCCTGTCGGTGTGACAAATTCAAAACTATCCACATCAATGTCAATTGTTGCGGTTTGCTCTACCGTTTCGTTTACAGATTTGAAACCACACCACAAACCACTGTAACGAGATAATGCCCAACCAAATAAACCAAATTCAAAAAACTCTTCAACATTAGATGGATAAACAACAGGAATAGAACCTGCCATCATTGCTAACTCGGATTGGTTTGCTACTGTTGACGATTTGCCCGGTGAATCATCACCTGCTACGAGCAACACGCCACCATTTTTGTGGGTACCAGAAAAGTTACCATGCTTGAAAATATCACCACAACGGTCAGTCCCCGGCCCTTTGCCATACCACATTGAAAAAACCCCATCTACGGTCACTTCTCCAGGGAAGTTATCAAGCTGTTGAGTTCCCCAAATTGCAGTTGCAGCTAAATCTTCATTAATACCGGGCTGGAATACTAAGTTATATTGGTCTAATAATTTTTTACTCTTGTATAATTGCGCATCAAAATTACCGAGTGGCGATCCACGATATCCAGAAATAAATCCGGCTGTATTCAAGCCGTTTTTTTCGTCTACTAACTTTTGAAGCGTCGGCAGTTTAATTAATGCCTGAGTGCCCGAAATTAAAATACGGCCTTTATTAATGGTAAATTTATCGGTTAACTTTACTTCTTTCATTATTTCGCCTTTTAAATTCGTCATTTGAATAGTGGTATTATTTTTTATTAAATAAATTTTTATTTATTATTTGAACACTAATCTAAAGTTGCACCTTGTGATGCGCTTTAACACTTTTAGGTATCTCACCATAAAACCCAAACTGCTGGCTTAACTCTCAGGTTAAGATCGAATTAAGCCTTCCATTCCTTCTTCAATAAAATTTCATTGCTTTATCACAGCTATCTATCAAGCACCTGCTCCAAGTATTCTTGTCATGATTGAAGTCGCTCCAATCAGTATGGAAATCAGTTTAATGATATTGCTTCGCTAACAACGTCACATTGATTACAATTAATGTAAATTTATTGTGAAATGGGCAGTTAGGCTGTTAAAAAACCACACAAGCAAATCACAACAAATTGAATATAAAGAGTTTATTTTATTTAAAGAGTGTTCAAATGAACCGGTACACATCTTAAAGATGTTTTATAAATCCCATCCTGTTCAATCCCTTATTTAACAAACATCTAAGTAAAGTTGTCGCTTGAGATTAAAGGAAGTTTGCTAAATCGTGCTCAGAATTCACTGAAAGAGATCACTGCAGAGTCAATAAAATGCATATAGATTTGGCTAATTTCAGCAACGATTGGATGGCCAGAACACTAAGCTAGGCAAATTGAGAACAGCTGAAAAAAGCAAATGGTACCTTTTCTAATACTTGGATAGCTGTAGATAAAAATAAACATCGAAGTGGTTATAGGTTAATTCGCTGCATTAACAGCTAATACAAATCACCAAACTAGACCAAGAATGTAACAAACATGACAGTCTCATTTATTGACTGGTTCTATATTAAATCAAGCTGTATTTAAAAATTGAATATTTTGGCCATAGAAACAACACCGCCAACTATTACATTGTTAGAAATAATGACGATGCCATGACTTAAATGGAGCAAGAATTTTATAAACAGAAATTAAACATCCAATAGCACTACTTCGGAATGTTTGATGTTTAGAGAATAACTTTTCAATGCTAAATATATTATTTCTATGTAAACACTACACAGCAGGTATCAGCATGTTTTTAAAAACAATAATTATAGCCTTATGCTTAATATGCTTTAATGTTTCATCTGTTTTGGCATCGCCTTTGATGAATAACACAGATAACACTTCTCTACCGAGCGCGCCCGATATAAATGACCCTAGGATCGTTGAAGCTTTTGTTGATGGCATCGTTAAGCCGTTAATGAAACAAAATCATTCGCCATCAGGTGTTGTATCCTTAATGAAAGATGGACAAATTATTTTTTCAAAAGGCTACGGCTATCAAGATATTGAAAAAAGGATAAAGGTCGACCCAAACACAACATTATTTCGTCCGGGTTCGATTTCTAAATTGTTTACTTGGGTGTCAGTTATGCAACAAGTCGAACGCGGCAATTTAGATTTAGACGTAGATGTAAATCGATACTTAAAAACATTTCAGATTGATGATACTTGGCCAGGACAGCCAATTACCTTGAGGCATATTTTGTCCCATACTGCGGGATTAGAAGATGGGGCTGTCGGTTACTTAATCCTTGATGATGTATCTCGTATTGTGCCGCTTGCTGAATCGTTAGCGAGTCACATTCCTACCCGAGTAAACCCTCCAGGAAAACACACGGCTTATTCAAATTGGGCCACGGCCGTGGCAGGGTTAATTGTTGCCAATGTGACTGAGATGCCATTTAACGACTATGTTCAAAAAAATATTTTTGATGTACTAGAAATGAAAAGCGCTACCTTTGTTGAGCCTTTACCACAAACATTAGCACCGCATATTGCCAATTCATATGGCTGGAAAGACGGGCAATATGTGTTACAAAACTTTGAAATTATCTCTAACTTTGGGCCGGCAGGTTCATCTTCCGTTAGCAGCACTGACATGGCTAATTTTGCTCGCGCTATTCTTAATAATGGGCAATTTATCAATAGCATGGGGCAATCTGTTCAATTACTTAATCCAGCAACGACCAAGCAAATGCTTTCAACCTTAAACACCCATGATCCAAGAGTGGGTGGTATGTCATATGGTTTTATTAACTATCCTTTCAAGGGCATAGACATCATTGGGCACGGAGGCGCCACAATGGTATTTAAGTCTCATTTTGGCTTGTCATTAGATCATAATTTGATGTTGTTCTATTCGTTTAGTGGGCCTGGTGCGACAAGTATTTTCCATGCTTTGAAAGGTGAATTTTACGACTATTTCTTCCCTTCACAACAATTAGATACGTCAACTAAAACCAGTAATAATGATTTTGCAGAACGAGCGGCTAGTTTTGTTGGCAGTTATCAGCCCTGGCGATCGAGTTTTACAAAAATGGAAGCGTTAATGGCGGCCTTAAAAGAAGTTAAGGTTGTTGCTATGCCTAATAATACCTTGCTTATCGGTGAGAAACGTTATGTTGAAGTAGACAACAATCTTTTTCGTGAAATTGATGGTGATTTACGTATCGCATTTCAGGCAGATGAAAATGGTGAAATTTCTGAGTTTCTAGATGAAACACTGCCAGTAACTCAAATGAGCAAAGTACCATTTTACCGGTCGCTGTTGTTTTTTATCCTTATCATTTTGGTCTCAAGTCTTATTTTCATAGAGGTAATACTGCATCGAATTTATCAAGCGAAAAGCATTGGTAACTTGTTCGTGACAGAGAAGAGAGCAATGAATACTTCACTTGTGATTGCTATTACCTTGTTTGCATTTGTGATTTGTGCGGTCGTTGGTGTTGTTACCGCTCGTAACCTTGCCTATGAGATCCCTTGGTTAATTAAATTCGCGTTAACACTCCCTGTGGTGGCATTACTTGCAACGAGTTATTTGAGTTTCTTATTAATCAAACTTTGGCGCGATAAAGTAAACAAAGTCAAATATCCCGTGCGCTTAACTCTTATCACAGCGACTAGCTTAATCATGCTGGTGTTTTATAACTATTGGAATTTATTAGGGTTCAATTATTACAACTAATATTGCTCTTTAAAATCAGAGTGACCATTAATAAACAAGATAGGTGTCGAGTATGGCTTGATAGTTGAATTAGATACGATAATTAGTACGATATTTGGCTCTCTTGCAGGTGCATTGTTTGCTCCTGAACTCATCGCAAAAGATCAAAATGGGCAGTCTTATGGACAGCAAATTATCTGCTGATGACACCCATTTTATCGACTTCTGACTCAGCTCCATCATTTGCTGAAGCCCAAAGTATTGCGGCACCTAAATTAAAATCGATTGCTGTTGTGTCAACTTTACTTTCTAAGGCAATACTTGGGGAAATTCTTGGTCCACTAACACTTGAATACCAAACGACACCTTGCAAATAAAATCGATTAAAATAAATGACTTACATGTATAAATATTTATCTTACTCTTCACATTTGTTCATTTATTCCTAGCATCAAATACATTTTTCAAGAAAGAAAATTAATGTGTCGAAGAATGGCATTTATTCACAGAAAAACCATAACTATAAAAATGAGAGCAATTAAATGTATATTCCAGAAGCAAAACAACTACATGACAAATCCATCATTATCGATGGCACCTGCCCTCTTCTACAAGATACTCATTACATAGATTGGTACATCGAAGGCGGTGTGACTATTGTCACTCCCACAGTAGGAGGACCAGTCCCAACACAGCTGACTTTTAACTATATAGCGCTTTTATTGGACTTAATCCGTTCTCGCGATGATCTCGTGTTAATTGAGAGCGCGCAAGATGTCTATGATGCGAAAACTCAAGGTAAAACAGGGGTAGTGTTCCATTTTCAAGGAACAGATCCTATTGGTGACAACCTAAACAATGTCAATCTTTTTCATAAACTTGGCGTTAAGATTATGCAGCTTACCTACAATGTCGACAATTTAGTAGGCTCAGGCGCACAAGTGGATGAAGACAAAGGACTAACCGATTTTGGCAGACAGTTTATTGAACGTTGTAACCATGTGGGTGTTATTGTTGATTGTTCCCATACAGGGGTAAAAACAACTCTAGAAGCCATTAAGGCATCAAAGCAACCGGTTATTTGCTCTCACTCAAATCCCAAGCAAGTGTTTAAAACCCAAAGTGACAGAAACATTAACGACGAGCAAATCAAAGCCATAGCCAACTCTGGCGGTGTAGTTGGTGTAGCCGGCTTCCCAGGATTTATCTCTTCTTCAAGCAACCCATCTATGGATCAATTTCTTCAACACGTTGACCACCTAGTCAATATTGGCGGCATTGATCACGTTTCCCTAGGCATTGATTACTATACAGGTCAACACCCTGTTGCAAACCAAGAAGAGGCAATTAAGATCTTCGATGAGTGTGTGGCTGCCGGTGTCTGGACTGGACCGGACTATCCAAGACCGCCACATATCTATCCAGAAGGAATTGAAACCCCAAAAACTATGCCTCGACTCACCGAAGCTTTACTTGGGAGAGGATACAGTGAACAAGACACCCAGAAAATCTTAGGATTAAATCTGTTGCGTGTTTATAAAGATGTTTGGGGACGATAAACCACATAACACGCTGATTTCAATTCATTTAGCTATTAAGAAAAAGGGATAAAATGTCTTTATTGCATATAGATGCCACACATGTCAGGAAACTGTTACCCGCTAAAGACTGTATCCAAGCAGTACGAGAAGCCATGATTGCCTTTTCAAAAAATAATGTGCATGTGCCTCTACGTAACTCTGTCCCCATTGAGGAAGGCAAGTCTCTGCTGATAATGCCCGGAGCCTGTAAAGAACTCGGTTTTTATGGGGTGAAGTTAATTAGCCTGCACACTGAAAATAACCACAAAGGCCTACCCACCATTCAAGGCTCAATCATTTTGTTTGATTACGAGACGGGTGAACCTAAAGCAATGATCGACGGCTCCTCAGTTACGGGGCTGCGAACCGCTGCGGCGTCTGCACTTGCCACTCAGTTGCTTGCAAGACCGGATGCGAAAACCTTAGGAATATTTGGTGCGGGCTTACAAGCCGAAACCCATATTGATGCCATTGCAGCAATCCGTCCGATTGAACGTGTCCTCATATGGGCTCGTAATTATGAGGCTGCGATCATTTTTGCTGAGCAGCAATCAAAACGGACGGGGTTGTCTGTGCAAGCTGTGACCGAACCAGAACACGCTGCCAATACCGATATTATCTGCACTGTCACTGCCGCATCTGAGCCTATTTTAAAAGGTGAATGGATAAAGCCTGGAGCGCACATCAATCTTGTTGGCTCCCATAGCCTATCTGCTAGAGAAGCTGATACAGATTTGATTGTTAATGCGAGTGTCTATGTAGACTCAATTGCATCAACCATCGCAGAAGCTGGCGACATTATAACGCCGGTTCAGGAAGGTGCTATCGATATGGATCATATTGTTGGCGAGATTGGCCTAGTCGCGGCAAATAATCTAGCAGCAAGATTAAACGACAAACAAATCACTTTGTATAAATCATTAGGGATAACCGCACAGGATTTATTTGCTGCGGTGTTTATTTATCGTCGTTTTTTAAGCCTGAACCGTTAATGATGAATCGCATTGTGCGAGGTTCTATTACACAGGGTGAAAATGTAATTCATTTTACAGTCTAATTTTTCTATTAGTTCTATATTGAAACAGCAATTATAAATTATAAATATAAAAGGTGTAACATTAATGACTACAACAAAAAGAATTAGAGTTGCAATTGGTGGCTTATTTCACGAAACCAATACCTATGCAACCGAATTAACCGGCCCAACGACCTTAGATGATTTAGTAGTCTATCGCAAAGAAGATATGATGAAATTAAAAGGTACAGCAATGGGTGGCCCTATTGAGGAATGCATAGAAAATGGTTGGGAGATAGTCCCCACTGTTTTTAGGCATGTTAGTAATACCTTTGGTATGGTAACTGATGAAGCATTCGCATCAGTTAAGGACGAAATTCTTTCGATTCTTGCAGAAGAAGAACCCATCGATATTTTTTATTTAATGATCCACGGTGCTGGAGTGGTGCTAAATACGCCAGATCTTGAAGGTGAGCTCGCTAGATCTATTCGTGAAGCTATTGGGCCAAATGCCAAAATTGTTTCCTCAACAGATCTTCATGGAAAAGTAACCGACCTTATTGCAAAAGAGTATGATTTATATACAACATGTAAAGAATACGCTCATGTAGATTTAAACCCATGCGCCAAAGAAGCTTTAAAACATGGCGTACAAATCTTTTTAGGTCAAATAACACCTGTTTTTCGCTATAAGAAAATTCCTATTTTATTACCCCCAACAACTACCATGATTGAAGGGGATTTGGCGCACAAATAAAAGAAAAATGTATTCAATATGAATTAAATGACGAAATACTTAACTGCTCTGTTATGCACGGATTTCCGTATCAAGACACAGAGTATTGTGGCATGTATGTTTTAGTTACCACCAATAATAATCATGAGTTAGCGGAAACTGTAAGTGAAGAACTTGCTCAATGGATTTGGGACAACCGTGAGCAAAGCTTGAAACTTCCGCCTTCAGTTAAAGAAACAGTAGCTGAAGTTTTCGAAAAACTTGATAAACGAGGTTATTACGAATCACTAACTCTTGAACAAAGAGCAAACCATAAACCAATGATTATTGCAGATATTGGCGATAATCCTGGTGGTGGTTGCACTGGAGATACGACTCACCTTTTACGGGAGCTTATGCTTCAAAAAGAATGCAAAATTGCCTTCTTTAATATTCGTGATGAAGAAACCGTTAATCAAGCCATTGCATCAGGTGTGGGAACAACAATCGACGTTAAACTAGGTGCTAAGTTTGATAAAGAGCGTGGTGGAGATCCTATTGTTTGTAAAGCCTACGTCAAATCTATTTCAGATGGCATAGAAACTATCCGAGGCCCGATGGCACACGGTATCACATTTAATTTAGGGCCTTCAGTTAGGCTTGTAATAGGCAAAATAGATGTGATTGTGCAAAAAGGTCTAGCACAAGCATTAGACGATGTAACAGGTCGAGCTCATGGGGTTATCATTGAAGAATATGACATTGTTTGTGTGAAATCATCCGCACATTTTCGAGCGTTTTATAAAGAAGTCAGTGATGATTTGTTTATGGCAGATTCGCCAGGGTTAACAACAGCCGACGTGTGTGTGTTTGAGCATAAAAACCTGCTGCATCCAGTCTTTCCAATGCACGATAATGCAAGTTACCCAATTAGCTCCTAGCGAATATGAGGACCCCGAGACTTCGCTTCGCGATGTTCTCGGGGTTTTATCTGTAATATTAATTGATTTTAATGTGTTGATAATCGAGAACCGATTCTGATCGGTCGATAATGAAAAAGGGTTATAAAAAATTAACCAATCAAATAACCACCGTCGACATTAATAGCAGTACCCGTGGTATAACTTGAGGCATCTGATGCCAAATATAAAACTGTGCTGGCCATTTCATCGGGTTGTGCAATACGTTTCATTGGGACATGTTTTAACAAATCTTCTAGAATCGATGGATTATCGACTAAAGCCGAAGCAAATTTCGTCTCAGTACCACCAGGTAATAATGCATTAACTCGGATGTTAAATTGGGCACATTCTTTAGCAAACGCTTTTGTCATTGAAATAACCGCTGCTTTTGAAATGGAATATATACCTTGCAAATCACCTGGTATCACCCCATTAACGGAAGCAACGTTAACGATAGAGCCTCCCCCGCTGGTTTTCATTAATTTAGCCCCTAGACTAGACATAAAGAAGTAACCACGAATGTTGACGTCTATCGTTTTTTGAAATGCGATCAAGTCAGTATCTAGAATATGGCCAAAATAAGGATTAGCCGCAGCATTATTAACTAAAATATCAAGCTTGCCATGTTGCTCTGCAATTGCTTCAAAAAGAGTCTCAATTTGGTCCATGTCACCGACATGACACGCCATAGCTTGCGCGCTTCCACCAGCTTTGATTATTTCATCGACTACTAATTGGCAACCTTCAACCTTTCTGCTGGTTACAATGACATGTGCTCCATAATGCGCAAATGTTTTTGCTATACTTTCACCAATGCCTCGACTTGCACCAGTCACTAATGCAACTTTTCCTGATAAATCAAACAAATTCTTATTATTCATTAAATGACCTTTTACACAGACTAATACTTTTGAATAGCATCTTAATTTATTTAGATGTTTCCCCGTCTGTGCCTGCTAGTTCTAAATGGCGGTAATTGATAATATATCCAGCTTGAATTAATTTAAAAATCACGTTGCCATTAGTATTTATATTGATAATTTGCAACGTTTGCTGATTATTAAATTCCAATATTATTCCTGTATGACTTAAAGCCCTTCTGTGGAGTAAACACTAAAATTTCTTTTAATGATGTAATCTTGTTTACATTTACTAAAGATTTGTCAGTTTTAACTTAATGACTCAGTTCTTGTAGGAGTTCGACGGTAGAAGTAACGTCCTGAAAACCACAACCTGCATGATTAATCTATCGAAAATTACTGAACACTTAAGCATGGGGGAAATTACTGAACACTTAAGCATGGGGGAAATTACTGCCATTTAAAGCACGCTTGCACAACAATAACCTAAAGTACTGATTTACACCAAAATAAAGCATATTAACAATAAATGGCATTAGGCTAAATCAGTCTCAAATTTTAATACGCACACTCACTACAATCAATCAAAGCACGGACTTACTCGCTCATCCTGTAACAAATAATTTACAACCTGCTTCACTAAGAAACTGACAACTTAGTTTTCAGCATACTGGGTAAATAGTTTTAAATCTCAAAGATAATAAGGACTTTCATATAAATAAATGAGAGTCCTTAACCTGTAAAAATAACGAATGTTATTTATAAATGAGTATGAAAAAACAGAACAGACTTAATTAAATTACTCTGTTGACCAAGTTAATCCCTTTCGATAGAGTAATTCTGATGTTGCTTGGATTTAAAAACGTAAAGCTAAAAAAATAATCATAATAATCATTACGAATTGGATAAAAATTATGACTCAAGAGACACTTCAATCATTTTCACTAAAACCATTACCTAAGTCATTTGGTGCCGTTATTACCGATATAAAGCTCAGTGAGATAAACGATAAAGCATTCGATGAACTCTATCAGGCTTGGCTAACATACGGCCTTTTGATATTTCCTGCACAACACCTAACAGATCAACAACAAATCCAATTTGCAAGTCGTTTTGGTGATTTGGTCGAGGGACTTGAAGCGATTGAGATTAGTAACGTTTTGCCAGATGGTCGTTTAAGAGACGCACCAGATGATGACATGATGAAAGTGATCCGCGGCAATATGCACTGGCATCAAGATAGTACCTACATGCCAGTTCAAGCTAAAGGCGCCGTTTTTAGTGCCAAAGTCGTTCCTCAAGCACAAGGAGATACGGCTTTTGCTGATATGCGCGACGCATGGGATGCTCTTGATGAAAAAATGCAAAATAAAATACAAGACCTCTGCGCTTACCACTCTCTAGCTCATAGTCAACGTGAGCTTGGTGAAGAAACAAAAAGTGATAACAGTGAATATATTGGTTATGGACTTGATGTTAAAGACATTCCGCTAAGACCTCTTGTTAAAATACATCCTGAAACAGGGAGAAAATCCCTTGCTGTTGGCCGACATGCCTACGGCATTCCAGGAATGTCACCTGAAGATTCAGCAAACCTAATACAAGAATTAATTGATTTTGCGGTCAACGATGAAAACCGATTCTACCAACATCGATGGCAACAAGGTGATGTTGTAATGTGGGATAACCGTTGTTTACTTCACAGAGCCTGTGCATGGGATTATTCAGAACCTAGGGTTATGCTTCACTCTCGAATTGCTGGCGATCCTATAACGGAAAAAGATATCTCAAAATAAATCTCCGTCTAGTTTCTAGTCAAGTCCTTGACTAAGTCCCCCTCCCTTGGAAACCCTATTAAATCCAATTAGTAGGCAAGTTTCTAAAGGGAGAGGTTTCAACTGAAAAACAACTAACTCACGCTTTTGTACTTTACTGCCAATCAAATCTACAGCCGTTAATATGTCAGCGGTAAACGTTCAACCTCTGTTTCTCATCTCGCATGTAAGCACATAAAACAAATAAAAATCAACAAGATGAACAAACTTTGCAACAATGTAAATTACATAACATTCATTCAACATCTTTAGCCTTATGATGAACTCTATAGGGAACATCAAATAATAGAGATAATAAAATGAAAATAACTGATATCAAAACGTGGGCAGTAGCCACTCCTCCCCACATAAAGGTGGCACATACTGGATATTCGTTAAATTGACAACTGATGATGGCATATCAGGTTATGGTGAAGTTTATGGTGTGCCATTTTCGCCAAATCTAGTCTGTAGAATGGTTGAAAATGTTTTTGAAACTTATGTTGTAGGACGCAGTCCATTTGATATAGAAAGTATTTGGCGTACGGTTTTTTCATCTGCTTTTACTCAACGACCTGATGTCAGTATTGGTGGAGTGCTATCAGGTATCGAAATCGCCTGTTGGGATATTATTGGTAAAGCGACTAATCAACCCATTCATAATTTACTGGGTGGCAAAGTACACGAAAGACTTCGGGCATATACCTACTTATATCCAGCTAAAGATCCCCAAGAATTAAGTGCGAAAGACTTTCATGGTGACAAAAATGCAGCAGCCGATAGGGTCAAACAATATATGAATATGGGATTTACAGCTGTAGGTTTTGATCCCGTCATGCCAATGGGCTCTTTCGATCCTCGCCATATTTCAATGGAAGTATTAGATGGCGCAGAAAAAATGATGAAAGATATCCGAGATGTAGTGGGCAATAAATGCGATTTATTAATTAAAACACATGGACAAATGACCAGTTCTAGCGCAATTAGACTAGCACGACGGTTAGAGAAATATGACCCATTTTGGTTTGAGGAGCCTGTGCCACCAGGTAATGTGAAAGAAATGGCTCGGGTAGCAAAAGCAACCAGCATCCCTATTGCTGCAGGTGAAAGACTGGTGAGTAAATATGAAATAGCGCCATTGTTAGAGGCCCAAGGAGCGCAAATACTTCAGCCGGCATTAGGACGAGTAGGCGGCATATTAGAGGCAAAAAAAATAGCAGGCATGGCTGAAGCCCATTATGCTCACTTTTCTCCACATCTTTTTGCAGGGCCAATAGAGTTAGCAGCAAATATTCAGTTATCAGCCTCGTTGCCTAACTTCTTAATCTTGGAATGTATTGAAAAGTGTGATGGATTTTTTGGTTCACTGCTCAACAAACCTATTCAATTTGAAGAGGGTCATGTGATTGTGCCAACCGAACCAGGATTAGGTTATGAGCTCAATGAAGAGATGCTTGATGCTAACCCAGTATCAAAAGAACTCGATGTACCATTTCCGCCCATGGCTACCACACCATTGTAATGTTTAAATGACAAGGTATCGGAGGTTTCACCGATGCTTTGTCATCATCTGTGGGAATATAGGCCTACAAAATGCGATGTTAATGGGCTTGAATAAATAATAAAAACAATAAATAAAAACAATAAATAGAACCAGGGAAAATCATGGCAGAACTTTATTTAAAGTATGAATTTTGGATTGCTGCATTTCAGCTAACCTTGGCAATGTTTGGAATGGGAGCGACATTAACACCTAAAGATTTTCGTGATGTACTAACCGAGCCGCGGGCATTTTCAATTGGCACAATAATACAACTATTAGTAGTACCTTTAATTGCCTTTATTTTCATTAAAGCATTAAATTTACACAGCGGTTTAGCGGTGGGTATCGCACTCATTGCTGCGGTGCCAGGTGGTACGGTTTCTAATGTTTTCACATACTTTGCTCGCGGAAACTCTGCGTTATCAATTAGCCTTACCTCTATCACTACCGTGCTATGTCTTCTATTAACCCCCTTGATACTTTCTCTTTTAATCAGTAAGTTTTTACCCGCTGATTTTACGATGCCTCACGCGAAAATGATTAAAGATATCGCACTGACCTTACTGGTACCGCTAATATTAGGTATGGTTTTTTTACGTTTTTTTCCCACAATAGCTTCAAGTATTTCTAAATGGTGCATCCGCGGTTCATTAATAGGCATTGTGCTGATCGTAATTGGATCTTATATCAATGGGCGTTTGAACATGTCAGCTTTTGGTTATCAAAATATGGCATATATCCTGCTGTTTTTAATAGCATTAGTCTTCATTAATCAAAAGTTACCAAAGTTATTAGGCTTATCTTATGCTGATGCGACTGCAATTGAGTTTGAAGTAGTTTTTCGAAATATCAACCTTGGCATACTTCTTAATGCTTCTATTTTTCCTGCTGCCGTAGCTGAAACAGCACAGTTAGGCAATATCGTTCTATTATCACTGCTTTTATTTGGCTTTGCAGAGATGTTTATTGCCGCACCATTGATCTGGTTAAAACGACGAAATAAAAATTAGAAAGAGATTTATCTTATGAAAATTACCGATGTAACAGTGACCTTATTTAAATGGGATAATATCCCAATGAAAAGCTACGACCACTCAGTTAAGGCTGTTTCAAGTAGTAGTGATTTAGGCTTGGTCAGAATACACACAGATGAAGGTGTGGAAGGTCATGCTTTACTGGGATTGTGTGTTCACCCAGCCAGTCTTGAAGCGCCCTATATTATCAAGTTTTTAAAACCAATTCTGATTGGGCAAAATCCGTTAGATCGGGCTCGTCTATTTGAAAAAATGTCCAATATGCGGGCACAGGTGAGTACTTTGGCAGTTTGCGCCATGGATGTGGCATTATGGGATCTAGCAGGAAAAATTAGCGGATTACCCATTCATGCTCTCATGGGAACCTATCGAAATAAAATCCCTGTTTATGCAAGCTCAGAACAACATGACAGTATCGAAGGATATGTAGAGCAAGCCCTTGCAGTCAAAGAGCGTGGGTTACATGGATACAAGCTTCACCCGAGTCAGCGTTGGCGAGAAGACATAGCCGCTTGTGAAGCAGTTCGCAAAGCGGTTGGTGATGACTTTAATTTGATGCTGGATTCACGTTCAGCATACGACTTAGGCGAAGCGGTTAAAGTGGGTCATGCGATACATGACTTAGGTTTTTTATGGTACGAAGATCCGCTACCAACAACAGACATCTACAATTATTCAAAACTGAGAGAAAAAATGGATATTCCGGTGATGGCAACCGAATTTCCTTGTGGTTGGTTAGATGACTATGCACCTTGGATTATGAACAAAGCCACTGACATGTTACGTGGTGATGTAATGATTAAAGGTGGCATTACTTCCATGCTTAAAATTGCACACTTAGCAGAAGCATTTGCCATGAAGCTTGAAATTCATCATGGTGGAAATTCATTAAATGATGTCGCTAATTTACATATCCAAATGGCGATACCCAATACCAGTTTTATGGAGGTTTTATTACCACATGAAGCCTGGTGGCATGGTTTGGTAGAAGAAATTAAAATTGATAATGAAGGTTTTGTTCATGCACCAACAAAACCAGGCTTAGGATATGAAGTTGATTTAGCACTGGTGGAGCGCAAAAAAATCGCAGTGCTGCGCTAACATATGTAAGATAAAGATAAAATATAACTGAACCAGCAGTTATTTTGGACATAGTTTTGGTTATGACCAAAAAATGTGGCGATTGATCACTTACGTGGCTAAGATAAAATTAAATCAAGCTGAGTACATTTTAAATACTATAATATAATTAAATATTGTTGAATTGGGTGTTAATCTAGATAGCTACAAGTAAATTTATCAGAGCTTGAATCACTCGATTAAGGACTAGTTATTGAATAATGTATCAGAAAGAAATAACGTTAAAGTTTTCGGAAATAAAACTGCACCAGCAGTTATTTTGGCACATGGTTTTGGTTGTGACCAAAACATGTGGCGATTTATCGCACCAGAGCTTGCGCTTAAGTATCAGGTAGTAATCTTTGATTATGTTGGCTCTGGCAATTCATCATTAGGCGACTACACGAAAGAAAAGTACGAAAAATTAGATGGTTATGCTCAGGATATTATAGATGTAATATGTGAGTTAAACTTAACTGATGTAACGATTATTGGTCATTCCGTAAGTGCTATTATTGCGTCAATAGCGTATATAAAATACCCCCAAATTATCAGCAAAATCATAATGGTCTGCCCATCACCTTGTTTTCTCAATTTTCCTCCAGACTACCAAGGAGGCTTTGAAAAAAGTGACTTAGAAGAATTGATTCAATTGATGGATAAAAATTACATTGGTTGGGCTAATTACCTTGCACCACTAGTGATGGGTACCTCACAACCACAAGAGTTAATCAGCGAATTATCTGGTAGTTTCTGTAGCACTGACCCTTTAGTTGCAAAAACATTTGCTAAAGCAACATTTTTTTCAGATTACCGACATATTTTACCTGAGATAATTTGCCGAGTATTAATTATCCAAAGTTCATTAGATTCATTAGCCAGTATCAAAGTTGGTCACTATATGTCAGAGAAAATCCCCAACAATGATTTTATTGTTATAGATGCTGAAGGACATTGCTTACATATGACACATCATAAACAAATTATCCCTAAGATTATTGATTTTATTGAGTCTTAATGAAATGCATACAGATAAATTTGCTGATTCAAACAATTTTTATTCAGGACACATCGTTACAGATTGCAAAAGAAAGATATATTATTGCAATGACTACATTGCAGATTTAAGTTGCATAGCAAAAAATGCTATTGTAAATACTTCAATTTCACAACATATTAGCAAAGCATCAAATATTTTTCTGGACAGTTATGTTTATCCTATTTTGATTACAGAATTCACAGTTGAAGAAATTCAAATGACCTGGATAGATAAGCATGGAAAAAAAATACCCATAGTTGCTAATATCAAATTGGGCCCAGATAGCATGACTTACTGGTCAATATATGTCTGCATTAATAGAGATAAGCTACAAAATGAGTTGTTAAATACAAACGAATACTTAGAAAAACTATCAAATGACTTGACAGTATTAGCAACCACCGACTCCTTAACAGGTTTATTAAATCGACGCGAACTAAAAAGACAAGCAGAAAAAGCAATTTATCAAGCATCTATAAACCAATCAAGTTTTGCATTGTTATTTATAGATATTGATTTATTTAAGAAGATTAATGATAGCTTTGGTCATCAAATGGGCGACAAAGTAATTATTACACTTGCTCAAAGACTAAAAGACATGCTTAGGGAAAATGATATATTAGCAAGGATAGGTGGTGAAGAGTTTGTTTTAATACTGACTAACATAGATCCCATAAGTTCATATAAACTCGCTGAGAGATTAAGAGAAAAAGTTTCCGATTCCCCAATAAATGGTATCTCAGTTACAGTCAGCATTGGCCTGGCTGTATGTGAAGATGAAAATTTAAAAGATTTCGATAAATTATTACAGCGTGCGGACAAAGCTCTTTATGAAGCAAAAAAATCGGGGCGTAATAGAGTTTTTATCGCCAACTAAATCATCAATAAATTTATCCATTATAAAATAATAAGAGGAAAATAATAAAAAGGTTCTAGCTAAAAATTAAAAATGCGTAGGTTAATCGTCTATTTATAATTAATTTAAATAATATGATGCATATAACACGATGTTAATCATGATTTATTTATTATCAATTTATCAGTTAAATGGTTTTTCTCACCTCTTGCTTTCTACTCTTATCATCTCACGCCAAGATGACATATTAAGAGGTTTTGAGAAATAATAACCTTGATAAATGTTACAGTTTTTTCGTTCCAAGTATTTTAGCTGTTTTTGAGTTTCAACACCTTCTGCAATGCTACGAACACCTAAAGCATTGGCCATGTATATGATAGCATCTACAATTACATATTGCTTATCAGTATCATCACTATCAATGTCATCTATAAAATACTTATCTATTTTTAACTCCGATATTGGCAACTCTTTTAAGTAAGCAAGACTCGAATAACCAGTACCAAAATCATCAATCGAAAAACGGAAACCATGTTTACTTAACACATCCATAGCCTGCTTAACCAAAGAAATGTCAACAATTAAGGCCGTCTCAGTAAGTTCAAGAACTAACATCTCAGCAGGTATTTTCATTAGAGTTATCAAATCAATTAATTTTTCTGAAAAATTATACTCTACGATTTGTTTGGCGCTAATATTAACAGAGATACTCTTGCGTAGACCTAAATGTAATAACTCTTGAATAGCCTTACAGACATTTAATAAAACCCAATCACCAATTTTAATGATAGCATCTGTCTCCTCTGCTAATGGAATAAATTCAGCAGGGCTAACCTGTCCATAAATTTCAGACTGCCATCTAATTAGAGCCTCAAAAGAGTTTAATTCACCTTTATTAGTAAACTGTGGTTGAAACACTAACGACAACTCATCACTTTCAGTTATATTTTTTAGAATTTTATGTAGTTGGACAAAACGATCAAACTCTTCAATATCGTCTTCTAAAATATGACACAAACCCATTGGAGCTAGTTTTTTAGCTTTTGAAACAGTATGTTCAAGAATTTGTATTATAGCTTCATAAGACTGATTAGTGACATTAATATTTGCAGCACCTAAAGAAGCAGATACAACAACACTTTTACCATTCACTTTTAATTTATAGTGCTTAGGATCCAACAAAGTAGTATGGAGTAAATTAATCCTCATTTTTGTCGATTCATTCTTAATAAATGATTTTTTTAAAAGTATTAAAAATGCTGCCCCATTATATCTATAAATACTGCAATCATTACCAATAGCTAATTTAAGGTTAGCAGCAACTTCTTTTAAGACTAAATCACCAAACTCAAATCCAAATTGTAAATTCAACTGTGACATCTTATCAATATTCAACATAATCACATGAATATGTTTTTTTTCAATTGACGCTTGATTTAATAAATCCTTACACTCTTTTTCAAACCATTTATTGTTTTTTAACTGGGTTAAATTATCCGTAAAGGCAATATTGTAAATAGTATCTTGGGATTTTATTCTTTCAGATATATCTCGTATAACACCTATGTATTGAACCTCACCTAAAGAAGTGGTTTGAGTAATAGCGAGTTCCATCTGAAAAATATCACCATCTTTTCGCTTAGCAGATAATTGACGACCAATATTGATTATCTTCGCAACACCGGTTGTTTGATATGATTCTAAATAATGTTGATGATTGGATGCATGAGGTTCAGGCATTAGCATTGCGATATTCTGTCCTAGAAGTTCATTAGCCGAATACTTGAACATACTCAATACAGATTTATTAACGTGCTTTATGACTCCTTTACTACAGATTGTGATAACGGCTTCGTTGATGTTATTTAAAATATTCTCCAATCTTTCAGATCGTTCACTCTCTTTGATTAACATTTCCTTTTCTGTGGTAATATCTTCAAAAGCACCATATATACTATCAATTTGGCCATTATTATTTACTGAAGGTTTTCCGGTAATTTTTACCCATTTTTTAACACTTTTACTATCGACGAACTCAAACACTTCTTCAAATGATGTACCATAATTTAAAACATTTTTAAAAATTTGCTCAATTTTTGAGTGTTCATGTTCTGCGAAATATGAAATTGCACTTTTTACTGACAACTCACTATTAACTTGAATTCCATATATCTCATAGATTTGACTTGAAAAAAAATAACTCATCGTTTCGATATGATACTCCCAAGCTCCTGTTTTTGAGATAACTTCAACCTCGTTAAATAAGGATAAATGAGAATTTGTTTGATATTCAAGATGGCATTTCTGAATATGGGAGCATAAGAATTTTGAAAAAGTCTCAAATAAATTAATTTTTTTCGCAAGAAAAGTGTCAGATTCAAAATACAAAGCAACTAAAATCCCAATAGATTCATCATTTTCATTCTTTATTGATGAACCAATATAACCTTCAACTTTTAGATCGAGCAAAGCTTTATCATTAGGAAATAATTTAGCTGTCCCCTCTGGAAAGCAGCAGACGCCTTCATTTAAAACCTTTTCACATGGTGAACCACTTAGATTATATGTAAAATTATCTATTATATCTTGTTCATTTAGAGCGATTATTGTAGATGCTTTGCTTCCATCTCTAACACCTAAAAATAAAATATCTGCATTCAATTCTTTATTTAGATTTTGAAGTTCAGTTATTAACATTTTCTCTTGAGATTTTACGATATAGCGAAATGAAGTTTCATTAAATAATTTTTTGTATTTAAACATTTTTTATACTCAATTAATAAGTCCTTGAATTCTTACTGTTTAAATCGGACTACTAGTTCCTGTAATTCATCAGCAGTATTTTTAAGTTGAGTTATCGAATCTGATGTCAACTTTGTACTAGTAGCACTGTCATTTGCTAAATCAGAGATATTGACTATTTGTCGATTAATATCTTCTGCAACATGAGCTTGTTCTTCTACAGCTGTAGCCATTTGGGTGGACATTTGAGCTATTTTCTCAACTGCTTCAGAGATTCCCTTAAGCATTTCGCCACTTTCAACAACCTTACCAAGTCCATCATCTGCTGCTGTTGTGCCTTGACTGGCAGCTTCAACTGCATTTTGAGCTTTGAATATCAACTCATGCACAATCTGATAAATCTCTTGTGTTGACTCTTGCGTTCGTTTTGCCAAAGCACGAACTTCATCTGCTACAACCGCAAAGCCCCTTCCTTGTTCACCTGCTCTTGCAGCCTCAATGGCTGCATTTAGCGCAAGTAAGTTTGTTTGATCCGCTATTTGTTCTATCGTTTGAGCCGCTTGTGCAATACAAGTTGTTTGTGAAGAGACATCACTGACTGATACTCTGATACTTGAAACCGTATCTCTTAGTTTTTGAATGGATTGGCGCGTAACCTCTGCAACCTTATTTCCATTAATAACCAGACTGAGAGCCGTTTCCGCATTGTTGGCCGTATCGGATACATGATGTGATACTTCAGCAATAGCCGTTGTCATCTCATTCATAGCTGTTGCTACTTGAAAGGTCTCTTCCTGCTGTCTTTGTATTTCAGTACAATTTTTTAAGGTCAATTCATTTCCGCGTTCTGCGCTTATATTAACTTCTCTGGCTGCATTTTCGATACGAGTGAGAATTGTTCCTAAATGTGCATTTAAACTTAAAATTGATACCTCAAGTAGACCAAGATCACCATGAGAATTGGTATAAGTTCTAGCAGCAAGCTCATGAGAAAAACTTGTATCCAGCATCTTCTTCAATGAATTTATTGTAGACTTAGTCTTAAAAAATACCATAGCAGCAAAAATGATAGTTCCAACAAAAAGAATAGTTTCGGAAAGCCTTTGGTGGTCATAAATAAAAAGAGATGCTGAAGAAATAAGAATTATCAGCAAAAAAAGATGTTCGGATGCTATACGCAGTGACTTTGATGTGCTTTTGCCATTATTGATTTTTGAATATATAACTTCTGCTCTAGCTATATCTTCCCGTTTAGGGCAAGAACGAACAGATTCATAGCCAATAACCTTCCCATTTTCAGTCATCGGTGTTACGTATGCATCTACCCAATAAAAATCACCATTTTTACACCTATTTTTCACTAGGCCCATCCATGGTTTACCAGCTTTGAGATGTGACCACATAATTTCAAATGCAGCTGGAGGCATATCAGGATGTCTAACAATATTATGAGGCTGACCAATCAATTCGCTTTTGTCAAAACCACTGACACTAACGAAAGCTTGATTACAATCAACGATATTTCCTTTTGTATCAGTTACTGAAATCAACTTTGTATTAGAGGGAAATTTTTTCTCATTTTTAGTTACTGGATTATTAACTTTCATACTCGTCCATAAATAGTATTCATTTGTTAGCTCAATCACTTCTGTCTAAGTGACTCGACCACGTCTTCAGACAGTTATAGAGCTCTTTTGCCATTATTTCTTTGGTCAATCTTCAATTGTTAATTTCCCAAAAGTAATTCAGGTAGTTTAATTATCAAGTTAAAACTCGCATGTTATTCAATTAGTAGCTCCTACAGGTAGTAGCCCCTGCAGGTCTTTTATCCTGCATTGGCCTAAATAATTCACTCCAGAACCATTAAAGCCATCAAAACTTTAGCAAACCATTATCAACAACTCCCTAATATAAACTAACTATACAAAAAGAGGTAGATTTCGCAGAAAATTAACACGCGTCTTACCAACAAAAATGCAACAAATAAAAAAAAGATATAAATAAGATTAAAATGAGTTTATTTCTCTATTTAGATTTAGATGAAAACTATTTATGTCCAGTAATGAACCCTATCCACTGCTCAAGATTGGATTTAACATTTACGCAACACCAAACTTGCTATCTTGCCTTAAAACCACGTCACAGCTCTTCATGAGTAAAAAATTCGATAATTCAACATCATTCTCTGTTGAGTCTACAAATTATGCTCTTGGGTATAACTAACTTTAATCTCAGATAACTGTACATTGGTACCACTACATTAGCCGCCGTAGCAAGTAATCACTTCTGACTTCTCCCCGCCCTAAGCAGCTTCGCTGCCACAGGCGAGGGTTCTTATATAGCTACAAGAACAATTTCTAGCTCAACACGCTTTTACTAGACTGGATTGCTCCAATCCCCGTTCCAGTCGCTCCCTAGACTAACCCCGCCAGTCCGACGGTTTTTATATTCATTGCTGCATTAATATCGCGGTCAAGGTGCGTTTGGCACTCTGGACAAGTCCAGGCTCTGATATTTAACGCCATTGATTCATGTACGAAACCACAAACATTGCAACGCTTTGAGCTAGGGAAAAAGCGATCTACCTCTGCGATAGTGCGTCCCGCCCATTCCGCTTTGTATTTGAGCTGGCGAATAAACTCTCCCCAACTCGCATCTGCGATATGTTTAGCTAGCTTTAGATTACGGATCATGTTCTTCACAGCTAGAGATTCGACACAAACAACTTGGTTATCGTTAATGAGTTTGCGAGACAACTTGTGGAGGTTGTTTGATCGACTATCAGCAATTTTTGCATGTAGGCGAGCTACTTTCTGACGCATCTTTTCGCGGTTCTTACTGCCTTTCTGTTTCTTGGACAGTTGACGCTGAAGGTATGCCAGTTTCTTTTCGTAGCGTTTGGTGTGGCGAGGATTATCGACTTTCTCACCGCTATCTGTGATGAACAGGTTATTTAAACCTAAATCAATACCAACCGTCTTTGCGGTTACAAGCATTGGTTTAGATTCAAACTCACATAGCATCGACACAAAGTATCGTCCTGCTTTGTCTTTTGAAATGGTGATAGAGCTAGGTTCGCTTGGCAGCTCAAGCGACCAACGAATATCTAAAGGTTGATTTGATTTGGCAATGAATAGCTGACCATCGCGGTACTTGAAAGCCGCCTTGGTGAGTCGAATAGATTGCTTGCCATGCTTTGACTTGAACTTTGGGTACTTGGCTCGCTTTTCCCAAAAGTTTTTGAACGCCTCTTGTTGGTCGCGCAAAGCTTGCTGAAAGATAACACTCGATACTTCTTTGAGCCATTCAAACTCTTGCTTTAGAGGTACTAAGCGTTTTTCAAGAACTGAGTGAGCGATAGATCCACCGTTCTCATAATAAGCATCAGTGCGATACTTGAGAGAGTTATTCCAAACGAAACGACAACAGCCAAACAACTTTGCTAGTAGTTCGCTTTGCTGCTCATTTGGATAGAATCTTTCTTTGTATGCTCTTTTCATTCCACATATCTTACAGAAAAAGCTAAGTTCCGAAAAAGTACCGCTTCGCGGTATGCGCTTGTATCCCCGCCCTCGGATCGGGCGAGACTTTACGCGCTATTGGGTAAGTTAAAAGTATTTAACAATAGTGGGTTAAATTTCGAAACTCATAGAGTATATAGTAGCTTTTTGAAATTCCGACAATGAAATTGCTGGAAATGAATGAGAAAAGTCATAATCTAAGATTAAGAAGGAAAAACTTACAGGAGGTTCGGTTCTTGGGTTTTATAATCTCAATCAGTTGCTATTGCCATTTTCAATCAATAGTTTACCAAATCATCGACTTCTCAGCAGGTTTCAATTAATTTATCCATGCTCGTTCCTTGTTGGTATCTGTACATTATTATTCAAATGATCAGATCATGGGGTTAGCAATTAGTTTCTTGATAACATTAAATTATTATCATGAGTTCAGGCTATTTAATGAAACGTGACACTGACAACGAAGCGCCTATCGGGCGAGCGTTTAAGGAAAGATGCCTAATGTCGATACCGAGAGTCCACATTGGCTTATTTGTTTAGCCAATGCTTCACACGAGTTCGATTATTGTTGTCACGACTTTTGCGGATAAGTTCATCATCAGTTTGATGTTCAGCCGATTTCGCTAATCGGTCATATAACAGGACATTGACCGATGCAGCTAGATTCATACAACCAACGGTTGGTACATACACCACATGTTTTGCTGCATCAATCAACTGTTGTGGGATTGAGCCATCTTCTGGGCCAAACACATAAAACGCATTTTGCGGATGCACAAACTGCGGCAATGGTACTGCACCAACAACAAGATCGACACATACAATTGTACTGCCATCGGGTACTTGCTCAAGCAAGCTATCAACACCCACTAATGGGATCGTTTTGGTAGCTTGTTTTTTATCGACTTCATATTGTGGCTCAGCATTTACCGCATAGTTATATCGATTGCCAGTATAAAAAACCTGATCCACTTGATAACAGCCAGATGCACGCATAATGCCAGCAACATTCACTGGCGTTTTAGGATTAACCAAACCAATTGAAACAAATGACTTATTAGGGTCAGTTTCATTCACTGGCATAGGTTGATTTTGAGGATCTGACATTGGAATTATCTTATTTTGTCTAATGTGAATTAGCCTAACGAGCATTAGCTTAATTGAGTAACGATTCGACTTCTTAATTGCTGCCATGCATTTTCAACTAACGCATAATCAATGTCGTTTAATTCATCGTTGGCAAGTGCTAAACAATTGACCATTTTTGCATCTAATGCATTCAAATCTTGTTCTGGCTCAACTTCAAGTTCTGATAAAACAACGGCAACATGACCTTGAAGATACCCACTAGCGAACAGCGCATCATCGTCTCCAGTGCTAACTGTTTCTTCAATCCAAGATTCCATTGCTGCATCATACTGTTCTAACATGGTTTTACTCCACCAGATCTGGGTTGGCTACTTGATACATCACGTAATCATGGTAACCAGTAATGACTTTATAATAGCCGCTGAGGGCTTTATCTAATTCAGGGTCGCCACTATCCACAATTAACGGGCGACCTTCAAGTGCTTTTAACTTAGTTTTTGTGGCAACGATCATGATATTGTCTTTGCCGAGGCGTTTTATCAGTTCAGGGGATAATTGCTGATTTCCGCGCCCTAAAATATGCCCTTGCCCACCAATAAGGGTGATAACCAATTTGGTTGGCTGATCTTGGCTGAGCTCTAATAGTTGCTGGAAGGTTACATCGCTGGCAACAAGCTGTTTATCATGAATAACATCAACACCCAATAAGGTGTTATCAAGATATAAGTCTTCCATAATTGCTGCAACGGTACTGCCCGACCCCATAATGAATAGCTCATCCTCCATCGACTCAATCACATCTGCTGCAATATCAGCTAACACTAGCTCGTCAACTTCTTTACCACCCATTTTCACTGCTTGTACATATCTCGGCTCAGCGGGAACCAGCATTTCACCAAAGCGTTTGGCTTTGACAGTGCCCTGCCTAAATGCGGTTTCATCAATGTCCATCACATCGGCGGTCATTAAACTCACAAGCTCGCCATCAAGTAGCATTTTGACCACTAGCCCTGACGCTTTAGGGGTTATACCATATACACCAGAATGAATTTTAACTCCGGCTGGTACGCCAAGCACAGGTAGTTGATCGCCCACAACAGAGAAGACATCACGAGCAGTACCATCACCACCAGCAAAAACTAATAAATCAAGCGATTGCGACAATAATGCTGTTGCAGCCTGTTGAGTATCTTTTTGACTAGTTTGTACTGCGCTTTGATAAACCACTTCAGTTTGAAAACCCATTTGCTCCGCTAAGGTTTGCCCCATTTGCTCTGAAGCGGTCACGATAATAACTTGCTGTTGATAAGGTAAAATGACCTCTAATGCTTGCTGCATACGCAGATGTGCTTTAGGCACAGCGCCTTTATCCAGCGCTTGTTGCGCTACGCCATCGGAGCCTTTTAAACCCACACTGCCGCCTAAGCCAGCTAAAGGGTTAATTAATAAACCTAATCGAAACGGTTTCACGCAAGCTCCTTGTCATTATCTGACGCCATTTTTGAATGATTTTCGCCTTCAATTTCATTGGCTAATTGTTGATTTTTACCATTCATATTAGGAATAAATATCACCACTACTGCAGATGTAAATGCACAAGCGGCAGCAAATACCCAAGTATAAACAGCGCTACTACCATCACCCCATATTATGCCGCTTATCCAAGTACCGAGCGCCCCACCAACACCAAAACTAACACTGGCATACATGGCTTGACCTGCACTTCGATGATGAATGCCAAAGTGACGATGAATAAATTGAATCGACACAGCATGAGTTAACCCAAAGGTAAACGCATGTAATACTTGGCTAATACTAAGTAAAATCAACGACTGCGGATAATACCCTAAAATCAGCCATCTCACCGAGGTCAGTAGCAAACTCAATATTAATAAGCTGCGTAAACCATATTTGCCAATCAGTTTAGAGGCATATAAAAAGATAAATATTTCAGCCAATACACCAAAGGCAACGAGTATCCCGGCGATGGTTTCAGAGTAGCCAACCTGCTTTAAATACAATACAAAAAAGCCATAAAATGGCCCTACACTCATTTGTAAAAGCATCGCCGACAGTAAAAATAAAATAATCGATTTATCTAAAACTAGCTTAGGGCGCACAGCCGTTTTATCAATATATGCTCGGTTTGCAGGTAATGGCATTGAACTCAGCAACAACCCAATAAACAGCGCCATGCCGATATACGGCAAAATTTGAGCCCCAAGCATATCAATCGCAAAACCAGCAGCAATCACCAGCACAATATAACCAATACTGCCCCAGCTTCTGATTGCACCATATTGATTTGCATTGTCGCCTAAGGTTTCAAGAGTGATGACTTCAAGCTGAGCAAGAATCGCATTCCAGAAAAAGGTATATACCATTAAGCTGATGGCTAGATATAAAAATCCCCCTTCAAAGAAAAAGCTGATAAAGGTTAATGCAGCACAAAAAGCACCGACTTTTATCAGCTCAGATCGCATGCCAGTTCTATCAGCCACTATGGCCCATAAGTTAGGCGCAACGATTCGCGTGGCCATTAAAATAGCGAGCAAAATACCAATTTCTTGCGCGTCAAAACCTCGGGAGTCAAAAAAGACACCTAAGTAAGGAACAAGGACACCAAGAATTGAAAAAAAGAAGAAATAACAAGCCCTGAGCCAACGAAGTTGTGACTCAGGGCTAGATGGTTGAGACATTTAGCGCATTCCGATAACTGGGGTTTGGCTATTCACATCCTGATTTTGAGCACGGTGTCGTAATAAATGATCCATCAATACGATTGCTAACATGGCTTCTGCAATCGGTACGGCACGAATACCAACGCAAGGATCATGGCGTCCTTTGGTAACAACATCAGCCACATCGCCCTGTACCGTCATACTTTGACCAGGAATACTGATACTTGAAGTCGGTTTAAGTGCAATATGAGCAACAACAGGCTGACCAGATGAAATGCCACCAAGTACACCACCCGCGTGATTGGTAGCAAAACCTTGTGGCGACATTAAGTCACGTCCTTCAGAGCCTTTTTGGGTGACAACAGCAAAACCATCACCAATTTCAACGCCTTTTACCGCATTAATCCCATGAGTGCATGGGCAATATCTGCATCAAGGCGATCAAAAACTGGCTCGCCTAATCCGACAGGTACTCCCATTGCTGCTACGGTAATTTTAGCGCCCACAGAATCACCTGATTTTTTAAGGTCGCGCATGTAATCATCTAACGCATCCAGTTTGGACGCATCAGGGAAAAAGAAAGCATTTTGTTCAACTTGGTCTAAGTCAACCGACTCAGCACTAATTGGTCCAAGTTGTGACAAATAACCATGAATGTCGATACCGTGTACCGCTTTCAAATACTTTTTCGCCACAGCACCAGCCGCGACCCGCATGGCAGTTTCTCGCGCAGATGAGCGTCCGCCACCGCGGTAATCCCGCAAACCGTATTTTTGCTGATAGGTATAATCAGCGTGTCCTGGGCGAAATAAATCTTTGATATTTGAGTAGTCTTGACTGCGTTGATCGGTATTTTCAATTAACAAACCAATCGAAGTACCTGTGGTTTTACCTTCAAATACCCCTGATAAAATTTTCACTTCATCGGCTTCACGGCGCGCAGTGGTATAACGAGAAGTCCCCGGACGACGACGGTCTAAATCATGCTGCATATCTTCAACAGTTAATTCCAGCCCCGGTGGGCAACCATCAATAATACAACCCAATGCCACGCCATGGCTTTCACCAAAGGTGGTCACTACAAAGTTTTGCCCAATGCTATTTCCTGACATCTGCCGTTATACCTCTACTCAATCTGAATTTATCTGATGCTATTATTCACTATCTTTGTAGATTGCGAAAAGTGATTGATTTTCAACTAGCTGATCACGAGTCAAAACAAATACCCCGTCACCGCCAAATTCAAAGTCAACCCAAGTGAATGGTACGTCTGGGAATTGCTCCATTAAATGCACCATAGAATTGCCCACTTCAACCACTAGCAAGCCATCTTTGGTTAAATAATCTGCGGCATTGGCCAAAATACGTTTGGTTAAATCTAGTCCATCACGACCTGACGCTAAACCGATAGCAGGCTCATGATGATATTCATCTGGCATATCGCCAATATCTTGAGCATCAACATAAGGTGGGTTAGACACAATCAAATCATACTGCGGGCCTTTCGGAATTGATGAAAACACATCTGACTGGATTGGGAACACACGGTCTAACAAACCATGATTTTCAATATTGATTTGCGCAACTTCAAGGGCATCTTCGCTAATATCAAGTGCATCGACTTCAGCATTTTCAAATGCATAAGCACATGCAATGGCAATACATGCACTACCTGTACATAAATCCATCACGCGGTTGATATGCTTGTTGTATAACCAAGGGCTAAAGTTGTTATTAATTAATTCAGCAATCGGTGAACGCGGGACTAACACACGTTTGTCAACGAAAAACTCTAGACCTGCAAAACGAGCTTTATTGGTGAGATAAGGCACAGGCAAGCGCTCACGAACGCGGCGAATAATTAACTCAACAATTTTATGTTTTTCACTGCTGGTTAAGTTGCTTAAAATAACTTGCTGGCCAATTTCATCTGGAAGGTGTAAGGCATGAAAAACCAATGCGATGGCTTCGTCCCAAGCATTATCAGTCCCATGACCATAATAAATACCTGCATCGTTAAAACGGCTAACAGCCCAACGTAACATGTCGCCAATTGTACGTAATTCAGTGACGGCTTCGTCTACAAAGATTTTATCCAAAACACACTCCAACAAAATAGTTCACAGGCATTGTAACTGATGTCTATTAAGATGACATAGAATTCAATACAATATCCCCATGAAAGAGAAAAATATCACCGATTTCGAGTCCTTCAGTGAATTAGTTGCAGGGATTAAACCGTTAAAGCAACAAACTCATCACTTTAAGCACCCGATAAAAACAAAACAACAAGTCGAAATAAAAGAGCAGCAGCTCCATGCTAGCAGCTATTTTTCGGACACCTATCAACCTTTGTTGCCAACCGAAGGCCCGATGCGCTGGGCAAATGATGATGTTGACAAGCTTGAATTAAAGCGTTTAAGACGCGGCGATTATGTTCCCGATCTACTTTTAGACTTGCATGGCCTTAGGCAATCAGAAGCCAAGCTTGAATTGGCTGCGTTAATTCAAGCCTGTATCAAACAAAATAGCCTTTGTTGCTGCGTAATGCATGGTTACGGTACGGGCATTTTAAAACAACAAATTCCCATGTGGTTAGTGCAGCACCCAAAAGTCAAAGCCTTTCATCAAGCCCCCAAAGAATGGGGTGGTGATGCCGCCTTGTTAGTTTTAATTGATATTGGCGATCAACCATATCGTCGATAAACGATATAACAATTAACAAAAAGGCTTTGTGATAATCACAAAGCCTTTTTGTTTAGCTATCAAGTACGCCTTACTATTAGCTCGCTTGTGGGTAGCTCATACCCACATAACTTGCTTGTTCAAGGTGTTTATCAATTTGTACAAAAGCAGAGGTAGCAAAAATAGGTGGCTCTTTGCCAGCCACAAGCTCACTCACTAAAAAGCCCACAATCGGCATATGTGTCACCACAAGTACAGTATCAGCTTTGTACTGATCAGCATAAGCTAATATAACATCTGCCGCGGTTTTAGGATCTCCCGATGGCGTAATGTCATCAAGCACCACACATTTACGAGGTTTGGGTAAATGTTTACTCAAGACTTGCCAAGTTTGCTGAGCTCGCAAGTAAGGGCTAATAAGCACTAAATCTAGCTGGCTAATTTTACTACTGAGTAAATTAGCCATTTGTCCTGTTTGGTAACGTCCATGATGGGTTAATGTCCTTTCGCGATCAGATGGAGCGTCGAACCCCGACTCACCATGTCGCATCAAAAATAACTGCATACCCTACTCGCTAACACCAATATTGACTCATTGGCGCAATTGTAGACCCAATAGCTAACGAACGAAACTGATTACTAACAAAAATTAACTCAACTTTAGTCGATATTTATAACAAAGTTGCCTTTGTTATTTGCTAAAAACTGATAACAATATCAATATATAAAGACAATAAAGTTCTGGAGCCTTCTCTTGCCTGATTTTCCAGCAATACACACAAGTCCAAACGATCATCGTCAATATCAATTTATTCGTTTATCGAATGAATTAAGAGTTTTGCTGGTTCAAGACAACCAATCAAATCAAGCTGCGGCCTCAATGGCTGTGCAGGTGGGGCATTTTGACGATCCTTTAGACAGACCTGGAATGGCGCATTTTCTTGAGCATATGTTATTTCTTGGTACCGAAAAATTCCCTGATTCGGGTGAATACCATGCTTTTATCAATCAACACGGCGGCAATAACAATGCGTGGACGGGCACAGAACAGACTAACTTTTTTTATACGGTGAACGCCGAAGTCTTTGAAGAATCATTAGACAGATTTAGTCAATTTTTTATTGCCCCTAAATTTGACCTTGATTTGGTTGATAGAGAAAGACAAGCCATAGAATCTGAATTTAGCCTAAAACTGAAAGATGATATTCGTCGCGTTTATCAAGTGCAAAAAGAAACCGTTAACCCTTTGCACCCGTTTTCTAAATTCTCAGTAGGTAACTTGGTGACTTTAGCTGGGCCACAAGCAGAAATCCGAGCAGAACTTCTGGCTTTTTACCAGCAACATTACAGCGCCAACATTATGACCTTATGTCTTGTTGGCCCTCAGCCACTGGCTCAGTTAAACAAATGGGCAAATGAGTATTTTTCAGCCATTGTAAATCGCAACGTTAGCAAGCAATATCCACCGCAAGCGCTGATCACCAAAGACCAATTGCAAAAGCAAATTAATATTGTGCCGTTAAAGCAACAAAAACGCGTCAGTATTAACTTTGCCCTTCCCGGAATTGACCAATTCTATAAACGCAAACCACTCACATTCATCAGTCATTTACTGGGCAACGAAAGTCCCGGCAGCTTACTTTCCTATTTAAAGGAACAAGGATTAGCCAATAATTTATCTGCTGGCGGTGGCGTTAATGGCTTTAATTTCAAAGATTATGCAGTCAGCATTCAACTCACAGATAAAGGCTTTAACGCTATAGATGAAGTGGTTAAATGTGTATTTGAGTACATCAATTTAATAAAGCAGGAAGGGCTAGAAGCATGGCGCTATCAAGAACGAGCCAATTTACTTAACACCGCATTTAAGTTTCAAGAACAAATTAAAGTACTCGATTTAGCCAGTCATCTGAGTATCAATATGCATCATTATGATCTTGAAGATGTGATATACGGCGATTACCGCATGGATGAATTGAATAAAGAAGAAACATTAACTTTATTGAATTTGATGTCTCCGGTTAACATGCGCTTGCAACTTGTAGAACAAGAACTAGCAACCAATAAGCAAACGGCTTGGTATCACACCCCCTACCAAGTCAGCGATATTGAATCTTCTCGTATTCAATTTTGGCAACAAACTGAAATAAGACAAGCCCTTAAACTGCCCAAGGCCAACCCATTTATTGTCGCCAACCCACAAGCTCGCACCGAGCAAAGCCAACATTCAGTTCCTGTTATTGTGTCTGAAGGTGAAGGTTATCGAATTTGGCATCGAAAAGACGATGAATTTAATGTGCCTAAAGGGCATTTATATCTTTCATTAGACTCAGATAAAGCTTGCATGACACCACGTCATGCCACCCTCACCCGCTTATACGTTGAGATGCTACTCGATTATTTAACTGAATCGACTTACCAAGCGGAAGTGGCGGGACTGAATTATAATATTTACCCTCACCAAGGTGGGATCACTCTTCATCTCACTGGATTTACAGGGAATCAAGAAACCTTACTGTCGTTAATCATTCATAAAGCCCGTGAGCGAAATTTTACCCAAGATCGCTTCAATATGATCCGTAAACAAATTCTCAGAAGTTGGAATAATGTCGCGCAGGCTAAACCTATTTCACAATTATTCACTAGCCTAACCGTCACTTTGCAAAAACGCAGCTTTGAACCTGCAAGAATGGCTGAAGAGTTAGAAACCATTACCTTAGATGAATTGCATGATCACGTAAGTGATTTTTATGAAAAGATATATCTAGAAGGCCTAGTTTATGGCGACTGGTTAGTCTCAGAAGCACAAGCTCTGGGCAAGCGTTTACAGCATCTATTGTCATTGGTGACCGAACCCAGTAATGAATCATCACGAGAACTCATTAACCTAAAGGGACATGGCACATTATTACGCGAGAAAACGATTCATCATCAAGACAGCGCGATTATAGTTTACTATCAATCATCATCTGCATCGGTTGATAAAATGGCACTGTTTAGTTTATTAAACCACACAATGTCATCAACTTTTTTTCATGAGTTACGTACTAAGCAACAACTAGGCTATATGGTTGGCACCGGTTATTTACCATTAAATAGACATCCCGGGATGATTTTTTATATTCAGTCACCCTCACACGGCCCAAGAGTATTACTTGAGGCAATAGATGAGTTTATTGCCGACTTCAGCTACGCGGTTATGCAAATCACTAATGAGCAATGGGAAGCGACAAAACAAGGGCTAATTAGCCAAATTATGGAGCATGACGCTAACCTAAAAACTCGAGGTCAACGCTATTGGGTCAGTTTAGGAAATCGAGACTATCAATTTGACCAGCGTGAGAGTGTGACTGAAATGGTCAACCAGCTCACTCGAGCTGATTTAATCAAATTCATGATGCAACGTATGCGCAGTCGACATTGCGACAGATTGGTTTTGTTTAGCTGTGGTGATCAGCATAATCAAGAACAGCTTAGCTCTGAAAACATGATCCAAGATTTAAAGTCATTTAAGCAAAATGCTGAAAAATTCAATTTTTAGTTACATTTACATTTCATTACTCAATTTTTAATGGTGATGAAATGTAAATTTCCAATTCAACACTTTTAGCTTTTATCGCCAAACAATCACCACTAATACAAAACAAACAGCTAAATAGAGTTAGAGTAACAGCACAAAAATCTTACCCTCTATACAATAGAAGGCTGGATGCATGGTTAAAATTTCAGCGAACAGCTGTTTTACATTAACAGAATTTTGACAAACTAACTTGTTTCTGAAAAAGTAGATAATTCATAAGTTTTCCGTGGCATCAACAACAATAAGAACACTTTTCCTATGCCTAAAATAATCGCCTTTTTCATCTTAATCCTTGCCAGTTGCGTCTCAAGTTTTAGCCAAGCAATGACCTTTTCTGACTTCAATGAAGAACAGCTCGACATCATTCTCAACTATGAATCCTATACTGTCGCCAATGGACTTTCTCAAAACACGGTTACTAGTATTGTAGAAGATGATGAAGGTTACGTCTGGGTTGGTACAGTAAATGGTTTAAACCGCTTTGATGGAACTGAATTTACCCACTTTTTTGCAGAAAACGATAACAATGGGCTACCTAGCTCATTTATTAGAAACCTCATTATCGATGAAGAAGGTAAATTGCTTGTCGGCACCGACAAAGGATTAGTAGTCTTTGACAAATATAGCGAAACCTTCAAATCCCCTTTTCCAACTCACAAAATATCAGAATCGACGATTTGGGCATTACACAGTGAAAATGGTCTAAATTATGTTGGTTTAAACAATGAGATTTATGTTTTTGATGTGAAATTTAATAAATTAGTTGAAGAAATTAAAAGTGATAAGCTAAAAGAGATAAAGAAGATCAGGGTTAAAGATGATAGCGTTGTTGTAAGAAACTATGATGGAGAGATTTACATTGTAAAGCGAAATAAAATTATTAAAACTAGTGTAAAAAGTTATGATTTTGAAGTATTCAATTCAGACCTTATCATCGCAACACCACAAGGTATTTTTTATGAAAAAATTAAAATATCGAATAAAACAATTGTAAATATTTCATCAAATAGAAAAGATAATCTAATATTAGCATTTGATGATAACACAATATACCGTATTAATCATGTTAGTAACGTACTGCAAACTATTGGAAAGCATAACTTCACCACCAATGACAACAAACAAATTTTTTCTTACACAGACAATTCTAAAATACTAATATCAAATTACCTAGATGGTTTAAAAGAAATATCTATCGATAACAATCTTATTAACACTATCAATCTGGATATTGATAAAATATGGTCAATGTCCAACAACTCATATCAAACATACATTGTCAACAACACTAAAAATATCAATGTATTTGACAATGAATTAAAAAAAATAAATAACATAGAATCAAACCTTCCTAGTGGGCACAAAAGTGTTTATTCAAATAACGATTTTATTTTTATTGGTTCATCAACACAGCTTTTAAAAATTAATTTAAAAAACAAATATCAACAAGAAATATTAAAAGAGGACCATTTCACAAAAGTAACCGAAAGTGAAGATATAATTCTAGCAGCAACGTTTAACGGCAAGATTTATACCTACGACAAAAGTAAAGATGAAATTTCAACATTTGAAACAAATTCAAATTACCCTATATACGATTTAAAAAAAATATCCAATACAATATACATAGCTTCACAAAAAGGGTTGCTAGCATTAGATATTAAAACGCACGAAATAAATAACATATATAACAAAGAACTAGTAGTAAGTTTAGCGACACTTGATCAAAAAATAATATTCAGTTCTAGAACGAAAATTTTATCTTATGATAAAAACAACAACGAAATAAAGACGCTTGCAGTTACAGACAAGATATCGTACTCGATAAATATAATTGACAATATTTTAACTGCGCCCTCAAATATGGAAATAAACTTAATTGATTTAGAAACTGGTTATTTTATTAAATTAACAAATAACAATGGTGTTTTACCAGATTACAGCACACAATCTTCGCTCAGATACAAAAATGGCTTAATTATCGGAGGCCCCAACGGAATCAGTTATTTGAATCCTAGGAAAATAATTAAAAAAACAACAGTCACCAACGAAAAAGAAATCTCCATTAACGGTATATCGATATTTAACAAGAAAGTGAATATTGGAAGTCACATACTTGATAAGCCTATAAAGTACAAAGATTCTATATTACTAAATTATTCAGAATATCCATTTACACTTAATTACAATATCGTTGGGCACAACTCTAGATTATTTGATTTTTATTACACAATGGAAGGAATAGACTCAGATTGGTTACCAAACGAAAACAGTCATTCGGCAACATATACGAATATTCCAGATGGCACTTATAAGTTTAAGGTTTACGCTGTAAACAAGATAACAAAAGAAAAAGTTAATGAAAAATCAATAAATATAATCATCACTCCGCCGTGGTGGCTATCAATTCAAGCTAAAATTATTTATGGTTTAATTATATTTATCATTATCTCTTTATTCATTAAATCATTTATGCGTCGCAGAGAAGTTCAAAAACAAATTGCCCAAAGTGAAGAGCGCTTGAAACTATCATTATGGGGTAGCGGCGATGAGATGTGGGACTGGGATATCGAAAGTGGCGCAATATACCGCTCAAATATTTGGGGCAGTCTTGACTTCCCACAAGATGGGCAACGCTCTGGTAAACCAGGCGAAGCCAGTAATATCCATCCTTTAGATCAAGCCCGAGTTCAAAAAGCTTTAAATGATCACTTTAGTGGGATAACTGACCACTTTGAAGTGGCTTACCGAGTGAAAGGTAGAAATAACAATTGGATATGGATTCTTGACAGAGCCAAAGTGGTAGAACGCGATCAGAAAGAACAACCATTGCGTATGACTGGAACCATTAAAGACATTAATAATATCAAGCTCGCTGAAGAACAGTTACGGCTATTTGCCCGCGCCATTGAAAATATTTCAGAAGGGGTATTTATTCTTGACCAACACTTCACCTTTGTTGAAGTGAATCAAGCCTGTTGTGAAATCGCTGCTTGTTCAGATGAGAACTTTAAAGGCCAAAAACTGGAATTTACCCGTTATCCTGAGTCATATTCACAACAAATTCGCCAATTATTAATTCATAATGGTCAATGGAGTGGCGAAATTGAAGCAAGTAAAGGTGATGGCAGTTATTTTCTAATGGAGCTCACTGTTGATGCCATATACAACGAGCAAGGCGAAACCAGCCACTATGTGGGCGTATTTTCTGATATTACTCGCCGTAAGCAACAAGAAGAAGAATTACGCAAGTTAACCAACAATGATTTACTCACCGGATTACCAAATCGCTCAAGCTTGCAAGTCACATTAAGTAACTTAGTGAAAAAAGATATTCACCATACATTAATGGTCTTGGACATTGATAATTTTAAACGGATAAATGATTCATTAGGCCATCAAGTCGGTGATGAACTGCTTATTTCAGTCGCTGAGCGGATAAGAATGTCGATTCCTAATCACGCAAGTTTATATCGCTTGGGTGGTGATGAATTTGCTTTATTGATCGATCAAAACCCAGATATTGGCACTAGCGCAATGATTGCCTCAAATATCATTCAATCTTTAGACCCCGCTTTCAGCATTAAGGATGAATCCATTGTTCTTGCGATTAGTATCGGGATTGTGCTTTATCCTGAAGATGAGAAAAACGAACAAGCCTTGCTGCGAAAAGCGGATATTGCGATGTACCATGCCAAATCTGCTGGAGGAGGACGATATCAGTTCTATTCAGAATCGCTCAACCAAAATGCATTACGTCAGTTAGAAGTTGAAAATTTGATCCGAGAGGCACTGAAAGATGATTTATTTGAAGTGTACTATCAACCTAAGGTGGATGTTAAACAAGATTGCTTAGCCGGAATGGAAGCACTGGTTCGCCTTAACCATCCTAAGCATGGCTTAATTCCACCGAATGAGTTTATTCCATTAGCTGAAGACAATGGCTTAATTGTCGAAATTGGTGATGTCGTTCTTCGTAAGGCTTGTTTTGCCGCACAACATTGGCTTGAACAAGGGATCTTCTCAGGTCGTGTGGCTGTCAATTTATCGTCACGTCAGTTCGCGCTACCGGATCTACAGCAACGAATAGCGTCAATTTTACGTTTAACCAAGTTACCGGCGAAACATTTAGAACTTGAGATAACCGAAGGAACTGTGATTAAAAACCCTGAAAATGCCATAAAAGTGATGCAACAACTATCAAAAATGGGGGTTAGCTTAGCATTAGATGACTTTGGTACAGGTTATTCCTCTTTATCTTACTTAAAACGCTTTCCTATTAACTGCTTAAAAATTGATAAATCATTTGTTGATGATATTGATAAATCGGATCGCGATCTTAAAATGGTGGATTCAATCATCACAATAGCCCACAACATGGGCTTATCGGTTGTGGGAGAAGGCGTAGAGCAAACAGCCCAACTGAATATTCTTAAAGCCCTTAATTGTGAAGAAATTCAAGGTTATATATTTAGCAAGCCGTTACCAGAAGCCGATTTCAAAGCATTGTTATCTGCAGACTCAGACAAAAAGACCGCCAAAAACAAACAAAAAAGCAACCAAAATTAAACCTTTTAGCAACATTGGCACACTAACTGCTAATGAAATATCAGTTGTCAAAAAATCTGACTTTCATTTAAAAGCTGAGCTAAGAGAGAAAAAAATGATTAAATCTATTATCGCGCTATCTGTTGTTTCTGCTATTTCAATTACTGCTGGTTTAACTGTTATCAAAGCACTAAACACTCAAACAGCAGGCATTCCTCATATCAAAGTTTTAGATACTCAAACAGCAGGCATTCCTCATATCAAAGTTTTAGATACTCAGACAGCAGGCATTCCTCATATCAAAGTTTTAGATACTCAGACAGCAGGCATTCCTCATATCAAAGTTTTAGATACTCAGAATAGCAGGGATTCCTCATATCAAAGTATTAGATACTCAAATAGCAGAGATTCCTCATATCAAAGTATTAGACACTCAAACAGCATAAGGAGAATACGATGTTAACTTCTCTAAAAATTGCTCTAGGCTTAGCCAAACCAGCACGTAAAAAAGTAAAATTACCAGATGGCATCAATAACTTACAGGTAATTCAGGCCAAGGCTTGGTGGAAATAGTCTTGGTTATAAGCGCAAAAAAGGAGCCTTAGGCTCCTTTTTGTTATTTGCAGACTTATCGCTGTTGCAATAAGTTAAAATTTAACGATTTGACTATGCAAACCTTGCACTTTTCTATAGGCCAAATGCTTATGAGTGTTAAATAATGGATATGCTAAAGGCCCTAAAATACCGCCGATGGCTGCCCAGCGCTTAACCCCTAAACCATTGTGATAAGCAGAAAAGCCTAGATACAGGCTGCTTAACATAAGAACTGAGCAAACTAATAACCAATCAAATTGAAATATCACTGAAACCTCTAAACTATCAGCTAACTACATTCCATTCTATCTAAGGCAGATAACGCTATTGTGCGCACCCTTTCCACCTTTTTACGATTAAGCGATGATGTCTTTAAATTCACATTTGGCGACAATATACACTAATACGCACTATTTATCGATTAAAACTTAGGCAAAAATATGCCGCCGAGCAAAATAAAAGCGGCAAAAACATGCCGCTTTTATGTACAAAAATATTAATGATTAGCTCAAGTCATTGCCACAAAAGCATTACGACCCAAGCTTAAGTTCATTTATTTAGCGTGAAAACTTGAACCGTCTGCTGCCATAGTTTTTAACATCTCACAGGGCGTAAAACGATCGCCATACAGCTTTTGATAACGTGTTAATGTATCCACTAAGTTTTTCGCGCCCAATGAATCAATGTAACGGAATGGGCCACCCAAGAATGGAGGGAAGCCAATGCCAAATATGGCACCGATATCACCATCACGAGCAGAAGCAATAATGCCTTCTTCTAAACAACGTACCGCCTCATTAAGCATTTGAATTGTACAGCGTTCAGCGACCTCTTTAGCTTCTTTATCTGATGAAGCCGCAATGCCTAACACACCATAAACAGATTCATCAACTAACTTAGCTTTCTTAGCCTTTGGTCCATATTGGTAGAAACCTTTGCCATTCTTACGGCCTTTGCGGTCATCGGCTAATAATTTGTCAAATGCTGCAGGAGCCGAAAACCGTGCACCTAATTCTTTTTCCAGGATCGGTGAAATCTTTGCGCCGACATCAATCCCCACTTCATCGAGTAACGTCATCGGGCCAACAGGAAAACCAAATTTAACTAATGAACGATCAAGGTGCTCAATACGCTGACCTTCAAGTAGCAATTGCGCCGCCTCATTCATGTAAAGCGCTAAAATACGATTCACATAAAATCCGGCGCCGTCTTGTACAACAATTGGCGTTTTACCTTGTTTACGTGCAAAAGCAACCGTAGTGGCAATCGTTTCAGGAGACGTGGTTTTATGCGCTATCACTTCAACTAACGGCATTTTCTCGACAGGAGAAAAATAGTGCAATCCAATAACATTTTCTGGGCGTGTTGCAGCTTGGGCAATTTGGCCAATCGGTAACGATGAAGTGTTTGAGGCAAAGATAGTATTTTCACCGCATTCACGTTCAACATCTTTTACCATTTGATGCTTAAGGGCCAAATCTTCAAATACCGCTTCAACCACGATATCGGCATCTTTTACGCCTTTATATTCAGTCGTGGTGGTCATTAATGACATGATATTGTCACGTACAGCCGGTGTCATATGACGACGTTTAACGCCTTTATCTAATAACTTATAAGCGTAAGCTAGTGCATTACTTAACCCTTGTTCTGAAATGTCTTTTACTCGCACAGGCACTTTGGCTTTGGTGGTAGTAACAGACGCAATACCGCCGCCCATTAATCCGCCACCTAATACCATGGCTTTGTTAATCTTGCGAGGCTCTGCACCTGCTGCGCCAGTTTCTTTTTTCATCTCAGTCGTGGCAAAAAATATACTGCGAAGCGCGGCTGATTCTTTCGACATCACCAAATTAGCAAAATGAGTGGCTTCGACTTCTAAGCCTTTGGTCATGCCCTTATTTAAACCTTGGCGAACACAATCGATAATTTTTGCTGGTGCTGGATAATTACCGGCGGTTTTCTTTGCAACTTGCTTACTCGCTTGATCGAATACGATATCACGGGTAAATGAAGTCGATTCTAACAGTTTATTTAAGGCCGACTTTTTAACTGGTTTTGCGGCACTTTTACCTTTTTTAGCAAGTTCGATCGCGGTTTCAAGTAAAATTGTATTTGGCACAACATCGTTCACTAAGCCCATTTTTAATGCTTGCTTAGGACGAATTTGCTTACCCGTTAGCATCATATCCAATGCTGTCGTTACACCAACTAAACGTGGCAAACGCTGAGTGCCGCCACCACCGGGTAATAAACCCAGTTGTACTTCAGGAACACCTAACACGGTTTTCTTGTCATCGCTACATACACGTAAGTGACAAGCCAGCGCTAACTCTAATCCACCACCTAAACACGCACCATTAATAGCCGCAACCACAGGAATGGTTAACCCTTCAAGATCATTAAATACCACATGGCCTTGTTGCGATAAATCTTTAGCATCTTGTTCCGTTTTACAGGCAGCTAACATGCTGATGTCAGCACCAGCCACAAAAGAATCTGCCTTGCCTGAAACAACCACTAAGCCTTTTATGCTTGAGTCAGCTTTGATTTCAGTTAAAATTTCAGTTATTTCAGGCCCAAATTCAGCTTTCAAGGTGTTCATGGTTTCACCAGGAACATCCATAGTTAATACTGCAATGCCGTCTTCGCGACGCGCTAAATTAAATGTCTTTTCCATTATTCTTACTCCACTTCCACAATCATTGCAGCGCCTAAACCACCAGCCGCACAAGCCGTTGCCAAACCAGTTCCACCACCACGACGTTTAAGTTCATGACATACTTGGGTGATTAAACGAGTCCCTGTGGCCGCAAACGGATGACCGTAAGCTAATGAGCCACCCAGCACGTTAAATTTACTCATGTCGATATCACCAATAGCGCGGCTTCGACCTAGTTTTTCTTCAGCAAACTTTTTAGAGCCAAACATTTGCATGTTCGCTAGGGTTTGTGCAGCAAATGCTTCATGCATTTCAATCAAGGTTAAATCTTCTAATTCCATACCTGCACGTTTTAATGCTAATGGTGTGGCATAAGATGGTCCCATCAACATATCTTGCCATACGTCAATGGCAGTAAAAGCGTAACTCTTAATGTAGCCAATAGGTTGATAGCCAAGTGCCTTAGCACGGCCTTCGCTCATTAAAATAATTGCTGATGCACCATCAGTTAAAGGGGTGCTATTTGCAGCAGTGACACTGCCGTGTTTACGGTCAAAGGCTGGGCGTAATTTAGCATATGACTCTAGCACTGAGTTTTCGCGGATATTATTATCACGATCAATGAATTGCTTGTAAGGCGGAACATGGGCTGTCATCACTTCTTGCTGCAATACACCTGAGTTCCAAGTTTCTGTCGCAAGCGTGTGTGAGCGATGGGCTAAGGCATCTTGATCGGCGCGGCTAATACCGTATGTTTTCGCCATCTGCTCAGCAGTTTGACCCATTGATAAACCGGTTGAATACTCAGCCACCGCAGGTGGTACTGGCATTAAATCTTTCAAGCCTAAGCGGCGAATGATGGCAAACTTTTGTTGAAAAGTGCGTGCCTTATTTAAATCTACTAATGCATGGGCTAATTTTTTAGATACCCCAATTGGTAATACTGATGACGAATCCGCCCCGCCCGCAATACCAATTTCAACATTGCCCGTCATGATAGACTCGGCCACATTTACCGCAGACTGAAAAGAGGTCGCACAGGCACGAGTCACGCTATAAGCATCCGTAGACACATCCATTCCGGTGCCAAGAACAATTTCACGAGCAATATTAGGTGCGGCAGGCATTTGCACCACCTGACCATACACTAATTGCTCAATTAGTTTTGGTTCCAATTCTGAGCGAGACAACAACTCATTAACTACCATTTTGCCCATATCCAATGCCGAAACACCGTGAAAAGCTGTCGCTTGTTTAGCAAAAGGTGTTCTTAAACCCGCTACGATGGCAATACGCTCACCGCGGGCATTGGTAACTTGTTGTCTATCACTCATATTCGACCCTCTTTTAATTAACCTAACGATGCAAGCGTTAGTTGTTAAATATCCATTTCACCCAACCATCTGGTCAGACCATCAAAGTGTGACCTGATTCTAACTTTTTATGAGTGAGTTTAAAACACCCGTTTACAACTATCTCAATGCATTTAGTTAAAATCTGTTAATCCTACTAGCCAAAACCCAATAGAATTCATAACATAGGCCTCATTGTGTAATTCAAAATAACGATATTGAGTGCTAACCATGCCTTTGAGCCGATTCCATTCATTAAGAACCTATTTAGATAACGTAGTCTTAGGCCAACCGTCTTTAACTGAAAATTTATTGATTGCTTTGGTCGCCAATGGTCACTTATTAGTAGAAGGCCCACCAGGCTTAGCAAAAACCCGCGCGGTCAAAGCGTTATGTGATGGCGTAGAGGGTGATTTTCACCGTATTCAGTTCACTCCTGATTTACTGCCAGCCGATTTAACTGGTACTGATATTTACCGCCAGCAAACAGGCAACTTTGAATTTGAAGCCGGCCCTATCTTCCATAATCTGATTTTGGCTGACGAAATTAACCGAGCGCCAGCAAAAGTGCAGTCTGCTTTATTAGAGGCAATGGCGGAAGGTCAAGTCACTGTAGGCAAAACCAGTTATGCGTTACCTGAGTTATTTTTAGTCATGGCGACTCAAAATCCATTAGAAAACGAAGGAACTTACCCGCTACCAGAAGCGCAGTTAGACCGTTTTTTAATGCACTTAAATTTGGACTACCCAAGCGCGAAAACCGAGTTTGAAATTTTACGTCAATCCCGAAATGAAGCCATTAGCCACAAGTTGCCAAGTATTGAGCCAGTGGCACAAGCCGATGTATTCGCCGCTCGTGAGCAGGCATTAAAGATTTATCTTGCAGAGCCACTTGAACAATACATAGTGGAAATCATTATGGCCACCCGCCAACCAGAGCGATACAGCCCTGAATTAGCCAAATGGTTAGAATATGGTGTGAGTCCACGAGCGACAATTTCACTTGAGCGCTGTGCCCGAGCACGCGCTTGGTTGCATGACCGTGATTTTGTCTCTCCAGAAGATATTCAAGCAGTCGCGCCTAATGTATTACGTCATCGCTTATTATTAAGCTATCAAGCACAAGCAGAAGGCATCAGTGCTGAGCATGTTATTAACCATATTTTATCGCAAGTTGCAGTGCCTTAATTTATGACTCAAGAATTGCTGTCTCAATTGCCGTTATTTAGCGATGGAGTGAACTTAACTGAACAGGAATTAATTGCCTGCCAAACCCATTCTCATGTCATTGTTGATCGCAAAACCCGTAGCAAAGCCGCCCTATCTGGTCATCGTGCCAGCTTAATTAAAGGTCGCGGCATGGAGTTTGCCGAAGTACGCCATTATCAAAATGGTGATGACGTCCGTTCGATTGATTGGCGAGTCACCGCCCGTACAGGGGTGGCACATACTAAATTGTTTGTCGAAGAGCGTGAAAGGCCGATCATCTTACTCGTTGATTTAAGCCACAGCTTATACTTTGGCTCGACCTTATTATTACAGGCGGTCCAAGCAGCGCATTTAGCCTCAACTCTTGCATGGAGTGCAGTAAAACATGGCGACAAACTGGGGGCACTCATTGCCAGCGAAACCACTCATCTTGAGTTAAAACCGCGTAGTCGTCGCCAAGGCATGCTGCAGTTGTGTTCCGGCTTAATTGATGTGCATCAAAAACAGCTCAATCAATTTGATAACTTGCCCCAAGACCCTGACCACATTTACAAAGCTTGCCAACGCTTGCAGCGTATTGCTAAACCCGGCTCGCTGGTGTGGATCATCACAGATGGGCAGCATTTTAATCAACAATGCCTAGCTCCACTTACCGAGCTTAAACGCCACTGTGATATTGGCGCATTTGTTATTACTGATCCACTGCGCCAAGGCACCTTAGCATTACCGAAACAATTTGCCTTTCCAGTTCGCGATGGTAAGCAACAACTCACCCTTACCCGTGAAAGTTATCAAGCTTGGCTTACTGGGCAGCAAGCTACGCAGCAGCAATTCATTGACTTAATGAAGCAACTCAAAGTACAACCCAAATTTATTGATGCAGCCAATCCCTTAAGTGCACAATTGGAAATAATACGCTAAATGTTACCCGTATTCTCAGCCTCTTTATTAAACCGCGCAGTATTCGCTTCGGTAATGAGCGTCCTAACTCCGATAGCTCATGCCAGTGGAAATACACCGATAGCAAGTGCTAACACGCCAATGGCAGATGCTACCAACCAAGCGATGGCGAATCCTGCTAATAGCCAAGCAATGTCACCATTAGCACAATTACACGATATAGTTTTGCCCGAGCCAGTATCATCGCTGCCTATTGCACCAGGATATTGGTTAATGCTGGCGTTAGTGATATTTAGCCTTCTTTGGCTAATTAACGTTTTTGTGAAACAGACAAAGTATCACGCACCCAGAAAATCAGCCCTTGCGATGCTTAATGCGTTAGACAGAAATGCTGATGACTTTGCCTCACAAGTAAATAGCTTGCTCAAACGAACCGCAATGACATACCTGCCCCGTTTTGAACTGGCAAAACTCAACGGCCAGCAATGGTTTGCTTGGTTAGAGCTACGTTTACCCGCCAATGAGCATGGTAAAATTGGGCCAATATTAATTAAGCGCCACCAAGCGGCGGGCCTTACAGCAGAAGACAAACACAAGTTATTTGCCTTAGCAACCTTATGGCTGCAAAACAAAACCCCTTTTGAGCAAGCACGCATTCAAAGTCAAACGGAGGCATCATGCTAAGTTTTAGTTGGCCACTCGTTTTACTGTTATTGCCCTTACCGCTGTTTTTTCGTCAAACAAAAGTGGTAAACCAAGGTGGTCATTTACAACTGCCTGGTGTTAGCAGCAACATCAATGCAAAAAGTCAGCAAGGGATCAAACGATCACGAAAATTATATTGGTTAATGTGGCTAGTATTTTTATGCGCGATTGCCAGACCACAATGGTTAGGCGAGCCCATCGAGCTACCTTCAAAAGGCCGCGACTTAATGGTAGCGGTTGATTTATCCGGCAGTATGCAAATTGAAGATATGGTAGTGAATAATCGAACGGTTGATCGTTTTACCTTAATCCAACATGTCCTGTCTGACTTTATTGAACGCCGTAACGGCGATCGCTTAGGGCTGATTTTATTTGCTGACCATGCTTACCTCCAAGCCCCTTTAACTCAAGACAGACGTTCTGTTGCCCAATTTTTACAAGAAGCACAAATTGGCTTAGTGGGAAAACAAACCGCCATTGGCGAAGCCATTGCCCTTGCGGTAAAACGCTTTGAGTTAGTCGATGAAAGTAATCGAGTCTTGATTTTACTTACCGATGGTTCAAATAATGCGGGTAATATCGAGCCAGAAGTGGCCGCTGAAATTGCCGCTAAACGTAATATTACCATTTACACCATAGGCGTTGGTGCAGAGGTACTTGAAAGACGCACAATATTTGGAAAAGAACGGGTTAATCCTTCAATGGATCTTGACGAAACCCAATTACAAAAGCTAGCAGATATGACTAATGGCAAATACTTTAGAGCCAGAAACACTGAAGAATTAGAACAAATTTATCAAACCATTGACCAGCTTGAGCCCGTTGCACGTGATCAATTAAGCTATCGTCCGAAAAAAGAACTCTTTTATTGGCCCTTACTTTTATCATTACTTATCAGTGTATTAATTAGTTGCAGACAACATTTTCAAGCAGGCGTTAGCTTGGCTTCGTTTTCACGTGGAGATCAGGCCAAATGATCCATTTTATCCGACCTGAATGGTTATTCGGTATAGTGCCTTTACTCATTTTAAGCTTATTATTTTGGCGACGTCATTCACAGCAATCCGCTTGGAAGCAATATATTGCTCCGCACTTGAGCAAAATGCTAATAAGTGATTCAGCAGAGCAAAGTCACCGACCACAATGGCTGTTGGCACTATGTTGGTTGATAACCGTCATAGCTCTAGCAGGACCGGCTATCACCAAACAAGCATTACCCGTTTTTGCTACCGAACAAGGACGCGTGTTAGTCATGGATATGTCATTATCCATGTACGCCACCGACCTAAGCCCCAACCGCTTGTCTCATGCACGGTTTCGGGCAACAGATTTTCTAAAAGAACTTAAAGAAGGTGAAACCGGCTTAATTGCTTACGCAGGTGATGCCTTTACCATTAGCCCGTTAACCCGTGATACAGGCACTTTACTTAATTTATTGCCTACATTGTCACCGGATATTATGCCGGTACGCGGTTCTAACCTCAGTGCGGCTATCACCTTGGCCCAAGAGCTATTAGCTCAAGGCGGCCATGTTACAGGCGATATTATTTTAATGACAGATGGCGTATCTGATCAGCAGTTTAATCAGGTATATAAAGCCTTAGATAACAGCCGTTATCGCTTGTCTATTTTAGCCATTGGGAGTCAAACAGGTGCGCCAATTCAATTAGCCGATGGCCAACTATTACGTGATAGTGGTAATGAAGTCATAGTTGCACAAACCGATATCGCTTTACTGCAAAAATTAGCTAAAAAAGGTTCAGGGATCCTGATTGGCGCGCAAGCAGATGGTAGCGATATTACTCAGCTGCAACAGTGGTTAGAAGCCGATGGGAAAGCCAAAGCCACCGAGTTAGAAGGTGAAGCATGGAAAGATCTCGGCCCTTATATCGCCCTATTATTGATATTGCCTATATTATTCAGTTTTAAGCATGGCATGTTACCCAACATCCTTATTCCCACCAGCTTAGCCCCCGTGCTACTAGCATCCGTATTGACCATCACGTCACTTTATAGTCAACCTGCATCAGCCAATGTGTGGGATGATTTATGGCAAACTAAAGCCCAACAAGCTCAAGCTGCATTTGATCAAGGTGATTATGAACAAGCTGCTGAAAAATTTGACGACACAAACTGGCAGGCAGCAGCGCATTTTAAAGCAGGCAATTATCAACAAGCATTAGAAGGTTTTGAACTAGATACCAGCGCTGAAGGATTATATAACCAAGGCAACAGTTTGATGCACTTAACTGATTTACCGCAAGCGATTGAACGTTATAAAAAAGCCCTTTCACTTCGAGAAGACTTTCCTGAGGCCAAGGCTAATTTAGCCTTAGCTGAGTCATTGCTTGAACAACAAAATCAACAGCAAGATCAGAACAATCAACAAAACGACAATCAGAATGGTGATCAGCAAGATCAATCACAAAATAGTCAAAATCAAGATAAACAACAGCAAGGGTCTAACGCAAACCAAGACGGTCAACAAAGCGAACAGCAGCAAAATGATGACCAGTCACAGCAAGACCAAGCTGATCCACAGCAATCACAGCAACAATCAGCAGATAACGCCAATTCTGAACAATCTGACTCATCGCAATCACAGCCTGAGCAAACAGAACAAGATAAACAATCAGAATCCAACCAAGACGAAGCTGATGCAAACAACGCGGATAATAGTCAACCAAGTGAAACTCAGCAAGATGCTCAACAATCTTCAAGATCAGCACAATCAGGCGCGGATGAGCAACAAGAACCGCAAAATGAAGCCAGCATGCAAGCCAATACTGCGCCGAATGAGCCAACAGAACAAGACGCCGAGCAACAACAGCAGGCTGCTTCAGCCAAAGCAACGGATGCAACAGATAAAGAGCCTAATGCAGAAACACAAACTTCTGGGCAAACGATTAGCCCTACAGATATGCAGCCGCAACCCCTTCCCGATGATATGGAGCGTGCTTTACGCGCCATTAGCGAAGATCCACAAGTGTTAATTCGCAATAAAATGCAGTTGGAATATCAAAAACGACGTCAAAGTGGTCAACAGATCAAGGAAACAGAACAGTGGTAACTCGAATCTTATTTAGCTTAGTGCTACTTGTTATTGCCCCATCGGTTATGGCGCTAACCAAAGTGGAAACCAGTATTGAAAAAAATCCTGTGATTGAAGGGGAATATTTTGTTTTAAACGTCACAGCTGATGATGACCTCAATGCCGGAGCACTTGACACCTCCATTTTGCTAAATGACTTTATTGTCGGACGCACCAGTGTCGGCCGCAGTACACAAATGATCAACTTTAAAACCACCAAAGAAACCCGTTGGCAGGTTTTGTTATCCCCTAAATATACGGGCAATGTCACCATTCCTGCATTTAATATTAACGGAGTCAGTTCCGACCCGATCATCTTACAAGTTGCCCCTAAAGGCAGCCAACCGCAAGAGTCGGCCAATTTATACATTGAAGCCAGCACCAATGTTGATGAAGCCTATATTGGTCAGTTGATAACCTATAAAGTTAAACTGTATTTGGCGGTCGAATTACAACGCGGGGTATTAAGTGCGCCGGTCATCAAAGGCGCTACCATTAAGCAAATTGGTGAAGACAAAGATGGCACTGAAATTGTCAATGGTCGTCGTTTTCGAGTTATCGAACGCACCTACGGCATTGTGGCCGACTTACCGGGTGAAATCGTCATTAATGGCGCAACCTTCTCTGGTGATGTGTTAATTGAAACCCAGCGTCGTGGCGGTATGTTTGGCTTTAATGAAAGCATTCCAATGCAAACAGAAGCTGATAGAAAAGTTATTCAAATCAATAGCTTTCCACCTAGTTATCAAGGTGAATGGTTAGTCAGTGATTTAGTTACCCTGCGCGAGACATGGCCAGAAGAACAAACCACATTTGAAGCTGGTAGCCCAATTACTCGCACCATCAGCTTAATTGCGCTCAATGTTGATGAAAATAGCTTACCTGAACTTGCCATGCCAGCCACCGAAGGCATGAAGATTTACCCTGAAAAACCCCTGCGCCAAACCGGTGTACGTGATGATCAGGTTATCTCACAATACAGTTTAACTGCGGCTATTGTTCCAACAAAAGCAGGCACTTATACGTTACCTGAAATAAAAGTCCCATGGTGGAATGCGCAGCTTAAACAACAAGAATATGCTGTGTTGCCAGCGAAAACCATTACCGTGATCGCCAGCCAAATGGAGGATAATACGCTAACCGTTACTCCCCAAACCCAAACGCAGGTTGATCAAGGTTATTGGCCGTGGTTAACGGGGTTATTTGCCGCGCTTTGGTTAATAACCTTAGTGCTATGGCGAAAAGCCGCATCCAAGCCGAACGTGGTTGACGCGGCAACATCTAACCCTGCTAACACGACACACAAAGCCAATATCTCAGCCATTGTTGATGCCTGTGATAAAAACAATGTCAGCGACGTCATTACTGCTGTACAAGCGTATTTTTCAACTGTGTTAGCTAAACCAACAACCTTGGCGCAGATAAGCGAACTATCTGCTGAGTTATCCCAAGCGATATCAAGCTTGCAAGCCGGTAAATACAGTCAACAGACGCATGCCGTCAATAAAAAACAATTAATTGATGCCATCAATTTATATTCGCCCAATCAACAACAAGCAAAAGCATCGTTAATTGCTGATTTAAATCCTTAATTCCTCACCAAGGCCCTACAGCTAATTAGCTGTAGGGCCACCATTGCAAATTGTTTCCCGTCAATTTTGCGCGTAAGCTTATTAATCGATTTTCACGCAATTGAAGAAAATTAAAAAATGTTTGAACGTTTGCGAAAGAAAAAGTCCACCGCCACGGTCTTATCTGACATGCTAAATAAACAACGACGATACGATAGCCTTGTCAGGGCACTTCATACCGACATATTTCGCTATGCCTTTTGGTTATGCGGCGATAAACATGTGGCTGAAGACATCACTCAAGAAACCTTTTTAAGGGCATGGAAGGCATTGGATTCATTAAATGATGACAAAGCCGCCAAAGCTTGGTTGATCACCATTTTACGCCGTGAAAATGCGCGCCGATTTGAACGCAAACAGTTTGATTATAACGATGTCGAACAAGAGCAATTAGAAGATGTGTTGTCAACAACCACTGAAGATGAAACTGAAAACTATTGGCTACGTCGTCAAATAGGCAAATTGGATATCGAATATCGTGAACCTTTGTTGTTACAACTGATTGGTGGTTTTAGTGGAGATGAAATAGCTGAGCTGTTATCGCTTAATCGCAATACCGTTATGACGCGGTTATTCAGAGCCCGCAATCAGTTAAAAGATGCGTTAGAAACACCCCCAATGAGAGGTCAATCAAATGGATGATCTACAATTTCGTCGTCAAGCCTATGGCGACCCCAATACCCAATCTGACGATTTTTTACAGCATATGGTAGATCACCCAGATGATGCTAAATTAGTTAACAACTTAAAAGTGCTTGATAGCAAATTAAATCAAGCTCTTAATATACCCGTACCCAATGATTTAGCCGACAAACTTCTACTACGTCAGCAACTGAATCAACATCAAGAATCTAAAAAGCGTACCCGCTATTTAATGGCTATGGCAGCTTCAATTGCATTTGTTGTTGGGTTGAGTTTTAGTATGTTGCGTTTTACACCAGTGGATTTATCTGAACATGCTTTAGCCCATGTTTACCATGAAACTAAAGCCTTACAGATAGAGCAAAATATTGGTTTTAATGACATTAACTTTAAACTAGCCAGTATTGCTGGCTTACAACAGTCTAAGTTTATTGAACAACCTGGACGGGTGCTTTATACCGCTTATTGTGATTTCCAAGGCGTGAAGTCATTACACCTTGTCATGCAGGATGAATATGGCCAAAAAGTGACATTATTTATCGTGCCTGCTGAAAACAGAATGAAACTTGAACAGATGTTTGCCGACAATCACTATAAAGGCCAAGGTTTCAAAACCGCTGGCGCATATATGCTGCTCGTCGGTGAACAGCACTCAGATCTTGAACATGTAAAACAAGAAATTAAACAAAGTTTTATCTAAAACGCCACCGGTTTTTAGCGCTAAATCTACATTCGGCCATATCAAATGATATGGCCGAATGCATTTTAAGCAATCGGCCCGCAAAAGTGTGAACCAAATCAAACTTCTGCTAGCATAATCAGCAAGTCTTTCTTAAACGCATCATTGATTAACGCTGTTTAAGAAGAAACCATAATAACACTTACAAGCCTATTCATAGGTAAATGGACGATACATGGAAATTCAAGCACCTATTTTAATTACTTTTATTGGCTATTTGGCACTGATGATGGGGATCGGTCTGTGGGCTTATAAAAAAACGGATTCAGTCGATGATTATATTCTTGGCGGCCGAAAAATGGGCCCCGCGGTAACAGCACTCAGTGTGGGCGCATCAGATATGTCAGGCTGGTTGTTACTCGGTTTACCCGGCGCAGTCTACCTTGGCGGATTAGGCGAAGCTTGGATTGGCTTTGGTTTAGTATTCGGTGCATGGTTAAACTGGCTATTTGTCGCTAAACGTTTGCGCATTTACACCCAACTTGCTGATAACTCACTAACCCTACCTGACTTTTTTGAAAACCGCTTTAACGACAATCACGGCTTATTAAAACTGGTTTCTGCGGTCACCATTTTAGTCTTTTTTACCTTTTATGCTTCATCTGGCATGGTTGGTGGCGCCATCTTATTTGAAAAAGTGTTTGGCCTCGATTACACCTTAGCCTTAGTGATTGGCTCTGTCATCATTGTTTCTTACACCTTTGTTGGTGGTTTTTTTGCAGTGAGCTGGACAGACTTTTTCCAAGGTTGCTTAATGTTAATCGCACTATTAATTGTGCCCGTTAGCATATTTAGCCATGCAGAAACTCAAACAAATCTTCAAACTCTTGATCCAGCAATGCTATCGTTTGTTAGTGAGCAAACCACGGTTATCGGTTTAGTGTCACTATTGGCTTGGGGGTTAGGCTACTTTGGTCAGCCACATATTTTGTCGCGCTTTATGGCCATAGGAAGTGCCAATGACTTGCGCCTTTCTCGCAGAATCGCCATGAGCTGGATGATTATCGCTCTTATCGGCGCACTCGCGACAGGCTTAGCTGGCACGTTATACTTTGCCAATACTCCGTTAGATAACCCTGAAACAGTCTTTATTCACTTAGCCCATGCTGCATTTAATCCTTGGATTGGCGGCTTATTAATTGCGGCTATCTTATCTGCAATTATGAGCACCATTGATTCACAGTTGTTAGTTTGTTCAAGTGTGATCACTGAAGATTTTTATCGCAAATGGTTGCGTCCACAAGCTAGCAGTAAAGAATTAATGTTAGTGGGCAGAATAGGTGTCATTGCTATTGCCATTATTGCAGGTGTTTTTGCACTTGATCCAAACAGCAGTGTGTTAGGGTTAGTCAGTTATGCATGGGCAGGTTTTGGCGCAGCATTTGGCCCAGTGGTGTTGTTATCGCTATTTTGGCAAAATTATAGCCGCAATGGCGCAGTAGCCACTATCATAGTGGGCGCGGTTACGGTTGTGGTTTGGAAACAACTCAGTGGTGGCATATTCGACTTATATGAAATTGTGCCCGGCTTTGTGTTGGCTTCGATTACCGGCATTATGTTCAGTAAAATATCACCGCCTAATGACGCAGTAAAAGCAGAGTTTCTAGCATTTAATGCCGAACTCAAGGCCAAATAAAGCGCAGCTCACACCCAAAAATTAAACACCTTGCCTACGGTTTGGTTACATAACCATAACAGCAAGAACAATAAAGCGTACACGTGTACGCTTTTTTTTGTTTTACACTTTGTTGAACAGAATTAACACCGTAACAAAAAAACAACATCCCAATTATTTCATTTTATAGCTAACCCTATGCCACATAAGTGTTTTTCATGAGCAAACCGTATTAATGGAAAATATGACTTACAACACCAACCAAGAATTAACTCAATGATAACAATAACTAACATCTGGTCGGAGTTGTACCAACACTAGGGCTTACCTAAGATGCCTGCAAATTTAAAGCTGCAAGATGCTAATCAATTATTAGCTGCAATACTGTGACAGCACATAATAGGTAAAACAACATGACTTTATTCAACAAGACTCTACTTGCAACAGCGGTTGCGTTAGCAAGCACCCAAGCTACTGCTGCAGGTTTTCAACTCAATAGCCAATCTGCCACCGGATTAGGTCGTGCAATGGCCGGTGATGCCATTATTGCGGATAATGCATCAGTGCTTTCTCGTAACCCAGCAGCCATGGCGTTATTTGATGAAAAAAGCTTATCAGTAGGTATGACTTATGCTGACGTCAATGTTGAAGTCACTGAAGCAGTTTTTCTAGGGAATGAACTAGGCGGGATTGAAAATGCCGCTGAAGGTAAACCGATCCCAAACGCCTATTACATTAACCCAGTTAATGACAAATTTGCGTTCGGATTCGCAGCATTTAGTAACTATGGCACCGGTGCCGATTTAAGTGAACTAACTGAAGGTGTGTCTCCTTCCCCTGTTGATTTACTTGGTAATACCGAAGTTGCCACAATTAATTTAAATGCAAGTATGTCTTACCGCTTAAATGATGCGTTAAGCCTTGGTATCGGTATCGATTTAATTCATGGTTCAGGTAAATTAAGCCGCGGCTCATTGGTTGATGTTGAAGCTGATGGTTGGGGCGTAGGCGGAATCGTTGGTTTAACCTATGAAGTAAACGAAAATCACCGCTTTGGCTTAAGCTACCGTCTTAGTCCAGAAATGAAAGCATCCGGTGACATTCGTTATTTAATCACTGAATTTGATGATATCAATATTCCACTTGCTGATATTGCTCAGTTTGCTGGTTTCCACCAAATTACTGAAAAGTTTGCACTTCACTACACAGCACAATGGAGTCAGTGGAGTTCATTCGATAAAATTACACTTCAAAATGACGGTGCTCCAGAAGTAGATTTAAAAGAATACCACTGGAAAGACTCATGGTTTGTCAGCTTAGGCGGAACTTATGTTGTTAACGATAAATGGACTGTTCGTGCAGGTATTGCGACTGACCATGGTGTTGTAGATCTACAATCTTCGTTATCAATACCTGATTCAGATCGTACATGGTACTCAGCCGGTTTCACTTATAACATTAACCCCAAATCGAGTATTGATTTTGGCTATACCTTAGTTGTTGGTGAAAAGGTACATGTTGAAGAAGATAACGCACTTGGTATGCCTATTACCGCTTACACAGAATCAGGCGCTAACTACTTCTCATTACAGTACAACTACCGCTTTTAATTCGGTGTTCTACTGTCAATAATTAAAGCCATACTCATTGATGAGTATGGCTTTTTTATTATCTGCGCAGCTATAAGTTCCCCTTCTACTCAGCTATAGTGAACTGTCCAACAAGCCTACTATATGAATTTTTTCTAATAAATAGATTGTAGTTTTCTTGCACATCCATTAGAATTTTCTTATAGACTTTTGTGAGGTTCAACATAATGCATTCATCGACTCAATCTTCGCTAAATTTACTTAGCCGAAATTTCATCCTTTTATCAGCTTATTTAGCTTCAAGCTTCAGCTTTGCTGCAGAAATGCCGCTTGAAACCATCACAGCCAAAAGCACATCGCAAACTCAATACCTGCAACTAGATGCCAAAGTAGAGCCCATTACCTCTGCCACTGTGTCTGCACAAACCTCAGGTCGCATTTTAGCAATCAACTATGATGTCAATGATTTGGTACCAGAAGGTGCCCCATTATTAGAGATCACCAGTAAAGAACAAGGTGCAGGCTTAGCTGCGGCTGAAGCTGAACTTGCCAAAGCACAAGCGCAAAACTTTGAAGCTCAGGCTCAATTTGAGCGGTATAAAGCATTATTTCCAAAAGGAGCAATTTCTAAAGGTGCCATGGATGAAGCTACCTCTAATGCTAAGTCCAGTGCTCAGGCCGTTAGCGCAGCTAAAGCTCGCTTAATTAGTGCCAAAGAGAACGTCAATTACACCATTGTTAGCGCACCATTTTCAGGTCGAGTCACGGCTAAGTGGGTTGAACAAGGTGAAACCATCAGTTACGGCCAACCTTTATTATCTGGCTATGCCACCGACAAATTACGCGCGGTATTTTATGTACCACAGCAATATCGCCAACAATTAGCCGCCTTAGATAGTATTAATTTATCTGATGATTATCAGCAATATCAAAGTGACAAAATCAATAAGTTCAATTTTAGTACTCAAGCTGACCAAAGTATTGAAGTACGTGTACAACTTGACAACCTCCAAGACACCTTGCAAGCAGGTCAATGGTTAAAAGCGGCATTACCCATTGCCACAACTGAAGCAATTTACTTGCCCAAGTCAGCGATTTTTCAAGTAGGTGAATTAACGGCGGTATATCGCAAGCAAGGTGATAAGTATCTGCAAACCCAAGTGCGTCTTGGCAAGCAATTAACCGGTAATCAGCTCACAACAGGCCAAGTCACCCAAGTAGAAGTGCTATCAGGCGTTATGGATGGCGACAATATTATCAATGATGCTGCCAGCTATGTGCTGTTCCTTAATCAAGCGCACGCTAATCAAGCAAACTAATAGGAGAGATGATAAATGAATAATCCAAACTCTCCTTCACTGGGCTTGTCAGGCACTATCGCGAAAATGTTTCAAGCCAGTGCTATTACCCCTTTGCTTGCACTTGTTGGCTTGTTATTAGGCATTTTTGCGGTAATTATCACCCCAAAAGAAGAAGACCCTCAAATTGATGTCACCTTTGCCGATGTGTTTATCCCCTTCCCTGGGGCAACGCCAAGTGAAGTACAAAGCTTAGTCACGCTACCTGCTGAACAGATTATTTCTGAAATCAAAGGCGTTGATACCTTATATTCATTTTCCCAGCCAGATGGTGCATTGATTATCACCATCTTTGAAGTTGGCGTACCACGCGATGAAGCGGTAGTGAATATTTACAATCAGCTATTTTCTAATCGTGATAAATTCAATCAAGCCGCTGGTATTGGTGAGCCACTGATTAAACCTCGCGGCATTGATGATGTACCGATTGTAAGCTTAACCCTTTATTCGCAATCTAGTGATATTGGCGCAGAAGAGCTTACCCACGTAGCAGCTAACTTGGAAACTGAACTCAAACGCATCCCTGGCACCAGAGAAATCTATACCCAAGGACGCCATGATATGGTGCTAAATGTCAGATTAGACAGCGTGAAAATGAATGCCTTTGGGGTAACAGTTGACCAGATTGAGCAGCGCTTACAAGATAACAATCAAGTCTCTATGCTTAGCTCGTGGGTGCAGAATAACCAACAAATTAAAGTCCGTGCTGGGCAATTTATTAATTCGGTTGATGACGTAAAATCGTTGTTGATAAAAGTTATTCCAACACAATCAAAGTCACAACAGGCTGAACCAACATTAGCCAAAGCCGTTTACTTGTCAGATGTGGCCGAAATCACCTTGCAAAGTGATATACCAACCCAACATGTCCGTCATGTTGACCAACAGGGTGATTATCCTGCAGTGACTATCGCAATAGGCAAGCAAGCAGGTCAAAATGCGGTAGTGATTGCCGATAAAGTGTTAAGCCGCATTGCTGAAGTGCAAAACGTGCTGGTACCTGATCAGGTTAAGGTTGCCGTGTCACGTAACTATGGTCAAACCGCTGGCGACAAATCCAACACCCTTATTTTCAAGTTGATATTTGCCACTTCTGCGGTCGTATTATTGGTGTTTTTCACCATGGGGTTACGTGAATCTGCAGTGGTAGGCATCGCCATTATTATCACCCTTGCGCTGACGTTATTCGCCTCTTGGGCTTGGGGATTTACCTTAAACCGTATTTCGCTGTTTGCGCTGATTTTCTCTATCGGGATCTTGGTTGATGATGCCATTGTAGTGGTGGAAAACATCCACCGTCATATGGCATTAAGCAATAAGCCCTTGCTTGACATTATTCCCGTGGCGGTTGATGAAGTCGGCGGTCCGACTATTTTGGCCACCTTTACAGTTATCGCCGCATTACTGCCAATGGCATTCGTATCAGGCTTAATGGGCCCTTACATGAGCCCTATCCCCATTAATGCCAGCATGGGCATGCTGTTATCATTAGTGATTGCTTTTATGATGACACCTTGGTTATCAAACAAGTTATTAAAGCGTCATACTCATAAAGACGGCAGTACGGTCATTCACGCTGACGATCACAATCAAAATGACCTAGCCAATGACAAACTAGGCCAGTTTTTTAACCGGTTGATGACGCCATTTTTAATCGGCAGCAATGCAGGTAAGGCCCGTAAAGGCTTAGCTGCTGTGATTGTTGCGTTAATTGCTATTGCTGTTGCCTTGCCCGCAATGCAGGCCGTGATATTAAAAATGCTGCCATTTGATAACAAATCTGAATTTCAGGTGATGGTTGATTTGCCTGAAGGCACTCCAGTAGAGCAAACACAACGTGTTTTACAAGAAATGAGTCAGTACTTGTCAACGGTAGAAGAAATTGAGCATCAACAATGGTATGCAGGCACTCACGCACCAATGAATTTTAATGGCCTTGTACGTCACTATTTCTTGCGCAGCAGTCAAGAGCTTGGTGACATACAAGTTAATCTTGTCGATAAATCACATCGCAGTCGTGACAGCCACTCAATCGCCTTAGCCGTTCGTGGGCCGTTAAACGAAATAGCTAAAGCTTATAATGCCAGAGTTAAAGTAGTCGAAGTGCCACCAGGGCCGCCAGTGTGGTCCCCTATTGTGGCAGAAGTGTATGCGCCAACAACCGAGCTACGTGAGAAAACGGCACTTGAGCTTGAACAACGCTTTAACGCCACCGAGCATGTTGTCGATGTTGATATCTTTTTACCTTATGCTCAGCAAAAATGGCAAGTCAGCATTGATCGCACTAAAGCCAGTTTATTGGGCTTATCTTACGGACAAATTGTTAATACCATTGCGGCAGCCGTTGGTGGTAAAGATGTCAGCTATTTACACTTAGCATCTCAAAAACGGCCGACACCTATCCGTTTACAGGTTAATGAAGGCGAAAAGGTCAATTTAGCGCAAATATTAAACCTTAAATTGACCAACCAGCATGGTGAGCAAATCAGCTTAGCTGCGGTCACAACTATCGAACAAAGCCATATAAATGCGGCGATTGTACATAAAAACATGATCCCGATGATCATGGTCGTCGCTGATATGGCAGGCCCTACCGACAGCCCGTTATATGGCATGTTTGATATTGCTGGCCAAATTAATCAAGCTAACGCTGAACGTGACTTCCCTATTGCGCAGCATTATGTCGAGCAGCCAGATGGCATCTCTGAAGTTGCCATATTATGGGACGGTGAATGGAAAATCACCTATGAAACCTTCCGCGATATGGGGATTGCTTATGCGGTGGGCATGATAGCCATCTACTTACTGGTGGTAGGTCAATTTAAGTCATATTTAGTACCGTTAGTGATTATGGCGCCCATCCCCTTAACCGTGATTGGTGTGATGCCAGGCCATGCCATATTAGGAGCGCAATTTACCGCAACATCGATGATCGGCATGATTGCCCTTGCGGGGATTATTGTGCGTAACTCCATTTTGTTAGTGGACTTTATTAATCATCTTTTAGCTGCGGGCATGACATTAGAAAAAGCGGTGATCAAATCTGCCGCAGTGCGCGCTAAACCTATTATGCTAACGGCATTAGCTGCAATGATTGGCGCACTGTTTATTATTGATGATCCAATCTTTAATGGATTAGCTATCAGTCTGATCTTCGGCATATTTATTTCAACCATTTTAACCTTGCTTGTCATCCCTGTGTTGTACTTCTCAGTGATGAAAAGTCGTCAAATGATAAACAGCTAATCTATTGATAATTAGCACTACTATGTAATTAAAGGAGCTCCACTATGTCTATCGAACGTACAATTATGGCCTTTGCCGGATTTATGGTGTTATTGTCTTTGGTGTTAACCGCCACAGTAAGCCATCATTTTATGTGGCTGACGGTATTTGTTGGTGCTAATCTATTCCAAAGTGCTTTTACTGGTTTTTGTCCTGCTGCCATGGTGATGAAAAAACTCGGCCTAAAATCAGAAGCTGAGATTGCCAAAGCCAAATAAAGCAAAGGTTCAGCTTCAAACATAATAACAACAGGAATATGACGGTTTATGAAATCTTCAAAACGTGCCAGAACAAAATTAAGCTTACTCGCTGTATTTGCAACAATTTTTATGCTGTTTAATCAAGTTAGTTTTGCGAAAGATATTTCATCAGAACAAGCTTGGGCTAGCATAAGCAATGGCGCAACCCTGATTGATGTTCGCACCGCAGAAGAATTTGCTGCAGGTCATATTGAAGGCGCAATTAACATTCCTTTTGATAATATTGTTAACGGCATAAGCAAGTTAACACTTAGCCCTGATAGTGAAATCGTTTTATATTGCCGCAGTGGACGTCGTAGCGGCATTGCCGATCAATCATTATCTGAAGCTGGATTCACAAACAGTATGAATGCTGGCGGCTTTAATGCCTTAAAAGATTCAAAACCTTAGTATTTCAGTTTTTATCATCAGTATTTAAAGGCCTTTATCTGCGATAAGGCCTTTTTTGTAATGACTGCAGTGCCTTTGATTTGTAGCTTTACTTCTCGACAAACTTGATTTTCCTCATATTAAGTCTTTAATTATGTTGTAGGTAGCCTATGCGAAATCAGAACTGTCACAAACTAAGCTGATTAGAAATCAAGCGCCTCAAATGAATTAATAGCAATAAGTTCAATACAATAGAGGTTGATATGATTAAAGGTCGCGGTTTTACTTTAATAGAACTGGTGGTTGTTATTATTATTCTCGGCATCCTTGCAGTAACTGCTGCTCCTAAGTTTATTAATTTACAAGGCGATGCTCGAGTTTCAACGTTAGCAGGTATGCAAGCAGCTTTAAAAAGTGCAAATACCTTAGTTTATTCAAAGGCTTCAATATTAGGTAAAGAAAAATTACCTCCTCAACCCCAAGCAACAGTGGATATTGGCGCTGGTTCGCAAGTAAATATTGCCTATGGTTATCTAACGGCGACTAAAGATGCTTTAGAGCTTGCATTGGATGTAAAATTTGATGCTCTAAATGATATAAATGGAACTAACGATTGGGTTTACATTGAAGGCTCTGATGTCTCTGGAGCATTCATATTTATAGCTCAACGTGGTTCACCCATTGATAGTAATGGTATTTTAACTTGTCCATTAATATATAGGGAAGCAAGTGCACTTTTCCCACCAATATATTACATCGAAAAAGATCCTAGCAACTGTTAGGCTTTTTGAACTGAGTGACTCTTGCCCTAAGACGAGATCTTCCAAAGACAGCTTATCAGGCGATGCTTTTGTTTCACAGGCTATCGCTCGAAATATCGAGTATTACGTAAGCCTCCACAAGCAGACACGACACTCCTGCCGTGTTAGTAACTTTAAAATGCTGCTCCGTAACGGTTCCCTGGCCACTCTTTGCGACTGGGCTATGTGGAGTCTTCTTGGTCAGTCAGTTGAAAATTAGTTTTATCTTCTGCACTTGGTTTTCGTTGCAGACAGTTAATAATATAGAATTCAAATTACTATCGCTATTTCGACTTATATCACCGCCCTCATCTTATCTATAGCATTTAGAGTTGAAGCGTAGAAACAAAATTGTGACACTGAGTTACGTATCCTTTTTTACTTGTTCCAACAAAATTAAAAATCCAATCAATAAGCAATCTCAAGGCTAATTTGAAGATCCTTATAGTTACAAAATTAGAATGAATAGCTGTTTATAAATTTCATTTTTGTTATTTTTCGATCTAAATTTATCAACTTTCCACTTAAAAATGGTAAATAAAAATCAATTTAACTTATTTAATAAAGCCCTACTGGATGTTAAAGAAAATCAACAATTAGTACTGCATGGCCAGAATTGTAAACAGATAAAACACTAAGCGTAATATTGGTAAGCTAAAATAGTTTCAATTAAGTTACACCCTCCACAGTAATTTGTTAACTGCTGATTTTTTATTTCTTTTTAATCAAAGAAGCACTTGAAGCAAAAAGTTGAATTCGTAAACTGCGACTAGATATTTAATTAATGAGTCAAAAATGTATGGAAGTTTTCATCAGTTTAATAGGCATGATGGTCTTAGTCGGTCTCGCCATTTTATTGTCAGAGCGTCGAAGTGCAATTAATCCTAGAACTATAGTAGGTGCTTTAGCATTGCAAATCGCCTTTGGGGCATTTGTACTTTATATCCCTTTGGGTGAAAGCATTTTAAATGCTGCTTCAAATGGTGTTATGCATGTTATTAATTATGCTAATGAAGGTTTGAGTTTTATATTTGGTGGTTTAGCGACTTTCAGCATCGGGTTTATTTTTGTAATTAATGTGCTATTCGTTGTTGTCTTCATTAGTTCATTAATCGCTGTATTATATTACCTCGGTATTATGCAGATGATCATAGGGATTATTGGTGGTGGGTTGTCAAAACTTTTAGGCACAAGCCATGCGGAATCACTATCTGCAACTGCTAATATCTTTGTTGGTCCTATCGAGGCACCTTCAATGGTTCGCCCTTTTATCAAGCACATGACCCGTTCTGAGCTTTTTGCTGTGATGACAGGCGGCTTAGCCTCAGTTGCTGGCGGGACTATGATTGGTTATATCCAAATGGGCGTAGACATAAAATATGTTCTAACAGCTGCATTTATGACAGCTCCAGCTGGATTGTTGTTTGCTAAATTAATGTGGCCAGAAACAGAAAAACCTCGTAATGACATCAAAAATGTAATGGATGAATTAGAGGATAAGCCAAGCAACGTCATTGATGCGGCAGCTAATGGTGCAGCAATGGGTCTGCAACAAGTACTCATGGTTTCAGCCCTACTTATAGCGTTTGTAGGTTTAATTGCAATGCTAAATGGCTTTATAGGCAATATCGGAGGATTATTTGGTTTTGCAGACTTAACCCTACAAGGTATTTTGGGCTACGTCTTTGCTCCATTAGCTTGGTTAATGGGTATCCCTTGGAGTGAAGCCACGCAAGCAGCTTCATTTATTGGCCAAAAAATGGTGATTAATGAATTTATTGCTTATTCCGATTTTCTAAAAGTAGCACCGGATTTATCAGAAAAAACACAAATCATTATTAGTTTTGCTTTATGTGGCTTTGCCAACTTGGGTTCTCTTGCCATGGTGATTGGCGGTTTAGCAGCGCTTTGTCCTGAACGTCGTCATGATTTGAGTGAAATTGGTTTTAAAGCCTTAATTGCCGCAGCATTGGCTAATTTAATGAGCGGTACTATCGCTGGGTTACTTTTCAGTATTGCAGGCTAATGAATTTTTCCTTTCATTATCAATAGTGCTAAAAGAATTATTAGGAGAAACAACATGACACCACACATAAATGCACCGAAGGGCGCCTTTGCAAAAATAGTTTTGATGCCAGGCGATCCTTTGCGCGCTAAATATATCGCTGAAAACTTTTTAGACAATGCACAATTGATTACTGATGTTAGAAATATGCTTGGCTACACCGGTGAATTTCAAGGGAAAGCAATATCGGTAATGGGCTCAGGTATGGGGATCCCATCGATTTCAATTTATGCCAAAGAACTGATCACTGAATATGGTGTTGAAAACATTATTCGTATCGGTTCTTGCGGCGCAATTAGCAATAAAATCAAACTTATGGATGTTGTTATGGCGATGGGTGCCAGTACAGATTCAGCGGTTAATCGAACTCGCTTCAAAGACACAGATTTTGCAATGATTGCTGATTTTAATCTGCTTCGTTTAGCTGTTCAGTCAGCTGAAAACCAAAATATCAATTATCATGTAGGAAATTTATATTCTTCTGATTTGTTTTATAGCGCCGATGAAAGCCGTTATGATTTAATGGAAAAGTACGGCATGCTTGGCGTCGAAATGGAAGCGGCTGGCCTTTATGGTGTAGCAGCTGAGTATGGCGCTAAGGCATTAGCTATGATGACTGTAACCGATCATATCAGACAAGGACTGCATTTAACTGCTGAAGAGCGTCAACAGACTCTGAATGACATGATTAAGCTTACTTTAGAAGCGGTAAGCCTTATTGATTAATTAACCCCAAGTTATTACATAACTGGTGAATGCGTCGGTATATACCATTCACCAGTTTCTAACGAAATAAGAAGCATCGCCTGATAAGGCGGTGAGAAGTCACCCCAACCAAAAACCATATAATTTATTAGCATAATTCGAGCGAGATAAGATAATGTCACTATCATTCTTACCATAAGCTTGAAAGTCCATATATGGCTGTGGAGCAGACTGCTTGTAAATTATGTTTGTTGTCGAATGAAAATTATGATCTAGGTTTGAACAAGCACTCGCTGCAGCTAAAACCAAGTAAGCAGCCAAAGTTAATTTCACATAATGCATACTAAGCTCCAAAGCCTACGAGGCATAGCGAACGACTCAACATAAGCAGAGCTGAGCACTGAGGTTTCACTTGCTACAAACGACTAAAGAACCATTATTTCAATACTTCAGGCTCGATCATTAAGCTTTTATCACCGTCAGACAACCATACCTGTCCCTCACTGATACTCACTTGGATAGCCATATTACGACTCACAAATCCGCCAAGTTGCTCAACGGCTTCTTCTGGAATATTGACCACAGATAAGTTTTTAAACCTCGCTAAGGTCTCTTGGTTTTGCTGCCACCAAATTGGCACACTGCGTCCGCCATAAGTATATAAAATCACTTGTTTGGCACGGCCACTTGCTTTACGTAGCCACTTTTCATCCGCTTGACCAAATTCAATCCACACATCCACTTCGCCAGATAAACTCACGTCCCAAAGTTCGGCTTCATCATCAACACACAAGCCTTTACTAAACTGTAATGTGTCACTGGCATTAAGGGCAAAAGCCAATATTCGAACCATCATGCGAGTGTCGGTTTCTGAAGGGTGCTGCGCTATCGTCAAAGGGTGATCGGCATAGTAATGCCTATCCATATCAGCAATCTGTAAATTGACTTTATATACTGTGGCTTTAAGTGCCATAACCTATCCCAAAAAATAAAAAACCAAGTTTACCAGATCAGGTAAGCTTGGTTTTAATTAACTTGTTCAAAAGACAAAAAACTAGATAGCACCCGGACGTAAATGTTTAGCCATTGGAAAGTGTGCTTTAAATTGTTTTATTTTTTCTGCGCTGGCAACCAATAATATGCGATCGCCTTGCTCATATTGCTTGCTAATTTGACTTAATAACGGCAATGCTTCTCGAGAGGCATCTCGGCGCAATAATTCATTGGTTTGCTCGTCTAAATCATTTTCACTGAACACAACATCCAGCTTTTGAAGTAGCGGCATGACAGCAATTGGTAATAAATTTGCCGATGTCGCTTCATCTAATAATAATATTTCACCACGGGTGGTATAACTATCAAACGCTTGCTGATAATAACTGTCAGTTAAAGCATCAAATCTATCTTGGTTTAAATTGAAAAAGCGCTCCCAGAATAAGCGCCTATCTTTACCGTCTGTCAGCTTTTGCTGCACCTCGCTGCGCTTACTGGCAACGTAATCAAATAATGGCGCTAAAGAATTTGGTAACAAGGTTTCAAGTCTTGAACGGATAGTGCGGGCAAATACTGGGGCTGCACCAGCAGTGCTAATCGCCACCACTAAGCGGCCACGATCAACAATTGACGGAGTGATAAAACGGCAAAACTTCGGATTATCAACCACATTCACCCAAATACCTTTTTGGGTGGCTAATACCGCTAACTGGGTGTTTAAGGTTTCATTGGCCGTTGCCAAGTAGATTAAATCATAATCGGCTATATCGTCTTCATTTACTGAGCGACGCGATATACTCACTCGGCCTTGCTTGACATAGGCTTCAATATCACTGGCAACATCAGGGGCTATGACATGGATTTTGGCATCGGTTCTGGCAAGTAAATCTAATTTACGACTAGCCACTTCTCCTGCGCCAACTAATAAAACAGATAGGCCTTGGGTATCAACAAATAAAGGGTAATACTGCATGTGTACCTTTCAAAAAGACGATAATAAGGTAATTTAAATTTAGTTGTGGGTTTCACTTCGAGGTGAAGTACATTGCCAACATAACTCAAAGCTACCATCGTTCATTTCATGACATTGTACACATTGCCAAGAAGGTTGTTCGACATCTAGCGAAGCTAACAAGGCTTGGGAGGCAGTTAACTGCTCACAATCAACCCAGAGTTCCACGGTTTGCATATCAACAGGAAGTTCCCCTACGCCGCCCATTAGGGCCTCACCGCGCACATCGACACTAATCCCGCTGCTTTCTAACAGGCCTTTCCAAGTATGAGCTTGAAGTAAATTTCCACCTGTTAATAATACTTTGCGTTGTTCCATTATTATTATCCTACTGCGCTGCACTGACTGATAATTTAATTCGGTATCCATAAAGCAAGATACGATACACCATCCCATTAGCTAGAACTTTTTCAACATCCTACTGGCAAAGCTAATCAGTGTCGAGTCGATAACGGCTTAAAAGCTAACAAATTAACAACATTCAATTAAAGGGGTTCAAATTGTTTTTCTCTGACTTGTCCCCGGTCAAAAAAAAAGCCACTTCATTGATATGAAGTGGCTTTTTCTGCTCAACTTGTTAACAGTTAAGGCATCATTGAAGGCTGATCTGCACCTTCTTTTTCAATCTCAACTGGCATCATATGTTCACGATTAATGCCCAGTTTGATGGCAAGATAACTAGCTACATAGATAGATGAATAAGTACCAACAAAAATACCACACAGCAACGCAGTTGCGAAACCGTGGATCATCGTACCGCCTTTTAAGAACAAGGCAGCAACCACAATCAAGGTAGTCCCTGTGGTGATAACAGTACGGCTCATGGTTTGAGTGATTGACTGATTAACCACTTCTTCAGGTGTACCCTTACGGATTTTCAAGAAGTTTTCACGTATACGGTCGTATACAACAATCGTATCGTTGAGCGAGTAACCGACAACCGTTAACAAACCAGCCAGTACCGTTAAATCAAACTCAAGCTGGAAAAACGAAAATATACCTAAAGTAACAATAACGTCATGAGCAAGTGCCGCAACAGAGCCCGCAGCTAAGCGCCATTCAAAACGGAACGATACGTAAATCAGAATACAAATTAACGCAACAATCACCGCTAAGCCACCTTGCTCCGATAGCTCTTTACCCACCTGTGGGCCAACAAACTCAACGCGCTTTTGAATAACACTTTCATCAATAGATTGTGCAGCAGCCATTACCGCTGATGCTTGAACATCGCTTTTCACATCAGCAACAACCGGTAGACGAACAAGGATATCACGGCTAGAGCCAAAGTTTTGTACAACTGCACCATTGGTTTCAACAGAGGTTAACTTGCCACGTAGCTCGTTCAAATCAACAGGCTTTGAAAACTCCACTTCAACCACAGTACCGCCGGTGAAGTCGAGCCCCCAATTAATCCCTTTGATGGCTAATGAACCAAATGAAGCAACAACCAACACCATTGACAAGATACTGATAGGCGCCGCATGACGCAGAAAGTTGATCGTGTTTTTTACTGAAAATAACTGAAACATATTCAACTTATCCCTTAAATTGACAGCGTTTTAAGACGTTTACCGCCCCAAAGCGCATTCACGATAGAACGAGTTCCGACAATTGCAGTAAACATAGAAGTCGCGATACCAATCATTAATGTCACGGCGAAGCCTTTTACCGCTCCTGTACCTACAGCAAATAAAATAAGCGCTGTCATAAAGGTGGTAATGTTCGCATCAGCAATGGTGGAGAATGCATTTGCATAACCTTCATGAATCGCCTGCTGAACACTACGTCCTGCTAACAATTCTTCACGAATACGCTCATAAATCAGTACGTTACCATCAACCGCCATACCGACAGTTAGTACCATACCCGCAATACCCGGTAAGGTTAATACCGCACCTGGGATCATCGACATCACACCGACAACCATCACAAGGTTAGCTAACAGTGCAAGGTTGGCAATAAAACCAAACGCACGGTAATAAATCAGCATGAAAACTAATACTATGGCTAAACCGAAGATCATCGCTTGCATGCCGTTTTCAATGTTTTCAGCACCTAAACTTGGGCCAATAGTGCGCTCTTCAACAATCGTCACCGGCGCAATCAAGGCACCAGCACGCAGTAATAACGCTAAGCTTTGTGCTTCTTTATGTTCAAGACCAGTAATCACAAAGTTACGACCAAGACGTGCTTGAATGGTTGCAACTGAAATCACTTCTTCAATCTTGGTCATTTTCACTGAGCCATCAGGGTTACGAACACCGCTATCCTTATACTCAATAAATAACGTCGCCATTGGCTTGCCAATGTTGTCTTTAGTGACGTTAGAGAAAATGCTACCACCTTTAGCATCAAGATTGATGGCAACTTGTGGACGGCTATACTCGTCAAATGTCGGCTGTGCACCAGTGATATGATCACCAGTTAACATCACCTGCTTTTGTAGCACAGCAATACCACCACCACGGCGTTGATAAACTTCAGATGCTGCTGAAACTCGGCCATTAGCCGCTGCCGCAGGATCCGCTTTATCATCAACCATACGGAATTCAATCGATGCAGTTGCACCAAGGATCTCTTTAGCACGAGCAGTGTCTTGCACACCGGGGAGTTCTACAATAATTCGCTCAGCACCTTGACGCTGTACAACAGGCTCAGCAACACCTAACTCGTTAACACGGTTACGAATGGTGGTGATGTTTTGTTGTAATGCTTCTTCTTTGATCTGCTTTAAGTAGACATCGCTCATTTGAGCAACTAAAACATGGTCATCACCCGAACTGCCATCGGTGTAAACCATATCATTGCTACGCGTCTTTAAAAAACGCTCGGCTTTAGCAACCGTTTCAGCATCACGAAACTTAACTTCGATACCACGGGGTGTTTTACGAACACCGGCATAACGAATGCCTTCTTCGCGAAGTTGACTACGAAAATCTGCAATTTTCGCTTCTTCCATTTTGCGGATCGCTTCGCCCATGTCCACTTCCATTAAAAAGTGCACACCACCACGAAGGTCAAGACCAAGCTTCATTGGCGAACCACCAAGTGCTTCAAGCCACTGCGGTGTTGCGGGAGCAAGGTTTAAGGCCACGGTAAACTTGTCACCTAAACCATCAGCGATAGCTTCTTTGGCAAGTAGTTGCTGGTCAGCGTTACTCACGCGAACCAACAACTGACCATTTTCAAGCTCAGAGCGCTTAACCGCTATGCCTTTGCTCTCAAGTAGGTCTGTCACTGTCGCTTGCGTTGATGCAGTTACTTCTGCACCACGTGTCGCCACGACTTGAACTGCATGGTCTTCACCAAATAGGTTCGGAATAGCATAAAAACCACCGATGGCGATAATCAATATCACCATCAGGTTTTTCCACATAGGGTATTTATTTAACACTCTGGTGCCCTCTTGGCTTAACGCTTATAGCGACTGGATAGAACCCTTAGGTAATACTGCCGCAATGTAGTCCTTTTTGATGGTGATTTGGTTGTTGTCATTAATCGCTAACAACACATAATCATTTTCATCACTGATTTTAGTTACTTTGCCTAAAATGCCACCACTGGTTAATACTTCATCACCTTTAGAGATAGAAGCCATTAAGTTTTTGTGCTCTTTAACGCGCTTCGATTGTGGACGGAAAATCATGAAGTAGAAAATTAGACCGAACATGACTAGCATGAACACTAATTCCATTGTACCGCCACCTTGAGGAGCGCCCGCTGCGTTTGCATATGCATTTGAAATAAACATAGTTCTCTCTTCTTATCAATAAACAACTAAAGTGAATAAAAATTAGTCAAAATAATAGTAATTAACCTTTTAACTCAGGCACTTCTGGCACTTCTCGGCCTAAGCTGGTGTAGAAGTCAGTCACAAAGGCGTCTAATGTACCTGTCTGAATCGCGCCACGCAAACCTTCCATCAACATTTGATAGTAACGTAGGTTGTGAATGGTGTTTAAACGCGCACCTAGAATTTCGTTACAACGGTCTAAGTGATACAAATAAGCGCGTGAGTAATTTTTACAGGTATAACAATCACACTTTGCATCTAACGGTGAAGTGTCATCACGATGACGCGCATTACGGATCTTAATCACCCCTTCACTGGTGAATAAGTGCCCATTACGTGCATTACGGGTTGGCATCACACAATCAAACATGTCGATACCACGACGCACACCTTCCACTAAATCTTCTGGCTTACCCACACCCATTAAGTAACGCGGTTTGTCAGCAGGTAACTGCGGACAAACATGCTCTAAAATGCGGTGCATATCTTCTTTCGGCTCGCCTACGGCTAAGCCGCCAACAGCATATCCGTCAAAACCAATGTCTGTTAGGCCTTGAATGCTTTCGTCACGTAAGTCTTCATAAACCCCGCCTTGGATAATACCAAACAGCGAATTTGGATTTTCTAAGCGGTCAAACTCATCACGTGAACGTTTTGCCCAACGTAAAGACATTTGCATTGATTTACGCGCTTCATCATGAGTGGCAGGATAAGGCGTACACTCATCAAAAATCATCACAACATCGCTGCCAAGTGAGTTTTGAATTTGCATCGACTTTTCAGGATCTAAGAAAATCTTTTCACCATTAATGGGTGAACGGAAATGCACACCTTCTTCAGTAATTTTACGAATATCACCCAAGCTAAATACTTGAAATCCGCCTGAGTCAGTTAAAATTGGACGTTGCCAATTCATAAAGTCATGCAAGTCGCCATGCTTACGCATGATTTCCTCACCTGGACGTAACCATAGGTGGAAGGTGTTACCTAATAAAATATCCGCACCGGTAGCGCGCACTTCTTCAGGTGTCATCCCTTTCACGGTACCGTAAGTGCCAACTGGCATAAATGCCGGTGTTTCAACGGTGCCACGTTCGAACACCAAACGCCCGCGACGTGCGCGACCATCAGTGGTATCTAATTCAAATTTCATAAATCACCTTGCCAGATAAACAGTCTGACGCGTAGTTGTTAAGTAGACATAGGGGCAAATGTCTCAGCTTCAAGGCCTATAAAAAATAAGCCTAAAAAAATGCCCACATTTGTGGGCAGGTATTTTAAATCAAAAAAGCCGTTTTGGGGGCTTTTTTCGTCACAAAGCTTTCTTTGTCACAAACATTGCATCGCCATAGCTAAAAAAGCGGTATTTTTGAGCAATTGCATGCTGATATGCAGCCATTACTTCATCATATCCAGCAAAAGCACTGAGTAGCATGATAAGGGTTGACTCTGGTAAATGGAAATTAGTCACCATCGCATCAACAACTTTGAAATTAAAACCTGGGTAGATAAAAATATCAGTATCGCCAGAAAAGGCTCTTAAGGGTGCATTAGCCGACGCTTTTGCGGCACTTTCTAATGAGCGTACAGAGGTGGTTCCCACGGCAACAACTCGATTGCCCGCAGCCTTAGTTTGGGCAATTAAATCAACTACATCTTGTGGAACGTCAGCCCATTCAGAGTGCATTTTATGCTCTAGCACATTATCCACTCTGACCGGTTGAAAAGTGCCAGCACCGACATGTAGGGTGACAAAAGCAATATTAACACCTTTATCTTTTAAGGCTGCTAACATGGCATCATCAAAATGCAACCCCGCGGTAGGGGCTGCTACCGCACCCGGTTTTTGATTATAAACCGTTTGATAGCGTTCTTTATCGGCATCTTCATCTGGACGATCAATGTAAGGCGGTAATGGCATATGACCAATTTGCTCTAACACTTCCAAGATGGTTTTGTCTGACAATAACTCAAGTTCAAATAAAGCATCATGGCGCGCGAGCATTTTCATTTGATAGCCAGCATCTAAGTCAATCAAGCTATCAACTTTAGGCGACTTGGAACTGCGAACATGTGCAAGAATGCGTTTATCATCTAACATGCGTTCAACAAGAATTTCTAATTTGCCACCGGTTGATTTTTGGCCAAATAACCTAGCAGGGATCACTCGGGTGTTATTAAACACCATCAAGTCACCGGGGTTGATTAATGACAGCAAATCAGTGAACTGCTTATCCGCTAATGCACCATCTTCACCATTTAAGGTTAACAAACGCGAAGCATTGCGTTGCGCAGTAGGATAGCGAGCAATCAGCTCATCAGGCAGTTCAAATGAAAAATCAGCAACGCGCATAAATAAATTCTCAACAAATGAAAAACGGCCGATAGTCTATGTTGACCAGCAGGTAAGATCAAGATGAGAAGTTTATTTTCTGCCCAAGACTAGGTTTTATCTTGAACGGTTTCATCCTCTGATTTGCAGATTTCTTTCGTTTGTTCAGTCGTCTCTTGCTTGAACATTTGATGAGGACCTGCTTTAAAAACGCTGGTTTCAAATTTCATATCAATTTGAACCTTTTTTCGAATGGGTTTAGGTTCTTTGCCTAACAATTTATACAGCCAGTTTTTCATCTTCCATGATCCCAAAACAGTGTTAATCAGGTAATGCTTACATTTTATTTAATATAGTTTAAAGTTAACGCGACTTTAGTGTTTTATATTTTTATGGTCACACCTAGCCTTGTTGAGGCTAAGTGTTGACTTTATTATGTGATACAGTAAGCCTTGGGTTAACCTCAGTATGTATTGTATTTTTTATGCGTTTTTTAAAGCCTATTTTAAAACGCCACATGTTGTAGCAAAAATGTTAATCAAATGCAATTAAAGCATCATACTGTAAAATTAAATAAAAAGAAGTATTAAATCATGAACTTTCTCGCTCACCTTCATCTTGCTGATATCAGCGACACCCATATGTCAGCTAATCTTGCTGGTGATTTTGCAAAAGGCAACATAGAACACCACCCTAAACACCTGCAACAGGGTATTTGGCTGCATCGTCAAATTGATACCATTACCGACAGCCATGAAATCATTACTGATTTATTGCAGCAATTCCCAAAAGCATCTCGTCGAGTCGCGCCTATTTTAGTCGACTTAACCTTTGATCATTATTTAGCTTATTACTGGGATGAGTATCACCACCAAACTTTAGCTGAGTTTAGCCAAAAGGCTTATCACTGTATGCAAACCACCCCAGAATTGCCTGAACCTTTGCAAGCCATAGTCCCCAAAATTATTCAGCAAGACTGGCTAATGAGCTATCAAACTCGTGAAGGTCTAAACCAAGCGATTAAAGGGGTTAGCCAACGTTTATCTAAACCTGAGTTATTTAATAGCGCCATTAAGGATATCGATAAACTGTATGTTGAAATTGAAATAGCCTTCCGTACCTTCTACCCACAACTCATGGCCTACAGCCGTATTTTCAGCCGCAAAACCCCTGAGCAATATTTATAATATATGCAAAAAAAGCAGCCCTTAGCACAACGAATAAAAACCAAAGCATTTTGGTGGGTTCAACTGCGTGATCTTAGCATTCTGCTTATTGTTCTGTTTGTTATTAGCAGCTATCTACAGCGCAATATGGTTTCTGGAAGTGCACCGCCGTTAAAGGGAATTACGTTAAGCCAACAAGGTTTTGATATATCAAACATCAATAAACCCACATTGGTGTATTTTTGGGGAACATGGTGTGGTGTCTGTAAAATCACCTCTCCTATGGTGAATAGTGTAGCGACAAGTGATGACTACCGAGTGATCAGCATTGCGGTTGCATCAGGCAGCGATACCGATATACAAACCTATATGGCCGCAAATGATTTGCACTTTGCTGTTATTAATCAAAATCAACCAACACAAGATTTATCAAATCAATGGGGCGCTCATGCCTTACCCTCAATTTATATCATTGATGATAAACAGCAGATCCGTTTTGTTACCTCGGGCGTCACATTCAGCTGGGGACTCAAATTTAGATTGTGGTTAACGTCATTTTATTGATTTTTCAGATTAACGTTGTGAACTATTCAGCAACAGCAGGGTTGGAAACTGAAGGTTATAACCCAACCCAACCCAACACGTTTATAAAAAATTGATAAAGGTAGAAAATTAGCCTTAAATTCTTCCCCAATAGAGCCCTGAGAAGTCAGTGAATGGACTGAATCTGGGGGAAGAAAAACTAAATACGATATAATTAAAAACGCTGAGTGGGGTGCTCAGCGTTTTTTAATTTATATTGACCCACTTAATGGATATTAAAAGGACATTCGCGCACCTAATGCATAGCGACTACCGTACTGACGAGCAAATAGGAACTGCTCTTCAAATCGACCATAACCTTGTTCAACTTCATTATTAAGATTTATCCCCTCAAGAAAGACCGTAATATGATCGTTAATATCATAGTTGATACTAGCATCAAGCTGGCCAAAATCCTTAGCATACTGAGGTGGCGCATCTGCAGAACCCTGAGATTGACCTACACCTATTAGGTAACTATCACGCCAAGCATAAGTGAACTTCACTGATAATCCATCTTTTTCATAGAATACTTGGAAATTAGCTGAATTCCCCAAACCTTCTAGAGGTTGCTGTTGCGCTAAGCTGTATGGGTCAAACTCAACATCTCCATCGACAAATGTGCCATTAGCACCAACGCCAAATCCTGACTCGCCAAACACATGTTGCAACGCTAACTCTATCCCCTGCACTGACTTTTTATTGCTGTTTACTGGACTTGTTAGATCCCAGACAATAAGAGGATCAGAGTCAAGTGGAACAATTTGCCCATCAGCATTACCATGACCATTAGCAATCATTTGTGCGAAAATGGTATTTTCATTGACTGCAGTACCTGCTGTCTCAAGCTGTGAAATAGCCTCGAGGTAACGTGGACTGTTATAAACATCATGTAGACCGTCAATGGTTGATTGCGATGTTGATCGTGAAACAAAGTTATCTACATCCTTGTGGAATAAACCAATCGCAGCATAACTTGCATCTGCATAGTAATATTCCAACGACAAATCTAAGTTGAATGACTCAAGAGGTAGAAGCCCAGGATTGCCGCTTCCTCCTCTACGAGCACCAATTTTAGGACTACCACTTAAGCTTCTGCCTGCAACCATATCACCCAATAATGGGCGAGCAATTGTTTTGCCTGCAGAAAATCGAACAATGACGTCGTCAATCACTTCGGCATCAATGTCTAACATCGGTAACCAAACATCATAATTGCCAGTTTGGGTGAGATAGTTATCATCTCCACCGTCAACATATTTCATGATCCACTCGGTAGGACTTGCCCAGACAACTTGCTCTTCAACTCTTTGTTTAACTGTGCTTGATGTATCAGTTTGCTCATATCTCACACCTAAATTCACGTTCACACCGACATCACCAATGTCAAAACCCCATTTAGTGTTCAAATATAAAGCAAGCGTTTCCTCTTCCACTAGACTAGAACTATCAATACCATCAATGTATGGGTCGATAGAGTAATAGTTATCACCTGCGATTTCTGGTGTGATATAAGCTAGTTGACGGACAATGGCCTCATCAAAATTAAACGTATAATAATAGCTAGGATTTATACCCCCGCCGCCGCCACTTAGAGCGTCCAATAAATCTGATGCATCATGAAGCTTAAACATAACATCAGGAAAAATCTCTGTGTATGAAGGATTAAAACCAGGCCCACCACGCAGGCCACTCCAAGCAGTCGTGCCCGACATCGATTGATCAGTATAAGAGGCACCAAAATCAACTTGAATCAAAGCATCAATAAATTCAGGATACCACTCAGTATTGAACTGGGCCTGTTGAATCTCACTTTCACCAGGAGAATGAATAAACTGACTAAAATTAGAATCTATCTCACCTGGAGTTAGTTGATTAGTCCCATTTTTCCAGTTAATTAAATAATGTGGAATCTCACCGGTACGGTAATCATAAACCTTAGAGTTCAACTGATCTGAACCTAATATAATTTGACCGGCACTGCCTAATCCGTCGTCAGCACCATTATCGATCTTGTTAGATGAATCATGATAATCGAAGGAAAAGCGCCAACTGTCATTAGCTGTCCAATCAAGATTTAGACCAATACTTTCAGCTTTTACTTCTGTGGTATTACGGTCGGCAGTAAATGAACCATCACCTCCACGTATCTGCGCATAAAGAGCAGTGCCATTCTCATCGATTTCATAGCCCATGACAGGGGAACCATCTGTTGAAGAGTTCCAAATACCCCAGCCAAAACCATTGCTCGCAGTCAATGCCCGAGTCCCAATATAATCCGCGGTAATAACCAAGCTATCAATTGGGCTATATTGCACTGATACCATGCCATTGGTTCGCTCACGCTCAACATCTGTGATACTGAAATTCAAGTCTCTTGGCATAAAAAATGGTGCAATATCATTGCCTTCAGCATCTTTGAAACGCGCAATAGGATTGCCATCTGCATCAGTTTGACGGTGATCTACCCCTTACTACCAGAAAGAATCGGCAAGCGGCTATTGTCAGTTTGGGCAACCCAGCCCTGAACACTAGATGCTTGCTGACGAAAATCACGTTCTTGCTGAGAAACTGACACCATGAAGCCTAGATCGTCATCAAGAAACGTATTAGTGTAAACAGCAGCTACCTCTGGAGTAACATCATCCCCGAGCTCATTGGATTCATCATAAATCCCTTTTAAAGATAAATTAAAAGATTGACCAGGGTTACTTAACGGCTTTTGAGTAACAATGTTGACTGTAGCACCAAGCCCACCAGTTGGTGTTTCAGCTCGAGCCGTTTTAACCACTTCAAGAGTTTTAACCCCTTCAGATGACAGATTTTCTAGATTGTATGAACGGGTATAACCAGTACCAGGCATCTGTCTGCCATTGACTGTGATTAGGTTATATTCAGGTCCAAAACCACGCACGGTTATCTGACTACCTTCACCATTAGCACGACTGACAGTGACACCTGTAATACGCTGTAATGATTCTGCAAGGTTAGTATCAGGAAATTTACCTAACTCTTCAGAAGATATTGCGTCTACCACACCATTTGAGCCACGTTTAAGATCCATGGAGCGGAAGAGGCTTCCCCTTATTCCTCGAACCTCAATCACTTCGATTGCAGATTCATCAATCTCAGGAACAACCTCTGCAGCAAAAGCATTTGGAATGATTGCGATGCCCATTACCGCAGCCAGAGTGGCTGACAATCTATTGAGTCTAAATTTTTGTTCGCACATAATTGCCTCATTATTCTTCGAATAGAAACAGTCTTATTACATTGATTTTATTTGATATCTCTGTCATCTCAGTAATCATAATCAAGATGACAGAGTCACGTCTCATATCTCTAAGGCGTACCGATGATCGCGTTATCAAGTCTGAATACCGCTCCGTTACCTGTTCCCCATGATGGAAAAACCATTAAGACATCAATTGCACTTGCATCAAGTCCAGCGTCCGCTAACGTTTGAAGTGGAAATGTGTAAGTTTGCCATTGGCCTACTACCGGTTCGACACTCTCTACACTGTCAGACAAGTTAAGTTCAACGGCGGTACTCGCATCACCAGACTCGATCTTAAATAGCCATTTCGAGCTAGAATCACTTGGTGCGCTCACAACTTTCATATCAAAGCGAACCACTCCTGAAGGAACCGCTGCGCTCGCATCATAGTAGACGCCATCATCTGCGAAGAAACCGACGACGGTTGGTTGTTCACCGATGACATATTCTGCGACTGCTCCATGGTCATTATCGTCCGACACGACTGCAGGTGTGCTACCAGCACAACAATCCCAGATAGACCAACTATCGGCAACTTGATCGACAAACAAGGTTAACCTATCGACAGAAGAAGCATCTGTACCGGGTTGTGAAATTTTGACATTATCAATACGATATACTGCCCCTTCGCCTTGTCCCCATGCAGGAAACATCATCAACACATCAATCGCACTAACATCAAGGCCTGCAGCAGAAAGATCCGCTAATGGGAAACTGAATGTTTGCCACTCTGCACTAGGAGCTTGCCCTTCCACACTCTCAGTCAATGCCAGTTCAACAGCAGTCTCACCTAAGTTAGACTCCACCTTAAGTAACCATGGTGCATCCGGTGTATTTGGGGAATTGACGACTTTAAGATCGAACTGTATTAAGCCTTTTTCAAGTATCGCTGTAGCATCAAAATTCGCCCCTGAGCCGCCAAATTCGGTACGATTGATATATCCCATCACAGTAGGACTGCTGCCAATGGAGAATTCAGAAACGATGCCGTGTTCCGCATCATCAGACACAACAGCAGGCGTAGAACCACCACAACAATCCCACATTGGCCAATCAGGATTTTCGTTATCGGTAAATATCACCAATGAAGGTAGGCTTGCATTTGGGCGAGCAATATTAACTTCATCCATCAGGTATTCTGCGCCATTGCCAGTTCCCCATGCAGGGAACACCATCACCACATCAATAGCAGATAGGTCCAAACCTTTAGACGCTAACATTGAGAGAGGAAAGCTATAAGTTTGCCATTGACCTACTGTTGGAGCGAGTCCTTCTGTGCTATCAGAAATAGGTAACTCCACCGCAGTCGCGCCTTCATTACTCTCCAACTTCACTAACCAAGTGGAATCTGGAGAAACTGGTGCACTAACCACCTTCATCGCAAAACTCAGAACACCTGTGGACTCTATCGGTGAAGCATCAAATGGACTTGCTACGCCTTCTGGATCAGTAATAAACGCTGACCGACTGATAAACCCATTAACTGTTGGGCTTTCTCCCACCACAAAGCGATAGACATCACCTTTCTCGGCATCTGCGACTAAGTCAGGCGTTGAACCACCACAGCAATCCCACGCTGGCCAACTCGGATTTGGCGTGCTGTCAAATATGAGTAAATCTTTTGCTATACCATCAGATGGTGGTGTCGGTGCTGGCGCCTTACCTTCAACCAATGCATCATCTAACTTGTCATAACCTGGGCGGACAGTTTCACAACCTTTACCTGTGTCAGGGTTCGCAGTACATTCGTACACCCTAACATAATCTACTATGTATCTGTTTTCAGTATTAAAAGCAGCCTCATCAATACCGGTTTCATTTACATTTGTTGGCCAGTTACCACCGACAGCAAAGTTCAACATCAAATGAAACTTTTCATCAAAAGGCTGATTACCCCACGTTAAATTTAACTTTCCAGTTGATTGGTCGTAATATTCTGTAAACCATCCTTTGTAAGCCAAACCGACCGGTTGACCTTGAGCGTTATATCTCAACTCTGAGCGACGTTGAGTGGCATACAAATAATCATCCACATACCAGCGTATCTCACCTTGCTGCCATTCGATTGCATAAGTATGAAAATCATCAGCAGGATTCATATCGTTGGGTAAAAGGTAAGCTTTACCTGATTGCTCATTGTTAGGCCATTCGCGGCCGTAATGAATTGTTCCGTATACGTGTGCCTCAGGATTACCCTCAGCATTTTTAGCCTTCAGGTTAACCGCTTCAACAATATCTATCTCGCCACTTCTCGGCCAAATTCCATAAACATTGTCAGTAGGCAACATCCAAAATGCCGGCCAACTGCCCTGCCCAATTGGCAATTTAGCACGCATCTCGATACGACCATACAGGAAGTCAGCCTTTCCTTTTGTTGTAAGTCTTGCTGAAGTAAATGGCTTTTCAGCGCCTTCGTCAGCTTTTAAAGCTACAATGTTAAGCACACCATCTTCAACCCAAGAGTTTTCAGGAGAATCTGTATAGCATTGTGATTCCTGATTTCCGCCACCGGCGCAGTCGACTTCATGGCTCCATTTAGCGTCATCGATACTTGTGCCATCAAATTCATCATTCCACACCATTTCCCACCCTGGAGAGGGGCCAGAAATGTCTACTTTATCCAAATTCGTTGAAGTATTGGTATCTCCACATCCCTGAATGGCCAACGCAATGATACCAAGAGATAGATATTTGGTCGTTCCAGAACTTTTTTTCATCATCAAGCCCAACCTACTGTTTATTAATGATTAATAAATTTAATACCGTAATTATTCTGATTTTTGACTTTTTAAAAGCAAAAAGAAAGCGCTTACATTTAGTTATACTAGTTAGCAAAATGTAAAAATCAATACATTTGTGTTATCGAGCACTTAACAAAGATAACAATTATTAAGAAAGTTGATTTAAATCAAACTTTGGTGAAACCGGTAAGACAAATAGGTGAGCACTTACATCACATCAAAGAGATATGGAGGTATGCTTAATGGGATTGGATAAAATACAGAATAAGACTCTCCAGCGCCTATTTGGGTTAACAGTCAATTTTGCTACAATCACCCATTATTATATTTTTGCCTGCTGTGAGATCAGATGCTAGTTTTTACCTACCGACCACCAAGTATTCCATGGTTAGACATTCGCTATATCGATCGCGACATCATTGTCATCAATAAACCATCAGGATTACTGTCTAATCCCGGCATAGCACCTGATACTCATGATTGTGCGATTTCGCGTGTATTGCAGCGTTATAAAGATGCCATTTTAGTGCATCGGTTAGACTGTGACACATCAGGTATTGTAATTTTTGCTCGCAACAAAAAAGCCGAATCCCACTTAAAAACCCAGTTTCAAAATCGACAAGCTAAGAAAATGTATATTGCAGAGGTATCGGGACTGTTGCAGCCTTTAACCGGGCAAATTGATTTACCACTCGGGCCAGAAAAAGATAATCCGCCTTTTCAGCAAGTCACTGCAGAAGGCAAAGCAGCCATCACTGACTACCGCGTGCTTGAGCATAGAACAAACAGCACGTTAGTCGAATTACGACCTCAAACTGGGAGAACACACCAACTGCGAGTTCATATGCTCGCACTAGGACATGCCATATTAGGCGATGAATTTTACGCTGATGAACAAGCCAAAGCTGCTAGCTCGCGCTTAAAACTGCATGCTCAATCGTTAACAATTATCCACCCTTTTAGTCAAAAACAGCTCACCTTTACCAGCCGGACCCAATTTTAAATATGTATTTTGACCTCATCCCACACCTACAAGCAAAGTGTAGATGTGGGATGAGGTCAAATGTTAATACAGTAGATGATTGTATTGTACAGCTACGCTTTCCCAATCAAACCTAGCTTCAGCAGCGGCTTTTTTGATGGCTGACCAGGACTTAGTACCATAATCATTGAGGCATTTACTAAATTGTTCAACAAAATTTTCAGCCTGCTGTAACGCATCATCGCCTACAAATACCCAACCATTTTGTTGATGCAATACTGTATCTTTTAAGCCACCAACCCCATGAACTAAACAAGGCTGGCCTTGTTTCATGGCAAGCATTTGGCTAATACCACAAGGCTCAAAAGAGCTCGGCATCAGAAATAAATCACCTAATTGGTAAATTTTATCTGCAACCTCTTCATCATAGCCATTTAAAAAGATGCAATTGTCATATTGGGTGACTATTTTTTTTATTTGCAACGACAATTGTTCATCACCACTGCCAGCAATAATCAACAATCCATCAGGTTGGTGTTGTTTCATTAACGTCAAAATACTTGCTAATGCCGTTTTACCATTAGCAAGTGGTTGTAAAAACAACATGACCTTTTGCGCCGTTAACCGCCCTACTGAGGTAACCAATAACCCAGGCTTGTCTTTTTTAGTTAACTGACCACATTTGAATAGTTGCTGCAATACCCTTTGACTGGCGACAAAGTCAGTCGCATTGACGGATGCTTTGTTGCCTTGCCATTTTATTAACGCTTCTTGAGCATCGTTTAAGAGCGCTAATCGATCACTTACCGCGCTAGCTGTCTTGGCGTCAACAACAGGCTCAACTGGGTAGTTACAACCATTGATAATGCCCACAAGTTGCTGTTTATCTGCCTTTTCTTGCAAATCATGCTCAAGACCTTCGCCGCCAAAAAAACCTTTAGCAGGATCTGACGCGCGTAAAATTTCTGTCGCATAAGTCGGCGAAACCACATGAACGGTATCGCTCATCACAATGCCCATCCGCATAGGATTCACACAATTTGGATATCTGGGATCCATGATGCCATGAGGCAAACGATTATGATGATAGACAAACTCTGCAGAAAACCATTGACTAAACCAATGACAAAATGAAGATTCCATACCGGAATATGGCCTAATTCCTTGAATAGCCAAATTATGGATAGTGAACACACATTTTAGTTGCTTTAATGCAGAAAAATCAGCCAGACAATGTCTTAGCATCGCCAGCATGGCTGTATGCCAGTCATGCAAATGCATCACTTCATAACGACCCAGTTTCCCTTCAACTAACGCTTGTGCTACCGCTAAACAAAATAATGCAAATTTGTTTGCATCATCTGCAAATGGCTGATCGGCAGAACCTTGGGTATAGATACTACCATCGGCTTGATTAAACAAAGAGTGAGCAAATAAATATACCCACTGGCTATCATCATTTGCAGTAGAACTTGGTTTAACCTGTTGTTTAGTTGCAGGTCTTAGCATTTTATATATTGTCACCGACTCATTGTTGTTACCATAAGGCACTAACACGTCGGCAACTTTTTCTGCATTATAATAATCTTTTAAAAAGCCATATTCAGGCATGGCAACATCAGCCGAAACCTGACAAGTCGCTAGTGCGGTAGGAAGATCACGTATTACATCTCCCATCCCGCCAACTTTAGTATTAATTAATGCATCATTTTCAGCCGCAACCAATAATACTTTTTTCATTTAAATGCCTTCTTCAAAACCGACACCAAGACCAAGCATTTCACGCGTAACCAGTGTGATGCCTTTTTCTGTTACTCTAAATCCTTTGGCTCGGTCATGGTCATGGTTATAACCAATCACCATACCTTCAGGAATGATACAACCGCGGTCTATGATTGCATTCTTAATTTTACAATTTTTCAATACCACCACATCAGGCAATACCACAGAGTCTTTTACTGTGGAATATGAACAAATATGCACTTCATCAAATAACACACTGCGCTTAACTTTAGCCCCAGAAATAATACAGCCACCAGAGACAATTGAATCAATTGCCATACCCCGTCTGTCCTCATCATCAAAAACAAATTTAGCCGGTGGCAATTGTTGCTGATAAGTCCAAATAGGCCATTTTGCATCATAAAGATTTAACGCTGGGGTTGGTGATAATAATTCCATATTGGCTTGAAAGAATGAGTCTAAGGTACCCACATCTCGCCAATATGCCGGTTCATTCTCAATCGAACTCACAAATGGGAATGCATAAACATTATGATCTTTAATGATATTAGGAATAATATCTTTACCAAAATCACGTTCTGACTTTTCATTGACAGAGTCTTTGCGTAATTGATCGAATAAAAACTTAGTATTAAAAACATAATTACCCATTGAGGCTAAACACTTATCAGGTTTACCTGGGATAGACTTAGGATGCTTAGGTTTTTCTTCAAAACCAATAATACGATTTTGTTCATCAACTTCCATGACGCCGAATGCGCCAGCCGCTTCTTCTAAAGAAACCTCTAAACAACATACGGTCATATCGGCTCCTAATTCAGCATGAGAGGCCAGTAATCCGGCATAATCCATTCTATAAATATGATCACCAGACAAAATCATCACATATTTGGGGATCTCATGACGGATAATATCGATATTTTGAAAAACAGCATCGGCAGTACCTTCATACCAATTACCTGATGTTTGTTGAGATGCGGGTAAAATTTCAATCGATTCGCCAAGTTCTTTCTTAAAATGTCCCCAGCCTCGAGAAACGTGGCGGATAAGCGAATGTGATTTATATTGGGTTACTACGCCAATACGTCTGATACCTGAATTAACACAATTAGATAAAGGGAAATCAATAATTCTAAATTTACCACCAAAATAAACAGCAGGCTTGGCGCGCCAATCCGTTAATTCATGTAATCGTGAACCTCGTCCACCGGCTAAAATAAGTGCATAGGTATCTCTTGTTAAATTACTAATATAACGAACACTTTTACTCATTTCCGACTCCATATGACTACACTTACGTCAAGTAGTTTATTGATTTAATTTAAGTTATTTCATTGGTTTGATTAAGGTTGTGAATTTTTATACCAAATGTTGTCTCTATATCCAGCAATTGTTTTATCACTTGAGAAACGACCACTTGCAGCAGTATTTAAAATACTGGTTCGTTGCCATTCATCCTGATTAGCATAAAGTGCTGACACTTCATTTTGAGCTCGGCAATAATCGTCAAAATCTGCAGCTAACATCCATTGATCATGAGGATCGCAAATTGCATTGACGATGTTGTCAAATATGCCAGGCTCAACAAGGTTAAAGTGACCGCCCTTAAGCATATCGATAACCCCTTGTAGTGCCGGTGATTCATTTATATATTTTTGCGGCTGATAGTCATACTTTGATTGACGAACTTGCTCAGCCGTTAAGCCAAATAAAAAGAAGTTGTCTTGACCCACTTCCTCAATCATCTCAACGTTAGCACCGTCTAAGGTTCCAATGGTTAGAGCACCATTCATCATAAACTTCATATTACCAGTGCCAGATGCTTCTTTACCTGCGGTAGAAATTTGTTCTGATAAATCGGTACCCGGACAGATTTTTTCCATTGCGCTGACATTGTAATTCGGTAAAAACGCCAACCTTAAATAAGGGGTAACCTTAGGATTGTTATTAATCATGTGAGCAACATTATTGATTAACTTAATAATTTGCTTGGCCATTGCATAACCTGGTGCAGCTTTACCACCGATCAATACACAACGTGGCACCATATTCTCAGTGTCGCCATTTAATATGCGTTGGTATAAATGGATCACATGCATTACGTTGAGTAATTGACGTTTATATTCATGAATACGTTTAACTTGCACATCAAACATCATGTGAGTTTCAAAGCGGACGCCAGTTTGCTTGAATACAAAATCAGCTAGCACTTGCTTATTTGCCAGTTTGATGTCTCCCCAGTCTTTTACAAAGGCTTTATCAGATGATAGCGCTCTTAGTCCTTGTAGAGCATCTAAATCATTAATCCATTCATTGCCTAAATGACGGCTGATTAACTCGGTTAGTTTCGGATTACAATTGATCATCCAACGTCTTGGGGTAACGCCATTGGTTCTATTATTGAACTTTTCAGGCCACAATTGATAAAAGTCATTGAATAGCCCAGCTTTAAGCAACTGAGTGTGTAAACCTGCTACGCCGTTGACTGAGAAACTGGCAACAATTGCAAGATAAGCCATACGAATATGTTTTACTGGGCCCTCTTCAATAATCGACATAGCCGATAATTTACCTGAATCGCCTGACCACTTTTGAGCCACTTGGTGTAAGAATCGCGCATTAATCTCATAAATAATTTGCATGATACGCGGTAGCATGTGCTCCATCAGTGGCACAGGCCAACGCTCCAGCGCTTCTGGCAACAAAGTATGGTTAGTATATGCCATGGTGTTTGAGGTTATTTCCCAAGCGTCATCCCACGATAACCCGTGCTCATCCATTAATAAACGCATCAATTCAGGTGCTGCAATGCTCGGATGGGTATCATTAAGTTGAATGGCATTTTTGGCACTAAACTGACTAAAATCATTACCATAAACGGCCACATAGCGATTAAGTAAATCTTGTAAACTGGCTGAACTCAGAAAGTATTGCTGTCTCAAACGCAATTCTTTACCATTTTCACTGGCATCGTTCGGATACAGAACCATGGTAATTTGTTCGGCTAGATTTTTATTCGCCACCGCCTCAGCATAATCCCCTCATTAAACTCGGCTAAATCAAAATCATCGTTGGCTTCTGCTCGCCATAATCTTAATGTATTAATGCGGCCATTTTGAAACCCAGGGATCGGCATATCATAGGGAACAGCAAGTACATGCTGACAGTTTTGCCACACATGATGAGTCTTACCGTCTTTATCAATATAGCTAGTGCATTGACCAAAAAATGGCACAGAGACAATACGATGAGCCATTCGTACTTCCCACGGATTACCTTGGCGTAACCAGCGATCCGGCTTTTCTACCTGATAACCATTAACAATCTTTTGCGCAAACATGCCGTATTGATAACGAATACCATAACCAGTGACAGCTAAATCTAAACTGGCGCAACTATCAAGAAAACAAGCAGCAAGTCGACCTAAGCCACCATTACCTAAACCGGCATCGTGCTCATATTCTTCAATGGTTTCTAAATCTGATGCATAGTCAGCTAATAATTTTCGAGTATCATCGGTTAAATCCAGATTTAACAGAGCATTACCTAAAGTACGCCCCATCAAAAACTCTAATGACAAATAGGCAACTTGCTTTTTCTCGAATTTATTATCATTTAGACGAGTATTACGCCATGCATCTAACATTTGCTCTTTAACCCCAAATGATAATGCATCAAAAAGAGCTGGCTCTTGCAGCTCGCTGTAGCCTAAGCCATAGCGTATCTGGCGTCTGACTCCGGCAGCTAAGGTTTCACAAGGCGCACATAATTGGGTGTTCTGATCCGTGCCCGTTAACAATTTAGACGAGTTAGAACTATCATTTTTTTTGATTTTAGTTGAGCTCATGCTCGACTCCTTGAAAATAACTATGAAATATCATCAAGCTATGTGCTTGTAGAGTATAGGTTTCAGACGACTTATTTATGGCAAATTCTTGTTCGTCATCAATTTTTTGGGTGTGGATTAAACATTGCCACGAATCAAAGTTATTTTGTTTTGGTAAACAAAATTGCTGAGAAACCTCATCAGTATTGATTAATAGTAATAACGCTTGGGTGTTTTCTGGGGCGGCACCAATTTTATTTAATAATAAATTGCCCGTTACGATGACACTTAAGGTGTGGCAGCTATCATCAGCCCAAAGCTCTTTGGTCATCGGCTCGCCCAATTTATCAAACCAGGCAATACCGTTATCAAATTTGGCTTCTGGATAATGTATAAATTGCTGATGACACAACAATGGATATTGTTTGCGTAGGGTAATTAGATCGCGGGTAAACTTAACAAGATCCCAATCGATGGTTTGCCAATTAAACCAATTATCTGCCGTGTCTTGGCAATAAGCATTATTGTTACCTTGTTGGCTATGCCCTGCTTCATCACCCGCGAGTAGCATCGGCACTCCTTGGGACAATAATAAGGTCGCGAGTAAATTACGTTTTTGACGCTGACGGAGCTGATTTATTTCAGCATCATCGGTTTCACCTTCAACACCATAGTTACGGCTATAGTTTTGTTGATGGCCATCTCGATTATCTTCACCGTTGGCTAAGTTATGCTTCATCTCGTAGGAAACAAGATCATGTAACGTAAAACCATCATGACTGGTTATAAAATTAATACTTGCTGAAGGTCCTCTGCCATTGTGCTCAAAAAAGTCACTTGAACCATGAAACCTTTTGGCAAATTCCGACAACATAGCATCGTCACCACGCCAGAAACGTCGCATGGTATCTCTATAGCGATCATTCCATTCACTGAATACCACTGGATAATTACCCAACTGATAACCTCCAGGCCCGATATCCCACGGTTCTGCAATCAGCTTGACTTGGCATAAAATAGGGTCTTGCATTAATACATCAAAAAAGCGGCTTCGAGGATCAAAACCATGGGGCTCTCTTGCTAAACAGCTGGCCAAATCAAACCTAAACCCATCAACGCCCATCACTTCTACCCAGTAGCGTAATGAATCCATCACCAGCATCAGTACCTGCGGATGATTAACGTTTAAAGTATTGCCACAACCTGTGTCATTGATATAAAAACGCGGATCATCTGGCAATAATCGATAGTAGCTAGCATTATCGATACCTTTAAAATGGTAGCTTGGACCAAGGTGATTACCTTCAGCTGTGTGGTTATAAACCACATCTAAAATGACCTCGATACCCGCCTGATGCAGAGTAGAAACCATTTGTCTAAACTCACCAATGTCATCGCTGGCAAGGTAATTAGGATGGGGAGCAAAAAAGCCGACGGTGTTATATCCCCAGTAATTATGCAATTCCTTTTTGACTAAAAAAGCTTCATCAAAGAACGATTGCACAGGTAATAACTCTAAAGTTGTCACGCCCAATTGGGTTAAATAATCAATTACCGCAGGGCTAGATAATCCGGAAAATTTACCCCGAATCGACTCATCTAGCTCAGGATGAAGTTGAGTAAAACCTTTGACATGGGTTTCATATATGATGCTTTGATTTAATTTTCGTGTAATTGGCGCTATTGGAATTTGTTTAATTGCATCAATGTCGACCACGGCACATTTAGGTATAAATGCGGCATTATCTTGCTGATCAAATGATAAATCGATGTCTTTACTTTGAGTGTCAAAAGTATAAATAGCATCATCATACTGTAATTGTCCTACCAATTTTCTTGCATAAGGGTCTAGTAACAGTTTGTGATGATTAAAACGATGCCCTAATTCGGGTTGATAAGGACCAAAAACGCGGTAGCCATATAGTAAGTCTGCTTTTGCGCCGATTAATAATCCATGCCATATATGATGCGTTTTTTGACTTAGAACATATTGCGCAATTTCTATATGGCTTTGTGGATCAAAGATACACAAGACAACTTTAGTCGCGTTTGCCGAAAAGATTGAAAAATTAACACCATCATCAGTGATATTTGCCCCAAGTGGATAAGGAGTACCTTCGCTAAGTTGAAACTCATTAATCACATTTCGCTCATTGACTTCGTTCATTGGAGGTAAATTATTCAAGCCAACTCCCCTTGGCACGACACCGATGTGTCCATTGTTGACTTAATCCATTTGCTGTTGTCATAGGTTGTTGCTTACTCAACTGCCGTCGGCGTTAAGATAATACAAGACAAAGGACCGACGCTGATCACCCCACTAAAAGGTTGCTCTTGCCATGGAATGTCTTGTGCAACAATTACATTGTCATTAACCACATTCGAACCGCCATAGCAGGTATTATCACTATTAAGAGACTCTTGATAACTCAATTTGTAAGGTAAACCGACACGAAAACCGTGATGAACCATAGGCGTCATATTAATAATCACAACCGCATTATCAGCTTCAGAATCACCGAAACGTGCAAACACTAAAATACTGTCATCATGATTATGACAATCTAGCCAGCGAAAACCTGAAGCACTATGATCATGGGTAAATAATGCAGGTGTTTGCTGATAAAAATGATTCAAATCCCTTACCCAATCTTGCATCCCTTGATGAGAGCCATGTTCAAGTAAATGCCAATCTAAACTTTGATTGTGATTCCACTCATTGCGTTGGCCAAACTCACACCCCATAAAAATAAGTTTTTTTCCTGGATGTCCCCACATAAAACCTAAGTAGGCGCGTAAAGTGGCAAATTGTTGCCAATCATCACCGGGGATTTTATTAATCAGTGAGCCTTTACCATGGACAACTTCATCATGACTAAGAGCAAGAATAAATTGCTCAGTAAACGCATACACGAGTCCAAACGTGAGCTGATCATGATGATATTTACGATATATAGGATCACGACTGACATAGCGTAATGTGTCGTTCATCCAGCCCATGTTCCATTTATAACCAAACCCTAAGCCACCAGAATCAGTCGGTTTGGTTACGCCTTCCCATGACGTAGATTCTTCAGCGACCATATCGATTCCCGGAAATGCCTGATACATATCAGCATTTAAACGAGTTAAGAATTGAATCGCGGCTAAATTCTCTCTGCCACCGTGTTCATTTGGCAACCATTGACCATGTTGACGTGAATAATCCAAATATAACATCGAGGAAACGGCATCTAATCTTAGGCCATCAAAGTGAAACTCACTTAACCAGTAATAGGCATTACTGAGTAAAAAGCTTTGCACTTCTGCTCGGCCGTAATTGTAAATTAACGTGTTCCAATCAGGATGTTCTCCTAATCGTGGATCAGCGTGTTCGTATAAATGAGTCCCATCAAACTTTGCTAAACCATGGGGATCTTTGGGGAAATGAGCTGGAACCCAGTCAAGCAAAACGGCTAAGTCTTGCTGATGACAATGATCTATAAACGCCCTTAAACCATTCGCGTCACCAAAACGGTAGCTGGGGGCAAATAACCCCACGGGTTGATATCCCCAAGAGCCATCAAACGGATATTCACTGATTGGCATTAGTTGTAAATGGGTAAAGCCCATCTCTAACACGTATGGAATTAACTCATCAATCAGTTGTTGATAATCATAATATTCTTGACCACCTTCACCACGACGACGCCAAGATGCCAAATGCACTTCGTAAATCGACATAGGCTGTGCATGACTTTGTAGGGCGGTATCCTGTATTTTACTGGCGCGTTGTTGTAACCATGCTTGGTCTTGCCATTGATATTGATCTTTAGAACGAATAATTGAAGCATTACCCGGCGCAGGTTGCATCATACTAGAATAGGGATCTGATTTTTCATAACGTGTGCCGTCGGCGCCTTTTATACTAAATTTATAATGCATTCCCGCTTCAACATCGGGTATAAAAATATCCCAAAGGCCACTCGCAGGATGCGCTCTTAAGTTATGACGACGTGTATCCCAATGATTCATGTCACCGACTAAAGAAATCTGTTGTGCATTCGGAGCCCAAACACAAAAGTGCACCCCTTCTACACCGTCAATGCTCGTCCAGTTAGCCCCCTGAAATCGGTAGGTTTGCAGTTGAGTGCCTTCATTGAATAAGTAAACATCTTGCTCATCTAATACCGAGCTAAATTGATATGGGTCAATAATGTGTTCGACACTCAGCGGGTAGGTCACTCTCAGTACATACTTAAAAATATTTTTTCGACGCGGGATTGAAGCTGAAAATAAACCATGGGGATTCATCTTTTCAAGGGTCGCGACTTTTCTAGCAGTTTTTAAATCGACCACATCAACATGAAGCGCTTCAGGAAGAAAACAACTGACCACTAACCCATTTGAGTTAGGGTGTCGGTGCATTCCTAATAATGAAAAGCTGTCACTAAAATGACCAAAACTAATTGCATCGGCTGTGTCATTGTCAATAAAGGGGGCAATCTTTGTCATTATAATGTCTTCCATAAAATACAAAACGGTCTGTTAAACCAAATATTTAAATAAGTAGACCCTAATAATGTGCACGTATCTTTGCAATTAATTGACAACGGTGGTTAACCTCTTTGTCGTGCTTTATTTGGGTCATGGTTTCAGTAAATCGTCGTTGCCAGTTGGGATAGTTTTTCCAAGTTCCTGGAATATTCACACTATGTTTATCGCCAATAAGATCCGCTAACTGCACACAAAACAACCGCGAACGACTTTGAGCCGCAACCATCATCCAGCCATCTAGTAATTTTGAATATGGTATCGATGAAACCATACTAATAGGCAATGAGTGCTGAGGGTTGCAAGCAAGTAACTCGGTCATCTTTTGAATTAATAAATCCACCTCTTCAGCCAAATCATCGTGTTGACTATTCAGCGAGGTTAAACCTGCAACAAGCCATTGCAGCAGTTGATACTTTTCATAAGCTCGCCCCTGCTTTTCATTGTGAAATTGTTCATCAGAATCGAATAATCCCAAAGAATGCCGGATGCTCAAATCATCATCTAACCACCAACTTTTTAAAGGTGCGACATCGTGATTAGCCAGCATCATCAGACTATCTGGTTTGTGGGTTTGCGGCGAAGGAAAAGCATTATGTTGTTGGGTAAAATAGAATAATTGATTTGAAAGCATTTTTGTCTGCTGCATTGCTGAAGTCATCTCCGGCGGAACAATACCCAAATCTTCACCAATGATGATGCAATTCGCTCGATGGCTTTCTAAACATAAAATGGCTAACAGCGTATCAAACGGATAAAACACATAGGCTCCATTGCCGAGTTCTTTTTGTGCAGGCCACCACCATAAACGTAACAATCCCATTACATGGTCAATTCTTAACGCACCATATAATTCCATATTAGCGCGCATTAAATGAATAAAATGCTGATAGTTAGCTTGCTTCAACTTTACCGGGTCTAGCGGTATTACACCCCAATTCTGCCCACTGGCAGAAAACCTATCAGGTGGAGCACCAATGGTCGCTTGAGTGCAAAATTGTCTCCTTTCACTTTGCACTTCGTTACCGTTTAAAATCGCCCCAATCGCCAAATCACCGACTAAACCGATTTTCATGCCTAATTTTTGGCAATACTGTTGGCATTCTTGTAGTTGTTGACTCGCAATAAACTGTAGGTAACAGTAAAAGTCACTCGGCATCGCTAACCATGCAGGGGCATTGTTAGCTTCATGCAAGCTAAACGACTGTAAACTCTGCCCTTGTTGCTGTTTGAATAATTCAAACTCCTCATGAACAGATGATTTCTGGTTGCTTCTTTCTTCGCAAAATAATTTATAGCAAAATTTGAATACTTTATATTTAAACTCAAAAACCTTCTTATAATCAATTAAGGTTGTATGATTTAAATTCTCTTTACAGTCATCTAAAAATGAAGTGAGAAGATTTTTATCACAGCCTTTAATCGTGTTAACGTCAATATAAAGCGGGTTTAAACGGCGACGGTCACTGGGACTATAAGGGCTACAGTTCTCTGGTAAGGCAATATCGAGAGCATGCAATGGATTTAACATCAAAAAATCCGCCCCCATCGCCGCGCTGTGCTCGATGGCTTGTTTTAATGCGTTAAAATCACCAATACCATCACTTACTGCCTGCTGACTCTTCAAGCAATAAAGTTGCACACTCGTACCCCAAAATCGACTTTCAGGCTCATTCGCTGTATGACTTAACGCCCCTTGGTAACAATCTTCAGGGGCAATCATCAAGATTCCCTCTGCAATGTTTAACTCAGGCTGTATAGATTGGGTCACTTTAATGTTGTGATAACCATAAGGCAGTTTTTGGTGCACAAAGTCAGCTAGTACAATTTGGTAGCGACAATAGCGAATATTGTCATAATAATACTCACCGATAATGGCTAAATTTTGGGTTGATACCGTCCATTCAAAATCAGTAATTTCGGTATTGGAGTTAGAGTTGGACGCTTTTTCTAACGACAAATTGATTTTTAATTCACAAACCTGTTCCGCTAAATGAATCACCATGGTTGGATGCGAAAGGTAACTGAACTGAAAAGAGGGAATGAGTTTGAGCCATGGAGCAACATCGATTGAAAAAATAGCATCATCTACTAGTTTATTATCTATCACAGCATCACTAGTCTCGGCAGATATCATCGACTTCAAAATACCTAACCTATCCCTAGGTGGTATGTGAGTCTGTTGACCATGACAATCAACAAATTCAGCTCCTACACCTTGAAGATACAGTAACTTTTCAAGCCCCATTCGACTCTCCACTAAACAGCAAAATAAATTAACTCAACGATGTCATGTATGACCAAGCAGAAACACGACATCAACAACATTTTTATTCAAAAAAATCAAAGTGTAATTTATAACATACATACTTTATTTTTATTCAGAAATTTGCTTATCTCTCCATAGATTATCTTATTTCTCTTGTGAACAATCATTTGCTTGCAGCGACGCTATAATCCCTCTTCCAGCAATTGCTCCTTGATGTATATAGCGCTAAATCAACTGTTGTCACAACAATAAACTTTTCAGGAAAATGCCTTATGCAAGAAAAAATAAAGCCGATACCTGTTACAGGTATCGGCTTTTTAATGAGTCAAAAAATGACTAATAACAGATTCATTAACTCTCTTTTTGTTCAGCGTTTTCAGCCGCTTCACACGCCGCAGCAGTGAATACCACGTCAGTAGAGCTATTTAAAGCCGTTTCTGCAGAGTCCTGAATAACTCCAATAATAAAGCCAACGGCCACCACTTGCATTGCAACATCATTTGAAATACCAAATAAGCTACAAGCCAAAGGAATTAATAATAATGATCCACCAGCAACACCAGAGGCACCACACGCTGATACGGCAGCAACCACGCTTAATAAAATGGCCGTCATAAAATCAACATGGATCCCTAAAGTATGCGCCGCCGCTAAAGTCAGTACCGTGATGGTAATCGCTGCGCCGCCCATGTTGATAGTCGCACCTAATGGAATGGATACAGAATATGTATCTTTATGCAATTTTAACTCTTCACATAACGACATATTCACTGGAATATTCGCCGCACTTGAACGAGTAAAGAATGCAGTTACACCACTTTGACGTAAACACTTGAACACCAACGGATAAGGATTGCGTTTAATTTTTAGATACACAATTAATGGGTTAACCACTAAAGCGATAAATAACATGGCGCCGACTAACACGGCCAGTAACTGAGCATAACCAGATAGCGCTGAAAACCCTGTCGTTGCAAACGTGGCAGCCACTAAACCGAAAATACCAATAGGCGCTAAACGAATAACAAAACGTACTATGCTTGATACGGCATCACTAAGGTCAGATAACATCGCTTTACTCGCATCGCTTGCACGGTGCATGGCTAAGCCTAACCCCACACCCCAAACTAAAATACCAATGTAGTTACCGGTCATTAATGCGTTAACGGGGTTATCGACCACTTTAAATAACAATGTATTTAATACTTCACCAATGCCTTGCGGTGGATTTGAGCCCTCAATGCCGGTAGCCAGTAATAATGTCGTTGGAAATAAAAAGCTAAAGATCACCGCAGTGATTGCCGCTGCGAAAGTTCCAATTAAATACAATGTAATAATTGGGCGCATATTGGTATGACTACCCACTTTTTGATTGGCAATAGATGAGGCAACCAATACAAAAACCAACACTGGTGCAATGGCTTTTAATGCGCCAACAAATAAATCACCTAAAAAAGCGACATTACCTGCAGCAGAAGTTGAAATACTAGCGATAACAACGCCGAGGATAATCCCGACAATAATTTGTAGCACAAGGCTACCATTAGCTACACGAGCTAATAGAGAAGTGTTTTGATTCATTGCTTGACCTTCAATTATGATTTTTATATGGCTTTTTTGCTGTATGTATAGATTTGCTAAGCCTGCAGTGTATATATCAGTATGAGCGGGGTGAAGTCTAGTTTGTGAGGGAAATAGCGTTAAAATTTACTATCCCGCCTCAAGGATGCCACATTTATTAAACATTTTCTGATATTTAGCGCGAGAAGATCACGCTTTGCCAGATAACATATCGGCGCCGCGTAACATGGCTTCAATAAGCTCTTTGGCATCAAATTTGGTCAAGGCTTCATTGGCCCCGACTTGCTTGGCTTGACTCAAGCTAATTTCGCTTGATAAAGAGGTATGGAGAATAATATAGGCATGAGCAATACTAGGGTTATCTTTGACTTCAAACGCTAACTCGTAACCATCTAATCCTGGCATCTCAATATCACTGACTAACAAATCAACGGGCTGTTTATTTTTAGCCGCATCGACCATTATTTGTAGTGCTTCTCGTCCGTCTGACGTTACCTGATAGGGTATGTTGATAGAATCCAATGCGTCCGACAATTGTTTACGAGCCACTTTTGAGTCGTCCACAATTAAGATATTTAATGGCTTTAACTTTTCTCGTTGAACGTCAGTCAAAATGGCGCGATTAGTGGCGGGATCATTAGGGAATATTTTAGATAATAACAGTTCAACATCAAGTAGTTGTACTAGTTGATCCTCATAACGAGTTACCCCAGTTAAAAATGCATTTTTACCTAATGTATTCGATGGTGCTTCAATATCACGCCAATTACACTCAATAATTTTATCAATTTTACGAACAACAAAACCAATCAACATACGTTGACAGTCAGTAATAATGATATAGCAGTGTTTTAACTCCTGTTCATCTATTGGTCGAAAACCAATACCTGCGGCCATATCAATCACCGGGATAGTACCGCCTCTTACGGTTGCAGCGCCCATAATGGCAGGATGCGAGTTTGGAATTTTTGTGAGTGTGGTAAAGGGGACTAGTTCACGTATTTTTAGCGTGCCCAAAGCAAAGAGTTGCGAATGATTCAAATGAAATAATAACAACCCTTGTGATTGACTGGCTTTACTCTGCTTGGACGTCATTAAACTTCCTCTAACAATATCTACACTCATATGATGCGGCTTAAGCCACTTAATTATCACAAACCTAAACGATTAACGATTAACGATTAACGATTAACGATTAACGATACTTATAATATATAGTTAACGACATAATGGTATAGATTGACTATAGCATCAAGCCCCAATAATAGCGGTGTTATTAATCAAAAAATCCGGAAAAAAACATCAATGAATCAGACCTCTTGACTCCTAAACCTAAAAATTTAAAGTGACCAAATTGATAACATTAACCTTATGCTCAAAATGCTAAGCTAATTGACAATAGCTAAAATACTTAAACTCGATACATTGCTTAAAATCTACCTATGTCAAAACAGGTTAATTTTTTTATTAAATAAAAAGATATCGATTTGGTTAACCAAAATAATTCACAAAACCGCATATACTAAACCATTGCCAACAACTGAATAACACGAGGGAATGAAAATGAAAGATGACACTTTGACAGAAAAGCCTCACTCTAATTCTAATGGAGTAGATCAAACTAAGCGTTCTACGCTAACCAAATTAGCCGTTGGTGCGGCAACACTTCCATTTGCTTCGGTTCTACATGCTGCATCTGACAAATTAGCAGAACAGAAGGTTACCCTAATGCCGAATGAAAAAGGCCCTTTTGACATTGTTATCGAAAATGGTCGTGTGGTCGATCCTGAAACAGGCTTAGATGCGATTCGTAATGTAGGGATCAAAGGTAAGCGTATTGCTGCTATTTCAAAAAATACCTTAAAAGGGGCCAAAGTAATTAATGCTGAAGGTTTGGTCGTTGCTCCAGGCTTTGTTGATTTACATGCACATGGTCAACAGCTTCCTGCGGCACGCGCTCAAGCATTTGATGGGGTAACTACGCAACTGGAAATGGAATCGGGTTTATTACCCATCTCTAAATTCTATGAAGATACAGCAAAAGAAGGTCGACCACTTAACTACGGCGCATCGGTTGCTTGGACCTACGCGCGTGTGATGGCAAAAGAGCCAACAATGCCGGCGGCTGATGGTTCGATTGTTTGGTTCCAAAAAGCATTTTCATACAACAATTGGCAAAATACATTAGCAACGCCAGATGAACTAAAACAGATCCTCAGTGATATCGAACAAGGTCTGAAAGAAGGTGGTTTAGGCATTGGCATTAACGCAGGTTATGCACCGGGTTATGGCCATAAAGAGTATTACGAGCTCGCGAAGCTCGCCAAACGCTATAATATGCCAACCTATACGCACGTTCGTTACTTAAACAGTGCAGAACCAAAATCCAGCTTTGAAGCCTATCAAGAACTGATCAGTTTATCAGCGACGACTGGTGCACACATGCACATTTGTCACCTTAATAGTACCTCTGTGCAAGATATTGATGATTGTGCGGACTTAGTGCAATCAGCGATTGATAGAGGTTTGAATGTAACTGCCGAAGCTTACCCTTACGGTGCCGGTTCGTCACTGATTGGCGCAGAAGTTTTCCGTGGTGATGATTGGTTAGCGCGCTGGGGAGTACCAAGTGCAAGTTACATGGAAGCCAATGGGAAACCATTAACACAAGAAAAGATCACAGAGCTTCAAGCAAATGACCCAGGCAAAGTGGTAGTAATGCATTTCTTAAAACCTGATGATAATCCATCCGATCGTCAAAAAATGGATCGTTCAGTTCTGTTTCCTGGTGCAGCAATTGCTTCAGATGCTATGCCTTGGATGGACTCAAAAGGAAAAGTCATTGAAGGTGATATTTGGCCACTCCCTAGTGATGCCATCGCTCACCCAAGATCACTGGCTTGTTTTACCCGTTTCATTAGTAAATATGTTAACGAATACAAAGCGGTTACGCTTATTGAGGCAATGGAGCGTTGTAGCTTAAACGCTTGTCGCATTATAGAAAACAGCGTCCCACAAATGAAAAACAAAGGCCGTGTTCAAGTAGGTAAAGATGCCGATTTAGTGATATTCAAACTTGAAGATATCAAAGTGCTTGCGACTTTCGAAGCCCCTAATGCACTGTCTGAAGGTATGCATCATGTCATCGTTAACGGTACGCCCATCATTGCAAATGGTGAATTACAGTTAGGCGTCAATCCGGGTGAACCTATTCGCAACCCTGTTATTGCATAATTAACTCTCAATATAATTAAGCTCGGCGCAAGTCGAGCTTTTTCATGAAATGATATAGAGAAATGTCGATGAGTAAAAAGCCAATACCAGTCACTATCTTAGCCGGATTTTTAGGGGCAGGTAAAACCACCCTGCTCAATCATATTCTGACCAATGCCAATGGAATGCGCATGGCCGTTATCGTCAACGACTTTGGTTCGATTAACGTTGATGCTGAACTGGTAAAATCTGAAAGCGACAATATGATCAGCCTCGAAAATGGTTGTGTTTGTTGTAATCTCGCTGAAGGTTTAGTGGTTTCAGTGATGCGTTTATTAGCACTCGAAGAGCGTCCAGACCACATTGTAGTAGAAACCTCTGGTATTTCAGAACCCAAAGAGGTGGCGCTAAATTTTGAAGATCCTGAACTGCAACAGCATGCGCCCCTCAATGCGATTATCACCACTATTGACGCCAAAAATGTACTCACGCTTGAAAAACACATGGCAACATTAGCTGAACAGCAAATTCAAGTCGCTGATATTGTTTTGGTCAATAAAGTCGATCTAGTAGAGCCAGGAAAGCTAGCAAAAGTTAAACATTGGTGTCAAGTACAAGCGCCATTTGCAAAGCTGGTTGAAATTGAGTTTGGTAAAGTCGATTTACCTATTTTATTTGAAGTACCAGAGAGGCTTCAGGTTTCAGCCAATAACAGAGAACATGGTGGCGAGCACCATCACTGTCATGATGACCATTGTGATCACGTTAACCATCAGTTTGAAACATTCAGTTTTGAAACAGAGCGTCCCCTTTCACTGCAAGCCTTGTACCCTGTATTGCAGCAGTTTTCTGTTGATGCGTATCGCATGAAAGGCATCTTAAACCTTGATGATAAACCCGATCACCGATGTATTTTCCAATGCACAGGACAACGTGCACAAGTGACTATTGGCGAACCATGGCTAGAAGGCGAAAAACGAGCGACTCGACTTGTTTTCATCGGCCCTAAAGGAGGATTAAATATGGATATGATGCGTAAAAAATTACAAGCGATTGTGATTAATGATAACTCCCTCATCTAAAGGTAGGGTTACCACCAAATGTTGTAAATACTTGTAAAAAATGAGTAAGTTTAAGTTGCCCCAAAACATTCTAATGACTAAGATTTAGATTGAAAATAAACTTGGAGAAATTCATGAAAATAAATCTAGCACTCTGTTCTACTATATTTATTTCATCGCTTATGGCAGGTCAACCAGCATTTGCTAATGATCATAATTCAAAAGATGTTTCTGCAAAACTTGAAACAATTTCACAGAAACTAGTTGGCCGCTTAGGATTAGCTGCCCAAGAAATTGGCTCTGATGAGAGGATCACAGTTAACGGCGATGAGAAGTTTGTGATGGCGAGTACCTACAAGGTAGCAATTGCCGTTGCCCTACTGGAAAGAATTGATAAAGGTGAACTTAAACTTTCCGATTTAATTGATGTCCCACAAGAAACCATGGTGACAGGTGACGGTGCTATCGCGGTAAACTTCGTGCACCCAGGTATAAAGTTATCTATCGCTAATTTAATCGAGCCAATGATAACGTTAAGTGACAATACAGCGACAGACATTTGTCTAAAACTTGCAGGAGGGCCTGAAGCCGTAACTAAAGTGATGCGAAATATTGGAATTACCGATTTACGCGTTGATAGATATACCAGTGAAATTTTAAGGGATTTCTATGGATTACCTGACAAGGCTTACTCATCTGTACTTGCAAAGGCTCTTGCAGAAGATCCATCGCTCGCGGCAAAACAACCACTTAGAAACCTTAAATTCGAACAAGAAGACCTACGTGACCAAAGCTCGCCTAATGCCATGTTGGAATTACTTCTAGCAATTGACAGCGGCAAAGTGTTAAGTGCACAAAGCAGTGAATTTCTAATTGATGTCATGTCACGCACACGCACTGGTGCTGGAAGGTTAAAAGCTCTGTTACCCAAAGGCACGCCCGTTGCCCACAAAACAGGCACCATTGGCGGTGTAGCCAATGACGTAGGATTTATCACATTACCCGATGGCAGACGTTTTGCGATTGTGGTTTATACTAAAAGTAGCACAACCTCTGAAGCGGAACGTGATCGTGCCATTGCAGAAGTCACTCGAATTTTATTCGACTTTTATTACTTAAAGTCTTAAATGAAATTTGATTGCAAAAATTAAAAAAGGAATAAATATGAATCTGCCCACGCGCAAGAAAAAGAAAGCATTACTCACTGTACTGATTTCATCATTATTTGTGTTGCAGCCAGCCTGTGCACAGAAAAACCAACACCATAAAATGACACAGGAAGAGGGCCAAGCAACCTTTAATGCAGTCGTTGCCGATGTCGATAAACTGATCAAAGAAATGCGCATACCGGGACTTGCTGTCGGTGTCATCCATGGAGCCAACTCCTACAGCGCCGGACTCGGTGTCACCAAGGTAGGCACTGACGAAGCCGTTACCCCTGATACACAATTTCAAATTGGTTCTGTGACCAAAACCTTCCTTTCAACACTGGCCATGCAGCAGTCCGAACAGGGCATTCTGGATTTAAATGCACGTGTCGTTGATATTCTGCCGTGGTGGAGGGTTTCAGATCCCGTGGCAACCTCTAAAGCGCGTGTTGTTGACCTTTTCCACCATCGTGCAGGCTGGTATGGCGACCATGGGTTCCTTCGTGTTCCTCCAGGAGGCTCGATATCTGAGAAGGTTATGCTTCAAGGGGCTTACGTTCAACAGCTCTATCCGTTCGATCAAACCTGGATGTACAACAACACTAGTATCACCTTTGCGACCCATGTAGTGTCGCATACTGGCGGAAAGCCGATCGAGACCCTAATAGAAGAGAATCTGTTAACTCCGCTTGGCATGGATTCGTCATCCTTTAATTACGACTCCACCCCGCCGGCCAAAGATTACGCATGGGGTCATCCGCCGATCTACGGCGAAGGCAGCATCAATGATCTCAAGCCTTACTACATTCCGTTGATTAGAGAGTCCGCAGCCTCAGGCGCACTCCGGTCTACGGTGAGCGATATGCTTAAATATGCCCGCTTTCAACTAGACGGTAAGGATGCTTCCGGCAAGCAACTGTTGTCGAAAAAAGCACTGGACTACGCTCATGCACCTGCAGTCGAGGCTGAAACCGGTGACTTTACCGGACTAACTTGGTTTGTACACGACTACGACGGAGTCACCAGTCCTAGCCACGGTGGCAATTGGCCCGGTACGCGTTCTTTTCTGCAGCTGATCCCAGATCATGACTTTGCCGTGGTGGTTTTGGTCCACAGCGATCGCGGAGCCGAGGCTTACAAAAAAGTGGCTAACGCAATGGTCAAAGCGTTCACGAAAATCGAGTCTAATTCTCCGGTCGCTGCGGGCGTTGATTCGACTGTACTCGACCCCTTCGTTGGCGTCTTTAAAGGGAATTCTCAAAACATCGAGATCCGCAAAGAGGGCGACAAATATGTGTTTGTCCAGTTCTCAGCATTGACCAATGGTGCAGATCCTGCGCCGGCCAATGTGGCCAACACTGCCGAGGGCTATTTTATCGTTACCGAAGGGCCGAATAAGGGAGCGCTTGGTGAATTGTTGAAAGATCCGTCTGGTGAACTCAACTATGTTCGCTTTAACCACAGGATCTTTATTCGTGGTGAAGGTGCAGTCAACGAGTTCGACTTATCCGGATCAGTATTCGATAAGCAGGATGAGTAGAAGATATTAATTCACGCTGACAACTGTTACTTACACCACAATTGCCAGCAATATGACTATCTTTAATGAAAACACCAAAACACACCATAAGGATATGGGTGTTTTGGTTTAATCCATTACCGCAGATATGAAGGGTTATTCAAGTGCATCACAACACTTTAAAGCTGTGATTCTATAGGCAAAAAAGAAAGAAACTTAGCAGAAAATCGTTGCCACCAGTTTGCTTCAGGCTCCTGTTGATAATAAATGTTCTGTTGAATGTCCCACCACTGTAATTGTTCATCTTTATATTTAAGTAAATAAGCCCATTTAGCGATGCTGTTATCGATACCTTCAACTATTGATTGGGTTAATTCAGAGTTATCAATAATCACCCCCATTTCAGTATTCAACCAAGCTGAACGCGGGTCAAAGTTGAATGAGCCCACAAATAAATGCTGTTTATCAATCGCAACCATTTTTGCATGCAAACTACTGCGTGAACTGCCCGTTAACATGCTCTTTTTCGTCTTGGCTTTATCCTTGTGTAGAAAAGCTTTCATCTCATAAATTGTCACCCCAGCTTTCACTAAACGTTCACGATAATTAATATAGCCGGCATGCACAGCAAGTACATCGGTAGCGGCAAGTGAGTTAGTAATAATTGTCACTTTTTTACCTTGCTTAACCGCAGAGATCAACGCCTCTGTACCTTTGTCGGTGGGTACAAAATAGGGAGACAGTATGACCATCTCATCATTCGTTTTTTTAAACAATAGATTTAAATCATCCAGTAATGTTGGTTCATCAAGTTGATTTAATTTATTGGGCAGATCATAAATTAACTCAGCATCAGACCAATACCAAACCAGCTGATCATTGAGCATTTGATGTAAAAACTCTGATTGGGTGAGACGGATCAGATATGGATGTTCGAGCATCGATTGATGATAGTCACTAAAATACTGCTGTATTTCAGAAGCGGTAAGTATATCGGTGTTACTAGAAAATAATTGTTCAATCGGTCTTACTTGAGAGGAGTTCCAGTACAAATCAAATTGCTCAGAAACCTTGCTAACCACCTCGCCTATCATTACTACATCGAAATCACCAAACTCTACACTATGACTAGCTGAGTAATATTCATCACCAATATTTCGGCCGCCGACGACACTCACTAAGTTATCAATCGTGAGTGATTTATTATGCATACGATGATTTAAGCGTGAAAAATTGTTTAAAAACGCTAGATTACGAAAAGTACGCTCATTAGCAGGATTAAAAATTCGAATACTAATATTAGGATGAGCGGCAAGGTTCAATATGCTTAAATCTCGCCCTTTGGTCGTCATGTCATCAACGAGTAACCTCACTCTTACCCCTCGCTCAGCGGCATTATAAAGGTATAACGTTAATAGTTTGCCTGTTTCATCATCATGATAAAGATAATATTGCAAATCAATTGATACACTGGCTGAGCCAATCATTAGCAAGCGAGACGTAAAAGCATCCAGTCCGTCATACAAAGGATAGATACCATTATGGGTTTCAAGTTCCGGAAGTTGCTGTAAATACTGAGCTAATAGCGTGTCATCAGGTTTGGAAAGTTGATATTCAAGTGGTGCTGTTGGGTAAACATGATGGGATGAACATCCACTTACCAATACGAGCAATAACAAAATGGACCCATAAACAGAAAATGATGCCTTTAACATCCTGTTGACAAACATAGTTTACTCCTTCAAAAAAATGAGCTAATGACTCAGTTTACCTTTTGTCTATTAGCTCATGTTATCAAGACTGTATAAGCCGAGTTAATTCACCGGGCGTTGCAATGTATAAAGCACATCATAAACAAATTGATCCCAACCATCAGCGTCAAACGCTAAGCCACTGGCATTACGTACTTGGCTTACAGCGTGTACAGGTGCTGCGCCATTTTCCATTAAATAGTAAGCCATCATTAATTCAGTACGGTTAATACCCGAGCGACAGTGTAATAACACAGCTTTATTTTGAGCTTCTGCTTGTCGAATAAACTCAAGCACCTTAGGCATGATTTCTGCACAAACATGCACATCTTCAGGCTTAGGGGGAATGTTATCGGGTAAATTAAATACTTGATGATCAAGTCCCAATGGCTTAATCATTTGCGGATCACAACCCGCACCGTCATTCAGAGATGCGATGGCACCAAAACCAGCAGCTTTTAACTCTGCTAAATCCCATGCATCTATATTTGGGCCACTGCGTCCAGCAATTTTCCCTTCAATTAACCAAAAAACCTGTTTCATATACCTACTACTTAATTTGGTTTTCTAGACCAAATAGCTATATTTTCTGGAGGAAGTTGTTTACGTTTTTTCTTACCCATACCTTCGGGTTTAGCCATTGGCTTGGTATCTTGTGCACTCAATGGCATTTGTTCGTCCGCTTCAAAACCCGCTATCTGCTCACGTTCAAGCCGGATTTTGTTCTTTTTTTCTATCACAGTGAAATGATGATAATCATCATGACACAATAAACTGATGGCAAGACCAATCTCGCCAGCACGACCGCTGCGCCCTATACGGTGCATATAATCTGCAGGGCTTCTTGGTAAATCAAAATTAATCACCACAGGCAGCTTATCGATATCTATGCCCCTTGCGGCGATATCGGTTGCTATTAATACATCAATTTCACCATTTTTAAAACCATCTAGCACACGATTTCTAGCGCCTTGTGCTTTATCACCATGAAAAACTTCAGCTTTAATACCGCGCTTAGATAATTTTTGTGCAAGATGATTACAGGTATTTTTTGCACTCGCAAAAATAAGCACTTGGCGCCATTGATGCTGTTTAATTAAATGCGCTAATAAGGCGGTTTTATTTTCACGGTTAACGGTAATGGCTCGCTGAACCAAGGTACTTTCATCTGCATTTTGTAATTGAAATTCGATGGGATTAGTCAATAAACCTGCAGCAAGTGACTTCACTTCTTCTGGGAATGTCGCAGAAAATAACAAAGTTTGCTTTTGTTTTGGCATCAAATTCAGTACTTGATCCAACTCATCAGTAAAACCAAGGTTTAACATGCGATCAGCTTCATCAAGCACTAAATGCTTTACTCGATTCAACTTGATGGCATTAGAAGACACCAAGTCGAGTAAACGCCCGGGAGTGGCAACCACAATATCTGCGCCACCACGTAAAGCGAGCATTTGAGTATTCACTGACACGCCACCAAATACAGCAAGCGTTTTTAATTGCCCGTTTAAATGACTCGAATATGACAAGAAACTATCAGCAACCTGCTTAGCTAACTCTCGGGTTGGCACCAAGACTAAACAACTCACATCGTTTTGTTTAGTGCTCGATTTAGTGGCTGATTTAGTGGCTGATTTAGTCTGGGAAAGCGTTTTCGCATCAATTAACTGCTGAATGATAGGTAACGCAAACGCTGCGGTTTTACCTGAGCCAGTATTGGCGCCAGCTAAAATATCTTTGCCTTGAAGTAAAGCCGGAATGGTAGCTGCTTGTACTGGAGTTGGATGGGTATATTGAAGCTCGGTTAATCTTGCAACTAAAGGCGTAGATAAACCAAATTCAGCAAATGTCACAGTTTGGGTCATGTGTTCAGTCAATCAATAATAATTAATCCACAATTTTACCTTAAATTGTTACTGACGTCAGAATTAAAATTACCACAGTATTGCAAATGTCATCCTAACAACAAACGTCATAATCTCAATGATCGTTTGTTATAAATCGCATCATATCGATTAACTTCTAGCTAGCCGAAGCTTCTAAGTTGAGCAAAAACTGTTTCATTTCTAACCCATAAGCATATCCAGTCAGTTTACCGTTTTTGCCTATCACCCGATGACAAGGCACCACGATGGCAATTGGGTTTGCACCATTGGCAGCCCCAACGGCCCTCACCGCTTTTGGGCGTCCAATTAGATTGGCAATATCGCCATAACTGCATACTTCACCAAAGGCCATATCCGATAATGCTTGCCACACTTGGCGTTGAAATTCGGTGCCTTTCGGAGCAAGAGGTAAACAAAAACCTTGGCGTTTACCCTGAAAATACTCAGCTAATTGAAGACCCGCTTGTTGAAGATGCTCATTGGCTTGAGATATTAACTCGCTAGTGTGATTTGAGTTAATGGCTTTGATGTCAAGCTGTGTCACCATATCTGCTTTAAGGGATAAATCTTCTACGGTTAAATGAGTGATACCTTGCGAAGATGCCTTTATCGTCACCATACCTACTGGAGTGGTTAACCAGCTTTGCATAACGGGTATGTGGTCAATCATTTGTTTTGCTTCAGTGTTGTCAGTTAATGGCAAAGGTTTAATCAACATTTGAATTCATCCTTATAAGGATCATAGATTTACGGAGCCAACACTCATCAATCCCACCTATGCCGACATATTTAAAGCCAGCGATTAGGACGAGAAATCGTATAACCAATTATAATTCCGACAAATATTGTCAGTGCGACAACAAACATCTGTAGAAATTGTTCAACACCCAACAATAAATTACCATCTACCATCGCAATGAGACCACGAAACCCAATACTACCACTAACCAGTAAAACAATAGCGGGGATCAGTACGATTAAACCTGGACGCCCCGTTTTTTCAGCCCACAAATTTGCAAGAACAACGGCGAAGATAGTACCCAGTAAATTACCAAGATTAGTATTAAGAAACACACTGCCGAGCATAATGCCAAGATACGCGATACCTGAAACCAATACAGCCCAAAGCAAATCTCTGCGAGAGGTTTGAAACGCGAGGCAAAGTCCAATGAGAATGAGAGGGACAAATAGCCACATCCATATTTGAGCTACAGGCACAGAAGGCTCAGAGGTCACCATAGGAAAGACTTTACTGACCACAATAATGCCAAACCAGCCCCCCAAAACTTGTTTTGAAAGACAAATAAGACCTGCCATGAGGTTCGCTATTCCCGAAGCGATATGCTGCCCTACTAGCTCTCCCACGCCAAGGCTTATGGTATAACCAGGAATGATAATTGCGACTGCAGATAAAATGACGAGAACGAGATTTAACTCGGGCACCCAAAGTTTCACAACCGTCGCCAGGACTCCAACGATAAAGGCTGAAGAAAATGGTAACCAAGAAGATGCAACAGGCCCTAATCGTCCCGAAACCACTACCACACCATAAACAAGAATACTGAATAGTGTCGCAAATATGCTATCAGCCCATCCCCCACCTAAAAGAGGGGCTAATCCAGCCCCCACAATTGCATAACTTAACAAAGTAGCAAATGGCCCCCAAGGAGGAGGCGTCTTATCAATACTGTTGAGTCGAGCGTGAAAGTCGTCAAGAGACAAATGACCTGCATCAAATTCAGTTAACAAGTCACCTAATTGGGCTAACTTATCAAGATCAACACCAGAACCTGGGGTAGTGATGAACTCTAAACGTTGAGGTGAATTGGGCGTCTCCCTCAAGCCAAAAATAATCTCTGATGGAGTCGACTTAAACACACCTTCATATCCAAACTTCTCAGAGAGTTGCCGTAAAAAAAACTCTAAACGTCCTGCTGTAGAACCATAACGATGAAATGCAAGCCCAACCTTAACGATGAAATGCCAAGCTTCATCGAAGGAAACGACAGAAGGCACACCAAGCGATTTAGTGTCAGTTTTTGTTTTCATACAACCTGCTAAATAAATAAAAGAAAATCTACACCTTAACCAGTAAAAATCAAAGCCTTTTAAAACTTGTTCTCAAATAGATTATCTACATGAATGACTCGGCACTAAATAACGAGATTGTGCAGGTCAATTGTTCAAGCCAGACACTTATCGAGTGCATTTTTAATGCCTTCAATATTACAAGTTCCTTTTCTTGCGATAAAAACAAGTTGACTAGCAGGAGTCATTTCACCCCAGTCTTTTTCTTCTGAGAGAATGGTTCGCCGTCCAACCATTTGAAGTAATAATCGTTTTGTTTGATTCTCCTTTGCATAAATAAAGCCTTTCGCTCTGAAAAGTTCAGATGGAAGGTGATTCAATAATTGATTCAGAAGTGAAAGTTTAAACGGGCTATGACTTTCGTAACTCCAAGATTCAAAAGTAACATCATGATGATGTGCATGAGATAACTTCTCAGTTTGGTTATTTATATTTAATGCTTTTCCCGCTTCAACACCTAATAACACGTCTATCGGTAACTTACATTTTTCAGCATAAAGAATTTGTGCTCTTCTATTCAAACTGCCAATCCAACTTTCTACCTCAGATACTGTCTCATCATTGACCAAATCAATTTTATTAAGGATAACGAGATCTGCTGCACTTACCTGAAGTTTTGCCAGTTTCATTTCTTGCTCAGGAATATTCAGTACTTGTTCTGCATCAACCACGGTTAAAATCCCATCGACTAAGACGTCATTTCTTATCTCAGGTTGAAGAAAGGATCTATAAATACCTTCTGGATCCGCGACGCCACTAGATTCAATGACAATCTGATTAGGTCTTTCTGCTAGATCCGATAACTTTAATACTGCAGTGATCAGATCTGCACGTATTGCACAGCAAACACATCCATTAGCCAAACTAATCACACCATCAGTGACATCGGTAACCAAGTCTGCATCAATGTTGATGGCACCAAAATCATTTACGATTACCGCAATTCTTCTGCCATGATCAGCCGTAAGAATATGATTCAAAAGTGTGGTTTTACCTGCCCCCAAAAAACCGGATAAAATAGTTACAGGAATTGGCAGGGATGTATTTTCATTTTTTAAACTACACAATATTTCGTCCTCATTAACGATTTTCCGGAATTTTGGGGGATGACTAATTAAGCTGTTATTTTGCCACGTATAGGTTTACCAGGCAGAGCATTAGTATCTAACTCTTCATCTCGAATTAAAAATTTGCCATTAACAAGTACATGATGCATACCTGTCGATAACCTAGCTGGATTTCGGAAATCAGCCTGTTCAGATACAGTATTTGGATCAAAAACTAAAATATCAGCATCTGCACCTACTTGTAACCTTCCTTTACGTTTCATCTCAGGAATAGAATCTTCAAGTATTAAAGCGGCATTCAATGACGCTTGGCGGATCGCAGCCATCCAACTGATAACGCCACGTTCACGCACCCATTTTCTCAAAAATCGACAATAGTTTCCTGCTGCTCTTGGGTGGTTACTTAAGCCTTCTGGCAATGGCCATTCATCGGTATTAAAAAATTTACCATCACTGGTTATATAAGGTAAACCATCGGTTACAATTGCCCCTCCGGGTAATAAAACGGACATATCAAGCAAAGAAGCATCATGCGTATTTTCATCTTCTCTCAAATAATGAATTATCGTCGATAAATTAGGGTCTTCTTTTCTTGCGTTAACCACTTCTTCTTTACTTTCGAAGTTTTTCATCGTTTTAATTGCTGTTAGGTCACTCCAATCAATATGAAGACGTTCTCTAACATCGGTAGGATCAAATTCGTGAGCGCCTATTGGACCATTTCCAGCCCCATAAGCATAAGCTTCAGTGGTAATAGGAATTCCGGAAGACTGTGCAGTTTTTACCAGGTTACTGATAAGAGGAATATCTCGTAAACTGACGCTGTTAAGATGACAGATATGCGTTTTGGCTCCCGTGGCGGCGGCAAGACCAATCATTTCAATGATGTTTTTAGTACCACTGTTTGGTTCAAGCATTGAAAGGTTTTGGATATGCGTATATGTAGGTACATTATATTTTTTTGCCAGTTTCCAAATACCTAACAATTCTTTCGTTCCAGTACCTGGTGCATAGCCCCATGGTACACCGATGCCAATCCCCCCTCTTTTAGACCTTCTTCAGTCATATCAAGGATCTTCTGAAGGGTCTCACCTTCAGCCACAGACATTACCCATTCAGTAGCATCAAAAGCTTGCAAAAACCATTCTATGGAAGGAACTGGTTTTCCATTCACAGCTTTTTGAGGGCTAAAGGTGACAATTCTAGCCCCGCCCCAAGCCGAAGAAGCACCGTAGTTAATTGGTCGACCTTCAGCTGCACATTTATCGTAGAACTCACTTACAGGTAAAACACCAGATTCGAGATCTAATGCAGTCGTCAAACCATCAAAAGCCTGAATACGATTACTGCCAATATTTTGCGAATGTGCATGTAAATCAATAAAACCGGGTGATACTATTTTTGCCGTTGCATCGATTACATCTTTACCCGTCAATGGTTCTGTTGAAATTGCAGCAATCCTGTCGCCGGATATGCCTACATTAAAAATACCATCGGTATACGTTTCAGGGTCGATTACCCTGCCATTCGTAATAACAACATCGTATACCACATCCGTAATATTTGTTTTCTTATCATTTGAATCTTTCATTTGAACCTCTTACGTATTATGACTAACTTCCAGATGACCAATGTTTAGGATCTTTAGCCTCATTAAATTTGGTGTTATCTGAGAGACTACTCTTAAATTAATTATCAAAGTGTATTCTTGTAGATCACGCCATCTTTCATGATAATTTTAAGATTGTCTGTATTGGTGACAGCCCCTAGATCTTCAAGCGGATTCCCCTCTACCAAAAGAACATCTGCATAGCCACCTACTGAAACCTTGCCCAAGGTTCCCTCTTGGTAAGGGTTTCGCATTTCACCACTCAAAGCAAATAATTCACCGGCAGTGCTTGTTGCCATCCGCAAGATTTCAACAGGTTTAAACCAAGGTAACAGACGCTCCATCTGTTGCATTTGTTTGGCCACCTCTTCTTGAGGAAGAAAGAACATATCGGTTCCGAAGGTCACTTTCAGTTTAGGTATCGCTTTAATGTCTTTGTAAACTCGCTCGGTTCCCTCACACACCTTAGCCAGCTTGGCATTTGAGAAATCATCTAATTGTGGTTCGTTACAAACGGTAAACGGTTGAGTACTTAGAAAAACACCTTCTTTTGCCATACGCTGTAGAGTCGGTTTGTCTAGTAACTGACCGTGACCAACATCTTTGATACCTGCATCAATTGCACGATTGATAGCCGAAGGGTGGTAAGAGTGAATAGTCACGTAGGTTCCCCAATCACCCGCTGTATCAACCGCCGCCTTGATTTCATCAAATGTGTATTGATTGCCCAATAGTGGGTCGGCGGGAGAGGCATAACCGCCACCGGCGGCTAATTTGATCTGCGATGCACCTTTACGAAGGTTTTCACGAACTGCTGTAAGCACTTGTTCTACACCGTCAGCAATGTAAGCATGGCCTTGATATTGCCAATCAGGGAGCCCACCACCGTACAGCATCGGATTTTCGTTGCCAAAGCGGAAGTCGAAGTGCCCAGCAGTTTGACAAATTAAGGCGCCTGATGGATAAATTCTTGGCCCTTCAATTAGGCCTTCATCAATAGCCCTCTTAAGGCCGAATACGTTGCCCCCATATCACGCACACTGGTGATACCCCGCATTAACATGTCTTTGGCGTCAACGGTTGATCGCACGTAACCATAACTCGCATGCCCTGTAACCATGCTCATTTGATCAATCGATGTGTAAGCAAGATGAACATGAGTGTCTGTCAGCCCCGGCATCAATGTGCGTCCACCACCATCAATCACCGTTGCCCCCGTCGCATCGATAGGATCGGTCGAAATATTTTTTATAATGTTGCCTTCAATGAGGACATTTGCATTCTCAATACGCTTTGCACTCACGCCATCAAAAACGTGTACATTTTTCAACAAAGTTTGAGAAGGTGAGTTATCTGCATAGACGGGAAGCGCACAAAATAATGAAATCAAAAAACTGTTTAAAAATTTACTTACATTTTCTGCCATCATGTTCAAATCCTTTTAACTGTATCTTTCTTTTATATAAGTTAAGTTCTTATTTTATGTGTATTAATAACCCTATTACATGTTCTAGAATAAAATAAAGTTTTAAGGTTTCCATAGAAACTAGCACGCTAAAAACGCTGAGATACCAGAATCAACAATTTTGCCTTTAAGCCTTAAGTACCTCAGCTAAACTTCACCTGCCTGGCATAATTCACCAATGTGGTCATCTACTTTGAAGCAAAAAAACCACATTGGCAATGTTTAGGGTAACTAAGAACGCTTTAATAACATTAACTTAATTTAGACGTTAATTGATATATCCTCTAGCTTCCCGGTTATTTGTCGAATACCGATCCGGAGAGCGAGAATTCGTCGACCGCCCCTTCGCCCCGAATAAAGATCCGATGGTTAAATCGAACGTAGTTGAGTTCGCCAGACGGATCTTTGATCAATTCGCCAAGAGATCCCTCGTTTGGGCCTTCGGTGATGATGAAATAGCCCTCGGCAGTGTTGGCAACTTTGGCCGGCGCTGGATCCGCTCCCTTAGTTAATGCGGAGAACTGGACAAACACATATTTGTCACCCTCTTTGCGGATCTCAATGTTTTGAGAATTGCCCTTGAAGACGCCGACAAAGGGGTCTAGCACAGCCGGATCCTCGCCAACTGCGACTAAAGGCTTGGCCTCAATTTTAGTGAAGGCTTTGACCATCGCATTTGCAACTTTTTTGTAAGCCTCCACTCCGCGATCACTATGGACCAAAACCACCACAGCAAAGTCGTGCTTCGGCACCAGCTGCAGAAAAGAACGTGTGCCGGGCCAATTTCCTCCGTGACTGGGGCTGGTAACCCCGTCGTAGTCGTGTACAAACCATGTTAGTCCGGTAAAGTCACCGGCCTCAGCCTCGACTGCCGGAGCGTGGGCATAGTCCAGTGCTTTTTGGGACAAAAGTTGGTTCCCAGATGCGTCCTTGCCATCCAGCTGGAAACGGGCGTATTTCAGCATGTCGGTAACCGTAGATCGGATTCCACCGGAGGCTGCGGACTCTCTAATCAACGGAATGTAGTAAGGTTTGAGATCACTGATGCTGCCTTCGCCGTAGATCGGCGGATGACCCCATGCGTAATTTTTAGCAGGAGGAGTGGCGTCGTAATTAAAGGATGACGAATCCATGCCTAGCGGGGCTAGCAAATGCTCCTCGATAAGGTTCTCGATCGGTTTTCCGCCGACATGTGACACCACATGGGTTGCGAAGGTAATACTGGTGTTGTTGTACATCCAGGTTTGACCAAACGGATAGAGCTGCTCGACGTAAGCCGCCTGGAGCATGACCTTCTCACTGATCGACCCTCCCGGAGGAACAGGAAGGAAACCATGGTCGCCATACCAGCCTGCGTGATGGTGGAACAGGTCAACTACCCGCGCTTTTGACGTCGCATCGGGATCCGAAACCCTCCACCACGGCAAAATATCCACGACACGCGCATTCAAATCCAGCATGCCCTGTTCGGACAGCTGCATGGCCACCGTCGAAAGGAAGGTTTTTGTCACAGAGCCAATTTGAAATTGTGTATCAGGGGTGACGGCCTCATCGGTGCCTACCTTGGCAACACCCAAACCAGTACTATAACTGTTATTTCCGTGGATCACTCCCACTGCAAGTCCAGGAATGCGCAATTCTTTGATAAGTTCTGCAACTTCGGTAATAACAGAGTCAAAGGTTGCTTGGCCCTCTTCTTTTGTCATTATATTAGGCTGTTGTTTTTCTGTCATAATATTTCCTTATCTGATAAGTTGTGCAATTTTTGTGAGTCAATGGTAGATACAAGTGTTATCCTTATGACTTTAAGTAATAAAAGTCGTATAAGGAGCGGGTAACTTCGGCAATAGCGCACTCACGCTGAGCTTCAGAAGTTGCACTGCTCTTAGTGAATACTGCAATAGCAAACCGACGCCCATCAGGTAGCGTTACATAGCCAACATCATTAGCAACACCGCCAATCGTGCCTGTTTTGTCAGCAACAGGGGTTCCTTTTGGTAATAAACCTTGTAAACGTGCCTTACCTGTTGTGGTTCGAGACATAACACCAAGCAGAAATTCACGGCTCTCCTCACTCAGGGCTGTTCCGTTATCAATCGCCAGAAGCAATTGCAACATGGCATTAGGCGTAGTTTGATCACGGGGATCTTTTTCGTAATCAAGGTTTCTATCTGCTATCTTCAAGAAAACTTCGGGATGTTTGGTAGCAGCCACTGCAGCATAAGGTAGGTAAACCTTCTCTTCCAAACCATAGAAATCTCTTAAAATTTCGGAAACATAGCGGTCAACACGAAAATCTGTGATGCCAAGACTGCGCAACATCTGCGTGACTACTTCTGGACCACCAACTAATTCAAGCAAAAAGTCTGTTGCTGAATTGTCGCTATCCGTGATCATCGGCTCTATTAAATTGGCTACAGATAACTTGACCCCAGGATGAAACAAATACGTTGCCAATGGATTGGGTCCTGCGACCATCTTCTCTGCTGGGCAATCAACTAAATCCGTGAGTTTTAGCTTTCCTTCGTCTACTTGACGAAGAACTGTGACTGCAATGGCCACTTTATAAGTACTTGCCATCACGAACGATTCATCACCGTTTACTGTAATGCACTCACCAGTACTCATTTCCTGTGCCGCTATACCTATACTGCCAACCAAACCTTTTGATAGCGCTTCAAGCTTCTGGGCGATACCTTGGTTAATATGTTGCATAGTATTCTCCTTTGAATAGTAATCTTGCATAAAGATAGTCTTGAGTGACTTTATGGAGGTAATTAGGTGTTATGGATTAATTATCTCCTTCATGGCAATAATAATAATTAATACATGACAACTATCATAATCCTCTTTGATGGATCAAACTCGTCAAAATTTTCGTTTTGTGTATGCAATGGATAGCCAGACCTGCATTTTGACACTCCAAGATGTCAGACTGTCGATATCCGCTGCTGGTTAAAAGAGTTCGTGAACTACCCTGCGACATCGCTTCGCTTTGAACACGTGGCTTCTGCAATCTAGTTTTTTGACGACTAGGTTGCTTCTTTTTTCTCAGTTCCCACACCAAACTCTGATCACTCAAAGACTTTCGTTTTAGGAGGTGATTTCTGCTGAGATTTGGGCAGCGCCCTGACAAGTATCCCACTCGCCATTAAATCTTTTTCGCCTGTATCTGCAACAGATTTAGCAGCGGCCAAATCTCTACACTGCATTGCTTTGCATCTTTCACAGGAAAATTCTCGCACACTTAAATCGAATTTATGTTCGTGTCCACATTCGCAACAAATGCCTGATGATTTCACGTATCGACCTATTTCATGGTAAACAGCGCCATTCAATTCAGCCTTGTATTTGGTTAACTCCGTGATTAACCCCATCACATTATCGTTAACCATCTGACCGTTAAATTGCTGCATTCCTTTCACGTTCAAATCCTCAAACACTATAATATCACTGCTCTTGGCTATCGAACATGATACTTCGTGAGCAAACGCTAAGCGCTGGCGAGAGATTTTTCCGTGAAGTTTATTTAAACGAGATTTGCTTTTTTGCCAGCGATTTGAGCCTTTCGTTCGGCGACTCAACTGGACTTGAATTTGTTTTAATTTTGAGGATGCTTTCTTGAAAGCTTTCGGGTTTTTAACGTACCAACCGTTTGAGCCAACAACAGTGTATTGGCTATTAATGTCATATCCCACAAGCGTTGATAACACTTGCTTTGCGCTCTTACACTCAACTTCTTGAGTCAGTGATACATACCAGTTTCCGTGGCGCATTTTGACAGTTGCCGTCTTAATTTTGCTGGCTAATTTTCGGTGCAAAACTATTGGTATTTTGCCAACTTTCGGAATGCTAATCGCGCCTTTTTCAATGCGGATGCAGTCGTTATTATTGACACATCGAAAGCTATCGTCGTGAAGTCTTTTCAGTTTAAAGCTAATTTTGAAAGTCGGAAATTGCTGAGCTCGGCCTTTGTTAGAGGAATTTTTTAGTGCTGTATCAAGGTCACGAGCTACCTGCTGAGAAGCCGCAGAATCAAAAGCTTTAAGCCATGAAAACTCATCGAACTTTTTCAAGTCACGGAGCAGCCCAGCCATTTCGTCGTAAAACAAAAACGTTTTATCATATCTATATCGACGCACATTTTCAGATAACAACAAGTTCCATACGCCACGGGCGCATGCCCCAAACTCAGCGAGTTTGGCTTCTTGCTCTAGTGTCGGCTTAAGCCTAAAGTTGTATCTGAGTGTTTTTTTCATACACTGTATATACCACTGCGCAGGATACTGTATAGACTACTGTATAATCAGGGGGTGTCAAGTGGAATTCCAAACCAACTCACATTGTAAATATCTAATCACTCTACATTTGATTTTAGTCGTTAAATATTGAAAATAACTTCTTAGGGTGATGCCGGAGAATTTGTAACGCAGTTGGACAGAGAACTCTTTCTGGTCTGACGGATATTTCGTTTGCTCAGTAGGCAATATTTCCGTTGATACAATTCGAAAATATATCCAAGAGAAAGTTTAGTTTATCGATTCATCCCCGCGACTTTCGCTTCACTCGCATCACGGGGTTTTCTCGACAGATTCGATAAATAAATTGTAAATGAATCAAATATCTTACCGATGGTGAATTGCCAAATATTTGGCTAAGCCATTTATCATTTAACCTATTGATGTATTTTCAATAGACCAACTTAATGTCACTCATTGACTGAGCGCCTATTTTGGGAATTCGATAAATAACACTTGGGTTACAAATTGGTTAAGGTATCCTAAGTAAAAGCGAATATTGTTTGATTATCATTTGAGTTGTCCATGTTTAAATTTTTCGAGTCACTTGTTCAGCCATTACCACCTGAAGAACCAACCCAACCGCCTAAAGGCTTGTATGCGTTTTGTCGTCATTACACAAAAGGGTTTGGCGCCCCATTAATTGTGATGTCAGTGCTCACAGCGTTATTGGCCATGCTTGAAGTGTCTCTATTTGGCTTTATGGGCCAGCTTGTGGATTGGTTGGTCACCAAAAATCCAGATACATTATGGCAAGAAGAAAATACCACCTTAATTACCATGTCGGTGATTGTATTGGTGATCATTCCATTGTTGGTGTTATTGCACTCGTTAATTGTGCATCAAACTCTACTAGGTAATTACCCGATGGCCATCCGCTGGTTAGCACATCGATATTTACTCAAACAAAGCATTTCATTCTATCAAGATGACTTTGCCGGACGAGTAGCTACCAAGGTAATGCAAACCGCTCTTGCCGTACGTGAAACCGTGATGAAGTTGCTAGATGTGTTGATGTATATCTTGATTTACTTCACCTCAATGTTAGTCATGATTGCTAGCGCAGATGTACGCTTGATGTTGCCTATGCTGATCTGGCTTGTCGCATATGTGACCATTCAATGGAAGTTAGTGCCAAAACTAAAAGCGATTTCTGCCGAGCAGGCCGACGCCCGTTCAAGCATGACCGGTAGAATTGTTGATAGTTACACCAACATATCAACCGTTAAATTGTTTTCACACACCAAGCAAGAAGCCGATTACGCCCAAGATAGCATGATGGCCTTTTTAAAAACCGTATATGGCCAGATGCGTTTAGTCACGGTGATCAGCGTGCTAGTACAAATTATTAATTACCTGTTGGCATTCACCATTGCCGCCGTCTCTATTTGGTTGTGGGCTGACAACGCCATCACCGTAGGAGCGATTGCTATTGCAGTGAGTCTAGCACTGCGTTTAAACGGCATGTCACAGTGGATCATGTGGGAAATTAGTTCATTGTTTGAAAACATAGGCACCGTTGCCGATGGCATGAATACCTTATCAAAACCCATTGCGATTAAAGACAAGCCTGAAGCAAAAGCCCTTAATGTGAGCCAAGGCAAGATTGATTTTAACCAAGTGAGCTTTCATTACGGCGAAAAAGCCGGCGTGATTGATAACCTGGCATTACACATCAAACCAGGTGAAAAAGTGGGTTTAGTAGGTCGCTCAGGCGCGGGCAAATCAACACTTGTCAATCTGTTGATGCGTTTTCACGATGTCGAAAAAGGGCAGATATTAATTGATGATCAACCATTAACTGATGTTACCCAAGACTCACTTCGGGCGCATATTGGTATGGTCACTCAAGATACCTCCCTGCTACATCGCTCTATTCGTGAAAATATCTTGTATGGCGATCCTCATGCCACTGAAGAACAACTCATGTCGGCCATTAAACAAGCACAAGCCTATGATTTTATTGAATCGCTCACCGATCCCCACGGCAATGTTGGTCTAGATGCCCAAGTGGGCGAGCGCGGAGTAAAACTGTCTGGTGGACAAAGACAACGAATAGCAATTGCTAGGGTGCTACTTAAAAATGCCCCAATTTTAATTTTAGATGAAGCCACATCGGCACTTGATTCTGAAGTTGAAGCCGCTATTCAGGAGTCGTTATATGAATTGATGGAAGGTAAAACGGTTATCGCAATTGCCCACCGCTTATCGACCATTGCCGCCATGGATAGATTAATCGTTCTTGACCAAGGCCGAATTATTGAGCAAGGCACTCACCAACAACTGATAGCATCCGATGGTATCTATAGCCAGCTATGGGCACATCAAACAGGTGGATTTTTAGGGATTGATTAAGACTGGGAATTGCAGCTCCCGCGCTGACAACGGGGGAGCTCAACCTCGAGCCAATTTAGACCTTGCTCAGCAAAAATAAATAAATTATCACTATAGCCTTGTGAAATGACACTTCGAATAATTTCAGGATTAATATTAAGATAATCATGAACAAGTGCATTGCGAAGCCCGACCACTTTACGCCAAGAAACAAGTTCTTCTACCGGTTGTAACCCTTGCTGACAAAGGATCTCAAAGGCTTGGTACGCATCTTGTGGTGTATGTCCAACTAACGCCTTAGCCCAATGTTTAGCAATCCCGATACAAGCTTCAATAGAAACCTGCAAGGTTCGTTCTGCTGCACGATATTCAAGATTTGTTAGAGCTCGCTGACCAAGTAATGTTTTAAGCTCGTATATTTCAGATTGATAGCGATTCAAACTCAAACGCAAGGAAGTGATATAAGCATTATCAGACATTAGATACCTCAGATTTAAAGATGATACTGATAATCAAGTTCCATCTGCGACATAATTCGCGCTTCTTCACGCATCCTGCGCCCTTCATCTCGACTATACAACACTTTATTCGCCTCAATAATACCAAAAGCAAGTGGAATTGGTGCTAAATTGATATCGATAATTGAAAGTTTGCCTTCAGGTAGTCCTAGAGCTCGTTGCCAATCCATCGCCAACAATTCCGCTCTCAAACGGTTGTCGAGTGTATCGTCTAATTTTACAGGCTCAAAGGCCACCGCTAAATCCCAGTCACTATGCTCACTCGCAGTTCCTTTCGCTTGAGAACCATACAACCACAATGTTACTACTTCACTTTGAGTTGCAGCTAAAGCTTCTAATTCTTTATATTCGATGGGCATGTAAGTTAACTCTTGGCGCTTAGCGCAAAATAATTAGTAAATGTAAAAGTGTGTCATTCACGTAAAGGAATGAGCAAGCAAACCAATGACTAATGATGCTTGAATTGCTAAAATTTACCAACCCAGGGGTTTAATTTCTGCAAAAACGCCAGCTTGCTGATCTTTATCGGACAATAACGGTGCTGCAGTTAATGGCCAGTCGATATTCAAATCCGCATCATTCCATAAAATCGCTTTTTCAGATGATGCATCATAATAATCCGTGCATTTATAAACAAAATCGGCATGGTCGCTCAACACATAAAATCCATGAGCAAAACCCGCGGGGATCCAAATTTGACGTTTATTCTTTGCAGATAAATATTCTCCCACCCATTGCCCATAAGTGGCTGAACCTTGACGAATATCCACCGCAACATCAAATACCTCACCTGAGGTCACCCAAACTAACTTACCTTGGGTATGCTGCTCTTGATAATGTAATCCACGCAAGGTGCCTTTAGTCGAACGAGAGTGGTTATCTTGTACAAACACCGTTGAGTGGCCCGTCACACATTGCTCAAAGCGTTGTTGGTTCCAGCTTTCCATAAAAAAACCACGCTCATCGGCAAACACGGTTGGCTCGATAATTTTAACATCAGGAATACTGGTTTTAATGACTTTCATTTTGGCTCAAGATCCTTGTTATTCGAACCCACTACAAAGGTTAATGCAGTTTGCCAGTCTGAAAGTGACACATTAAAAATTTGCTGTATTTTACCACAATCTAAACGTGAATTTTTCGGCCTTTTAGCCGGTCTTGGGTAATTTTCAGATACTGTACCATTAACCTTGGGGGATACGGCGATAAGCTCAGCTTGCTTCGCCGCCAAGATGATCGAATCAGCAAAGCCTTTCCAGCTCACATAAGGCATACCGCAATAATGGTATACGCCATAATTATCAGCTGAAAAATCGGTATGGGTTATTCTATCAACAACAGTGCCAATCACTTTCGCAATATCACCGGCATACGTTGGGCCGCCAATTTGATCGTCGACGATAGTCAGCACGGGGTGAGTTTTAATTAACTCTACAATGGTTTTCACAAAATTATGCCCATGTTCAGCAAAAACCCAAGCGGTTCTGATAATAATGTGTTTGGCACAATGTTGTTGTATGGCTAATTCACCCGCTAGCTTAGAGTGTCCATAAACATTGATGGGATGAGGTAAATCTTGTTCGGTATAGGCGGAGTCAGACTCGCCTGAAAAAACGTAATCGGTGGAAAGGTGGATCAAAATCGCATCGATTCTTTCAGCAGCTAAAGCGAGATTTTTAGCGCCATTACAATTAACCAATCTGGCTTGAGCTTCATCAACTTGTGCATTATCCACTGCGGTATAACCCGCAGCATTGATAATGATATCCGGCTTAAGTTTATCAATAACAGTAAAAACTGAGTCAGCATGAGTAATATCAAGTTGTTCATGGGTATAGCTAAATAAATTAACCTGCTCAGCCAAGTGCTGAGCAATCGATATACCCACTGCGCCAGCAGCGCCCGTTAGCAGGACTTTAACCGTCTTGCTAGTCTTGTTACTTTTGATAGAGGTATAAAACCTGCTGCTAGATGTATTTGGCTCTGAGCAAGGATTTACAACTTTATTTGTCATTGGTTAAGCAACTTAGCCAAATATTGCCCATAAGCGTTGTTTTGCATCGAGTGGGCGATTGTGGATAATCGTTCATTCGTTAGCCAACCTTTTCGCCAAGCAATCTCTTCTAAACAGGCCACTTTTAAACCTTGTACATTTTCAATGGTTTGCACAAAGCCTGATGCCTCATGCAAACTTTCATGGGTGCCGGTATCTAGCCACGCAAACCCTCGCCCTAATATCTCAAGATTTAAGCTCTTCTCAGCTAAATAGCGATTATTAATGTCTGATATTTCAAGCTCACCTCGAGAGGAGGGCGTTAGCGCTTTGGCAAACTCTACCACTCGATTATCATAAAAATATAATCCAGTAACCGCATAATTTGATTTAGGTTTTAGTGGTTTTTCTTCAATGGATAATACGTTCAACGCTTTATCAAATTCAACAACACCAAAACGCTGTGGATCTTTGACTTGATGGGCAAAAATTGTCGCACCATGACCTTTATTCATTGCGCTAAATAATGAATGGCTAAAATATTGACCATAAAAAATGTTATCACCTAACACTAAGCACACTGAACTATCAGCAATAAATTGCTCGCCAATAATAAAAGCCTGCGCCAAACCATCAGGTGATGCTTGCACTGAATAGGTTAACGAAATACCAAAATCACTGCCGTCACCCAATAAACGTACAAAGCTTGCTTGGTCTTCTGGGGTAGTAATAATCAACACATCACGAATACCAGCAAGCATCAATACGGATAACGGATAATAAATCATCGGTTTATCATAAATAGGCAATAACTGCTTCGATACACCCCGAGTTAATGGGTAAAGACGTGTCCCTGAGCCGCCAGCAAGAATAATACCTTTCATATAACCTCAATCCATCAAAACAAAAACGCAATCCCGCTTGCTATTATACCGAAAGACCTAAGCGTTCGCGTTGATAACTGCCATCTTGCACCTGTTTACACCAATGGGTATTCGCTAAATACCATTGAACGGTTTTGCGTATACCTGACTCAAAGGTCTCTTGTGGCGACCAATTAAGGGTTCGGGCAATTTTAGCGGCATCAATTGCATAGCGTCTGTCATGTCCCGGTCTATCGGTAACATAATCAATTTGTTCTGCATAGGATGTTGATTTAGGCATGAGCTCATCCAGCACATTACAAATTTCAGTCACGACTTCAATGTTACGTCTTTCGTTATGGCCACCAATATTATAGGTCTCCCCTACCTCGCCCTCGGTTAACACTTTCACTAATGCACGGGCATGGTCCTCGACATATAACCAATCACGGATCTGATCCCCCTTACCATAAATGGGTAACGGTTTACCTTCCAGCGCATTTAAAATGACCAAGGGAATAAGCTTTTCAGGAAAATGATAAGGGCCATAATTATTTGAACAATTTGACACCAAGGTTGGCAGCCCATAAGTGCGATGCCAAGCACGTACCAGATGATCACTCGCCGCTTTTGATGCGGAATAAGGGCTACTGGGGGCATAGGCAGTTTGTTCGGTAAACAGCGGCAAAACTGCTTGCTCAACATCATCTGGATGCGCTAAATCACCATATACTTCATCAGTCGAAATATGATGCAATCGAAATTGCTTCTGCTTTTCATCGGATAATCTTTGCCAATACTGACGACTAACCTCTAATAAACTATATGTACCCACAATGTTGGTTTGAATAAAATCACTCGGACCAGTGATTGAACGGTCAACGTGACTTTCGGCGGCTAAATGCATCACCGCATCAGGCTGATGCCGCTCAAAGACTTGTTGTAACAACGCTTGTTCACATATATCAAGCCGTTCAAAACAGTAGCGACTATCTTGCTCAACTGACGTTAATGACAATAAATTACCCGCATAGGTTAACTTATCCACATTCACCACACTATGGTGAGTTTGATGAATAAGATGACGAATAACCGCCGATCCAATAAAGCCTGCCCCACCTGTTACCAGTATTTTCAACACTAACCTCGATGTAAATGTCTAATTATCATTAAATTAATACATAAGAGTGAATGGTAATGACAGGCTGTATCACTCTCAGATTTATCTAACAATTTTGGCGCTTACGAATTAAACTGAAATACATGGCACTTAGTAGCGCTTAAACTGAATTAAAAACTAGAAGTCTCTTTTCCAGCCTGCATAAATCGTCGTTTCCCAATCATGATCTTCATTGGTATCAGGATAGGCGCTATAACCAACAGTGCCACCTAGCTTTAACATACCGTTAAATAATGGGCGGTGATAACTAGAATCAAATTGATATAGCTGCTCAAAGCGTCCTGGCGAAACTGGATTTCCACCAATTCCAACATTAACATCACTACCATCAAAGTTTAATTTTGCAATACGTACTTTGTTATTAAAGCTTTGAGCATCGCCCAACTGAGTAATTGTACCAATGACAATCACTCTAGAATCATTATCATATGTACTACCTAAACTGCGTCCATAATACCGATAACCACTTTTATAAAAACCGTGTTCATACATACAATTGTAAACATCTGATTGAATGCCACAAGCTGCAGCTGTGTCAGAATACTCAGCAAAGAACCGCGTGTTTACACTTGATATAAACACATCTACCCCGCCCATATTCGAGGCGTTAATCAGTTTATGCTTTTCATTATGGTAATCTTCATGAATTCGTTCATAGTATATTCCATATGGTACGCCCCATGCGGTATCAGACCATCTAAAATCGTATCCCGCCAGCATATTCTCTTGACCGTTTTTAACTTCACCTTCAGTTTCACCACCATTGAATAAACCATTCCACCAATCAGATAAACTATTTCCGTAACCTTCCCCACCCCATTGCATGGTCCATGAAAAACCAATTTCGAGTTTAGGTATCGGACGAAGTGTTCCCCTTGCCCCCCAATGTTTTGTATCGGGAACGTATCGATCACTTTCCATTTGGCTAAAGCTAGTGGTAAAAGTCCAAGGTCCAATCCAATTTAGCCAAGGCGTTTCAAAAGCATAACTATTATTGCGCGAAAATGTGACTCCAGGCATTGGCCTAGCATTAGTCGTTTGAATTAAACTACTGTCCCAGCCTGGCCCCCAGTATTTTTGCACTGCACCACCGGTAACAATCCAATTACCTAGTTTAAAAGCTGCAAAACTATTATCTAATCGAGATTCATTACCATCAATAGCATCATAATGATAACTAGCATTGACTTTGCCACTAAACCAATCTTGTGTCATTTCTACACTGACTTTCAATTCAGCCTTATCTCGATAATCGTTACCAAAACCAATGAAACGTGCTTGTTCATTTGCACTATTAACCTCTAATGAAACATTAGTTCTTTGGTGAGCTTTTTCATAAGCATTGATCACACGAGTATAAGTTTGTTGTTGTACTAATGTGAGTGATTGTAATTCTGTGCTATCAAGGTCTTGCTTGAGACCCGCCCACATTAATGGATAGGTATTCACAGGTTGTACAATAACACCGATATCTGATAAATGCTGGATATCTGCGCGTAAAGAAAGATCTGTAGGCTCTACCCACCAGGCCGATTGAGCACTAAAACTCGCAAATAATGCAATCCCAGCGATTGGTATGAATTTCATTAGACAGCTCTTTTGTTCGGGAGGAAATGACTGTGTATTTTAATCATTTTTCATAATAAAAGTAAGCAAATAGCTAGAAAAACTAAACTAAAGCGACAACCATTCACAAATTAATTTTCTGGAACAAATTCTTTCCAAAAACTTTTTCCTACCTTTCCTTTTTCATAGACACATATCTTGGTCAACATCATTAAATTTGCCACTATGTATTCAACAATAAAATGCATATTAAGCCGATAAAACTAAAATTAAGTAGGTATAACGTTAATGCAATCTGACATTCAAATATCAAATCAACATCTCTGCTTACCCATTACAAATATCGCTACCGATCTAGGGATTAATGCGAGTGAATTAACCTTATTTGGTAACACTAAAGCCAAAGTATCTTTATCCATCCTTAATCGACTAGCTAAAAAAACACATGCAAAACTGGTCATAGTTACCGCCGTCACACCAACGCCCTATGGTGAAGGTAAAACCGTCACAACAATTGGACTAACGCAAGCTATGAAAGCCATTGGGATAAATAGCTGTGCCTGCATTCGTCAACCCAGTATGGGGCCCGTATTTGGCACCAAAGGAGGTGCTGCGGGGGGCGGATATGCCCAAGTCGTGCCAATGGAAGAACTCAATTTACATCTCACAGGTGATATCCATGCTGTCAGTAGCGCTCACAACCTAGCCGCTGCAGCGATTGATGCCAGACTTTATCATGAAGAGCGACTTGGCATTGAAGCCTTTGCCGAACAATCAGGGTTAGCACCACTCAATATTGATCCCCAGAATATTTTATGGAAAAGAGTGGTTGATCATAATGAAAGAAGCTTGCGGCAAATTGAAGTTGGATTTGGCGAGATGAATGGACCTATTCATACCTCAGGATTTGATATTACTGCGGCATCAGAGTTAATGGCGATTCTTGCATTAAGCAAGAATATGAAAGATTTAAGGTCTCGTATTGGCCGGATTGTATTGGCTTTAAACAAAGATGGCCAGCCAATCACAGCCGAGCAGTTAGGTGTTGCAGGTGCGATGGCCGTGATCATGCACGACGCAATTGAGCCAACCTTAATGCAAACCCTTTCAGGAGCTCCTTGTTTTATTCATGCTGGTCCCTTTGCAAATATTGCTCACGGTAATTCATCAATAATTGCTGATGATATTGCACTCAGATTGGCTGATGTGGTGATAACCGAAGGTGGATTTGGTTCAGATATGGGATTTGAAAAATTCTGCAATATTAAAGTTAACAATTCAGGAGTGACGCCAGATGCGAGTGTTGTGGTTGTTACTTTAAAAGCCCTAAAAGCCAATAGCGGAATTGGATCAGAAAAATGCGTCAATGAACCAGATTTAAAAAGACTCAAAGCCGGTTTTAAGAACCTTGAATGGCATATTGATAATGTATCTCGTTATGGGATCCCTGTTGTTGTCGCCATTAACCGTTACCCTGAAGATACCGATGACGAATTAACTTGGCTGCAACAGAAAATAACTCAGACAAAGGCATTTGGTTCGTCGATCAGTGAAGCGTTCGCAAAAGGCGCCGCTGGCGCAACGCATTTAGCAGAGATTGTTAACTTGGCGACGCAACAGCAAAGTCATTTTAAACCTTTATATTCAAATGATGACAGCATCGAATCAAAACTGATGACATTAACAGAATTAATGTATGGCGCGGCGAATATGACGCTATCTGATAAAGCACAACAGCAATTAAGCTGGCTGAAACAACATGGCTATGAACATTTACCCATTTGCGTCTCTAAAACGCCTATGTCATTAAGCCATGATCCAAAATTAAAAGGTATTCCAAGAGGTTATGACTTTCCAATTTCAGAATTTAAACTCAATGCCGGTGCTGGTTTTATTACCGCATTAGCCGGTAAAGTCATGACAATGCCAGGACTTGGTTTACGTCCGGGATATTTAGATGTTGATATTGATGAGCAAGATAAGATTATTGGTCTTGCTTAAAGAAATAGATAACTCTTATCCCAAGGTTTAACCGTGATTATCACCTTTAATAATATTCACTTACGTTGGATTATAAAACCGATACAAGCTAATAAAAAGCTTGTCATAAAAAAATGCCTATCTAGCTCTGGCTGACAGGCAAAAAATGTGGACTAGCGAAAAATCGATGTGGAAAGGAGTCAACCCCACCGACAAAGTTAAGCCTAGCTCAAGATGTCAAAAAATACATAATATTCTTTGCAAAAAGAATCGAGTAAGCAAGAGGCTGACACTAATGATACTGTTTGCATAGGTTAAAAAAGTATACTGAAAAAACAGAAATGACTCCTCAACACCCATTAGCAGAGGGCGTCGTCCAGCCGCCCTAATAACTTATCTTTATCACGGACGGGGTTTGGAGCCGGACATAAATCTTTACTGCGACAACAGAGACAATCCAACTCACAAATCTAAAAAGGCATATTTTTCTTTTCATGACAGCAACTACGACAAGTCAGCAACTTGGTGCACAGCGGTTCGAATTTCACTAAGTGCTTACCTTGCACCTTAGCTTTTTACTCCAGCTTAATAGCAAATCCATGCTATGGGGCATTCGCTATGTATTTCGCCAGTTTAGGGTTAAAAGATTGATAAAACCTTTAAACAATTCCAACCTATATGCTAACTTTAAGTAATGAAATTTATATTTATTAGACTATTTCTACAGAGTCAATAAATTTTAAACAATAGGTTAATAATTTTCTATAGTTAATGGTTTTGGTAAAGAGCATTAAGGATTATTTTTATTGTTGCTCAAATTCAATAATAAAAATGTAAATATATTAACTGTGGATTATGCAATACTATTTATTATAGGGTTTAGCCTTTAGGGTTTAGGGTTTAGGGGTAAATGAATCACAGTTATTTTTGGAATTCTTCTCATCAAATCGTTGCCCTTGCTGCGGTATACCTAATATTAGGTATTGCAGGTCTAGAGCTTACTACTTCTGCTGGTTACGGAACTGTCATATTTCCTGCAGCTGGCCTCGCTGTCGCACTCGTCTTGTATGGTGGAGTAAGATTGCTTCCCTTAATTTTCTTGGGTTCAATAGCAATTAATTTTTGGATAACATACAGATTACAGACTATCGATTTAAAATCTGTTTTTCTTGTACTTGTGATTGCTGTCGGTGCAACAGCTCAAGCCTATATCGCCCACCTCCTCGTAAAACGATCAGGAATAAAATGGAAAGAACTAGCGAAGCTTCGTGATATCACTGTATTCGTTCTATTAGCAGGACCTATCGCGAGTCTGATCTCAGCAACTTGGTCAAATATGGCGTTTTACATATTTGATGTTATAAATACTAACCTCATTCCTTCAGTTTGGTTCAGTTGGTGGATTGGGGATACTCTTGGCGTAATCTTATTTGCTCCTATTACGCTACTGCTACTATTTAGAAAGCATTCTCTAGGTCAATATCGTATCAAAACAGTAGGACTTCCTACTCTCTTAGCGCTAATAGTCGTTTCTATTTCTTATTTTTACTTTGCTCATAATGAAAATGTTCAGATAAATAGACAGTTAGAAAAAACAGGCTCAATGATAAAACACCATATTCAAAAAGAGTTAAAAGAGTATGTTACAGCCTTAACAACACTCAGTAATTTGATAAATATTTCTCCTGATCTTACTTTCACTCAATTTAATAAATTTACTCAAAGTTTATTAACCTTAAGTCCAGATTTACATCTGGTCAGTTGGAATCCTTACGTTTCAAACTCCGAAAGAAATCACTTCGAATCAGAAATGGCTAAAATATTTGGCCAGTATGAAATCAAAGAACTGGGCCATCAGGATAGATTCATTCGTGCACAAAAACGTGATTACTACGTTCCTGTTGCATATATTTCTTCGTTTAACGATAACAACGATGTATTGGGTTTCGACATTGCATCAAATACTCTCCAGTTTGATGCTATAAAAAAGGTGCTTGAAACTGGAGAAATGTCAATCACGTCGCCCATACTTCAAAAGGATGGAGGGGGTTCCAGTATTTCAACAATATTCATATCCCCTATAAAAAAAACAACTGATAATAATCAAAATAATGACATATCCGGCTTTGCGGTAGCGATGCTGCAGATCGATAAAATGATGAATCATTTAAATGATCATATTGAAATGCAAGACATTGGATTTGAACTTCAGGACAAAGAGGGTAACACTACTGGCACACCGCTATATCGTAAGAATATTTCTAATCCTTATCATAATAATAAATTCCTATGGAAGACTGATATTGATTTAGGTAATAGAACTTGGCAATTAGCCATTTTCCCCGATGTCGAGTATATCGAGTCCTATATCCCTTTATTTGCCTGGCAAATATTGTTAATAGGGTTAATTATAACTAGCTTGTTGCAGATACTATTACTTGGTATTACTGGACAACACTATCTCGCTAAGACTGCTCTAGAACAAAGTGAATCTGACTTGCAGTCAATATTAGATAACTCCCCTTTTTTGATATGGCAAAAGGACCAGAAAGGACGCTATCTCAACATCAATAAAAAATACGCAGATACACTAGCATCACAGGGAATAAATAAGGTCATAAATAAAACAGACTTTGATATTTGGCCAAGAGAAATCGCTGAAGGCTATTTTAGCGATGATCAAGAAGTCTTATTGTATAAAACAACAAAATATATTCCAGAAGAGCCAATACTCGATGGAAATCAATTGCGATTTACAGAAACGTACAAAAGCCCACTATTTGATCATTACGGAAATCTCAGAGGAACAATTGGATTCTCCCATGACATTACTGAACGTAAAAAAATCTATCAACAACTAGTAGAAAGTGAAGCACGCTTTAGCGAGTTATTCAAATATACGCCAATTGCATATCTTTGCTTAAGTCCAGAAGGAATGTTTATTGATGTTAATCAACAGCTTTGTGAAATGTTAGGTTATTCACAAGAAGAATTGCTACATCAGAACTTTTCAGATGTGTGGTTTGATGAAACTAGAACTGAATATGAAAGTATATTTAAGGCATTTAACGATGTTGGTCAGATAAACACCGAACTCACGCTAAAAAAGAAAGATAATAAACTCATTATCGTATTGTTAAGTGGCAGAATCCAAAAAGACACAGAAGACAATTTAGTAAAAGCGCATTGTGTTCTTGCTGATATCACCGAGCGAGAAAAAATGGCGCAAGAAATGCGCATATCCGCAATTGCCTTTCAGTCTCAAAATGGCATGTTTGTAACCGATGCCAGCGGTAACATTCTGCGAGTAAACGATGCATTTACGCTTATCACTGGCTACACCAGCGATGAGGTTATCGGGGAAAACCCGCGTATTTTAAGTTCAGGAATACATGATGCTAACTTCTATGATTCGATTTGGAAGTCAGTAAATAAAACCGGTTCTTGGCAAGGTGAAATATGGAACAAGCGCAAGAATGGTGAACTATATCCAGAGCAGCTAACAATCACAGCAGTAATGAATGCTAATGAAACAATTACGCATTATGTAGCTAACTTAACTGATATCACCAATAAAAAGGCAGCTGAAGCTGAAATACACTCCTTGGCATTTTATGATCCCCTAACCAAATTACCCAACAGAAGTTTATTCATGGAACGTCTAACTCATGCAATTGATTTAATTGCAAGAACACAAAATAAAGGGGCGTTATTCTTCCTTGATATCGACCACTTTAAAACTCTGAATGATACTCTTGGGCATCAATTTGGTGACCAATTATTACAACAAGTCGCTTTAAGAATTAAAGAGAATTTGCGAGAACATGACACTGTTTCTCGATTCGGTGGTGATGAGTTTGTTGTTTTGTTAGAAAACTTGAGTAAAGATAAAAATGAGGCCCTTGAAGATTCAAAAAATATAGCAAACAAAATTTTATCAGCTCTGAATAAGCCTTATCAATTAGGAAAAAACAAATATCAATGCGGTACGAGTATAGGTATGACCATCATTGATGATGAGACCGCACCAGATATATTACTGAGTCATGGCGATATCGCGATGTATCAAGCTAAAAATAATGGACGAAATTCAATATGTATTTTTGATCCCCAAATGCAATATGAACTCAATGAGTACTCGAAATTAGAACAAGAACTGCTCAGAGCCTTTGAAAAAAAACAGTTCCAATTGTATTACCAAATGCAAGTTGATCATTCAAAAAAACCATATGCTGCAGAAGCTCTGATCCGTTGGATTCACCCAACACAAGGCCTGATTTCGCCAAATAAATTTATACCTGTCGCAGAAAAATCAGGACTTATAATTCCAATTGGGGATTGGGTTATTCATTCAGCTTGTTCTCAATTAAAGTTATGGCAACAACAAGAAAAGCTAAAGGATTTTGTTTTATCTATCAACGTCAGTGCCAAACAGCTACATCAAGCTAATTTTGCTGAAAAGGTTGAATCATTAATTCGGATGTTTGATATTAACCCTGAGTTACTGAAGTTTGAACTAACAGAAAGTATGTTGCTGGATAATCTAGCAAGCACAATTAACATCATTAACGCTATAAAAAAACTAGGAGTGAAGTTCTCCTTGGATGATTTTGGAACTGGCTATTCCTCATTACAATACCTCAAAATTCTACCACTCGATCAACTCAAAATAGATCAATCATTTGTAAGAGATATTGTTGAAGATGAAAATGACAGAACAATTGTGCGAACAATCATCGCGATGGCTAATAACTTTAACATAGGCATTATTGCTGAAGGTGTCGAAACGAATGAACAACTAGAGATATTGAAAACAGAAGGTTGTAATAAGTTTCAAGGATACTTGTTTGGCAAGCCTGTTCCTATTGAACAGTTTGAAAATGCTATTTTGGCATCCTCTTCTCCCAAAGATAAAGAATCCATACTGCGCGACGCGGATGTCACATTGCGGCATTAACGTTGTAGTGCATTGATATTCAAGAGTAATCCTCAGTTAGCTCCTGCCTGAGGATGTCAAAAATCAAAACTGATAAAGAAAATGAAATTGGTAGCTTAGGATATCGTTAGGTGCTATTGCGTAATAATTAAACTCTAGCCCCATCGACCAATTTTCAAAAATTTTATAATCTAAGCGCAAACCTGCGTACCAATCAATACCATCAAGCTCAGTAGTTAAGCTTTCGTCTTGCAAGTCACTATATAACTCTGACTCCCAAAAAATCACACCCAAAGGTAAAGAAAACCGCCAGTTCTGAGATTCTGTTAAAGTTAATCTGGCACCGATTGAAGCTCCGTCAGGTAACACTGGAGACACTGTTTTCATGGACTCATGAAACTTACCCGAATCTATGGTTTCTCCAATTATTGTTGCCTCTCCTTCGCCAAGATCTAAATATCCTATTTCAAATGTGAACAATGAATTAACTCGATATCCAACATGAATACCAAAACCGATGTCTGAGTTATCAAAGCTATTGATATATCCTTGTGTTACCCGCTGCTGAAGATCCATTTTAGATATATCTGCTTTGTTAAAACTGATATTAACATCTAAGTACCAAGGAGAAGCGACTTCCTTTGCTTGTGAGGAGTTAAGCCCGAGAAGTAGAACGAGAAAACACGAACAAATAGTAAACCAAGTTCTGCGTAGTAGAGCAAATTCAAAATTAACCAACATACTTAATTTGTGACGTACTAATAGGATAGGGATTAATAAACATATCCATAACCAATGTACACTTCCACCACCAGAACCGTTGTCCAAGACAAGAGTTTTAAATGCCTTCACATTAATCGTGACATTCGCAGTAGCTTCCCCGCCCTCACCATCAGTAATGGTATAATTCACAATGTCTACCCCTTCAAAACCAGATTTAGGGGAATAATGTAGTAAATTATTTTGAATCATTACGTCCCCCTGTTCAGCACTCGCCTCAATCAAAGTCAATTCTTGGTGATCTGGATCTGTATCATTACTCAGCACATCAAGTATTAAAACAGTCTTATCATCTGTGCTTGCAATATCATCTATAGCAAAAGGAGCACGGTTTCCGACGACAGTTACAACAAGTTCAGTAAAGGAGCTACCACCATTACTATCACTGATGGTATAAAACAATTCATCTACACCAATAAAATCATCTGCAGGAATATAAGTAATGACCTGATTATCTTGCACAATAACGCTACCAAACTGACTAATCACTTGCTTAATTGATAGAGGGTCATCATCAGCATCTATGTCATTAGCTAATACATCAATGTCTGTGTACTGATTCATCGGCACAATTACCGCATCAGCAATCGCTATGGGGGCATGATTGTTATTAAGCATCACAGCAACACCGCCTAAATCAACAATAGTCCCATTAAGCAAGCCGTCAGCATCATTTGGACCACCATCCTCTATTGTTAGTTGTACACACCAGTGACCTTCAGTTAATCCCGGTTGCCATTCTGCAGATAATGGTGGTGGACAATTGCCAAGAGATCCCAAACTAGAACTCAATAAGTTGTTGCTATTTTCAATAAAAGTAGCCCATATTCCTTGATTGAATTTACGATATACAGCATTGGTTGGTAAGGGCAATTGCTGAGGAAGAACGACAGAAACGGATTCGCCCTTACTCGGCAAGCTGGTTATATTGAAATCAAAGAGTCCTTTTAAAAATATCACTTCTTCATCATGTGGGACGGCATCTAAAGAAATTTCAATTCCGTCATTCCCCTCTCTTATCGCAGTATTCCCTAACCCTAAACAAGTACCTGGTTCACTTTCAGCTAAAATGGCTGTCATACCATTTATAGGAGGATTAAGTTGTATGACATTACAGGTATTAGCAATTTCAAGATAATCGGGAATACCATTACCACCGTTATCGGCAAAACCTTCTTCAATATCTGGAATTAAATCGCCATCAGAGTCATTGTCAGTAAGTGAAGAAAACTCATCTTTTAACAATAGTGTCATCTGTACAGATGTGGATAATTGTGGTTCACCATCATCGGTTACAATGAGGTTAATTATATAACTTCCTTCATCAAAAAGATGTGGTTCAAAATAATTACCTTGCTCGTCCGTTTCCATAACTAGAGGTTTTAGCAACCACTCTTCATCAAGATTATCTTGAGCATTTAAATCATAGATTTGTGCGTCTATATACACTTTACCATCTTGCTTACTGATTTGACTTCTCGCCTCACCAGCTTGGGTCACTAAAATCTTGGCATTGGGCGCTATATTGGTATCAGTAATCTTAAATCTTGCAACATTATTCGCAGCGAGGTTTAGGGTTGGAGCTAAACTAACGATCAACTCCTCATCTGATTCAGCTGCCCCTTCATCAATAATATTGAAAACTAGGCTAGCAGTAAGCCCTGTATCAATAATAAATTCCCCTTCAACCAAATCATGATCATTAGCATCAGCAGAGCCCCCAAGAGTAAATGGAATACTCAACGGATATTGAGGAGCTTCACCATTTAAAAGAACAGATATTTCAGCCTCATTGCCTTCGGCTAAAATGCCGTCACGGCTTATAACTGACACTAAAGGGTTAACAGTTACCTTTTGTGCCTTAATTGAAGTAAGTCCCTGGCTATCTGTTGCTTTCCAATAAGCAAAATGCTGACCCGGAGAAAACAATTGATCCGGGTTAATAAGTGAAACTGAAAGTTGATTTCCGTCTTTGTCGACAGCCGTTGCAACACCAAGATTTAACTTTGTTTTAAGTCCTGTTGCATTTGCTATCACTTCTGGTGGAACCGTTATAACTGGAGCATCACTGGAGCTTACACCAGTAATTAATAATTGCACTCTGGCATGACTTCTACTTTTATGGCCGTCTGAGATCGAATATCTCATAGCAACGGGGCCCACAAATCCCTTAGGAGCCAGATACTTTATCAGTGAACCTTCTATTTGAACTACCCCAAGCTCGGTAGCAACCCCCTCAATCTGCAAAGGATCACCATCGACATCAAGATCATTATCTAGTACTGCAAAATTATAACCACTTTCAGATACCTCCATAATGTATTCATCATCTATCGCTTCTGGGGCATCATTAATTGCTGTAACTCGAATACTAATCACTCCAACATTAGAGCTAAACTCTGCATCCTTGGCAATAAACCTGACACTATCACTACCATTAAAGTTGGCATCTGGCGTATATAACCACATTGAACCATGTTGTTCTAATATTCCATATACAGGTTTTTCCACTATTTCAAAAGTAACTTCATCGCCATCTTCATCTAAAGCAGTAAAGCTAATTAGCGCAGAAGAATCTTCTTCTAAAGTGATAACGGCATCACTAGCTAAAGGAGCCGAATTTACTGCAACAACAGTGAGCGTGAATGTTTGAGTGTCATATAAGCCAGCTTCATCAGTAACCCTTAACTCAATATAATGCTCTCCAACATTTTCGCGTTTAGGTACACCAGTTAACTCTCCAGTCACTGAATTAAAGATTAACCAATTGGGATGCTTTTCAGCACTGTATGTGAGTGTATCCCCAATATTATCTTTAGCCTTTAATGTATAGAAGTAACTCGCATTCTGCTCAGTATTTAATATAGGGGTAGAAATTATTACAGGTGCACCATTTGGCGTCACATCATTTGATGCACTTGAGCTATCACTTTCCCCTGCGGCATTGGTGGCGGTGACACTGAAGGTATAGGTCGTGCCGTTGGTTAATCCGGTCACGGTCAATGGCGAACCTGTGCCGGTGGCAGTCAAGCCGCCGGGATTGGAGGTCACCGTATAACTGCTGATGGACGCCCCGCCATTATTGCTCGGGGCGCTGAATGTCACTGTCGCTTCACCATCACCTGCCGTTGCCGTGCCGATGGTGGGGGCTGATGCTGCGACGCCATTAACGGCAAAGCTTTGGGTCACCTCGGGGGCAGCGGCATAAGCAGCATTACCCGCTTGATTGGCATTAATGGTACACGTGCCGGTTGCGACAAAGGTTAACGCGCCACCACTGGTGATGGTACAGACGCTGGGGGTTGATGACGTAAATACCGGGGTTAACCCTGAGCTAGCAGTGGCAGATAATGTCGGTGATGTTCCAAAATCTTGCGAGCCAGGATGATTAAAGCTAATGGTTTGACTGCCCTGTGGCGTCACTTCATTGGATGCGCTTGAGCTACTGCTTGTCCCTGCGGCATTGGTGGCGGTGACACTGAAGGTATAGGTCGTGCCGTTGGTTAATCCGGTCACGGTCAATGGCGAACCTGTGCCGGTGGCAGTCAAGCCGCCGGGATTGGAGGTCACCGTATAACTGCTGATGGACGCCCCGCCATTATTGCTCGGGGCGCTGAATGTCACTGTCGCTTCACCATCACCTGCCGTTGCCGTGCCGATGGTGGGGGCTGATGCTGCGACGCCATTAACGGCAAAGCTTTGGGTCACCTCGGGGGCAGCGGCATAAGCAGCATTACCCGCTTGATTGGCATTAATGGTACACGTGCCGGTTGCGACAAAGGTTAACGCGCCACCACTGGTGATGGTACAGACGCTGGGGGTTGATGACGTAAATACCGGGATTAACCCTGAGCTAGCAGTGGCAGATAATGTCGGTGATGTTCCAAAATCTTGCGAGCCAGGATGATTAAAGCTAATGGTTTGACTGCCCTGTGGCGTCACTTCATTGGATGCGCTTGAGCTACTGCTTGTCCCTGCGGCATTGGTGGCGGTGACACTGAAGGTATAGGTCGTGCCGTTGGTTAATCCGGTCACGGTCAATGGCGAACCTGTGCCGGTGGCAGTCAAGCCGCCGGGATTGGAGGTCACCGTATAACTGCTGATGGACGCCCCGCCATTATTGCTCGGGGCGCTGAATGTCACTGTCGCTTCACCATCACCTGCCGTTGCCGTGCCGATGGTGGGGGCTGATGCTGCGACGCCATTAACGGCAAAGCTTTGGGTCACCTCGGGGGCAGCGGCATAAGCCGTATTACCCGATTGATTGGCATTAATGGTACACGTGCCGGTTGCGACAAAGGTTAACGCGCCACCGCTGGTGATAGTACACACCCCAGTGGTCGTGGAGGTAAATACTGGGATTAACCCTGAGCTAGCAGTGGCAGATAATGTCGGTGATGTACCAAAATCTTGCGAGCCAGGATGATTAAAGCTAATGGTTTGACTGCCCTGTGGCGTCACTTCATTGGATGCGCTTGAGCTACTGCTTGTCCCTGCGGCATTGGTGGCGGTGACACTGAAGGTATAGGTCGTGCCGTTGGTTAATCCGGTCACGGTCAATGGCGAACCTGTGCCGGTGGCAGTCAAGCCGCCGGGATTGGAGGTCACCGTATAACTGCTGATGGACGCCCCGCCATTATTGCTCGGGGCGCTGAATGTCACTGTCGCTTCACCATCACCTGCCGTTGCCGTGCCGATGGTGGGGGCTGATGCTGCGACGCCATTAACGGCAAAGCTTTGGGTCACCTCGGGGGCAGCGGCATAAGCAGCATTACCCGATTGATTGGCATTAATGGTACACGTACCAGTTGCGACAAAGGTTACCGCGCCACCACTGGTGATGGTACAGACGCTGGGGGTTGATGACGTAAATACCGGGATTAACCCTGAGCTAGCAGTGGCAGATAATGTCGGTGATGTTCCAAAATCTTGCGAGCCAGGATGATTAAAGCTAATGGTTTGACTGCCCTGTGGCGTCACTTCATTGGATGCGCTTGAGCTACTGCTTGTCCCTGCGGCATTGGTGGCGGTGACACTGAAGGTATAGGTCGTGCCGTTGGTTAATCCGGTCACGGTCAATGGCGAACCTGTGCCGGTGGCAGTCAAGCCGCCGGGATTGGAGGTCACCGTATAACTGCTGATGGACGCCCCGCCATTATTGCTCGGGGCGCTGAATGTCACTGTCGCTTCACCATCACCTGCCGTTGCCGTGCCGATGGTGGGGGCTGATGCTGCGACGCCATTAACGGCAAAGCTTTGGGTCACCTCGGGGGCAGCGGCATAAGCAGCATTACCCGCTTGATTGGCATTAATGGTACACGTGCCGGTTGCGACAAAGGTTAACGCGCCACCACTGGTGATGGTACAGACGCTGGGGGTTGATGACGTAAATACCGGGATTAACCCTGAGCTAGCAGTGGCAGATAATGTCGGTGATGTTCCAAAATCTTGCGAGCCAGGATGATTAAAGCTAATGGTTTGACTGCCCTGTGGCGTCACTTCATTGGATGCGCTTGAGCTACTGCTTGTCCCTGCGGCATTGGTGGCGGTGACACTGAAGGTATAGGTCGTGCCGTTGGTTAATCCGGTCACGGTCAATGGCGAACCTGTGCCGGTGGCAGTCAAGCCGCCGGGATTGGAGGTCACCGTATAACTGCTGATGGACGCCCCGCCATTATTGCTCGGGGCGCTGAATGTCACTGTCGCTTCACCATCACCTGCCGTTGCCGTGCCGATGGTGGGGGCTGATGCTGCGACGCCATTAACGGCAAAGCTTTGGGTCACCTCGGGGGCAGCGGCATAAGCCGTATTACCCGATTGATTGGCATTAATGGTACACGTGCCGGTTGCGACAAAGGTTAACGCGCCACCGCTGGTGATAGTACACACCCCAGTGGTCGTGGAGGTAAATACTGGGATTAACCCTGAGCTAGCAGTGGCAGATAATGTCGGTGATGTACCAAAATCTTGCGAGCCAGGATGATTAAAGCTAATGGTTTGACTGCCCTGTGGCGTCACGCTGTTTGATGCACTTGAGCTATCACTTTCCCCTGCGGCATTGGTGGCGGTGACACTGAAGGTATAGGTCGTGCCGTTGGTTAATCCGGTCACGGTCAATGGCGAACCTGTGCCGGTGGCAGTCAAGCCGCCGGGATTGGAGGTCACCGTATAACTGCTGATGGACGCCCCGCCATTATTGCTCGGGGCGCTGAATGTCACTGTCGCTTCACCATCACCTGCCGTTGCCGTGCCGATGGTGGGGGCTGATGCTGCGACGCCATTAACGGCAAAGCTTTGGGTCACCTCGGGGGCAGCGGCATAAGCAGCATTACCCGATTGATTGGCATTAATGGTACACGTACCAGTTGCGACAAAGGTTACCGCGCCACCACTGGTGATGGTACAGACGCTGGGGGTTGATGACGTAAATACCGGGATTAACCCTGAGCTAGCAGTGGCAGATAATGTCGGTGATGTTCCAAAATCTTGCGAGCCAGGATGATTAAAGCTAATGGTTTGACTGCCCTGTGGCGTCACTTCATTGGATGCGCTTGAGCTACTGCTTGTCCCTGCGGCATTGGTGGCGGTGACACTGAAGGTATAGGTCGTGCCGTTGGTTAATCCGGTCACGGTCAATGGCGAACCTGTGCCGGTGGCAGTCAAGCCGCCGGGATTGGAGGTCACCGTATAACTGCTGATGGACGCCCCGCCATTATTGCTCGGGGCGCTGAATGTCACTGTCGCTTCACCATCACCTGCCGTTGCCGTGCCGATGGTGGGCGCATCTGGCTTCACCCCATTAACGGCAAAGCTTTGGGTCACCTCGGGGGCAGCGGCATAAGCAGCATTACCCGATTGATTGGCATTAATGGTACACGTACCAGTTGCGACAAAGGTTACCGCGCCACCACTGGTGATGGTACAGACGCTGGGGGTTGATGACGTAAATACCGGGATTAACCCTGAGCTAGCAGTGGCAGATAATGTCGGTGATGTTCCAAAATCTTGCGAGCCAGGATGATTAAAGCTAATGGTTTGACTGCCCTGTGGCGTCACTTCATTGGATGCGCTTGAGCTACTGCTTGTCCCTGCGGCATTGGTGGCGGTGACACTGAAGGTATAGGTCGTGCCGTTGGTTAATCCGGTCACGGTCAATGGCGAACCTGTGCCGGTGGCAGTCAAGCCGCCGGGATTGGAGGTCACCGTATAACTGCTGATGGACGCCCCGCCATTATTGCTCGGGGCGCTGAATGTCACTGTCGCTTCACCATCACCTGCCGTTGCCGTGCCGATGGTGGGGGCTGATGCTGCGACGCCATTAACGGCAAAGCTTTGGGTCACCTCGGGGGCAGCGGCATAAGCAGCATTACCCGCTTGATTGGCATTAATGGTACACGTGCCGGTTGCGACAAAGGTTAACGCGCCACCGCTGGTGATAGTACACACCCCAGTGGTCGTGGAGGTAAATACTGGGATTAACCCTGAGCTAGCAGTGGCAGATAATGTCGGTGATGTACCAAAATCTTGCGAGCCAGGATGATTAAAGCTAATGGTTTGACTGCCCTGTGGCGTCACGCTGTTTGATGCACTTGAGCTATCACTTTCCCCTGCGGCATTGGTGGCGGTGACACTGAAGGTATAGGTCGTGCCGTTGGTTAATCCGGTCACGGTCAATGGCGAACCTGTGCCGGTGGCAGTCAAGCCGCCGGGATTGGAGGTCACCGTATAACTGCTGATGGACGCCCCGCCATTATTGCTCGGGGCGCTGAATGTCACTGTCGCTTCACCATCACCTGCCGTTGCCGTGCCGATGGTGGGCGCATCTGGCTTCACCCCATTAACGGCAAAGCTTTGGGTCACCTCGGAGGCAGCGGCATAAGCAGCATTACCCGATTGATTGGCATTAATGGTACACGTGCCGGTTGCGACAAAGGTTACCGCGCCACCACTGGTGATGGTACAGACGCTGGGGGTTGATGACGTAAATACCGGGATTAACCCTGAGCTAGCAGTGGCAGATAATGTCGGTGATGTTCCAAAATCTTGCGAGCCAGGATGATTAAAGCTAATGGTTTGACTGCCCTGTGGCGTCACTTCATTGGATGCGCTTGAGCTACTGCTTGTCCCTGCGGCATTGGTGGCGGTGACACTGAAGCTATAGGTCGTGCCATTGGTTAATCCTGTCACGGTAATGGGCGAACTGGTGCCCGTCGCGGTTATGTCACCGAAACTAGCTGTCACGGTATAACCTGTAATCGCTGAGCCGCCATTACTGGCAGAAGCAGTAAAAGTCACGCTTGCTTGTGCATCTCCAGCGGTTGCAATGCCTATGGTTGGGGCACTAGGAGCAACAATATTACTTACTGTAATAGGATTTCCAGTCACATCTTCAATCGATAAGCTTGGATCTGCGCCAAGGTTCCAATCTTCAGCAGCAGCGAAATTATAGGTTGTTGCGCCCACCGAACTCGTACCATTTTGATTGAGCCGACTAATTAAGGCGCTTTTATCTGTCGCATTTAGTGTGATTGAAAAGCTAGTACCAGATGTGATTTCAACGTCAGGGGACGTCAGCGTGTAACTACTCGAATCACCACTTATAGTGAATTTAGCCACATTGATGTCATTCATCCCCCCAGCGTATTTAAGCAAGCCTGTTCCCGAAACCACAAGCACTCCCGAAATTGCATCATACGTTGCACTCGATATCGCTGGTGATGGAACGTTCGATACAGTAAGAGTATTGGTTAAATCCTCAATATCCGCGCCTGTCACGTCAGAATTCCAATCATCCGCTGCAGCTAGGTTATAAGTCGTGCCGCTGGTTGAACTGCTACCATTTTTATTAAAAATAGTCTCGATAATGTCATAATCAGTGGCGTTAAGGGGTACTGAAAATGAAGTTTGGCTCAACACTTCGACATCAGGTGACGTAAGGGTATAAGTGAAACCACCTTCTCCTGTCATTGTCAATTGACTCACATCAATATCATTATTAGCCCCTAGTACTGAAACAAAGTTAGTTCCAGTTACAGTCAAAGTATGTGTACTACTATCATAAGCAGCTGATGTTATGGTCGGTGCTGCGATATTTGAAACCGTAATTCCATTACCCGTTAAATCTTCTGGTGCAGAAGCAGTTGAATTCCAATTTGCAGCTGCAGCTAAGTTATATGTAGTTGCATTGGTGGAACTTGTGCCATTTTTATTTAATAAACCATTGATAGCCAATTTGTCTTCTGCATTTAAAATCACAGTAAAAGCTGTGGCACTGCTAGCCTTTACATCAGCACTTGTTAGTGCATACAAGCCCCCATTGTTTCCCGTCAGAGTTAGATTGCTAACATCAATATCATCTCCAGAAGTTATATTCTCTGCAGTTACTGACAATAGGCCAGTATCAGCATCGTAAGTGGCGCTAGTAATTGATGGGATCCCTGCAGATGCGACCTCAAAAACGAATTTATCGAATAAAAATTGTTCCCCATACTTGAAAGCTATAACAGAATAAAAACGAACTTCATCTACATCATCAAAACCGTTATCTAGTGCAACAACTTTTTGCTCATTAATACTAAAAGGAATACTTTGAGTTGCAACAGAGACACCATCTCTAAATCCCTCAACAAATAAAGAAGTAGTATCGCCTCCTAACTCAGTCACAATAACACTTTGAAAATCGAACTCTTGACCATCAGCTTTTTTAACGATAAAACGAACACCTGTCCCGAAAAAAACTCCATCAGCCTGATAGTACACTCCCCCATATGGTGTTCCGATACCCAATTGTTCAGGACTGATATAAATGATATTCCTATCAACGCTTTCTTCGTCGTGAGGAACTTCTGGAAAACCATCATTATTCTCATCGCCAAAAATCAAAAATCCTTCTTTTTCGTACATTCGAGAATCTATACCTTCGTCAAAGGCATTTTTATTAATACGATTATTTTGAGTAGTTATCCCTAATGTAGACAAATCAATTGTCACTATTGCTGAAATGGCAGGAGAGCTTATGAGCAGACCACATAAAATCAAGACAACACAAAATATTTTATGTAAAAAAGAAAGTAGCTGAGGAGGCGTGATGATCAAAACCTTTACTCCTTTTTTATCTAGCAAACTTTTACGTTAACACCATAAATAAAGCTTAGTACATAACATTAAAGAAAGACCAATTCGTCAATAAAGAGGTCTGGTGCTGAAGAAGATGGCCTTGAATTAGCCCTAAAAGACAGGGCGAGTTCATATTTTGTTAACATGTAACAGTACGGATTTGCGTATCGGCATGACTTGATTGATCATGTAATTCTCCTGAACTTAATCCATGTCCATATTTGAACACTTGAAACTTATCGCTCCATCGCTCTTACATCATCTCGACCATGATTTAATAGATAATCATTTTCTTGTTTTAGCCGAAATCGATTCAGGTTGTGCTGGCTGGCCAACTATCTAACTAAGAATTTGTCAAAGGGAACCTATCGTGGCTTGGTAATCATCGAGGTTTTGACAAAAAAGCAGCGTCTCGGTCTTCCATCGGTTGAATGAATTTGACCGTATTACACCGGCATTGAACAAAGTCGATTGACGGGCTTATCTAGGGTGACCCAATTCCGTTCAACGGTGCAAACTTACGAGGTTCGCAATACAGATGGCTTCGGTAGGAACACCAATTGATTGTAATAAGTAAAAAAATGCCTATCTAGCTTCAGCTGAATAGGCAAAAGGTTGGATAAACTGAGAAGTTGATGGAAAAAGGAGTTAATTCCACCAATAACGATAAGTTTAGTTCAATATTTCAAAAAAGCATCAAAGTCATCAAAAAGATAATTAACTCGTTTGTGCATATCCGTCAGGTAGCTGCGCTTCGTGGTTAACATTCCAAGATAACAGCTTGTCGATATTGGGCTTGGATGGGAAAAGTGCATGAAAGTAACCCTGATATGAGCATATCTCTACTTGACCATTTTTCTTTGCGAGTTCAAGGGTACGACCAGGCGTTAACGTCAACCTTAACCTTTTGTGAATAAGGTCCACTCACAAGTTAAGCTAACACCTGAGTTGGCAGATCTCCTCAAACTGTTCTATATGACAAGTAACGTCAGTAAGCAAAATTGTGATCATAACCAACATGTTACGACTTCCTTTTAGGTATTTTTTAAGAGGCAATGATGAAATATGCAATTTTATTAATAGCATGCAATATAACGCTACTTTTTATGCCGACTTCTGTTTCCGGGGAGATCAGACTGACTATCGGAAGCGATCATTGGCCGCCCTATGAACTGGCCGAAAAGGATTTTGTAACCAATGGTTTCAGTACTCAAGTCGTCGAAGCGGTTTTAAAGCGTATGAATATGCAGATCGAAGGCAAGATCCAGCTCTATCCCTTTGCACGATTAGAGCATCATATTTTACACGGTCACATTGATGCAGCATTCAGTCTGAGTTCCAATACAGAACGACAAAAACAATGTTATTTTCCAGCGGAACCCTTAATTGATTCTAAATGGGTCCTATTTATCCGTCAGGAGGATAAAAATAGGCTAAGGTTTTCCACGTTAGATGACTTAAAAGGCAAAACCATCGGTGTTGTCAGGCAATATGCCTATACTCCGGCGTTCTGGGCGTTTTTAAAAAAAGAAAACAATTATGAAACTGTCAGTAATGATGAGCAAAATTTTATCAAATTGCGCTCTGGACGCATTGATTATGTCATTGCAGAATATGCCAATGCGTTAACGATATTGAAAAAGCTGGGACTAAGTGATGAGTTAATGCCCTTGTTAACTCAGCCTGTTTACAAGACAGAATTATATGTTATTTTTAATAAACAACGTATTTCTGAACAATTTGTCAATCGGTTTTCCGATACCTTGAAAGCCTTCAAGCGCACGTCTGAATATGACCGTATTTATGAAAATTATTTTTTAACGCATCCTCTTGATAAAGTTCATTTTTCTCATGTTTGTCACAGGGGTAATTGCGCTGTAAACTAGTCAATTGATACCCTGTCAAGGTTTTGCGAAGAGTTATCTCTATTCGGTTTTTATATCACACTCACTATTAACCAATATATTCAATCACTTACAGCAAAAACCTACTAACCCTGAGACATTTTTTGTCTGATAATGGCAATTTGAGACAATTAACCTTCGCCTTTTCCTGAGACTAAAATGTGAATTCTACGCATAAAAATTGTCGCTAAAGCGGCATTATTGATGACTTTAAGTTCTAACCAAGCGATTACCTGCATACAATGCTATGGCTGTGAATTTGCATAAATATTTGATCCACTAATTGCATGATTTTTTGCCCCACTGAAACAATTTTAACCAATTAATAGTCTTATCATTATTCGCTATAATCATGGATCATTTTCAAATGCAAATGAGTACTAAATTCGGATGACTATTTGAATGCAAATTAACACGATGATGTGAATCCCTGAATGTCTAAGGCCACTAAATTACACTTTTATGCGCATAAAAATGTAAAAAAACGCACTTTTATGCGCGTAAAAGTGTGACTTAGCCACTTCTACGTAAAACCTCGCCCGATAAGGGGGGATATAAGGCGAAATTGCTAAAATTCACCTTGTTGTTGATAGCTGTGGACAGCCAGTTTATGAGTGAATGGTGAATTGGAATGTTTGGTTTAACAAAGGCTGCACCTGAACCACTCTGGAGACAGGTTCAGCATTGATATAACGCCTTGGATCGATGATCACAAATCCCCAAAACTGCAAAAATCGCTCAATAAACCTAGTTTCGATGAGCATGCTTAAGCTTTTTTCCGGTGGAAAGTAATCATCTATAGGCAATAGCTTCAGCAAATCGGGAAAAGCGGTCTGCACATCTTTAACGAGCTGATCAACATTGCCGTGGATTTGGATACGCCACAACATAAACACCCAAAAGGTACGCAGGTCAAAATCGTATTCAAAACCGTCCAAATACCCCCAATTATATTTACCAATTGCGGCTTCTAACATAGGTTTAAAAAATGCCTGTATGCCTAAGGCGTGATACTGCTTTTGCGCTGTTTTTTTTACATGGTAGCGCCCGCTATGTTGATAAATAATACCACTCATTTCGGCTAGTACTCTGGTGTAGTGCAAGGCATTGAATTTGTCTTCGTTACTGCCCGCAAATTCACTGATACTGATATTGACATTAAACTGTGAAACGGCAAATTCAGGTAGTAATTCACTCGCAGATTTGACTAGCTTAGTAGGCAAATTGCCTTTGCTCGTGGCTTTAAATGAGCCATCTTGCGTGATAGCCTCATCTAGAATTAACGCTAAATAACGCATGACAGGACAGGCTATCAACTCGTCTGGACTTTTGATGTTCACCCACTGTAATTGATCAAAAGGAGCATAAAGCCAATTGGTCATTTGTGTTGGCGACAAACCACAAAAATCGGGATGAGGCTGATTATTTCGAGCCTGCACTTTGTGCTGTAAAGCAACGTTAAGTTCATCAAGACTTAAATGAGGATTCATTGCCAACATGCCTTCAGCATCATCAAAGATTTGCGCATGTTGCTTGGAGACACTGCTCATACAACAACGTTTAAACTTTTTACCACTACCACAGTGGCAAGGATCGTTACGACCGAGCTTCATTATTGTTCCTTCTTAAAAACCGACTAACCTCATTGGCGCCTAATACTCATTAAAATACTCGCTCATTGGTTAAAAGTCTTTCTACCGTTTTCATTGATGGCAACATGCGAATGCTTCCATTATGTTCACACTATCCTTTAGCGGAAATATATCTTAGTTAATTATTGATTTTGATCACAATGACTTTGTATTCACATTAAAGAAATAAGTTGATAACGCTGTCATAAATATTTTAAACTTATTAAGATGCGAACAAATAACTAAGGAATGGTTATATGCAATTGATAATGAATTTCATAGCAGTGATGAGCAGCGACCTAATCGTGGTCGTAGCGATATTTGTATGTTTGTCTATATACTGCATTTGTAACGCATTTTTTAGAAACCTCTATCTAGAACAGCCGCTCATTTATTCAACTCTTAAACCTGGAACCCTCCAACATATCAAAAAATCTAACGATGAAATTAGCCGACAAGTTATCCTCGGTAATATAGTGTCTGTGATTTTAGCGGTAGCGAGTGGAATACTGTTTTACATCGCCAATTAATGTAGTCATAAGAAATGAAAAAGAATAATGTTTATCACTTATTGACTTATCCCCCAGCTAAAGCAAGGGGATCCTAAGAGCTATTACAGCACAAAGACAAGTCTAGTGTTTAACTGCTACCTTTTCTTCTACAAGACTGTCTAGTCCGACCGAAACCGCAAAGGTCAATTTTCAGCTGAGCGAAGTCTTTATGTTTCGATCCCAAATTTTTCATAATCGTTAAACTTTCTCGCATCTTGATTAATATCGCATAAAAAATTGACATGCTGTAACTCCAAAATTTGGGACAAAGAACATCCTCCATGAATTTTAATTATTCATCAGCGATGATTTTAAAACGCATACACAACAAGGGGTGCCATAAATAAAATTTTGATTAATAAAAATTATCTCTGTCGTTTCTAAATAAAATTATAAACTAAACCGATTCAGTTCATTATTTAAGTTATTAGACAATTTAACCATTTGTTCAGCACTTTCATTCATTTCAATAGAATCATTAGCCGTTTGATTGGATAACTCTCTAATTTCTACAATACGCTTACTAATATCGTCTGTTGTATAAGCTTGTTCTTCTGCCGCTGTAGCAATTTGAGTACTAATATCAGTTATCTTTAATACTGAAGTCAGAATATTGTTGAATACTTCCGTGACACTTTCAGTCTGACCAACAATTTGCTCAACTTTAGATAAACCATTATTCATCGACTTTTGAGATACACTTGCGCTTTGCTGGACCTGCTTAATCATAGACTCGATTTCTGTTGTAGAATTTTGCGTATTTTGCGCCAAAGACCTAACTTCATCAGCAACCACAGCAAATCCTCTACCTAATTCACCCGCTCTTGCCGCTTCAATTGCAGCATTTAAAGCTAATAAATTAGTTTGATCGGCAATTTTCTTTATAACATCCAAAATACTGGCAATATTTTCAGCACTATTTGATAAATCAGTGATCATTAGATTAGTATCTCTCAAACTTTCTGCTAATTGATGAATATCTTTAGTCACTGATGCGACATCTTTATTGCCATGATTAACTAATTTGTGGGCTTCACTGGCTGAGTCTGCAGCAAAAGATGAATTTGATGCCACCTCAGCTGCAGTTGCTCGTAACTCTTCCATAGCTGTCGCTATCTGATCTGTTGAAGAGTTTTGTAACGCAACATTCTTAGACGTTTGCTCTGCCACGGTTAACAACCGCTGAGAAGATGTTTGCTGAACTCTAGATGAATCAGCCACGTTTTTAATCAAGCTCTTCAAGTTGCGTGACATATCGAGCATTGCGGCATAGACACCTGTTTCATTGCCAATATTCGAATATGACTGAGTTAAATCACCGTCTGCAATTTTACGAGAAATACTCGCGAGTATTGAAGGTTCCAAACCAACAAGTTTCATCACGTCTTTAACAATATAAATTGCGGCTATAATCGCCAGAATAATTCCAATAACAGCACTAAAAAATAAAATGGTTATAGTATTTTTTGCTGTTGATTCCGCGTCTGCCGATCTGCTAACAATCAATTTTTCTTCTGCATTTACAAAGTCAGCGATTTCACCTCGGATCGCATCCATATATTTTTTACCTAAACCTTTTTCAATGAATGCCGTGATATCGGCCATAGTCATGGTGACTTCATTCATTTTTCTGCGTGCTTCAATTTCAGGCAGTGCTGCTTCTGTAGACCATTCATCAGCAAATTGTTTAGCTGTTACTAACTGCTGTTTAATATTTACAACCGAATAAGTGACCGTTGCTAAATGTTGTTCAAATAACTCAAGGCGTTTAACGAAATCTATTCTTCCCTGTTTATAAGGTTCTAATGATTCTTCTTTACCCGACAACAAAAAACCTCGTTGACCAGTTTCTTGATTTATCATGTCATTTAATAAATTAAGCACTAAAAATTGCCCATATGAGTCGCGGTTTTGTTTCATGGTTGCATCTAAATCTGCAACAACACTCCTAAAAGCATCAAATTTTTGTTTACCAACTAATCGAGCTGATACTCGCTTAAACTCAGCTTCAGCTTGTTCGCCCTTAACTATTTCCTTTCGAATATTTATTTGGGGTTCCGCCGCTTCTTCAATCCATTTACGTTTCATACCATCGATAGTTTGTAATCTTGAAACTTGCGCAGGATTATCACTAACCAATTCTCGTAATTTCACTATCTCATCATTAAATAATTCTTGCCCCTTAAAGTATGGTTCTAGATATATTTTATCGCCGGCAACCAGAAAACCTCTCATTCCAGTTTCCATATCCACCATACTACTCATTAATAACTTACCTCTTGCCATCACCTTATGAGTATGATCTACCCAGAAATTAGCATGATTCAAAGCATTAACATTGATATTGACAAATATCGAGATAAGAAGTATTGCAATGACAGGCAAACTGAAACCAACTAAAAGCTTTGATTTTAAGGATAAACCATTGAAATTTTGCGTCATAAATGTCATCCAATTTTAAGGTGCGGAATATTTGAAAATAGACATTCAAATACCCAGTTAGTAGTACTCAATATAGACTATTAGTTTTTATATCGCTCACTCACGCCTTAAATAGATAATTTTTAACCTTAGCAATTTCGCCGTAAACCCTCGCCCGATGAGGGCGGGGATATAAGGAATAAGACGCGATAGCGTCTTATTCTGGAGTCGATTGACTCTCTACATAGGCTTTTAATGTTTCAATTGTTGCACCGCCAGCAGTGCAAGCAAAGTATGATCGAGACCATAGGGCTGAGCTTTTGCCCTGCCTTGTAAGGCAGCGTTTTTCAAGGTAGTTGTCGCTTAAACTGGCGTAAGTCTCAGGGCGCAAAGCGCTCTCTGGGCTGGATACCTTTTAAGACAGGCGCGGCAAGCTTCAAAGACGGTCAGGTTTACTTTAATCGCCAGCATTTCAAGGTATGGGATAGTTACGGTTTATCACAGTATAAGTTCAAATCAGGCTCTTTCAATGAAGATTCTCGCGGTCGCTGGTACTTCAATGTTGTGGTTGAGGTAAAAGTCGAACAGAGCAAAGGCACAAGTGCTATCGGTATTGACTTAGGCTGCAAGGAGGCTGCTACAGATAGCGATGGTGGTCGAGTTGTTGGTCGTCAATACCGAAAGTTGGAGTCTAAGCTCGGTATCGCTCAACGGGCTAGAAATAAGCACCGAGTTAAGGCAATTCATGCCAAAATTAAAAATCGCAGGTCTGATGATTTGCACAAGCACAGCCACCATCTAGTAGATAGTAATGCGGCTATTTTCGTTGGTAACGTTAATTATTTAGGCATGGCTAAAGACTAAAATGGCTAAGTCCGTTTTAAGGTCTTTTTATTTGCCAAAAATTTTAAATGACCTATCATAAGCACTATAAACAAGTCACTAAAGGTGAATATATGCAAATCATAAGACCGATACTTGCTGATAACACAACGAGTATTTCCGAGTTAAAGAAAAATCCAATGGCTGTTGTTGAGCAGGCCGATGGGTTTCCGGTAGCTGTATTGAATAGAAATAAGCCTGAATTCTATTGTGTTCCAGCGGATGCTTATGAGGCGATGCTGGATAAACTGGAAGATATTGAGTTGACTCAACTCGTTAAAGAACGACTTGAGCAAGATGAGGTAGAGGTAAGCCTTGACGACCTATAAGCTCGTTTTCAAGCGCGATGCGGAGAAAGAATGGCGAAAGCTTGATTCCCCAATTCGGGAACAGTTTAAAAAGAAGCTGCTGGAGCGCCTAGAGAATCCCAGAGTCGAATCAGCTCGACTTAGCGGAATGGAAGATTGTTACAAGATTAAATTGCGTAGCGCAGGATACAGGCTTGTATATCAGGTTAGAGATAATGAGCTAGTTATCTCGGTTGTTGCGGTTGGAAAGCGCGAGCGCAATCATGTTTACAAAACTGCAGTTAAGAGAATATAGGAAGCAGATTTATACGTTTGACTTGATCTTGAGTTAAGTCATTTTGATTAGCGGTGCTCAAGTCGTCCTTATTCTTAAAGCAAAGTAAGACTGATATTTGATTTTCATTACACCCCCATTTACCAAGAATCTTTAAAACCCCCTTGAGTCCAATTTTAAATTCTTTCTGTGTAAGCGCCATACAAACCTCCTAATAACCACAATAAACATTTAAAATCATAATCTTAATAAAGAAACGTAATCACTAAACATCTAAAATCATACTGACTAAAAAGCTGAATAGAAGAAAAAACAACCATGACCGTTGATTTATACAGCAATTAACTGTACAAATAAACAGTAGTGCAAATTAATGACTAAATACACGCATCTATAAATAGGGAAATGGGATGATTTAGGAAAATATCGTTATGCCAAAGACAAAAAAGTTGCCGCTAAACTCGCTTCAATTGCACCTCCATCCGAATCTGGTTACTTTACTATCAGGTGACAGATTAACGCAGTCAAAACTTCCAGATATTCAATTTCTTTCAGTTGAACAACTTCAATGTGTGCTTGATTCATGTCCCATACCTGTATTGAAACACGAAAAAGAAGGACAGTATTTTATATTGGCAGCAATGCCTATTATTGAAAGTATTCTCAGCCATGATGCATCATTAAAGTTAAATGCATCGCTCATTATTTATGAAGAAGCTGAACCAATCATGTCTACTCTTGCGCTCATCAAGCCAGCATTACTTATTCCTGAATTCAAATATTTACCACAGCGATTGCACAGTCGACTAGGGAAAGCAAAATTACTTAACTTAGCCATACCTAGCAAAAAACAGCTTAGTCATTTAGCTCAAATGTCCCCTTCTTGTATTAGAGAGAGTAAATAAACCTTGAGCAAAACTTAATTCAATAAACTGACCTTATTGATTAAATATTACCCATATCTCAAAAAATAATAATTAGTGGGCCCAAATTAGCCTCCTTATTTAACTTTTAAGTTGAATTATTTTGATATCGTAAAAAAAAAGCTGAAGTGAGTAAGTGATGAATAATGAAGCCATAAAGTCAAAAGAGCGATACAAAAATAGTGGGGCGCCATTTCCTAATGCTCAATTTTACGGGTTTAAGCTAATAGCAGCATTATTAAGGTTGAAAAAACGATACCCTCCATTACACATAGAAACTGTAACGCCATTTGACCGAGCACTTTTTAACTTCTTATATCTATGGTTAACAGGATCACTAGCATCATGTAAATCAATCGAAGATATTCCAGACATCACTATAGTCAGTGGTAGCCACCCCTGTCAGCCAAATAGCCTAAGAAGCATTCGTAAGAGTGCTCCTTCTTGGATCGAATACGCTATCGCTGTTCCAACTAAACATGGCGTTAATTGGCAATGGCAACCGATCCCAAACGGGTTAAACCATTGGTTCTCTGACGCAATAACAAAAACAAAGCAAACTGAGAAATGCTGGATATTGGAAAAAAAAGAAAAAGAAAAATTCTTTTCCTTTATCAATGACAAATGGCGCACTCCTACAGCATTAAAAGGTAAATATCTGACTCGAAAGGACGCACTGTTCAATTACTTTAATAAAATGGCTCAATGTGATCCTAACCTGCCAACACCGGCAAAAGCAGTTTTGCTTGGGGTCAATAAGTTACATCACTTTAGCGCTTTAAATTATCAAAGACGAGATAGCGAACAAATAAGATATGATATTTTCAAAGCACAAACACACTACTTGGATCGACTACGTCAAGCCATCACAGAACCAGCATTAATATCATTATTTAGTGCCCCAAAACCTATTACTCATACAGATTCTCAGATCATTCACTTTTCAGCTAAACAACAAGATTACTTATGCACCCCTGGAAGAATCCCCTCCTTACATTATGATGTATCAACAGCTTTGCGAACCTATATTCAATCCCCACCGATTTATCTAGGTTCACTACGACAAGTCAAAGTTGACTCTGTACGTCGTTTTTTTCACGAACTTCACCTTCAGGGTCAAAAGCTTGAGCGAAGTAAACATACTCAAGAAACCTTGCTAGAGCTCTATAACTTTAGAGTATTTGAACTCGCACTGTTGTTTATCGTATTAACAAGTACACGCCCCACACACGAAATCACATTTCTGAAAGAGTATTGCTTTGATAAGCAGTCTGTCATCGTCTTTGATAAAGGGTGCTATCGATCTATTTGGTTATGTGAATATTTTCGTCACGCATTATCTCGCTACGAATTTTTGCAGCAAAACTTGCGTCGTCATTCATCAACCACATTTGATACTCCCTTAATGTGGTTTTTAGTTGATAACCATCTAACTGTAAAACCATTATCAGCAAAATCATTGCGTCAATTTACGGCGAAATGGTGGGCTAAAGCTAACTCAGGAGAAATTGCTGTGCCCTATCAATTACGCCATTTTTTTGCTCAGCACGCGTTAACATCATCATCCCCTACACTCACCTCACAAGACATAGACAGACTGATGGGGCATGCTAATTGGGGCGAGCAACTGGGTAGTGACATGCTCTTTCCTGTCGCACAAAACAAACTGACTTCCTTTTTAAATAAAATCCCTGAGTTTTTAAATTTAGCCAAAATAGAAGGGGCTCATCATGGCTAAGGGAACACTAACAGCTCAGATGATTGTCAACTACCGTGTAGATCAGGGCATGGATTGTGAACAAAGCAGAGATATTCAATGGGTATGCAATATGCTTAACTCATTAAATATTAAGGAACGAGCATTATCTCAACAGCAGCTTTTAGAGATCAATAAACACATTGGAAGCATTCCTACTGGTCGACAAAGAACATTATTCAAAGCACTTAATCAAGTCTTGTTCTACTTAAAAGAAATATGTAACTGGAGGTTACCTGAAGTTAAAGAGCAAGTTTTTCGTGATGAATCGATGATGTGGCTACTTGGTATTTTAAAAAATAATCAACTGGCAGGTGAATGTTTTGCCAAATATAAGTCGCAACGTGAATCATTTATGAATGAACGATGGCATAACTTAGGTTGGACATTACTCGTTCTGAACTTTGAAGTCGCCCCGCTACACTTATCATACTGGCAAAAGATATTATCAACGCCGACTTCTATCGAGTTTTTTGAAGGACAATTTACACTCAAAGTGCCCCACTCTAAGCCTATTGCCTCATATGCTAATGAGAAAACGATGAGCTTTACCCGTTATACACTGCCAGCTTTTCCTTTGAGGGTTTTGCAAGATTTTTACAAATCAACCACTGAAAATGGGTTAACTATTAAATCATTATTGGATGCGATTAATCGGTGGGTAGATAATAAACCCTATTATTTCGCACCAATGACATCATCAAAGTGGCTGCGCACATTTCAATCTTTTTGGCATCATCACTATGTTGTGCCGCCAGTTTTATTGCGAGACTTGAGTGATCCTATGCGTCATGTCGCAACACTTGAACCCACAAAGTCTAGCTTTGTTGATGCCATAAAGGAAAAGTCATTATTCATACCACCATTGAAGCAAACAAATTTCGTTGATGAAAATAAAGAACTCGGCACTAGAAACCCACAATGGCCCCATAAAGCGCTCATAAAATTTCATAAACAATCACCTAACAAGAAACATCTAAGGCCAGTTACGCCTGCTTGGGAGCAACAAAATGTACTCCCAAAACTGTTCTTCCTCTTTACTGAGGAACTATTTAATGAGGGTGGGGTTAAAAAGAAAACCCTGCCGCCACAAAGTATCGACCGCTACACAAACTTTTATAAGAGTTTAAGTCCATTGAGCTTTGATGATGCCTGCGACTCAGAGAAGTTGCATCTTTGGGCACATACAGAATTTGAGCGTTTAGATGATAAAACCACACCTTGGCATTTATATAATTTTCTTCGAAGTGCAGCACATCAAGAGCTCACTGACCAGTTAGATTTAGGTCAATTTGAGCGCCCTGAACTCCCTTCTCTTGTTGATCCATTTTGCCTCAATGTTTCTCAAGTCAATAATGCTGTAGCACTATTACTCTCGTCACAAAATGGTGATGCCATGCAACGGCTATTTGCCAGCATAGCGGTCATTCTTGGTTACTATGGAGCAATGCGAAGAGGTGAAGTGTTAAGGCTGCGCCTTGGCCACATATCGTTAAGCCCTCAAAACAAACAGCTTTTCAATATCGTGATAACAAAAACTCCTGAGGGGAGCACCAAAAACGGCAAGACAAGAATCGTCAGTGCATTTATGCCTGAATCAGCAGCGAAACTGATCCGAATATTACTAAAAATCAAAGCTGGCAGTGATGAAACTCAGCCTTTTCTTGGGTTTCAACACGAATCTATACATTTCCGTTCCAGTCATTACATTTACCCTGCGACTCAGGCGCTAAAAGCCCTTTTCGGCCCCCAAATACGTTTCCATCATTTACGGCATGGCGGAGCAGAGTTACTTTACTTACAGGGATTGCACCTTGCGTATCAGCGTCAAGGATGCCATCTATCCAGCATCCTTCAAGATGAAGCAACAGAAGCAATGCTGTGTAACGAAAGTTGCATAGCGCGATTTGATTTTTGGTTAGAAGGCCGCCCACTTAACGAACTGAATGTCGGGTTACTCCTCGACATTATTTCAAAACAATTAGGCCACTCCAGCTATTCAACTACACGGCGCCATTACCTACATGGCATGGATAAAACCGTTGAAATACTCAAACCAACTTATCGCCAATACTCAAGAGCAGAACTGCGCTATTTACTGAATATTCCCGTCAGTTCAAATGATATATCACGTATTTTAAGCTCACTTTCCCCTGAGTATTCATTACTGAGCAACAAGGATAAAAAGCAGTTTCAACCCCAATTGGCAGAAAGCCAAATTCTCAAAAAAATGAAACTTAGTCATTTTATGGGGGAAAAAAGTTCTGCAAACAATAAACAACCTCACACTTATGGCAATGATGATTTTGCATCTCTTTGGATAAGTTCATTACCTAAAGACTTTGTCGATAAACATACATCCTCATTTCATTACTTTTGCAAAAAGTCATTTATATCACTGAATAATGAAACCTTAGACTTCAATACCGTCAGTACTCAATGGCGGCAATTGACACAAGGGCAATATTTAAACTTTACCAATAAAGAACTAACCGCACTCAAAACACTAGGGGTCCCAAGAATCATTCCCCACAAACCAAAGGCTAGAGCATGCATAGAAACACTTGACCTTCATTTTAAATGCCCATGCAATCAAAAAATATTGCAAGCTTTTAAGACCCTGTGTCACGAAGGTGCGTTAAAGCGTTACAAAGCAATTTTTGTACTTGAACAAAACAGAAAAATCCTTAAAAGCAATAAATTAAATATGGTTAAACAGCAATTTTTGCGAAAAGGTGATGAGGCTCGCCAACACATAATCCCTACGGGAAATACTCAATTAACCATCACGTTAGAAACCCTCATTCCGTCCACGCTGCTACAGCAAGCCCTAGAAGAATATTTCACACATTTAATATCACAAAAAGGATAACTAACTATGCCAAAATTAATTTTTAAGCCGGAACATCGACAACCCATGAACTACCTTTTAGAAAAAGTCAGTAAATCAGATGCAGAAGCCCGGATCTCATTCATTATCAATGATGAAACATGCAAAATAATTAACGGATCAGGTGATGACATTCAGATCATCAGCCTTTATTTAGAAAAATCTTGGCGATTAAAAAAAGGAGAATGGAGCCTATCTGCAAGTAGCTTTAAACAATGTTGGTGTCATCAGCACGAGTACACTTCCCAGAAAGAAGACTTTGAAATCGTCATCGAATATGACTCCAAAAAAACCTTTCCATATGTTGATACCTTGATTAATGGCGAGTCACGAATTTATATTTATGCCCAGGAGCCAGTAACAGAACACCTTGATTTTCTACTGCTTTCAGAACAAGCAAAACAGCACATAGTATCGACGACCTCAATCAAATCAATTATCAAAGCTGCGGAAACACACACGCCTTTTGATGCTTTCGAAATTAATAAAGCACAATCAAAAATTCGTATTGAGCGTGACAATGAAATTATTCCATATGCACTTCCCCAAGCATTAATCCCAGAATTCGACTTGCTATTAAATAAAGAAAGCGTCGAAAACTTGAGTCGTCTATGCGATTCAACTCGATCTGACACACTGTCTATCTATACCGATGATGAACGAGCGATATTTAGTGATGGCAATCGCGTCGTGTCAAGTTCGTTACTTTCTTTACGAGATTATGCTCATAAAAAGGAAACGTCTTATACCGTTGAGCAAAAGCTTGTGATCAATACCTATACCTTAAAAGACGAAATTGAAAGTTATCGCAATATGGCCATCGTAAAAAAAGCAAACGAAGCACTACTATACATCGATAATACTAACGTGATGCTAGCCGGATTAACAAAGGAAACCGGTGGTAATCGATTTTTGTCAGCAGATCACATCAGTGAAACACAGCCTGCGGTTTACCGCATTAACTTAAGTGCACTTGCAAAGGTAAAAGTTAAAGACGTCACAACAGCCTATCAAATCAAGGTGCAATTGCTACTTGGTCAAGATGGTAAACGAAAACTGGGCTTCTATAACGATAAAGATTCAACACATCCTTATGAAAGTGTTTACGATATTGAGCTCGCACCAGAGAAAATGGCCGAGGTGCTAGAAGCTAAAAAAGCACTCGAATCAAAAATGAAAAAGAATCGAGGGGGACCTGAGCAACAGGGCGACATGTTAGGGTTTGATGATATTTAAACGAGCCGCAAATGGGCTAGTGTTCAGCACCCGTTGTATTGTTCTCGCATAGTTAGTGAAAATGTTAAAGTCGAAAGCTTAAACAATAAAGCACTGGACAAATAACCAGTATCGATTATAGTGATAGGTGTATTTTTAACCAATAGTACTCAATTGAATGCTATTGGGAGAAAATACAAAATGAAAGATAGGAAGGTAATATTTAAGACGTAAGCTAAGCAGTAAAAAGTAGACAGTAATGAGTTAACTTGCGCGTTTTAAAAGCCTTGTTAACCTAAAGAAACCGAAAAAAGAAGCAGTTGGGGCAGAGTGGCTGCAACCACCCTACCCCGTACCGGCTGCATTGACTATTAAACCACCCCAGCCGATGGCCAAATTCTAACGAATTCCATTGGTAAGGGACAGATCTATTTAATGATCGCAAATCAATGGAGGCCACTATGGCTCATATTCGCATACGTCCAAACGGGCGCATTCAGTTCGACATGCATCTTTATGGCTGCCGCTTTCGTGAAGGCACCAAAATGATGGCCACGCCTAAAAACTTAGCCCAAGCCAAAACCATACTCAAAAAAATGAATGCTGAAATCGATTTGGGCAGCTTTCAATATCGTGACTATTTTCCGAAAAGCAAAAAAGTCTCTCAATTTGAAATGCTGCAACGTGAAAAGCATCCAGATCGTGAATACCCATTTTTCAACGACTTTGCAAATCAATGGTTTGCTCGCAAAAAAGGCACCTGGAAAAACAGTTACACTGATACCATCCGCAACATACTAGACAAATACCTTATCCCTGAATTCGGTAATACCTTGGTCAATGAAATCACCCTATCGCAAATTGATTACTATCGTCAGGACTTAATGGAAATAATGAAAGATAATGAACAACGTCAGCTATCCAATCGTCGTATTAATAGCTTGCTTTGGCCATTAATTTCAATCCTCAGCTTAGCTGCGGAAGAGTTTAAATTTGAATACCCACTGAGGCGATACAAGGCACTCAAAGAAGAAAAAGCGGAATCAAACCCCATGACTATCAAAGAGGTCAAAGTATTTCTTTCTCAAGTTGCGCCTGAATGGAAAGATTATTTCATCATTCGATTTTGGACAGGCATGCGAAGTTGTGAGGTGCATGGCCTTGATTGGTGTCATATTGATTTTGCACATCGCTTAATTCGTATTCGTCAAAACTGGGTCAATGGTGAGGTCTGTGATGTAAAAACCCCAAAATCCAGACGCGATCTAAAAATGTGTGACACGGTTTATGACGCCTTTAAACGCCTTTATGACTCATCCGATGCTGGAACTGGCTTTATATTTACAGGTAAGCATGGTTTGCCACTGGATACCCATTTTGTCAGTAAAAAAATATGGTACCCAACATTAATCAAAGCCGGCTTGAAACGTCGACGCGCTTATGAAACTCGCCATACTGCAGCGGTGCTGCATATCGCAGCATTAGAAAACCCAATCTATATTTCTCAAATGCTGGGTCACAGTGATACTCGTTTATTATTTGATGTGTATGCACCCTATGTGGCTAACGCTGCACGAAATGATGGTAATGCCTTTGACCAACTAATGCGTAATGAGAAGTTAATCTGAAAGTGATTTCTTATAGAATAACGTCAAATTTTGTTAAGTCACATGATGTCATATTTTTCACTCTGGAATATTAACAATATTTCATACTGAATAAAGATACGGTGACTTGCTAATCAAAATTCGATACTAATCTTAGCTAACTGACAGGATTTACTCCTTTGCCTCTCGGTGACCCATATCATTCACCATTTTGCCCATTAGCGTATGCTCAATGGGCTTTTTTTAGCTCGCAAGCACGTCAACCACTCCACCATTTTCTAAATACAGCCCAAATACAGCCAAAATATAGAGCAAATAGTTTGCCCGAAGATACTGCCGAAATCCAACTGACCTACTCTCAAAGTTTCACACCCAACATCTCGTATACCTATTGACTACACACAAAAACCATTTAGACTGTGTATTAAATAGATATACAGAGGATAATGTCATGGCTACGAAAACAGCGCCAATCAACATGAGAGTATTACCATCGGTAAGAGACATTATCGATGCAGCTGCAAGCTTAAAAAAAGTCGATAGAACCGTGTTCATTCAGCAAGCAGCACTCAATGAAGCGCATAGCATACTGGCCGAGCAGCGGGATTTTGCTCTAGAAGCAAAGGCTTTTGAAGCGTTTGATCAAGAACTTCGTGCAGAACCACAGCCCCTTAAGGGCATGAAAGATCTGTTTAAAAGGAAAGCGCCTTGGGAATAAGTGCACCAACCCTATTAACTGATGAGCACCAGATTGACACCTTTCAATGTGGCATCGCAGAACTCGATACTTGGTTAAGAAAACAGGCGTTAAAGAGTCAAAAGCGGGGAACCGCGAGAGTGTATGTGGTCAATGACACTGACTCCCATCAAGTGGTTGGGTATTATGCCATTGCCATGGGATCAGTTTCCAGAGAGCATGCATTCAGTTCATTAAGAAGAAATAGCCCTGAACCCATTCCCATGGTGATTCTAGCTAGGCTTGGGGTGGATAAAGCCTATCAAGGTCAAGGCATTGCAGCCGGTCTTTTAAAAGATTGTATCATTCGCTCAGTGCAAGCGATGAACGCTGTCTGTGGAGCAGGAATCTTAGTCCATGCTATTGATAATAGTGCGCAAATATTCTACAAGAAATTTGGCTTCAAAGAATCAACGTTTGATCCTTTAGTACTCATGGCAAGGATCTGCGATATCGAAAAATCATCGTCTATCGGGTGAGATGACAGATCCCCTTTCACAAGAAAAGCCGCCAATATTATTATCAGGTACCCACTGACTTCTCCCCGCTGAGCTGTAATAGCTCTCAGAATCCACTTGCTTTAGCTGGGGAAGAAGTCAACGACTCTAATTTAAATATGCTTAAACTGGCATGGTTTTATGTATGAACTTAGCAAATGGAATAACGTTACCATCAATCGATGCTTGTTCTAATCCATCAAGGTAGGTTGTGCGTTCTGTAACGGGTACTACTACCCAATTATAACCACCTAGCAGAAACATAAAATTCATCAAAAATCGACTCGTCCTGCCATTTCCATCCGGGAAGGGATGAATATAACCCAAAAAGAAATGCCCAAGTACAGCTTTAATTGCAAAATTAGGTTCATTCACAATGAGATCTTTTAAGGCTGCCATGCAGTCCACAAGGTGCTCACTCTGTGGTGGCATATGCCTTGATGTTCTGATCATGATTGGGCCTTTACGATAGCCAGCTAAATCTTGATCTTTAATGATGCCGGCACTAACACAAGGCTTAAATAACGATGTATATATCTGCGTGATGCTGACATCAAGCAAATAGGCAAGATCCAAATTAGTGGCACCTTCATCATGCGCCTCTTTAATCAACCCACGTAGCGCTTGAAACGCTTCATAGTAGCCTCTTGCAGCCAGTGCGTCCTTTTGTTGTTTGTCCGATTCAATTTGATTGATATCCCACTTTCCGCTCGCGACACGATTAATCAGATCTTCCGTAACAACATACCCTTCAATTGATAGAGAGTGATAAGCATCAGAAACGTATACCTTATCCACAGAATCAAGTAAATCATCAAGTGATCGTTGAAAAAAATCAAAAACAACATGGTCGTTAAATATTGCTTCAACATCGCCACGGAGCTTTTGCCAAAGTAATTTTACACGTACTGCTGCCGCTGATTCTTGACGTTTATTACCAATCTTAACCACTGGTATTTCAAATGGATTCTCACCTTTAAGCGGACCTAAACCAACAGCATCAATCATACTTGTCAGATTTCGAGAATCAGCTTTACGCCCAATTTCTAGGTAGGCTCCAACCAAGCGGTTAGCCGATTGAACATTTTTAGTAATAAGCAAACTACTTGCCACAGTATTAACATCAGATTGACCGAGTGCAATTTGTACGGCCAGCGGGTTTGAACGATATATACTTGGTGCCAGACCTGCGAGTGCAAACTCTAGCTTTAGAACCTGCACGCCATTAAGTTCCATAATTTCACTCGGCTTTTCTGAGGTTTTAATGACCATCAAACTCATATCATTCGGTAAAAGAATGTTCCTTGTCTTTCCTTGACTAGTAAACACGACCAATTGTCTTGGCAAAGAATTGTTGGCAGTGTGGATATCTATAGAAGCCTCGGGATTTAGCCAGTAGTCATCACCGTATGACTCATTTAAATATTGTCCAATAAACTGCCAAATTGATTGATACCATAAAGCGGATTCTCCTGTTTTCACCACTGAGACGTCGGCGTCGAACAGGTACCATCCACGAATAATTGGTTTTAGATAACCTTCTCTGACCAAAAGCGTTCGCGACGTTGGTTTAAGGTTCCGACTATTGACGATATTTCCAGCTCTTATCATCGCCGCTTCTCTAAGTGCATCCACTAATTTTGCATTACCAGTCTTTGCCATGCCTGAATACTTCTTATAAATAGTTTTATTTGATACATTAAAAACTTGTTTTTACGAAATTGAAATACTTGTTTTTACGGAATTAAAATACTTTTTTTTACATATTTACACAAGTTACTTTTATGAATCAGTATCCTCTGAAATATTTAAAGCGTCTTCTAATTCTACACCCAAATAGCGGATGGTATTATCTAACTTGACTTCTCCCCAGCTTAAGCAAGGGGGAGAAGTCAAAAACTCAAGTGACCAAAAATGCATAAACTCAACAATTCGAAAATATATCCAAGAGAAAGTTTAGTTTATCGATTCATCCCCGCGACTTTCGCTTCGCTCGGATCATGGGGTTTTCTCGACAGATTCGATAAAGCCTACGGCGTGACGGATGGATCCATTCAGTCTTACACCACGGCTAACAAGAACGCTTGTTGCTTTACCAATCATCTGGATGCGCATTCAACTCAGAAGATAGCCACACGCGCTTTTGAGGCGTTTGCTAAATGGCGCTATGGCAATGGCGGCAAGCCTCGCTTTAAGTCCTGGAAACGCGGTATTCGCTCTGCCGAAGGCAAGGCAAAAAGCTGTCTTCGCGTGCTGTTAGGAAACGATAAGAAGCCGACGCGCTTTACCTGGAATGGACTGGAAATGCCGTTGGTGCTGAGCGATAAGGACAATCACGGCTTTGAGGCGGCTGCTCTTACTCTAATTGAAAAAGGGCAATGGAAATTCTCCCGCGTTGTTACGCGCAAAGCACATGGCAAGACCAAGGTTTATGTGCAGATTGTGATGGCTGGCAATGCGTTTGTTAAGGCGAAAAACCTTGAAAAGCGTAAAGCCGCCAAGGGCAAGCGAGTTGGACTCGATATCGGTCCATCAACCATTGCGGCGGTATCGCTGCAAAATGCACTACTCTCGCCGCTCTTTGGTGACAATTGGTGCGTCTGCACCAGGTCAATTAATCGCAACACTTAAACATAAAGCTGAAAATGCTGATGGACAGTTGATTGAGATTAACACATGGAAAGCCAGGCTGAGTCAGTACGATCATGTACTGGACAGCTACACCAAAAAATCTCTCAATGAGCGCACGCACAAAGTCGGCGGTAAAGACGATGATATCGTTCAACGCGATCTTTATTCGGCGTATTTGGCCATGTGTATTGATGAGAAAAAACACCTTGTATCACGAACTGATGCCATTGAGCATTGGTCAAGTGTCAGACACTCACTTGAAGCTGCGGTGATACAGGCGATTGAAATGGCAAGTTGTCGGGCTATGCCCGCATCCTTGGGACTAAAGGAACTGAGTTCCGTCCCGGCGTTTTTCAAGAGAGCCGTTCGCGCTAAAATTATCTGCGGGGAGGCTTGAGTGTGCGCTTGTCGAACACTCAAGAGAGCCGCCAAGAACCCTCGCCTGTGGCAGCGTAGCTGCTTAGGGCGGGGAGTGTCAGAAATTATAGAATCCTAGTTGTCACACCAATTGTGATTGGCACTATCCCCACCTTAAGGGCAAAAGGCTTAAACAATCTATCAAGAATATCTGTCTTAAAGCTACCACGGTCATTCTCAACGTCAGATAGAGTCTTGCGGGATACTTTAGCTAAGCTTGCGTACTCATCCTGCGTGAGCCCTAACACCTCAACTCTCAGGGCTTTAAGCGCTTGTCCTTGGGTTAACTCACCATGAAGAAGCTTTTGTGCGATTGCAGAAATCGCTTTTTTACGCTGAACCGTGCTAACGCCCCTGGCTTGCTTTGATGCTCGTTTAGCACCTTGCTTTGTTTGAGCTTCTTCAACACCTCTAGTTTGATGAGGCTGCGACTTTTCCTTCTCAAGCTCGCTTCTTTGCTGGCGATTAGCTCTAAGACGGGCAATGGTTTCTTTGGCCGTTTCAGTAATAGTTGACTTATCACTCATAGTAATCCCCAACGTGTTAGCTTGTCTTCGATGTAAGTAAAACCAATTGAAGGCATGTTAATAATCTGCTTAGGCACACTCCGCGCAATTAAGCGTTGCTTCAAATCGAGGCATTGCTGAGCAGTCAGCTTTAATTCTGTCATTAGCTCTTTAGCAGGCACCAAATCAGCTAATGCCTCAGCGATGCCCGGAAAGTCATAGACACCGCCCACTTCTAGCGGCGCTTGCCATTTTGTGGTTCTGGCTACTCCTTCAGGATCAGCTTTCATGGGTGCAAAATCATAGATAGGCGCAAGCTTAATCCAACCATCCCCTCTAAGAAATGCTGTATTGCGCCCATGGTTATCACTGTTTCCAAATAGGATATTGAGTAAGTCTCTCTGCACCCACTCAATCACAAACGCGCGCAAATCAAACTGATAGCCTTGCTCTATCACCATATAACTTTGAGTGATTTTGTCTATCAGCGCTCTGATAGTTTGTTCGTGGTCTAGCGTAACGCCCGCACCTTTGCCAAGCATCGAATAGACAGATTCCATCGAATACCTTTGCTGGCCTCGCTCATTGAAATACACATCAAACCGAGGCAGCCATAACGATGGGTAGGAATGGCCTTCTTCAAGCAGCATATTGGCTATTGGGATTGTCTCAAACCCCATCTCGGCCAACTCATGATAGAAGTGGTATTCAGCACGCAGGATATCGCAATCAATAGGTGAGCGAGAGCCTCGCGGATATTTCACCAAATAATAAAGGTCTTGGTTTTGTGGCTCGTCTTGATAACTATCAATCCAGATATTTTGTTCATCGTCGCAACGTAACAGCAGCTTTGGCGCTTCTCCACCTGCCCCAGTAGCACCGCCAGCGGCAGCACCTCGATGCTGTGCATAATCTAAGAAGTCAGACGCTCTATTTTTTACGTCCTCTACGGTGAACATCAGCTCATCTGAAATAGCCAAGCGCTCTGGTAATGATTCCTTTACCCGCAAATTGCCAATGGGCGCAATAGTGCCATATTTCAACAAGACAAAATTTTGCTCATCAACACTTAGATCAGCGATATCAAGATACTTAAGCCAATAACGGCGGCTTGCACCACTAGGCATGATGTCATCAAGGAAGTGCAGCCATGCAGGGGTATCAAAAAATAAGCTGACAGGGTGGTTTATAGAAACTGCGTGAATGTCATCTTTACCTAACTCAGCTACAGCATAATCTTGCTCGTAATCTAGCGAGGTAAGTCGATAATTGCCTTGTTCGCTCTCTGGAAAAGAAAGCTGTGCAATATCTCTCCATTCGCCATTGATGAATGCTTGAATGGTCAAATGCTCCATAATCGCTCCCGGACAAATAATGAGTAATACTTTACTCATTAAACCCAAAAAAGACCACTAATGAGTAACAAGTTACTCAAATACTACTTTAGAATAGAAAATATACAAAGCTTTTATGAGCAATAAGCTTGATTAATCAAGCAACAAGCCCTTAATCAATGTTTTAGCTGGCGGGTAAAGTGATGGGTAAAAGTAAAAACCACATCAAAAACATACGCTAACAGTTGATTTAAAATGAAGTCCCCCGCGACATCGCTCCGCTCTGATCACGGGTGTTTATCCACAGATTCGATAAAAGTGAAACTACAACTTCTTTATACACTGAAAAATGAAAATATAATTTCACTGACTCATTAAACGTTAAACGCAGATTTTTTCATGGCTTGCTCAGATCGGGTAAGTCATGCTTAGCCATATCACCAACAAAAGGGACTATATTCCCACTTTACCCAGATATTGTTTAAAACAATGCTTTGATGTGAATAAAACCTTATTCACATCATGGGTTGAGTTGAATAAGGGCACTAAATAAATCATAATCTGATTAGATGAATAAACTAATCAAAGGGGCTAATTATGTGGTTATGGCAACAGGACAGTTGGCCTGCTTTTACATGGAACCAAAAAATAATAGCACCATTAGTAAGGCAAACTCGGCTAAACCAAGGTATTTTGTTAGGTAAAATGGCGAGTCAATGTAATGACCAAAATCAAAGTCTACTAGATACCCTGATTTCCAATATCGTTCATTCAAGTGCCATTGAAGGCGAGAAGTTAGACGCTTTTTCGGTTCGTTCATCTTTAGCTAATAAATTGGGGTTGTCAGAAGATAAGCCGTTTCCCACCACCATACAAACTGACGGTCTTGCTGAAATAATGCTAGATGCGATTGAAAACCTTGAGGAGCCCTTAAGTCAAAAGCGGATACTTCATTGGCATTCTTGCTTATTTCCTGATGGTTATACTTTATTAAATCCAGTTATTGGAGGACAACTTAGGGGGAGTCATCCAATGCAAGTGGTTTCGGGGCGAATAGACAGGCCAGTAATTCACTTTGAAGCCCCAGGAAGGGAAATACTCGATGTAGAATTAGGCGCATTTATAACTTGGTTTAATGACTCTAAAGAAGATACGGCACTTGACCCGTTAATTAGAGCAGCAATATGCCATCTTTGGTTTGTCACCTTGCACCCTTTAGATGATGGGAACGGTCGAATTACACGCTTATTAACAGACTTAGCATTGGCGCAGGCTGAACAACAATCAGTCCGTTTTTATGCTATGTCAGTGGGTATATTAGCTAACCGTAAACGTTATTACGAGGTACTAGAAACAACTCAAAAAGGAGGTTTAGATATAACCCCTTGGTTGTCTTGGTTTCTTGAAATATTGAATGAAACGTTTGCAGATGTTCTCTGTGGAATAGACGAAACATTATTCAAAACCAATTATTGGCTTAGAATTGACCAGACTAAATTAACATCTGAGCAAGTCAAAGTGCTTAACCGAATGTTAGATGGAGATTTTGAAGATGGGATTAATACTAGTCAATATCACAAAGTTGCGAAGGTAAGTAAGGCAACTGCCACTAGACACTTATCGGCACTGGTCCATGGTGGGTGTCTAGTGAAGTCTGAGGCGGGTGGGCGAAGTACCAGATACTTGTTAGCTAGATAGGTATTCTCTTAGGCGAAAGCAGCCAGTTCCTTGGCGCTTGTACGACGATATAAAAGTTTTATCAGTTTCTAGGGCGTGTTTAGCTTTCATGATGACTTTTTGAGCAGCATGGTATCACTGGCGTTTACTATAATGTGGCTGCCGATGTATTGCTGAATAAAATGTGTACAGCAAAGAGCAACACGCCCTAGTGGGAAATGTGTTAATTTCTCTTTATTGTGACAGCGCCATCTTGCGTGGGTGTTGGCTATTTAAATGTGCCTTTTTCTAACCGCCGATAATAAAACCAAAAGCCATTAGTGTCCCAAAACAAGATTTTGAGTTTATCCCGATGACGATTACAAAAAATAAATCAGGCCTCGCTAAACGGGTCCATTTCAAGATGTTGTCCAACGATAAGTGAAAGTCCATCGATAGATTTACGCATATCGGTGATACCGGTGACGAGATAAACTTGAGCCGATGGTGTCATTGTGTAGTGCTGCAACCCAATGCTGGATTTGGCTAGCTAGCGCTTAAATGAATTGGCAAGTGAGCACGCAAACCATTTGCAAGGACTAGCGTGACAACATTTACATTCTCGACGGATGCATCTGTCACAAGAATGGGTTGCAATCGTTGAGGCTCTGGCTGTGTTCGAAGTTTTTTGGCCCATGTATAAAAGGTTTGATAGCTTATGTTCTGCTCAGCACAAAACTGAGTGATACTGATATCACTTTGTTTTTGCTGCTCGATTAATGAAGACCAATACTGGTGTTTTTCTTGTGTGTTCATAGAATCTCCTTAAATTCGTGAGGTACTATGACAAATATTTTTTGATTGAGTATGTGGGGGTTTATTTACCGTTTACTTTCTAATGCAGTTAACTGTCCTGTTGAACTAGCTACTCTTAAGCCAACTTCTAGATATCGCCGAGCTTCATCATGATGCTGTTGTTGTTCAAGTAAATTAATCAAATCCACATAGGCATTTTCATAGCTTGGAGCTATGGCTAATGACTGTTTCATCGCCTCTATTGCTTCATCGAATTGTGCATTTTGGGCTAGAATACGCCCCCTATACAACCAAGCCGCGTGCATATTGGGTCTTAGCTTTATAGCTAGATCAAATTGAATCTCAGCTTGTTCAAATTGACCTTGATTGAACAAAATCACTCCCAAATTGTAATTATTTACGGGATTATTTCTTAACGATATTGCATAGGTCAACGTATCAATAGCAGATTGTGTTTTATTTAACCCTAGTTGCGCTAAAGCAAGCTGGGATAACACTTCGAATGTTGGCGCATTAGGTTGATTAAGCACATGATGAGCAGTATTTTCTGCATCTCCATATTTACCGAGTGTTATTTCAGCATTTAATAAGTCTATATAAGGAATAGGAGACCTAATCGGATTATTTATTAACAAATTTTTCAACGCGTTAGTAGCATCTTTATTTGCTCTTGTGCGTAAAACAGTAACTGCACGTAACAGCTCTGTATCACGTTCATTGGGTAGTTCTCCCCAAGGCAACAGATTAACGTCAGTTATGATGGGATCGTCCCTTTCTCTCGGTTTCAGTATGGCGTCTAAATCAAAAGGGCCACGAGAAATAAGGTGATCAGTCATAGTTACTTTAATTACATCCTGAGTTCGTCGTGTTGGCATATGGCAGGTCACGCAGTCGCTATCAGCTGTGATTGGCTCAACATCAGACTTAGTTCCTTTATTAGCCTCATTCATTTGTGTTGTGGAGGATAAGTTAGGATGGAGGGTTACAATCTGAGAATGGCAATTTTGGCATTTATTCGACACACTCGCTCTAAATTGTGCTGAATTTGGCTTTTCATGGGGGTTATGACAGGTAATGCACGCAAGCTCTGCTTCACTCTGTTGATAGCACTTACTCTGCCAAAATCGATATCCATGGTGATTTATTTCAAATTGTTCATCTTTTTCGACATTCTCTTGTGTGACTTCTACATGATTTATATAGTTCGTTAGTTTTTGACCAGCGCGGAAACTGTAAGTAGATTGATTGAAATCACGGATCCCAATCATACTTACCGCAGGTAACATATGGCACTGAAAGCAAATACTGTCTCTTTCTTCAGGTGGTAACTTTCTTGGGTTAATGATTTTAGCAATAATCTCGGCTTTAGACGCTACCGACAAAGCAGTTCGGACATGTTCTGCACCCGGTCCATGGCAACGTTGACAACCCGTTCCTTGTGGGAGTTCTTTTGGAAAATAATGGCCTGCTAGGTGGTGATCGCTGTTAATTGGAACCTCAGGATAAGCATTGTGACAAAATAAACATTCACGTTTAATTTGCCTCTGTATTCCAAAGTGCTCAGCGTCTTCAAATCCTGGTGACATTCCCCACTCCTGTGATTGAGAATACCAGCCAATTGGTAACATAAATAACTCACCACTATCGTTTCGATATAAATAGCTTCTAGCTCGATAGCCTGATCCCAATACCCATTCTATATTGAGGCTTATTTGATTAATGATTTTACCATCACTATCTTTTTGATATCGAAAAAATGTGAGTTCAGTACCTTGTTGATCAATTCTGTAATACCTTTGTGATTCAGTTTGGTAAAATTCTTCACCGAATCGTTCAATGAAGGCAGTGTTAGCTGGAGATGAAAAGGAACGTGCCATACCAACATTTTGATAACTTTGATAAATCTGATTATGACATGTGGAACAAGCTATATCATCAACAAAGCCACTAGCGGCACCTTTGGTTTCATGGGTATTGAGTTTTGACAAAAGATCATGGTGTGGGGCTTGTGCATAAGCAAAGTAATTAAATAACAAACTAGCGGTAAAAAGAATATAGCCTAGAACCTTTAGTAATATATTTAGCATCATTCGTCCTTAAATACACAACATTTGATTTAGTATTTACGAAGCGAGTTGCTGCGTATTTTAAAATAATTATAGATTAGATATCGATAATAAAGTAATAAAACCTTCTGAGATAGAGTCTAAAATCTCTGATAATAACACTGTTCAAATCTTGCATAAGCAAATTAAAAGGAACTCACCATTTTGGAGTTACTTCATTATCATTACTTACATTTAATTGCTTCTTAAATTAGTAAATTAAGCAAATTAAATTACGATATACATCTCATGCTTATTTTTAATTTATTATTAGCATTTAATTTTCAAAGTAATAAAGAATAGATAGATTGATACAAGTCAAATTAAAACAACTCAATAAATAGCTAACTACTTAGTTAGAACGACTATTTAGCCAAGTAATGATTTGCCATACATGCGCTAAAGCCCAGTTATAGCATAAAAACATAATAATGAACCCAATAAACATAATCCATTCAGGTACGTTACTGAACTCTCCTATTAGTCCTATCAGAGCGAGTAAAGCTGAAAATGCAGTGATTCGAATCAGAGTCTGTTTCCGATTATAACCTGCCCGTTCAAAAATATGATGTAAATGATCTCTGTCAGGCTTAAAGGGCGATATCCCTTTCTTTAGTCGTCGGTACATAATCGCAGCCATATCCATTAATGGAATAGCGATAAGGTATAGAGCAGTAACTGGTGAAAATACAATAGCTTGATCATCAATTGGCATAACTAAACTGTATGTTTGCGTACCTAAAACCAACAGCCAGACGACTGTCAAACCGATTAACATACTACCAGCATCACCCATGAATATTTTATTAAGATCTTCGAAAGGCCAACGCAGATTGAACACCAGATAAGCAATAATTGCAGCATCAAATAACAACGGGATCAAGTACCAATTATTGCCAGCTCTGTAAAATAGAATGGTTAATGAGCTAAACGTAACCAAACTTAACATACCTGCTAATCCATCAATACCATCAACCATGTTGAAAGCGTTAATACAACCAATCACAGCAAATATTGTTACAATTATCCCTAAATACCCTAAATTGAACTCAAAGAAATAAAAAATACTACCAAGCGACTTAAGATAAAGTTCCGCACCAAATATTAGAATAGAAGCAGTAATAACTTGCGCTACCAAACGAACTCTAACTGATAAATCATAGCGGTCATCCAGCACACCAATAAATAATATTAATGCAGATGAAATTAGATATAAATTAAGTGTTTGACTATGTTCAACAAAAATACTTGAGGTAAACAGAACGCCTACAAATATTGCAATGCCACCAATCAGTGGTACCGCGCCATCATGACATTTCCTTTCGTTAGGTAAATCAAGTAAACCTAATTTTTCAGCTAATGGATTTACGGCTAATATAGCCGCGAAACTAAGAGTAAAAGCAGTTAAAAACGGAATTAGAAAATCCATCCTCTTTTTCCTTAAGAGCCCAATAATGAACGGCAATACCTTGCCATAAAAAACGACACCTTTCAATAGATATGAATAGTAACATTGTTTTATGAAATGGCGAGATATCTGATGAAATTAATGGTGATTTTTCAGCAAAATAGGTCTATCAAATCCAAGACGCAGCTTCCTAGCAGAGTTTCAGCTCTGAGCAAAGGTAACCGCCACAGCATTGCTCACGTTACCGCCAATTAAGTAGTATTTTTACTAAACAAAGATCATGTGGATTACAGAAAGAATGAGAATAAACGAAGACCTGTCAATTTATGTAATAAGACAAAAAAATTAACAGTAAGAGACAAAATAAAGACATAACCTTAAATGCAATTTATGCAAGAAGTGCCTAAGTTCCAGTTTATTACATCAAGGCAATGTAAATTTTAAGTGCTTATGTAAAAAAGTAGTAATACGCCAAATATGACTAATTACATATAAATACACTGAAAAGATCAGTATAAATATCAGGAACATAATCGACTCATCAATCCCATGCAGTTCTGACCAAATTCCCACACAAGCCATAATGGCAGACATCAGGCAGATAAAAAATAGAGAAGCTCTTGAAGACATTCCTAAACGTTGACAAATATGATGCAAATGCTCTCTATCAGGTTTAAATGGAGACTGACCTTTCTTAATCCGCCTAATCATAATGCTAACCATGTCCATTAATGGAATGGAGATAAACCAAAGCGCAGTCACAGGGCTAATTGTTAAACTTACGTCGTCTTGACTTGCTTCAATCAGCAACCAAATAACAGTAAAACCAATAAACATGCTTCCAGCATCTCCCATAAATACTTTAAAACGCTTCCCGAAAGGCAAACCCAAGTTTAATAAAACATAAGGTACAATTGCTGCTATGAATAGCATACAGAATATAGCTAAATCAGATTTTCCTGAAAGGTAAAACATGTAGCCTAAAGCTGCAAAAGTTACAGATGATAATCCACCTAATAGTCCATCAATTCCGTCAACCATATTGAACGCATTAATCGCACCTATTACAGCAAAAACAGTTAATACATAACTTATATACAATGGAAGATGTAGAGCCTCACCAGAAAAAATAAAACCTAGATAATTCAGACTCTTGTGGCCAATGATAATCATGGTCAATGAGATACCGACTTGGATAAATAAGCGTAACTTAAAACTTAAATCAACTTTGTCATCTACCACACCAACAAAAACTAAAATAAATGAACAAAAACAATACAATAGCAAAGAATCACTGACAGGGAAAAATATAGCCAAAGTGATCAATAAAGTAGAGAAAATTGAAATTCCTCCAATTAAAGGGATCTGACCTACATGTTGCTTTCGCTCATTAGGTTTATCGACTAATCCAATTCGCTTAGCTACTTTACGAAAAACGAAAAGGCTAAAAAATGAAAGGAAAAAAACAAATAAAATAATAGACATATATACTCAATTTTATAATGTCATTTAGAAAGTGACATAACCATTTGAAAAAATGATCTTTGTGGTCACTCTCATTTTAACAAAAAAGCGTAACAATCATAGTTTGGTAACGGATGCACAAATCATCGCTTTGATGCAAGATTCAATGTTAATCTGCTCCAAAAATATCTCGAGTATATACTTTATTAACGACATCTTGAAGTTCGCTGACCATCCGATTAGATACAATTACATCACAATCTAATTTGAACTTCTCAAGATCCCTATATACAAGTGATTGAAAAAATGTATTTTCTTTCAATATCGGCTCATAAACGACAACTTCAACCCCACTTGCCTTGATACGCTTCATTATACCTTGAATACTCGAAGCGCGAAAATTATCAGAACCAGTCTTCATGATCAAGCGGTAAATACCAACACGCTTAGGCCTTCGCTTTAAAATTGCTTGAGCAATAAAATCTTTTCTCGTTGCATTTGCATCAACAATTGCGCTAATTAAGTCATTGGGCACATCTTTATAATTTGCTCTTAACTGCTTAGTATCTTTTGGTAAACAATACCCCCCATAACCGAATGAAGGATTATTGTAATGAGAACCAATTCGAGGATCAGAACAGACACCTTGAATAATTTGCAGAGTATCTAAGCCATGTGTTTCAGCATATGTATCCAGTTCATTAAAATAAGCAATACGCAAAGCGAGATAAGTATTAGAGAATAACTTTACCGCTTCGGCTTCTGTTGAATTGGTAAACAAGACCTCAACATTTTCTTTAAGAGCACCCTGCAGCAAGAGCTCTGCCAACACCTTCGCACGAGATGAGCGCTCTCCAATTATGATCCGTGATGGATATAAATTATCATAAAGCGCATGACCTTCCCGTAAAAACTCAGGTGAGAATATTATATTATTGCAATCAAGTTCTTGTTTGATGCGAGCAGTAAAGCCGACCGGTACAGTTGATTTTATAACCATGACTGCAGCAGGGTTAATCTCAATAACATCTTTTATAACCGACTCAACTGATGAAGTATTAAAGTACTGAGTATCTTCATCATAGTCAGTCGAAGTTGCAATCAAAACAAAGTCTGCATTTTCATATGCATGCTTTTTATCTAATGTTGCAGAAAAATGTATTGAAGACTTCATCAAATACTCTTCAATATACTCATCAACAATGGGAGATTTTTTGCTTTGAAGCAGATTGACTCTTTCTGGAATGATATCTAAAGCTATCACCTCATTGAACTGTGCCAACAGCAAAGCATTAGACAAACCTACGTAACCTGTGCCTACAACTGTAATTTTCATATCAATAACATCTTGGAACTACGTAATATAAAACTGCATTCTACAGTGAAATATCGTTAAAATGTAAAATTAAATAATAGATTAACCTTATATTATATGAGTGATATTAGCCCTTACTGTAATCATGGAAGTTAGACATCGCGCTATTGTAGAAGATTTACTATTTAGCTAAAATGCGGGCACTTAAATTTATACACTAGGTGTTCCACGGATCATCATATGAAATTTATTGCATAATTTAGCAACGAACACCTTAATTAGGATTACCGATGTCTTTTAAAACTGTTTCAGTTATTGGTTTAGGTTACATAGGCTTACCTACCGCAGCAATGTTTGCTTCAAGAAAAGTAAATGTAATTGGTGTAGATGTTAACCAGCATGCTGTAAATACCATTAATCAGGGTAAAATTCACATTATTGAACCTGAATTAGATGCCATTGTTTTCAAGGCTGTACAGGATGGATATTTAACGGCTTCACTCGAAGCAAAACCTGCAGATGCATTTTTAGTAGCTGTACCTACTCCATTTAAAGAAGAACATCAACCCGATCTGACATACATAAAGTCTGCGTGTGAATCTATCGGACCCGTTCTTCAAAAAGGCAACTTGGTTATACTTGAATCAACTTCACCGGTTGGTGCAACAGAATTAATGGCTGAATGGTTAGCTGAACTGAGACCAGATTTATCTTTCCCACAGCAGGCTGGTGAGTCTTGTGATATTAACATTGCACATTGTCCAGAACGAGTTCTTCCTGGCCATGTGGTAAGGGAATTAGTTGCTAATGATAGAGTTATTGGTGGATTAACCGATAAATGCTCTCAAAGAAGTGTTGAGTTATACAAAATTTTCGTAGAAGGTGATTGTATTGTTACTAATGCCAGAACTGCGGAAATGGCAAAATTGACTGAAAACTCTTCACGCGATGTTAGCATCGCTTTCGCTAATGAATTATCGTTAATTTGTGACGAATTAGATATTAATGTTTGGGAATTAATATCCTTAGCAAATCGTCATCCAAGAGTTAATATTTTGCAACCAGGACCAGGTGTGGGTGGGCATTGTATTGCCGTTGACCCTTGGTTTATTGTTTCCAAAACCCCTGACGTTGCTCGACTGATTCGCACAGCTCGAGAAGTCAATGACAGCAAGCCTTTGTGGGTCATTGAAAAAGTGAAAAAACTAATGGGTGAATTTTTGATCAACAATCCATCCAAATCTGCAGCTGATCTCACTGTCGCCTGTTTTGGTTTAGCATTTAAACCTAATATTGATGATCTGAGAGAAAGCCCTGCGTTATTTATCACTGAGACATTGGCTAATACATTACCAAGTAAAGTAATTGCTGTAGAGCCCAATGTAGAATCATTTACGTCTAAAAAAGCGCCAGCACTCACATTAAGCACAATGGAAGATGCACTTAATGCAGATATTTTGGTTATGCTGGTTGATCATGATGAATTCAAAACGATACATACTGACAAACTCAATCATAATTTGGTTATTGATACCAAAGGTATATGGGGTTAATACAATACAAACATCATATAATGTTAGGTGAGGTTATGAATCATCTCACCTAACAGGATTATAAAAATTTATGTCTCATAAAAAACACGCCATTAGTGGTGCAAAGTGGATGACGCTTTCTATGGTTATTGTCACTGCATTACAAATGACGCAAATGGTAGTGTTAGCTCGTCTTCTTACTCCAGAAGCATTTGGCACCATCGCTCTTTTAATGATAGTAATAGGGTTAGCCGACCTCCAAACCCAATTGGGACTTCATCAAGTCATCATCCAAGACCAACATTTAACTCAAACTCAAACATCTTCTCTGTACTGGCTTTCCATCTCCCTTGGAATAATCATGTACATAATAATTAATGTAGGCTACTTCATCGGGGGGTTATTCTTTTATGATCCTCAACTTCATGGCTATTTGGAAACCATAACATTAGCGTTCATCATCTTGCCTTTAGGCGGGCAGTTTTCAGCTCAGCTACAAAAAAACTTTAAATTCAAGCAGTATGCCCAAACAGAGGTAATTGGTGCAGTGACAGGTGTTATTACTGCAATTACTTTAGCTATTAATGACTACGGTATTTGGTCTTTAATTCTTGCCTATATTGCGCGTTGCACCGTGTTAAGCCTAACCTTAATTATTTTTGGGTTTAAAAATCAGTTCAAAATTTCTGCAGAATTTAGTTTAGCAGCAATAAGAAACCAACTTAAATTTGCATTGAATTTACTTGGAGGAAATTTATTAAATTTCTTGACGTCCCGAGTTGACCAAATGCTAGTGGGCCTATTTCTGGGTGCGCAAGCCTTAGGCTATTACAGCATGGCATTTAACCTTATAATCCAACCTATTTTAAAACTTAACCCAATTATTACTCGAGTCGCTTTACCTATCATGTCGCAACTGCGTACAGACAAACAAGCTTTAAAACAAGGGTATTTCACCTTATTAGATATCATTTGCAGCTTTAATGCCCCTGTGTTTCTTGGCGTTTTAGCTACAGCTTCTATGTTAATCCCTGTAGTAATTGGTCCTCAGTGGCTTCAAGTAACGCCAATACTGCAAACTCTCTGTATTTACGCTTTCTTTTATTCAATTTTCTTCTCAGGTATCAGTTTTGTTATAGCGTCAGGGCAATCACACCTTGTATTCAGATGGAATATCATTACAGCAGTGACAACAACTATTACGGTATTAATTGCAACTCAAGTTGGTGACTTACTTACCGTAGCTCAAGGCTTGTGTATCACACAATTAGGTTTAGTTTTTCTTTGGTACCGTCAAATTGTGAACAAAATCATCGACACAAGTTTCATTGAGATGATAATCACTATTGCTAAACCTTTTTTAATTGCATCATGTATGAGCCTTATCGTCATCAGCACAGAGATACAAACATTAACGGACTCGGAGCTACTGAAACTGATAATGTCTATTACAATTGGTATGTTTGCATATATAGGGTTAAGTATATTGTTTAGACCCGAGATAAAATATGCTATCAAAAAGAGGTTAAAATGAAAAAAATATACCTAGTACTTTATTATACAATTCTCAATAAATTACCAGATAATGATAGAGGTAAAATTGGAAAAATAAGTAGAAGAATCAGAGGTTTTGCTTGTAAAAAAATATTTAAAGAAACTAAAAAAAACATCAATATTAATAAATATGTAGATTTTGGTTCAGGTGCTAATATAAAACTAGGAGAAAACTCCAGCTTTGGAAACTACTGTCAAATAGCCAATGACCTTGAGTGTGGCGACAACGTGATGATGGCGCCTGAAGTTGTGATATTTTCTGTAAATCACGCACATGACAGAACAGATATACCACTAATTAAACAAGGAAATCTCGCGCCTAGGCCTGTTCGGATTCATGATGACGTATGGATTGGTCAGAGAGCTATGATCATGCCAGGAGTAACTATTAACAAAGGATCTATCATTGCAGCAGGAAGTATTGTAACCAAAGATGTCCCTGAATATAGTATTGTAGGCGGAAATCCAGCAAAATTTATAAGAAAACGATAAAGTTACGACAGGTCATAAAAATAATGACCTGCCCATATTATCTATTACACTTATCTATTATGGATATAAATTTAATTTTGAAAGATCATTGTTAATACTCTCTCCGCCAAAATAATGTAGGCCTGGATTTAAACCATAAATATTAAAGTTATGAAATACGCTATTACTTACATCACCATGGAAAGTGATTCCGCCAAAACTGCTATCTCGCTTATTTCTACTTTGTATTCCATTTCTTGAAAAGTTGGAATTATCAATCGCAGATAATGACAAGTGAGTCCAATTAATACTTGTAGCCTCTCCTTCAATCCAGTTGTTTGTAAAAGTTAAATATTTCTGATTTTTAACGACAACAAAACCAGAACCAAACTTACGCTCATCAAACTGTTTATCTAGCCGAGAAGGATCTCCGTTACTGAATGTATTACTATCTACAAGAAAATCTTCTGATGTCTGCCGGGTTCTCAGTGCTAGCGCACTCTTCTCTGTGCCAATAACTAAGTTGTTTAAAATAGAAATTGAACCATATGTTCCTGACGTTGTATTTTCTACAGCAATTCCGCTAATACTCTCAAATATAAAGTTATCATTTAACTTAATATTTGCAATATGCTCCCAACTTTCTAAAAGAATACCTGAGCCAACTCTAGAAGCACAATTCTGTGAAATAACCGAATCTTTTAAGTAATGAGATTTAAAAGCTACTCCATATTTATGACCATTAAAATCCTTCAGAGCCTCTCGTTTACAAGTGTAACCAGAAGAATTTATGTAATTTGATGTTATGTTAAAATTACTACCATTAGCTCTAATTGCACCTTGTTTAAAGTTATTAATCCTATTGTGCAATATATTAATTATAGAGAAACGTTCATCTTGATCATAATATATGGCTGTTGCACCTAATAAGCCATAACGCTCGGTCGGTCTTTCAAAATTTTGTAAATCAAATTCATTTTTAAATAAATTATGTTTACTTTCCCCTAAAAATGAATCTGATAAAGCAAA